>JBCCBZ010000015.1:0-97356 GCA_039033755.1 Pseudomonadota bacterium | reverse complement strand
GGTTTCGGTGGGCACTTCGATTTCCTCGACGCCCTCTTCAAGGCCGAGACGCTCGGCTTCGGCGAGGATCGCTTCCTTCACCTTGTTTTCGAAACCGGAATAGGCGTGGATGATGTACCAACGGGCCATGGGAAATCCTTAATTAAGTAAGCGGTTAGGTCCCTCGCTCAGCGTGCAATTACGCGAGCGTCAGGAGAAATTTGACGTTTATGCGAGTGTCAAAAGGAATTTGACGAGGGCGTTGAACACGCTGTCCACGCCAAGGAAGAACAGCGCGAGCACAACCATCATGATAAAGACGAAGATCGCGGTGCGGATCGTTTCGTCACGGGTTGGCCAGACAACTTTCGACGTTTCCGAACGCACCTGATTTACGAATTCAGGAATGGTCGGCTTTTTCGCTTTCGCGGGCTGGGCTTTGGTCTCTTCGGCCATGATGCGGCGCTCTCTAATAATGGCTTGCGGTGTCTCGCTAACAGGTAGGTCTCATCGCTCTGAGGAACAAGGTTTCCTCCGGAGCGGTAGATTCGGCGATGTCAGAAGACGTGTTGCCAATATGCCTGCACGCGCTCGAATGCAAGCCAAAGCGTGCGCGCGCAGGGCGAGTTTGCGACCTAAGGGGCTTTCGTTTTTCGGCCAGCAACTCTAGCGTGCGTTCTTTCGGGGATAGCAAACAGGAATTTTCTCTCACATGGCAGCAGAATTGAGCGGCGCCGAAGCGTGGATCGCGCCCATCACCAATGTCTCAGACTTTATCTGGGGCGGCACATGGAACGGGGAAGAGGTGATCGCCTTTCCGCCCATGACCATTATCCTGCTGGGCATCGGCCTTTGGATCATGGTTGGTCTCAAATTCTATCCCATCGTGAAATTGGGCAGCGCGTTCAAAGGCCTGTTTGCAGGGCGCAAAGAACAAGGCGATGGCGAAATCAGCCCCTTCGCCGCGCTTTCCACCGCGCTATCAGGCCAGGTCGGAACCGGCAACCTGGCCGGCGTCGCGACCGCGATTGCGCTGGGCGGTCCCGGCGCGATTTTCTGGATGTGGATCACGGCCTTGTTCGGAATGGCGCTGGCGTTTGCCGAGGGCTCCCTTTCGATCCGATACCGCGAAACCACGAGCGATGGGACAAAACGCGGCGGCCCCATGTCCTACATCATGATGGGCCTTGGCCCGAAATGGACATGGCTGGCGGTGGTTTTCTGCCTTGGCACGTTGTTCTCCGCGCTGGTTACGGGCAACTCGATCCAAGCCAACGCGGTGGCGGACGGGTTGAAAGAACTCTTCGGCATTGAAGAGGCGATCGGCGGCGCTGTTGTCGCCGTTCTTGTCTTCATCGTCATTATCGGCGGGATCAAATCAATTGGCAGCGTGGCGGAGAAGGTTATCCCGTTCATGGCGGGCGCCTATATCCTGATTGCAGCGATCGCTCTGGCGCTTAACGCTTCGGAGATTCCAGGCACGCTCTACCTCATCATTTATGGCGCGTTTAACCCTCAAGCGGCCGCTGGCGGCTTTGTCGGCGCGGCGATGATCATCGCCTTGCGCGCTGGTGTGGCGCGCGGCCTGTTCTCGAATGAGGCGGGTCAGGGTTCGACCGCGATTGCGCACGCCGTGGCGCAAACCAACGATCCGGAATCGCAAGGGCGCATGGCGATGCTGGGCACCTTTATCGACACCATCGTGATCTGCACCATGACCGCGCTGGTGATCCTGTCGGTTCGTGGTGACTTCATGGCCGGCACCGAAGCGGTCGCCTACGCGTGGCAATCCGACCGGGTCGGTTTTGAGATGACCAGCGGCGCGTTTGCGGCGGCGTTCCCGACCCTGATCGCGGGCGTTCCGATCGGCACGCTGGTGACCAGTATAGTGCTGATCCTGTTTGTGTTCACCACGCTGCTGACATGGTCTTACTATGGCGAGCGGGCGATCACCTTCCTTTACGACCGCATTCCGGGTTCGACCCGTGGCGGGGAGAAAATCCTCCACATCATCTGGCGTGTCGTGTGGTGCGTTGTGATCTGGCTGGCGGCGGCTCAGCCGTCGGAACTGGTGTGGCGTCTTGGCGATATCTCAAACGCCGCGATGGCGCTGCCCAACCTGGTCGCGCTGCTGCTGCTTTCGGGCGTGGTGTTCAAACTGGCCCAGGGTCAAAAAAATGCAGGCAAGGATTTCGTCGCTGAAACGCCTGAAGGGCCTGAGGAATATTGATCCCAGATAGCTGAGTTGGGGCGGTTCAGCGCCGCCCCAGCAGACGCTCCCAAAGCCTCGGCTCTTTCATGGGTCGGATCGGCCCGTGCTTGAGGCGCCGCTGTGTCGCGTCCACCGCGGGATCAGCGCTCGAATGACCCGGTGTCGGTGCCGAAAGACCAAGCGACGATACGCGAGACACGGTGCGGGGCATGTATCCTCCAAAGCAAAAGGGGCGTTGCGACGAGCGACAAAGCTTGCCTTCTTTTGATCGAATGAAAGATGACGCGCCAATACGGGCGACCCCCTATCGGCGCGCGCCTTCCCCCGCCCCGCTGGTTACGGGTCGGTCTTGGACAGATAGGCCACCGCCGCTTCCATCGCCGGATCGGTGCCCGCTAAGGTGGAGAGCAGCGTGTCCTCAGCGAGGATATCGGGCGTGATCCCTCCGCGCGGATCGAGCTTTTCCGCCTGAGCGATAACCGTGCGCTGCAAAGGCACGCGGACTTTGGCCCCGCTGTTGGGTAGGTTGAGAGTGAATAAGATACCTGCGGTCGCCCCGGTTGAAGCCCCGCCAGTCTTTTCGCCGAAAAAGACTGTATCCGGACGCTGCGTGCGCAAGACGCTGAGCAGATGGGTCACGCCCGAAGCGTTGTCGGTGCTGGTGAGGACAATCAATTTGCCTTTGAACGCGCCGGGTTTGGCGGGAACACTCTCGGCGGGTTTCCCGGCGAATGGATTGACGATCTCGAACAGGCCATCAGCGCGCTGTTTGAACCACGCCGGGTCGGGATTGAGCGCGGCTTTCTCCCATGTGGTGAGATAGGGTTTAATCGCCGGATCGATCCGATCGCTCTTGACCAGCATGGCGTCGGCCTGCCGGAACGCCGATGGCATCAGCCACTGCACCAGCCCCATCTGCGCGTCGTTCGATCCGCCCCCGTTGCGGCGCAGATCGAGGATCAACGTGTCACGGCCCGACTTCGCCATGCGCTCAAAGACGGGGCCATAGATCGTGTCTGGATCGACTGGGCGGCGGTAATTCACGAAGGTGTCGACGCTGAGATAGGCGGCGCGATCGTCGAGCAGTTTGAAGGTGACCGAGCTGTCGAAATTGCTGGCAAAACGGCGCGTGCCGGTTTGCTCTTCGAACTCGGCGTAGGTCCAGCGCTTGACCGTCACATCGTCCATTCCGGCGATCTTGAGGGTGACCTCGGGGCGGGTCTCAAACAGGAATGGATAGAAATGGTCGAAGGCGGGGCCCATGAATTCGCCTTGCGCCACCACGCTTTCCCCTTTGATGTAATCGGTGTCGCCATCGACCGGGAACAGCTCAAACACCTTGGCGATCACCTCGCTGGTGGGCGTGCCATCGATGGCGAGGATTTCGGCGCCGCCAATCAGGTCGGTGTCGCCGGGATCGACAACAAACAGGCGATTATCGAAGATGGCGTAGCGGAAGGGCAGATAGAGCGGCTCTTCCTGACGCGCTTTCTCAAAATCGGCCGGCAGTTCCGCTTTGGTGTGATCACATCGGATCGCGGCGAGCACGCGGCTGATTTGAAGATAGATGTTGCCGCGCGTGGGATTCGCGAGCGCCTTGGTCGACGCGTCCTGCCACAGCGCATCGAGCGTGCCTTGCGACGTGTAGCGCGTGTATCCGGGATGGATCTGCTCCAAAGCCTGGCGTGTGATGGAAAGGTCCTCGCGCACCTGATCCGCCGTCAAAACCTGATTGCGCGGCGACGATGGCACTGAGGCGCCCGGCGCGCCCGCAGGCTCCTGATTCTGCGCGACACAAGGCGCGGTACCAAAAGCCAAACCAACGGCGAGGGCGAACGTGCAAGATAAAGTCTTCATGCTCCTCACTCCCCCTTGGCGCGGCGCAGCGCGACGGGCTGAAATTCGCGGTGGGTGAAACGATAGGTTGCCTCTTCCATGATCGTCACAGCATAAGCCTCATCCGGTCGATAGTCGTCCCAATACTTTCCGTCACAGGCAAAGACCCTCACGCCTAACGGCAGATCATACGCTATCTTTGAAAGCGGCGGGATTGTCTGAAAGAAGCCATAGTTTCGGTTGTTCGGATCGTTCGGCATTTGAAACCGCGCGTAGACCTTGCGCGGAAAAACCGACGTGTTTTCGATCACCAATCGCCCGCTCTCCTGCGCGGCGTCACTTTCGACAAATTGCGTGTTCACATAAACGGCTTTCTCGGCCTTCGAATGAGCTGCCGCCGAAACGGGGGTAAGCGAAGCCAGCGCGGCTATCGCAACGGAAATGGCAATAACCGGCACGCAGGTGGGGAGCGCGCGGCTGCGGATGGGGGACAGGAATGACAAGGGTTCGGATCCTTTCGTGAGGCGCCCATTCGTCTGCGCTTCAAAGAACCGCAAACACCGGGCTGGTGGACGATCCACTGGCTTCATCGCCCCGGCACATCGCCTCAAAAAAGCCGAAAGTGTGTTTTTCGAAGAATTGAGACGATGGCATTTCGCGCCTAGGGCAAGCGAACGGCGTCGTTGATTTGTTTGAAGAAAGAAGCCTCATCATATGGAATTAGGTTGGCGCACCACCGTTTTGTTAGTGACCGGATTGCCGGCAATTATGGCTGGCATCATGATCTGGGCGAACGCCCGCGAAGTGGTCGCCGCGCGGCTTTTCCTCGCGCTGATCCTTGCATGGGTTTTGTTCAGCACGCCCTACATCATCGGTTTTTCCGGCGCGTATCAGGCCTATCCGTGGCTGACCTTCGCGCCGTTCAACACCGAGCTTTATATCGGGCCGCTATGGCTGCTGACTGTGCGCGCCCTGACGAGCGAGCGACTGCCCGACCGATGGTGGCTGTGGCTGGTCCCCGGCGCAATTCAGACGCTCTACTACACCGGCTGTTTCCTATTGATCGGCCCAGAATGGGGCACAGGCGAAGGCGCAGCGGATATGAAATTCGCGTTCAGCGATGCGTTTCACGAACCCTATATCGTACCGATTGAAACCGCCCTTGGGCTTGGCCTGATCGCTTATACAGGGTGGGAAAGCTGGTTTCGGATCGGGCGATACCGCGAATGGATCGGGCGCGAACACTCCAACGCAGACCGCGTGGACCTTGCCTGGCTCAGCCAAGCGGGCGCGGCGATTATTGGCCTCGCTTTGGTGTGGCTCTCTAGCGATGTCTTGGCCACCATCATCGGGCAGCTGTCTTACGTAACCAACTTCTGGTTCTACGCGGTCAGTGGCGTGGTCGTTCTGTGGCTGTCCCTGCAGTTCCTGGCGCGCAGCGACCGCCGCTTTCCCAAACCTGACGCGCAAACAGCCGAAGTCGCCCCACAGGTCGAACCCAGCGAGGCCGAAAAGCCGGCTATCCCAGAAAGGCTGGCTCTTGAAGCGGTGGAAACCAGGGTGCGCGAGGGCGAATGGCATTTCGATCAGGACCTGACTCTTGGCGAGCTTGCCCGACGTCTGGGGACCAATTCCTCCACTCTATCCGCCGCCCTCAACGCGCGCGAAGAGGTCAACTTCACCTCTTTCATAAACGGCCTCAGGGTCGATGCGGTGTGCGATCAATTGCGGCGCTCTGACACAAGCGCCGCACCCAACCTGCTCGATCTCGCGCTCGATTGCGGATTCGGCTCAAAAGCGACCTTCAACCGCGCTTTCAAACGCCACACCGGCCTGGCTCCACGCGAATGGATGGCGCATCAACGCGCGCGCCAAACGGCGTAGCGGCGATTCAATTGTATGGTCGGAAAAATGGCAGGGGCGACAGGATTCGAACCCGTGGCCCTCGGTTTTGGAGACCGATGCTCTACCAACTGAGCTACGCCCCTGCACTTTGGACGGCTGCCCTTAGACAAAGCGCACGCGGGTGGCAACACTAACCGTTACTGCGTAAGCGCTTTGTCGCCTTCTTACTTTAACCCGCGCCGCGCGATGCTATCTTATCTCCCATGCATTCGCCGCTCCGCACCACGATTCCCGTCGAGACACTGCTGCTCGCTTATCGCAGCGGCATTTTTCCGATGGCGGATAAGCGGGAAGACCAAGACATTTTCTGGGTCGAGCCTCGTGAGCGGGCGATTTTGCCACTTGAAGACTTCCACCTGTCCAAGAGCCTGCGCAAGGTCGTGCGATCCGACCGTTACATCGTAACAATGGACGCCGCGTTTCAGGACGTGGTCGAAGCCTGTGCGCAGCCGCGTCCCGGCCATCCCGAAACCTGGATCAGCGAACGAATCGTCCGCAGCTATGTAGGCCTGCACAGAGCCGGGCACGCCCATTCGATTGAATGCTGGCTGCCTGGGATCGAACCGGGGGCGACCAATGAGCTGGTGGGTGGCCTTTATGGGGTGAGTTTCGAACGCGTGTTTTGCGGCGAAAGCATGTTCAGTCGCGCCGACAACGCCAGCAAGGTCGCGCTTGCCTGGCTTGTCGCGATGATGCGGCGGGCGCAGTACCGCGTGCTGGACTGCCAGTTCATGACCGACCATCTCGCTTCGTTGGGCGCGATTGAGATGCCGCAGGCTATGTACATGCGCACGCTTGAGCGCGCCAAAGGGCGCACTCGAATGACGTTGATGGATGCGTATCGCGCGTTCACGCAAGAAGCGGAAACGGCGCTAACTCAGCCTTCTTCGGCGGCGGCCTCGAGCGGAGCCTCTCCGGGAAAGCGCATCGCGCAATCCTTGATCCAGACATCGTAGATCGGGTGTTCCACCACGTTGAGGCTGGGTGATTCCTTGAACAACCAGCCTGAAAAAACGCGCGTGTGCTCACTCTCGCCGCGTTCCAGCACATCGACCTGCACGAACGCTCCGGTTTCCTGTGGCATTTCCCAAGGCGCGGTGCGCTCACACGTGGCGAGTGTGAGAATCACTGGTCCCTCTTCGCGCACTTCGCCTGGACGCATTTCGATGTCCTGGCTCAGATTGTTGCGTTTGTTGAGGAGCCCGATTGTCGCGACGCGTTCTTCACGCGGTGTGGCGCCTTCAATGTCGCCCTGCGCGGTGACGCCATCGCTGGTGCTCGCATCATCGGCGACCTCAACTGCCTCTTCGGCTTCAACCGAAGCCTCTTCTTGCGCGCACGCGCTCAGACCAAGCGCGGCGCCGACAGACAGGCTGACACAAACAAAGCGCATCGCGGTGGCTCTTCAGCCTTCCGGCGACCAGGCTTCGTAATCACCAACCGCTTTGGCGCGTTTGCCACCCCGGTCGAGCGAACCCTGCGGCAGATAAGCCTGCGCGGTGCCGGTCGCGTTGGGCGTGTAATCCGCTTCCCAGATCTTGGACGGGGGCAGATGGCTTTCCGGGACATCGTCAAACGCGCCGTGCAACCATCCATGCCATTCCGCGGGCACTTTGCTTGCATCGTTAGCGCCATCGTACATCACCCAGCGTTGTTCGCGCTGTGTGTACGATCCGGTCGATTGGCCGTCATCCTTGCGAGCCTTGCGGTAATATTTGTTGCCCGCATGGTCCGTGCCGACATGCTCGCCACTCTGACGGCTGGCCCAAAGGTGAGTGCCGAGCGTCGCGCCATCCCACCACGTGAAGATTTTTCCGAAGATTCCCATGGCCTCGCGCTTAGCTTAAGCGACATGGCCCGCCAAGAGCCTTTGCCGCCTACGGTGTGGCTTTCCACTCGACCTTATCGCCCGCCGCGATGCCCAGCTCTTTGGCCAATCCACCGCGTATCTCGAACACCGCGATCACATCGCCGTCGGACGCCACCGATTCGAGCGAATAAGGCACCGCCGTCTCAATATTGGCGATGCGGCGATCCGCGTTGATGAAGATGATATCCAAGCTGATTGGCGTGTTCTTCATCCAGAAGCTGCGCGCCTGCGGCAGATCGTTGGGGAACAGCATCGCTTCATCGTCCCCCAGGCTTTCGCGAAACATGAGACCCCGCGCCTGCTCCTCGCGGGTTGCGGCGAGTTCGGTCTTGAAGGGGATGCGCGTGTCGCCACGAAGGATCGCGACTTCGATGATTTCCAACCCTGACACCGGGTGGCGCTGACTGGTCGCGACTGTTTCGGACGATTCGGCAACATCAGACGTCGTCGGGGCGGCCGAGTTGGGCGAGCACGCCGCTGTTAGCGCAAGAAAAAGCGCGGCGGCCGCGCCCCGTGGTATCGGATTACCAAGCATCGCGTTCGCTTTCGTCATCTTCAGCTTCGATGACCCATTCTTCGATCGCTTCTTGGTCTGACGCTTCAAGGATGAACTGCACGTGTTGGTAAAGGTGGCCAGCCCGAAGCATGGCCGCGATCTGTTTCTCTCGGCGCTTGTGAAGGACGCTTGGGTCCTCTTCTGTCTGGCCTGTGTCGTGACTGTATGGGCCAAAACGACGCTTGCGCGCCAACAGCATCGCCGCGCGGCGGCTGGCCGCTTCGGAAGGTTTGTTGTCCGCGCGCGTTTGCTCTTCCACGCCGGCGGCCCACAAAGCCTGTTCCACTCGCCGCGAGCCAAAGCCACGCGCGGTCAGATCGCGTGATCGGCTGCGGGCGTAGGCGTCATCGTCAATATAGCCGAGCTCGATAAATCGCGTGACTATTCCAACAACGTCGATCTCTAGTACGCGGCCATCTTCGTCCTCAGCGACGCCACGCTCGCGGATTTTCCGCGTGAGATAGCCCTCCAGTTTGGCCGCGGTGGTCGAAAAACGCGCGACGTAGGCGAGCGCCAAGTCGCGCAAGGCCGTTTCGTCCAGAGGCCGCTTTTTGCGCGGCTTGCGCGCAGCCGAACGCTTGGGCTGAACCGTGCCCGATGCGCTACCATCGCGTGACGTTTCGCTTTCGTCTGAAACCATTTCGCCTTATTCGTGCCACACTCGTTATCAAATGGGAAAAGTTGGACCGTTCTGGTGGTAACCGTCAGAGCGTATGGGAGACAATAGCACAGGCTGTAAGCCGCGCTTAAGTTACGGGTTTCGCTATATAATATGACCGACGCCGCATTGACGCCGACGCCGAACGATTGCGATTTGCCACGGATTCGTGCGCAATTTGCCACCTTTAACGACGCCATCGATTACGCCGCGAAGAGCGAAAAGGGCCTTAATTTCCACGATATGCGTGGACAACTCGAACGCGTGTACCCCTATCGCGAGATGCGCGAAGACGCGTTGGTCATGGCTCGCCGCCTGATCGCAGCGGGTATCAAGAAGAACGACCGTGTCGCATTGATTGCAGAGACGGCCCCTGAATTCGCCGCGCTGTTCTGCGCCTGCGTCTACGCGGGCGCGTGGCCCGTGCCACTGCCGCTTCCAACCAGTTTTGGCGGCAAAGAGAGCTATATCGACCAACTCGCGGTTCAGCTGAAAAGCTCGGACCCGGCGATGCTGATTTATCCGGAAATGATCTGCGAGATGGCCGCCACCGCCGCGCAGCGACAAGGCTGCGCCGGGACAAGCTGGCAGGATTTCGCGCAGCGCGAAGCACCGGATTGCGAGCTGCCCAAAGCCGGTCCGCGTGACATTTGCTATCTGCAATATTCCTCCGGCTCGACCCGCTTCCCGCAAGGAGTCGCGGTGACGCATGAAAGCCTGCTGCACAATCTGTACGGCCACGCGGTCAGCATGGAGCTTAACACCGGCGATCGCTGCATCAGCTGGTTGCCGTGGTATCACGATATGGGGCTGGTCGGCTGCTTCCTGTCACTGATCGCCAATCAGTTTTCCGCCGACCTTTTGAAACCAGACGCGTTTGCGCGCCGCCCGCTGGCCTGGCTTGATATGATCAGCCGCAATCCGGGCAACACCTGCTCGTATTCGCCGACCTTTGGCTATGACATTTGCGCGCGCCGCATTTCGAGCCAAACCAACGTGGCGGAGCGTTTCGACCTGTCGCGCTGGCGCATTGCGGGCAACGGCGCGGACATGATCCGCCCGGACGTCATGCAAAGCTTTGTCAACGCGTTTAGCGATGCGGGCTTCAAAGCCTCGGCTTTCACGCCGTCCTATGGTCTGGCCGAAGCGGTGCTGGCGGTAACGGTCATGCCACCAGGCGAAGGCATTCGCGTCGAATTGGTCGAAGAGGAGCGCCTTTCAGGCACTCCGCGCGACATTTCGCGCCCGGCGCGATACCGCGCTATCGTCAATTGCGGCAAAGCGTTGCCTGACATGAAGGTCGAAATCCGCGGCGAAACCGGAGAAGCGCGCGGCGATCACCAGATCGGCAAAGTGTGGTGCAGCGGCCCGAGCGTTATGCATTCTTACTTCCGCAACGAAGAGGCGACGGAAGATTGCCTCGTCGATGGCTGGCTCGACACCGGCGACATGGGCTATTTGGCCGATGGTTATCTGTTCATCGTAGGCCGCGCCAAAGACATGATTATCATCAACGGCAAGAACCACTGGCCGCAGGATATAGAGTGGGCCGTGGAACAATTGCCGGGCTTCAACCACGGCGACATCGCCGCGTTTGCGGTGGAGACCGAAGGCGGCGAGGAAGCGCCCGCTGTGCTGGTTCATTGCCGCGTTGCCGATCCAGTGGAGCGCATCAAGCTGCGCGAACAGATCAGCGACAAGGTGCGTTCGGTCACCGGCATGAGCTGCGTCGTCGAACTGGTCCCGCCGCGCACTTTGCCCCGAACTAGTTCAGGAAAGCTCAGCCGGGCGAAGGCGAAAAAGCTGTATCTTTCGGGCGAAATCGTGCCGCTGGAACTGGCGGCCTAAGAGCCGAACCGACTTTAAGTCAATCGTTGCTGCCTTCGCCCCACTGCGCCCGCAAAGGCGCAGGCCCCGATTGCACGGACACATCCACACCGCGCGCCGCAAGCAATTCCTGCGCGATCTGCGCGTCGGTTTGCGGCCCCACCAACGTTATAACCAGATCAAAGCGCGAGGCGGCCCAATCGACCACGCCTAGCGCGGCGGTCCCTTCGTTTGTTGGCGCCCGCCGGGTGGCTGTGCCCTCGCCCACTTCGATATCCTCGAAGGCAATCACGCTGGGCAATTCGCTCAAAGGCGGGAGCAGCTCGATCGTCCACTCCGGTTCGGTGTCCGCGATGCGCGCTTCGAGCGCTTTATAGGCCGCTAGACTCGCGCCATCCAGACGCTGGGCCCGGACCATGGCGCGACGGCGTGTGCGGTCGATTGTCACGTCGTCCTCCGGCACGCCAGCCACCAGAGCCAGGCGCTGGGCCAGATCTTGCGCCCGGCCCTGAGCCACCTGTTCCTCCTGGGCGCGCGCCGCGGCAAGCTGTGCGACTTCTGCATCGCCCGCGCCAGATCCTGTCTGGACCTGTCGCAAGATCACCGAAACGGGACGTTCAAGGCGTTCGCTAAGCGATTGCTCGATATTGCCTTGCGCCTCCATGTGCACTTTCGAGCTGAACATAGTGGCCGAAACGCCGATTTGCTCGTCACCAAATGCGATTTCGAGATTGTCGAGTTGCCCGGTGTTTTCGAACTCGCGCGTGATCGTGTCGCGCACAATCCGCTGCGCGTTAGCCTCCCACGCGATGGTGCGGAGCGAAAGCCCAAGCGGCAAAGCCAGCGCGAAGAACACAAGGATGATCGCCGTGTTTTGTGCCTGCGACTGACGCGCGCTGAGCGAGCCGCGAAAGCCGTAGAGCTTGGCAATAGCCCAAGCGGTAAGCGCAATCGTCACAAGGTTGGTTACATAAAGCAGAAGAGCGCCGGAAAAGACCGGCCAATTTAGCGTGGCAAGGCCAAAACCCACCACAGCGAGCGGCGGCATCAGGGCGGTGGCGATTGCCACACCAACAATGGCGCCCGCTCGCCCTCGGATCATCGCGTAGGCGCCCGCGAGACCGGAGAAGAGCGCGACAAGGAGGTCAAACAAGTTAGGCTGGGTACGCGCGGCGATCTCGGGCGTGATTGTGGTGATCGGTGAGAGGAAGACGAGCAAAGCGCACAGCGCCACCGCCATCAACGACCCCCATAAAAGCGAGAGCCCCGCTTGCTTGAGCCACTGATAGTCGCTGATCGCGATTGCAAAACCAAGGCCAATGATCGGTCCCATGAGGGGGGAGAGCAACATCGCCCCGATCACCACCGCGGTTGAGGATTGCAGGAGACCGATGACGGCGATCCCGGCGCTCATTGCGGTCATGAACAGATAGTGTTCGGACATGGCGCAATCGTCGCGCCGCTTCGCGATCACATCGGCGTGGTCAACCGCCCCGATAACATCGTCGCGCCACCATCCGCGAAAAGTGGCAATCACGCGTTTTGCGCCAAAGGTGCTTTTGGTGGCTGCGGCCACCGCTTCGCTGGCGTTGTCGACCTTGCCATGGACGGTCGGCATGTCGCGCTGAGCGGGAGACAGATTTTCGTCAGATTGTGTCACAAGGCCCCTCTTGCGAACCTATTTAGAACCAAACCGTTGCAAACTAAAGATGGTTTAAAGGGAGCAGAGCGGCGCTTTTTAGTCTAGACCGATTGATCGATGAACGCATAATCGTGGACGGCGGGGGCGCAATCGGGCATTCTTGAATTTCGTGTTTTAGACACCTAATACAGTAGAGTATTCGAGCGATCGCGTGGGATCAGTCCACCGTTTGCCCAAAGGAGACCATAAGCCACCATGAGCACTGAAAACGAAGCCGCTACCAACATCGCCACCGCGACAAAGGAAGCCGCCGCTTTCGAACTCACTCCGCCCACACCAGTGCCAAATGTTGAGCCAGAACAGGCTGCCGGTTTGGTTCCGGTCAGCACCGAGCAAAAGTCCAAGCTCGACGTGAAGGTCGATGGCTTTGTTGCGGATCTGGTCGCCGAAGACGCGAATTCGCCCGCCTTTGGCGAGAAGGTCGATCAGATCACCCGCATGGGCCAGGAACAGATCCGCGCTGCGGCCGGCCATTCGAACCGCTTCCTCGATCGTCCCGTCCGCGCGATGGACGCCGATTCCAGCGTAGGCAAAGACCTCGCGGAACTGCGCCGCACGGTCGAAGAACTGGACCCGGGCCGCAAGGGCAAGCTTCTGGAGCCGCGCAAGATCTTTGGCATCATCCCGTTTGGCTCCAAACTGCAAAATTACTTCGACAGCTATACCTCCTCACAAGGGCACATTCAGCAGATCCTGGAGAGCCTAGAAGGCGGCAAGAAAGAGCTGGTGCTCGACAACGCCGCGATCGATCAGGAGCGCGCCAAGCTGTGGGAAGCGATGGGCGAACTGGAGCAGATGATCCACATCGCCAAGACCCTGGACGAGCGGCTTGAGCAGAAAGCCAACGAGCTGGAAGCGAGCGATCCCGAAAAGGCGAAAGCTTTACGCGAAAGCGCACTATTCTATGTCCGCCAGCGCACACAGGACCTGCTGACGCAGATGGCGGTCAGCGTGCAAGGTTACCTCGCCCTGGATCTGGTCAAGAAAAACAACGTGGAACTGGTCAAAGGCGTCGACCGCGCCAGCACCACGACCGTCGGCGCGCTTCGCACGGCGGTGACCGTCGCGCAGGCGATGACCAATCAAAAGCTGGTTCTGGAACAGATCACGAGCCTGAACGAGACAACCGCCAACATCATCGACAGCACCAGCACGCTGCTGCGCGATCAGACCGGCAAAATTCACGAACAGGCCGCCGCTTCCACCATTCCGCTGGAAACGCTGCAACGCGCCTTCCAGAACATCTATGACACGATGGACGAAGTGGACGACTTCAAGGTTCGCGCGCTCGACTCGATGAAGCAAACGGTCAACACGCTTTCAAGCGAAGTCGAGAAGTCCAAAGGCTATATTGCGCGCGCCGAAGGCCAAGCCCAGGCCCAGGCCAAGGTTGCGAGCGAGCCGTCGCTTTTGGCGTTGGAAAGCTAAGACGTGAACCTCAGCCAGCAAACCGACCGCGAGCTTGCCGAGGCCAAGCGCCTGCTGGTCGACAACCAGAACGGTGGTCGTCACCGCTCCGCCCGCAGCATTGGGCAAGGCTCCGCCAAGGACAAAGCCAAGGTCTGGATGAGCCGCGCGAAGTATTTCGTAGGCGCGCTCGTCACAATCTTTGTCACGGCCAGCGTTGCGGGGCTGGTCCTTGATGGCATTGGCTTCACCGGCGTCATGATGGTTGCGCTGGCGGTGATGGCCGCCGCTTATGTCTTCTCCAACTACCCCAAGCAAAAGACATACAAGCGCACCGAGCTAAAAGAGGGCAGCCCCAAGGAAATGGTCGCGAAGACCGAACGGTGGCTGGAACAGCAGCTCCCCGCACTGCCCGCGCCCGCCGTACAAGTGGTCGATCAGCTCGGCACCCAGTTGGACGCGCTGAGCCTGCAGCTCGAAACGATCGACGCTGCGCACCCGGCGATGAATGACATCCGCGAGCTTGTCGGCGAATACATCCCTGAGACGATCGACGATTATCGTAAAATCCCCGAGCATCTGCGCGGCGAGCAGCACACTGGCAAAAGCGCCGATGAGCGTCTGACCGACAGCCTCACCAAGGTTTCGAGCGAAATCGATCGCGTCACTCGTCAACTGGCGGAAGGCGCGATGGACGATCTGGCTATCAAGGACCGCTATCTCGAATACCGGTTTGGCGGCGTCGAAGCGCTCAGCGAGGAACCCAAGGGGTAACGCAAATGAAAGTCCGATTGCCCCACCAACTTGAGAAAGCCGAAATCCGCCGGCGCCTCGAAGAGCGCAAAGGCGAAATTGTCGACTATTTTCCCGAAGGCATGGCCGATCTTGAAAGCCGCTGGAAAGGCGACGACCACCTCGACTTCATCGTGGCGATTGCGGGTCAACGAATTCAAGGCGCGGTCGATATTGAAGACAGCCATGTCGTTATCGACGTAAAGCTGCCGCTTATTCTCAGCTTCCTGAATGGCAAGATCGAAGACTCAGTCCGCAAAGAAGGCACTCGGCTCCTCACCTAAAACCCGCTTTGGCAACCGCGACCTTGGCCAGCGGCGCACTTGGCTACGCGATCCCACGGACTTGTACCTGCGTTGATCGGATGCAAAGTGAACACCCGTATGTAAGTTTACCTAGACACTCTGGAGTGTTATAGAGGCTGACATTCATGTGGCGATTGAGGTGCCCGTTTTGAGCTATTCAGAGCCATCGGAGAATCTGAGGCAGACTTTGCGCAAGGCGACCGCCGATGCGCATGATCGCCTTGATAGTACCATGCGCGCGGTGGCCGGCTGGTCGACCATCAGCGACTACACACGCTTTCTTTCGCTCCAATACGCAGCGCGTAAGCCGGTCGAAGAATGGCTGGAAGCGCACGCGCCAGCCGATCTTTGTCCCCCAGCGCAATCGCCCATGATCGCAGCGGACCTGACCGATCTTGGCTGTGCGCTGCCGACTGACGACCTCACATTCGATCCGCCCTCTTTCAATCCGAGTGAGCCCGAAAGAGGCCACTCGGCGATTTTGGGGGCGGCCTGGGTTCTGGCGGGTTCGTCTCTTGGCAACCGCGCCATTCTTGGCGAGATTACCCGGCTGGCCGAACGCGAAGGGTGGCCGAGCTGGCCGTCACGCTTCCTTGGCGATCCACATATGCTCGATTTCTGGAAACGGTTGAGAGCCAAGATCGAAAATGCCGCTGAAATCGATACGGTCTTGATGGCAATCCAGTCCGCCGACTTGGTGTTTGAGCACTTTATCACCCACGCACAAAGCGCCGACGTAACTGTATAAATGTCTGTCTCGGGAGGGATCCCTGGGATGACCGAAGGTTAAGATGGGAAACCCATGAACTTCGTCACCACCCAGCGTGAACTCAACGAATGCGACCGCGAGCCTATCCATCAGATTGGTTCGGTGCAGGGCTTTGGCGGGTTTATCAAACTGAACAGCGACTGGACGATTGCGCATCGCTCGGTGAACTGCGCCGATCTTCTAGGTCTTCCCCGCCTGCCAAAGCCGGGCACGGATCTCGCCGAAACATTGCGCTGCGACGTCATTGAAGCGCTTCGCGGCGCCGCCGCGCGTTGCGCGGGATCACAAGACGTCGAACGCCTTTTTGGACAGAGGCTGACAGACGGCGCTTCCCTATTCGACTGCGCTATTCACGCGGTTGGCGAACGGATCATAATTGAATTCGAGCCGCACAATGCGGGCGACTTTGGCAATCACATTGCGCTGATCGCGCAGGCTATCGCGAAGATTGAGAACGCCACCGAGATTGAAACGCTTTGCGCGACCACCGCCAATGTCGTGCGCTCTATGCTCGGCTATGATCGGGTCATGATCTACCGTTTCCATGACGATGAAAGCGGGGAAGTCATCGCAGAAAACGCGCGCGATGATCTCGAGCCCTATTTAGGTCTGCGTTATCCGCACACCGACATACCCAAACAAGCGCGAGAGCTCTTCCAGAAGAACCGCGTTCGCGTGATCGCCGATGTTGACGGCCAGACCGCGGCAATTGAGCCCAGTCACGCGTTCGGAAACCGTTCGATCGATATGACGATGAGCGTGCTGCGCACATCGTCCGAGATTCATCTGCGATATCTGCGCAATATGGGCGTGGCCGCGTCGATGACGCTCGCCGTTATGCGCCAAGGGCGATTGTGGGGGCTGATTGCGTGTCATCATATGACGCCGCGCTTGCCCTCGTTCTCACTGCGAACCGTGGCGGAGAGCTTTTCGCAAATGTTCTCGCTGGTACTCGATCGAATGCTCGTCGATCGATCCGAACGGCTGCGATCACGGGCGCGCGACCTGCACAGTCGTCTGATGGCCAGCGTGACCAGCGGCCACACTCTTGGCAGCTACCTCGCCAATATTGCCGATACACTCAACGGCCTGATCGATCACGACGGTCTTTCTGTAAGCATTGGTGGGGAATTCACAGCCCAAGGGTTCGCCCCCACTCAGGAGGAGTTCGAAGCCATTGCGCCTGATCTCGGGACATCGGCGCTGTCAGAGGCCTATGGGACGACTTGCCTGGGAGACCATTTTCCCTCCGCGCGGGCCTTCGCGGATCGGGCCACCGGAGCGCTCCTGATACCGATCTCGCGCGAGCCCAACGACCACCTGATCCTTTGGCGCAAGTCGATCGCTCAAAAGGTGAAATGGGCTGGCGATCCGAGCAAGACCAAAACAATCGCCGCAGGCGAGCGCCTTCAACCGCGTGAGAGCTTTGCTGAGTGGGTCGAAATGGTCGAAGGGCGAAGCGAGGATTGGACACCCGATGATCTGCACATAGCGGAAGGGCTGCGGGTCACGTTGCTCGAAGTCATTTTGCGCATGTCGGAAGAAGTCGCGCGCGAACGCAGCCATGCACAGGAGCAGCAGGAGCTTCTTATCGCGGAACTCAACCACCGCGTGCGCAACATTCTCAACCTCATCCGCAGCCTCGTATCCCGATCTCAACATGATGCCGCGGACGTCGAAAGCTTCGCCTCGATAATCGGCGGACGGATTGCGGCGCTGGCTTCGGCGCACAACAATATCACACATGAAAATTGGGCGCCCGCCCCGTTAGCCATGCTTTTTGAAAGCGAGATCGAAGCGTATTTGACCAATGAAAGCGACCGTTTCTCGCTCAGCGGCGAAGCGGTTCTGGTCACGCCCGAAGCGTACACAGTGCTGGCTTTGGTTGTGCACGAAATGATGACGAATTCAGTCAAATACGGCAGCCTGTGTGACCAGACCGGCCGCGTCACGGTTGATATTGCGCGAAACCAGCGCGGCGACCTCACAATCGCGTGGCGAGAGCGCGGAGGGCCGCCGGTCCAGACGCCATCGCGCCGCGGATTTGGATCGACCATTATCGAACGCTCTGTTCCCTATGAACTCAAAGGCGAAGCAAATGTACGGTTCCTGCTCACCGGCTTTGAGGCCGATTTCGTCATTCCAGAACGCTTCATAAAGGGCGTCCCGAAAGTCCAAGACGCTCTCACGGATGCCCATCGCGAACACGCAGGCAACGACAACGCTGCCAATCTGCTTTCAGACAAGTCGGCCCTGGATGGACGGCCCAACCACACCCTTATCGTCGAAGACAGTATGATCATCGCTCTCGAGACCGAAGAATGTCTTCGCAGCGCCGGGATCAGCTCGATTGACGTCGCCAGCAACGTCGCTGGCGCGCTTTCCGCGATCAAGGCGCACCCGCCCGAATTGGCGATTGTCGATTTCAATCTTGGCAGTGAATCCAGCCTGCCGGTGCTCGAAGAACTGCAACGCCGCGGTACCTTCTACTACCTAGCCACGGGCTATTCCGAATTGGACGTGAAGAGCGAAGAAATGGGGGCAGCGGGTCTCTTGCAAAAACCCTATGGCCGTTCAGAGATCAAAGCCGTGCTGGCCGCCTTTAAAGCGTATCGTCCCACTCGCACCTCCGGATCGTCAGCGTCATCGTTGGGATCGGGTCAATAGAGTGACGCTCGCGTCGCCGAAGTCCAATGCGCCGAGCGATGGAGCATAAAGACACCCACCCGATTGCACCGCCTCGCCGGTTTTCTTGAAACGCACTTCACCCTCGAGGGGCAGGACGAGCGCTCCATCAGAATATTTGAGACGCAGGGCCTCGTCGGGCTCGCCCTCAATTCTATCAAGGCGGAAAAAAGGTCCGTCAATCAGCGTGGATTGGCCTTCGCTGATCGCGCTTTTATGGCGCTCTTTGTAAGGACCACGCCGCGCGACCGCCAAGGCGCGGTCTAAATGCAAAGCTCGCGGGCGGCCATAATCGTAGAGCCGGAATGTCGTGTCGGAGTTCTGCTGCACCTCGACAAGGGCAAGCCCCGGACCGATCGCATGAACCGTCCCGGCAGGCAGGTAAAAGACATCGCCGGCCTTAGCTTCGTGCCACGTCAGGAGCTCTTCGATCGATCCATCTTTCGCTGCGGCTTCGATCCGCTCAGAGGAATGATCTGCGTCAAAGCCGATGGCCAGCTTTGCCCCCGGCCTGGCATCAAGGACCAACCAGCATTCTTCCTTGCCGACCTCGCCATCGCGCGCGTTGTGGACCGACGGGTGAACCTGCACCGACAGCTTCTCGCTGGTGAAGAGGTACTTCACCAGAATGTCGGACATCTCGGGCGGTGGCGCAAACCAGAGCTCGCCAATCCGCGTGTTTTTCGGCGCGGCGAACGGCGACGGCAGATTTGCACGCCCCCACACTTTCTCCACCATTCGGGTTGGCAGTTCGCGAGCTATTCCAATCACTGGCGCGCCTGAATTCACTGCTTGGCCGCTCCTGGCAACCGTCCAACGCGCTGCGCGCCCTCGCGCGTGGTCACCAGCACTTCATCTCCTGAAACGACGATGCAGATGTCCTCAAGGCCCACCGCCGAAACGCGCGGACCGTCCGATAACGCGAGAACATTCTCGCAGCTTTCATCCAGGTCTACGCGACCGCGGGCAACGTTCCCTCGGGAATCGGCGTCGTGCGCAAGCGCTTCCTGCAGGGCTGCCCAGCTGCCAATATCAGACCAGCCCATATCAACCGGGACCATCGCCGCGCGCTGAATGTTTTCCATCACGGCGTAATCGATAGATTCACCTGAGATCTCCTCAAACGCCTGCGCCTGGGGGTGGAATTGTGAGCCGTCCGTCCGCCCCGCCGCGACCGACACAGCCAAAGCCTGCGCCATCGCCGGTCGATGGGCTTCGATTTCGGCCAATAGAGCGCCCGAACGGAACGCGAAAATCCCGCCATTCCAACTGTATTGGCCGGAATCCAGATAGCTTTGCGCGGTGGCAAAATCCGGCTTTTCAACAAACTGAGCGATCTTATAGCCGCCGGGCAGCGCCTCTCCGCGAAGCAGATAGCCATATCCGGTTTCCGGCCTTTCCGGCGCAATGCCGAAAGAGACAAGCCAGTCTTGCGCCGCCAATTGCGCAGCCTTTGCCGCGGCCTCGCGAAAGGCCGCTTCATCGGCGATGTGGTGGTCGCTTGGGCAAACCAGCATGATCGCGTCGGAAGGCAATCGCGCCGCGGCCAAGGCGATGGCCGGCGCGGTGTTCTTCGCGCACGGCTCGACAATCAGCGTGTAGTCCCCAGCGCCTGCCATCTGTTCTTCGATAAGATCGCAATGCGCCTGTCCCGCGACAATAAGCGGAGCGGCGAACCGGTCACGGTCAGATACACGCGCGACAGCGCGTTCGAACAAAGTGCGTTCGCCGATCAAAGGAAGAAAAGGTTTGGGCCGGTCGTTCCGGCTCATCGGCCATAAGCGGGTGCCGCTGCCGCCGCACAGAATGACGGGTTGGATCGGCGCGCTGTGTTTCATCTCACCGCACCGTATAGCAGAGCGTTTTTGCGAGAAAAGCGCGTTGTGGTGCCAATTTGGCGGCGCTTGTTAAGGGCGATTTTCCTGTGAGCCATCGTGCAACCAAAGCGCCTAGAACCAGCGTTGACGCCAGTAGAACGGCGCATCCACCGGGTTCCCGTTGGCGTCTTGAGCGGGGCGAAAACCCAGTCGATCCACCACCAGCTGGCAAGTGATCCGATCCGCCTCGGCGTCCGGACTTGCGCGATAGACAGAACAATTGCGCGCGCGGCCATTGGTGCCGACGATAACCCGAACGATAACTTCGGTTCCGCGACGCGCCTCGCGGCCGCCGGGTGGAGTGGGATAATCGCGCGCGTTGTTGATAGAACCCGAAATGTGTTCGGGCCGCGTGACCGCGACACCGCCGGCGCCTGACCCTTGATTGCCGGATCCGGTGCCCACGCCTGAGCCAGCCGCGCCGGTCCCCTCACCGCTTTGCCCCGCGCCGGAATCGGCTTCATCCCCTTTAGAAGCGGCTGGCGGCAAAGGAACGGGCGCGGGTAGAGGCAGCGTGGTCGGTGGTGCGCTTACCGGGGCCGCGATGGCCGTCTCTCCGGTGTCGCCTTGCGCGCCTTCGTCAGGCTCGGGAATGTTCTCCGGTGGCGGCGGGGGCGGTGTTTCGCTCACATCAAACGCCGCGACGACTTCACGTTCGACCGACGTCACGATATCCGGCACCAAGGCGCGTGCCAGTCCATAGAGCACCGCGACATGCAAAACGGCAATTCCCACCAAAAGCGGCCAGCTAAGCGGCTTGCGCCGCTTCGCGTATCGCTTTGGGGCCGGCTTGGCTTGCGGCCCGGTTTTGGCGGGATCGTCCTGTTTCACTTCCATCCATTTCGGAGGCGATTGCCCCCCATTGCTTACACGTCCTCACTATAGCAAGCGCGAAGGGTTTTGCGATGGAGCGCACAATCAAGACTGCGGAAAGGGCAATCGCGGACGAAAAAGCGGGCGTGAATGAGCCAAGCGAAGCTTCACCGACGCTTACTTCTACGGAAGTGAGCTTAGGGCGCTTGGGTTCCAAACCCGCTGATGAAGGGTCACAGATCGAGGCCCCGTCGTTGGCCCGTCATTGGCCCCATCAGCTCAACGCATGATAGCTACCGAGCCCCCGGACACGCGCAGTTTGGTCGGCGGCCTCGTTGGCGCGGCGGTCTATTTCGCGCTCGTCATCCTCAGCCATGCTCTGGCCGATATTGATGACCGTCTGGTCACGGTGTGGCTGCCCTCAGGCGCAGCGGTCGCGTTCCTGTTGCGCATGCGGTTGGCAAACGAGCTGGGGTTTTACGCGGCGATGTTCCCCCTTGGCGCTTTGGCCAGCAGCCTGAACGGCGCTCCGTTTGGTGGGGCCCTTCTGGTCTCGGTCGCGAATATGATCTGTGTCGTCCTCGCTATCGGTTTCACGCGGCGCAGCGTCGGAGCACACCCCGACATGCAAGACTTTGGAACGCTGGTGCGTTTTGGGGTGTCCGGCGCAGTGATTGGGCCTCTTGCGGCCACGCTGATCGGCGTGATGGCGGCTTTGCTTAGCGTCTTTGAAACAGCGCCGCTTGAGGGGGCTTGGGACAGGTTTTTCGCCCAATCCCTTGGACTGATTCTGCTCGTTCCCGCCGTCCTCTTGATGGTCGACACCTTGGAAAGGCGGCTACTTCCGGGCGCTCAATTCTGGGCTGAAGGGGTAGTCTTGTTGGCGTGCAGCGCGATTTGTCTTGCCCTTGTCTTTGGGCAGGACGCCTATTCGGTGCTGTTTGTGATCGCTCCTATGACAGTGTTGATCGCGGTGCGGCTGGGGAGCGTGGGCGTTGTCTTGCATCTTTGGCTGATCGCTCTCGTCTCAACGGTCACGACCTGGGCCGGATATGGCCCAATTGATCAGATGAGCCCCTTGCCAATTGCGCAACTGCGCCTCGTTCAAGGCTTTATCGCCACCAATATCCTGATCGGATTGCCCATCGCCGCGATCCTGACCGGACGGAACCGAAAAACTGAGAGGATGGCGCAAGAACACCAAGATTTGATGCTTCTGGCCAACAGCATAACCGACGCCGTGCTTAAACTCGATCAAAACGCGGTATGCACCTACGCCTCTCCCGCCGTGCACGAGGTTCTAGGTGAAGATCCTCGCGCCTTGCTGGGCCGTCCAATCGACAAATTTGTGCAAGAAGACGCACACCAGCGGATCATCGACGCGATTGCCCGCCTGCTCGATGGTCGCAGCAATAAGGAACGCGTGACCTATCGCCGGCGGATAGACGGTGAGAATGGCACGGCGGTCTTCATCGAAGCGGATTGCGCGATTGTTCACGATCCCACAACGGGCTCGAGGGAAAGCGTGATCATCTCCGCCCGCGATGTCACGGAAAGAGTGGAGTTGGAACTCCTTCTCACACGCGCACGCCGGCACGCCGAAAAGGCAGCGAGCGCCAAGTCCGACTTTCTCGCCAATATGAGCCACGAAATCCGCACCCCGATGAACGGCGTCCTCGGATTTGCCGAACTGATGCTTCAAGAGGAACTGGCGCCAGAGCAAAGGCGGCACGCGCAGATGATTGTCGAGTCCGGCCGGTCGATGATGGTGCTTCTCAACGACATCCTTGATCTGTCCAAGATTGAGGCCGGGCAGATCGCGATCGACACAGGCACAGTCGATGTGCCGGCGGCCTTGGAGGAATGCGTCGCGCTCCATCGGCAGGCGGCGCATGCAAAGGGGCTGGCTCTCGAAATTGCTGCCGAGTTCGACCTGTCTGACAGCGCCAGCAATCGCCAAGCTCAGACCGAAAGCGCTGACGGGTTCGAGGGCCTTACGGTCCATACGGACGGGCAACGCCTGCGACAGATCGCGCTCAACCTTATCGGAAACGCGGTCAAATTCACGCAAATGGGAGAAGTTCGCGTCAGCTATTGCGCGCGCGGTGATGATTTGCGCGTGCGAGTGCAGGACACCGGGATCGGGATAAATCCCGACCGGCTGAAAACGATTTTCCTCCCCTTCACGCAAGGAGATGGCGACATCGCGCGGCGTTATGGTGGCACGGGGCTTGGCCTTTCGATCAGCCACCAGCTTGCGCAATTGCTGGGAGGCGGCATCTCGGTGGAAAGTACGCCTGGTGTCGGATCGACATTCACTCTGACGCTCCCGGCACCAGTGGTTGACCTTGTGCCTTCATCGACTCACGAAGAGACGCCTGTGTTGCCAGAGGAGATTCCGCAATCGGCGCGGATCCTTCTGGTGGAAGATCACGAAGTGAACCGTGTGCTCGTGACCGAAATGCTTGAGCGGTGCGGCCAGAATGTCGACATCGCCCAAGACGGGAACGAAGCGATTTCGATGGTGATGGACAGCCTGATGCGCGCGCGGCCCTATGACCTAGTCCTGATGGATATTCAGATGCCCGATTGCGACGGGTATCAAGCGACCAAAGCGATCCGCGACGAAGATATCACGGCCGACACGCTCCCCATCGTTGCGCTAACCGCCAACGCCTTTCCAGACGATGTAACGGCAGCGCGCGAGGCCGGGATGCAGGCGCATCTTGCCAAACCCGTCGAATTCGCCAAGCTCGCGCAAGTCTTGCAGCGTTGGCTGCCGACACGAATTGTTGAAGCTCCGATGGATCGCGACGTGTCTCTGGTCACGTCTGACGAGGATACTGAGAGCGAAATCACCTCTGCGAAGAGCGATCTACAACGCCAATGGCTCAATCGACGCACCGAAGTCGTGGAAGGGGTGCGCCGGGGTCTCGGAGATGGCCTTATCGGCTTCACAAACAAACGCCGGGCAAACGACAAAGCTGATCGGGAGAACTTGATTCGGCTGATCCACAAGCTTGCCGGCACAGCGGGTTCGTTTGGCGAACCAGAGCTCGGTCGCAAAGCCGCCGAGTTAGAGCGCGCCTTGGCGAATAAAGAGCCGAGTGAGACGTGCGAAACGATAGCGTTTCAGCTGCTGGCGTTGGCCGATGAACCCTCGCCGTCAGAAGCCTTGAGCCAGTCCTGAGCCTCCCATCGCGGCGCAAAAGAGGGATCGGCGCTCCAAACGAAAACGGCGGAACCCGAAGGTCCCGCCGCACTTCTTTTCGGATAGGTATCCGGTTAGAGCTTAGAACTCGTAACGGGCACCGACCTGGATGCGCCACGCCGAAGCGTTGATCGCGATCTGGTTCTGATCGTCCGGGCGGAAACCGCTCGAACGGAACACGTAACGACCCTGATCGTCGAGCTCGCCGTCGATCACGTCGACGAGACCGTTGAAGCCACCGCGCGAACGCAGGATGTTCCAGCTGCTGTCGAGCATGTTCAGAACGTTGGCAAAGTCGGCGAAGACTTCCACGCGATCTTCCACGAGGCCCGTGGCGCTGCCGATGAAGGGCAGTTCCTGAGCGATGCGCAGATCCATGTCGAAGTGCCAGTCATTCTTACAGGTGTTACGAGCGATCGTTTCACCCGGCTCGAAGTCACAGGTGGTGCCACCAACATAGTTGAGCACTTCCTGCACCGCTTCCGGATCGGACAGCGGCGACACGTTCGGATCGCTCACACCCGTCGGGATGTAGAGCAGGGCGTTGTCCGAACCCGATGCGCTGTCGGCAAAGACACCGCCACCGTCGAAGGTAAGGCTGAACGGACGGCCCGAACGCGCACGGAAGAAGATGCCGAGGCTGGTGTCGTAACCATCGAAGAACTCCTCACGGAAGTTGACCGCCGCAGTGATGTTGTGGCGGGTTTCCGTGGTGGCGCGCGAAACAGCCGGGTCTTGACGGTCGAACGCGGCGGTGACGTCAAATGACGACGTCGCGGTCGAGGACTGGTTGTTACGAGCGTTGTTGGAGTCGGTGAACGCGTAGCCCAGGTTCACCTGCGTGGCGCCGCCCGAGGTGAAGATACCGCTCGAGAAACGCTTGTTGAAGGCAACCGAGAACACGTGGCTCGACGAGTTACGACCGTTGGTCAGCTGGATGTTGTCGTCACGACGGGTGCCGAAGCAATCCGCGGTCAGACCGGTGTACACCGGAGGCGTGCCACCGTTGTTCTGCAGCACCGCGTTACAACCGTCTTGTGTGGCGTCCACGGCAGCGAGGATCGGACGACCATCGGTGGTGAAGCCGTTTGCGCCGGTGCGAATGTCCGGAGCCTGGCTGAGATCGACAAAGTTCAGCGGATCAATGAAGCGCGAATAGATGTAATCGAGGTTCATGTTCCAGTTGCTGAAGAAACCGGTTTCCGTGCCCACTGTCGACGAGAACGACAGGTTGGCGCGAACCACCGTCGGCACGTCGAGATCGGGATCGGTCGACTGAACATCAGCCAGACCCGCTTCGGCCGAAGCCTGACCCGCCGCGATGGCGCAAGCCGGGATGCCGGTGAAGGTGCCGCCGGTCACCACGTCGATTTGGCCGGTGGCCGGATCGATCGGAAGCTCGGACACGTCACAGTCGTTGGTGTCACCGTTCGCCGACGAGAAGCCGTTGTTCGAGAAGGCGTTCGAATAGTACACCACCGGATCGCCGCCTGAGAAGACGCCGACACCTGCAAGGATGCTGCTGTTCGAGAAGAAGCCTTCGTTGTCGAAGCTGTAGTTCGCCGAGATACGCGGCAGGATCACCGGATCGATCTGGGCAAAGCTGACACGGTTCGTGAAGCCATAACGATCGAGGAAGTTCGGGTTCGCCTGCGGGGCATCGCCATCATACAGCTGAACGCGAACGCCAGCGTTGATGGTGAGCTGATCCGTGGCTTCCCACTCATCCTGAGCGAAAACCGAGTAGATCTGACGGCTGAAACGCGCAGCGGCGTTGTTGATGTCGGCGCCTTGAGCCACCGCAATCGTTGCACCACCGTTGTCACCGTTCACGAGATCATCGGAATCGGAGAACACGCTCGGCGAGCCGTCACCAACAGCCAGAAGACCTTCGCGGAAGTCGTCGAAGTTCTGGAAGAACAGCGAACCGGTCGCGTTGATCGCGAACAGGTTGAACACTTCCAGATCGTTCACTTCAGCGCCGAACTTGAAGAAGTGGCCGTTGCCAGCGTCGTAGTTCAACAGGAAGCGAGCCTGATCGATTTGCGTGTCGAGCTGGTTAGCCGAACGGAAGATGCCTGGACCGGTCGCGAAACGGCCGTTGATGCCGCCCGGGATAAGGCCAAGCGTTTCATTGGCAACACCAACAACCAGACGCGGGGTCGGATTTTCTGCCTGCGCTTCGCCAAAGCCAACTGGGCCTTGAACGTCGCCAACTTCGGCGCGGCTGACACGCAGCTCGGTCGATATCGTGTCGCTCCAGTCGGAGTACAGACGGACCGAGTAATAGTCCGAAATCGTGCCTTCGTCTTCGAACGAGTTGAAGCCGCCGATTTCCTGACCACCGAAGTCCGCTTCGATGTTGGTTTCTTCGAGACGCTGATACGTCGCTTCGAGGCGGTGATCGTCGTTGATTACAGCGTCGAGACGACCGAAGTAACGCACGTTACCTTCGGCCAGCGTGGTCGGGTAACCACCGATGTCCTGACCGTAAACGTCGCGCGCGATCTGAGCGAACTCGTCAAACTGAGCTTGCGTCGCGAACAGCGCTTCGTTGGTGAAGCCACCGCCGGCCGGGCCAAAGTTGTTGCCCTGCGCCAGATCGGTCTCTTCGTAGCCGAACGAGAAGAAGAGACGATCTTTGATGATCGGACCCGAAAGCGTGGCGCCCCAGCGCTTTTCTTCGCTGGCGTTGAGGTTCAGGCCGTCAATGTTGTCGGCGAACAGACCTTGGTCAAAGTAAGTGATGAAGGCCGAGCCGCTGAAGCGGTTCGAACCGGCCTTGGTCACCGCGTTGACGAGACAGCCAGTGAACTCAGAATATTCCACGTCAAACGGCGCGAATTCGACCGAAACCTGCTCAATCGCGTCAAACGGAAGCGGAAGCGAGTTACGCGCGGCGAACGGCGTACCGTTCAGTCCGAAAGCGTCCGCCTGCACGATGCCGTCAACGGTGAAGGTGTTGGTACGGTCGTTACCGCCCAAGCACGAAATACGATCAACGTCGTTGTTCGCTTCGAGGCTGACACGCGGGTCGATGCGGATGATGTCGCGAATGTCGCGGGTCAGTGACGGGAACGATTCAAGCGTTTCGGTGCCGAACGCGGTGCCCGGACCAACAGCAACCTGTGTAACGCGAGCGCGAGCGCCGGTAACAACAATCGTCTGGTCAGCCGCGCCAGCGGCAGTCGGCGTCAGCGTAAAGGTAAAGGCCGTTTCCTGGCCGACATTGGTGAAGACGTTTTCAATCGTCTGGCCTTCGAAGCCCGGCGCCGTAATCGTAACGGTGTACGGGCCGCCCGGCTGCAAAGCCCCGGTGCGGAAGCTGCCGTCAGCGCCTGCAACCGCGACGGATTCGCGGTTTGTACGGGTATCAACGATGGTCGCGGTGGCGCCCGGAAGGGCGTTGCCGTCTGCATCAGAGATCGTGCCTTCGATGGACGAGGTAATCGTCTGCGCGTGGACGGGTGTGGTAAAAGTTGCAGCGGCGCTGAGCGAAACAACGCTGGCTGCGAGGAGATACTTAATCTTCATAGGTGTGGCCCCTAATCACAATGGAGATGGTCACGGTGGAGTGGATGTGAGCAGGTCGCCCCTAGGCCGAGTCCAAGTCGGAAAGGTGTCGGTTTTGTTACAATCCCGTGAAACCTGTGGCTGGCCCCACACAGCGGACCCGCTTCAACTGCTTATCAGCTGCTCAAACCCATGGAATCGCGCCGTTTCAGGGCGTGTGTTGCTGCAATGCAACGAAGCCCCGGAATCTCACCAAATGACTCAAAAGTAGGCCTTTTGAGGGGCTTTAGGCCAAGTTGATCTCACGCAGGCGCTGCATCAGGAAGTCGTGTGCGCTGATGGGTGTTTCTGCGGAGCCTTCGCCCATCTCAGCCACGCATGATTCGAGCGGGTCGATCATGTAGTCCGGGCGGAAATGCAGGAAGAACGGCATCGAATAGCGCGAGCGCAGCGCAGCGGGGCCTGATGGGTTCACAACGCGGTGCGTGGTGGAAACCAATTTGCCCGCCGTAAGCCGTTCCAGCATGTCGCCCACATTGATCACAAGCGCGCCTTCGGTCGCCGGAACGGCGTGCCATGTGCCGTCTTTGGTAAGCAGCTCGAGCCCGGCTTCCTCGGCGCCGAGCAGAAGGGTAATCGTGTTTATGTCCCCGTGCGCCGCCGCACGAATCGCACCCTCTGGCGCGTCCGGACCAAGCGGCGGATAATGCAGCAAGCGCATCACTGAATTGCCGTCGGCCACGGTCGGGCCGAAGAACCCGCGGTCAAGACCCAGGTTAAGCGCAATCGCCTCGAGCACGTGACCACCGGCGGTTTCGAACGCAGTGAAGAGCTCGCTGAACGTATCTTTGAATCCATCAACCTCAGCCGGCCATTGGTTTGGCCCCATGTAATCGGCTAACTCATGGCCTTCAGGCAAAGTACGCCCGACATGCCAGAACTCTTTGAGGTCAAAGATATCGGCGTCCTTGGCCTTTTCGGTGCCGAACGGCGTGTAGCCGCGCGATCCGCCCTTGCCGGGTTGATGATAGGCATTCTTGGTCGCCTCAGGCAGAGCAAAGAACGCCTTAGACATCGCGTCAGCCCGGTCGATCAGCTCTTGCGGAATGCCGTGATCGCGGATGACCGCAAAGCCATTTTCGGCAAAGCTGCGGCCCAGTTCGTCGGCGATTTCTTCCAGCGGCTTGGCAAGCGAAACGCTTGCGATGTTGACGGTGTCTTGTGTCACGGATGCGCTCTTCGTCAGTGTGTCGGTCATAGCGATATGAATGTTCATTAGGGTTCGCCCAAGCTTGTGCCAAGTCACAAGCCTGATGAACCCGTCACAGATAGGGCGCATTGACGCGGATCAAGCGTCCAATGGTTAGAGAGGTAAGAACACGCTGGCGAGGGCCGCGCTCATCAAGTTGGCGAGGCTTCCCGCGGCCAAGGCTTTGAAACCAAGCCGCGCGATAACCGGTCGCTGGTTCGGGGCCAGCCCGCCCGTCACCGCCATCTGGATCGCAATCGATGAGACATTGGCAAAACCGCACAGTGCAAAGGTCACAATCGCGCGGCTGCGTTCGGTCAGCTCGCCGCTGTTCATCTGGCCAAGGTCGATGAAGGCCACGAATTCATTGAGAACAATCTTCGTTCCGAACAATCCGCCCGCAATCTGCGCCTGGCTCCAATCGGGAATACCGATCAGGAACATGACCGGCGCAAAGATGTAACCGAGCAGTTTCTGCAGACTGATCGTGCTCAACCATTCCGCCGTGGCGGGGGCGAATGGCATACCCAACGCGTCCGCTCCGTTCGCGATACCGGCACCGACCCCGCCCAGCATTCCATTTGCCAACGCGACCAGAGCGACAAAGACCATGACCATCGCGCCGACGGCAACCGCCAACTTAACGCCGGTCTGCGTGCCTTGGGCGGCGGCTTCGATGATGTTGGCGGGGCGATGGCCTTCCTCGAAGGTCTCCGCCATCTCGACTTCTTCGGCCTTGCCGCTTTCAACAATCGCCGCTGGTCCACCTGCGCTGATCCGCGCCTGCGGCAGCTCAACCTCTTCCCCGTTTCGATCGGTCATTAAGACCCGTGTGGTGTCATCACCGCTCGCCTCAGGCGAATCCGCCGCCACCGGAGTCATCGCGTTCTCCGCGCTGGGATCGTCGGGCATGATGATCTTCGCCATCAGGATGCCGCCGGGCGCCGACATAAAGGCCGCGGCCAAAAGATAGGGCACCGTCGCTTCGCCAATAAAGCTGGCGTAAGCGGCCAGGATAGTGCCTGCCACGCCGGCCATGCCCACGCTCATCAGCGTGAAGAGACGCGATGGGGTGAGAGCCTCCAGATAGGGACGCACCACCAGCGGGCTTTCCGATTGACCCACGAAGATGTTCGCCGCCGCTCCCAGAGCCTCGACCTTGCTGATACCAGTGATCCAGCCGATGGCCCCGCCAACCCAGCGGACCAGTTTCTGCATGATGCCAAGGTGGTACAGGATCGAGACAATCGCCGCGAAAAAGACGATCACAGGCAAAGCAGCGATCACAAAGGTCTGAGCGAAGGGGTTGCTTTCCATAGGCCCGAAAACCGAAGTGATGCCCACCTTTGAATAGTCGAGCAGCGCAATCACCCCGTTCGACAGGCCTTGAATAACAGTCACGCCCACATCGGTGCGCAGCACCAGCAAAGCCATCAAAGCCTGCAATCCAAAGGCCGCGCCTACAACGCGCAGATTGATCAATCGCTTGCCCGAAGACAGCAGAAACGCGATGCCAAGAATGGCGCAAATGCCCAGCAAACTGGACCCGACAGACGCAAAAGTATCGTTCACAGCGAGAAGATGACCCCAGGAGAAGACCCGTTATTGGCGCGGGTGTTGGCACCCTCAACCGTCCGACGCAACCGCCAAGGCGCGATGAGCTAGGGATTTCGAGTGACCGCTGGCTTCCCTTTTGGTCAGGCCCGCTCTACGCCCTCGCCATGACAGAGACGACCGCAGCCACTAGCGCGCCCGACCAGACCAACACGATTTCCATGCCGCTGGGCCTGTTCGTATTCCTGATCGTCTATGGCGGAATGACCGTGTTGGCTGGAGTGGTCGCGTTCAAGCAAGTGCAGTTGTGGCCCACATCGCTGGCGGTCGAAGCGGGCATCTTTCCCTTCCTGCTGCTGGTTGTGATTTCGAGCACAATTTCACAGCGTTACGGTAATGACACCGCCACCCGATTGGTGTGGTGGGGCTTTGTTCCGCTCGCGTTGACCGCGGCGGGTATCTATCTTGTTTTGAGCCTTCCCGCCTCGCCGGAAATGGTCGAATTCCGGGGTGAGGATTTGGCTGCGTTTGAGCGTGTGCTTGGCCAGACGCCGCGTATCTTGATGGCGGGGCCAGCGGCCTACATTACCTCGCTGTTGCTCAATATCTGGATCTTTGATCGCCTGCGCGGCAGCGGCGAAGCGAGCACGGTGAGCCTAATGATCCGAGGAGCTATCGCCTCCGCCTTGAGCCAAGCGCTCGATTCGGTGATCTTCGTCACTCTCGCCTTTTATGGCCAGTTCGACATCACCAACCTGTTGATTGGCCAAGTGCTGGCGAAGGTCACGCTCAGCGTGGTCTTAGTGCCCTTTCTGATCACGTTCGGAGTTCAAGCGGCCAACTGGCTCGACACGCGAATGAAGGGCTGATCGCAGCCTGACATCAGCGGCCTAGGCGGCCTCTAACAGCGATTGTCATATCCGTAACGCGGCTTGTCAGCGGCAATCGCGGACGCCTTGCGGCATCCACCATGCCTGGATCTCAACACGATCAGGGGCATGTTGACTATGAGACGCCGTTTAAAGGCCATCACCCACGCCGCGGCTTTGGGCCTGGCGCTGACCGCCGCGCTCAGCGCCACTTCGGCCAGCGCGCAAGCAAACCCGTCAAGCGCTTCGCAGGCTGATAAAGAGAGGGCCTATCAAGCGCTCAAAGCGCAGGCTCCTTCGCAAGCGGGCAATCCGGCGTTCGATTACCAACTGGGCATCGCAGCGTTGGATGCGGGGCAGTACGGCGAGGCAATTATTGCGCTCCAGCGGGTGTTGACGATGCAGCCAGACAATTCTGCCGCGCGCGCCGAACTGGCCCGCGCCTACGCGCTGGCGGGCGATATCGACACGGCGCGCGAACAGTTCGCCACCGTGGTCGATGATCCCAGCCTGCCCGATCCGGTGCGCCAGCGCTTTACCGGATTTGTGCGCCAGTTTGACAAGCAGATTGCGGGCGGCGGCTCGGACGTCAGCGGCTTTGTCGATGCCTCGGTCGGCTATGACGACAACATCAATTCCGCGACGACACTGGACAGCATTGTCATCCCGCTCTTCAGTTTTCTGGGGCCAGGACAGTTAGGTCCGCAAGCCCAAGCGCAAAGCGATGAGTTCTTCGATGTGACGGCCGGCGTCTCCGCCGTCACCGCAATTGGTCGTCAGGACCGCCTCTTCGCATCCGCGCTGGGCAATGTGCGCGAGAACTTCAATGACAGCGTGTTTGACCAAGCCGCGCTGACGGGCACGGTCGGCTACGCGCATTCCTTTGCCAGCGGCGATGTCGTCTCAATCTCGGGCCAGGTCCAGCAATTCTGGCTGGGCGGCGACGGATTTCGCACCTCGGTGGGCGCGGTGGCACAATACACCAAGCCGCTTTCAAAAGGCCGCGCGCTGACCGTCTCAGGCCAGTTCAACAGACTCAGCTTTGATGGTGATCCCCTGCGCGATGCGGACCGATTTGCAGCAGGCGTCGGCTATGTCGGCAAGCGCTTTGCCATCAACCTTACCGGAGGCAAGGAAGAAACCCGCCGCGGATCGGGCGACGCGCAAAGCTTTGCCTTTATCGGCGCCAATATCGGCAGCGAAATCCCAGTGGCCAAGCGGCTTGCCGTGGTCGCGGGCGCGGGCTTTGACGTGCGCCGCCACGACGATCCTGATGCGCTGTTTCTAACCGACCGCGCGGACGAACGGCTCGACCTTCAGGCGGGGCTTAAATTCGCGGTCCTCGACACACTCTTTCTCCAGCCGCGCGCCACCTACACGCGCAACTGGTCCAACATTCCCCTCTTCGATTTTGAGCGCTGGACGGTGTCCGTGGGCGCGCGCTTCGAATTCTAATCCGACCCAGCAAAAGGCATATTTCCATGACCAAGATCACGCACCACTCGCGCAAGCTCTCGGCCCTTTTGATGGTCGGAGCCTCAGGCCTCGCTCTCACGAGTCCGGCGCAGGCGAACGACTTTCTCTTCACGAGCAGCGATAAGCCGCTGGTCACCGGCGAGCGCATGACGCAGACCGAAGCGCTCACCCAGATCACCCTTACCGGCGGCGGCACGGCTTCGCTCACCGACAACGCCGAATACCGGATCAACGCGGATGGTTCGATTGATCTCTACGCGGGCACTGTCACCGTGGCTGGCAACGAAGACAATCCGGTCATCGTCCGCATGCCAGAGGGTCTCGAGGGCCGCGTTTCAAGACGCGGATCTTCGGGCAACTTCAGCGTTCAGCCGACTGGCGAGACAACCGGACACGCGCTGACGGGAGTGGTCGAAGTCGGACGCGACAACCGCTTCAAAAAGTACCGCGCGGGCGCGATGTGGTCTGCCGCACCGGGCGCGAGCCCGAGCCGCGTGATCGCCAACGCCGCTCAAACAACGCCGGCTGCCAAGCCGACGGAACCGACCGTAGTTGCGATTGGCGACGACGCTGGACCGGTGGCCGCAGCATCAAATGGCATCCCGGTCACACTGGGTGACGCGCTCGCCGCGGCTGGCGCTTCCAGCGACATTTTGAGCGCCGCGCGCCGGTTGGAGGCGAACGTGGGCAATCCCACGCTTGATACCTTCCCCAGCGGTGATCTCGCATTGCTGGTCAGACGCGCCGCTCAAATCGAAGGCGCGTTTGGCGGATCGCCCTTCCCTCGGGCGCAGGCCGATATCATCCGCACTTATCTGCGCTTCCTCGCCAATAATGGCGGAGCGGGCGCGGGTGCGCAGTTCCTTTCCACCTTCAGCGCGTTCAGCCTCGACTATCTGGACCTGATCCGCGTGGGCGGCGTGCCGAGCTCCTTTGCGAGCGCCGGACAAGCCGACATCAACGCCTATCTCGCCTTTATCGACCGCACCGGCGCTCTCTCGAAATTGAGCGCGCAGGATCGGGTGCTCGCCGACGCCTATCTCGCTTTCCTGCGTGATGGCGGCAATGTCGACCTGTTTGCGTCCTCCTTCACCGATCTGACCGATGCCTATTTCGCCTTTGTGCGCGCGGGCAACGATCCCGATGCCTTTGCTGGGGCCAACGCAGCGGTCTTGGCGCAGACCATTGCCTTCCTTTCCGACAGCGGCCTGACGGCGCAGTTGAGCGCGGCGGATCAGGCGTTAGTGGCCGCATTCCTTCAGAACGGCGGGCTGGCCTTCACCGGCCAGTTCCAAAGCGCGCTCGACGACTATTCTACCTTCCTCGCCGCCGGTCGTTTGCCGAGCGAATACGAGCCGGTCGATCAGGCGTCCTTGCGCCAGTTTCTTGAGACCTTGTCGGATACAGGCCTGCTCAACGCGGTTCTAGGCGATCAGGCGCAGTTTTACGCCGACTACCTCGCTTTCCTGCGCGCGGGCGGTGATGTCGATGCCTTTGCGGGACTGCCGGTCAACATCTTTACCGATTACGCCGCGCAGCTTTCCGCCTATCGGACGTTCCTCGACGCGGGCAATTTGCCCAGCGCCTTTGACGGCGGCAACCCCGCGCAGCTGCAAGCCTTCATAGCCGAATTGCAAGCCGCCGGAGCGCTCAATCGCTTTGTCGGCGCGGACGCGAATTTCTTCGCCGCCTTTTCCGCCTTCGTCGATATGGGCGGCGACTTTGACGCCTTTGCAGGCCTTAACGCGAACATCTTCGCGGGCTACGCGACCGAGCTTCAGGCTTACTTCGCCTTCCTCGCACAAGGGGGCGTGCCCACAACCTACGAGCCGCTCAGCCAAGAAGTGATCGCGCAGTATCTCGCCGAATTGCAGGCCGCGAACGCCAAAGGGCGGTTCCTGCCGGAGCTCGCCGAATTCTACGCCGCCTATTTCGCCTTCATCTCGGATGGAGGCAATCCGGATACCTTTGCCGGTCTGCCCGTACCGCCCGATTTCGGAGCCTTTGCCGCGGCGCTTAACGCCTATGCGGATTTCCTCGCTGCAGGCGGCTTCCCGGCGGACTTCGCGGACACCGATCTTTCCGTTCTGGCCACCTTTATCGAATCGCTGAACACGGCAGGTGAACTGGAGCAACGGCTGGGCGCCAACGCCGATCTGCTTCAGGCCTATTTCGCGTTCCTCGCTGGCGGCGGTGCACCCAACGCCTTTTCTGGACTGCCGATTTACGCCGACTACGTCACGGCGCTGAACCAGTATTTCGCGTTCCTAGAAGGCGGTGGCCTGCCCGCCGACTACACGGTACTGGATCAGGCGACCCTCAACACCTTTCTGGCTGCGCTGAGGGACGCTCAAGGTGGGCTAATCGGTTTTGGTGATCTCAACGCATTCTTCAGCGATTACGCCGCGTTCGTTTTAGCCGGAGGCGACCCTGTGACCTTCGCAGGCCTGCCCGTCTTCGCGCAGTACATTGCCGATCTGAACGCCTACTTCGTGTTCCTCGCCGATGGCGGTTTGCCGAGTGAATACACGGTGTTGAGCCAGGATATCTTGAACGCCTACCTCGCTCTGCTGGCAGGCGCACAGGGCGGGTTGACCAGCTTCGCCGCGCTCAACCAGTTCTTCATCGATTACTTCGCCTTTATCCAAGGGGGCGGCGCTGCGGATGATTTCGCCAGCCTACCGGGCAACGCGAACCGCGTGCTGAACGCGCTGAACGGGATCAACGGTTGGCAGTTTGCTGCGGACGGACTGCGAATTGCGGCCGTCGATGCAGACATAACCGACGAGGGACGGATCACCAGCCTGACCGTCTTCAACCCCACTGGCGTGACCACGGATTATTCGACGCGCGACGATGACTTGCGTGAATTTGGTCGGATCGGAAACGACGTCGCCTGGACGCGCTATCTGGTCGGAGCGCGTTCCGGAGGCATAACCAACGGCAATGACCACTTGCTGGTTGGTACGCCCGCAACGAACATTCCGACCACAGGTGTTATCAAATACGCCCTTGTCGGAGGGACAGCGCCTACCAACAACCGCGATCTCGCCGATTCCGAGGCCTTCTTTACGGGCGAGCTCGGCGTCGCGTTTGGTTCATCCGCGCAAGTGGGTTTCAACTTCGATCTGCTGACACGAACTGAAGGCTACCGCGTAAGCACGGCGGGAGGCGCGGTCGATCCCAGCACTTCCGGGATAGTTATCGATGGGAATGGCCGGTTCGAAAGCCAATTCACGTCAATAACCCGACTGACCGACACAACCTGCACCGGATTCTGCCAAGCGCAGGTTTTCGGCGGGCTGTTTGGCGATGGCGCCACCAGCGCCGGATTCACCTTCAACGTGGCTGACCGGGGCGCGAACAATTTCGTGCAAGGCGTCGCGATCTTTGGTCAATCGGGTGACGCCATCGATGGTCTGGGCACCCGGCCTGACCCAACACCAAAAGTGCCCACCGGCACGGGCACACCTCTGATCCTCGACTTTGCAAACGAATTCGCGGCCGCCTCGGGCGTGAAGTACAACGTATCGGCAGCGGCGTTTTCGCTGAGCGGATTCGACTTGCCCACGTTTACACTGGCCGCGAATGGAGCGTTGACCTCCACGTCGGATGGCGTGAACACTCGCGGTGTCGGGTCGACCACGGCCACCGACATTTCGGGCAATTCCCGCTTCCTCATCGGCCGCTGGACGGACGGCGAGTATGAGACTTCATCCAACAGCGAGGATAGCGTTCTCACAAGCGCGCAGGGCTTCCATTACTTGCTTGCGGGACCGACGACGGGCGACTTTGAACTGCCCGCCAAAGGCTCGATCGAATACGAACTGATCGCAGCCACCGCGCCGACCATTCAGGATGGTTCACTCGCGCCCGGTCAATTCCAGGCGGATTTGATCGTGCTGTTCGGATCCGCTCCAACGGTGGCCATGGAAGGCAGCATCACGCTTCCCACCAGCGGCGATGATTACGTCTATAGCTTCGCCTCGACCGGTGGCATCGCCAACCCTGATCAAAGCGACAGCGAGTTCCGGGTGCGTTTTGGCCGCAACGTGAACTTCGAGTTTCGCGGGGACCAGATCACGACCAGCGACAACAGCTGCGATGAGACCTGCGTGATCCAGTTCGCGGGGTACTTCGCGGGCGATGACGCGCTGGAGCTGGGGGTGACCTACACCGCGCAAACCGGGACGTTTGGGAAAAACATCAACGGCACGGCGATCTTTGGCAATGGTGTCTTGGATGATGGGTCGGGCGGCACCATGACGCTAGCCGACGGCGTCGAGGATTTCGACACCAGCGTGCTGGTCACCGCCGCTTTGTCCTACGGCGAAGAAGGCTTCACCCGCACCAGCCGCACGAACCAAACCGATGTGAGCCCGGATGGTGTTCTCAACTCCATCGGCTCTTTCGCCCGAGGTAGCGCGGTGGGTGATCAAGTGATCGGCGATGAATACGCCATTATCGGTCGCTGGATTGATGGAACATCCAACCTGATCAACCGCAGCTATACCTCCACCGCCAACGACGCGGTGCACTGGGCCATCGCCAGCGTAGTCAGCCGTGACTTCACGCTAACGGGTGAGATCACTTACGACCTGCTGGGCGCAACCACGCCGACCTATTCGGATGGCCGCACTGCGCCGGGTTCTTTCGATGGCTCACTGGTGATCAACTGGCAATCGCCGACGCAAATCGGACTCGGCTTTGCCGGTGAAGTGAGCATGCCCGATGCGGTCTACGCCTGGTCGTTCCAGAGCCCCAATTTCGCCACGCGCCTTCAAGGAGTGTTCGAAAGCAACGCCACCATTGATGGGACAGCGTGCGCCAATAATGGCTGCCAGGCGGCGGTGTCGTATCAGTTCGGCGGCGCCAATCTGGGTGAACGGTTCGCAATGAACTACAACATCTCGATCTTTGCCGAGGACCTGGACATTGGCGGATCGGCCTTGTTCGGCGCACCAGGCAGCTTTGATCCGGCGAACTACCCCGGCACCTCCGACATCAGCGCCGTTCAAAGCCGCTCCGTGGCTAGCATCGCGCCGAGAGTGGTGCCCGCTACCATGACCGGCGGCGAGTGGGCGCGCTGGGGCGGCTCGGGTAGCGCTACGCCGCAAGGGATTGCACCGATCGAAGGATTGGTGCCGCCGGGTGTCGAGGGGCCGAATGGTCAGACCATAACCCCGGCGATGTCGCGCGATGTCGCAATCCGGCAAGCCGAGGCGCTTATGGGAGGCGCAATCACCTTTGGCCGCCCAACCGGATCGGTGCGCGCTCAATAGGTCCCAGAAGGGGCGTGTCACAGCGCCCCCCAAAGGCTCCAGAAGGGCGCCTAACGGGGTTTGTAATCTCTCTAAACAAGACTGTGTGTGGGACGAATCCCGCCCTTCGAACACAGTCTGCCCATCGCAACACTTTGGGGAGTACAGACATGAAAACGACAATCGCAAAATCCATCACGAGCCTGGCGATTATCGCCGTCGCCGCCGGCGCCATGAGCGCGAGCGCGCCGGCCATGGCGAAGAAGAAAAAGAGAGAGCCCGTTCAACTCACGCAATGCGAAACCAGCCTCGGCACCATCGCCGTTGTCGATGGCGACACGCAAGGGTGGTCGGAGTTCGGCCTGGGCTCGCCGCGTTCGCTCGTCAACGCACTGGCTACCGAAAGCGGGTGCTTCACCCCGCACAACATGGCCGCGGGCACACCCGCTGACTTCCTGATGAATATCGTCGCAGGCACCAGCGAAGAGGTCGACCAGTCGATCGAGACGGCCAAGGGCCTCGCGATGGATGGCCTGGTGCGTTCCGGCGCAGCGGGCCAAGTGTTGGGCCGCGTTCCGGGCGCGGGTGCGCTGATGGGCATGTTCGGCGGTTTTGGCGGTAAGAAGAAGCGCGTCGCCGCTGGCATCAAACTGCTCAGCCCGATGAATGGGCAGACAATCGTCACCGGGCAAGGTGTGGTGAAGAAAAGCACACTCGATTTTCGCGGAGGCGGCGCGTGGAATGTCGGAGCTCAAGCGGCGGGCTATGGCGATAGCAAGAAGGGCAAGATGCTGACCGAAGCGTTCATCCTCGCCTTCAACCAGGTCGTGTCGCAGGAACAGACCATCGCTTCTGTCGCGACGGCCTCCCCGGCGCTCGCCCAAGCTACTCCGGGCGCCACCGTCGCCGCTGCCACTGCAATGATGGACAAGCCTAGCAAGCAAGCCGCCAGAGTGCGCGATCTGCGGGTGGGCACGACGCTGACACCTACGGGAAATCGTGACGGCCTGTTCATAGAGGTTAAGGACAATTTCGGCACCACCGGGTGGGTTTCAGTTGAAACCCTCAACTGACCCCATGTGTGCCGCTTCTCCTACGAGGCGACCCGAGGGGGCGGGGGGAGTCTTTACGGCTTCTCCCGTCTTCGGCGTGTTCGTCTTCGCGCCTCTGCATTGGGCGTTGGTGTTGCTCGGCTCGGCCCGCTTGCGCGACGGGCGAGCGCGTGGCAGCAAAGATCACAGCAACAGGGGGAGAGCGTCGTGATGGCTCGGGCAGCCGCGCCAGACGCAGGATTGAGTATGGATCCGCTCAAAATTCTCTATGTCGAGGACGATCAACGCTCCGCGCAGGCCGTGACCGAAGTCGCGGCAAACGCAGGCGACACGCTGGTGTGGGAATCGAGCGGCAGCGCTGCCCTGCTGCGCGCCGGGATGGAGGCGTTCGACGTCATCATTCTGGACCGTATGCTGGGCGACATTGACGGGCTCACCATCACGCGCCGGCTACGCGAGAGCGGAATTGGCACGCCGATTCTGATCCTTTCAGCCTTGGGCCGCACTAGCGACCGGGCTGAGGGCTTGGATTCGGGCGCGGATGACTACCTCGCCAAACCGTTTGAACCTGAAGAACTGATCGCTCGTTTGCGCGCGCTCCATCGCCGGTCTTCGGGGCGCGAGCACAGCGCGGTGATCCTGTACGGCGAGTTCGAATGCCACGTGAAAGCGCGCACCGCCTTTCGCCAGAACCAGCATCTCGCGCTGAGCCCCAAAGAGTTCGAGCTGTTCCGATACTTCATGGAGAACGCGGGCGAGATCGTGACGCGCGAAATGCTGCTGCGCGATGTGTGGAAGATGGATTTCGACCCGCAAACCAACGTCGTTGATGTCAATATCGGGCGGTTGCGGCGCAAGCTTGAAGAGGGCTTTGATACCCCCGCGCTCGAAACGATCTGGGGTTCGGGTTACCGTATCCTCGACGGGCGATAGCGAGAGCGAACATTGTCGCAGCCCACGAAATCGATCTTTTCCCGCCTAGTCTGGGGCGCCGGATTGCTCTCGGTCATCCTCCTGATCGGTTTGTGGTGGACGACGCATCAGACCGTGAAGGCTACGCTGGAAGAAGGCGCGCAAACGCAGGTCGATATCGATATTGCGGGGCTGGTAGACATTTACGCAACCAACGGGCGCGAGGAACTGGTCCAACGCATCACCGACCGGGTCGCGGTGATCCCGATCGAGGGCAACACGCCGCATTACTACCTTGCCGGCGACACAGGCGCGCGTCTGGCTGGCGATCTGGCGGATTGGCCCGAGCTGGACCCACGCGTGTCGGAAAGCGGCCTAATTCCTATAGGCGAAAACAGTCAGGGTTTTGCCCGCGCGGTGCAATTGGACGAAGACCTGCGCCTCGTGGTCGCGCGCGGAATGGCGGATAGCGAGCCGCTGCTGCAACGTATTGCCTTGGTCTTCTTGTTCGGAGGCGCGGTGCTTGTCGCTCTCGTTGTGTTGCTGGGTCGGCTTGCCGCTGTGCGCCTTGGCCGGCGGATTGAACGGATCAACGCTGCCTTTCGCGGTCCGCACGAAGTCACTCTCTCCGCCCTGACGACACCCGATGAAGGGGACGAGATCGACGAGCTCACCGCTCACAGCGGCGCAGCTCTGGCGCGGGTGCGCAATCTCATGGAAGCCTATCGCGACACCTCCGATCAACTGGCGCACGAAATCCGCACGCCTTTGCAGCACCTCGATAACCGGCTGGTCAAAGCGCTCAGTGTCAATCCGAAAGGCGAGGTCGCGCAAAAGTTGATCGAAGCGCGAGAGGAGATTCGGCGGCTGGTGCAAACATTGGAGTCGCTGCTCGACATAGCCTCGAGCAAGGCGCGTAAGGGCGATAAGGCAGGTCTCAAAGAGTTCGACCTGTCCGCCATGGTCCTGCGCATCTGCGAGCTTTACGACGGATCAGCCGAAGAAACCGGTCATCGGTTCACCTGGCATGTCGCCGAAGGTATCCAATTCCAAGGCGAGGAATGGCAATTGAGCCGGGTCCTCACCAATCTGCTCGACAACGCGTTTAAATACGTTCCGACCGGGGGCCATGTCGAAGTCAGCCTGACTGAAAACGCAAGCGGACCGGTTCTAACTGTGCGCGATGACGGCCCCGGAATTCCCGAAGCAGATCGGACGCGCATTTTTGATCGCTTTTTCCGCAGCGGCCCGGCGGATGGAGAGGTTCATGGCAGCGGCCTTGGCCTGGCTCTCGCCCACGCCATTGCGGAACGGCACGGTCTTCAACTGAGCGTCGAGGACAGCAAGGTTGGCGCGCGCTTTCGGCTAGGACCACCATCATGAAAATCGCGCTGCCAGCAACTCGCCTTTCCCTGTCGAGAATGTGCAAGTCTGGCGCTCGTCCGAGGCGTAGATAGTGCACCGCCATGAAGACCAGGATCTCAGCCACGATTGCAACGCTTTGCGCCAGCGCAGCGCTTGCGTCAGCGTGCGCCTCTTCTGGGGCCAAAGCTCCCTCTACTAGCGCCGCCATTGCCTCGGATGCAGCAACCCGCGCTGAGGCAATTGCGATACGCCTTGCACGGGGAGAACAAGCCTATGAGGCGGGCGACAAGGGCACTCTGACCGATGTCGTCACCGCGCTGACCGCCAGTCGGATCAAACCGCTCGACGAAAGTCAGACCGACACGTTGGCGATGTGGCAAGCGGCCTCTGGCGCGAAACTTCCGCCCTTTCGTGGACGTCTGCTTGGCCCGGCCTATGTGCGCGGAGAGCTCGCGCCGGGAGAAGTGTGGCGCAGCGCGCAGACCTTCAAATCGGGCGAGGCCAGCACGCTTTCGGTTGCGCACAAAGGGCTCGGCCCGGTGCGCATGAAAGTCAGCGATGCGAAGGCGCGCGAAGTGTGCACCCAGCGCCCGCTGAAAAGCCTGGCCTGCCGCTTCACGCCAATGTTCACACAACGCTACGAGATTGAACTCACCAATGAAGGCGATGGGAACGCGGTTTACTTCCTGGTGTTCGACTAAAGCATCCCTTCAGCCGGATCGACGCTGGTCCCGCTCCGTCGCCCCTTGGTCGAGATCGGCGCGATGAACCGCCCTTCCCCTACGAGAAAGCGGTTGCGTGGTCCGCGCGGATGCTCTTTCACTTCGGCCAGCGTTTTTATCCGCGCTTGCCCCGCAACATTCGGGGAAGGAGGCTTGCGCGGCGTCTTGTTGGAGAGAACCTGTATGAAGCTGAAATGGTTTGCGGCCGCCCTTATGGCCACGAGCGCCTTTGCCACGCCTATGGCGGTGGCTCAGGAAAACGAGACCAAGCTGCTGCGCGATCCTGCGTTGTCGGATAACAAGCTCGCCTTTGCCTATGCGGGCGACATCTGGATCTCCAACGCCGATGGCAGCAACCCGGTGCGCCTCACCTCGCACCCCGCGAACGAACGCGACCCGGTCTTCTCTCCGGATGGAACCAAGATCGCATATACAGCCAGCTATGATGGCAACAACGATGTGTTCGTTATCGATGTTACCGGCGGAGAGCCGCAGCGCCTGACATGGCACCCGGGCAGCGATGAAGCGCTCGACTGGTTGCCTGATGGCAAGACGGTCGCGATGATCAGCACGCGTGAACGCAATTCGGGCCGCTCGGCTCAGCTTTTCCATGTGGGTCTCGACGGCGCTCTGCCGGTGAAGGTGTCCGAAGCGGTGGTCGAAGGCGGCGCTTATGACGAGACCGGCACGATCTTCACCAACGTCCCCTGGCGATCAGGGAACGCGGTGCTGACCGGCGGCGTCAACGGCTGGCGCGGTTATCGCGGCGGGCTGACGCCCTCGCTTGAATTGTTGAACTTTGAAGCGGACACGCAGGAAACCGTTCCCGGCGAACGCACGACCGAATTCGATCCGGTCTGGATGGACGGCCAGCTCTATTTCCTGTCGGACCGTTGGAACACGCGCGCCAATATCTTCCGCTACGACCCCGGCACGCGCACCGTCACGCAACTGACGCAGGTAAGCGATTGGGACATTCGCAACATCACCGCCAAGAACGGCCGCATCGTTTACGAGGCGGGCGGGGTGTTTCATTCCTTCGATGTCGCCAGCGCTGAAACGACGCGTCTGCCTATCTCCCTGGTCGCCGACCTTCCAGCACGCCGCGCGGAATGGAAAAGCGTGGCCGGTAACATGACCAGCGCGTCGCTTTCGCCGTCCGGCGCGCGCGTGGCAGTGACCGCACGCGGCGAGGTCTTCACCGTCCCGACCGATAAGGGCAGCGTGCGCAATATCTCGCAAAGCAGCGATGTGCGCGATTACAACGGCCTTTGGTCGGACGACGGGACAAAGCTCGCCTACATCACCGATGATGGCGCAGGTCAGGTTTTGAAGATCGAGGACCAGACCGGAACCAAAGCGGTCCGCACGATTGCGCTTGGCGAACGGTTCTACAACCTTATCGACTGGGGTAATAAGGGCAACACAATCGTCTATTCCACCAGCGATCTGAAGCTGATGGGTATGGATGTCGCCACCGGTCGCAGTTGGGAAATCGCAACCAGCCCGCGTCGCAATGGCGGTTTTGACGCGGTGATGTCGCCGCAAGGTCGCTGGATGGCCTTCACGACCCGCGGTCAGAACGTCAACGCGATGCTGAGCCTTTACGATCTCGATACGCGCAAGGCCTACACGGTGACGCGCGGCTACGCTGATGTCGGTTCTCCGGTGTTCTCAAAAGACGGTAAGCTTCTGTTCTTCACCGCCTCGACCAACGCCGGATCGGTCTATGGCGGGCTCGACATGACAACGCAGGATCGGCCTTATCGCGCTGCGGTCTACGCCGCCGTGCTGGAAGCGGACGGCGAAAGCCCGCTTGCTCCTGTTCTGGCCAATGAGGAAGATCCTTCAGAAGACGACGCCGAGAAAGGCAAGGACGGCGAAGAAAAGGCTGAGAAGGAGGACGAGGGCGTCAAAGTCGCGCCGCAAGGCATCAACCGTCGCATCGTGGCGTTGCCAATGGCCGAAGCCGGCTATGTCGGCCTCGCCACCGCCAAAGACGGCGCGCTTTTCGCGGTCGAAAGCCCGCAGCCCGGATCGGCCAACGGGCCAGGTACCGGCGCGGAACGCTTCAAACTTCTGCGTTTCGATTTCAAGGATCGCGAAGCCACTCCGGTTGCGCCCGGCATCACGTTTGTGACCACCGACAAAGATGGCGACAAGCTGCTGCTCGGCAACGCGCAAGGCATGTTGCTAACTTCGCCGGCGGGCAAGAAACTTGATCCCAAACCAATCGATATGTCGGGCGTGAAGCTGTTCGTTGATCCAGCCAAGGAATGGACGCAGATTTTCGGCGACGTGTGGCGGATGGAGAAGGAGTATTTCTACGATCCGAAGTTGCACGGCCTTGATTGGGCCGGGGTTCGCGCCAAGTTTGAACCGCTACTCGCCCATGTCGGACGGCGCGAGGATTTGAACGAATTGCTGGTCGAAATGACCGGTGAGATGGGCGTTGGCCACAATTATGTGGCGGGCGGCGATCAGTTCCGTTCGGATACGACGTCGCCCGGCCTGCTCGGTGCGGATATCGCGCGGGAAAACGGATTGTACCGCATCAAACGGATCTTTGACGGCGAAGAATGGAACCCGGATCTCAACGCGCCTCTGGCTAAGCCAGGCGTGGACGTCACCGAAGGCGACTACATCATCGCGGTGAACGGTATGAAGCTGAGCGCGGATGACAACATCTACCAAGCGTTGTCGGGCTCGGTCGGCACTCAAATTGAATTGACCGTCGCCTCATCCCCCACTGGAGAGCGTCGCACGTCGACGGTCGAACCCATCGGTGGCGAAGGGTTGCTGCGTCTGTGGTCGTGGATTGAAGACAATCGCCGCTATGTTGATGAAAAGACCAATGGCCGCGTTGCTTATGTCTACATGCCCAACACCGCTGGCGCGGGTTACTCCCTTTTCAACCGAATGTACTTTTCGCAGACCGACAAAGAAGCGTTGATCCTTGACGAACGCTCCAATGGCGGCGGTCAGGCGGCGAACTACATCATCGACATTTTGAGCCGCCAATGGCTGTCGGGTTGGAAAGATCGCCATGGCCTCGACTGGGCCACACCGGGCGGCGCGATCTACGGTCCCAAGGTTATGCTGATTGACCAGGACGCCGGGTCTGGTGGGGACTGGATGCCCTACGCCTTCCGCCAGGCGGGTATCGGTACATTGATCGGCAAACGCAGCTGGGGTGGCCTGATTGGGATCAGCACCAACCCAGGCCTGATTGATGGCGGCACTTTGACGGTGCCGTTCTTCCGCTTCTTCGACGCAAACGGAGAATACAGCATCGAAAACGAGGGCACGCCGCCGGATATCGATGTGGGTCTGGACCAGATGGCGCTCGACCGCGGAGTTGATACGCAGCTGGACGCAGCGATTGCCAAGGTGCTGGAGGACCTGGAAACCTTCGAAACACCGGTCAAACCCGCCCCGCCCTTTCCGACCGAAATCGGCCAATAGGGCTTCAGGCTCAACGCCTTTAGGGCAATGAAAAACCGGCCTCTCGCCAAGTGCGGGAGGCCGGTTTTCTCTTGCCCTGATTGCGGACAGTCAGCCTTGGTCGCTACCCGCCTTTTGCGCCGCGACTTGCTCCGCCGTCGCGGCCTCCAGCGCTTTGTCTTCGTTAGCGCGTTGAATAACGTAAGCGCGGATTGCCTCGACCTCCTCAACCGACAGCGACGGGGCAAAGCTCACCATGCCGTTGTCTTTGAGAATGCCTTCGTGGACGACCGCTTTCCACGCCTGAGCGTTGCCGAGCGCGCCTGAACGGCGAAGGTCGGGCAATTCGGTCGATCCCACAGCCGCCGGGGCGTGGCACACCGCGCAGTAACGCGCATACTTCGCCTTACCAATGGCGATGGTCTCCGCGCTCGCACGGCTTGGCGGCGGGTCAAGCGGGAGGCTGGCGAGCTCCATTTCGGGCGGAAGTTCGGCGCTACCGCCTAGCTTGAACACCAGCAGGCGCGAGACGTTGCGCACCGGTCCCTGATCGTTGATCAGATGGCCATCCGCCGTGATTGCATAGGCGCCACCCCACCCGGCCAGCACCGCGATATATTGCTCGCCATCGACCGTGTAGGTCATCGGCGGCGCGACGACGCCGGTCTGCGCGGCGAAGCTCCAAAGCTTGTCGCCCGTATCCGCCTTGTAGGCCGCAAACTCGCTCGATGAGTTGCCCTGAAACACCAGATCGCCGCCGGTCGCCAGAATGCCGCCGTTCCACGGGCCGGGATGCTCCACGGTCCAGCGCGCCTCTTGCTTCACCGGATCCCACGCGGTCAGCTTGCCCTTCACCGTGCCATAGACTTGGCGACGAATGCCGAGATCGGGCGGAAGATCACCCGCGCCCAGATCAAAGCCGACGTTGAACCCGCGCGCGCGGTCGGGCTTCCAATCGGCTTCGGGCGCGTAAACGGTCGCCGCCTCAAACGCCGGAATGTAGACGAGGTTTTCGCCCGGATGATACGCCATCGGGTGCCAGTTGTGGCCGCCCAAGGGCCCCGGCATCACCAGCGCGGGCTTGCCCGTTTTGTCGACGCGAGTTTCCGCGTTGAAGATCGGGCGGCCGTTTTCATCGATCCCCTCCGCCCAGTTTTGCGGGATGTATTCCTCAGCGGAGATGAACTCGCCCGTCTCGCGGTCGAGGACGTAGAAGAACCCGTTCTTGGGCGCCTGCATCAGGACTTTCCGCGCCTCGCCATCGATCTCCATGTCGGCGAGGATGATGTGCTGCGTCGCGGTGTAGTCCCACGTTTCGCCCGGCGTGGTCTGGTAGTGCCAGACATACTCGCCCGTATCGGGCCGCACCGCAACGATGGAGGAGAGGTAGAGGTTGTCGCCCTCGCCCGTGCCGTCCTCTCCCGGCGAGCGATAGGCGCGGTTCCAGGGCGAACCATTGCCCACACCGAAGTACAGCAGGTCGAGGTCAGGATCGTAGGCCATCGAGTCCCACACCGTACCGCCGCCGCCAATCGCATCGGACCCGGCAAGCGCCTCCATATTCCAGGTGTCCGCAGCCGCTGTCAGGTGCGCGGGCGCGTCCTCGCCTTCGGTGCCATCAGGCACGGTGTAGAAGCGCCACAGCTCGTTGCCCGTATCCGCGTCATAAGCCGCGATGTAGCCGCGCACGCCGAACTCCGCGCCGCCATTGCCGATGATGACCTTGCCATCGATGACGCGCGGCGCGCCGGTGATCGAATAGGCCATGTCCTGATCGACGGTGACGACCTCCCATTCGACCGCGCCGGTCTCGCGATTGAGCTTCACCAGCCGCCCATCCAGCGTGCCTAGGAACAGCGCATCGCCCCACGCCGCCACACCCCGGTTAACGACATCGCAGCACACCTTCACCCCGGTTTCGCCGGGAACCTTGGGGTCGTAATCCCACAAGGCCTCGCCCGTCGCCGCGTCGAACGCTTTCACCTTGGACCACGCAGTGGTGAGGTACAGCTTGCCGTCGATCACCAGCGGGGTCGCTTCCTGCCCGCGCGCGGTGTCCATATCGGCGTACCAAGCCAGCCCCAGATCGCCGACGCTCTGCGCGTTGATCTTGGTCAGTGGAGAGAAGCGCTGTTCGGAATAGGTGCGCCCATGGGTGATCCAGTTCGCATCATCCGCATCAGCCGCGACCAAGGCGTCCCCGGTGATCCCCTCCCCCGCGCAGGCTGATAGCCCAAGCGCACCGAGCGCCAAGAGGGGGGCGGCCCAGAAGGCTTTGGCCGTATAGGCCTGTCGATGTGTCATGGCGTCTCTCTCCCTGGCCTGACGGTCTTTGTTTGGGAGGCAGTAAAGCGTGTCCGCCCGCGCTTGTCTATTCTGGCCTTTTCGCAGGGCTCGGAGCGCGGCGCTTTCGTGGCGTTTCTCAAGCGCGGTGTTACACGCACCCCCCCGGTCTTGCAAAAGTCCGCTCGGCCCGCAAACCCGCGCAGGCCGGGGCTTTGTGCACCCCCCAGCCGCCAAAAGTGTCACCTTTCGCGCGAGCGTTGTGTTGGACTTAAAGGAGAGGCTGTCAGAAACCATAGAGGCACCATGCCGCATCGCCCCTGAGTAGGAAAACGAACAACCGATCGCTTCGCGCCAAGGAATTGGCAAAGGGCTTGGACGCCCCGCCCTCTTTGCGTAAAGTGCGCGAGACGCTTTCCCCTTCGCGCCACAAAGGACCCGCCATGACGCCGCTTGCCCGCTCCATCGCCCTGCTTGTCCCGCTCGCCATCACCGTCAGCGCCTGTTCGGGTGAGAGCAAGAAGGACAGCGATCCCTCGGTCCTTCCCGGCATGCCCACTCTGGCCGCCGCAGAGCGCGCGCCCAGCCGCACCGCCAGCGAAACCGCCGCCTTCCGCAATGTCAGTGTCGATGACGCGAGCGCGATGATTTCGCATAAGGCCGATCTGATCGTGCTCGACGTGCGCACGCCGGAGGAGTTCGCCCAAGGCCATATCGAGGGCGCGGTGAACCTCAACGCGCGCAGCGAGAGCTTCATCGAAGACCTCGCCAAGCTCGACAAGGACTCCGCCTACCTCGTCCACTGCCGCTCAGGCCGCCGCAGCGCCAAAGCGGTCGCCGCTATGCAGGAGGCGGAGTTCAAGGATGTCGCGCATTTGGACGCGGGGATGTTGGGGTGGAACGAGGCTGGGAAACCGTTGGTGCGGTGAAGGAAGGACTTGCCAATCCAAACTTATTGACCCTTCTGAAACAGCCCATTGATATCGCCGACCGGGATCGAACTAGGGAAATCCTCGCGTTGATAATTCTTGAATGACTGCCCCACCCATCCCAACCGCTCTGTAATGCCAGTGGTGACATCATCATTGGTAAGCTCGGCAGTCAGGCGCTTGAGCGACACTCCCTCACCAAAACTCGCGCTTAAATCATCCGGATCGACCCGCACCATACTGGTGGGATCAGCCTCATCCGCAAAGGTCACCACAATTGGATAGGCCGACCGTTCTGGTAAAAAGCCTACGGGCGGCCATCTCCGAGGCACAACTTGTTCGCCGCTCACATCCTGAACGTCGTCCAGCTGATCAACGAAATCTGGGTCCGTGCTGGGCCCGGCAAGATAGACGAAGAGCAAGCTCGCCCAGTCCACATTGTTGTCTGAGCGCAGCAAAGCGTACAGAGTCTTCCCACCCGGCAAATCCACTGCGACAGCCTCACCGCGAACCTTGCGCGATACGCCTTGGCTTCCTGGAGACGACCCCGGCCGCACCAGCGTTTGCTGCACCTCGATCACACTGGAGCCGGTTTTGAGCCCCTCAGGCGTGTCAACTTCGACCGTTAGTCGATATCGGTAATCGGGGGCTTTGTCCTCGTTCATGACCCCACAAGCAGCCAAGAGCCACATTGCGGTGGCCATCAGGCATGCGAAGACGCTTCGCCAAATCGTCAGATGTGTTTGTGCTGGCAAGAGACGGGCCTCATCGCAAGATTTCGACGAAGGCTCTGCCACATCCCGCTTTATCAAAGCGTTACTCAAACGCGCTCGCCAGCCCCTCAAACCCTTCCGCGAACTCGCGCTTGAAGTCCTGCACCACGCCCCCGGCGCTGCGCACCTCGGTGACGAGGCCTACGCCTTGTCCGACAAAGTAGGAGCACAGATCCTGCGCTTTCGCGTTGCCGTTTACCGCCGCCTTGTCGATGGCGCGCAGGACGGGCTCGCTGAGCAGCATCATCAACGGCATCGGCAGCGCTGGCATTCCGGCCTCTTCCCACTGCGCATGCCAGCCGGATCGCAGCTGTCGGCTGTATTTGCCGGTGCGATGCTTGGAGCGGATTGTGTCGCGGCTGGTGGCGGCGACCATTTTCTCGCGGAACACTTCGTGCGTTTCCGCCTCGGCCGTCGCGAGCCACACGCTGCCGCACCACGCCCCCGCTGCGCCCATCGCCATCATGCCGGCCATCTGCTTGCCGTTCATGATGCCGCCCGCCGCGAGCACCGGGATATCCGTGCCCGATTTCTCAATCGCCGCGAGCACTTCGGGCACGAGCACGATGGTGGAGACCTCGCCGCAATGACCCCCGCCCTCGCCGCCTTGCGCGATGATCAGGTCCACGCCCGCCTCGATCTGCTTCATCGCGTGCTCTTTGGCGCCCACAAGAGCGGCAACCGGGATGCCGTGTTTCTTACCCGCCTCGATCATCGAAGGCGGCGCGGTGCCGAGCGCGTTGGCGATCAGGCGCACCGGGTGGTTGAAGCTGACTTCAAGCAATTCGGTGCCAAGCGAGGTGTTGGGCCTCTGCGATCCGCTAATCGGGCCGGTGCCCTCGGTGCTGACGCCAGCTTCTTCGAGAATCTTGACCGTCATATCGCGGTACTGCGCGGGAATCGCGGCGACGATTTCATCGGCGGTCACCGCGTGATCGACCGCCTGCACTTCGGGGATCAGCACGTCGACGCCGTAGGGTTTGCCATCGACATGATCGTCGATCCATTGCAGCTCAGTCTCCAGCTGTTCAGGCGTAAAGCTCACCGCGCCCAGCACGCCAAAGCCCCCTGCGCGGCTGACTGCGGCAACCACGTCGCGGCAGTGCGAAAAGGCGAACAGTGGAAACTCGCATCCCACCATATCGGTCATACGAAACGGCACATCTCTCTCCCTTTGGCGGCCAACTGAGCCCGTTGTTTCAGCCGTCCTTCAAAGAGGCAAGAGCGCTTGGTACGGGGCGACGGAGGGCTCGAAAAATCGGGCATCAATCCGGTTTTGTCGCAGGCTCGCAATTGCCTTCGCCGTGCCTCAGTGCTTTGGATGTCGCCTTTCATGTTGGGATCCAGATCATGAGCCTTCGCATCACCGGTGCGTCAAAGTCAGTGGACGGGGCGGTGCATATCCACCCGGTCGACCTTGAGCTTGAAAGGGGGACGATGAACGTCCTTCTTGGGCCGACGCTGGCGGGCAAGACAACGCTGATGCGGATCATGGCTGGGCTGGAAGTACCGGATACGGGCGCGATCTTTTGGGACGGTGAGGAGGTCACCGGACGGCGCGTGCAGGATCGCGCAGTCGCGATGATCTACCAGCAGTTCATCAACTACCCTTCGCTGAGCGTGTACGAGAACATCGCTTCCCCTCTGCGCCTGCAAAAGCGATCTTCGCAAGAGATCGATCGCAAGGTGCGCGAGATGGCCGATCTGCTCAAGCTGACGCCGCTGCTCGATCGCAAACCTTCAGAGCTGTCGGGCGGTCAACAGCAGCGCTGCGCCATGGCGCGCGCGCTGGTGAAGGATGTAGGGTTGGTCCTGATGGACGAACCGCTCGCCAATCTCGATTACAAGCTGCGCGAGGAATTGCGGGTTGAGCTTCCGCGACTGCTCGCTGCGTCGGGCGCGATCTTTGTTTACGCGACCACCGAACCCGAAGAAGCGCTGCTGCTGGGCGGCAACACCGCGACCCTTTGGGAGGGGCGGATCACGCAGTTTGGACCCTCCAGCGAAGTCTATCGCGCGCCAGCCGACGAGATCACCGCCAGTGTCTATTCCGACCCGCCGATGAACTTCGCACACGTTCAAGCAGACGGGTCGCACATCGCATTCCCGAACGGGCAAAGGATAGTGCTCGATGGTGCTTTCCAGCCCTCGCCCGGCGGCGCCTGTCGCGCAGGGCTTCGCGCACATCATCTCAAGGTCGACGAAATAGAACCGGGCGACATCACGTTCGACGCCAAGGTTATCGTGACCGAACTCACCGGTTCGGAGACCTTCGTTCATTGTGAGACCATGGGCGAACGCTGGATCGCGCTGGTCTCCGGCTTTCGCGAGTTTGAGGTGGGCCAGACGCTGCAACTGGGCGCGCGGCCGTCCGACTTCTTCGTCTTTGACAGCGATGGGCAGAGCATCAACGCAGCGCCCCTCGAAGCGATTGCGGCGGGAGGTTAGACGTGGCCTCAATCACCCTCGAAAACCTCGCGCATTCGTACGCGCCCGATCCACAGTCGGACGACGACTTCGCGCTCAAACAGGTCGACCACACCTGGGAGGACGGGCACGCTTACGCGCTGCTGGGGCCGAGCGGCTGCGGCAAGACGACTTTGCTCAACATCATGTCGGGCCTGCTGACGCCGACGCGCGGGCGGATCCTTTTCGACGATCGTGATGTTACGGCGGCGTCGACCGCTGAGCGCAATATCGCGCAGGTGTTCCAGTTTCCGGTGGTCTACGACACGATGAGCGTGGGCGATAACCTCGCCTTTCCGCTGCGCAATCGGGGCGCGGAGGCGAGCTATGTGGCTGAGCGCGTGGCGACGGTGGCGCGTATGATCGGGCTTGAGGACCACCTTTCAAAGAAGGCACGCGGCCTGAGCGCAGACCTCAAGCAAAAGGTGTCGCTTGGCCGGGGCGTGGTGCGCGATGATGTGAACGCGATCCTGTTTGACGAACCGCTGACCGTTATTGACCCGCATCTCAAATGGGAATTGCGCACTCAGCTCAAAAGCCTGCACCGCGAATTTGGGCACACGATGATCTATGTGACGCACGATCAGACCGAGGCGCTGACCTTCGCAGAGAAAGTGGTCGTCATGCACGAGGGGCGGATCGTTCAGATCGGCACCCCGCAAGAGCTGTTTGAACGGCCCGCGCACACCTTTGTCGGCCATTTCGTCGGCTCACCGGGTATGAACCTTTTGCCGGTGTCGGTCGAAGGGCGGCGGGCGATGCTGGGCGGCGAGGCGATTGCCCTGCCCGCCGATTACGGCACGCCCAAAGGCGAGATCACTCTGGGCATCCGCCCGGAATTTGCTGCGCTCTCCAAAGACGAAGGCCTGCCGATCCAGATAAATAGCGTGCGCGATGTTGGCCGTCGCACCTTTGTGAACGGCAGTGTAATGGGCACGGACATCACCCTTGTCCTCGACGCGCAAACCACGATCGAAGCGGACATGACGAAGGTCACTTTTGATACGGACAAGATCGGCATCTTCGCCAATGACTGGCGCATTGAAGGAGGCGCGTCATGACCCAAAAGACCACCAATCAACGCGCGTGGTTTCTGGTTTTGCCGGTCCTTGCGCTCGTCGCTTTCTCTTCGATCATCCCGATGATGACCGTCGTGAACTATTCGTTTCAGGACAGCTTTGGCGGCAACGAGTTTTTCTGGGTGGGCCTTGAATGGTACCGCGAAATCCTGCGGTCGGACCGGCTGTGGGACGCGCTGGGCCGGCAATTGCTGTTTTCGGGTATCATTCTTCTGATCGAGATTCCGCTTGGCATACTGGTCGCGCTTTCCATGCCTAAGAAAGGCTGGCTGGCGTCGGCGTGTCTGGTCCTGATCGCGCTGCCTCTGTTGATCCCGTACAATGTCGTGGGGACGATTTGGCAGGTCTTCGGGCGTTCCGACATCGGGCTGCTCGGACACACGCTCGCGCAAATGGGCATTGAGTTTAATTACGCTCAGAACGCCGTCGATGCATGGGTGATCGTCGTGATGATGGACGTCTGGCACTGGACCTCACTCGTGGCGCTTCTTGCCTATGCCGGACTGCGGTCCATTCCAGACGCCTATTACCAAGCCGCCAAGATTGATCAGGCGAGCCGCTGGAACGTCTTCCGATTTATCGAGCTTCCCAAAATGCGCGGCGTTTTGATTATCGCGGTGCTGCTGCGGTTCATGGACAGCTTTATGATCTACACCGAACCCTTCGTACTGACCGGCGGAGGCCCCGGCAACGCGACGACGTTCCTGTCGATCGACCTTGTGAAGATGGCGCTGGGCCAGTTTGATCTGGGGCCAGCCGCCGCGTTCTCCTTGATGTATTTCCTCGTCATCCTGCTCGTATCCTGGGTGTTCTACACCGTCATGATGAGCGCGGATAAAGAGGAGGCCGGATCGTGAGCAAGCTGCGTTTCCCCGGCGTAATCATGGCCGCCTATCTGCTGTTCGTGCTGGTGCCGATCTATTGGCTGGTCATCATGAGCCTGAAGTCGAATTCGGAGATCCTCGGCGCGTTCACGCTGTTCCCGCAGGATCTGACCTTCGCCAATTACACCGAGATCCTGACCGATCCATCGTGGTATATGGGCTATGTGAACAGCTTCATTTACGTGTCGCTCAACACCGTGATTGCACTGCTGGTCGCGCTGCCCGCCGCCTACGCTTTCAGCCGGTATCGGTTCATGGGCGACAACCATCTGTTCTTCTGGTTGCTGACCAACCGCATGGCACCGCCCGCTGTCTTCGCGCTGCCGTTCTTTCAGCTCTATTCCAGCGTCAATCTGTTCGACACGCATATGGCGGTGGCGCTCGCCCATTGTCTGTTCAACGTGCCGCTCGCGGTGTGGATCTTGGAAGGCTTCATGCGCGGCGTTCCGCGTGAAATTGATGAGACCGCCTTTATCGATGGTTACAGCTTCCCGCGCTTTTTCACCCGCATCTTTGTGCCGATGATCGCGCCGGGGATCGGGGTGGCGGCGTTCTTCTGCTTTATGTTCAGCTGGGTCGAGCTGCTTCTCAGCCGCACGCTGACCAGTGTGGACGCCAAACCCATCACCGCGATCATGACCCGCACGGTGTCGGCCTCAGGCCTCGACTGGGGCGTGCTCGCCGCCGCAGGCGTGTTGACGATCATTCCGGGCGCGATCGTGATTTACTTTGTACGCGGATATATCGCCAAAGGCTTTGCGCTAGGCAGGGTTTAGGTCGGGAGAGACGATTATGGACTGGATGGCCTGGACTTTGCCCACCGCGCTTTTCTTCGGCGCGATCGCCGCGATGCTGGGCGTGATGAGCGCGCTCGCCATCTGGCGGCCCAGTGTCCCGCGCACCGGCATCCTGGGGATAGAGACCGCAAGGGGCGACCGCGTGTTTATCACGCTGCTCGGTTCGGCCTTTATCAACCTCGCGTGGATCGGCCTGACTGACGCCTCGCAATACGGCGCACTGATCGTGTGCGCGGTGTTTGCCATTGTCGTTTTCCGCTGGGTATGACAGGCCAGACAAAAGAGACATGGGTGAGAGGGACTTGATGAGAAGCGTAATAGTTGCAGGCGCATGCCTGGCGTTGATGGCGTGTTCCGAAAGCGCCGAGAGCGACTTTGTAGTCCCCACCGAAGCCGAACGCCAAGCGTCCGCCAAAGCCTTTCTGGACGATGAGATCGGCGATCAATCCGCCCTCACCCGCGAAGAGCAGGAGGCCGAACTCGCCTGGTTCATGCAGGCGGCGGAGCCCTATCAGGGGATGTCGATCACCGTCGTTTCCGAAACCATCGCCACGCACGAATACGAAGCGCGCGTGCTCGCCCCCGCTTTTACCGCGATCACCGGGATCAAGGTCACGCACGATCTGATCGGTGAAGGCGATGTCGTTGAAAAGCTGCAAACGCAGATGCAGTCGGACGAGAATATCTACGACGCCTACGTCAACGACAGCGATCTGATCGGCACCCATTGGCGCTATCAGCAAGTGCGCAACCTGACTGACTGGATGGCGGGCGACGGCGCGGACGTGACCAGCCCGACGCTGGATCTCGACGATTTCATCGGCACCGATTTCACCACCGGTCCGGATGGCAAGCTCTACCAATTACCCGATCAGCAGTTCGCGAACCTCTATTGGTTCCGCTACGACTGGTTCACCGATCCGGCGATTAAGGCCGATTTCCGCGCCAAGTACGGCTACGAATTGGGCGTGCCGGTAAACTGGGCGGCGTATGAAGACATCGCGGAGTTCTTCACGGGCCGCGAGATCGACGGCGTCACCGTCTATGGCAGCATGGACTACGGCAAGAAGGACCCCTCGCTCGGCTGGCGCTTCACCGATGCGTGGATGTCGATGGCGGGCATGGGCTCGATTGGAGAGCCCAACGGTCTGCCGGTCGATGAATGGGGCATCCGTGTGAACGACGCGTCGCAACCGGTCGGCTCGTGCGTAGCGCGCGGGGGGGCGACTAATTCGCCGGCTGCGGTCTATGCGCTCGACAAATACTCCAAGTGGCTCAACGAATACTCGCCTCCCTCGGCGGCGGGAATGACCTTTTCCGAAGCCGGCCCTGTCCCTGCGCAAGGAGCCATCGCGCAGCAGATCTTCTGGTACACGACCTTCACCGCCAACATGGTTGGCGAAGAAGCGGCGGCTGTCCTCAACGAAGACGGTTCACCGCGCTGGCGCATGGCGCCCAGCCCGCACGGCGCCTATTGGGAAGAAGGCATGAAGGTCGGATATCAGGACGCCGGCTCCTGGACGCTGATGAAGTCGACGCCGATGGACCGCGCCAAGGCCGCGTGGCTTTACGCTCAGTTCGTGACGTCGAAGACGGTCGATGTGAAGAAGGCCCATGCCGGCCTTACCTTTATCCGTGAATCCACGATCCAGCACGACTCTTTCACGGAACGTGCGCCTAAATTGGGCGGCCTGGTTGAATTCTACCGCTCGCCCGCTCGCAAGCGCTGGTCACCCACCGGCACCAACGTGCCCGATTATCCGCGCCTGGCGCAGCTGTGGTGGCAAAATATCGGCGACGCGTCATCGGGTACGAAGAGCTCGCAAGCGGCGCTTGATGCGCTGTGCCAACAGCAAGAGCGCGTGTTGGAACGTCTCGAACGGGCGGGACTGCAAGGCGATCTTGGCCCCAAGCTCAACGAAGAGCGCGGTGCGGATTACTGGCTAAGCCAGCCCGGCTCACCCAAGCCCAAGCTGGCCAACGAAGATCCAAAGCCGATCACGATCGCTTATGATCAGCTGATCGAAACTTGGAAGTAGGGGGCTAGGGGTCTGATAGGCCCCGACCTCTTCTCCATACTGCGCCCACAGGGCTCGGATGGCCTTGCCCAACTTCGGCGCCATCGGCCCAAAATCTGTCATTGCAGGCGCAGGCGGCGTCTTTAACAGCGCCCGCGATAACGCGTTGAGCGTCGCGATATTGTTGGAAGTCGCGAGAGAGCTATCAAAGGGCCGTCCGTTAAGCGCACGATTGTTTTCGGCTTCACCACGGGTGAAGAAAAAGGTCGGATTGGGGCCGAATATGTGACTGCGCTGACTCGCCAATTGTCCGACGCTGCTGAACAGCCTCGGTTTCTCCCGTGAGCGCTAGAATCGCTTTCGAACATCAAGCCGCACGCTTCGGCCAATCGGGTCGAGCAGTTCCGGTAGAAAGTTGTCCGGCGTGCGCCCGTCGGAGCCGGTCACTCGCTGACGCTGGTTGAGCACGTTGCCAACGTTGAAAGCGATTTGCGTTTCTTCAAGGAAAGGCAGCCTGGCCAGGATCGCGTCGGAATAGTTAAACTCATACGTTACGCGCAGGCCCAAGGTGGTCAGGTCAGAAAAGCGCAAATCGCTTCCTTGGCCCTGAACCCTCGTGCCGCTTTGATAGCGGGCGGCGGCGGCAAGGCCGAAACCATACTTCCAACGATACAACGAGAGATCGACCTGATGCCGGGGCGTACCGCCAACCCGTTCGATCGACCCACCATTCAAAAGATCCAGCACCGCTTCTTCTCCCGCTGGGTTGAACTGGACTTCGTCACGAAGAGTGAGACGATGGATCGCGCTTACGCGCAGCGACCCGGGGCGTCCGCTGCGCCGCCGCTTCGTCGGAGGGCCTTCGGCGCGCCGCCGCACGCGCTTGGTTCTGAGCCGCTTTGAAAAGGTGAGCGCGGTGCGCACTTCGTCCCGCCGCCCTTCTGCAACCTGCAACGGGCGAATATCAAAGGCCTGCAATTCCCCTGAAAGACCGCGCGTGACCCGATTGGGAAACGCATTCTCGAAATCCTCTGACAGCAGAGCAAAGCGTCGCACTTCGTTGTCGATCCGCGAAGCCGTGTAGTCCATATTTATACCGATACGCGGTTCCTCGCTGGGATTCCATTGCAGCCCCAGCTTCACCACGCGCCGATCATCAGTCACAAGTTGCCGATTGCCGCCCGTGATCAGCGTTGTGAGCGTGTCCTTTCCAAGCTCAAAATCGAATATACGGATATCAGGCGTCAAGACTTGCGGGGCCCCGAGATCTGCCAAAGTGGGCGCCCCCTCTTCATACGTGACCGACGCGAGCAATCTCACGCTTTGCGCCGGCTTCCAACGTAGGCCGTATCCATAGGTCGCAAGCCAGCCGAAGTCCGAAAGGTGCTGAAAGTCCACATTGCCGTTGAAGCCAAAATTACCCGGAATGGGCGATGGAGCGAGGATGGGAACCTCAAGGCTTAGGCCTCCAGCGAACGTATCGCGCGCAGTGTCGCTTTGATTAAAAGCCGCACCTTCAAGGATGTCGGCGGCTTGCCGCTCAAGGCTCATGTTGAGCGAAGCGGTTAGCGTCATAGGCCCCGCGGCGAGATCCGCGAGGCGCTGATTGAGCAGCGCGCTTGCTTCCCAATTTTCCTGCGAAAGGTTGGTTTCGCGAGTAAGACCGGGTCCGAAAGCGATATCCGTGCGGGTCAGTTCATCGATGCTTAAATAGCTGGCGTTGAGCGTCCATGTTGAACGCCCAAGGCCGCTGGCCACGGTCAGTCCAGCGAAGACATCCTGTCTTCCCGTGATCTGCTGAAAGACTTCTTTGGTTATCGGATCGGCGCCGAACAACGCTTCGGTTTGTTGATCTTCGAACGATCCTGACAGTGTCGCCACACTTCCCGCTGGGAGACCAAGGCTGGCTGAAAAGCCCGCGCTCCATTGCCGTCTGTCGGGTTCTAGGGTTCGATCCGACGCGCCGGCTTGGCCATCAGAAAACACGAGATCACGCTCCGCCTCTAAAAGCGAATCCGCCCGTTCAAAGGTTCCATCAAGGCTAGACCGTCTCGCGCCATCGACCTTCAGGAATTGGCCGTCCAGTTCACCGGATGAACGCCCTCCTTCGGTCGCACTGCCTGCGCGAAGAGTGAGCGTACTGATGTCGACATTGCGTTTGAGCACGAAGTTGGCCGAGCGTTTTCAGCTCGTGACGAGTTGCTTGAAATGGATGAAGCGGCCGCACGATCAACCGAGACCACAAGACTTCGTCACCTCCAGCGCCTGGCTCGACTTAGCTACCTCGATCCTGCGATCATCCGCACTATTTTGCAGGGCACTCAGCCAAAGAGTCTCAGCGCCCGCAGTCTGTGGCGGATGGGAAAACCGCCAATCCGCTTCGCCGATCAACGCACAGCGCTCGGCTTCTCAAACTCCTGAAATCAAGGAAGTAGGTCACCAAATCGACCGCGGAGAACTTCGCTCATTTCGGGCGCGATTTAGTAGGTCGATGCGTCTCCGTTTACCCCGCGCCGAATTTCCAAACGCGCAAAGCCCCGGAATTGCGGGCACAATTTCCGCACCACTGGCGGAGACTGCACAATCAGTTGTTCGAAAGGAATGGGTGGTGAATGGCCCAGTCCAGCTCTAACCAGTCTCCGCTTCAGGTTTCCCTGATATGCAGGGAATTTACAGGGAAATGGCAGTGCGGAGCTGCGGTTTGGCCTGACGGGGCAAGGAAATTCCTTGGTTCCGCTGAGATTTCCCTAAATTTCGAACAGGGAATTCCATCTCCAGAAAAGGGAAAATTTGATCGCTGCTGCATGATTAAACTAGTCTTTGGATCATGACAGCGGCCGACTTTTCAAACTTGGTCTTGAGGCCGGAAGTTTTGGCCAACACTCTCGCTCGCGGCTACCACGTTACAGACGAGACCTGGTTGGGCACAGTCCACCGGATCGACCCGCCACTATTCAGCGATGGCGAGCTTCATGACCTCACGCATATCCTAGACCCCTCAGTCGAACGCCGTGGGCGAAAGTCCCTAGCTTCCTTGTCAGAGCCGCTCGTTGCTCGGTTACGTCAACTCGAACGAGCCGATCTCCCAGATCGTTTTGTCGCCGGATTGATTGAACGCCTGGGCTCCGGCAATCGCTACACTCGAGCTGACAGCGATCGCGAGTATGGCAAGCGCTGGCAAAAGTTCGAGCGCGATCGATTGATCGTATACTTCTACGACTACATTTACGACCGGATAGAAAGCCAAGGCGGCACCATCAAACACGAGGTATTTGAAACGATATCGATATCTGAGCGTGGCCGCACCAAAAGCGAGCGAGCGCTTGCCACTTTGCATGACTTTCTTGTTGACCGAACCGTGATCAATCCACCTTCGGAAGGTACAATACTGCGCATCGTTAGCGAGGCCAGCGGAAGGAAAAGGCGCCGAAAAACGTAAGTCATCTTAGCCCCGAACTGTACTATCTAGTTGCTCCCATTTTTCCTGGAGCGACCAATGAACACCCACAAGCACCCCCATATTGAGACCGTCCGCACTGGCTCTCTCAAGCCCAATCCGCGCAACGCGCGCACCCATTCGAAGAAGCAGATCAGCCAGATTGCGGCGAGCATCGACAAGTTTGGTTGGCTCGGAACCATCATTGTCGATGATACGGGAATGATCGTTGCGGGCCACGGCCGCTGGCTTGCAGCCAAGAAGCTTGGACTGCGCGAGGTGCCTGTCATCCAGGCTGAGTTTGTCAGCGACGCAGATCGCCGTACCTTTGCGCTTGCCGATAACAAGATTGCCGAACTTGCTGGCTGGGATGAGGATCTCGTGGCTGAGGAGCTCTCCGAGCTGTTCGAAGGCGGTTATGAGATTGAGCTGACGGGGTTCGGATCGGCTGATCTCGATTTCGCGCTCGTTAATCATGACGAGAAGGCGGGCGATGAACCAGGGCCTGGTCTCCCGCCTTTTGACCCGGTCTCGCGCGTTGGTGATCTGTGGCTGATCGGTCCGCACCGCATCTTTTGCGGCGATGCGCGCGACAGCGTGAGCTGGGATGCCCTTCTTGGCTCCGATCGCGCTGACATCATCTTCGCAGACCCGCCCTACAATGTGCCGATCGATGGATTCGTCTCGGGCAATGGGAAGAACAAGCATCGCGAGTTTGTGATGGGCGCGGGTGAGATGTCGCCGGCCGAGTTCACTGCGTTCCTGCGCGCGCTGTTCCGTAATTGCGTCCAGTATTCGGTGAACGGCTCAATCCACTATCACTGCATGGATTGGCGGCACATGCGCGAGCTGCTCGATGCGGCAGATGGTGTCTACTCGGAGCAGAAACAGCTGCTGGTCTGGGACAAGGGTACGGGTGGCCAGGGCGGATTTTATCGCAGCCAGCACGAACTCATCTTTGCGTTCAAGTCGGGTAAGGCCAAGCACACCAACAATTTCGGACTGGGTGAGACAGGGCGCTATCGCACCAACATCGTCCAATACGCGGGCGCCAATTCGTTCCGCAAAGGGCGCGATGAGGATCTTGCGGCTCACAGCACCGTCAAGCCTACGGCTTTGATCGCGGACTTTCTGCTCGACTGCTCCAATCGCGGCGAGCTGGTGGTTGATTGTTGCCTGGGATCGGGCAGCACCCTTCTGGCTGCCGAGCACACGGGCCGCCGCGGAGCAGGGATTGAACTCGACCCGGGCTATGCCGACTTGGCGATTGATCGCCTGACTAATGCCAGCGGGCTTGAGGCCGTGCTTGATGCCGATGGCCGGTCGTTCTCGGAAGTCGCGGCTGATCGCCGCGCCAGCGCGGAGGACTGATCGATGAGCAAGGATCGCGACGACAACCGCATGCCTGAAAATGACGATGAGGGTGGAGGCTATTGCAGGCCGCCTAAGAAGCATCAGTTCAAGAAGGGCAAGTCCGGCAACCCCAAAGGTCGCCCCAAAGGCGCCAAGGGTCTTAAGACTGATCTCAAGGAAGTGCTTGCGGCTCCTGTAACCGTGAGCATTGGCGGGAAAGAATACACCGGCTCGCGCCAGAAGATCACGCTCGTGGCAATGGCGATGCGGGCTGTGATGGGCGAGCCACGGTCTGCCGAGATGTTCGTAAAGACGATTTTGAACGTGCTCGGCCCTGACGACGAAGGAGCAGCTGGCGAACGCCTGACAAAACGCGACGAAGAGCTTCTCCAGCAGCTGCTCAATTACACCGAACAATCGGATGCCGGAACTGGCGATGATTGATTCCAAGGCAATCAGCAATCCGGAGCTTGTGATGAAGAAGGCTCAGCAACGCTTGTTCGTTGCGTTCCTTCAAAGAGCGTGGCCCCATGTCACTGGCGGCGAGCTGATCTCATGGAACTGGCATCTGGATGCGATTGCCTATCAGCTTGAGCGCGTTGCTGATGGCGACAGTCGCAGGCTCATCGTCAATCTCCCTCCGCGCAACGGCAAGTCGAAGCTCATCTCGATTATCTGGGTCGCGTTCATGCTTGGGCAGGATCCTACGCTCAACTTTGTTTGCGTGAGTTATTCGAATGAGCTCTCCAGCAAGCTTGCGCGCGATTGCCTCTCGATCATGGAAGCCGACTGGTATCAGCGCCTCTTTCCAGCGACAAAGATCTCAAAGAAGCGCTCAGCCACTTGGGACTTTGACACGTCGCGTGGCGGCGGCCGGCTTGCGACATCGGTGACCGGGACGCTCACCGGACGCGGCGGCGACATCATCATTCTTGATGACGTGATCAAGCCTGAAGACGCAATGTCGGAGGCGCTGCGAAAGAGCGTGAACGACTGGTATCAGTCCACCCTCTCATCCCGCCTCAATGACAAGAACTCAGGCGCCATCCTTTGCGTGATGCAGCGCCTCCATGAGTATGATCTCACAGGCATGCTGCTCGAAGCTGGCGGCTGGGACCAACTGTCTTTGCCATCTATCGCACTCAAGGATGCCACCATCTCGCTCACTCGTGGCAAGGTTTATCACCGCAAGGAAGGTGAGCCGCTCCACCCTGCCCGTGAGCCCCAGTCCGTGCTCGATGACATGAAGGCAGCGATGGGATCACACGCCTTCAGCGCGCAATATCAGCAGGATCCGATGCCGGCTGAAGGCAACCTCTACCAACGCAATTGGCTTGTGCACTACGATCCAGTTTCGCTCGATCGTAGGGGTGAGATTATTCAGTCTTGGGACACAGCTAACAAGACCGGTGTGGCGAACGATTTCTCCGTCTGCATTACGGCGCTTGTGTCGAGCCGCGATGTCATTGTTCTCAATCTCTGGCGCGGCCGGCTTGAGTTCCCTGAGCTTCACAAGAAGACCATCGAACTCGCGCAGGAGTTTGGGGCGCACGAAATTCTGATCGAAGACAAAGCTTCTGGGCAGCAGCTGATCCAAGCGCTGCGCGCGGACACCAATACCTCAATCCCTCGGCCTCTGGCTCGTAGCCCCGAACGCGACAAGTTCAGTCGCGCCGAAGGGGTCTCAAGCATGGTGGAAGCAGGGCAGTTGTTCCTTCCAAGCCAAGCGCCTTGGCTTGAAGAGTTTGAGAACGAACTCCTGGCCTTTCCCAATGCCCGGTTCGATGATCAGGTGGATGCGCTATCGCAGTTGCTAGAACGCGTGCGGCAGAAAGGGACCTCCAGCGGATCGTCTTCGGTGGCGCCCTATGTCCCCAACCCCGATGATTGCGACGATGATGTAGATCCGAACTATGATCCTTGGTTGGACGAGTGAGGGGTCGGCATCCACACTACTCATATCGAAACCTAGAATGGGTATTCGTTGCAGAAGATGCCAGGCTCATCCAGGTTCTCGACACACCATGGAACGACCTGACCTTGTAGCTTCGTGCTTGGCTTGCGGACTGCGACTTGACCGGTGGGGCCAGCAATTGATCGGTATTCTTCGATCAGTGACTCGCACTCAGCTCGGCTTATGTCAGTGCTTACCCGAACCGTTACGCGAGCATTGTTGTCATAGAGGGCTTCACGATCGACAGTGTGCGCAGGGAGCGGCGGGCCTGAGCTGCACCCAGCGTTGGTAAGCAGCGGAAACGCCAAGCCAGCGAGCAATCGCCACGTATCTCTAGTCATTGGCTGCCCGGATCATCTCAATTTCTTCGGAGGAGATCTGCGGGCAGGTTCGCGCCCTTTCTACCTGTCTTTCATAGATATCTCTGAACTCAGGCATGCGAGACAGCCTTGAGTCGATCTCAACACCGCCGCCATAGTCTTTCGCAAACGCGACCTGCCGGTCAAAACCGCCGAACCCATTGCGAGCCCGGTAGGAGATAGTTGTGATCCAACCCTCGTCGTTCTCCGTCACCTCACAGATACGCAGGTCTCTCAATGACTCTGGTTCTCGGAGGTCTTGGTCGAGGGCGTAAACAATCTTCGTAGTCGCTTTTTGCTGGAGCCTTCCTTCCACTGCGATTGAAAGAAGTAGTGCCGCCAAGATCATAACCAAGCTCCTGTAGTCGATAAGTGACATTGACTACTGCTCGCTCTGCACAAGCAGTCAAGTGAATTGTCACTGATCGTCTGTAGATTGATCGGCTACATAAGCCAAAATCGCCGCCGTGAGCATTCGTCAACGCCTTGCAGCAAACTTACGCGCGTTCCGTCTTGAAAAGGGGTGGAGTCAGGAGGAGTTTGCTCACGAGGCCGAGATCCATCGGACTTACATCAGCGATCTTGAAAGGGCTGCGCGTAACCCTTCAATCGACATCATCGAAAAGCTGGCGAACACGTTGGGCGTAAAGGCCGGACAACTCGTCGATTGACGCAACGACGCAGAAAAGCGGCCTTAGCGAGCGACCATTTTTCTCCTGCGTTATGTTTTCCAGAGAGTCTGGATTTGGGGGTGAAAACGGACCTTCGGGCCTTCGCCATTTATTTAAGAAGCCACGCACTTGGCTCGCGGTTCGCCAACCAAACGAATGCAGCACGGCCGACTGCGACCTTAATCTACGGTGTGAGTGGGCTACAATCAGAGCGGCCTCTTCCTGTCTCATATCTAAGAGAATTTGATCGGCGGAGGGTTACTTCGCGATAGTAAGCGCAAAGCGCGTTGGCTTTACGCCAGCATATTCGACCGTTCCACCGTGAGCGTGGGCAATTTGGCGGGCCAAGGACAGTCCAACGCCTGAACCGCCCGGTTTGGTTGTGTGAAACGGCCTGAAGATGTGGGCCGCGCTGGACGCGGCTACACCGGTCCCGTTATCACTCACGTCGAAAACCAGGCGGGTCTCCTGCACCTGGCACGCTAGAGACACTTTGGGCTCTGGCTGATCAGCCGCAGCCTCTGCGGCGTTGTGCAACAATGCCCATAAAGCCTGGTAGAGTTGATCGCGGTCGAAGGACCAGCGCGTTCCTTTTATCGGATCAAGCGCAAAGACAATCTTCGGCCAATTGCGAACAAAGCCCTGTTCGAGGTCACTCACAAACTTTGCGACATCATGCGGCTTCATCACGGGAGCTGGCAGACGCGCCAGTTTGCGATAGTCACTCGCAAAGTGTTGTAAACCTTGGGCGCGCCTTTCAAGTGGCCCCAGGATCTCTTGCAGAAGCGCCGCATCCGGTGGATCGATTGAAGCCGCGTCGCGGGCGCTTTCAGCCAAAGAGACAATCGGCGCCAGTCCGTTCAGCAATTCGTGACCAAGAACCTCGATCAGTTCCGCGCTCGCCCGCGCTTCCGCCCGACTCGTTTCGCTATCAACGTCGATCATCGCGACGAGCGTCAGACTGTTCGCTGTGCCGTGCGCACTGACCCGATCAATCCGCCAGCGATGGCCTTCGTGGTCCATATGGCTGGCATCCGGATCAGTGAACTCCGAAGGCACAGGCAGGATCCGCATATCGGTTCCGAACAGGCGCCTTGCCGCGCGGTTGAGCGCCTTCGCGCTTCCGGCTTCGAGCGCCAGGAGCGGTGTCGGCGCGGCGTCAAGCAAGAGCCGTTGCAACACGGCCTCGCTGCCATCGGCCTCTTCCTCTTGTCCGGCTGGACTTTCTTCGATCCTGCCGTAGTCGAGGCGTTGCGAATGCCACCACAACACGCTTCCCAGCCAAAAACACACGAGCAAACAGAGCGCCAAAGTGCCCCATAAACCTGCGCGCCATGCGAGGCTTCCCGCGACAGCCGCTAAAGCTATGCCGCACGCTAATCCTACGGCGCGCCATCCCGACTTAGAGCCCATAGCGCTCCATCCTGCGATACAGCGCCGCCCGGCTGAGGCCCAAGGCGCTGGCTGCGTGGCTGATGTTGTGGCCATGTTCCTTTAACGCGGCTTCGATCAGAGCCTTTTCGGTACGCTCTAGATCAAAGCGGCTGTCGTTGGACTGTCCGGTAGCGGAGGATTCCGTTGTGTCAGGCGAAGGGGTTAGCGTCAGGGCCTCTAGACCAAGCTCATCGCCGTTGGCGAGCAGCAAGGCGCGCTCCATCGCAACCGCGAGACCCCGGACGTCATCGGGCCATCGTGCGTTCTCAATCGCTTCAACAGCGGCTTCATTGAGGCGCGGTTCAGGCTTTTGATACCGTTCCGCCGCGGCGCTCAGAAAATGCCGCGCGAGCAAGATCACATCATTCCCGCGTGCGGCGAGCGGCGGGACGGCCACTTCGACCACCGCAATGCGGGGCAGCAGGGTCGGAGCAATCCGTGTAAGGCTCTCTGCGATCGCGACCGTCCTAAGCTCGTTATGCAAGGCTGCATGCAAGCGCTCTTGGGCCATTTCGTCAATCTGGTCGATGTGACGCAGAATGACGCTCCCGGTATGGGTTGATAGCTTCTGCCATTGGCCCTCGTCTCGCACGTCGATACGAAGGGGTTCTTCGCCCGCGTGCGCAGACAGGGAGTGGAGCACATGCGCGGCGAGTGTCCGCCCACTTCCCTCTGGCCCGGTGATTGCGACGCCCGCCGCAGTTGGTGCCACTTTGCGGATCACGTCGCGCAAGGCCACGATCGGTGCGCTTTCGCCTAGCAGTTTGGGCATCGCCTCCAGCATAGAGGATGGAACTGATGCGGGCGCTTTTGCCGACACTATAGGACCGCGCGCGATCGCGGCTTCGATCCTGGCGATAAGGTCTGCGTTACTCCAGGGTTTGACAGTGAAATCGCGTGCGCCGGCCTGCATCGCCGAAACAGCCGTTCGCATGCCTCCATGAGCGGTGAGAACAACCACGCAGGCCCCGGGATCGTCGGCGAGGATCCGATCCAGGCAATCAAGTCCCTCGGCTCCATCCGCCTTACCCGGACTGAAATTGAGATCGAGAATGATCGCATCAAACTGGCGACGCGCGAGCATCGAATAGGCCGCTTGTGCACCCTCGACCCACTCCAGCGAGTGGCCGGCCATACGAAAGGCTATCTTCGCGGCGCGCGCGACCTCGGCGTTGTCGTCGACCAAAAGAATCGAATGGCCAGCCCGACTTGACACGGCGCCGCGCTGTTCACTTTCGGACAGTGTGTCCGATTGCGGACGCTCTGACAGAGTTGATTTCCCAGAAAGTCTATTATTCATAAGGGTTTAGGTGTTCGGTCCCACATGCGCCATACTGTTCGCATGATGAACGAAGTCATCCTCGAAGCCAATCCTTCTCCGTCTGCACACGCAGGTGGAGCCATGGACCGCGTGATAGCGCGGCAAGCGCCGGCGTGGTGGAAGCAACGCGCGGTCCAGGCGGTCCTGGCCGCTATCGCGCTGGCGCTGTGCCTATGGTTCGTTGTTCCAGAGCGCGGATCGGTCGATGTCTCGTCCTCCGAAATTACGATCGGGTCGGTCGGGCTTGCCGCGTTTGACGACTATCTTCCCGTGCGCGCTTCGGTCGCGCCTGCGGTGACACGGTTAGTCGGTGTGATGAGCGGCGGGCAGGTCGACGCGCTGTTGGTGCAGGACGGAGCGATGGTGGCGCAAGGGCAGCCGCTGGCCACTCTCGCCAACCCGGAATTGCGACTTCAAGTGATGACCCAAGAGGCGCAGATCGCGAGCCAACTGGGCGGCCTGGCTGGCGAAAATCTTGGAATTTCGCGGAGCCAGTCCGATCGCGAAACGCAGCTTTCGCAGGCCGAATACGATCTTATTCAGGCGCAGCGCCAACACGACACCCGCAAACAATTGCATGACCGGGGCTTTATTTCCGATGCGGGAATGGCGAAGTACATCGCGGCGGTGGCGTTTCAGCGCGAGCGCGTGGCGCAATTGCGCGAAAGCGGCACCGCAGCGCGCCGCTTTACCCAAACGCAGAGCCAGCGGCTGGAAGAAACCCGAGCGCGTCTTCAGAGCACTCTTGATGCGCTGCGCAGCAGTCTGGACGCTCTGGTCGTACGCGCGCCCATGGCCGGGAGGCTCACCAACTTCGATCTTCAGCCGGGTCAAACGCTCAAACCCGGCGATGAAGCGGGGCAGGTCGACAGCGAGAGCGAATGGAAACTGCTGGCCGAAATTGATGAATTCCATCTCGACCGGCTTCAGATGGGCCAAACGGCGGTGACGAGCGACGGCGCGGCAATGACGGTCGCGCGGGTTTTGCCCACCGTCAGCAATGGCCGTTTCCGGATTGAGCTGACTTTCATCGATGCGCTCGAACAACGGCTGAATCGCGGCCAAACCCTCGACGTGCGCATCACGCTTGGAGCTGCAAAACAGGCCGTGATCGCCCCGGTGGGCGGATGGCTGAGCGAGCCAGGCAACAGCGTGTTTGTGCTGGACGGGAGGGAAGGTCAGGCTCGCCGCCAACCGATCACAATCGGGCGCCAAAACCCGCACCAAGTCGAAATCCTGGCTGGACTTGAGCCAGGTGACAAAATCATCACCACCAATCTGTCGCACATCTCCAGCGACGTCTTGAACATCCGATAAGCGGCCAAGGAAACACAAAGCATGATCCAATTGCGGGAAATCGAGCGTCGATACGTATCGGACGAGGTCGAAACGACGGCTCTCGCGGGGATTGATCTTAAAATTGAGAAGGGAGAGTTTGTGGCCGTCATGGGGCCTTCGGGCTGTGGCAAATCGACGCTGCTCAATACGCTTGGCACGATTGATCGGCCGACGGTCGGGCGGTACCTCTTTGCCGACCGCGATCTGGCGCAGTTACCGGAAAAAGAGCTCGCCCGGTTCCGTGCGGCGGAGCTTGGATTTGTGTTTCAAAGCTTCAACTTGATCGATGAATTGACGATTGAGGAGAATGTCGCTCTCGGCCTCGCCTATCGCAAGAACGCGAGCGATCGCAAAGCGCGTGTATCCAACGCGATGGACCGGATCGGCATCGCTCACCGCGCGCGCCATTTCCCGCACCAGCTATCGGGTGGCCAGCAACAACGCGCCGCAATCGCAAGAGCGATCGTCGGCGACCCCAAGCTGATCCTTGCTGATGAACCCACCGGCAATCTCGACAGCGCCAATGGCGAGCAGGTGATGAACATTCTAAGCGCACTCAACGAAGACGGCGCCACAATCGTTATGGTCACGCACTCGCCGAGCCACGCCGACATGGCCAAGCGCCGGATTGATATGCTCGATGGAAAGATCGTCGCTTCGGCGGAGCGCGCGCAATGAACCGCTTTGCGATCATGTCGCTCTACCGTTCTTTGACGCGGGACCGTGTGTACGCGGCATTGAATATAGGCGGGCTTGCGGTCGGGATGGCCGCTGCGATCATGCTTACCCTGTTCGTGAGGTTCGAAACCAGCTTCGAAAAATGGGTTCCTGATCACGACGAGATCTACCTCGTACAGACCGATATGCGGGCGCCTAATCAGCCGTTCAGTGGGCGACATCATTGGACGATGGGCGGGCTGCTGGATCAGATACACGAGGATTTTCCAGGTATCACCGGCACTCGCCTCGAACCGCAGGGCGTATCGGTGATCGAAGGCGGCGTTGCGGTTGAAGAAAACATGAAGCGTGTAGATGACACGTTCTTCGACGTCTTCGACCTGCCCATGATCGCCGGCGAAGGCCGCGGCGCTTTGACTGATCCGACCAACATCCTCGTTTCGCAAAGCGTTGCGCAGCGGTATTTCGGTACGCGGCAGGCCGTTGGCCACAGCCTGACGACGATGCTGGACGGTGAGCCTCGCGCGGTTCGGATTGCAGGGGTGTTTGCCGATCTGCCACCAAACAGCGAATTGGACTTTACAATCCTGTCTCAGCTGCCCGACGATGTCGACCTGCCATGGTGGCGCAATTGGGGTAGTACGTCGCTCCAGACCTTTCTTCGGTTCTCAACCGAGGAGGAAGCCAAGCGGTTCGAAGCCGCGACCGACGCGTTCGTCGATCAGCGCGCCGCCAGTTCCTATGGCGAGAATGCGAGTGAGAACATTGGCATCAACCTGTTGCCGATCACCGATTGGCACCTCATGCCGCAGGGTCGCGAGCCCGACAGTCGCCGTCAAACGGTCTTCACGCTGGGGCTGGTTGGTCTGCTCACGCTCGTCATTGCGATCGTCAATTACATCAATCTCGCCACAGCCAGGGCCGCCCTGCGAGCCCGCGAAGTGGCCCTGCGCAAGGTGATGGGAGCCGATCGAAAATCGCTTATCCGACAATTCCTGACTGAAGCGATTGGAACGGTTGCCCTCGCGGGTCTTCTTGGTCTGGTGTTTGTCGAACTCGCGCTGCCCTTCGTCAACGCGGCGGGCGGACTAGAGCTTACTCTGCAGTATGTCGGACGCGAGGGCATCGTGCTGCCGCTTGTCCTAATCGTTCTTGTCATCGGCCTTGTGGCTGGCGGGTATCCCGCGTTCGTGTTGTCGCGCTTTCGCCCCGCCAGCGTCCTGGCGTCTGCCAAAACGCCGGGAGGGGGGCGAGCGGGTACCCGCTTGCGCCAATCGCTCGTCGCGGTGCAGTTCGCGCTCGCGATCGCTTTCATGATCGGGACCGGCGTGCTTTTCGCACAGGTTCAACACCTGCGCGACGCCGATGTAGGATTTGCTCGCGAAGGATTGCTCCTAATCCGCGCCATCAGCTACGCCGAAGACGAAGCGCAGCGCAGAGCTATCCGCGCTCGCTTGGAGGAGATCCCAACGATTCGTTCGGTCGCGTTCAGCGACAATTACGCAGGCGATAGCGGCAACAACAACGTCGACAACTTCTGGGAGAACGGCAGCGCATCCTTTTCCGCGCGTCGGATCGCCGTGGGCCCGGATTTCTTCGAGACCTATGGCTCCGAGCTGCTTGCCGGGCGCTTTCTTGGGGCTGAGCACGGTTTCGATGACTCGACCGGCCTCGAATGGGAACAGCCACGCAATGTCGTCATCAACGCGCTGCTTTCGCGCACGCTAGGCTTTGATGATCCGGCGGACGCAATCGGCCAAGAGTTTGGAAAGGGCGCGCCCCCGCGCACAATTGTCGGTGTTATCAGCGATATGCGGTTTCGTTCACCGCGTGAGCCAATCGATCCTACCTATTACACCTATTACGAAGACCCGCAGTTTGGCGGTTTGACTTTACGTTTCACCGGAGATCCGCAAGTCACCATCAACGCCGCGCGCGAGGCTTGGACTGGAGTTGCTGCAAACCTGCCCTTCGAAGCCCGGACTGGTGTCGAGAGTTTGCAGGAATTTTACGAAGAGGATGATCGCGCCGCGCGTCTCTTTGCGATCGGCGCGGCGCTGGCGGCGCTGATTGGCATGGTCGGGCTGTGGGGTCTCGCCTCGTTCAACACCGCGCGCCGTGTGCGCGAAATTGGTATCCGCAAAACGCTCGGCGCTTCGCAACGCGACATTGTGCGGCTTCTCGTCGGGCAGTTCTTGAAGCCGGTATTCATCGCCAATCTGATCGCCTGGCCGCTCGCCTATCTGGCGATGGAAAGCTGGCTTGCCGGGTTTTCGGATCGCATCGATCTATCACCATGGTTCTTCATCGGCGCGAGTGTGGTCGCGCTCGCTATCGCTGTGCTCACAGTGATTGGCCAATCTTTGCGCGCCGCTCGCGCGAAACCAGGCTGGGCGCTCCGCCATGACTGAAACTCAATCAATTTCCGCAATCCAGAGAAGGAATCGCCATGTTAATCAAAACCCCAAAGCTCACTTCCGTTTTTGCCGTCAGCATCGCGCTATGCCTTTCAGCTTACGCACCCAAAGAACTTGCCGCCAAAGAGCAAGAGGCCGAACTCTCTATTGAGGCGATCGAAAGTCAGGCATATGCGCGATATAAATCGGGGGCGCATGCAGAGGCTGCGGGCCTTTACGAGAAAGTTGCAAACCGAGAAGACGCCACGAAATCGACACGCCGCTCCGCCGCCTTTAACGCCGCGTGCGCTTACGCGGTTGCCGGGGGACAGAACGATAAAGCCCTAGACCTGTTGGAACTGGCGGTCGCGCTTGGTTTCATCAACACGCATTCGCTGGAACAGGATACAGATCTTGCCAGCTTGAGAGATACGTCTCGTTGGGCTGCCATTAAGGTGTCCGCTAATAAGGCGAGCGCGATCGAAGAAAGACGCTGGGGCGCGGTTGCCCTTAAGACACCCTATCAAGAGAACTTGCCCGTTGAGGATAAGTTGGCAGGGCTGGCGCTCGTCTGGTCGGAGGCCAAATACAATTTTGCAAATTTCGATCTCGTTCCCGACCTTGATTGGGACGCCGAGTACCGCGCCATGATTCCGCGCGTCATGGCCAGCAAAAGCACGTATGAATATTACCGGCTACTCAAAGCATTCGTCGCGAAGCTCGAAGATGGACACGCGAATGTCTATTTCCCGAATGTCTCGGAGTTCAACGACGGCCGTTCCAATGTTCCAGCCGTCAACTACCAATGGATCGAAGAACGACTTATCCTAGACTACGTCGCAGGCGAGGAATTTGGATCCGCAGGCGTCACACGCGGCGATGAAATCATAGGGTTTAACGGAATGCCAATCCGAGAGTATGCAGACAAAGAGCACCGCCCCTTCGTCAGCGGTTCGAACAAAGCCTATATCGATAGCGTCGTCTATTCATGGCGCCTTCTAAAGGGTCCCGAGGGCCCGATCGAACTCACGATCAAAAAGAAGACAGGCGAAACCGTCACCGTTCAGTCGAGGCGACCCGATTGGGATACGTGGACGGCCTTGACGCAGGGCAGAGATCCACGAGCCCCCAATTTCCGTTGGAAGATGCTGCCGGGCAATATCGCCTATGTGGAACTCAACTCTTTCGGCAATCCAGAGGCCTCGCAAGGCTTTGCCGACAATTTTGAAGACATATCGAAAGCCGATGGCATCATCTTCGATGTGCGCAAGAATGGCGGTGGCAGCAGCTCTTTTGGCTATGATGTCCTGTCCAGACTTACCCAAGAGCCCTTTGCTGTCAGTTCATGGAGAACGATGAACTATCGACCTGCCTTTCGCGCGTGGGGCAATGCAACGGATAGCTATGATTCCACGGGCAATATGGAGTCCCCTAATCCCGATCACTATTATGGCGGACCTGTTGCGGTCCTATCCGGGACGGGTACATTCTCGGCTGCGGAGGATTTCCTAGTAGCCTTTGATGTCATGGATCGCGGACCCATCATTGGACAGGCTAGCGGCGGCAGCACAGGGCAACCCCTCGGATTCTACTTACCCGGCGGTGGCACAGCTCGCGTTACGACAAAACGCGATACCTATCCCGATGGATCGGACTTTGTGGGTGACGGAGTGCAGCCCGATACTCTAGCGCCGCCGACTGTCGAGGCGTTCATCGATCGGCGTGATCTCGCCATCGAAGCGGCAGTCCAATACTTTTCAGAATTGGACTGACGGCGTTTGGTTGCGGCCTGCGTCCACAAGTGGGTCGTAGGCTGACCGTCTGGTTTTCGATCACCATTGTCTCAAAGCGGACTGTCAGTTTACGACCCGAAAGCGGTCATTGGCGGTCAAAAGGGATAGCTTCTGTCGGGTCCAGGAATGCAAACTGTTCACCAGTTAACGCCTTGGCTGTGCACTTCAAGGCGTTAGCTCCAAGAAGGCGACACTTGTCGCCCCGGCGAACTTGGCATAACCTCCGTCTAGCCAATTGGCGCGTGAAAAACGGAGTGGGCGATTGGCCGTTACCGCCGTCATTGCTGATGATCATACTTTCATGCGCAAAGCTCTCGCTGATAGCTTGGCGAATATGCGCGATATCCATGTCGTTGCCACCGCCAAGAACGGGTTGGAAGCGATCGCAGAAGTCCGGCGACATACCCCTGACCTGCTCATTCTGGACGCCGCGATGCCGATGGCCAACGGTGTGGAAGTGTTCGCCGATGTCCGCCGTTGGTGCCCGGACACCAAAGTGGTGACATGCACCGGCTTTACCTCGCACACCTTGCTGGCTGAGTGGATTGACCTTGAGGTTGATGGCTTGCTTCTCAAGACCAGTGACGGTGTTGAGTTCGCGAGGTGTATTGAAACCGTTCTGGCCGGTTATCGTTTTGTCGCGGAGGATGTTCGCGAGATCCTGAAAACGGCGAGCGAAAAGCCTAGCCTCACCCACAGAGAGCGTGAGGTGCTGTCGCTGATTGCGCTTGGGAACACCAGTCAGGCGATTGCTGATCGGCTGCATATATCGATCAAAACCGTCGAGAAGCATCGCGGCAGTCTCATGGCGAAGCTGGGTGTAAGGTCGGTGGCTGAGCTGCTTGCCTATGCTCTCAAAGAGGGCTTTCTTGATACGCACCAGCAGCTCTAGCAGGTGTGTTGAATGGGGAGCAGCCCCCATCGACTACCGGGCTAATCAGGCGCAGATCATGCTCATGACATGGCACGTGATCAAGCTTTGGGCGCGTTTGGCTTTGATAGCGCTCAGCGCGTGCTTTGCCGGTCAAGCCAGAGCGCAGGATCAAATCGCACTCTCGCTCAAAGATGATCCAGCGATCTATCAATCGATTAATCCGCTTGTAACGGCGTGGCGCGATCCGAGCGCGCAGCTCAGCGCGAGTGACGCGCTGGGAGAGCTCGACCGTTTTGCTCCACTATCGACCCGCTACCTTGCTTTCGGGCTGACCCGAGACCGGATTTGGCTCCATTGGAAAGCGCGCAACGAGAGCACCACGCGTCAAAGATGGCGGGTCGATATCAAGCGTCAGTATATGGAGGAGCTGGATCTCTACGAGATCGTCGATGGGCAGCCTGTTCTGCGGCTCTCACACCGACAGGGAGATCCGTTCGCAAAGCGAGCCATACCGAACCGGTTCTTGCAGCAAGATGTGATTATCGAACCGGGTGAAACGGCGCAGTTCCTGCTTGGTTACCGATCGACCACCTCGACTTTTCTGAAGATCGCAATGGGTACATCGGATGCGGTGAGCGAGGTGCACTCGAGCGAGCAGGCGGTCGATTTCGCTATGAACGGGGCCTTGGGCGCGATGATATTTCTCGCGCTCTTGATGATCCCGGTGATTGGCTGGCGGCTTGGACTTTCGTTTGCGCTCTACGTTTTGGCTGGCATTTTCTACGTGGCGGTCGCGGACAGCTACGCGATGCGCGCGCTTTGGCCGGGCGCGACCTGGCTGAGCGAGCCGATGAACCTGTCTTCGGTCCTGCTGATGGGAATGACCGGCGTTCATTTCCCGCGTGTGCTATTTGGCTTGAAAGACAGCGCGCCAAAACTTGATCGTCTGCTTGGTCTCTATGCGGGTCTTGCGGGCCTATGCGCTTTGCTCACACCTCTTTTGTTCACACAGCGCTGGTTCATGGTCCCAGCCTATCTCATCACGCCCATTGCCACTGTGATTATCGTAGCGACCGGAGTGTTCGCGATCTCGCGTCGCTTTGTCGGGGCGCGCGTATATATTTTCGGAGCCGTACTGGTTTTCTCATCGTTCGCTTACGCCTTTGTGGCCCATATCTGGCCTGGCCAGTTCGATTTGGACAATACGCTCGACTACGGCCATTTCACGCTTTTCACTGAGTGCATCGCCTTTGCCATCGTGATCTTGATGCGACTGATCGCGCTTCGCGATGAGCGCGATGGCGCCATGCAGGCCGAATTGGCTGCAACCCGTGACAAGCTGGCCCTGTCAGACCGATTGCTGACCAGCCAGCGCGATTACGCGGAGGCGCGCGAATTGGCGGATAGCCGGGGACGGCGTCTTTCAGAGCTAGGCCATGATATTCGGCAGCCACTTGGCGCCCTGCGCGCAGCCATCTTCAAACTGCGTGGGCTGGATGACGAGCAATCGGGCCAAATTGATGCGGCCTTTGACTATCTCGCCGGAGTGGCGAGCGATCAGACCGCGACCTCTGTATCTTATGTGCGCGCACCTGAAGGGGGCGTTGAGCGATTCTTGGCCAATGTTGTTCTGCGCAATGTCCATCATGTCTTTGCCGACAAAGCACAGGAAGCCGGAGTGGAACTGCGCCTGCGGCCAAGCAATCTGGAAGTCGAAGCGGATCCTGTTGCGTTGATGCGAGCAGTTTCCAATCTCGTTGCAAACGCTCTTGACCATGGCAGTCGTGGATCGCAGCAACCGCGCGTTCTGATTGCCGCGCGCTGGCGGGTTGATGGGGTGGCCCTCGAGGTGCGCGATAATGGCCCTGGGATGACAAAGGCAGCGCTCAGCCACGCTCTGCAACGCGGCGGCAAAGGGCGAAAGTCCCAAGGTGAGGGGCTGGGCCTTGCCATCGTCAAGGACATTTGCGCAGCGTCCGGTTTTCATTTGGCAATTCAATCGCGGCCCGGAGCAGGCACCAAGGTCTCCATTCATATCAACGAAAGCCAATAGGCTGCGAAATGGGGACAAACCCCACTATATCGCCCGAGCCATTGTGCCATCTTCGTGTCCGACAACAGGGCAAGGAGGTTGGATGTGAACACAAGGGGCAAAATCCTGTGCGGATTGATGATTGGTGCAACAGCGCTCGCGTCCATCAACTCTCTCGCAAACGCGCAGAGCACAAAGCCGGGGGCCATGCCCGCGCTTGCCTCTGACGAATTGTTTCAGGGACCCGTAAAACGCAAAGGTCGCCCCATCGAAGCGTTCAAAGGCTGCAAGGTCCCCTCGCGCCTGCAAGCTGGCGCGGCCAACAATGCTGACCGGATGCGTTCCCGCGACGCGAGCGCACAAGACCCGACTGCCGCGCGTGTATTCGCCTCTTTCGACATACCCGAAGGCACCGCAACCGACGCCGACCTTGCTGAGGATTGCCGCTACAGGCTCGATGGCATCTGGGTTCAGGACACCCCGCTTGCGCTGGATGAAAGCAAAGCGGCCAATGACCTGTTTGAAGGGTTAAAGGGGCAACGGCTGAATGCGCGGCTGACGCACTCCAACTTTACAACGCCTGACCTGATGTATGTTAGCATGGCCAATGATGGCAGCAGCATAGCCATCCGCCGCGCGACCCAGGGCCGCCAACCGATCGTGCTCTATGCGATCGACAATGTGCCCATGCGCGATGTGATGAAGCCATCGGGCGCAAGCAAAACTTATCGATACCGCGGGGGCACAAGCCGCGGGCGGGACGCAACGCTGACCGTGTCTGTATCACGCACCGGAAAGCCAGAGCTGCGCTGGCAGGGATACAGCTACAACCGCCCTCAGCCCACCGTTTCGCGGGCGCAGGATGTTGATGTCACCGATGTTTTTCTGATCGGCAACAATCTCGACAATTACCGGGCGTCCCTGCGTGGCTACAACGTCATCACGCAGGATCCATTCGAGCTTAATCGCAATCCCCAAGCCGATATTTTTGCAACAGCGGACCCCCGCGATTTTGCGATTGTTGAAAAAAGGACGGTGCCACTGGGGCTGAAATACATTCCCGATGGCGTTCAGGGGAGTGTGACTTCCAAGGAAATGATCTCCCGCCAGTTCGATTTCCAACGCATCGCCGCAAGCTCGTTCGGGTTCAATATCGGCTTTACCAAAAAGGACAGGAAAACCGGCGAGACGAAAGGGTCTCTGGGCGCCGGCGCGGATTTTGCCAAGTCCAGCACCCTGGGTCGCCAATTTGGCATGCAACGCTCTGTGTCGATGGGATTTGCGCGGCACAAACTCTACACGCTTGTGCTCGATCGGCCGTTTGCCAAACTGAGCGATGATTTCATCGATGCGGTCGATTTTGCCTATCGCAAAGGGCGCTATGACGACCTAATCGACAAGTTTGGCACACATTATCCCTATGCGGTGACCTACGGTTCGCAAGCGCGCATGTGGGCGAGCTTTGACCGACAGACCATGCAAAAGTGGCAGAGCGAGAGTCAGAATTTCAACATCAAGGCTGGCCTTGCCATTGGTGGATTTGAAATTGGCGCAAGCGGTTCGCGCTTCACCGAAGAAGCGCGCAATTCGTCAGAGCTTGAAGAAAGCTCCGAGGCTGGTTTTGATGCAGTTGGCGGCACAGGCAGCTTTGACCAGGGCGGCTTTTCCACCGGCACCCCGGTTCCCATCCTCGGAGACCTGCGCCCCATATCGGACCTTCTAAACCCGCTCTATTTTCCGAACGAGCCTGAAGTGTGGGGCGAGGTGCGCGTGCGTCTTGAGGCTGCGATCGAAAGGCGCCTGGAGCGGGCTGCACTTAGGGGCGGGTTCGGATCTGTCATTCCGCAGCGCGCGCCTAAGGGACTTGTGACCAATATCTCGGTCATAACACACCGCGCTAACAGGGAGAATGTCCGCGTTGCCTTTGGTCGCGCCCTTTACAAACCGGGGTATGTACGGGTTTGCCTGAAAAACCGACTTGGCGGATCGCGCCACATGACCGTGTCTGTCAGCGGCGTTGGCACCCTTACGACCTACGGATCGAACAAGCCGGAAAGCTGCGCAACAATCCCCTCGACCGCGATATTGCGGCTTGGCTTCCAAGCCTCTGGCATCCCATCGAAGGTGTTTGGCACGACCACGATGAAGCTTGACCGGTTCGATAACGGCTACCTCGATTTCCTCTACGGAGTTGGACCATGAAACAGCTGATACACCTCATCATCCTCGCCTGGTTAGCCTTGCTCGCTGTCCCAGCAAGCGCACAATACGCGCCCGATGTGATGGAATTTGACGGGGTCACCACACTCGGTTTTCCCGCCGATGAAAGCCTTGATCTGTCCGGGGGAGCCACAATCGAGTTCTGGGTCCAACCCGACTGGGAAAACGCCCCGGGTTTTGATCCGGTGGTCTTGTCTTATGCTGGCGAGAAGGGAGCTAGTTACCTCGTTTCCGTCCTTCGAGATCGAGACGGTCTGGGCATAATGTCGGGCGACACCTTTGTTGTGGCACCGTTCGACTTCACCGATGGCAAGATGCACCTTGTCGCCATCATTGATTACGGTGATCGCACTGAGGTTATGGTCGATAACGGGCTCGTGGCCGTCCTCGATATGACCATCAAATCTCTACCCGCCGATGGCCTGTTCATCGGCACAGCGGATGGGACCAATGATCCGTTTTTGGGCGCAATAGCCGCAGTTCGGCTGTGGGGTGTACCGCTCTCTCAAGACACCGTGCTGCAATACTCAATGCGCGACATTCTTGATGAGGAGCGCGCCGAACATCCTGATCTGCGCTTTCTGGTCGGGCACAGCGCCTTCAACAGCCAAGACTTTTTGTTGGCAAGCGCCTCTCAGTGAGGCTTTGAGGAAAAGGAATTTGATATGACGACATTAAAGCTCAAACGCGCCGCGCCAACCGCCTTGTCCCTGGCTTTAGCTTCCTCGCTTGCGGTTTCCCCGACACTCGCCGAAGCACAAAAACAGCGGCCCAAAACTACGGCGGCGAGCGCTTCGCCGAAAAAACCGAACGCGCAAAAGGGTAAAGTCAAAGCCGGGTCGGCAGGCTCAACACAAGGCAGTGCGACGGCAGATCCTGCGCGCCCTAACACACACCGGAATCGTGCCGGTTACAAACTGACGAACCCGAACACGCGTAAAGTCAGATTCAAACTTCCTTCCAAAAGCCAGCGTAGGGCTGCCAGCACGCGGCGTCGCAACGCGCGGGGCAATCAAAGCACCAAAATCGGGACCGCCACAGTCGACAAACGCTCTGCAGCAAAAAGGGAAGCGCTGGCCGCCAAACAAGCGCAGCGTGACAAACCCCGGATTAGTCCTACCTCGGCAGCTGCCCTGCGCGATGCAGCGGCCAACGGGTTTAAGCCCACAGCCGCTTCGCGCGGAGCCATAAGAGCGGGCGCTGCACCGATCGGCAGCGGTCAAGTGCAGAATCCCAGCCGCCGTCAGTGGAACGAGCTTGCGGCGCAAACCGCTCGGCGCAAAGGCTTGCCTGAGCCCAAGCCCGGCATCTTCACACGGTTTTGGAATGGATTCACGGGGCTGTTTAAATGGAGTTAGGCGGAGCGCCGCATTTCCCGCGCGGGGCTATCTCAGAATGCACGTTCTTCGCAGTGCTGTTTTCGCGTCGGCTTCCACCCTCACTTTCCGACATTCCCTGCCAGCCCCGCTTCCTCCGAAAGCTGTCCGACCTTTTCGTAGAGAGTGACCTGAAACCGGACGGTCCGCTCACGACCCATTCGCGGGCATAGCGCTTGATGCGGGGAAAAGCCCCGCCAGTGCAAAGCGCAAAAAGAACGATAACAGTCGAATCTTTTTGATCTTGAGGCGCTTCAAAACCCTCAAGCCTCTACGCCTTCCTGATGCGTGCGCTTTTCGTCATTCTCGCTGCCCTGGGACTAAACGCCTGTGCTTCGGGTCTAAACGGGTATCCGGGCGACCCCTCGCTGCGGATTGCGCAGGATTTAGCCGCTATCGCTGCCGATGAAACAGAGGGCCGAGACACCGGCTCGATCGGCCATCTCAAAGCGGCCAACTATGTCGAAGAACGGCTGCGCGCGAATGGCATACCCCATGTTGATCGCGAGCTTGTACCGCTTCGTCAGTTTTCGCGCGATTGGAACCGCTCAAAATTGTCGATCGGTAGATTGGGAGATAGACGCGCTTTTGAGCCTATCGAAGAGTTTTTCATCGGCACCTCTCCCGTCGCGAAATCCTGCGCTGTGGAGGGTCAGGCGGTCTTCGTGGGGTATGGCCTCGACGCTCCGCAACACGGGATCGATGATCTGAGGGACCGCGATCTCCGAGGGAAAGTGGCCGTCATAATGAGTGGGACGCCAGCGGGCCTTGCTCCGAATGTGGCCGCCGAGCTGGCGGCGGGGAAGCTTGAGCGGCTGTCGCAAACCGGTGCAGCGGGCTATGTCCGGGTGTATTCGGAGGCTGGTGAAAAACGGCTTTCCTACGATCGTCTCAAACGCGCGCGCGATTTTGCGGGCATGGCGTGGACGAATGATGCGGGCGAAGCGCAATCCACCTTCGGCTCGATTGACTGTTCGGCCACTCTGAACCCGTCCGTCTCGGGCAGCTTCTTTGCAGGCGCTCCCTACTCTTACGCCCAATTGCGTGCGCTGGCCGAAGAGGGGACGCTCCAATTGCCGAGCTTTGCATGGCAAACTCGCGTCTCAATCGAAGCGCGCAACCGATTTGACGATTCCAGCAGCCCTAATCTTGTCGCGCGTTTGCCTGGGGTCGATCCCGACCGGGCGAGGGAGGCGATTGTCTTGCTCGCTCATCTCGATCATCTCGGCACGGACGGCTCAGGCGGGGTTTTCAACGGAGCGTATGACAACGCTTTTGGCGCGGCAATTGTGCTGGAAGTGGCGAAAGAACTCGCCAAGGGCCCCACGCTCAACCGGACCGTCGTTTTCGCCTTTACCACCGCAGAGGAGAAGGGACTGGTTGGAGCCGATTTCTTGGCCCAGCATTTTCCCGAAGACCTTCAACCCGTGGCGGCTATCAATGTCGATATGCCGCTTCTTTTCAACGGGCTGAAAGATCTCGTTGCTTCGGGAGAGGAGCTCTCCACATTGGGAGCAACAGCGCGACAGGTTGCGCAAGATAAGGGCGTCGCGATCGTGCCTGATCCCAATCCTGAACTCGCGCTGTTCATCCGGTCGGACCACTACCGCTTCCACGCGCGCGGGGTGCCTTCGCTGTTCTTTCTCGCTGGACCCGAAAGCCAAGGCGCTGAGGGGCCTGAGTTTATGGCGACGCGCTATCACCGTATTAGCGACGATTTATCGCAGAACTTCGATTACAAAGCGGCCAAGCGGCTGGCGGATTACGTGGCGAAGTTAACGCAGACGATCGCAAACGATCCGGACAAGCCTAGCCTCCTAGCCGCCCCTTAGAACCGTTTGCGAATATCCAACCGCACGCTGCGGCCCAATGGATCAAGCAATTCGGGCAGAAAATTGTCGGGGGTGCGCCCCTGGGGGTCGGTCACCCGCTGGCGCTGGTTGAACACATTGCCGACGTTGAACGCCACCTGTGTCTCTTCCAAAAACGGCAGCTTGGCCAGGATCGCGTCTGAGTAATTGAACTCATAGGTTACGCGCAGGCCGAATGTCGCGAGATCAGAGAATCGCAGGTCACTCGATGGAATATTGACCCGCGTCGCGCTTTGATATCGAGCGGCGGCGGCCAAGCCGAAGCCGTATTTCCATCGGTAGAGCGACAAATCGATCTGATGTCGCGGCGTGCCCCCGGCTCGTTCGATCGAAGCACCGTTCAGCAAATCGAACACCGCGCCTTGGCCACCTTCGCTGAGCCGCGCTTCGTCCCTTAGAGTGAGGCGGTGGATCGCGCTTATCCGCAGCGAACCCGGCCGTCCGCTGCGCCGCCGCTTGGTCGGAGGGCCTTCAGCGCGCCGACGAACGCGCTTGGTCTTCAGCCGCTCCGAAAACGTGATGGCGGTGCGCACTTCATCGCGCCGTCCCTCGGCGACCTGAACCGGGCGAACATCGAAGGCGAGCAGTTGTCCGCCCGGGCCGCGCGTAACGCGGTCGGGGAAAGCGCGCTCGAAGTTTTCGGTAAGAAGGGCAAAGCGGCGCACTTCGTTGTCGATCTGCGAAGTCGTGTAATCGACGTTGACGCCGATCCTTGGTTCCTCGCTTGGATTCCATTGCACGCCGAGCTTTATGACCCTTCGGCGATCAGTCGCGAGGTCGGGATTGCCTCCGGTGATCAGCGTCGCGAGCGCGTCTTGTCCGGCTTCGAAGTCAAACAGCCTTGCATCAGGGGTCAAAACCTGTGGCGTGCCCAGATCATTGAGCGCGGGCGCGCCTTCCTCGCGCGTGACCGAAGCGAGTAGGCGCACGGTCGGCACGGGCTTCCAGCGCAGGCCATAGCCATAGGTCGTGAGCCACCCGAAGTCAGACAGATGTCGAACTTCGGCGTTGGCGTTCAAGCCCAATTCGCCGGGTATCGGAGCGGGTGCGAGTATCGGCACCTCAAGACTGAGACCGCCCGCAAACGTATCGCGGGCGATAGAGCTCTGGTTTACGGCAGCGCCTTCGAGGATTGCGGTGTCTTGGCGTTCGAGGCTCATGTCGAGCGACGCGGTGACTGTCATCGAGCCTGCCGCGAGATCGGCAAGGCGTTGGTTGAGAAGCGCGTTCGTTTCCCAGTTTTCACGCGAAAGATCGGTTTCGCGGATAAGGGCGGGCGCCATGGCAAGGTCGGTCGCGGTCGCCTCTTTTACGTTTGCGTAGCTGGCGTTGAGCGTCCACGTTGAACGGCCAAGGCCACTCGCGACGTTGAGCCCGGCCACCACATCCTGCGTGTTTGTGATCTGTTGAAACACCGTATTAGTCACCGGATCTGAGCCGAACAGCGCTTCCGATCGTTGGTCTTGGATAGAGCCCGATAGCGTCGCCACACTTCCAGCGGGCAGGCCCAAGCTGGCTGAGAAACCTGCGCTCCATTCGCGACGCTGCGGCGCCAGCGTGCGGTCGGTTGCGCCCATTGAGCCATCGGCGAACAGCAGGTTCCGATCCGTCTCAAGCAGCGAATCCGCCCTTTCATAAGTCCCGTCGAGGCTAAAGCGTCGCGCGCCGTCAACTTTAAGAAACTGGCCATCCGCTTCGCCTGAGGTGCGGCCGCCTTCGGTTGGGGTTCCTGTGCGCAGGGTTAGCGTAGTGATGTCGACATTGCGCTTGAGAACGAAATTAAGCACGCGCTGGTCTGCGGCGAAACCATAGGCGAGCGAGGCTTCTTCGGGCAGCACTTCGACACGCGCCACAGCGCTCACAGGATAGCGCCCCACTTCGCGAAAACCCGAAACGCGCCGCCCGTTGATCAGCACCACTGGTGGGCCCGAGGCGCGGCCTCGCCCGCTGGAGGTTTCGGCGAGGATGAGGTCGACCAACTCCCCCAATGAACCCGCGCCATAGGCTGCTATATCCTCCGGCAGCAGCACTTGCTCGGGCTCGTAGCCGCCGAATGTTCTGCCTCGGATGAGATTGCCGCGCACGATGATTTCGGGCTCATTCGCTTCGCTGGCTTGATCCGTGGACGTTTCTTTTTCTGTTTTGTTCTCTTGCTGCGCGCCCTCCTGCGCTGCCAGCGCACCGGCGCTGAAGGTGAACGCGCTGAAAACGCTTAGCGAGACGCAGCAGCGCAGGAGGAACTTGAGCTGCGGCGGTGTCACGGGAGCTCGATCCGCCGCATCTCAATTGTCAGGCTCAGAGCCTGCGGCGCTTGACTGCGAGCGCGCACATCAAACTTCGTTTGGTCGAAACTGGGCGGCCCAAACTCGCCCACGGCGTTTCGGCTGTTGCCGATGGCTTCAAAAGGTATGCCCTGATCGTCAAAATCGAGCTGACCATTGTCGTTGTCATCATGATAGGCGCTGATGACGTAAACACCGGGCGCGCTGGGATTAAACGTGTGTTCGGCCCCTTCCTTGGCCGCAATCTTGGCGCTGTGGGCGCAGCCCCCTTGAGAAATCTTGGGCACCTCTTCGCGGGTGCACAAGCTGATCCATAGCGTACCCGTTTCCGGATTGATTCCGGTGAAAAGGACTTTGACCGGCTGACCGGTTTCCGTTTCGGATTGCGCCAGATCGGGCGCACCAAGGGCCATCGCCGCGAGCGTGGCAATCGTGATTTTGTTCAGAGACTTCATACGCTTTCTCCTCCTCGATCTCATTGGGTCGTTCGCCGAAGGGGCCTTGCGCCCCGTGGCTGGTGGGACGTAGGCTTGCGGAGAAAGGCAAAAGGAGAAAGCGGCGATGCAAGAGCGGTCGATGAATCTTCCTGACCGGTCACAAACGACCGCTCACGCGGCACGAACGGTCGATAAGAGTCGCGACTGGTTGGTGCAAAGCGGTCTGGGTCGGTGGATTTTCGCGCTGATTCTGGGCGTGGGCCTTGCGCTGATTGGCCCTTTCGGAACCTTCGGAACGATGTCTTTGCCAATGCGGCTGGGCTATTGGATCGTGTTGACTCTATGCAGTTTTGCGATCTGGTGGCTGATCGAATTGGCTCTGGCCGCAGCCTTTGGTCGGCGGGGACTGCTGTTTGAACAGCTAACGGTTCTGGTGCCTTTTGCCGCAATAAACTCGCTGTTCCTCTCCGCGCTGCACGGCGCGATCAACAGCGTGGCGGATCTCGCCATTCCGGTCTCGTGGACCTATTACTTCGCGAGCCATCTGGTCTTATCGACATTGGTTATCGCGCCGCTTATTTTGCTGACGCACACCCTTTTGACGCATGTTCAAACTCGGGCAAGCAGCGACACTGCCCAGTTTCTCACATCGGCGCTGCCTCCCGCACTTCGCGGGCAAACACCGTACGCGCTCTCTGCGGAAGGGCATTATGTGCGCGTGCACACCGCCTTGGGGGAAGCACTGATCACAATGCGTTTTGAAGACGCGCTGCGCGCGCTTGCCGGAATAGACGGTTTTCAGACGCACCGATCGTGGTGGGTCGCGCGCGAGCAGATCATCGATGTCAAACCGCTCGGTTCCGCCTACGAAGCAACCTTGCGCTGCGGGCTCAAGGTGCCGATCAGTCGGCGTCGAAAGGCAATGGTCTCAAGAGGACTTCGCGCGGATCCGTTGGAGGCCGCATAGTTGGGCTCTGAGCCAATTGTGCCGCATCCAAAAAATGGCTCAGATCATAAAAACTTAGAACCGCGCTCAGCTTTTGGAGATTTAAGTCGCCGCGCAAAAGCCGTCGGGTTAGCGCGCTAACTATGCGATTTGCCCATCTTGAAGTCGTCTAATGCCCGAAGGTTTTGAACAGCTCGCGCTGAATTGGCGATCGGCTTTGGTCGGATCGATCATGCTGTGCTCCTTGCTAACCGCGGCGTTTTTGCTGCGCAGAAAAGTGGAACCGGTGGCCAGTCTCGCTTTGGCCGCTTTCGTTGGCTTGGCTTGCTTGTCCGCTGTGCCAACCCTGATCGGTTTTGCCGGAGCCTACGGCGTCTGGCCTGGGCTCACCTTTCTGCCAACCGAGACCTATCTCTTCTTGGGTCCGCTGATCTTTCTTCATGCGCACGCGTTGATGGTTGGTACGCCGCGGCGTCATCACCTTTGGCTGCTCGCACCCGGCGCGCTATATTGGCTGTACCAGCTGTGGGCTTTCACCATGCTTGGCGATGCGCAGGCGAAGTGGGCCTATGGCCGCACGGTCCATGGGCCTTATGTGTTTCCCGTCGTCACCGGACTGACCTGGATCTTCATGGTCGCCTGCGTTGCGTCCGTCCTTGCGCTTCGCAGACGCTATGTCGCTTGGCTGCGCGACAATCGCGCCGATAACGAACCGTTTGACCCCATCTGGCTCAGGCAATTGACGTTGATGGCGATCGCCGCGGCGACGTACTGGATCGCCAAGTCGGCGATCGCGATTTGGTACGAGTTTGATTTCTTCGAGAGCTTCTTGTGGGATTTCGTCGCATTGCTACTGGTTTTTGTGATCGCGCTCGAGGCCTTGGTCGGGATCCACCAACCTTTCCCAAAGATGGTTCAAGAGGGCTCCGAAGTCGATCCCGCGGCCGAGCCGCTTCCGGCTCGCGATTGGGCTGCGGAGGGGCGACAAGTGCGCGACGCCGTCGTCAAAAACGAGTGGTTTCTGGAACCCGGGCTATCCTTGCAGATTCTATCGCGTCGATATGGGATGAACCACGTCTATCTCTCGCGCGCGATCAACGACGGTTTGGGATGCAACTTCAACGGTTTCATCAACCAGCTGCGGGTTGATCACGCCAAGGCGCTGATCGAGGCCGGTGACACCCGCTCGTTGACCGAGGTCGCTCTTGCGGCGGGGTTTGGGTCAAAGGCCAGCTTCAACCGCGCGTTCAAACTGCACAGCGGCGTAAGCCCCAGTGAGTACCGAAAAAGCCATATGTCCAATTAATTGGACAATTGCTTCGCCTTTATCAAATGACAAAATTCTTGCGAGGCGACATGATTTGAGGCGCGCCGCGTCCGATTCTCATGCAATGGGCCGCGCACGTCAGGAGGAGTTGCCCATGAAGTTTGCCCTGTCCCTCGCCGCAATCGCTGCTGGTGGAGCGTTGCTGTTCACCGCATTCTCGGGAAGCGAGGCGCAGGATCAGCTCGCCAAGATGAACCATGTGCCCGCCGATGCAGTTCTGACACCCCAGCAGGTGATGCGTGATCTAGAGCTGGCGGAAGAGGCCTTTTCACGCGTGCATCCCGGCTACACCCGCTACACCAGCGCGCAGGACATGGCATCAGCGTGGGCGGCGCTACAGGCCGAGGCGGACGCTCGAGAGGGGATGCCGCTTGGTGATTTCTATCTCGCCGTAAATCGCACACTGACTATGATCCGCTGCGACCACACCAAGGCGGAACTGCCCCGCTCCATACGCATCCAACGCAAGGGCAAGCCGCTTTATCTGCCCGTGCGCTGGGAGTGGATAGAGGGACGCGCGCTGATCGAAACCACCGCACCGGGCGTGCCGGCGCAGCGCGGGGATGAGATCCTCACTTTGGATGGCCGGGCGATTGGCTATGTCGTTCAAGAAGTCTCGCAATACATCCCGGTTGATGGCTACACGGAATGGTCACGCCGCAGCGGGATCAGCCAGTCTCTGGAATTCATGGGGGGCGGTGTCGATCATTTCGGGGCGCTCTTATGGGACATCCCAGCGCAGGCGCAGCTGACCGTGCGCGGCGCGGACGGCGAAACGCGCAACATCACCATGGAGCGAGTGAACTTCGCCGACTGGAGCAAACTCGGCCGAAAAAGCGAGGCCAATTTCAAAGACGCGGTGACGTACAAAGCACTGGGTGACGGCGTTGGCTACCTCAGCGTGGACACCTTCGTGAACTATCGTGAGCCGGTAAAGCCGAAGAAGATCTTCCAGCCCTTGTTCAAGCAAATACGCGATCAAGGCGTTCACACTCTGGTTCTGGACCTCAGGCTCAACGGGGGAGGCTCAGGCGATGCGCAGTACGAGCTTCTCGCGAACCTTATCGACCGGCCCTACAAACCCATGAAAGAGATGCGCGCCAAGACGCTCGATCTTGATGGCATCCGCCCTTATCTTTGGACGTGGGACTCACGCGCGCTTGATCCAAACCCGATCGGTTTCTCCAAAAACGACGATGGCACTTATGCGCTGCGCCGATTTGTGAGCTCGGATCTCAAAACTGTGAAGCCTGCGAGATACGCCTTTGAGGGCAAGCTTATTGTGCTCACCAGTGATACCAATTCGTCCGGCAGCACCAATATGAGCGCGTGGCTCAAAGAGCTCGACCGGGCGGTTCTTGTTGGCGAGAAAACTGGAGGAAGCGCGGAAGGGGTGACCGCTGGTCTTCAATTCACTCTCACTCTGCCTGAGAGCGGGATGCGACTTCGGCTGCCGTTCTTCTTTATGCGCAACAACGTATCGACCTTTGAAAAAGGCATGGGTGTAAGCCCGGACATTGCTGCGCCGATGACAGTCGAGGCGTTCCGCGAAGCCCGTGATCCCGCGCTGGAAATGGCAAAGACGATTGCTATCTCTCCTTCCATCCCAACAGGCGGTCCCAGCTCTCTTTAAGAGGCCATCGTGAGAGCCGACAGGCCGCATAAGCAGAATGCCAGCCGAAAGAAGCTGTTCAGCTTACGACCCACCTCCGATCGTTTAGCCCTGATAGAGCCCATTCCAATTGAGGCCAGCAGCCACGCAAGCGCTTGCTTCATGCAAGCAGCGGTCCATGCGACAGCGTGATCCGCTCCTTACGCCGCTCGGGTCGTGACCTCGCGCTGAGGGAACGGAATAGTGATACCGCGCTCGTCGAACTTCGCTTTGGCTGCCTCGGTGAGGTCCCAGGACAGACCAAGATAATCCCGCGTGTTGCACCATACGCGAAGGCCAATGCCTACCGAGCTGTCGTCCAATGAGGCTACAAATGCGATGGGCTCAGGATCGCCAAGCACGCGCTCGTCAGCGGCGGCCAAGGCGAGCAAGCTCTCACGTGCTTCCCGCATGGAGTCATTGTAGCCAATCCCTACAATCAGCTCGAAGCGGCGGGTGGGATGGCGGGTGAAATTGATGATAGGTTGGTTCCACAACTCGTTGTTCGGCATCATCACGAATAAACCGTCGGGCTGCCTCAACTGGGTAGTGAACAAGCCGATTTCCTCTACCGTTGCGATTATGGCTCCGACGCTGATGACCTCGCCCACACGGAATGGGCGCTGGGACATGATCATCACGCCTGAGGCAACGTTAGAAAGTGTACCTTGAAGCGCGAGACCGACCGCCAGCGCCAACCCGCCAAGCGCTGCAATGATACTAGTAGTCTGCACCCCGAACTGGGCGAGCACGGTCAGCAGCACTACTGACCAAATGCCATACTTTACCGCTTTAGCGACTACGCGAGCGATCGAGACGTCCATGCTCGATGAACGCATGAGTGCGCGCAGTACCCAGCGCGAAATAAGACCGCCAATAGTCAACCCAATTACCAGCACCGCGATCCCGCCGACGATGTCCATAATATTCAGGCGCAACCAAATGAGGCCTTGCTCGGCATAGGTCAGCGAAGTGATGCCAGGGTCGAATTTCATAGGGAGATACTTTCAAGCGGCAAAACAAAAGCGCGCTCCGTTAGGATGCGCGCCAGTTAGTGACTACATGGCTTTCATGTTGCTGCAAATCAACCGTGCGCCAGCTAATGTAGAACTAGCATTGCGAGCTGAGGCATTTGCGACTTCAGGCTGTCCACGAGCGGCAAATCAAGAGCTAGACCCGCGAGACCTACCCTCACCGTCTTCGCGATCAATCACATAGACCTAGTCTCGATGCGCCTTCAGGACTAGGGAAAACGCAAAATCATCTTTGGCCAAGACTGGTACCGCTGCAAAGGTAAGGCTGGCAGCTACAGATCGAGCAACGAGCATTGAATTGTGTAGGATGCGCACCGGTGTGCCCACCTGGCTCAACCAAGAGGTCAGAACCAAAAGGATCACCAGATCTTGATGCGTTGATCTGGCGGCAAATATAAATTGTCACCTGGGAGGACCCCAAATGCTTCATACCATGCGTCCAGGTTTCGAACTACGCCATTGACCCGATATTGTGCGGGAGAGTGCGGGTCTGTTCTCAGGCTATTGCGAAGCGCTTCCTCGCGGTACTTGAACCGCCACATTTGAGCATAAGCAAGAAAGAAGCGCTGGTCGCCCGTAAATCCGTCGATAATCGGCGCTTCCTTCCCATCCAGGCTCAGCTTGTAGGCACGGTAGGAAAGAGACAAGCCGCCAAGATCTCCGATATTCTCTCCGAGACCCAGTGTTCCGTCGACGCAGGTTTCTCCATTATCCAGCGGGCAGTACTGGTCATATTGTGCGGCCAATGCCTCACCGAGCTGCTTGAAGCGCGCATAGTCATCTGGCGCCCACCAATCAGTCAATCGACCGGAGCCATCAAATTTGGCTCCGAGATCGTCAAAGCCGTGACTCAATTCATGCCCAATTACTGCGCCGATTGCCCCATAATTGACAGCAGCATCGGCACGAGGATCAAAAAACGGGGGCTGAAGTATCGCTGCAGGAAAAACGATCTCGTTGTTGGCTCCATAATAATAGGCACCAACGCGTTGTGGGGGCATCAACCAGGTGGTTCTGTCGACAGGCTTGCCAAATCTGCGCAGATTCTTCCGAAATCGATATCGTCCTGCTTCAAGACTGTTTTCCAAAGCAGATTCGCTTATGGACAAATCGTCATAGCTCTCGAATTCGTCCGGATATCCGATTTTTGTCCCAAGCTGAGAGAGCTTTTTTAGGGCGTGACCTCTTGTATCATCGCTCATCCACTCCAGCGAGTTAAGTCTCAACTCCATTGCTCGCACAATGTTGCCAGCCATTTCCTCTACGTCTGTTTTGGATTTGTCCGAGAAGTGGCGAGCAACATATGCCGCTCCGAGGGCTTCTCCCATAGAGGTTTGTGTGACCCTTATTCCGCGTTCCCAGCGAGGGCGGAGAGATTCTACGCCGCGAAGGACCGTTCCCTGAAACCGGAAAACACTCTGATCAAGGCGCGAATGAATGACGGAAGCGTTATCCATCATAAAACGGGCGCTCAGATAGGCTTTCCAAGTCTCGATATCTTCTAAAAGAACCAGTGCCAGAGCGTCTTTGACGCCGCCTCCAAGCTTATCCTTAGGTAGGTTGTCTAGGCCAGCTCGTGACAGTTCTTCTGCAGATGGAGTCAGTTCGTAAACAAGGAAATTTTCGGCATCCTCAAGACCGGTGCCTTTGAGATAAGTGTGCCACTCGAAACCAGCTACAAGATTGTCGAGATCATCCCTCGATATCTTGTTGTACGTGATTTCAGGATTCTGCGACGCTGCTTGATCCCAGCTTGCTTTGGCAAGTGCAGTTTCCAGATCCCAGATTTTGTCTGCTAATGTGTCAGTGTCGACAAAGCCAAGCTCGTTCAGGACGGAAATGACAAGCTTCCGATATTCCGTTTGAACTGCCGGGTCGGCCGCATCGGGTTTAAGATAATATTCTCGATCCGGTAAGATAAGCTCGGACAGGTATATCTGCGGAATGTAGCGTTCCGGCAGCCGGTCATCCGGCGTGACAAATACCTCGATCGGACTGAAAAAGTCCGGGTTCGACAAGGCTGAAATCAAGCCCGATTGGTCCGCTATCGAGGTTATCTGGTCAAGATAGCTGCGGGCAGTATCCAAACCCTTTTCGTTGATTTCTGGCTGGTTCAGATAAACCGCATAAAGCCGGCCAACTTTTCCCGCCGGGGAATCCCAGTCCGAACGAGTTAGTTCATTACTCTCCAAAATATGTCGGACATTCGCGTTTGATTGATCTCCGAGAAGGTGAAAGTTCCCGTAGCTTGTCCGGTCAGGCGGAATCTCGAAACTGTCGAGCCACAGACCATTCACATATCGGAAGAAATCGTCTCCTGGCTTTACGGATTTGTCCATCAATCGGGTTTCCACACCCCATTTGCCCGATAGACCTTGTTGCAGAGACGCATGCCCAGCCGAACGGCTTTGAGCGCCAGCAGGCCCCTCACCAAGGGTAAAGGAGCCGACGAGGGCGCACGCCGCTGCGCCAACCAGCACTGCGGTGAACATACCGGGCCTCTTGGGAAATCTGGCGGGTTTGAGAATGCTCATGGGTTTGACCAGGTTATCATGTCACGGCTGGCGCTTTGCGCCTTTCTTCGCCCCCAAACGCAAGATCGTCGTCAAAATTCACATGCGATTTGGCGGTTGTGGCAGGCTGAACCGCCCGCCCCTATCCCAAAATCTGCAGGCCGCCCGCCGCAAATAAAATCATCAAAAGTGCGATTACCGCCCATCCAGATTTGCGCCGAAATAGAGTGCTCTTGTTGTCTTCTGTCATCGCATCTCCTCCCAAATAGTTCTGTAGTTTCGTCCAGCTTTCAGCTGACGGGGCGCTCGGTTGGCTTGATTTGCTCTCTTAGGTGATCTGCTACCTGGCCAATCGCCGCGACATGCCCATTGAAGATATTCATCGGGTCAAACACTTGCATTGGAATATCAGGCTGAACGCCGATTCCTTCCCAGGACTTCAATTCACCGTCCAAGTAGTCCTCGTTCGAAATGCTAACCGACCAGCCATTGGGAAGTGTCTTTGACAACACTTCGGAAAGGGCTCCCCGCGTTGGCTCACCCATATGCACAACATGGGGCATAGCCTTCATGTGCATCACAAAACTTTCCGATGCGCTCATGGTAAGGTTGCTGGAAATGACCGCGACAGGACCATCGAACGAAACGCGCTCAGTAGGGTATGTGTACAAAGGTTGGGGCTCAATGCTCGCTATGCCTGCCGGGCCTCGGTGGCTTCCCAATACCGGCTTACGTGCAAATCTCGCTGCGATTTCTCTTCCAAGATAGTCGAAGCCGCCGCCGATATAGGTCATATCGACTATGATCGCCTTGGCCGATTCCATATTCAAAAAGGCTTCGTCCAGAGCAGCGTTCAGCGCGTCAGTTTCGGTCGTGAAATCTTCTAGAGTGAAGCCTAAGGCTTCGACATAGCCACCCATCTTCAGAACATTAAGATATCCAATTTCGTCGTCGACCATACCGTAGATAACACGGTCTCGCGCAATGATTTTGCCATTCCCACCGAGAATATCGGTGAGAATTGACGCCTTATACTCTTCAAACCACTGCCCGAATAAACGCCCCGGACTGTCACCTCGTTCAAGCGCAAGGGGTATGATCGAGTTTTGTGTTCGCCCGCGGCCCGGCATAAACGAAACCCGGCGACCGTCGACGACCCGGCTAAAGCTGACATGGCCATCGTCAATAGGTGCAATCATCGATTGCAAGACTTTCCATAATTCATCGTCCGACATGTCATCGCGGATCTGGGTCTCTGCCTGTTCGACAATTTCCTGCCAATTGACCCCGCGCACTTTAAAGAACGCATAGTGCGAGGTCATAACGTCCCGCAGAAACTCAAAATTGCTTCTTGGCGTCGACACGAGGTCAACTTCACACTGCGGCGGGAGCGCATCGGCTCTTGCAAAATAATATGTGTAGCCCTCAAACAGGCCACGAAGCCCTAAGCGGTTTCGAGAGGCATCTAGCTCATAAGAGTGAAAATAGGTCTCGTATTCTTCCAAAGTATCTTTCGCGTCGATGCATCCTGATTGTTCGACATCCAGCATTCGGACGCCGTCATCGCGGATTTCCAAAGCCCAGCCGTAACCGTCTGACATCCAAACACCATGAAGCTCGCGGCTAATAAGCGCCGGGTCACCGTGCAAGCCGGCCAGCTTTACTGACGTATTTGCCTCTCCGGCTACGGCTGGCTGACCGAACACAAAGGCGATAAAGAATGGCGCCGCTACTTGTGTAAGAAGTGTCTTCATGTGATCCCTCGATTAGCAGTCATCTTCGTCGACCAATTGCACCCATTTGCCCCTTCCGTTTGACATCCATGCAGCCATAGTAAGCGATGAACCTGTGCAAATCGCACATACCTTGGCCGCTTTAGAAAAACGCTTTGCTACAATGGGATGGTAGCTTTTGAATGCCTGCGTAAGCCGCCGAATAGTGGGGCTGCAATGGCGAGAAAGCACCAAAATTGGGAGTTTAATGGCGGAATTCGCCGATGGGGTATTTAGTGGATAAATTTGACCGAAAGATTCTTCGAGAACTGCAGGCCAATAATCGGCAAACGCAGGATCAGATTGCCGAAAAATCAGGCATGTCAGCTAGCGCAGTAAGGCGCCGCATTGAAAGGCTGCGAGCGGATGGAACTATAATCGGTGATGTCAGCTTGATCGATCCGGCACGGGCAGGAGTAACTGTCATAACTTCAATCCGCTTTGAACATGAGGACCGGTCTGCCTACGATCGATTTGCCCAGTTGATGAATGACGCTCCAGAGGTCTCACAGTGCTACATGGTCTCTGGCGAAGTTGAATTCGTTGTCATCGCACACATGCGCGACCTATCCCACTATGAGGAGTGGATGGCCACCTATCTGCTCGATGAGCCATTTGTGCAAAGAGCGCACACCAATATCGTTTACAAACGGCTGAAGTACACCACTGCCGTTCCGCTCTGTTAGAAGGTTTGCAACGATCTGAGAGCCTCAAAAGCAATGGCGCAGTGGCACCGTCTGACAAGCGTTTCATGCCAACAGCGCAACACATAATCGACGGACACGAACAGCGTGAATAGACTGCGTTTTGCACTAGTCGAGCATTCGCTGGGAGATGCGGAGCTGTCGCACCGTGAGCCCTGTAACTTTCCAAATAGAGCGGCATACGTGCGACTGATTAATGAAGCCGCAATCATATAAGATGTTAGTCGACGATAGCCGGAATATTAAAATCGCCCGAACTGCAACTTTTTGTTCTCGCTCGAAGTAGGTAATGTGGCAGGGAGAAATGAAACGGGCGAAGTGATTTGCTTAAGATCCTCAAACAACGGTGCGGAGGGGTGTTGCTTTTACCAAAGTGACATCGGCACACTTGCCTTTGTTTGCTTGGGGAGCCTGTCAGCAGATTGCTCACACCCGGTGGTATTACAATCAAGGATTAACGATTTTCCTACAAGAAGACATAGTTTTGCGAAGACTTGGGGGGGGTCTCGCTTCAAATTGAGGCGCACGAAACCGTTCTGGACGAGAGCTGCGCGTGCTTTTCGCGGGTGGGTGATTTCCGAGTGCTTTCTCATGCTTTTTGTGCGTTGAGGACTATCGGCTTTTGAAACAATCGGTCTCCAGAGCATTGCTGACCGACTGGAACTTTCATGGTGAGCGTTAGACTAAAGAGCCAGAACGCCCCGGACCTAGTGGTCCGCTAACACCCCCCAGAGCTGGTCAGTATGCAGTAGCTCAAACTGGGCCGATTCCCGACTGTCTGCTTTTCTAGTCTAGCGGCTCGATAGCGGTCAAACCGACAGTGACCCTTGAACCCCCAGAAAGGAGATAAGAGCGCAAACAGGGCGCTCGGGTAAGGCCTGCTCAAGAATGGCTGGAGACTTGCCTCTAAACGTAAGGTCGAGATAAACGAACCGCGATGCTTCTCATTGATGGGCTATTTCGTTTTTCCGGGGTCGGGCTGCTGCTCTTCCTCGCAGTTGTCGCTGCTCGCAGCTGGCCAAATTCTAAAGGCAAACCATTTCTTGTGCTGGCCTGTGCCAGCGTGGCAGCCCTTTTTCTGGGATATACGCCGCCTGTCTTTGAACCGTCTTACCCCCTTCATGCGGTTATCCGATTTCTGGATGTGCCACATTTGGTGTTCGTGTGGCTCTTTGGGCTTTCACTCTTCCAGTCAGACTTCAACCTACGTCCATTCCACGTGGTCGTAGGGATCGCCTATTGCCTGCCTATCCTATGCGCAAGGTTTGTGCAGTTTGGAGTGATGGATGAGTTCCCATTTTGGATGATGGTGATGGTCGACGTCATGGCTCTTGGCATCGCCATTCACCTCATCGCTTCAGCGTTGCTGGGGCGAGGGGATGACTTATTGCCAGACAGGCGTTCGGCTAGAGTTTACTTCGCTGCTATGATCGCGTTCGTGACGATATCAGCAGCAGCGATTGAGGTGATATTCGTCGGAGAGATTGCTTCGCTTTTGCCTACGGCAAAGGTTGCCGTAATTTGGCCTGCTATAGTTTGGGCGTGTTTTTGGTTGTTATCCGCCAAGACTGGCGCGCTTGATTTCAAGGTTCAGGCACCTTCAAGCCAGCCTAAAAACGATGAAGATCAGGCTTTGAACGCTGCTTTGATGGAGCTGATGGTTAAAGAGCAGGCTTTCCTGAACCCAGAACTCACCATTGTAGAGGTTGCGAAGAAGCTAGCCGTGTCTCAGCATCGGCTGAGGCATCATATCAACCAACATCTCGGCTATACGAATTTCAGCTCTTTCATAAATGAGCATCGGATCAAGGCGGTCAAACACGCCTTCAATGATACAGAGAGTGAAGCTCTGTCCATCACTTCCATCGCACTCAGCAATGGCTTCAAATCGCTCTCATCATTCAATCGGGCCTTCAAGGTTCATACCGGGCAGACACCGCGCGAGTATCGCCAAAAGCAAGCCAAGCGCGCAGACTAGGCTAACCAACTCAGGAGCGGAAACTGATGGGCGTTTGCGCGGAATTGATCATTGTTTCCGCGAAACTGGTTAGTTTCTAACTCCCCGCAGTTCCATATCCGGCAAGCGCATTAGCTGCCGGATGTTTGCTGCCCCGAAGGAGTCCACCTATGCCCCGTCCTTTTCTCTTTGCCCTTGCAGCCCCCTTGTTTCTTCTCACCGCTTGCGATGGGTCGACTGCAACTGGAGGCCATCCAGAGATCGAAGCGCTTTCGAGCGGGAACGGCAGCGCGATGCTTGCTCATATTGACGCGCAACTTCGTTCATTGGTTGAAGAAGAAGATATTCCATCACTATCTGCCGCAATCGTTCGTTCCGATGGTACAGTTGAATACTTCTCCTATGGCACGCTTAAGCGGGGAGGTGACGCAGCGGTCACGCCGGATACGCTTTTTCAAATCGCGTCACTTTCAAAATTGCTTACCGGTGTTGTCACGAACAGCCTGATCCGGACTGGTGAGCTTGATGCCGAAGCACCCATCGCAACGTATCTTGGGCCTGTTCTCGGCGAACAGAT
>JBCCBZ010000014.1:0-102161 GCA_039033755.1 Pseudomonadota bacterium | reverse complement strand
GTGCGGCTAGCGCATCCGCGCTGCCCTTTGCCGTCGCCACCCGCGCCCTCCACCCTTCCGCCCGGATGATATCCCGGTAGGCTCCGGGTGGAAGGGTGGAGGGCGCGGGCGGCCACGGCAAAGCTCAGACGGATGTCTGAGCGCACGCAACAAGGACTCTGAATGTACCAACTCCTCAAGGACCTCTCGATTATCGAGGTCTCCAGCTTTGTCGCCTCGCCCACGGCCGGTCTCTATTGCGCGCAAATGGGCGCTGAGGTGATCCGCGTCGATCACAAGGCGGGCGGGCTCGATTACGACCGCTTTATGCTCACCGAGGAGGGTCGCTCGCTTTCGTGGGAGAACCTCAACCGGGCCAAGAAATCGGTCGCGCTGGACTTGCGCAGTGGTGAGGGGCGCGAGCTTTGCGTGGAATTGGCGGCCAAGACCGGACAGTGCATCACCAACCTGCCCGAGAAGAGCTTTCTGAGTCACGCGGCCATGCAGGCCATGCGGGACGATATGATCAGCGTGCGGATCATGGGGTGGCACGATGGGCGTCAGGCGATGGACTTCACGGTCAACGCCGCCTCAGGCTATCCGCTAATGACCGGGCCCGAGGAATGGGACCCGGATACCGCGCCGCCGATCAGCCAGCCTTTGCCCGCGTGGGATTTCATCACGGGCGCCTATTCCGCCTTTGCGCTGATGAGCGCGTTGCACAACCGCGCCGCCACCGGCCAAGGCAGTGAGATGCGCGTGCCTTTGGGCGATGTCGCGATTGGCACCATGGCGAACTCGGGGACGATGGCCGAAATGCTCTATCGCGGCGGCGATCGCCAGCGGCTGGGCAACGCGATCTGGGGCGCGTTTGGCCGCGACTTCCGCTCAAAGGATGGCAAGCGCTTTATGGTTGCCGCCCTCACGCCCAAGCAGTGGACCGGGCTCGTCGCCGCCCTGAATGTGGCGGAGCCCATCGCCGCGCTCGAAAAAGAACTTGGCGTCGATTTCAACGCTGGTGACCGCCCGCGCTTTGAGAACCGCCACCGCCTGTTCGATATATTTCAAGCCGCCGCCGAGGCCGAAGACTATTCCGCGCTGGCCGAACGCATGGCCGCGCATGGCTGCACCTTTGAGCACTATCGCTCGCACTACGAAGCCTCGCAGGACTCGCAGCTGGTGGCGGACAATCCGCTGTTCGGCCCCTCGCCCGCCAACCCGTCCGGCTTTGAATATCCCGCGACGCGCTCTTTCGCGAATATGCCCGCGAACGAGGCCGGCGATCCAGCTCCCGCGCCATTCCTTGGGCAGCATTCCGAAGAGGTTCTGGCCGAACGGCTTGGCCTGTCCTCAGGCGCGATTGCCAAGTTGGTGGACGCCGGGACTGTCGCCCTTTCCGATGAAAACGCCGATTATTCGGCCCGATAGAGAGAATTGCCCATGTCCAGAAGAGTCGCCATCTGCACCCCGCTTCGCACTCCTGTTGGCAAGTATCTCGGCGGGCTTTCCAGCCTCAACGCGGGCGAACTGGGCGCGGTGATCCTCAAAGCGCTGGTCGAACGCTCTGGCGTCGATCCGGAGCGCGTCGACGATGTTGTCTTCAGCCAAGGCTATGGCAACGCCGAAGCGCCCGCTATCGGCCACTGGAGCTGGCTCGCCGCTGGCCTGCCACTCGAAGTGCCAGGCTATCAGTTGGATCGCCGCTGCGGATCGGGTCTGCAGGCTGTCGCCAACGCGGCGATGATGGTGGAAACCGGCATGGCCGATGTGGTCGTCGCGGGCGGGTGCGAGAGTATGTCGAACGTGGAGCACTACACGCTGCAAGGGCGCGGCGGCCAACGGATGGGCGATATCACGCTGCACGACCGCCTTTCGCGCGGGCGCTTGATGAGCCAGCCGATTGAGCGCTTCGGCGTCATCACCGGCATGATCGAAACCGCTGATAACCTAGCCAAGGATTACAACATCAGCCGCGAAGAGGCGGACGCCTACGCCGTGCGCTCGCACCAGAACGCCGCCAAAGCGTGGGAAGAGGGCAAGTTTGACGAGCAACTTGTGACCGTAGACGTGCCTCAGCGCCGGGGCGATCCGGTCACCTTTGCTAAAGACGAAGGCTACCGCACCGACGCTTCGATGGAGACGCTCGGCAAACTGCGCGCCATCGACGGCAAACGCGACGCGCAAGCCATCGTCACCGCCGGCAACGCCAGCCAGCAGAACGACGCAGCGGCGGCGTGTCTGGTCGTGGCCGAAGACAAGCTGGATGAGCTCGGCCTTGAACCCATGCTGTGGTTCGGCGGTTGGGCGGCGGCGGGCTGCGATCCCTCGCGCATGGGCATTGGCCCGGTTCCGGCGGTTGAGCGGCTGTTTGCACGGCGCGGATATTCATGGGACGATATCGATCTGGTGGAGTTGAACGAAGCGTTCGCACCTCAAGTGCTCGCCGTGCTCAAAGGCTGGGGCTGGAGCGATGACGACAGTCGCCGCGATATCCTCAACGTCAACGGCTCGGGCATTTCGCTCGGCCATCCCATCGGCGCGACGGGCGGGCGGATCCTTGCCGACATGGCCTACGAGATGAAGCGTCGCGATGCGAAAATCGGCCTTGAAACGATGTGCATCGGCGGCGGTCAGGGCATCGCGGCCGTGTTTGAGCGCGCCCAGTAATTGGGAGTTCCCTAGTGAGTGAATTTGACGCCTGGATAGGGCGGGAACAGTCCGCAAAGGACATCCTCGACCCCGCGCTCGCCGCGCGTTGGCTGGCGACCTTTGACCTCAATGCGCCCAGCCCGCCGATCATACCGAGGGGCATCATGCCCCAGGGCATCCACTTCGTGCTCTGCACCCCCGAAGCGCCCACATCGGCGCTTGGCGAAGATGGCCACCCAACCCGCGATGAGAGCGCCGACAGCTTTCTGCCGCCTTTCGCCATGCCGCGCCGGATGTGGGCGTCCAGCGAAATGGAGTTTATCGCTCCCATCGCTATAGGAGCAGCGATTGAGCGCACCAGCCGCGTGGCCTCGATCAGCGAAAAGGAGGGCGGTTCGGGCAAGCTCGCCTTCATCAACGTCGAACACGACACCCGCTCCAACGGAACACAGAGCATCCGCGAAACCCAAACGCTGGTCTATCGCGAAGCCGCCGCGCCCGATGCGCCTCTCAGCCCTCCTGAGACAGGCGATGGAGAGTTCGACGCCAGCGTGTGGGATACAACACGCACCATCACCCCGGACACGCGCCTGTTGCAACGCTTCTCCGCGCTCACCTTCAACACGCACCGCATACACTACGATGCGCCTTATGCGCGCGACGTCGAGCGTTATCGCGGGCTGGTGGTGCACGGGCCGTTGACCGCAAGCCTGCTGCTTCAACTGGCCGCCAGCGAAGTCGGCGAGAACCGATTGCGAAAGTTCGCCTTCCGCGGCGTTTCACCCGCTATCGCTGACGAGCCGCTGAACCTGGCCATGCGCAAGCGCGACGAGGGCTACGAGCTCGGTGCCTTCGCCAAGGACGGGCGTCAGGTAATGAAAGCGAATGGAGCGCTCTAGCTCGGTTCCGGGCTGATATAGGCCGCAATCGCGTCTGGCAGATCCTCATGGATGGGCAGCGAAGGGTCGGCATAGGTCGCGAGATTGGCCGCGCGGCCATCGCCTTCGACCGATTTGAGCACGTGGTTCATGTTGGGAAGGACCAGTAGTGTGGCCTCGGGCTGCGCAGCGGCGAGCGTTTCGGCATCGGTAACGGGCGTTTGCAAATCCTTGCCGCCCGCTACGATCAGCGTGGGCACGGCCAGAGAGCCAGCAAGCTGTGCCGGATCGCGCGCCATAATATCGATCAGAAAGCCCTGCACCGCCGGATTGAACAGCCCTTTGAGAGCGGGATGCATCCCTTCGATCGAGACGGTTTTCCCGGCCTCCAACGCGTCAATCGCGGCCATGGCATCGGGCAGGATCGGCGCGTTGGCGGGATTAGCCTGCAATTGATCGCGCAATATGGTGCCAGTCGGGCGACCGACGGAGGCGACCAACAGCACGCCGCACACGCCGTCCGTTTTCTGCGCGGCTTGAAGTGCGACCAGACCACCTTCGCTGTGGCCTAACAGCCAGAGGCACTCAGCGTGCGTTCCGGCGCGGGCTGAGGCGATCCAGGAGTGCACATCTTCGGCGTAGGCGGCGATGGTCACATCGTTGGCGTCGGGCACGGCTCCCTTACTCCCAAACATGCCGCGCTTGTCGATGCGGATCGAACCGATGCCGCGCGTGGCCAAAGCCTCGGCCACGAGACGATAGCTCGCCGCCGTCACGCCCATGGGGTTGTTGCCATTGCGATCGGTTGGACCAGAGCCAGGGATGATGAGGACCGTGGGTTGGCCTTCCTCGGCCGGGACAAGCGTGCCGGCAAGATCGCCTTGCGGCCCTTTCGCCGTAATTTCGCGAGGCTGAGCCAACGCGGATGCGGTGGCCAATCCCATAAAGGTGAGTGCTATAAGGGCGTTTCTCATATCAATCCTCGTTCTTCGGCGGTCGCCCCCGACGCGGCTTGGGCGAGCGTTCCGCGTTGATCCCGCGCGCTTCCAAAGCCTCTCGCAAAAGCACCTCTATCTGGGCGTTGGCCGAGCGCAGCTCCGCCCCCGCCAGCCGTTCGATCGCGGCGTGAACCGCCGGATCGAGCCGGAGCGCGTAAGCCTTTTTTGAAGGCGGTCGTTTGTCTGAAGGAGCCGCCATGGCTGCCTCCTGCGGGCGAGGTTATTGGTACAGGGTTCCGGCGTTGACGACGGGGTGCGCTTCACGGTCGCCGCACAGGACGACCATGAGGTTGGACACCATCGCGGCCTTGCGTTCGTCATCAAGCTCGATGATCCCATCGGCTGAAAGCTTGGCGAGCGCGTCCTCGACCATGCTGACAGCGCCGATGACCACCTTCTTGCGCGCGGCGATCACCGCGTCGGCCTGCTGGCGGCGCAGCATGGCGCCTGCAATCTCGGCAGCATAGGCCAGGTGAGTGAGGCCGGCCTCGTCCACGGTGATGCCAGCAACGCGAAGCCGGTCGTTCAGCTCGACGATGAGCTCCTGGTTGACGACGTCGGCGCTCCCGCGAAGCGTCGTTTCATCTTCGTCGGACATGTCGTCATAGGGATGGCGGGCGCCCACGGTGCGCAGTCCCGCCTCAATCTGGATGTTCACGAATTCCTTGTAGTCATCGACATCGAACACGGCCTGCGCCGTGTCCGCGACACGCCATACGACGTTGCAGGCGATTTCGATCGGGTTGCCGCGCAGATCGTTGATCTTGACCTTATCGGAATGAATGTTGTGGGCGCGCACGCTCACCTTCTTCTTGCCCATCCACGGCCAGATCCACTGCAAGCCTTCCTTGCGCACGGTGCCGCGATATTCGCCGAACAGAGTGATGACAACGGCCTGATTGGGCTGGATCATGAAGAAGCCGACGGCGATCATGACGAACGAAACCACACTGAGCAAAATGTAAGGGAGCCCGATAATCGGGCCAAGGATCGGGCCGAGACCGCTGGCAAAAAATATGAGAAAGGCTGCGGGGATCGCAACCAGGATAGCGAGCATGGTGTAGCCGTTATAGGCTAAGCCGCCGCGCTCCTTGCTGGCGGACATATCGGTGTTGGGGGAATTCATTCGGTTGCCTCCTGTTTTAATATGATATCATATTTATATCATCGGAGGCGATTTGTCGAGTCAGATTGGCCAATCAGACAGGATAATCCGAAATCGGCTTCATCACCGAGTAGCTCTCCGCCTTGGGATCGCGGCCCAATTCCGGGAAGTCGATGGCGGGCGGCTCCACATGCGTGTCGGGCAGCCGATCCAACAAATTGCGGATCAGGGAAAGGCGTCCCCGCTTTTGATCGTTGAAGTCGACCAGCGTCCACGGGGCGTTGGGCGTGTGCGTGGCCTCCAGCATCGCCTCGCGCGCCTCGGTGTAGGCGTCGTACTTTTCACGCGCGGCGAGATCGATGGGGGAGAGTTTCCAGCGTTTCAGTGGATCGTCCAGCCGTTCGCGCAGGCGCTCTTCCTGATTCTCCTGATCGGTGGTCAGCCAGTATTTGAACAGCAGAATGCCATCATCGGTGAGCATTTTTTCGAAGGTGGGCGTCTGCTCAAGGAAGCGATCGACCTGCGCGTCATCGGCGAAACCCATGACTTTTTCAACCCCGGCGCGGTTGTACCAAGAACGGTCGAACAGAGCGATCTGGCCGGCGCTTGGCAAATGTCGGATGTAACGCTGATAGTACCACTGCGTTTGTTGGTCCTCGGTCGGCTTGCCCAGCGCAACCGTATAACATTGCCGTGGGTTCAGTTTGTCGCGCACGGCGCGGATCGCACCGCCTTTGCCCGCCGTGTCGCGCCCTTCGAACAGCACCACGATCCGTGCGCCCGTGGTCCGCGCCCAGCGCGCCATTCCCACCAATTCCTCGGTCATCGGTTCGAGGAGATTGCGATAGTCTTTGCCCTTTAGGCCCATGGATCATCCTTTTGTCTTGTCTCAGAGCAAGGCTAGCCCCAAAATACCGCCCATGGCTACACTGGCTGATCCTGACACGAATTACGAAACGCTCCCCGACCTGCCGGAGGACGTCTTCACCGCGCCGCTGGCAAAGCCAGACCATGTGGGGGACGATTGGTTGGAGCCCGCGCAAACGGTCTACACGCCCGAAGAACACGCGATCTGGGACGATCTGTTTGCTCGCCAAATGGATATTTTGCCGGGCCGCGCGGCGACCGCGTTTCTGGAAGGCCTGACCAAGTTGGATTTGGGCAAAGGCGGCGTGCCCGATTTCGGCGTGATGTCCGAAGAGCTGAACGCGCTCACTGGGTGGAGCGTGGTGCCCGTCCCGATGCTGATCCCCGATCACGTCTTCTTCTGGCACCTCGCCAACCGCCGTTTCCCTGCGGGCAACTTCATCCGCACACGAGAGACGTTTGACTACATCCAGGAACCCGACGTCTTCCACGATGTGTTCGGCCATGTGCCGATGCTCACCGATCCGGTCTTCGCCGATTACATGCAGGAATATGGCCGCGCCGGGTGGAAGGCGATGCGCTACAACCGGCTCAAATCGCTCGGTTCGCTGTACTGGTACACGGTGGAGTTTGGCCTAATCGAAGAGCCGGACGGCATCAAAGCCTATGGCGCGGGCATCTTGTCTGGCCCAACCGAGGCGGTGTTTGCGGTGGAGGCGAAGAGCCCCAACCGCATCATGCTCAACGTCGATCGTGTCATGCGGACCGATTACGTGATCAGCGATCTGCAACCGACCTATTTCGTGATTGAGAGTTTCGCGGACCTTTACCGCCAAACGGTGGAGCGCGACTTTGACCGGCTCTATCGCAATCTGGGCGCCGGGTTCACTTACGCCAACAGCGCGATCATCGACGTTGACTATGTGCTGCACCGGGGCACGCAGGAATACCATCTGCGCGGCGGAGGCGGCAGCGGCGCCGCGCCGGTCTAAATCGGAAAACCGGACTTACTCGGCGGGTTCGTTCGCTTGTTGAGAGCGGGTGACAATCGCGTGATACATCACCAAGGCAGCCAGAGCGGCCACCACGCCCGCGCCCAGTCCCCACAGAGACAAAGCCCCCAAAATGGTGCCGCCATTGAGGATCACACCCGCCAGCAACGCGGCCGCGATGCCAACGGCCATCTGGCTCAAAATCGCCCGCGCTGTTTCGGTCCGCGCGAGGATTGAACTGAACCAGCCGAGGCTGATACCGAGGATGATGAGGACGAAGAGGGCCATAAATGTCTAAATCAGCTGCGTGTTGTTGTGTCGTGAGCGATTGACGCTCGATTGCATTCAATAAACCCTCGCGGCCGGTGCTTGTTCCACCTCACGTGCAAATCCCGCCGTGTTAGAAGAATGCAAGCAGCGCCGCGCCCATGGCGACACGATAGATCACAAAGACCAACATCGACGCGCGTTTGAGGAAGTTCATCAAAAACGCCATGGTCAAGAAGGCTGCGACAAAGGTCAGCGCCCCGGCGATCAGGGCGTCGAACGCGAGGCCCATGCCCGCCTCGAAAATCTCCGGTACGATCAAAACGCCTGCGCCCGCCACCGCCGGGATCGAGAGCAGGAAGCTGAACCGCGCCGCCTCGACCCGTTTGTACCCCAGCGCCCGCGCCGCCGTCATCGTTACGCCCGAACGGCTGGTTCCCGGAATGATCGCCAACGCTTGAGCGAGCCCGACAAGCAGGCCGTCGCGCCAGCTCATATCCTCGAACACTTTCTCCTCGCGGCCCAGCCAATCGGCGAGGCCCAGTAGTATGCCATAGGTGATCAGATTGAACGCGATCAGATCGGTGAAGCGGATCGAATTCATCAGATCGCCATCAACAATGGTGATCCCAAACAGGCTAGACACAAGGGCGTTGAACAGTCCCAGCTTGATCGAAAGGCCAAAGGCCACCGCCGGGATCGTGCCCAGCGCAATCCACCAGAACAATCGCCGCTCCGACGGGGCGTTGGGAGCCTTTGTGCCAATCCCGACGCTGGCAAACCCGCCGCGCGCGAGCACCAGCACGTCTTTGAAGAAATAGACGATGATCGCCAGCAGCGAACCCACATGCACCGCGACATCGATCAGTGGCCCTTGATCGGCAAACCCCGTGAAAAACGAGATCAGGATCAAGTGCCCGGATGACGAGATCGGCAGGAATTCGGTGATCCCCTGGACGATCGCGATGATGAGCAATTGGATGAACGACATGGGCGCGACCCTTGGCACGCGCGCGCGCCAAGTCAATTGGTAGAGGGGCGGTTTTCAGGTGGAAGAGGAAGCGGGCGTTAACCCGCTTCCGAAATCACCAGATCTTCACACGTTTTTCAGGCGGCAAATACAGTTCATGGTCTTCGGTCACACCAAACGCTTCGTACCACGCGTCCAGGTTCCGAACGACACCGTTGACGCGGTATTCCTCCGGGCTGTGGCTGTCAGTGCGAAGACGGTTGCGGTAGCTTTCCTCGCGCTGGTTCGAACGCCACACCTGCGCCCAGGCGAGGAAGAAGCGTTGATCGCCGGTCAAACCGTCGATCACCGGCACGTCCATATCCTTGGTCGCGATCTTATAGGCGCGATAGGCAAGGCTCAGCCCGCCAACATCACCGATATTCTCACCCAGAGTCAGACGGCCGTTGACGCAGGTTTCGCCATCATCAAGCGGGCAATAGTCGTTGTATTGCGCCACCAGCGCATCGCCCAGTTCGTCGAACGCGGCGCGGTCGTCGTCGGTCCACCAATTGCGCAGCTTTCCAGTCGAATCGTATTTCGAACCTTGGTCATCAAAGCCGTGCCCGATTTCGTGCCCGATCACTCCGCCAATGCCGCCGTAATTGACCGCAATATCGTTGGAGAGCGCGAAGAACGGCTGCTGCAGGATCGCGGCGGGGAAAACGATCTCGTTCTTGGTGGGGTTGTAGTAAGCGTTGACCGTTTGGGGCAGCATGAACCACTCGGTCCGGTCAATCGGGCCGCCGAGCTTGGCGATATCGTCTTTCAAACCCCATTCGCCCGCCGCGATGCGGTTTTCGAGCGGGCTGTCGCCGACTTCCAGGCCTTCGTAGGTTTCAAGGTTTGGCCGATACCCGATTTTGGGGTCAAAGCTGGCGAGCTTTTCGAGCGCCTGCTTCTTCGTCTCTTCGCCCATCCAGTCAATCTCGGCGATGCTGTCCGCCACGGCGAGGCGCAGATTGGCCACGAGTTCGTCCATCGCGGCCTTGTTTTCAGGCGGGAAGTACCGCTCAACATAGCTCTTGCCCAGAAGCTCACCCAGCGCGCCTTCGGTTGCGTTGATGGCGCGTTTCCAGCGGGGGCGCTGTTCGGGCGTGCCGCGCAGAGTCTTGCCGTAAAAGGCAAAGCTGGCCTCATCAAAACGGGTCGGCAGGACCGAAGCGTTGCCGGAGAGGAAGCTTTTGATCGTCCAGGCCTGCCACGTCGCAAGCGGCACGTCCTGCATAAGGTCGAACATACCGGGAAGGCCCTTGCCGATCTTGGCGCGGGTTTCGTCGCTCAGGCCCAGCTCTTCGGCGCGCTCATCGCTCGGCGGGATTAGGCTGGCGACGTAAATGGGCGAGGCGTCGAGGCCGATCTTGGCCAACATCTCCGCTGCCGGGAAATCGCCCGCCATCGCGTCGACGTCTTCCTTGGTCAGCGCGTTATACGTGAGATCGCGGTTGCGGCGCACCGTCCGGTCCCAGCTGATCTCGCGCGCGATGCGCTCTTCCAAAGCGTAAACCGCGGTCGTCGCGTTCGCCGGGTCGGCATAGCCCGCTTCAGTAAAGAGGAAGGTCAGATAGTCCTTGTACGCGGACTGGATCTTTTGACCCTTCTCGCTGTCATCAAGGTAGTAGTCACGATCCGGCAGGCCCAACCCGCCAAAGCCGAGATAGGCGACGTAGCGATCGGGCTGTTTGGCATCGACGCTGACCGAACCGCCCAACACGCTCGGGTAACCCGGCGCGGCCCACAGCATGGCGAGCTCTTCCATCGACGACGCGCCCGCGATGGCGTTGAGATAAGGCTGTGCGGGAGCCAGGCCCGCCGCGTTGATCGCGTCGGTGTCGAGATAGGCGTTGTGAACCGCAACCAGGCGCGCTTCGTCTGAGGTCAGCTCAGCGGGCGCTTTCGCCACCAGTTCGTCCATCAAGGTCTTCACGTCGCTGGTGGATTTCTCTCCCAGCAGGGTGAACGCGCCAAAGCGGCTGAAATCGCTCGGCAGCGGGTTCGCGTCGAGCCATTTGGAATTGACGTAACCAAAGAAGTCATCGCCCGGCGCCACTTCCGGGGCAAGCAAGGCCGGGTCTACACCCCACGCGCCAAAGCTCATCGTCGGCAGTTTGTCCCCGCCACCATCGCCTGCGGCCTGCGCTTCGAACAGCATTTCGACACCCGCCGCGGTGGCTTCGGGCGAAATCTCACCATGATCGTGCCCTTGATGGCGTTCGTCTTCGCGCTCATGAGGTTCAGCAGAACTCGCGGTCGAAAGAGCGAGGCTGGCCACGCCAGCGAACAGCGCGCTGGTCAGAATACGAGTAGATGTGATCATGATTGCGTCCCTGCGTTGATCGATTGTCTGGTGCCGTCTTCTAGACGGCCTAACGGGCAAGAGCCGTCATTGGTCCCACGTACACAGCCGTTCGTAGAAATTCCCTAGCGATGATACAATGCTACGCAGCTTCGTGAGCGGCGAATTGCAGCTTGGCAAGGCGCGCGTAGAGGCCGCCGGCCTTCGACAATTTCTCGTGCGTGCCTTGTTCCTGGATGCGCCCGTCTTCGAGAACGATGATCCGATCCGCCTTGCGGACTGTCGCGAGACGGTGCGCGATCACCAAGGTTGTGCGGTTGGCCATCAGCGTGTCGAGCGCGGATTGCACCAATTGCTCGCTTTGCGCGTCGAGCGCGCTGGTCGCTTCGTCGAGAAGCAGGATCGGCGCGTCGCGAAGGAGAGCGCGGGCAATCGCCACGCGTTGTTGCTGACCACCGGAAAGCTGCGTGCCGCCTTCGCCCAGATAAGTATCGAGGCCTTGAGGCAGTTTGCGCAGGAATTCCTCCGCATTAGCGGCACGCGCGGCGTCCCAGATCTCCGCGTCGCTCGCGTCCCACCGGCCATACCGCAGATTGTCGCGGGCGTTGGCGCTGAACAAAGTGCCGTCCTGCGGAACCAACGCCAGACGATGGCGGACATCGGCGGGGTCCGCTTTCGTCAAGGGCACGCCGTCGAGGCGAATAGTGCCGCCTTGCGGGTCATAAAAACGTTCGACCAGTTGGAAGATCGTCGACTTACCTGCGCCCGATGGTCCGACAATCGCGACCGTCTCACCCGGTTCAATCTCCAGGCTGAAATCGGAAAGCGCCGCCGTCTCAGGCCGCGCTGGATATCGGAACGTCACATTGCGGAACGACAGGCTGCCACGCGCGGGCACCGGCAATTCTTCAGGCCGTGCAGGAGGCGCGATATCGGGTTCGGCGGAGAGCAGTTCGGCCAAGCGGCTGGCCGCGCCCGCGCCGCGAAGAAGCTCGCCATAAACCTCAGTCAAAGCGCCGAATGATCCGGCGACCAACCCTGCACCCAGAATAAAGCCGATGATCGTGCCTCCGGTGATATCACCCGCCGCGACCCCTTCGGCGCCGCGCCACAGCAGCAGGACAACCGAACCAAAGATCGCAAAGATGATCAGCGAGGTCATAACCGCACGCAGGATGATCCGCCGCCGCGCCGTGTCGAAGGTCGCCTCAACCGCGTCCTTGAAACGGTCTGCCTCGCGGGTTTGTTGGTTGAAGCCCTGGACGATCTTCATCGCGCTGAGCACTTCGGTCACCATCGCGCCGACATCGGCGACACGATCCTGACTGTCGCGCGAAATGGTGCGAATACGACGCCCAAAGAAGACAATGGGCAGCACGATGCCGGGAATACCGATGGCGAGGTAAATCGAAAGCTCGGGCAGCACCCAGAACAAATAAATAGTCCCGCCAATGCCCATGAACACGTTGCGCAAGGCGATCGAAACCGTGGTCGCCACCACCGTTTCGATGATCGCTGTGTCCGCCGTCATGCGGCTGGAGATTTCCTTGGGGCTGTTCACTTCGTAGAAGGCGGGCGACAGGCGCATCAGGTTGCGGTGCACCTTGGCGCGGATATCGGCCACCACGCGCTCCCCTATCCAGCTGACGAAGTAATACCGCGCGGCGGTGCCCAGCGAGATCACGACCACCAGCAGGCCCAGATAGCGGAACCAACGCGCAATATCGCCCTCGCCCGAAGCGCCAAAGCCGCGATCCACAATCAACTGCGCCGCCGGAGCAAGCGCCAACGTCCCCGCCGCGGTCACCGTCAGCGCCAGCAATGCGAAAATCACTTCGCGCGGATACTTGGCCGCCTCGCGGTAGATCATTTTGAGCGGCGCGAGCGAACGCGACTTGGGCGCGTCTTCTGCGTCGGCTTCGCCCTCCTGCAAGCTCAGCTCAGCCTTGTCCGCCGCAGGCTCCTTTGAGGGGTCTGCAAGGGTCGGATCGGGTTCGCTTTCGGAGATGTGCGCGATATCGCCTGCCATAGAGCGACCGATCTAGGCGCTCTTCTCGGCAATTTCACCTGCAAAAGCGCATATTTCCCAAGGCAGAACGTTCATTAGACTAATTGTGCATTGCACAATGACCCGAAAATCGCCATCTAGCAGCCAATCAAGAGGGCTTTAACGCCCCTCACTTAAACCGCTCCACGCTCCAGGGATCGAGCGCGAAGCGTCGCCGCAAGACTGACGGGATACCAGCTTTGCGAGCGCAATTCGGCCATCCGGCACGCCCGGTGAAGGCCGGGAACGGACAAAGGCAAACAAACCAATGCTTTATCAAGCGTACGAATTGCAGCGCAACTGGATGAATTCCGTCAGCTCGCTCGCCGCGATGGGCGCCGAAATGCTGTCGAGCCGCACGACGCCGTTTGGCTATTCGGGCTTTGCCCCCATGGCCGCCAACGCGCTCGACGTGCTGGCGCACGCCACCGCCGCCTATGACAAGCCGCGCTTTGGTATCAAAGAGATTGAGATCGACGGGAAAATGCACCCCGTCACCGTTGCCAATGTGGTGCGCATGCCGTTTGGCGATCTCAAACGCTTCCGCGTCGCCGGTCTTGGCAAAGATCGCCCGCGCGTGCTGCTGGTTGCGCCGATGAGCGGCCACTACGCGACGCTGCTGCGCGGCACGGTTCAGCGGCTTTTGGAAAGCTGTGAGGTGTTCATCACCGATTGGGCCGATGCCAAGATGGTGCCGACCGACGCGGGCAGCTTCGATCTCGACGATTACATCGACTACCTGATCGAATTTCTGGAACACATCACCGAGAAGAACGAAGGTCGCCGCGCGCATATGATGGCGGTTTGCCAGCCTTCGGTGCCCGCTTTCGCCGCGACCGCTTTGATGAACCAGCGCAAGTCCCCCGCCGCGCCGCTGACGCTGACCATGATGGGCGGCCCGATCGACACCCGCGAAAGCCCTACCAGCGTCAACGACCACGCGATGAAGCGTCCAATTGAATGGTTCCGCCAGTCGGTCATCGCCACCGTACCGTTCAAATATCCGGGCGCAGGCCGCAAGGTCTATCCCGGCTTCATGCAGCTTTCCGCGTTCATGAGCATGAACCTGCAAAGCCACATGATGAGCCATTACGAGATGTTCAAACACCTCACCACCGGCAACGAAGAAGGCGCGCAGGCGACCAAGACTTTCTACGACGAATACCGCGCTGTGTGCGACATGACGGCAGAGTTCTACCTCCAGACGGTGGAGGAAGTGTTCCAGAAACACTCGATCCCCAACGGAACCTTCGCGCATAAGGGCGAAGTTGTGGACTTAGACGGTATCACCGACACAGCCCTGCTCGCCATCGAAGGCGAACGTGACGATATCTCAGGCCTGGGCCAAACCAAGGCCGCGCTCAAGCTGACGCCGAACCTGCCTGAGGACAAAAAGCGCTACTACATGGCCGAAGGCGCCGGTCACTACGGCATCTTCAACGGCAGCAAATGGCGCACCAAGGTCGCGCCGGTGTTTGAAGAGTTTATTGCCGAGCACGGGTAACCGACTGAGCGGGCGTTACCGGAGCAAGTCCACACATCCGGCCTCGGCCAGCACCGGACCCACCGCCGTCTTCGCGCCATCCGACAGCGCGGCGTAACGTGTCCGCAGGTCCATCAGGCATTTGAGCTGATATTTGAACACGCCCTGTTCGTAGGGCAGGCCGTCCACTTCCATTCGGAACACCTTCTCCCCCGCTTCGGCGGCGCGGGCGTTGGCGATCAGGAACGGCGCGTAGACGCGGCCCACTTCGGCGAGGATTGCGCGCGCGGCGAGGCTCACCTCACCCCATTCGCCTTCAATGCCCGAGGCGTCATCGACATGGAGCAGCCAGCGATAGGTGTAAGGATATTCGGCCCGCATCATCGCCTGCGCGGTCGGGTCGACGCCCAATTGCGAGAGCTGCCCGAACAGGCTGAATTCCGCCAGCGAAGGGCGCGATCCGAACAGCCAGTGGTCGGTGGTCACCTGGCCCTCCAGCGCGTCAAGCACCCGCTTCACGGACGCTTCGATCAGTGCGAAATTCTCGCGCGTGCAGCCAACGATGGCCATGCGCCCCACCTGGCGTTCGCGAAAAGTCTTGGCGTGCGCAGCCGCCGCATCTCCACCGCCCTTAAACGCATCAAAGGCGAGCCATTCGCTCATCTGCTTTTGATCGATCTCTTCGAGCCAACGATAGCCGAACATCGCCTTGGTCAGCCATTCGTCGGCAAAATCCTCAATCAGATGCGCCAGGAAAGCGTGGCCTTCATACTCCGGTACGATAGAACGCGCAGTGTGACGCTTTTCCAGCTCGTAAATGAGCGGCGTTGTATCGTTAGCGAAGGTGCCATCGGGAAACTCGAGCACCGGGATCACCGGTGCTTTCACCTTCCCGGTCATCTCTTGCGCAATTGCCCCATGCTTCCACACATGGACGATCCGGCGATAGCGCAGGATCGCGCGCATCTTCTGCGAATAGGGCGAGGCGAGCGCGCCGTAGAGTGTGTACATAGTGTCCCGTCTCCCAATCGGTCTTGGCCCCCATAGGACCCGTGCAAAGACCTAAAGGCAAGCGCATTTGCGTTGACGCGCGCCGCGCGAGTCATAGGGATGCGCTCCATGACGGATCGCCTCTCCAACAGCCGCTTTGCCAAGGCCTTCGGCCTCACCACTCCCATCGCGCTGGCGCCTATGGCGGGCGCTTCGGGTGCGGATCTGACGGCGGCGTGCTGCAAAGCGGGCGCGTTGGGATTGCTTGGCGGCGGTTATGGCGATCTCGCCTGGACGCAGGAGGAGTATTCGAAAGCCTCGCAGGCCCTCTCCACCGATCCTGAGGCGGCGGCGCGCTTTGGTTGCGGCTTCATCACGTTCAAGATGGAGCAGGACCGCTCAGCGCTCGATTTTGTCCTCGACCGACCGACCAAGCCCGCCGCGCTGATGCTCTCTTTTGGGGACCCTACGCCTTTTGCGAAGGACATTGTAGATCGCGGCATCCCGTTGATCTGCCAGATACAATCGATGGCGCAGCTGCCTCAGGCAGTGGACGCAGGCGCGAGCGTGATTGTCGCGCAAGGCACGGAAGCGGGGGGTCATGGCATGAACGCGTTTCAGGGGCGCTCGACTTTCACCTTTGTGCCCGAAATAGCCGACTGGCTGGCTGCGAACGCGCCGGAGGTGCACTTGCTCGCAGCCGGTGGTGTGGCCGATGGCCGAGGCCTCGCCGCGGCCATGAACCTAGGCGCTGACGGCGCGCTAATCGGATCGCGTTTGTGGGCGACACAGGAGTCCCTCGCTCCCGATCCCGCCATCGCCGAAGCGATCCAGGCCAGCGGCGACGACACCGCACGCTCGGCCGTGTTCGATATCCTGCGCGAAAAAGACTGGCCACAAGAATACAACTTCCGGTCTTTGCGCAACGCCATCCACCGCGAATGGGAGGATCGCTTCGAAGAGCTGCGCGCGAACCCCACCGCCGCCATCGCGGACTACAAAGACGGGGTGGCCGAGGAAGACTATTCTCGCGCCCATGTGACCGTGGGCGAAGGCACCGGGCTGATCAAACAGAACGCCAGCGCCGGCGAGGTAATCGCCGAAATCACCAATCAAGCGCGCGCGCTGTTGGGCTCGACGTCGAGGTCTTAGCGAAAGGGCACTCTACCCAAACCGGCCGCATCGACACTTGTGACATACAGGAACCCATCCCCCGGTGCGATTGCCCCGGTGGTGTTGGGATAGCCGCCTGCCGGATCCTGCCATGTCTGCACAATCGTTCCGTCTTCGGTGAATTGCAGGACAAGGCTGTAAGGCACCGCCGGTGGCCTTGCCCAAGCTGGAATACGCGAGATCACTTTCCTGATCGTAGGGCTGTCCGCCAAATCATCGAGAACCGGCACGCGCGGCCCCGCCAGTCCGACAAAATAGGTCTGCGCGTTGTCCGGCCCGACCGGCCCCTCGCTGATATTGTCGGGGAAGCCCGGCAGGTTGGTCAGGACCGGTGTTGGCTTGCCTGTATTGGGACCGGAAAGAGAAAAGCGATCCATCCGGTAGAAACCGGTTTGCGCCACCAACAGGGCCGCCCCGTCCGAACTGAGAGCGATCCCGTTGGCAAAGCTCAAGCCCTCGGCAAACACCGATGTCTTGCCCGACTTCGGATCATATCGCAGGACGCGCCCGGTTTGGCTTTGCTCAAAGATGTCTTCCACGCTTGCGGCCAATGGGGAGCCACCCGCCTCAGCGCCGAACCGTTGGGAGGCATCCGTGAAGTAGATCATGCCATCAGGTGCGGCGATCACATCGTCGGCAAAAACAATGGGCGCGCCGTCGACGCTGTTGGTCAGCAGACGGACGGTCCCCTCGTCCGAAACCGACAAAAGTCCGCGATACGCGTCGGCGACCAGCAACGCGCCATCCGCGCCCCATGCGAGGCCAAGTGGGAAACCGTCGGTTTGCGCGAATTCGATGGCCACTTTGCTGATCGGATCGATCCGCCAGATCGTCCCCTGTTGCGAAGAAGCGTAGAGCGCCAGCCCGCCTTCTTCTTCGCGCGCCACGATATCTTCGGGGCCAATCGTGTCGCCCAGCGCGATGACCTCAAGCTCAGCCAGCCGCTCGTTGGGCTCGAAAGCGCCGGTGTAACCCGCGTCCTGCGGGGCTTCCCAAGCGACCGGGTCGACCGAGCTTGGCCACAACGCGAAGTAGGCGACAAGAACCGCAATCAGCGCCGCCGTTGTTTTGACAGCCAACTTCATAGGTTCGAAAGTGCATTCGCTGCCGCGTTATCCGACGCGAGCGCGTTCAGCGCTTTAACCCAATCATCCCTCGTCACCGCCCGGCTGATCGAGGCGCGGGCGAGGCGGTTGTCCATATGAGCGACGAAATCCGGGTGCAGCGTACGCCCGAACATCGCCCACCACGCGCGCCCGCCGGGCGTTCCGAGGGTTTGGACCATCAGGCCGTCCATCGCCTCCCATTGCTGGCTCGCAATGGGGGAATTTTGATGGATGAGAAAGCTCGCCTGCGCGCCTTCCATAGCGATAAAGATCATCAGGCGATAGCGGACCAGTTCATCCTCTTCCAGCTGCGCAGGGTCGCGCATACCGCGATCGTAGAGATCGACCAGCTCCTTGTCCGCCACCACCAAGCGGCGAAACCCGTCAAAGCGGTCCTGCATCACCTGCAAGGTCGCCAGCTCGCTCGCCTTGCTGGCCTGGCGCGACTGGATGCCCACGAAAATGAGCGAGCCCACGATCGCGAAAGCGGCGATGGTCTGGCCGATGAAATAAATCGCTTCGAGGGTCATGATTGCGCTTCTCCCTCGTCCGCCGCTTTCTGCTCGTCCAGCCAAGGCGCAAAGTTTTCGGGCAGGGATTGATTGAGGAGGTGCTTGTCGACGTAAGCCACAAACTCGGGATCAAAGTTGCTTTTGCGCCCTTCCCAGAATCGCTTCCCCCCCGGCGTGACGTAGAACGAATTCGCGTTCTGCCAGCTCCGCCACAGGTCGTCAGAAAGGTCGCCTTGCCGCCACTTTAAAAAAGCGCTTTGCGTGTAAGAGGTTACAGCCATAAGGCCGGAAAAGAGCATCAGAATTTCGCCCTCTGAAAGCGAGTCCGGATCATTCAAACCCCGCGCCCCGACTTCGGCGGCCTCCAAATTGGTGCCGAGTGTCAGGTAATAGTTAGCGAAATTATCATGCACTGCCTGTGTCGCATCGGCGCGTCGTGCAGCTTCATGCTGGCGCGCCTGGGCGTTAGCCTGACGCACCTGTAAGCCGACAAAGATCAGCGACAGCATGATCCCCACAGCCGCTATAATCTGGCTGATGAAGTAGAAGTCTTCGAGAGTCATGCGCTCGCCTCCGCCTTTGGCAAACTGGCCAGAACCTTGGTGCCGATATGCGGCATGATTTTCACCGCTTCCTCAATCGGGATGGGATTTTCGCGCAGATTTTTGTCAATCGCCGCTACCACGGTTTCGCCAAAGGCGACCTTGCTGTCCTCCCAATATTCGCGACCTCCCGGTGTCCCAAGGTAGAGCGCAGGCAGAGCGATCAGTTTGTGGTGCGAGTTATAATCGATCAGCTTGTCGGTCAGCATGAAGCTCGCTTGTTCGGCCAACATGACATGCTTAAGCATCCACTGCGCAAATTCGGTCTTTTGCCGCACCGAAGCGCCGCGATAGTCCACTGAACACGCCTCAAGGCTTTCAAGACCTGTCGGACTGGCCAGCAAATCGTCGAACAAGCGTGACGTCTGCTCCAGAATTTCGCGCGTGCTTTCGGCTGTGGCGAGCGCATGGGCTTTGCGCTGCTGCCAATAGATCGCGACCAGCGAGCCCAGAATAGCCACGGCAGCGATCGTTTGACCGATGTAATAGATTTGTTCGAGGGTCATTGGAGCGGCTCCTCGGGCGAAGTACGCGCATTCGCCGCTTCAACCTCAGCGGACCCGTAATAGATCAGCAGCTCCCAGAGTGGCACAATATCGTCGCGCTCTTTGAGGTTATGCTCAATTTCGTCGCGCACGATCGCGCCAAACATATGTCCCACGTTCGCCCACCATTGCCGTCCTCCCGGCGTCGCGATGTAGGCCAAAGCGACCTCAACGAACGAGTCAGCCGAATTGTGATCGAACAGATCATCGCGCTTCATATAGAGCGCCTTTTCCGCGATATTCACGGCCATTATGGCCGCATGCGCGAACTGAGCCTGCTGAAACGGCGTAGCCCCGGAATAATCCTGAAAGCACACGCGGATGCTCTCAAGCGCGGTCGGATCAGTCGCCGGAAACCCAGAAAGCTCTTTCACACTGGCCAGTATTTCTCGCTGGCTCGCCGCGCGTTCAAGCGCGTGCGTTTTGCGCTGTTGCCAATAGATTGCGATCAGCGAGCCAAGGATGGCCAGCGCAGCAATCGTCTGGCCGATATAGTAGATCTGCTCGAGGGTCATTCGACCTCTCCTTGCACCGGAGCCTTCGAAGGGCGACCGGCGTCGGAGAGGGATTCCAGATCACCTGCAAAGAACGGATAGATATCCCAGATCTTCGGCCCCTCTTGCGAAGCGGCCAGAGCCTCATCAAGAGCGGTGCGAATATGATCGTCGTACACCAGCCGTATCGTTCGCCAATGCTGTCGGCCGCCTGGCGTGTTGAGGTACATCAACGCCAGCCCGAACGCGCTTTCGTAAAGAACGGGATCGTAGAGGTTGCCGCGCCGCAAATAGTAGGCTTGCTGCGCAAGATTCACGCCGCGATGGACAAGGTAACCAAACTTCACTTGCTGGTCATAGGGCGCGCCATCATAGTCCTGAAAACAAGCGCGGATGCTGTCCACCGCCTCTTTGTCGTTGGCCAAATAGTCATACAGCGTGTTGAGCCCGCCCATAAGCTCCTGCTCGCGCTCGGCCCTTGCCAAGGCATGATCCTTGCGCATCTGCACCCAGATCGCGCCCAAAGATCCAAGGATCGCCACGACCGCAATGGTCTGGCCAATGTAGTAAATCTCTTCCAGCGTCACGATCACCCCCAAGCTGACCGGCATAAAGGGCTAAAACGCGGCGCAGCGCAAGGATGCTAGCCCTGAGGCCAAAGCTCCAGTGGCATAATGAAAAGGCAGGTATCCTTGGGCTTGGCTCCCGCCGCTGTCAGCATGGCGTGGACCTGTCCGCGATGGTGGGTCTGGTGGTTGAAGAGGTGGGTGAAGACGACGCCCAGCGGCGCTTTCGCGTCGGCTTTGATCGCGCCGCTGTACCATTCGAGCGCGCCTTGCACCGGCCCGGCCTCGTATTGATCGCAATAGTTGATCAGAACCGCGTCGAGTTCGGCGCGGCTTCCTTGCAGTTCTTCAAAATTCTCAACGAATTGCCCGCTTTGGGCGTTGGGCACATCGGGCGGCTCGCACAGATCAAAGCGCGAAAGCCAGATGCGATCGGCCCAGTAGATGTGCGACAAAGTGGCGTGAATCGACCCAAAGAACGCGCCGCGATCCATGCGCAGGGCCTCATAGGAAAGCCCGGCCGCGGCCTCATAAAGGCTCTCATTCTGCCAGCGATTGTAGCGCGCCATGCTGCGCAGATAGTCGCTTGTAATCATGAGGCTTCTCCCACCGCGTCGATCCGCATGGGAGTGTAGCTCAAAAGACGACGGTGCGCGATCCGTTGAGGAACACCCGGCCTTCGGCGTGGGCCGTCACGGCCCGGCTGAGCACGCGCGCTTCGACGTCGCGGCCCATCTCGGCGAGCTCTTTGGCGGTGAAGTGGTGATCAACGCTTTGCGTGTCCTGCGCGATGATCGGGCCTTCGTCGAGATCACTTGTCACATAGTGTGCGGTCGCCCCGATCAGTTTCACCCCGCGCGCGTGCGCCTGATCGTAAGGCCGCGCCCCTTTGAAGCTGGGCAGCGCAGAGTGGTGGATGTTGATGCAGCGGCCCTCCAGCGCCTCAACCATCTCAGCCGAAAGCACCTGCATATAGCGCGCCAGCACCACAAAATCGGCTTCGTGGTCCTTCACCAGATCGAGCAGCGCGGCTTCCGCCTCTGGCTTGGTATCGACGGTCACCGGGATGTGGTGGAAGGGCACATCGTGCGGTTCGCAATGCCAGCGAAGCGTCGCATGGTTGGAAACCACGGCGGCGATTTCCGCGCCCAGTCTGCCCCGGCGATGGCGGTGGAGCAGGTCAACGAGGCAGTGATCGCCTTTTGAAACCATGATGACCGCGCGCGGTTTGCTCTGGGCCGGACGCAGCGACCATTCCATATCGCGCCGCGTAGCCATATCGGCGAAGGCCGCCTCAAACTCCTCGCGCCCAAACTCCGCCGGCGCTTCGAGCGTCTGCCAGATGAAAAAGCGTCCGGCCTCTTGGTCTGCAAAGTCTTCGCTCTTGGTGACGCTCAATCGATGGTTGGCGACCAAAGTGGCGACGTCGGCGAGGACGCCAATGGCATCGGGCGCGACGGCGCGCAGGATGTATTCGTGGGTGTCCATGGGCGCGCCCTTTGCACTTTGCGACACGGGTTTCCAACCTCTTATTCAGGGTTTGGATTCACTCGCCTTGACCCCAGACAACGCGCTCGATGAAGAAGGTGCCTGCCATGTTCCCGAGACATCGTCGAGAGCGCGCGCGTCGAGCTTGCTCTGGAAATACTCTTGGAAACGCGCGGTGAAAAGCGATTGGCGGTTCTGCCAAACTTCGTCCGCAATAGATCGAAGGCTAAGCGTGCTGGCAAAGGCATCCCAAAACTCCCAGCGGCTGTCCTCGAGCGCCCCTTCGACCCACTTTGCGTGCGCCTCTTGCATATTCATGAGGAGCGGCATGCAAATCGAAAAATATGAGTATCGTTCTTCGTCTGTTAGTTCAGAACCCGGCCGCGCGACCTTGGACATTATCGCAGCGGTTTCGGAGTTCTGGTGATAGTACCACTCGATCATGGCCCGGTGCGCCGCCTCAGCCGCTTCGGCCTTGGATTGGGCCGTGTTCTGGCGGATTTGCAGACCCACAAAGATAAGGGACAGCATGATCCCAACCGCCGCCACGATCTGGCTGATGAAGTAGAAATCTTCGAGGGTCATTGGGCGGCCTCCTGCGGATCTGCACCCGGCAACGCATCGCTGGCACGTCGGTCTGCCAAGAGACCTCCAAATTCCTTCTCGACATATTCAACAAAGGCCGGCGTGAAGGTGATCCTTCGCGCGTCAAAGTAGTCCGTGCAAAACCGATAGACGAAGGTCGTGGAGATTATTCCCTCCATTGAGGCCCATGTCGGATCGTCAATCCGTCCTTCGCAACGGTAGATATGGGCCTGCTCGAACACACGCAGTATCGCCATGGCAGACAGGGAAAGTCGGAAACGGTCTGTCTCATCGAGCTCAGCAATGCCCACCTCTTCAGCTCTCATCACGATTTCGATCAGGTCGCGATTATTGCTCGTCTGAACCATCACCTCTCGGTATTCGGCCATGATCTCAGCCATGCTTGCCAAGCGCGTTTCGCGTGTTTGCGCGCGCATTTGCAGGCCGACAAAGACGAGCGAGGCCATGATCCCAACCGCCGCCACGATCTGGCTGATGAAGTAGAAATCTTCGAGGGTCATTCTTTGCCCTTCGCTTGCACGTCGTTCGGCTCTGCTGGGGGGACGGCGGTGAGCAAAAGAACTCTATCACCCGAACCTGTGAGTTCATCAAGCCGATCAAGCTCCGTCATGAAATCCGGATCGATTTGCTTGGTTGCAATAATGTTCTCGTAGTACCGTCTCACGAGAGGCAATTTTCTGAATTGCGAAGCCCATTTTCCATCACGTTCCCAATCGCGGGGCGCCAGGCTTCCTTCCTGGTAAAGTCGGAACTGCGCCATGTGGGCTTGGGCGATTCCAAGGATAAGGATATCCAGACGCGCCCTTTCCTCCTCGGTAAAGTCCGCCTCTGTTAACGATGGGTTGAGCAGTTTCCGGAACAGCAGCGATTGGTCGGCGTCCATTGATGCCCTGATGTTGAACTCCGCCCACATTCGGTTGATTTCAAAGGCTGATGCGGCGCGTGTTGCGCGGGTGTTTTGCTGAATTTGCAGGCCGACAAAGACGAGCGAAATAACAACGGCGATGGCGGCAGCGATTTCCGCCCACAAAGCGGCGGATTGCAAGCGCAGGGACAGGCCCTGTGGCGCCGGTGGTTGCGGCGCGCCTTGCGCGGTGTCGGTCATGTGTCTTGCCCCCAAATTGCGCGCTCAAGAATGACAAGGCGCGGCCGAAAGGCAAGAAGAGTTGGGAGCCACCGAAAGAAAAGGCGGCGCAGGATCGCTCCCACGCCGCCATTAACTCTTGGTCACGGCAGTCAAAGCGCGACTGCGCGCCGGCCGGTAGGCCGCCCCCGCGGAGGTATTCGCGAAGCGAATTACCGCGAGCGAAAACAACCCATCAAAACACCTCGAACAGGCCCGCGGCTCCCATGCCGCCGCCGACGCACATGGTGGTGACAGCGTATTTCGCGCCGCGACGCTTGCCTTCGATCAGCGTGTGGCCAACACAGCGCGCGCCGGTCATGCCGTAGGGGTGGCCGATCGAGATCGAGCCGCCGTTGACGTTGAGGATATCGTTATCGATGCCCAGGCGATCGCGGCAGTACAGAACCTGCACGGCAAACGCTTCGTTCAGCTCCCAAAGACCGATATCGTCCATCTTGAGGCCAAAGCGCTCAAGCAGCTTGGGGATCGCGAAGACTGGGCCGATACCCATTTCGTCCGGCTCGGTGCCCGCCACCGCCATGCCGACATAACGGCCCAGCGGCTGAAGGCCCTTCTTCTCGGCAACCTTGGCTTCCATCACGACGCTGGCCGACGAGCCGTCTGACAACTGCGAGGCGTTGCCTGCGGTGATGAACTTGTCCGGGCCCATGACGGGCTTGAGGGAATTAAGGCCTTCGAGTGTTGTTGTCGGGCGGTTGCCTTCGTCCTTGTCGATGGTGACATCGACCTTCGAGATCTCGCCGGTTTCCTTGTCCTTCACCATCATCTGCGTGCTCACAGGCACGATTTCGTCGTCGAACTTGCCAGCTTGTTGCGCGGCGGCGGTGCGCATCTGCGACTGCAGCGCGTATTCGTCCTGCGCTTCACGGCTGACATTGTAACGCACGGCCACGGTTTCAGCGGTGCTGAGCATGGGCATGTAGATGTCTTTGTGCATCGCGATCAGCGACGGGTCCGGCTGGACGCGCATCTCCGGGGTCTGGACGAGGCTGATCGATTCCTGACCGCCGCCGACCACGACATCCATATTGTCGGTGATGACCTGCTTGGCCGCGGTCGCAATCGCCATCATGCCCGAAGAGCACTGACGGTCGATCGACTGACCCGAGACGGTGACCGGAGCGCCGCCGCGAAGCGCGACTTGACGGCCGATATTGCCGCCCTGCGCGCCCTGTTGCAGCGCGCTGCCCCAGATTACGTCGTCGATTTCACCGGCGTCGATGCCCGCGCGCTCGACAGCGGCGGCGAAGGAGTACGAACCGAGCGTGGCGCCCGGCGTGGCGTTGAAACCGCCTTTGTAAGCGCGGCCGATGGCCGTACGAGCGGTGGAGACGATGACTGCGTCACGTGACATATCGGGGTTTCCTTTAGATCGTCATCCCAGCGGGGGCTGGGATCGGTATCAAGTTGGTGCTGTGATGGGGCGCGATCCCAGCTTGCGCTGGGATGACGCTGGATTAAACGAAGTACTGGGTGATCCACTCGCACATCAGCGCGGGCTTGTCCTCGCCTTCGATCTCAATCGTGATCTCAGCGGTCTGCTGCCATTGGCCGGGGCGCTTTTCGATCATTTCGACCAGTTTCCAGTGGCCGCGAATGCGCTTACCAACGCGTACGGGCGCGATGAAGCGGGTTTTGTTGCCGCCATAGTTCACGCCCATCTTCACGCCATCAATTTTGGGCATGTCGCTGTTGGCGCCGAGATATGGGATCATCGAAAGCGTCATGAAGCCGTGCACGATGGTGCCGCCGAACGGGGTCATCTTGGCTTTTTCTTCGTCGATATGGATGAACTGGTGGTCACCGGTCGCGTCTGCGAACATATTGACCTTGTCCTGAGTCATCTCGACCCATTCGCTGCTGCCGATGTTTTCGCCGACCTTTGCGGCCAGATCCTGCGGGGTCATAGGGTTCTCCTCTGTGTCCAGCGGCGACGCTTATGTTGCACCGCACGCGCCCAAACTGGAGCGCTTCATGACGCATGATAGGGCTTAAGGCAACGCCTTGACGCAAACGTAAGGCTGGCCCGCGCCTATGCCGTTACGGTATCGCCGGATTGGGGCGGCTGCTCTGAGGCGCCGCGTCGGCCACCCTTGCGCGCGGCCTTGCCGGACAAACGCGTGTCACGCGCCTCTTTGGCCAGAGCTGATTCGATTTTCTGGCAATAGGTGTTGAGCCCGATTTGTAGGCCGATGATCATCAGCATCACCGGTTGGTAGGCGATCCCCTGGAACGTCGCTCCAACCAGATAAATTAGGCTCGCCAGCTGCAAAGCGGTGGCCATGGGCGCGATCCACGCCTCGTCTTCTTCGATGTGACCGGCTTTCTCACGCGCTCGCCAACGCATGCCGATCCGCTCCATCTGCCACACGCCCAGCGCGTGCAACGCGAGCCAGATCGCAAGACCCGGCCACCCCTGTTCACCCAGCACTTCGAAAAAGGACGAATGAAACGCGCGCGCTTCGTCAGTGACCTTTTTATATTCGACCGAGGTGGTGTTCCCCTCCACTTCGGTGATCGGCATTTCGTAAGTGAAACTATTGCCGCGATAGCTATCGAAGCCCCCGCCAAACGGGCGCGCGGACACATAATCGAGCGTCCATTTCCAAACCGCTACGCGGGTTGACGCGCTTTCGTCGCCGCTGGGCTGAGCGATAGTGGCCATGCGATCGTAATAGCTTTGCGGAAGAAACGGCAGCGCGGTGAGGCCCAGCACCGCTGCGCCCGCGACGAACATCACCCGCCGCTTGGTGTATCGCAGCATCAGCACCGCGAGCGCCGCGATGCACAACAGACCGGTGCGCGCTTCGGTGCCAATGGGGATCAGGAGGCAGGCAAAGATCAGCGCGATGGCAAAAGCGGTGACGGTCCAATGCGGCTTGAACACCGTGCCGAACCGGGTGAACCACCAGATAAGCGGGGTCAGCGCGATGGCGACGGTCGCCAAGGTCGAGCTTTCGTAGATGCCGCTGTTGTCGTCGACGAAGAAGTTAAGCTGACCATAGCCGCCACCGCCAAGCACGACCTTCATCCCCGTGGCGATGACAATCATCCCCACGCACAGCACCATAGTCAGCGCCATCGCCTCAAGCCGGGCGCGCGATGTCAGTGTAAACGGCAGGAAGATCGCGAAGAACAGCGCCTTCCAAACCCATTCCCATTTAGTCTGCGCTTCGGCCGCAAATTCGGCGTTTCCGGTTGTCCAGAAACAATAGATAAGCAGCAGAGCGAGCAGCGCCTGTCGCCATGAGAACTTTATGTACTCCTTGCGATCCAGAATCAGATACCCGCCAAACGCCGCCAGAAAGGCGAGGAAGGAAATCGAGATGTTCTGGATCAATCCCCATGCGATGCGTTGGGGCGCGATAATGTCGATGTAGATATAGAGCATTACCCACAAAAACGGGCGCTTAAGCCCGAGCAGCGCGACAAAGGCAACAAAGGCGAGGAAGACAAACCCCAGCACTAGCGGCGGCCCTTTGGCGCTCGTTTTGCGCGGCGCACCTTGCGTCGCTCCGCATTGCGCCGTTTGAATCCGCCCAGAAGCGGATCAATATCCAGCCCATCGCGCAGCGCGAGCCGCAGAAACGCAACCGCTAGAAGGCCGTGGCCAATGGAAAGGGCGAGATAATCGATCATGTGCGCATAGGTATCCAACACCCGGCGTCCCGGCTGTCGGAAGTGCTCTTAGCGCAGCGCGGTTGACGGCCCGTTAAGCACATCCGGTCTAATGGCATTTCCCATGACCCGCGTGCTCCACGTCCTTGATCACTCGTTGCCGATCCACAGCGGCTACACCTTCCGCACCCGCGCCATCCTCAAGGCGCAGGAAGCAAGCGGGGTCGAAGTTCGCGGCATCACCGGCTTGCGCCACGAGCTCGAACTGGGTGGAACATCCGCGCCGGGCGAGGTTGAGGTGTCCGATGGTCTGACTTTTCACCGCACCGCCGGGATGCCCAGCGGCCTTCCGCCGTTTCGCGAATACGGCGAGGTTAACGCGCTGACCTCCGCAATAAGCACGCTCGCAAAGGAATGGCGCCCGGACATCATCCACGCGCACTCGCCCGCACTGGGAGGCCTCGCCGCGCTGCGCGCCTCCCGCTCGTTGGGCGTGCCGATGGTCTACGAAATCCGTGCCTTTTGGGAAGACGCGGCGGTGGGCAACAACACCGGCACGCAAGGCTCCGCCAAATATCGCCTGACCCGCGCGCTCGAAACGCAGGTGGTCAACCAGGCTGATGCCGTCTTCACGATCTGCGATGGCTTGCGTGACGATCTGATCGCGCGCGGCGCGCAGGCGGGCAAGATCGGCGTGATGCGCAACGGGGTAGATTTGTCGCTGTTTGGCGAGCCATGCCCTCGCGACACCGTCTTGGCGGCTGAACTGGGCATCGACGATGGCGGGCCCGTCATCGGCTATATCGGCAGCTTCTATGATTACGAGGGCGTCGACGATCTAATCGCCGCCATGCCCGCTTTGCGCGAACGGCATCCGGGTGCGCGCCTGCTTTTGGTGGGCGGAGGCGAAATGGAAGTCGCGTGGCACGTCGCGACCGCCGCCCTGCCCGCCCAGCATCGCAACGCGGTCATCTTCACCGGTCGCGTGCCGCATTCCGAGGTGGAACGCTACTATTCGCTGATCGATGTGCTGGCCTATCCGCGCAAAGCATCGCGTCTCACTGACCTCGTGACGCCGTTGAAGCCGCTCGAAGCGATGGCGCAGCGTCGTCTGGTTGCCGCTTCGGATGTGGGTGGCCACCGTGAGCTGATCACCGACGGCGTAACCGGCACTCTGTTTGAGCCCGACGACCCGGTCGCCTGCGCCGCCGCGATCGCCGATCTGCTCGACAATCGCGAAGGCTGGGACGCGATGCGCGACGCCGGCGTGGCCCATGTGCGAGAGCGCCACGATTGGTCGCGAAATGTGGGCCGTTATCTTTGCGTTTACCAACGCCTGTTAGCCAATCTTAATCGCGATGAAACGGAATCCGAAGGGCCGACCCGTAGCGCCGCGTAACACGGGGTTCCGAGGCCGGGGCCTGCACATATTTGGGGCGCCACAGTGATTGAACAATTGCGGCAACAATTGAAGCAAGAGGCGTTGGCTGAGGTCGAAGCCGAAGCCGAACGCGATAACGCTCGCAAGGCCAAGCGCGCGCGCCGTAGGGGCGCGCTTGCAAAGCTCTCTCCTCGCGCCATCATCAATATGCCGCGCTTCACCCTGATCCTGACCGTTTGGGGCGCCGCACTGCTGGGATTGAGCGTCTTGGCGCTTTCCAGCGTGGATATCGCTCGCGCAAACATGGTTCTGGGTCTGGGCGCGCTGGGTCATATGGCCAAGCTTCTCTACGCCGCCATCGCCGCTGCGATCGGCGCGGCAGGCGCCTTCGCGACGGCTTGGTTGCTTGTCCGCTTCGTCGGTCAATCCTTCAATCGCGGCCCAGTCGCCCTTCTGGCCGGACAGCGCGTGCGCCCGATTGACCGCGAAGAGCTGGGCAGCGAAAGCCTCGATGCGCCGATTGAGGAGGCGCTCTTTATCGCGGATGAGGTCGAAGAGATCGATGCACCCGTTGATGAGCCCAACGAAGACGAAGAAACGGCCAGCGAAGACGACGTTCTGGACCTCGAAAGCTTCGCGGAATTTGACGAGGCGTTGAAAGAACCGCTGGACGAAGCCTGGATCGAGCCCGCAGGCACGCAAGACAAAGAAACGGTCGAAGAGGTGACCGACGAGGACGAGCCCGTCGTCCCCAGCGCTCCGGGCCTCAATGTCGACGCCTTCCGCGAAATCCTCGACGAAGAAAACCGTAAAGCACAAGCCGAGGCCGCCGCATCCGTCACTTCGATCGCGCCTCCAGCCTCCGGCATTGAGAAACTGCGCCGGGTTCCGCCGCAAGACCTCAGCCTGATCCAACTGGTTGAACGATTCGCCGCCGCGCTGCACGAAGCGCAGGATCGTACGCCGCACGAATTGAGGGGCGAAAGCCTCGCCAGCGAAACCGCCTCGCGAGAACAGGCCTTGGTCGAAGCCCTCAAAGCGCTCGAACTCGTCACGGATCGTGGCCGTGGCCAAGAAGCAGGTGACAACGCCACGCTCACCGAGACCGAACGCGACCTGCAAGACGCTTTGACCAAGCTGCAATCGCTGCGCGGCGCGGCGTAAAACGCCAAACCGCACAAACGGATCGAAGTACGGGCTTCGCCCGGCTGCAATGCGTGCACTTCAGCCTCGCCTTGGTTGAGTGCAGCGCAATCCCTGTAAAGCTCTGCTAGTCAGGCGCGCAACAATCCTTCGCATTGTGCAGTTGCAAAATCATATTTTGCTTGGCAAGGGGGTGTGCGAAACGCTCCGGGCCCTCACACGTTAGAGGAACGGACGTGAACACCCGCCGTCTGGCACACCTCATTGCACTCTCGGCACCGCCGCTGAGAAGCGCCCGAGCCAGGACCGGCATCTGACAGGATGATGCACCGCCCGGCAGACCTATGTGTCTCCCGGTGACTGGCTGACCTCTGTCGGACACAACCCCGCTAGATACGGGGCGCGCCTGCAATCGCTCACAAGAGCACCCATATTGCAGAGCGAAGAGACCGGAGAGTTCGTCACACGGACGCCGGAAATGACTGTTACGGCCGCCCCTTGGGGCGAGCCCGCTTGAGAATGAATGAGAACGTATGACCGGATTGTACGACATCACTGAAGATCGCAGCTCGTGTGGGGTGGGTTTCATCACGCGCAAAGACGGCAAGCAATCGCACGATGTCCTCGATATGGGGCACAAGGCGCTGTGCCGCGTGCCGCACCGGGGTGGTATGTCGTCGACCGGCGTGGGCGATGGCGCGGGTATCTCGGTCGATCTGTCGCTCAACTTCTTTTCCAAGCTGGTCGGCAAAGAGCTGAATCAGGACGAATTTGGCGTCGGCAATTTCTTCCTGCCCGCCGACGACGCGGCGCGCCAGCGTGCCAAGGCCTTGATCGAAGACAAGCTGGCTGAGTTCGGCTTTGAAGTGCTGCTTCGCCGCCGGGTGCCGGTCAACAACGACGCGATCGAACCGCGCGGTATCGAACTGCAATTGCCGATCCGCCAGTGGGTGTTCGCCGCGCCCGAGGACCTGAGCGGAGCCGAGGTGGACGCGCGCGTGCACGAATGTCTGCTGGCCATGGAAGCCGACGGCTACACCGACGAAACGCTCATCGGGTTTTACCCACTCTCGCTGTCAACGCGAGTGCAGGTGCTTAAAGGGCGGCTCTCTTCCTGGGAAATCGTGCCGTATTACAAGGATTTGAGCGACCCGGCACACGAAGTGCACACGATGTACTTCCACACGCGCTTTTCGACCAACACCGATCCGCACCCATCGATGGCGCAGCCGTTCCGCCTGATGGCGCATAATGGTGAGCTCAACACCGACAAGAAGAACCGCCTGTCCGAAATGGCCATCGCTTCGGCCAAGAACCGCCAGATTGTCAGCCCGCGCGGCCAATCGGACAGCTGCCGACTGGACCAGACGCTCAATTCGCGCGTTTACGAAGACGGGCTGGACCTTGTCACCGCGGTGGTCTCGATGATGCCGCCCGCCTGGGAGAACGACACGGATCTCTCGGGCGATGTGCGCGCGATGCTTGAATATTTCTCTTTGTATGAAGAGAAGAACGACGGCCCCGCTGCTCTCGTATTCGGCGATGGCAACATCATCGGCGCGCGGCTCGACCGTTTGGGGCTGCGCCCTCTTCGCTCGGTGGAAACCGATGAATTCCTCGTCGTCACCTCTGAGGCGAGCCAAATCGACTTCCCAGCCGAAGACATCATCCGCCGTGGCCGCATCGAAGCGGGCGGGATGCTGTTCTACGATCACAGCCGCGGCCAGGTGTTCGACACTGGCGAAGCGCTCAAAGAGCTCGCCGCGCGGCACGACTACCCTGCCCTGCTCAAAGCGGCCAAGATCGACATCGACACCCTGCCCGACCGCAGCGGCGACGACGCCAAGCAAGCCGCTGTCGCCTATGAAGGCGATCTGCCCTTCGCCGCGCGCTATGTCGCCTACACGATCAACCAGGAGACGTTTAAGTTCCTCGTCGATCCGATGCTGGCCTCGGGCGCGGAGAAGGTGTCCGCCATGGGATATGGCAACGCGATCAACGCGCTGTCCGACACCGAAGGCGGCATGGCGAAGTACTTCTCACAACGCTTTGCCCAGGTGACCAACCCACCGCTCGATTCGATCCGCGAAAGCGACGGCATGACCCTGCGCGTCGCCTTGGGTCGCAAACATGGGACTGGCGAAATCGACTCCAAGCAGATCGTGATCAAATCACCGATCCTGCGCATGGCCGATATCCTGCGCATTCGCGAACAAACGGTGGTGCCGTGCGCAGAATTTGATCTGTTGTTCGAACCCGATTTCGAAGACGACAAACAGAACGAGGCGAACATCATCGCCGCGCTTGACCGTGTGTCAGGCGAAGTGGCCGATTTCGCCCGCGAACAGGGCGGCATCGTCATCGTGTCCGACCGCTATGTCAGCCGCGCCAAGGCCAGTCTGCCGATGACGCTGGCGATCTCCGCGATCAACCAGCGCCTGATCGAAGAGGGCCTGCGCCTGCGCGTCTCGATCATTGTCGAAAGCGGGCACATCATCTCCTCGCACCATATCGCTTGCGTCCTCGGTTTCGGGGCGAGCGCGGTCTATCCGATGGCGTTCCGCATGCGCGCAGAAGAGAAATTCACCGACAGTCCTAAAGAGGCCTACAAAAACTTCTCCAAGGCGGCGGAAAAGTCGCTGATGAAGATCATGGGCAAGGTCGGCCTGTGCACGGTGGAAAGCTATTCGGGCGGCGAATTCTTCGAGCCCAACTTCCTCAACACCGATGATCCGGTGCTGAAGCGCTACTTCCCCAATATGAAATCAACCGTGGGCGGCGCGGGCTTTTCGACCATCGCGAAATCGGCGGCCGATTGGCACAAGCGCGCGCTCGAAGTGGAGACCGCAAACGATATTCCGATCCTCGGTCTGTTCAAGGAACGCGCGGAAGGCGCGGGCCACTCTTACGGTACAGCGGCGGTGCGCGGCTTTGTAGACCTGACCGAAGAGGACATCAGCTTTGGACCCGCGACGGGCCCGGACGATGACGACGACACGTTCCGCCTGCTGACGCTCTACCAGCTCGACGACGCGTTCTCGATTGACGACACCGCCTATACCAATTCGACCTTTGATCGCCTGACCCCGGAACAGATCGACAACTTCGTCATCACGCCCGGCTACCGCAAATTCAGCCAGATGATGACCGATGAGCGCCACCGCCGCCCCTCGGCCTTGCGTGACGTTCTGGCCTTCCCCGCCGACATCACCTTCAAGAGCGACGCGGCGAAGATCAAAAAGGAAATGATGCTCTTCAACCGGGCCGGAAACGCGGATTTCGTGATCCGTGGGCTCGAAATGGAGAAGCTGGGCGCCAATGAGCAGGGGGGCGAGTATCGCCTGACGCTGACAGGCCCCAAGGGCGGCGATCTGGCGCGTTTGGATGCGTTGGCGCAGACCCTGGTCGAACGCTTTGGAGAGGATGTGCTCAGCCACACGATCTCCAAGGGCGCTCTGCACGTTCAGGTCACCGGATGGGCCGAAGACTACGTCTCGCGCCTGCGTGGTGTGCGCCCTTCTATCCCGGTCGAAGAGGTGCAACCCGCCTCCGAAATCACTCCGCGCCTTGCCTCGGGCGCGATGTCGCACGGGGCGCTCGTCGCCAGCGCGCACGAAGCGGTTGCGCACGGCACCAATATGGTCGGCGCGATGTCCAATTCGGGCGAAGGGGGTGAGCACCGCTCGCGCTATGGCACTTTGCGCGCCAGCCGGATCAAGCAGTTTGCCTCGGGCCGGTTTGGCGTGTGGGCGGGCTATCTGGCTGATCCCAACCTTGAAGAGATCGAGATCAAGATCGGTCAGGGCGCAAAGCCCGGCGAAGGCGGCCAGCTGCCCGCGCCCAAAGTGACCGTAGAAATCGCCGCCGCGCGGGGCGGGACACCGGGCGTAGAGCTGATCTCTCCGCCGCCACACCACGACACCTATTCGATCGAAGATCTCGGCCAGTTGATCCACGATGCGAAAGCCGCGCGCGTGCGCGTCATCGTCAAGCTCGTGAGCTCCGAAGGCATCGGCACCATCGCGGTGGGCGTTGCGAAAGCGGGCGCGGACATCATCAACATCGCCGGTAACACCGGCGGTACCGGCGCGGCTTCGGTCACATCGCTTAAATACACCGGCCGCGCAGCAGAGATTGGCATCGCAGAGGTTCACCAGGCCCTGTGCGCCAACGGCATCCGGCAAAAGGTTATGCTGCGCTGTTCGGGCGCGATGCAAACCGGCTCGGACGTGGTCAAAGCCTGCTTGCTGGGCGGCGACAGCTTCGAATTCGGCACCACCGCGCTGATGATGCTCAAATGCGTCATGGCGAAGAACTGTAACGTCAAATGCCCGGCTGGCCTCACCACCAACGCCGAAGTGTTCGACGGTGACCCACGCGCGCTGGCGCAGTACCTGCTCAACATTTCGCATGAGGTGCGCGAAATCCTTGCGACGCTCGGTTTCGAATCGCTGGACGAGGCGCGCGGGCGTGCGGATTTGCTCCATCTGCTCGACCACCCGTCCTCGATCGGTCAGCTCGACATGCACAAGATGCTAGCGCGGGCCGAGGAGCATGTGGTCGAAAACCCGACCTATCTCGAACGCGATTACGCGGTCGACGATCGCCTGCTTGAAGAGGTGGAAGCGGCCCTGTTCGACGGCGGCGCGGAACGCGTTGAGCTGTCCGGCGACTGGCTCCACCTCAACAACCGCAACAAGAGCGTTGGCGGGCAATTGTCCATCGATCTGGAGCAGCGGCTCAACCACACTCTTTGGGACCCTTCGTCCTATCCGGCGGTCAACGACGATGGCCGGGGCCGCAAGTTCCTGATCCGTGATGCGATCATGGTGCGCACCACGGGCAGCGCCGGGCAAAGCTTTGGCGCGTTCTGCAACGACGGCATGAACCTGCATCACACGGGCACGTGCAACGATGGCGTGGGCAAAGGCGCGAGCGGCGGGCAGATCGCTGTGGTCGCAGCGAAAGGCCGAACAGACCTGATGCAAAACGTGCTGGTCGGCAACTTCGCGCTGTTCGGCGCAACCGGCGGGCGCACCTTTATCGCGGGCGAGGCGGGCGACCGGTTCGCGGTCCGCAATTCGGGCGCGACCACCGTTGTCGAAGGCGTCGGCGATTTCTGCGCCGAGTATATGACAAACGGCGCGGTGCTGAACATTGGCGGCTTTGCCAAAGGGTTCGGCAACGGAATGTCGGGCGGCTTTGCGTATCAGTATGACCCCGAAGACACCTTCTCAGGCTCGGTCAGTCACGATTCGGTGCTGCTTGGTGATCTGGGCGCAGACAACGCGATGGCGCGTGTCCACCGCGAGGCGGTGCACCAGATGCTCGAATGGCATCTTGAAGCGACCGGTTCGAGCAAGGCGCGCGCACTGCTCGACAACTGGGAGAGCGAACTTTCGCACTTCCGCTGGGTGATGCCGCGCGCGCTGCTGCAATATCAGGACGCGGACGCCATCTTGTCGACCAAGACGCGCAAGCAATTGGTCGAAGAGGTCGCCAACGCCTCCGCCAATTTCCAGATCGCTAAGCTCAAGGCCGCTTGGAAAGCGGGCGTGCCGGTGGAAACGGGCCGCGTCCCGCAATTGGGCGAGACCGACACGGATGAGATGTTCCGCCTGATCAATTACTGGACCGCGCTGGAAACCGCGCAGCAGATCGTACGCAAACGGCGCGGCGGGCAGGATCGCGATCCCGCCAATCTGAAGGCCGTGCGCAACCTCATCCTGACCGAGGATTTCGCTCTGATGGCGCAGCTGGCGAAACACGCCGCCGTGGCGCTTTCGAACTACAGCGACGAAGAACTCGCGGCGCTGGTGGCGAACAAGCGTCTGGAGGATTTCAAACGCTCGCTCGAAATGCGCAACGTCCTGTCGATGGACAGCCTTGGCACCTATGGCTGGATCATCCATCAGTCGCGCCGTAACGTGGAGACCCTGGGAGCGATCCCGAGCTTTGAAACCCTGTTTGCGCAGAGCGCCCTTGGCCCTGTGAGCGAAAAGATGGCAGCCGAATAGTCGATGAAATTTCCGCATATCCCTGAAGACGCCCCGTTCAACGTGGATCAACGCGCCTGGCTGGCCGGCTTTCTTGCGGGTCTCAACTCGCGCGCGTTCGGCACGGACAGCGCCAACGATGTGGCGGCGGGCGCAACGGTGGTCGCGAAGACGCCGATCGATATTCTCTACGGCACGCAAACCGGCAACGCGGAAGGCGTCGCGGAGTTGGCGGCGGAGCAATTTGCAGGTCAAGGCTTTGCCCCGCGCACGCACGAACTCGACGCGATCGATATGGAGGCGCTTTCGACCATGCGTCAGGCGATCTTCGTCGTCTCGACCTATGGCGAAGGCGAAATGCCCGACAATGGTGAGCTGTTCTGGGAGCAGCTTTCCGCCGGCGCGGCCCCTCGGCTCGAAGATCTGAAATTCGGTGTCATCGCCTTGGGCGACACCAGCTACGATGAGTTTTGCCAGGCGGGCAAAGTGATCGACACGCGGCTCGAACAATTGGGAGCCAAGCGGTTGCTGGAACGCGTCGATTGCGATGTCGACTTCGAAGACCCGAGCGAAGCCTGGCTGACCAGCGCACTCGACCTGTTTGAGCTGGAGGACGCTCCCGAAGGCGCGGTCGCTCTCCCCGCCGCTCCCGCTAAACCGGCGGCGAAAAAGAGCCAGTGGACGCGCAAGAATCCTTACACCTCCAAGCTGATCGAAAACCGTCTGCTGTCGCGCGATGGATCGGGCAAGGAAATCCGCCACATCGCCTTCGGTCTGGGCGACAGCGGAATCGAATACGCCACGGGCGACGCGCTCGGCGTGATGCCGACCAATTCGCCCGAACTGGTGAACACGCTGCTGGAGCGTCTGGGGGCCTCGCCTGACCAAGCGATCCAAGGCCATGACGAACCACTCGGCGACTTGCTCGCGCGCAAATTCGAAGTGCGCACGCCCTCGCGCGAGTTCCTGAAAGCGATTGAGCCTATCGTCGGCCATGATGAACTGACCCACGTGCTGACCCATCAGGATAAGGAAGCGCTTGAGGCGTTTCTGTGGGGCAAGGACGTGCTCGACCTGCTCAACCTCAACCCAGATATTGCATTCGATCCGGCGGACTTTGTCGCCTGGAGCAAACCGCTTCAGCACCGCGCCTATTCGATCTCGTCCTGCCCCATGGCGCATCCGGGCGAGGTCCATCTAACCGTCGCGGCGGTGCGTTGGAACGGTGCGGGCCGCGAGCATCAAGGCGTCGCTTCGTGCTTCCTCGCCGATCAATGCGGCGACGGAGACAGCGCTCCCATCTTTGTCTCGCCCAACAAGAATTTCCGCGTGCCCGAAAACGGCGACGCGCCGATGATCATGGTCGGCCCCGGTACTGGCATCGCCCCGTTCCGCGCCTTCCTAGAAGAACGACGCGAGCGCGGCGATGCGGGCAAGAACTGGCTGTTCTTCGGCGACCAGCACCGCGAGCACGATTTTATCTACGACGACGAAATCGGCGCGGCCTCGCAAAGTGGGCTGCTCACCCGGCTCGACCTCGCCTTCTCGCGCGATCAGAAAGAAAAGATCTACGTCCAGACCCGGATGCGCGAAAACGCAAAAGAGCTGTTCGGATGGCTCGAAGAGGGCGGCTATTTCTACGTCTGCGGTGACGCGACCCGCATGGCCAAGGACGTAGACCGCGCACTGCATGAGATCATCGAGACCGAAGGCGGTATGTCTGAGGAAAAGGCGAATGAATACGTCGCCGATCTCAAACGCGAAAAGCGTTACGTCAGAGACGTTTACTAAGGCGCGGTGACCGTTAAGCCTTCGCGGTACCCGAGCCGAACCAGACCCAACCGCTTAGTAAAATAGCGCTGGCCGACACGTAGGTCATCAACCCTCCGGGTATGAAATTCACATATCCGCCCAGGTCCATGAAGACAAAGTAGCCGACATCAGCCAGGCCTCCCGTCAGCGCTGCAACCCAAGCGGCGGTTCGCCAACTTTCGCCAGACTGGGCCCGCCACAAGAAGTAGGCGCAGACCATCGTCGTGGCGCCAATCCAGGCGAGGTTCCATCCATGTTGGTTGTACAGCGCGCTGGCAGCGGGATGCGCTTCGAAGTTCAAATCACTTTTAGGAACCGCATCAGCCACCGCCTGAACCGCGCCTGCGGCGTCGGGGGTGCTGATGATCACGGCCCCGGCGAAAACGTGAACAAAGCCCCAAACCACCCATAAGAGAGCGGCGAGTTTGAGGGCATTTGAGTGTCCAGTCGTCATTATCCGATCCCCTCCTAGCGTACGCCCAAGCTTGCCAGTGACAAGCCGAGAGCCGATACAGTGAAAGTATGGATAAAGTTGATAGTGTCAACTACTTTGAAGATCGGGAAGACGATACCACCGCGCTCGCCTTTCAGGTCGACCGCTTCATGCGGCGCATGAACGCGCGAGTGCACGCCCAAGCGCCGCTGTTTGACGCGGAGCGGATCGGGCCCATCGGTGGAATGATCCTGATGGCTTTGTCGGAAGTGCAACCCGCTCAAATGCAGCGGATCGCGACCATGATAGGCCGCGACAAAGCCCAGCTGAGCCGGATGTTCACGAACCTCGAACGTCACGACCTTGTGGTTCGATCAGCGAATGAGGCTGATCAGCGCAGCTCTTTGCTGTCACTCACCGCTAAGGGTGAGGAATTCGTGACTCGGATCAAAGCCGTCCTCGGAGACGCCGTACATGAGCTGATCGAGCCACTTACGCCCGATGAACGCGCGGAATTGCTTCGATTGCTGACGAAGACCTGACGCGCCTAGTCACCCGTGTCCGTTGCAAACATCACCCGCATCGCTCGGCGATACGCAACCCCAAGGCTGGCGGCGTGAGTTCCCCCTTCAATGTCGATAAAGCGCGTGTCCCACGGCAGATCGTCACGCCCCGCCACTTGGTCGCGCCAATCCAGCGCGGTGCCGCGCAGGTAATCCAGATCCTTCGATCCTGATGTGACAATCAGATAGCCATCGCGCGGTTTTTCCGGGGCCTCACGATCCATGCCGTAGAGCAGCTTGGTGTCCGGCTCGCGCCCCGGATTGCTTGCGATATGACCCCAGAATAGGCTCGGTTTGCGATAGGCAGCTTGCAACACCGCGCTGCCTCCACGGCTTTGCCCAACGATTACGCGCCGGGTGGGATCGCTGCGGAAGCGCGCTTCGATACGCGGGATCAATTCACCTTCGAGCATTTCAAGAAACTGCGGCGCGCGCCCCGCTTCGCCATCATCCATCACCACGCGAAAATCCTCATGGCGCTTGTTCACGCTCATATCGAAGCCGCCATAGGCAATGCCCACAAGGATCGCTTCGGGGATCTTGTCGTCGTAATGCATGAACAGATGCAGCGGCGCGAGCATCGGAAAGGTGGAGTCGCCGTCGAGCAAGTACACCGTCGGATAGGTCCGCTCCTTCGCCGCATCGTACCCTCCGGGCAGACGCACATAGATATGGTAATCGCGCTCCGCCTTTTCGGATTCCAATCGAAAGTAATCGCCCCAAAGCGCCGGCAGGTGCGCCAGCGATCCATCGGCGCGCGCTGGAGCGGCGGACGCCGGACCAACGAGGGCGAGCGCCAGAACAGGGGCAAGAACCGCAGCCAGGCTCCGCATCAAACGTAGAACCATACTCGGCACTCTAGCCCCCTCCCTTTGCGCAACCGATGCACACCGCGACGCTTGGATCATGGGACAGCCGCGCTTTGGCGATTTCTTCGCCGCATGTCAGGCAATAGCCCCATTCGTCGTCTTCGATCCGCGCCAAGGCCGCATCGATCCGTGCGCGCTCTTGAGACCGGCGGCGCACCTGCGCCTGCGCCATCGCCTGTTGTTGCAGCGCGTCCATCCGGCTGAGCCGCCCAACGCTGTCTTGTTGAAGCTCGACCGTATCGCGCGAATCCGCATTCGCGGCGTCTTCCAACGCCAACGCATCGCGACGCGCGATCAGAGCGGTTCGAGCTTCTTCTTCGGTCATGACGGCTACAAGCCTACGCAAGCGTTGGTCGCTTGCCAATTGGGGTCGTCATCAGCCGCACGGATTGCCTTGGCGATCCGCAAACACCCCTTCCCTCGCGTCGTATTTTCGTACACACTCGTATTACGCAAACGCGTGGGACGGATGGGACCCGAACACTCAAGCGTTGTGAGGCAAGAGCAAACCGATGAAGCAAGCGATTTTTGACCACCTGCCGCCGGCGACCGTCTTTGGCATCTGGGCCGTTTTCGGGCTCGCTCCAGCTTCGGTGCTGGAACAAGGATGGCTGTTTCCGCTCGTCGCCTTCGGGACGATGATCTTCGTTCAGTGCATGGAACTGGTCCATGAACGCCACGAAGGCTGGCGGATCACAGGCAAAGAACTGCGCACCGACATTTTTTATATGATCCTGGTGATCGTTGTGATCGGCTTCTTGGTGGAGATCACGGTCGACAACCAACTTGCCAACCTCAAGGAATCTCTCGGCCTCGCGACTCCCTGGATTACGGAGCTCCCCTATCTGGTCCAGGTTCTGATGATCATGCTGATTTTCGAGTTCGGCCAGTATTGGATGCACCGTTTCATGCACAACAATGAGGTGCTGTGGTCCACGCACGCACCGCATCATCACGTAACGCAATTGAACGCGCTCAAGGGCTTTATCGGCAACCCGATTGAGCTGTTCCTGATCGGTTTGAGCGTGATTGCGCTGTTCGATTTTGACGCGAACGCTTATCCGGCGGCGTTCCTGTCGCTCGGCGTGATTGCACAATACGCGCACGCCAATATCAAATCGAACCCACCGATCTGGTTTTCATTCTTCTTCACCACGATCCGTCATCACAGCTTGCACCACACGGCGCTGAGCTATGAGGACACGCGCTGTAATTATGGCAATTCGGTCATCCTGTGGGACCGCGTTTTTGGCACGTTCAAAGAAGGCGAGTCCGAAGTTGTCGGTCAGGACGATCGCAGGCGCCTGTCGATCAAGGAGCAATGGCTTTTCCCGATTACCTTCTTCCAAAAGAAGCGGCAGGAGCAGCTGGCGCAGGATTGATCATAGGCCGAATCGTCACGCATAGTTATCGCTTCTGCCGAAACATCCTCTCACTTCCGAGCGAGTCGTCCTTTGCATGAGCTTCTCAACCCAGTGATCGAGCCCAGCACCCGGTGGCGCCTAAAGCGCGAAGCCAAGGCCTATTGGTCATACCTCACAAGCGGCTCGGCGCCTTCAAAGAAGGTGCTGATCTGGGCCCAAGGGCGAACAGGCAGCACCGTTTTTGAAAATCTACTCGCCTCGACGGGGTACTTTAGTCAGACCGGTGAATTGTTGAGCCGGGAATACGACAATGTGAAAGTGCGCTATCCCATAGCCTTCCTCAAAGGCACTTCGCGCTTCGCGCCTCATGAAAACTTTGTGTGCCACGTCAAGATTTACCAGTTGCTTGAAGACCGCAAACGTCAGGGCTGCGCGCCGGTTGAACCCGCTGAATTCCTCCAATCGCTCAAAGAAGATGGCTGGCAGTTCGTCTATGTCCGCCGGCGCGACAAGTTTCAGCACTTCTTATCAGGCGAACTCGCCAAGGCGCGCGGCGCATACCATAAGTTCGACGCTCAGCCCGAAGATTTCACCATCCGTTTGGAGCGCGACCGAATTGAGACCGCGATTGCGCGTCGAAATCGGTGGGATCAACGCGAACAGGCCGCCCTGGAGAACATCGAATATTTCCCGGTGGTCTACGAAGACAATCTGAGTTCGGTCGAGGCTCAAAAGGAAACCATCCGCCGCGTGCTTGAATTCCTCGATCTGCCCTATCGCGAGCCCAAAACCCGGATGAAAAAGATCAACAGCCGAGGGCCCCACGAGATAATCGAAAACTACGCCGAAGTGCAGGACTGGCTCAAAGAACTCTCCGCATCGCCGCTCACGTCGGCCGATGCCGAGTGAAGCCGCACCGAAATATCTACCGTCGCGCTTGCGCTATCATATCCCCGAACAGATCCGGCGCCAAAAGCACCGCACCCTCATCGCTCAGATGGTTTGAATCCTTGTAGAGCGGCACCCCATTGCGAACGAGTGCGCATTCCGGATCGCACACCGCATCGGAGCTCAGGATAGCGCGGACATTGGGGTGCCGGGTGGCAAGATCGCGGATCAGGTCGTTGGCGAAGGCAAGCCGGTTCAAAGCCTCTTGGGACGACGTCGAAACACAGTGCGGATGGACGTCCACCCGAGCGGCGTTGGCCTTGGCGCAGGTGACTTCCGCGTCGCTGCGCAGCGGCGGTTGGCCGATCAGGATAACCCGCTTGCCTGCGGTCGTGAGAACGCGGACTGTGTGTTCCAACTGTTCGCGAAAAACACGCCGGGACTGACGCGGCGTCGGCTCTCCCGCGTTGGAGCGCACAAGATAGCCCGGTGAGATTGTTCGGCCTGCATAGTCCGTTTCTTCCGTCAGCCGCGCCCAACGCGCAGTCAGGACAATGGTTTGCGCAGGCGTTTGCGCCAAGTTTCTTTCCCACGTGGCGATTTGCTGGCGGCACACCGCGGTCTTCCACCCGTGCCTGCGCCCGCCATATTCCTTGTACGCGCCAAAAACCGGAGGGCATCCGGCAAAGCCAGATCGCGCTACAATTGCGTCACTGACACTCGCCAGGGACTCGCGCACGAAAAGACCAAAACTGTCACCGACCACCAGAATATCGGCTTCGCAGCGCAAGAGATCTTGAGTTTCGCCATTGGCGCAATGCGAAAGGCTCGGCGCGCGCTTTTCGGCGGAGCCATTCAGGAGCGCATCCTTGCCCAGCGCACCGCCTAACAAGGTCAGCGCCGCCATCACCGTCATCACTGCGCCAGCGAAAACTCTGCGTCCGCGTCTTGAGGGCAGCCTCCAATATCGAAGGGGACGTTCGCAGAGGCGATAGAGCATCTCGGTCAGGACAAGGGTGACCCCAAGGATCGTTACGATCCGCTCAAGCGGCGAGGCGAGAGGGAGGAGCACGCCGAGAAACACGATCACCGGCCAATGCACCAGATAGAGCGCGTAAGACCGGTCGCCCAATGCGACTACCCATGGGTGGCTAAGCGGTGTCCCGATCGCCGAACGGCCACCCCAAACAATCAACGCCGCTGTGGCTGTGCAAGGCACCATCGCCATAAGTCCAGGAAAGCGGGTCTCAGGGGTGTAGACGAACAGGCACACCAACAGAATCGCCATGGCCGACGGCGCCGCCCAGGATGCGAGTCTTGCCCCGGCCCAGGAATGGGGTCTCCAATAGACAAGCGCAGCGCCGCACCCAAACTCCAGAATGCGAAACGGCATCATGTAGAACGCTGCGTTTGGTGCCGACCAAACCGCCCTTTCAGTGACGGCAATCAACGCGACGACCGCGATGACAAACGCTATCGATCGCCACCGGCGGTTCATCAAGGCGAAGGCCGTTAGAGTGAGGGGCCAGATCAGGTAAAACTGTTCTTCCACCGCCAGCGACCACATATGCAGCAGCGGCATTGTTTCGGCGGCCGGCGCGAAATACCCGGAATTCTGCAAGAAAAACACGTTGGCCATCATCGCTGCGCTGTACGCGGCGGAGGCGGCGGTGATCTCGAACGAGCTTTTGTCGAGCCAAACAAACGCTGCGATCAAAACGGCGGCGATTACCGCGATCTGATTGGGTAGGATGCGGCGCAAACGACGAAAGTAGAATTCGCGAAGGTCAAACCGCCCCGCCCCGCGCCGTTGTTCGATGTGGCTTGTGATCAAGAAGCCCGAGATCACAAAAAAGACATCAACCCCCAAAAATCCGCCGGGCAGGACGGTCGGTGCGATATGATGGATGAGGACAACAAGCACCGCAAGCGCCCGCAATCCCTGAATATGAGGGACGAAGCTCTGCCCTGCGAACTGCGATTGTAATAGCGGCCCCTCACGCATCGCCAAAGCTGAGCGGGCGCAAGCCAGTGGGGCCAGTTATGATCCGTTAATCGCCTCGGGAATCGCGGTGCGCCCAGCCTCTCATTTCCAATCGCCCGAAAGGATGGGAGCGGCCCTCTTCAGAGCGACCAATCCACGCCGCTCACACCGCGCGCTTCGAGAAAGGCGTTGGTCTGGCTAAAAGGCTTCGACCCGTAAAAGCCGCGATGCGCCGAAAGCGGACTGGGATGCGGGCTTTTGAGCACGAGGTGATCGGCGGAGCGGCCTAAAGCGGGGACACGGCCCGCTTTCTTCTGCGCGTGACTGCCCCACAAGACGAACACGCATGGTGCGCCACGTTCCACCACCGCCGCCACGCAGGCATCCGTGATGGCGTCCCAACCGCGCCCAGCGTGACTGCCCGCTTGCGCTTGCTCGACTGTCAGCGTGTTGTTGAGCAACAGCACGCCTTGCTCGGCCCATTTGGTCAGGTTGCCATGCGCGGGGCGCGGCAGGCCCAGATCGCCCTCCATCTCCTTGAACATATTCACGAGCGAAGGCGGCGGCTTCACCCCGTCTTTGACCGAGAAAGCGAGGCCATGCGCCTGTCCCGGACCGTGATAAGGATCCTGCCCCAGGATCACGACCTTCACCGTATCAAGCGGCGTGAGCGCCAAAGCGGTCAGCCGTTCGCCGCGCGGTGGGTAGATGACCTTGCCCGCGTCTTCCTCGGCTCGCAGCCATCCGCCGAGCTTGCGCGCTTCCGGGCTTTTGAGCGCCGGTTCGAGCGCCGTGCGCCAGCTTTCGGGGATGTCTTCGCTTGCCATGAGGTGAACCTTATCGCGCCTAAGGCCAAACCCGCCACACAGGCCTTCCCTCCTATCCCCGATCCGCGTAAGGGCGAACACGATGACAGTGCATTTTCACGAAGAAGACCTGCCTGACGGTGTCCTTGAAGGAACCGGGGCCTTGGCCGTCGACACCGAAACCATGGGATTGATCACACACCGCGATCGGCTGTGCGTGGTCCAGATCAGCGATGGGTCGGGCGATGAACACCTGGTGCGCTTTGGCGTGGGCAGCGAATTCGACGCGCCGAACCTCACCCGGATCCTGAGCGATCCCAATCGGGTGAAGATCTACCATTACGCGCGCTTCGATCTCGCGGCGATCCAGTATTATCTCGGCGTCATGGCCGCGCCGGTGTTCTGCACCAAGATCGCGAGCAAGCTGGTGCGGACCTACACCGACCGGCACGGACTCAAGAACCTGTCCAAGGAATTGCTCGAGGTCGATATCTCGAAGCAGCAGCAATCCTCCGATTGGGGCGGGCCAGAGCTGAACCAGGACCAGCGCGAATACGCCGCTTCTGACGTGCGCTATTTGCACGCGCTGCGTGAGGAACTGACCAAACGGCTTGAGCGGGAGGATCGCCTGCATTTGGCTGAAGCCGCGTACGAATTTCTGCCCACCCGCGCGCTGCTTGACATCGCCGGATGGGCCGACCGCGATATCTTCAGCCACGAGTGACGCAAGAAGCCTTACTATGGTCATCAAGCGGCGTATCGAAACCAGTGAAGCCAAGGCATTACGTAGCAAGCGTCAGCACTTCGCTGCACCCGGTAGCCGTCATGACAGGGTCGTCGGCTTTCTCGCTCGTGTCTTGCCGATCGGTGTGGGTGTCATCGCCGCATTGATGGTGATCACACCGCTTTCCCCGCGCGGCGAAGTCAGTTTTTTGCTCGACCGCAACGAAGTGGACGTAATTGACGAGCGCCTCCGCGTTGACAACGCCATGTATCGCGGGCGCGACGAGACTGGCCGTCCCTTTTCGATCACCGCGGGTAACGCGGTTCAGCGCTCTTCGGCCGAAGGGCTGGTGCGGATGGACAATCTGATTGCGCAATTGCTTTTCACCGACGGTCCTGCGCGCCTGTCCGCCAGGGGCGGGACCTATTCCATCAGCGAGGACGTGGTCGAGGTCGACGGCGCAATCGAAATGCGCGCGGTCGATGGCTATCGCATGATCGCCAGCGGCGTTTCGCTCGATCTGGAAAAGCGCGAGATGACGGGCGAAGACGGCGTCGAAGGAGAAATCCCGGCGGGCACATTTAGCGCACAGACCCTTCGCGCGGATCTCGCCGCGCGCGAAATAACACTGGAAGGTAACGCCAGCCTTCGCATCGTTCCCGGCAAAGTGAGAATGCCCCAATGACAACCAAGCCCCTTCTCAAACACTATGGCGCGCTGGCGCTTGGCTATGCAGCGGGCGGATTTGCCCTCACGATGGCTCTGATGGGCGACATGGAATTGAGCGCGCAAGGGGCTGGCTTTGCCTCTCACAACACACGCGCACCGGTGAATGTTGATGCCGGCCGTATCGTCGCGCAGGACCGCCAGGACCGGGTGGTGTTTGCTGGCAATGTGGTGGTGACGCAGGCCAATCTTACCGTGCGCTCTCAAAGGATGCAGCTTAACTACATCAGCGCCAGCGAACTAGAATTAGAGCGCCTTACCGCGACCGGCGGCGTGACCGTTACGCGCGGCAACGAACGCGCGACGGGTAACAGCGCGGTCTACGATTTCGGACGCCGCCTGATTACGCTCGCGGGCGATGTGAAGCTGAGCCAGGGTGCAAACTCACTGACAGGCGGGCGATTGGTGATCGATCTCGACACCGGAATTTCAAGCGTCGATGGCCGGGCGAGCGGCGGATCGAGCGTGGTCGAAGGATCTCCCGATGGCCGCGTGCGCGGCACATTCAGCGTGCCACAAGGCGATGACCCGGAGAGCTAGGAGGCTCTAATAGGCGTTGTCGTGTTGCAGGACCCAAGCGGTCTTGACCACGATCTCCAGATCGCGCCGCAACGACCATCCCGCAATGTATTCCAGATCCGATTGCAACCGGTCGGTCAGGTCCTTTTCCTCCTCGGTTGCGCCGCGATGGCCACGGACTTGCGCAAGTCCGGTCAGCCCAGGCTTGAGTGCGTGGCGTTGCCAATAAGATCCGTCGACCTCCCAGAAAAACTTGTTGTTCGCGCGACTTCCCAAGGCGTGCGGTCGCGGGCCGACAATCGACATATCGCCCATTAACACATTCCACAGCTGCGGCAGTTCATCGATACTCGTGCGCCGGATGAAAGCACCGATCCGCGTCACCCGCTCATCGTCGCGCGCGGTTGAACGCTCTCCATCGTGGTCGAGGCCCTCTGCGCGCATGGAGCGGAACTTCACCATATTGAAGAACTGGTTGCCCCGGCCAAGGCGGCGCTGGACGAACAGGATCGGCCCACCATCCTCCAGCTTGATGCGCAGAGCGATAAAGGCCAGAAGCGGCGAGAGGAGCGAAAGCGCGGTGGCCGCAAAGAGGACATCAAAAGCGCGCTTCATCGCCCGCGCGCGCAGGCCCAGCGGACCGGTGGAGACCACCATCGTCGTTTGATCACTGTCGTCGTAGCGATGCACCCCAACCGCTCCCAAAGTGTGCGCGGTTTCGCTCACGATCTCGCCCTGAACGCCCGCCGACTTGAGCACGAAGGCCCAGCTTTCATGGCGTTCGCGCGGGGTGCTGATCACAACCTTTTCTTGATTGCGCAGCAGTTTGCCCAGCCGATCAAGCATAAACGGATCGTGCGCAGTGGGATCCAGGCCATAGGCCTTGGCCGAAACGCTTATCGCCTTGTCCAACGCGAACGCCGGCCCACCATCCTGAATGACAAGCCGATTGTTAACGCGCCCTTCCCAGAACGTGTCGATAACCAGCGGTATCGCTCTACGGGTCATGGCCAAGGCGGAGCCAAAAAAGATCAGCCCCAAGGTCACCGAAACACGCGAATATTCCGCCGTCGACTTGGTGTAGAACGCCAAAAACGCCAGCAGCGCGGTCGATACGAGCAAGGCGACCATCGCCTGACGCAGCGCGAACATCCACTCACCAAGCGCCTTCATCGAATAGGTCCGATTGTAGAGCGCAATAGTGAAGTACAGCGGCAGCAACGCCTGGGCCGCCAGCATGATCTCCGGTTCCCACCAACGCCCATGATACACGCGCGACGCGAGCATGAACGCGCCGTGGATCAGCCCTGCGTCAAGCACCAGCATGAGAATGTACGCCCGCAAACGGCGTCGCTCCAATGGAGCGGCCATTTTGCGCTCAACCATATCGGGCTTGGCGCCCTCAAGCTGAACGCCGGGTAGAATGTTCATTGTGATGTGTCCCCCGCGCGGCCTGCACACGCCGCATACGTGAAATACCCTATAACGGGATTTACGCGCAAGTGGGGCGATATTGCACCCGCGAAATCAGGGGTTGTCCCAGCCCAGGCCTTACAGCCACTTTTGTTTCGGAACGCTACCGCCGCGCGGCAAAGCGGGTGATTTCCGCCAATTCCTGTGCGAGCAGCGTTTCCGCCGCCTGGCTGTTGGCGAGCAGATTGCGATGAAGCCCGATCAAGCGCGGGATCAGTCGATCCAGCTTGCGCTGGGGCCAGCGGGCGAGTTGAGTGCGGATGTCGCGCTCTTCTTTCCAGAAAATGCCGAGCTGCGCCTTTTCGCCGCGCCCCAGATTATCGAGGCTGCCGCGCGGGCCGAGCTTTGCGGATATTTGCGCGATCTGGCTCGCCCGCCGCTCAATCGCCAGCAGAAGGCCTACAGGGTTGAGACCCAGTTCGCGCATCCGGTGCAGTTCGCGCGAAAGCTTGCCCGTCTCCCCGCCCAGCACCGCGTTGACGAGCGGTTGGAAGCCGTCTTCTTCGGTCGCCGCGCCGATCTCGCCATAATCCTCAACGCTGGCGGGCGCGGGCGATTGCGGATCCGCACCGACATAGAGCGCCAGCTTCTCGATCTCCGATTGCGCCAGCCGCACGTCGAGCCCGGCGGCGCGCGCGATACGTTCGGCCAGATCGCCGCCAAGGCGAAGGCCCGCCGCATCGGCCATCGCCCGGACACTGGCCGCAACGCTCATCAAGTCGGGCTGATAGAACATGCCGACGAGCGCATCGGGCCGCTTCTCCAGCAGCTTGGCGGTGCGCGATTTGTCGGTGGCGCTGGTGGCGACCACCACGACCGGAGCGGCGTCGCCCGACCCCGCCTCACCCGTTTCGATAAGGGTTTTGAGCGCATCGTGCGCCTCATCGCCGGTGGCGCGCACGAAAATGTGGCGCGTGTCGCCGAACAGCGAACCGGAACGCGCCTCGTCGCCCAGCATGGCGGGATCGCGTTTCAGATCGCCGCCGGAAAGCTCCACGCGTTCCCCTGGATCGGATAGGGCCGCGATGACCTTCTCGGCGGCCGCGCTTGCGCCCGCTTCGTCGGGGCCGCAGAAAAAGAAGATCGAGGCCTTGTCCGCGCCGCGTGGGAGCCCGCGCGCAAAGTCCTTGGTCGCGGCTTTCATGAGCCCGTTTGGGCGCCTGTCTTGGCTTGTTCGCGCAGCGCCAGAGCGACCTGCGTGGTCATCCGCTCGGCCACCTCCTTGGTGAGGTTTTCAAGCGCGGTCTGCTCCGCCGCGATGGTCGCATATTCGCTGGAAACCACGTCAATCCCCGCGTCCGAACCCGCTGTCGCGTCGAGCAGAATTTCCCCAGTCGCCAGATCGATAAGCTGATAGCGCGTGCGCACAATCCGCCGTTCGCGGCTGATCGTGTCATCGTTGAGGACACCCAAGGCCTCCAACGCGTCGTCCATGCGCACGTCGAGCCGGTATTGTGGCGTGGTCGACCCAGCGGCTTCGAACCGTTCGACCAGAGCGTTGCGGAGCAGCCACCCACCACGCCCGGGTATCGGCGGCACATCGACCGCCGCGAGACCAGAGGTAACAGCCGCGCCCGTGGAGCCGGCGTACATGGGTTGGAGCCCGCAAGCGGCGAGCGGTAGGGCTAGAGATAGGAGCATAATCAGCCGAAGTTTCATTCACCCTATCCTAACTCGTCATGCTGAACTCGTTTCAGCATCCATCTCACACACAACCTTCACTGTTCTACCGGCGATGGATCCTGAAACAAGTTCAGGATGACAGAGTGTGGCCACTCACGTTACAATATTCACCAGACGATCCGGCACGACGATGACTTTGCGCACTTCGGCCCCATCAAGCGAACGCTGGACCTTCTCGGACGCGAGCGCAAGCGCTTCGAGGTCTTCCTTCGCAGCGCCTTTGGGCGCGGTGATCGTGTCGCGCAGCTTACCCTTGTGCTGGATCGCAATGGTGACCTCATCTTCGACCAGCATGGCGGGATCGTGCGTGGGCCAATCCGCGTCTGCTATCAGGCCCTCGCCATCGGCCTGCGACCACGCCTCTTCGGAGAGGTGCGGCATCATCGGGCTGACGAGACTCATCAGCGTGCGGATCGCGAAATTGCGGCTCTCGCTCGGCTTGGCCTTCTCGGTCGCGCCGGTCAGCTCGTAGATTCGCGCGACCGCCTTGTTGAAGCTGAGCGCTTCGATGTCCTCGGCCACCGCAACTATGGCCTGATGCGCCTTGCGGGCGAGGTCCCGGTCAACTTTTGGGTCTTCGCCGGTGGCGGAGGTGTCGAGCTGCTGGAACAAGCGCCACAGCCGCTGCACAAAGCGGCCGCAGCCCTCGATCCCGTCCTGCGACCACGGCAGGTCGCGTTCGGGCGGGCTGTCGGACAGCATGAACCACCGCACCGCGTCCGCGCCATACTCCGCAATGATCGCATCCGGGTCGACAACGTTCTTCTTGGACTTCGACATTTTGACCACGCGGCCAGCGGTCACAGGCGCGCCGTCTTCGATGGCGACCCAATCGGCGCCGTCCTTGCGCACTTCATCCGGGCTCAGCCAGCTGCCATCGCCCAGCTCGTAGGTCTCATGTGTCACCATCCCTTGCGTAAACAGCGCTGCAAACGGCTCTTTGACGTCGAACTTGCCGATGCGCTCCATCGCGCGGGTCCAGAAGCGGGCGTAGAGGAGGTGCAGGATCGCGTGCTCAATCCCACCGATATAGTGCTGCACCGGCATCCACTTGGCGATTTCCGCCGGATCAAACGGCACGTCATCGGGCTGCGAGGCAAAGCGCAGGAAGTACCAGCTTGAATTGACGAAGGTGTCGAGCGTGTCGGTCTCACGCAAAGCCGGTTTGCCGCTGATCGGGCAGGTCGTGTGCTTCCACGTCGGATGGCGTTCGAGCGGGTTGCCCGGCGTATCGAAATCGATGTCGTCGGGCAGTTTGACCGGCAGTTGGTCCTTGGGCACCGGCACCGGGCCGTGATCGGGGCTGTGGATGATCGGGATCGGCGTGCCCCAATAGCGCTGGCGCGAAATGCCCCAGTCGCGAAGGCGCCACACGGTCGTGCCTTCGCCCCAGCCGCCAGTTTCCGCCTTGGCGATGACGTCGGCCTTGGCGTCTTCGACGTTCATCCCGTCGAGGAAGTCGGAATTGACGATGACGCCGTCTCCGGCCTCCGCCTCCTCGCCCATCGGAGCCTGCGCAAGGCTAACATCTTTCGCCACCACGCGCGCAATCGGCAGCTCGTATTTGGTCGCGAATTCAAAGTCGCGCTGGTCATGCCCCGGCACACCCATCACGGCGCCGGTGCCGTAATCCATCAGCACGAAGTTTGCGATGAAGACCGGAAGATCGGTGCCGGTGAACGGGTGCTTGGCGGTGATCGGGGTTTTGTAGCCCAGCTTCTCCGCCGTCTCGAGCGCGGCGGCGGTGGTGCCGCCTTTCTTGCACTCGTCGATAAAGGCCGCGACCTTGGGATCAGCGACCAGAGACTGCGCGACCGGATGATCAGCGGCGACCGCAACAAAGCTCGCGCCAAAGATCGTATCGGGACGAGTGGTGTAGACGGGTAGCTTAGTGCCGTCTGAAAGCTCGAACGAGAACTCGAGCCCCTGGCTCTTGCCGATCCAGTTCTCCTGCATCAGGCGGACCTTGTCAGGCCAGTCTTTCAGTTCACCCAGCCCGTCGAGCAGGTCGTCGGCGAAATCGGTGATCTTCAAGAACCACTGGTCAAGCTTGCGCTTTTCGACCTCAGCGCCCGAACGCCAGCCTTTGCCGTCGATCACCTGCTCGTTGGCGAGCACGGTCATATCGACCGGGTCCCAGTTCACTTCCGAAGAGCGGCGATAGACCAGACCCGCTTCGTACAGGTCGAGGAACAGCGACTGTTCGTGGCCGTAATATTCGGGATCGCAGGTCGCGAATTCACGCGTCCAGTCCAGCGCAAAGCCGATGCCTTTGAGCTGCTTCTTCATCCCTTCAATGTTGGCGTGAGTCCATTCGCCGGGGTGAACCTTCTTCTCCATCGCGGCGTTTTCCGCCGGCATCCCAAACGCGTCCCAGCCCATCGGGTGGAGCACTTCATGGCCCTGCATCTTCTTATAGCGCGCGAGCACATCGCCCATCGTGTAGTTGCGCACGTGGCCCATATGAATACGGCCCGATGGGTAAGGGAACATCTCAAGGATGTAGCTCTTGGGCTTTTCGGAGTGCGAATCGGCGGTGAACGTGCCCGCCTCTTCCCACGCGCGCTGCCAGCGCCCGTCAGCGGAAGACGGATCGAATCGAGTGTCGGTCATGTGAAATCGCTCGTATGCGAGAAAAAACGTGGCCTGGTGCTTAAGGCCCGACAATCTGCCGTGGGCTGCTAGCCCTGGACGGCCTTGCGGCGCAGATCGCGGGCCTTGGTAAGGATGATGTCCTCAAGCTTCTGAACCGTAGCCGCTTGCACCGGCGCGTCGACCCAGTTGCCGCTTTGCGCAACCTGGCGGATGGCGGAAACACGCAGCGCGTCGGCGCGCAAATCCTGATCGAGGATCGTGACCGTCATTTTGACGCGTTCTTCGGGGTTGGCCGGGTTGGCGTACCAATCGGTGACGATCACGCCGCCATTGCTATCCGCTTGAAGAAGCGGGGCAAAGCTGACCGTATCGAGCGCCGCGCGCCACAGATAGGCGTTCACGCCGATCGCGTTGACTTGCGCGGATTGCAGCTCGGTCGTGGGCTGGTCGCGGCCTCCGCAAGCGGCAAGAGTCGCGATAGCAGCAACAGCAAGCGCGGCGCGCGGGACGGCGGTGGTAGCGATAGGCACGGCGAAGGAATTCCTCATATGGTTTGGGTAGCACCCTATAATGCGCGTGCGCGTTGCGGCAAGGCCTGCGAACGCAAGCTGAACAGCTGCGCCGAGCCGCCCGAACAAAACAGCGCATGTGTGAACCGCGCCACAGGTCACCTGATTCCGTAGCGGCGCGACAAAGAAGAGTTTGCGTAAAGCCCTGTCATAATTGTAACACTTCGAGTCGGTAGGGATCAAAAAACCGCAGATCAGGTGCCGTTCAGGCGCTTTGTGACATTCGGTTTGAGGGATTAATGGAGCGAAGTGAGCTATGACACGCCGCGCACAGGCCGGAGCGACCAAGCAGCTTAAGCTGCCGATCGCCGCTGCGTGCGCCGCTTTCATGCTGGCTTTGCCGACGGCAAGTCTCGCGGTGGTTGGCCTTGGCCTTACCGATGAAAAAGACTCGGCGCCCGCGCTCGATTTGTTCACGCCCGCTTCTGTTGATCCGGAACTGGCCGCGCGAATCAGAGATGCGTCGGATGGAAACGGTCTGCGTTTCACACCCGCTGGCGCCAATTCCGAAGCGCAAGCGCGCACGGTGACGGTTGCGGTGCGCGTCGATAACGACACCGCACAAGCCATTTCAGTGCGCGACGCTACGAAAGCGGTCCCTGGCGCCGGCGAAGGGATCGCTGCGCTCGATACGGCGCGCTTCAACCTGGGCACTGCCCGCGGCTATCAAAGCTTCACCCGCACAATATCGCTGCCCGATTCGGTTCAGAGCCTGAGCATGCCGGACCTGTCGGAATTCGAACCGCTTCAACCCACCGGTCAAGACAAGCCGAGCCGTCTAAAGGCGCGCATCGAACTTGAAGACGAGCGAGTGGCAGGCCGTTCGGTCAACACGCTCGACGATCGCGGCACACAGACGGTCGATCTTGGCGGCTCTTTCCGCCTCTCATCCAAAGTGGATGTGACCGCTGGCCTGCGCCTCAACCAAGAGCGGGAACGCCTTGGCCCGTTGACCGATGCGCTGCAGGACAACCAGGCCGTCTATGTCGGCACTCAGATCAAGTTCTAAGCCCTGAGGGGCTGAGCAATTTTCTAGAACTTTAGTGGAATGAACCCTGCTTTTGCGGGGTTTTTTGTTGCCTGACGCTACGGCACGGCTACCCTTCGCGCGGACACATCATCGGGAGGGATCATAATGAGCCGAGTCGCCATCGTCACCGGAGGCACCCGCGGGATTGGGGAAGCCATCTGTCAGCGCCTCAAGCGGCAAGGGCACACGGTGATCGCCAATTATGGCGGCAATGACGAAGCCGCCGCCGCCTTTACCAAAGCCACCAGCATTCCCTCAGCCAAATGGGACGTGGGCGACCACGAAGCGTGCCTCGATGGGTGCGCAAAGGTCGCGGAAGAATATGGCCCCGTCGATATCGTCATCAACAACGCCGGCATCACCCGCGACGGCACGCTGCACAAGATGAGCTTTGAAGACTGGAACGACGTCATGCGCGTCAATCTGGGCGGCTGTTTCAATATGGCGAAGGCCACCTTTCCCGGCATGCGCGAGCGCAAATGGGGCCGGATCGTCAATATCGGGTCGATCAACGGTCAGGCGGGCCAATACGGGCAGGTCAATTACGCGGCGGCGAAATCGGGCATTCACGGCTTCACCAAGGCGCTGGCGCAGGAAGGCGCGAAGTTCGGCGTCACCGTCAACGCGATCGCGCCGGGCTATATCGACACCGATATGGTCGCCGCCGTACCCGAACCGGTGTTGGAAAAGATCGTCGCCAAGATCCCGGTTGGCCGCCTCGGCCAAGCGGAAGAAATCGCTCGCGGCGTTGCCTTCTTCACCAGCGAGAACGGCGCGTTTATGACTGGCTCCACAATGAGCATCAATGGCGGCCAGCATATGTACTAGTCTGCACCGGCTGCCGATTCGGCGCTGGGAGGACAGATATGGAAATCAAGACGCACAATCCGACTGAGTGGCTCACCCATTTCGGGCTCAACCACGCGGTCGAGGTCAAGGGGGGCGAGCGAACGCTCTACCTTTCCGGGCAGACCTCTTCGGACGCCGATGGAGAGCCGCTGCACCCCGGTGATCTAGTGGCGCAATTCCAAACCGCGTGGGACGAGCTGCTCAAAGCGCTCGCGAGCGCCGATATGACGCCTGCCAATCTGGTGCGGCTCAACATCTACACGGTGAATGCGCCCGCCTTCATGGAAGCGGCGGAAGATATCGTGCCCATTTACGCCAGCTCCGGCGCGCAACTGAGCGCGACTCTTCTGGGCGTGCGCGAGCTGTATCACCCCGATATCCTTATCGAAATTGAAGGCACCGCTGTCGCGTAGTCCGTGTAGGACCGCGCCAATCCTTTGCGATGCGTTAACCCTTCTGCGCTAGTTTTCCTTCACCGTATTTAGGCGTGGAGGCCACAGCAGGGGAGCCTTGCGATGAGCGAAGTGCAGCCGCAATTTATCACACAAGGCGCCGTATCGAGCGCCTTGCGGACCCCTGCGCGCTTTTCTTCGGCGGGTGCGGAAAGCTCTTTGCCAACGCCCGAACTGCGGCACACCTCGGCTCTTTTGCGCAGCGCGAAGGTGGTGTGCCAGACCGGCGAGTATATCTGCCTAATGCGCGACGTGTGCGAGGATGGCGTCCATCTTAGTTTTCTCCATGAAGCGCCGATCGAACCCCGCATTATCCTTATGCTGAGCAATGGCCACACCCACCCGATCCAGCGCATCTGGGCGGGGGAACGGCAGGCCGGGTATCGTTTCGCCGCGCCAATTGTCCTCGATGAATTCCTTCAGGAGCGCACCCCTTTTGCGATGCGCCCCGTGCGCCTGTCGGTTCGCGCCTCTGCCCGAGTGGTCGACGGCAGCCAAAGCCACCTCGCGCAGTTGCTAGACCTGTCGACCCATGGGGCGAGATTTGAATGCGCCGCCCCTTTGGCGCCGGGCCGTGAGATCAGCTTTCAAGCGCACGCCATGGCGCCGCAATTGGGCGAAGTCATCTGGTCGGACGTCGATCGCGAAAACAGGCAAGTCTTTGGGCTGCAATTTCGGCAGCCCCTAAACCTGCGCGAACTGGCAGAGGCGAGCCTGCGGATGCAGCCCTACGGCCCCGGTCCAGCGCCAGACGCCCTAGTCGAAAAGATTCCGCCACTAGGCAACGCAAACGCGGCGTAAGCGCGAGAGCTGTGCACCGTCCCCAATGCAAGTGGTTTTGGCGGGCGTCTTAAAGAGAGGCACCAAGCCGCCGCCGCTGCGTTTCCTCTCCATGAAAGAGCCCGCGACCAAACCTTTGTCCGAAGCCGAAGCGAGCGCTGTTATTGAAATGGCGCTGAGCGATCACATTGCCTTTGCAATGATCGAGGATCAATTTGGCCTGCCCGAAAAGGAAGTGAAGGCGTTGATGCGCGCGCGTCTGAAGCCTGGAAGCTACCGGGCGTGGCGCAAACGCGTTCGCACCTTCTCAGATCGGCGCGAGCGCTATAAGTGATCGCTCTGAGAGAGGATCTACCGCTTCCGACAACACCAAAGCGGCGTGATGGAAGCGAGATCAATCTATAAAATACCCGATCACCTTGAGCGCCTCGCCCTCGCGCTCAATGGTCACATGCTCGACACCCATCACACCGCCTTCAAACTTGGTCAGAAACTTTACAAGCGTGTACCCCTTGGGCGGCGCCGCAATGAAGTCGGTCGAGATAACCTCGCGTTCAACCGCCGCGCCCAATGGCACCCGCGCCTGTTGCGATGCGGCTTCCCAGCCCTCCACCGTGTTGACGGCGCGAAACGAAGCGCCTGCGGCGTCAAAGCTTGCTTCCCAATCGGCTGTATCAACCAGTGTCAGCCATGCGCGCGCGGCGTCTTCAGGCGCTTTGTCGGCGGGCTTCAGGAACGCGACAACGTTCTCTTTATCACCCTCGCCCTGCGAAACCGCAGGATCGCCCTGTGGAGCCCCCATCCAAACCGCCAAGGCCAAAACCATTACAGACATAAGCAACACTCCTCCAATTCTCACCGCCACGCGGCGGTGCGGTTGAACAGGAGACGAAGCATTGGGCGAAGCTAGCGAAATGACTTCCCCCATTTGTTTGGATACAGATTTTTCGTTGGATCCCGTTTCGCTCGAAAACAATCGCCGGGCGGCCTCGCGGCTGCTGGTCACGTCGAGTTTGCGGCGCGCAGCGCGAAGGCGCTCGTTGATCGTGTGGACCGAGAGGCCCAACTCGCTGGCCGCTGATTTCGCATCGTGCCCGCGCGTGATCAGGCGCAGGACTTCCCGCTCCTTTTCGCTCAAGAGATCAAGGCCGTTCGGCTCGGGCGCATCAGTCATTGCGGCACGCTAAGACGGGGCGCTCGGTGCAGCCACCCCAAAAAACTTGGTGTCGGTCCGGGCCTTGGGCGTTATGCCCGGCGACGATGACCACGCCCTACCACCCACCCGTTAAACGCTCGATCGCGATTGCGGGGCACAAGACCTCAATCAGCCTTGAACCGGTGTTCTGGGACGCCCTGCGCGAAGCGGCAGCGCGTGCGGAGGTGCCGATCAGCGCTCTGGTCGCGCGCATCGACGCTGAACGAATCCAAGCCGACACGCCGCCGGGATTGGCTAGTGCGATTCGGGTGTGGTTGGTGTCGAATGAATGAAAATAGCCTGAACCTTCGGACAGACGGCGCAGTGCGACTGCCCGGATTGATCGAGTCGGATCTGGAAGAATGGGAGCGATCCACCAGGCCTTTCTTCGACCTTGGCAAACCCGGCCACCGGATATCGGGCAGTCCACAAATAGCCGAACTCGCCGCACGGATTTCAAAGGGCACGCCTTTTACAGCCCAAGTCGGATCAAGCTGGAAATGTGCGCGCGCTATCGCTTTCAACAAGACACAGGACTCCAATTGGAGCCTCGCCTGGCATCAGGATCGCACTATTGTGGTCGCTCAGCGAGAGACGGTACCGGGCTTTGAGGTTTGGTCGACGAAAGAGGGGCTGACGCATGTTGAGCCGCCCTTTGCGTTGCTTGAAGGCATGGTGACTTTGCGCGTGCATCTTGACCCCGTGAAGGCGGATAACGCGCCGCTGCTGGTGGCGCGTGGCAGCCATCGTTTGGGCAAAGTCAGCGAGGAGAGCATCGATAGAGCGGTCTCGCAGTCCTCTGTTCTGGAATGCCACGCGCAGGCGGGCGATGGATGGCTTTACGCTACGCCCGTTTTGCACGCATCTGCCCGGTCCACACGAGCTCAAGAACGCCGAGTGATCCACCTTGATTTCGCGCGTGACCCGTTGCCCAAACCGCTGGAATGGGCAGGGATTGGCTAGTGCCTAGTCCTGCTTAGGAAGAGCGGCCGGTCGCACCGCTCTGATCGTGTATCGGCCGGGTTTGAGCGCCAGTTTCACATCCTCGCCCGGATCCACCCACACCCGGTCCACTGGCACCGCTTCGAACGGTTCACCCTCAGCGAAAGCTTCGATGATGAGCGGCTCGGTAGCGCTGGCATAAGGTTCGGGGATGTCGACCGCCTGCGCGCCATCGGCAAAGCGCCAATCGGAGCGCCCGTAGCGAAAACCGTGGAGGGGGTGGTCCACGTAGAGATCAAAGGCGGCCTTCGGATTGTTAGGCTGCGCGGACAGGCGCACGATGTCGGCGCTGCCGCGGCATTCGGTTTGCGCGATCGTAAGCGGATCAAGGCCGGTGATGCGTTTCAACCGCGCGGCCATAAGCGATCGATCCACACCGCTGGCGCGGCGTTTGTCGAGTTCGTTGGCGTGCCAATAGCCAGCGTGCACGATCAGCTTCTCATCGGGGCCCAGACTGTTCAGTATGGCGACGAGATTATCAGCCTGCGCTTGCTCGCGCTGCGCGATTTGCTCGTTGCTGTTTGTTGCGCGCTCGACATCGAGCGCGATTTCATAAGCCGCGAGCCGATAGCCCAGCCGTTTGGCGCTGCGGACCATCTGCCCGAATACGGGCTCTTTCAGATAGGTGCCATCACGCGCGCGCGGATACGCCAACGCGGCGCTTTCAGCGACCGGGTCAGCCTTTGTCGCAAAATTGGTGAAGGTCTCCGTCGCGAACACCGTGTAGCCCAGCGGGCGCAGCCGCTCAATCACGCGGCGCGAGAAATCGCGGTGGAGCGTGACTTCGTGGCTTTCGTTGATGATAACGATCCGCGCGTCAGCGGCGCGCGCGGCGATCGCATCAAGGACGCCGTCCACGCCCTTCGCCCCGCCCGCTAGAGCCTCGCAGGGGCGCGCCTCATATTCGTTGGAGCCGGCCTGTGCGCCCAAGTCTTCACGGCCCAGCATGCTCCAGCCCTGCGCCAGAATGCCGGTGGCGCTTGGGCTGTCGCGATAGGCTTCGGGGACATCGGGCGGCAGATACATGCCGTCCTGCCCGGTTTCTCTGGCCTCAATCGGCGGGCCGCTGACGATCAGTTCGACACCCGCCGCCTCACCATCCTGAGCGAGCGCCCATCCCGATAGGCTGAGCGTCAGCGCGCCGAGGATCGCCGCAGCCAGCCTCAATCGTCGCCGACCCGCTCGATATCCGCGCCGACCAGCTGGAGCTTCTCCTCCAATCGCTCGTATCCACGGTCGAGGTGATAGATGCGGCGCACCTGCGTCTCGCCCTCGGCGGCGAGGGCCGCAATGATAAGGCTCATCGAAGCGCGCAGGTCGGTCGCCATAACCTCCGCGCCAGTCAGGTCGACCGGTCCTTTGACGATGGCGGTGCGCCCCTCGGTCGCGATATCCGCGCCCATTCGCGCCAGTTCGGGCACGTGCATGAAGCGGTTTTCGAAGATCGTTTCTTTGAGCACGCTTGTGCCCTCGGCCTTGCAAAGGAGGCTCATCAATTGGGCCTGCATATCGGTGGCGAGCCCAGGGAACGGCGCGGTGGTAAGGTCGGTGGGTTTCAACGCGCCGTTGGCCGCGACGGTAACGCCTTTCTTGTCCTCTTCGACGTGCAACCCAATGGCTTGCATAGCGTGGAGCGTTGAAGCCATGTCGTGCGCGCTGGCCCCTTCCAACCGCACATCGCCGCCTGTGATCGCCGCCGCGCAGGCGTAGGATCCGGCTTCGATGCGGTCGGGCATGACTTTGTAAGTCGCGCCGTTCAGTCGGTTCACCCCGTGGATGGTGAGGTCAGAGGTGCCAATCCCTTCAATCTCAGCGCCCATCGCCACCAGCAGGTTGCACAGATCGACAATCTCTGGCTCGCGCGCGGCGTTGAACAGGCGGCACGTTCCATTGGCGAGGACTGCGGCCATCACCGCGTTCTCGGTCGCGCCGACGCTGACGACGGGAAAATCGAAATCGCCACCCCGCATGCCGCCATCGGGCTGCATCGCTTTCACATAGCCTTGGGCGAGTTCGATCTCGGCCCCGAACGCCTCAAGCGCTTTGAGATGCAAATCGATTGGACGGTTCCCGATCGCACAGCCGCCCGGCATTGAGACGGTCGCCTCACCGCTGCGCGCCAGCATCGGGCCAAGCACAAGGATCGACGCGCGCATTTTGCGCACCAGATCGTAGGGCGCGACGGTGGAGGTGATACGGGTCGCCTCCAAACGCATTGTACGCCCGAAATCCTCTGGCCGCGTGCCCTGAATGGCGGTGGTCACGCCAAACTGGTTCATCAGGTGCTGAAACCCGTCAATATCCGCCAGTCGCGGCAGATTGCGCAGCGTCAGCGGCTCTTCGGTCAAAAGCGCGCAGGGAATAAGGGTTAGCGCCGCGTTCTTGGCGCCTGAAATAGGGATTGTCCCGGATAGGCGGTTGCCGCCTCGAATAAGCAATTTGTCCATAGACAGCCCATAACGCACACAAGCTTTCACGCAACTGACGCGCGTGTCTGCTTAACGACAAATTGTGCTCTGCGATATTGACCTCGCAAAGCCCAGGCGGCACGGCGCAGGGAACACAGGTCGCGTGAGATTGAGGAACATGTGAATGACCAGCGCAACGCGTAAACCCATCAAGAAAGCCGTCTTTCCTGTGGCGGGCCTCGGCACCCGCTTCTTGCCCGCAACCAAAGCGATCCCGAAGGAATTGCTGCCCGTCGTGGACCGGCCGTTGATCCAGTACGCCGTGGACGAAGCGCGCGAGGCAGGGATCGAGCAGATGATCTTTGTAACCGGGCGCGGGAAGACGGCCATCGTCGAACATTTCGACGTCGCCTACGAGCTCGAAGACACGATGAGTGAGCGCGGCAAGGATATGTCGGTTCTCGACCCCACCCGCGCGACCCCGGGCGATATCATCACTGTGCGCCAGCAGGTTCCGATGGGCCTTGGCCACGCGATCTGGTGCGCGCGCGCGATTGTGGGGGATGAACCCTTTGCGATCTTCCTCCCCGACGAACTCATGATCGGCAAGAAGGGCGGCACCGGCTGCATGGCGCAGATGGTCGAGGCCTATAACGAGGTGGGCGGCAACCTCATCAGCGTGCTCGAAGTGCCGATGGAAGAAGTGCCGAGCTACGGCGTGATCGATCCGGGCGCGGCGAATGGCGCGCTCACGGAAGTGAAGGGCCTGGTTGAAAAGCCGCCCTTGGCAGAAGCGCCCTCCAACAAGATCGTCTCGGGCCGCTATATCCTGCAACCCGAAGTGATGCGCACGCTCGAAGGTCAGGAAAAGGGCGCCGGCGGCGAGATCCAGCTGACCGACGCGATGGCGAAAATGATCGGCGATCAGCCGTTCCACGCGGTCACCTTTGACGGCAACCGCTACGATTGCGGCAGCAAGCTGGGCTTTGTCGAAGCGACGCTCGCACTGGCGCTGGAGCGCGAGGATATGGGCGAAGACGTGCGTGCGATGGCCCAGAGGTTGTTGGGGTGAACCGCCAGTAAAAGAGTATCCGCTTTCGACTCGACCACATGCTCTGAGCCGCGTCGTTCAGATTAGCTTTACCGCTAAGTGGCATTGCATACATATGTCTCCACACGACCTTTTCGTCGAAAAGTTGCTCAAGCATCCTGAGCTTAGCTTTTGCGGGACCGCAGGGCGTTTGCGTATCGAGCCACCTACGAGGACAGGGTTCGCTGTCGAACTGCATAGCAGTGCGGACAATTGGACAGTTTACCTTGGCAACGCCGGATTCCATGAAACCTTTGATAATGCTAATATAATTCTCAACTTTATGGCGTGGTGCTACTCAGGAGAGGCGCGAGTCCGCGAAGTATGGAGAGGGGCGTCTCCCGAATTTGCGGCCCTAGAGTACTATGCCAACGGAGAATGGCTTGAAGACTCACGAACTGGATACTTCTTCTGGCGGTATTGGCGGCCTGCGAGGGAAGTCATTCTTCAGAATCCGAACCTTCTTGCCGACTAGCCGAGGTGAGCCCGCTTCCCACTATGTTCAGCCATAACAAAACCCCGCCGAACCTTGCGGTGCGGCGGGGTCTATATTCGGTCTGACGACGCCGCCCTCAGTGCTCACTCAGCGGCTTCGTCGGTACCGAGTTCGCCGATGTCGTCATCCGAGCCTTCATCGTTTAGAAAAGTCAGCTTGGACACCGCCTCTTCGACCGCTTTCGGGTCCTTGGCCGCCGCTTCGGCGAGGCCGCCGAGCGAGGAGCCGTCGAGGCCCAGCTCTTTCATCAGACCGTCGAGCACCGGCGCTTGTGCGCGGTAGGCGAGGGCTGCGGAGACCGCGTCGTTGGCGAGGTTGCCGGAGCCTTTGCCACCTGGTGCGCCGCCATCGTTGGCCGCGCCGCCAGCGCCGCCACCATTGGTCAGCCCATCGACCTGCACGATCTTGATCGAATCGATCGCTTCCATCGGCTTCGCGCTTTCGCGCACCACCTCGGGCAGGACCTTGAGCAGCGCCAGTTTGGTCTGAAGGCTGATCTGATCCATGGAAAGGATGTTGGCCGCCTCGTTGACCGCTTGTTGACCCGCCGCCTCGACTTCGAAGCGCACACGATCGGCTTCGGCGCGCAGGATTTCCGCGTCCGCGTCACCCTTGGCCTCCAGCCTTGCGGCCTCAGCGCGGTTTAGAGCCGCGTCTTTCTCCGCTTGAGCTTCAACCTTGATGCTGATCGCATCGCGCTCGGCTTCCTTGGCCGCTTCGATCAGTTCGATCTTTTTGGTACGCTCTGCGATCTCGCTTTCGCGAGCCGTGATGACCTGCTCTTCGGCTTCGACAGCGCGGGCGCGCGCGGCGTCCGCTTCGGCCTTGGCCTGGCTTTCCTCGCGCGATTTGTTCTGAACCGCGATCTGCTGTTCCTGGCGAGCGATTTCGAGCGCGCGTCCTTGATCGATCCGCGCCTCTTCAACGGTGCGGTCGGCTTCGATCTGTTGGCTGTCGACTTCCTTCTTGGCCTGAATGCGCGCGGCTTCGGCTTCGCGTTCGCGTTTGGCTTGCTCACTCGCGATTTCGGCGGTTTGCGACGCGCGGCGGATCTCCACCTCACGCTCTTGCGCCAGTCGCGCGTATTCCTTGTCACGCCCGATTTCGAAGCTGCGGCTGTCGGCTTCGAGGTTTTTGGTCTCCATTTCGACGCGCGTGTCCTGCTCGATATCGTTGCGCAGTTTCTTGCGCGCTTCGATCTGCTCGGTCAGCTTGGTCAGACCTTCGGCGTCAAACGCGTTGTTTGCGTTGAAGTGTTCGATGCTGGTCTGGTCGAGCCCGGTAAGCGAGACCGATTCCAGTTCCAGCCCGTTCATCGCCAAATCGTTGGACGACACTTGCTGCACCTTTTGAACGAAATCGGCGCGCTGTTCGTGCAGCTCGTTCATGCTCATCCCCGCCGCGACCGAACGCAGCGCGTCGACGAACTTACCCTCGACCAGGTCTTTGAGCATTTCGGGCTGCATCGTGCGTTGACCCAAAGTCTGCGCCGCCATCGCAATCGCGCCTGCATCGGGGCGCACGCGGACATAGAATTCCGCCTTCACGTCGATCCGCAACCGATCGAGGGTGATAAGCGCTTCGCCGTCGCGGCGCACAACGCTGAGCACCAGCGTGTTCATGTTGACGGGCATCGTCTCATGAAACACCGGGAAGACCAATGCGCCGCCGTTCATGACGACTTTCTCGCCGCCGACACCGGTCCGGACAAAGGCGGTTTCCTTCGACGCACGGCGGTAAAGCGTGGTGAGGAACACAAAGATTGCGACCACCATGATTATGATGACGCCAACAATGATTCCAATATCGATGAGGGATTCCATATTCTCTCCTGTCCAATCTATGTGAACCCGGCGGCGCTGGGCCTGAGCGTTTCGGATCGCGAACCCATAGGGCTCTCAATCTATCGGGGCGGCTCAGATTCGGGCCTTGCTGCAAGTGTGGCGGGTGCGACCCCTGATTGCCAGTCTCGTGTTCTAGTCCAATTGCAATTTCGGGCTTTCGTAATGCACGGCAAAAAAGGTCTCACCTTCGCGCCGGACAAGCAAGACCGTTTGGCCCTCGCTCATGACGGTGTCCGGATCGTGGGGTTCGACCATTACGAAATGGGGATGTCCGAAGACATCGATGACTTTGGATCGCGCGGGTGAGCCGCGCTTGGCGGTGCCAATCTGGATCTGTGCGTCGCGGCGGACCAGCGTGTCGAGACCGACCGCGCTGGTTTCGTCCTGCGGGAGCAGCTTGGCCAGAGGGCGCGTGAGAGCGCCGTTGATCGGCAACGAGGCCACACCGGCAAGGCCAGCGGCGGCGAGCGCGTCAAACGGGATACCCAAAAGGGCAACCGATAAAGCCTGACCCGACACGCCGATAACCGCAAAGACAAACATCAGCAGCATCAGCCAGATCAGAAACGGCACTTTGCCAAGGCCAAGCAGGCTGAAAACCCCTTCGGCCCATCCGGCTGTGGTCAGCGCGTCAGGATCAACATCGATCTCAAGATCGGCGTCCGCCCCTTCGAAAAGATCGCCCAGGCCAAATATTTGTAGTGCGCTTATAAGAACAAGCGCAATAAGGGCGATCAAAAAGGGAAGGTTATAGTCCGCAAGTAAAGTCATTGTATTTTGGCCAGCAATGGGCCTGCCGCGAAGACCGCAGCATCCTTTCGTTCAATTTTTACCATGAGCGGATTGTTACCACATGTTGTTCGATATTGGAAGAAAAATCGGTTCATATGGCATTCATTACTCGAGCGGGGATCAAAAAACCAAGGTGGTAGGCTTTTATTCCTCACGCATGAAATAACGCTTCACAGACTATCTTCACACCCGGACTACGCCACGGCTCTATGGGCAAATTTAGTCCACTTATCGCCCCCAAGCTCAGGCTGGCCTAAAGGAAAGCGGAAGTGTTTTGAGCCCGCCAACAAAGGTGCTCGTCGCGCGTCTTGGCTCGCCTGCCAGCTCCACCGTCTCGATCCGGTCCAGCAGCGCTTCAAACAGGATGCGCATCTCCAATCGCGCTAGATGCAAGCCGAGGCATTGATGCGCCCCCGCTCCGAACGCCAAGTGCCTGTTGGGCGAGCGCGACGCGTCGAACCGGCGCGGGTCCTCGAACTGGTCCGGGTCGTGATTGGCAGAGACGTAATTGATCATCATCCAATCGCCCTTGCGGATCGTCTGGCCGCCCATCTCCAAGTCTTCGGCTGCGGTGCGCATGAAGTGCTGTACGGGGCTGGTCCAGCGGATCGCTTCCTCGACAATGCCGGGTAGCAGCGAACGGTCAGCGCGGACCTTAGCCCATTGTTCGGGATCCTGCGCCAACGCCTGCATCGCGCCGGCAGTCGAAGCGCTGGTTGTGTCATGCCCGGCGGTCGCGACGATAATGTGATACCCCGCCATATCGCGCGGCGGGAGCGGCTCGCCATCGACCAGCGCGTTGGCGATCACGCTGGCGACATCATCGGTGGGATTGGCCCGGCGCGCTTCGGCAAGCTCCGCGAAATAGCCTTCAAAGCTCTGCACCGCGCCCGCGACCAATTGCACGACCTGTTCGGGCGACATGTTCTCCATACCGGTGCCGGAAAGGTCCGCGTCCTGACCGCCAAATAGCTGCTGCGTCAGCATCTGCATACGCGGCTCATCCTCGGGCGGGACGCCGAGGATCTGCATCACCACGCGCAAAGGATAGGGACCAGAGACATGCTCGACAAAGTCGAGCTCAGGCCCTTTCTCGATCATTGCATCAACCGTGCGATGGGCCAGCGCGCGAATCTCGTCCTCAATCTGTTTGAGGTTGCGCGGCATGAACCAGTCCTGGGTCAGCTTGCGGTATTTAGGGTGGATCGGCGCGTCGAAGACGACCAGCGAATCCACCAGCATATTCGAACCCGTCGCCGCGCGGCTGAACTCGGTTGCTTGCTTGGTCGCGAACACCACCGGCTTGGGATTGTTGAGGAAGGTCGCGTTGTCCTTCGAAATGCGCATGACATCGTCGTAGCGGCTGATAAACCAGAATGGCTCGAACAGGCCCGGGTCCTCAGGAACCACCTTGGCAACCGGTTTTGTGGTGCGAATGTGATCAAACGTGTCGAGCAGCCCATCCCATTCGGCGTAGGCCTGCGGATCGATGACCGCTTTTGCGAGCGGCGTGGGAAGGATCTCGGGATCGCTTGCCATCACGCGCCCTCCCCCGACGATTCCCGGGCGTTGGCCTCATACTCGTCGCGCAGTTCGCGTTTGTAGAGTTTGCCGTTGGCCTCACGCGGGAGTTCGGGGCGGAAATCAAACAGTTTGGGCATCTTGATCCGCGCCAGATTGGGGGCGAGGAAATCGCGAAGCTCCTCTTCAAACGAAGCACCGGCGACGCCCATATCCATCGGCTGCACCACAGCGACGACCTTTTCGCCCAAGTCCGGATCGGGCGCGCCGATAACCGCCGCGTCCATCACTTTATCGTGCGTGACCAGAAGGTTTTCGATCTCCTGCGGGTAAATGTTGACCCCGCCCGAGATGATCATGTGGCTCTTGCGATCGGTAAGGAACAGAAAGCCGTTTTCGTTCACATGGCCGATATCGCCCAGCGTCATCCACCCTTGCGCGCTCATCGCTTCGGCGGTCTTGGCGTCGTCTTTGTGATAGGTGGGCAGGCGGTCGTTCTCGAAATAGATGAGGCCATCCTGACCCGCCGGAAGCTCTTCGCCATCGGCCCCGCAGACGTGCAGCTTGCCATAAATCGGAATGCCCACCGTGCCCGGATTGGCGAGCCACGCTTCGCTATTGGCAAAGGTCATGCCGATCCCTTCCGAACCCGCGTAGTATTCGAGGACAATTGGACCCCACCAATCGATCATCTCGCGCTTGATCGGAACCGGGCAAGGCGCGGCCGCGTGGATGGCGCGTTGGTGGGTCGACAGATCGTAGCGTGTCCGGATTGCCGGATCGAGTTTGAGAAAGCGCACAAAGTGCGTGGGCACCCACTGGCTGTCGGTGATCTTGTATGTCTCGATCGCCTTGAGGGCGTCTTCGGGATCGAACTTTTCCATCACGACGACCGTACCGCCCAGACGATGCACAACAGTGGACCACCCCAAAGGCGCCGCGTGATAGAGCGGCGCGGGCGAAAGGTAGACCATCGAGCCATCAGCGGGCCAGCCAAAGCCCATCGTTGCCAGACCCATCAGCGGAACCGGCGCCTGAGGTTCGGGCGTTTCGGGCGGCGGCGGCTTCACCCCTTTGGGTCGGCCAGTCGTACCGCTGGAATAGAGCATAACGAGCCCGGCGCTTTGATCGTCTGGCGCTTGTGCACTATACCGCGCCAGTTCCGCTGCAAAGTCATCCGCGCCGCCGCTATCCGCGACAAGAATTTCGAGATCGGGACACTCTACGCGGATCGCGTCGAGAGTATCCGCGTAGCGGGTCGACGTGACCAGAAACCGCGCTTCGCTGTCTTTGAGGATATAGGCGATCTCCGGCCCGGTCAGGCGGGTCGACACTGGGACCAACATCGTGCCGACGCGCTGCGAACCCCAATTGAGGACGTAGTATTCTGGCCGGTTTTCCAGCAGCACCGCGAACGCATCGCCGCCTTTCTCATTGGGCCCCATACCGCGCGCGCGCAGCAAGTGTGCGAAACGGTTGGAGGCCGCGTCTAGCTCACCATAGGTCATTTGCTCGCCAGAACCGGTCATAATGATGGCAGGGTGATCGGGGCGCGCAACCGCGTGCGCGATGGGGTGCAGGGTCATGTCTCTCTCCTCGGTCGCCGGAGCAAAGAGGCCTCTTGCGGCCCGTGCTCTGATGGCGATCTGTCACTCTTGGAAAGAAACCTAACGCGGCTTGGTCCGCACTCAAGCGAAATCGGAGCACAAACGCTTACCCTTGAAGGATTGACCTTAGGCACAAAAAAAGGCGGCGGGATTAACCCGCCGCCCAAACTCGGACACCCTCTCCAATGTCCGACCCGCTTCCAGGCGGGTTAACTCTTTGCCGCGTTCAAATCACTGGCCACCTTGGCCTGGTTGAACGCCGGGACGCTTGCGTCCGCTTGCGTTGGCGACACTTTCAATCTCGGCCACCGCGCTTTGCTCGCTCTCTTTCATATAGGGAATTGGGTTGACTGCAACCCCATCGACGCGAACTTCATAATGCAGGTGTGGCCCAGTGGACCGGCCCGTTGAGCCGACATAGCCAATGACATCGCCCTTTTTCACCGCCTGGCCATCGGCTACGACCATGCGCGAAAGGTGCGCGTAGCGCGTCTGCAGATCCGCGCCATGTTCAAGATAAATTACCAACCCATAGGTGCGAGAGCGATCCGCGCGGGACACTGCACCATCCGCCGTCGCGTAGACCGGCGTGCCGGTTGGAGCCGCGAGGTCGATGCCTTTGTGCCGCGAACGACGGCCAAGAACAGGATGAACGCGCATGCCGTATCCGCTCGACATATAGCTTGCGGTCAAAGGATTGCGCGAGGGCACCGACACGGGGACCGGCGCGGTGGTTTCCACGTTCGTTGCAAACGGATCCGGTCCAGCGGTATCGAGTGCAGTCCAGTTCGCGAACAATTCACGGAAGCTCGGATCGCCGGTGGCGAGAGCTTCTTCCTGAGCTTCCTCGATGGGCTTGGTCACATCAGCCGCGTTTGCAGTGCTGGTGGTCGCTGCCGAGTTGGCCATCGCCGGAGATGCGAAAGCGATTACGAAAGCAGTCCCAAAGGACGCGATCGTCTTCAAAAAAATTTGTCCGAAAACCGAACGCATACCGACTGTTTCCTTGTTGCGACCTTTTATGGACCAAGCGCCTATTTTGTTTTTCTGGCGTTCAGTCCCGCCGCACACTGTGTAACGACCTTACCGATCGGGAGTATGGAGGCGTCTGGTTAATGTGCAATCTCTGCGTAAAACTCGCGCGACAAACCGGCTGCAAGACGCGCTGAGTCGTTGAATGGTGGCTTAACCGCCCCTCTGAAATGCTCGCGAACTAGGGATTGCCACAGGGTTTCTGGCTGATTTCCGCGATTCTTGGCGACCTCAACAAAGTGCTTGGTCCCGTAGGCGACATGACGAATTTCGTCGTCAAGGATGCGCGTCAGGATTTTCGCACCGTTGTCATCGCCCGCCGCCTTTACCCTTTCCAGCGTCGCGGGCGTCACGTCCAATCCGCGCGCTTCGAGCACCATCGGAACGATCGCCAAACGCGCCGCCTCATCATGCCGAGTGGCATGAGCCGCCTGCCACAAGCCGCCATGCGCCGGGAGAGCGCCGTAGTGACTGCCAAGCGTGTGGAGCTTACGATCAAGCAGCGCGAAGTGCATCGCCTCATCCGCCGCAACCGATAGGAAATCGCTGACGAACTCCTCGCCCATCCGCTCGCCAAAGCGGCCCGCCATATCAAGCGCGAGATCAATTGCGACGAACTCGATATGCGCAAGGCTGTGCCAAAGCGCGATCCGCGCGCGTTCAGAACCGCCCTTGCCGCGCTTGGGCATCTTGTTGGGAGGGAGCAGCTCGGGCTGATCGGGCCGAGCGGGATGTTCGGGCATCGCCTCTTCGAACGCGAAGGCGAGTTTCCCCTGCCGCCAGCGCCGCGCGACATCGCGCGTAGCAAAACACTTCGCGCGCGGGTCTGCGGTAAGCAGCGCAGCGCGAATGGCAGAGGAAACCGATTGCATCAGGCTTAAAGCGCCTTGGCCGCTGCGAGCACTTCTTCGGCGTGGCCTTTGACCTTCACCTTGGGCCAGATCTGCGCGATCTTGCCGTCCGAATCGACGAGATAGGTCGAGCGAACCATGCCCATATAGGTCTTCCCGTACATCTGCTTTTCGGTCCAGATACCAAGGTTGTCAGACAAGCCGCCCTCTTCAGCGTCCGTCGCGAGTGGGGTTTTGAGGTCATGCTTGGCGATGAAATTCTGGTGCTTTTTCGCGCTGTCCTTGCTCACACCCAGCAGTTCGACACCGGCGGCGTCGAAATCGCCCTTGAGCGCGGTGAAGTCCTTCGCCTCAATCGTGCAACCCGGCGTGTTGTCCTTGGGGTAGAAGAAGACGACCAGATTCTTGCCCTTGAAATCGCTCGCCTTGACGGTGCCGCCATCGGGCGTGCCCATTTCGATATCGGGCATCGCATCGCCCACTGCGGGAAAGTCGCTCATCATGTTTGCTCCATTGATAGGTGATTGTGACTACGCGACTGAAATGTCTGCAGCGAAGGTCTGGTTCCAGAGCGCGCATACACGCCCTCGTGTTTCAGCGAAACGGTTCAGAAGAGTGGCGTAGTCCGTGACCTGACATGCCCTTGCCAACGAATCCGCTGCACACGCCGGGGGTTCAAGCCCTCCAGGCGCCAGCAAACGCAGAGCCGTTAGCATGCGGGTGAGAAGATCGTAATCGGGCCGGAAGTCCTCAGGCAGCAAACCAGAGGCTGTCAGCGCAGGGATAGCTGTACCCAAATCGGGCGAATAGGCGTCCGGGTAGCCGACGCCCAAAGATGCACCGTCCGCCGTGACCCCGCGAAGCTGGAGATAGTGCACCAAGAATTCGCAATCGATTAGCCCGCCGCGCAGCCGCTTCACATCGAGTGGACCAGCCGGAGTCTTATGCTCCGCCATCTGCGTTCGCATCGCGCTGATTTCAGTGCGTACGTCTTCGGGCGCGCGCGGGCGCCGCAAGACACCGCGCATGATAGCTTCAACACGATCGCGTCCGCCCTGTGATCCAACCAAGACGCGTGCCCGCGCCAAGGCCATATGCTCCCACGTCCACGCGGCTTCGCGTTGGTACTTTTCGAACGCATCGCAGCTAACCGCCAATGGGCCCTGCGCCCCTTGCGGTCTGAGCCGGGTGTCAATCTCGTAGAGTGCCCCTTGCGCGGTGGGGACCGACAAAGCGGCGGTAACGCGCCCCGCTAGCCGGTTGTAATAATTGGTCGCCGAAATCGATCGCGCACCATCCGAAGGGCCATTCGCCTCACCTGCATAGAGGTACACCACATCAAGGTCCGACGCGTGCGTCAACGCGCCGCCGCCAAAACGTCCAAGGCCCAGCACCAGCAACTCCGTGCCTTCAATGCGTCCATGTCGCTCTTGAAACTCCGCATGCGCCGCCGGCACCGCTAGGCGAAGCGCAGCCTCAGCAATACGCGACAAAGCAGCGCCAATATCGATGGGGTCGGACAAACCTTCGATCAATTGCAAACCCAGAGCAAAGCGCAATTCGCCCGTAACCCGCCGGATTGCATCGAGCAGCGCTTCGTAATCGTCGCGTTCTGCGGTGCGTTCGACCAATGCGGCGATCTCTTCAACGCTGCCGGGAAGCTCCAGCGCGTTGGGGTCGAGTAGAATGTCGAGCAACTCCGGCTTGCGCGCCAATTCGTCGGATAAAGTCGGCGCTAAAGTCAGCGCAGCCATCAATCGGTCCAGCAATTCGGGCTGCGCGTTGAGCAAGCGAAACAGCGTCACGGCGGAAGGGGCACGCTCCAGCAACGCCTCCCACCTGGTGAACGCGCGCATCGGATCGTCACTCTTGGCCAGCGCCTCAAGCAGGGCCGGTGTCAGTTCATCAAACGCCGCCAGCGCCTGCCCGCTTCGCAACGTCTGATACCGGCCGTCGCGCCAAGCTGCGGTGCGCGCAGAGAGTTGCTCAACGTTGTCAAAACCCAGCGTGTCGAGCCGTTCCTCCCGCTCCTTTTCGGGCATCGGTTCAGGGGCAATGCGAACTTCAGGCGCGTCGGGCTCGCCAATCAGCTCGGCAAAGATGTCCGATGTCTGGTCAGTCAACCCGCGCAATTCCTCGATCAGCGCCGCGCCGTCGGGCAGGCCGTCGAGCCGGGCGACGTCCTCCAGCGCCTCGCCGCCGGGCAAGCTGTGCGTTTGGCGATCGTTGATCATTTGCAGCCGGTGCTCAATCACGCGCAGCCGGTCATAATTGTCGCCAAGGATGGCCGCTTGTTCGGGCTCTATTCGACCCGCGCGAGCGAGCGCTTCGAGCGCTGCCCGGGTGCCTTGCACGCGCAGAAGCGGATCGCGTCCGCCATGGATCAGTTGATGCGTCTGGACGATAAACTCGATCTCACGGATGCCGCCACGCCCGCGCTTTACATTGAAGCCGGGACCGGGTGTCAGCCGTCCGTCATAGGCGTCGCGTATGCGCGCTGTGAGCGAACGAATGTCCTCCATCGCGCCAAAATCGATTGTGGGACGCCACACGAAAGGCCGGATCGATTCAAGAAACGCCTCGCCCGCCGCGATGTCCCCCGCCGCCGCCCGCGCGCGAGTAAAGGCGGCGCGTTCCCACGGCAGCGCGGCGCTTTGATAGTGCTCCAGCGCCAGCGCCAGAGGCACCGCCATAGGGCTGATTTCGCTCGCCGGTCGAAGGCGCAGATCGACCCTTAGGACATATCCTTCTGCGGTGTTTTCCGAGAGTAGCTTTACGATCCGCCTAGCGTAGCGTTGCGCCGCTTCACCCGCGTCGTCTTTGCTCCGGTGCGACAAGACAGTGGGATCGTAGAGCAGGACCGGATCGATATCAGAGGAGTAGTTGAGTTCGCGCACGCCCTGTTTGCCCAATGCGAGCGCGATGAAGCCATCAACGCGAGGTTCCCCGGTGCGTTCTTCGATGGCGGTGCGGATTGCGGTGTCGAGCGCTCTGTCAGCGAACGCGGTCAATTCCTCCAACACCCGCGCGAGCGAAAACGCGCCCGCCAGATCGCCGATGGCCAGGGTGGTAGCCAGCGCCAACCGCTCTCGCCGCAGGGCCACGCCTGCATCCTCATGCTCGCCGCGCGCCCGCGCCCAAGCGAGCGCTCTCTCACCCAACCCTTGCGCGAGAATCGTTTCGAGATCGGGCAGACGGTCGAGCGAGCGGCCCAAAAACGGCGCGTAGCGGCGCGCGCGCTCGAGCGCATCGATCCAGGCGGGAATGTCAGCCATTGCAGGCGACCATGTGGCGCGCTGGCTGCGCGGGCGCAAGGCCATGTGTTTGCCGAAAGGTGCCAAGCCTGTAAGGCGGCTGAACACAGCCCGCCCCTCGGAAAGAACACCTGCGATGCCCATCCCGACAATGCCTCCCGAATGGGCTCCGCAAGACTGGCTTTGGATTGGCTTTCCGCATCTGGCTGACGAATGGCCCAGCTTTCTCGAGGCCGCACAGGAACAGATGGCGGCGTTCGCAAACGCAGTCGCCGAAAGCGGGCAAGAGGTGCGCTTGCTGGTCCGCAACGAAGCCAACGAAGCGCGCGCCAAAGCGCTAGTCAGCGACAAGGTGACGCTTCAACGGCGGATCTACGGCGATATCTGGCTGCGCGACACAGGGCCGCTGGTCGTGATTGAGGGCAGCGAGCGCGCGGCACGTCGCTTCGCCTTCAACGGATGGGGCGGCAAGTATGAGATGCCAGGCGACGAAACCATCGGCGCGCAATTGGCGGGCGAAGCCAACCTTACGCTTGAGAGCAGCGCCATGGTCTTTGAAGGCGGGGCGGTGGATACCGACGGCACAGGCCTCGCGATCACGACCGAGCAATGCCTGCTCAACCCCAACCGCAATCGCTGGATGCTGCGCTCGGACATCGAGGCCGAATTGGCGCAGCGGCTTGGGTTTGAGCGGATTGTCTGGCTCGGCGATGGGCTGATCAATGATCACACCGATGGCCATGTCGACAATCTGGCGCGCTTTGTGGCGCCGGGGCGGATTATGGTGCCACAAGGGACCGGAAAGGACGATCCCAACGCCGCGATTTACGACGACGCTAGCACACGCGCCGGAGCGGCAGGGCTTGAGGTGACGCGCATCCCCTCGCCCGGCAGGATTGAGCGCGATGGCGTGGTCGAACCGGCGAGCTATGTGAACTTTGCGATCACGACGCGCCTTGTGGTCGTGCCGACCTTCGGCTCGCCGCATGACGCCGATGGCGTGGCGGCGATTGCAGAACTGTTTCCCGATCGCGAGACCATCGGCCTGCCTGCCGATGCTGTGCTGGCCGGAGGGGGCGGTTTCCATTGCGCGAGCCAGCAAATGCCCAGCGCCCCTACATAGGCGGCGCGGCAAGTTAACGACCTGTTAGGACTTTTGCGCGATCTCGTGTCATATGCGCAAAGCGAAAGCCCTTTCGATCCAGGCCTACATCGCCGCCCGCCGCCAGACCGAGCTGGCCAGCGGCGTGGTGGTGTTTGCGTGCGCCGCCGCTTTGATACTGGCGGGTCAAGCGCTGCCGTTTTGAATTACGGCGTAAGCTGTAACCACCGACAGATATCCCGCGAACCCGTATCCGAAGGCTTTCGGGTAAAAGGTATCGCGTGCGCAAAACTCTCGTCATAGTAACGCTGGCTGTGGGCTCCGCGATTGCGGCGCTGCTTGGCTTTTCTCACACGGGTCTGGCGCAAGGTCCCAAGGCGCCCTTCACCCGCGAACCGGTTCTAGTCGAACTGTTCACCAGCCAAGGATGTTCGTCTTGCCCTCCCGCCGATCGACTGGCCGAGCGTTTGTCGACGAACGAGGACCTCGTGATCATTTCGCGCCCAGTCGACTACTGGGATCGGCTTGGTTGGAAAGACACGCTTGCCTCGCCGGAGAACACGGAGCGACAGCGCGCTTACGCCCGACGAGGGCTTGCTGGGTATAACGGCGTCTACACCCCGCAAACCGTCGTCGATGGCGCGTTTGGCGAGGTGGGTTCGAACGAACGCGGCTTGCTTACCCAGATCCGCGCAGCGCGTGCGCTGGATCGTCCAGCAAAACTGCACGTCATTAAGGTCCCTGGCGAAGGTTTTGCGGTGGGCCTTGCCGGCAATCCCAAAGCGCCAGCGGATCTGGTTTTAATCGGCGTCGCTCGAACCAGCGACATTGCGATTGGCCGCGGTGAGAATCGCGGGCGCACCGTGCGCTACACTAATGCGCTTGTCAGCGAAGAGCGCGTCTACCGCTGGATTGGCGGCAAGGACAGCGTGGCGGTCACCCTTGACCAACTTGATGCGCCGAAAGCAGACCGATACGCTATCGTCTTGCGCGAACCCAATGCGGGGCGCGTCCTGGCGGCGCGCTGGTTAGACTAACCGCGCCAGCGCCGCGATTGCAGCCGCGCCAAGGACGACGCCAACGAAGCTGCGCCAGACCCGGTCGCTAACCTTTCCGAACGCCAGCGATCCGATCCAGTTACCCAGCAAAACCAGCGGAAACAGCGCAACGCCCAGAATGAGCACCTGCGCGCTGAGCACGCCAATAGCCGCTCCAGAACCGATCCCAGCCAACGCAGCAATTCCAAAGATGCAGACCATGGATGCCTTGGCGACCGAACGCGGGATCGCGCGGCCCACATAGTACGGTACCACCGGCGGTCCGGGCATAGCGGCAAAGCCGGTAAGCACGCCCGCCGACAGTCCAACCGCCGCTGTTGTTGCGCCTCTCGGCTGTTCAGCCCCGCGTTGGGGGACGAGGATCGCCACGAAAGCCGAGAGCGCGACCAGCGCGATCAGCAAACGCGCGACATCAGGCGGTGTGATGGAAAGCAGCCAAAGGCCCGGCCCCGTCCCAACCACCACCAAAGCGCCGATCACAAAGGCGCTGCGCTCCGCCTCGCGCAGGATCATGCGGATCTCGGTGAAAGCAAGACCGCCCGCCATGATGTTGATCGCCAAGACCGCCTCAACCGGCGAAAGCGCCAAAGCAAGGATCGGCACCAACAGAATTCCAAACCCAAACCCCGTCAGCCCACGGATGAACGCCGCACCCAGCGTCGCGATAACGGCCACCGCGATCTGCGGCGCGCTGAAGGCTTCGAGGAACTCCAACGGCTAGTTCGTGCGCTCGAGCTGCTTGATCGCGTTGTCCAGGTCTACCGAAAGGGTCGAGAACCGTTTTACCTTGCTCTTCAGTACTGCATGGTGCGCGCGCAGATGTTCGAGCGCATCGGGGTCAGACCGTATTTCCTTGGCAATCGGTCCCGCTAAATTGGGAGCCAAATCGACCGGGCAGTCGGTCGTCGCTACGGATCGCACCGTCTGTTCAAGGTCTTCGACCTCTGGCAGAAGGCCAATCTCGTTGCACTGCGATACCAACTCGCTCTGCACGTCCAGAGGCACAACCCCCACCATGAAGTCGCGGAATTCCGTGTTGTAACTCTCGAAATTTAGCTCAGGATGCGAGAGCGTTTGAAAGGCCGCTACAATCGCAGCACGCAGATCCGCGTCCTTTGCTCTAGGAAGAATGTCGCTGCCAACTTGCAAGGCAAACGTATCACCATTGTACGCGGTCGAAACGGCAAAGTTGCTCGACAAGAAGGCGGCTTTGACCAACTCCGCGTCGTTGCCCTTTTGGCCAATCATTTGCTCTGTCGCTTCCGCTAGAGCGACCCGCGATCCAAAGTACTGCTCAAGAGCGTTTGTATCGTCCGACCAAATCTGAAAGATAGGCCTTAACCGGCTCAGCAATTCCTCAACCCGCGCCTCTTCCTGCCGGTCAGCGTTCCACTGCGCGACGAGACTGCCCAGCAGCACGCCGAGCGTGACGATCATGAACTCGAGGGCGACGGCCGTCCAGTTCTGCTCGCGCAGAGCCCGTGCGATACGAGCCAGGATCAGTCCGCCGCGCTTCTGCTCCGTCATCGCTTAGGCCTCGGTCAAGTCCGGCGGTGTCGCTGCGCCTTTCAGGAACGCAATCGCCTCATCGAGCGACAGGAACTTCTGCTCCTTCTCGCCCAGCGTCCGCATCGCCACTGTGCCTTCCTCGGCCTCGCGTTTGCCGACGACCAGCAGGTGCGGGATCTTCGCCAGCGAGTGTTCGCGCACCTTGTAGTTGATCTTCTCGTTACGAAGGTCGCTTTCAACGCGGATGCCCGCCGCCTCCAGCTTGGCCACCGTTTCCAGCGCGTACTCATCCGCGTCCGACACGATGGTCGCAACCACCGCTTGCACGGGCGAGAGCCAGACGGGCAGGCGTCCGGCGAAGTGTTCGATCAGAATGCCGATAAAGCGTTCGTACGAGCCGTAGATCGCCCGGTGGAGCATCACGGGGCGGTGCTTCTCGCCGTCCTCGCCGACATAGGTCGCATCGAGGCGTTCGGGCAGCACGCGGTCCGACTGGATCGTGCCTACCTGCCACGTGCGTCCGATCGCATCGGTCAGGTGCCATTCGAGCTTGGGCGCGTAGAAGGCGCCTTCACCGGGCAGCTCTTCCCATTCCAGACCGTTGGCGATCAGCGCGTCGCGCAGCTCCTGCTCCGCCTTGTCCCAATCGGCGTCCGACCCGAAGCGCTTTTCAGGGCGCAACGCGAGCTTGATGTCGTACTCAAAGCCGAAGTCGCGGTAGATGCTGTCCGCCAGGCTCAGGAACGCTTGCACTTCGGAGACGACCTGTTCTTCGGTGCAGAAGATGTGCGCGTCGTCCTGCGTGAACTGGCGCACGCGCATCAACCCATGCAGCGCGCCGTGCGGTTCGTTGCGGTGGCAGCAGCCCATCTCGCCCAGCCGGATCGGCAGATCGCGATAGGAGGTGATGCCCTGCTTGAAGACGAGAACGTGCGCGGGGCAGTTCATCGGCTTGATCGCCATCCAGTCCGCATCGTTCTCGACCGTGGGCTTGGCAACACCGTCACCGTCTTCATCAACCTCGGGCACCATGTCGGGGACGGCGAACATGTTCTCCGCATACTTGCCCCAGTGGCCCGATTGCTCCCACTGGCGCACATCCATCAACTGCGGCGTCTTGATCTCGCGATAGCCCGCGCTGTCCATCTTTCGGCGCATATAGGCCTCCAGCTCGCGCCAGATGCGATAGCCCTTGGGGTGCCAGAAGACGCTGCCATGCGCCTCTTCCTGAAGGTGGAACAGGTCCATCTCGCGGCCCAGTTTGCGGTGGTCGCGCTTGGCCGCCTCTTCCAGCCGCATGAGGTGCTGCTTGAGCTGCTTCTTGTTGAGCCAGCCGGTGCCGTAGATGCGCGTGAGCTGCGCGTTGTTCTGATCGCCGCGCCAGTACGCGCCCGCCGTGCGCATCAGTTTGAAGGCTTGCGGGTCAAGCTTTCCCGTGGAGGCCAGGTGCGGGCCACGGCACATGTCGAGCCAATCGTCGCCCGACCAATACACCGTCAGCTCCTCGCCTTCGGGCAGCGATTGCGCCCATTCGGCCTTGAACGCCTCGCCCTCGGCTTCCCACTTTTCGATCAGCTGCTGACGGCTCCACACTTCGCGGCGCAGCGGTTTGTCAGCCTTGATGATCTCGCGCATCTTCTCTTCGATCGCGGGCAGATCGTCCATGCCGAACGGTTCGCGCGAGGCGGGCGCCATCACGTCGTAGTAGAAGCCATCCGAGGTCGCCGGCCCAAAGGTGATCTGCGTGCCCGGCCACAGCGCCTGCACCGCTTCGGCCAAGAGGTGCGCGTAATCGTGGCGCACCAGTTCCAGCGCGTCGGCCTCGTCCTTGGCGGTGATGATGGCCAACTCCGCGTCGCCTTCGAACGGGCGGTTGAGGTCGCGCACTTCGCCATCCACGCGCGCGGCGAGCGCAGCCTTGGCGAGGCCCGGGCCGATCGCGGCGGCGATATCGGCTGGGGTCGAACCCGGCTCCACTTCGCGCACCGATCCATCGGGCAGGTTGATCTTCAGCAATTCGGTCATCGTCGTGCTCTTCTACGTCTCGTTGCGGCGCGCCTTAGGACATGCCGAGGCGCACCGATAGGGGCGGTGTGTGGTTTTGAGGCCGTGTTGCGAGGAGGACACCGCGCCACCCGCAACCCAGAGGCCGGGGGCTTGGCAGTGGTGAGCGCTTAGCGCGCGACCGACCGCCCCCGGATATCCGAGGTGGTAGTGGTCGTTGTCGTGGTCAGCGCGATTGCCATGCCGATGCATATAGGGCGGCGAGGTTGCCATGTCATTACCGAAGACGCCCGGAGCGCTTTGGACCACGAACAGGGGGTTTTTACGAAAGTTTGAAAGCTCCAACAATGGCGCGTTTTCAGCGGCTTCTCGCGCAAATCCCGGTTCCATGTGTCACCTTTCAGTGTTGCCGCCATTCCAAGCGCTCGGAGAAGGCCTGGCGCTCGAGGCGCACAATACGAGGCACGTGGCAATGTAGGAAAGGCTCTTAGTCATTTTGGAAAGTTTGCTTGACATAGCGCGACTCATATGACAAGTGTCCTTTCCATAGTTGAAAGGGTACTTTACCAATGACCAAGACACAGCAATCCCTCCTATGGGCCGCCATCATCATTGCAGCAGCCCTACTTGTCGCCGCGCTTGACCTAGGCGCGGGCGCTTCGTTCGGCGTTGTCGGAGGCCTCTCCGGCGCCGCGTGGGGATCGCTTTCCTCCAACATCGATTCAAAGCGCGCTTGCGCCGGCGGATGCCTGTCGTGAGCGCGGCCCTATCCGATAATGACGTTGGCAAGCGCCCAGCCTCGCCATCAACGCGCCGCTACCTATGGCGGCTCGCCGGCACGATGGTGTTCTATCTGGGATCGCTGTTCCTTGCGGAATATGTGATCGAAGACTTGCTCGTCACCGGCCCCATCGCCGCCATCTGTGCGGCGCTGCCTGGCCTCGCGTTTGCGGGCGTGTTCTGGATCTTTGCCGCTTTGATCGTCGAGGAGAAGGACGAGTTTTTCCGCCTTCTCTATGTGCGCCAGGGCCTGATCGCGACCGGTATCGCTCTGACAGCGGCGGCCGTGTGGGGCTTTCTTGAGCGCTATTTCATTGTTGAGCATGTCGAGGCCTTTTGGTGGCCAACGATCTGGTGCTTTGGCCTCGGGATCGGAGCCATATTCAACAAACTGAAATACGACGCATTCGGCAGCGTCCATTGAAGCGGCTACGAACGATCCGTGCTCCAACCGACATTCGCGAGAGATTTTGAGATATGATGACCCTTGCAAACAATCCCACTCCCGCAAAGCCATCCGCACGCGGATTCCTCGGCCGTGGACCCGGCTTTTGGTTCGGCATGACGGCCGGCACGACCGCCGCGATTGTCGGGCTCGCGCTCAGCGACGCGATTGAGAACGAAGCGGTCATCTTCATCCTTTTTATCGCGCCCTTGTTCACGCTGGTGGCCATGGCGGTCTCACTGCTGCGCGCCAACGAGAACGGATCGGGCGAATGCGTGCCCAAAGGTGAGGCGCAGCGTCGCTACATCAAGCGGGTCGCGGTGAGCACCTCGCTCTATCTCGCCAGCTTCGCCGCGCTCACCTTCACCGATGGCACCGCCGAAATCCCGCGCGCCGCGCGCTTTGCCTTGGCGCTGCTCCCCGGCCTCGCTGTCTCCGGCATATTCTGGGCCATCGCGCGGCTTATCCTTGAGGAAACAGACGAATTTCTGCGAATGCTCACGATCCGGCAGACACTGATCGCCTCCGCCATCGCATTGAGCGCAGCGAGTATCTGGGGCTTTCTCGAAGCGGCAGACCTTGTGCCCCACCTTGATGCCTATTGGATCGCGATTGCATGGTTTGTCGGCCTGTTCATCGGCGCGCTGACCAACCGCATCGAACACGGCACCTGGGGCGCGGCGTAAGAAACCAACATGAAGAACAACCTCAAAGTCCTACGCGCGATGCGCGACTGGTCGCAACAGGACCTCGCCGACCGCCTCGGCGTCTCACGCCAAAGCGTCAACGCGATTGAAAAGGGCCGCTACGACCCGTCCCTGCCGCTCGCCTTCACGATCGCGGACGTGTTCGAACTGCCGATTGAGGAGATTTTCTCGCGGGATTGAGCCGTAGCAGACCGTCGAGCCATCTAGAGTTGCCGTTCAACACGGCGGCGGTAGCGATCAAATCCCGGATCGCTCTGTGCCCGCGATGCGCACGCCGTAGCTGTCTGAGTGTAATCTTCAGGCTCACCGGTGATCGACTGCACAACAGGAAGAAGCCACACACGCAAGTCAGTCTGTGTCATCGGTGGATCGGACGCCTTTTTCATCCGGTCAAGATACCACTGATACAGAACTTTGAAACGCTTACCGGCCCGCGGTCCATTGGCTTCTTCCGCAGCCATTGCAAAGACATAGCCGAGCGCTGCGCAGTGCGCATCGTTCTTAGAATCGAGCTTATGAGCGTGCGCTTGCGGCGAGCAAGACGCAATAGAGACAGCGGCGACTGAGGCCAGTATGGGTTGTGACAAGCGCATGAGACCGCGGCTTGGGTTCGTGATTGGCTGAGATTGGCTTGTGACCTAAATTAGCGCCCAATGCTGTATGAAGTGTTGCGCAGCCTAGTGGACCTTAGAGCCTCTTGCCCGAAACCAAAGCGCTCGCCCTCGCATGCTCAACCGCCCGGGTCGTTTCCAACCCACAGCTGACGCCGTCCCTTCAACCAGACCGATCATACGCCTCACGAACCCAGCCCTTCGCTTCGTCATCGAAATCAGACACGGCTTCAAGGCGAATGCGGTGGCTGCACATGGCGTTGTAGGTCTCCAACCGGTCGGTCGGCTCTTCGCCTTTGAGCGCGACGCCAAGGTCGATCCGGGTTTTGGTCGCCGGCGTGATAAGCGCAAACTGCTTCTTTCGGCGCAGGCTCACACTTGCCTTCTTGGGCGCAACTTCGACATCGGACCCAAGCGACTGAGCAAAGGCCAAAATCTCTTCGTAAAGCGGTCGCAGCCCCTCTTTCGCGCCGGAATATTGCGCAGCGACAAGGTCCACCTCCTCGCCCGTTTCGCGCGCTTTGGACGCAATCAGATTGGCGAAGCCGTGGCTCACCCCGTGTTCTTGTTTGAGGAATTTGAGAATGGCTCCGTGCTTTTCGTGCCCGCTGGCGGCGACAATCGTGATCCACTCGGCCAACGGCTTGCCCGTCTTTTCCGGAATGTTGGCCAACATGGTGGCCAATTGGTCTTCGGGTGAACTCCCCATGCTTCCCTCTCCCCCATGCGCTTACGCGCTTTCCGTGGCGTATGGTGCCACAAGGGATCGTCGAAAGCCAGTTGCCGGCCAGCCCTCTACCTGGCGGTCGCTCGCTCTGCCTCAGCCGCGAGGATCGCTTCCATCCCGCTGTCCACGCCGCGCGCGTAGTCGGCGAACAAGAGCGGCGCAGGCAGGTCGACCTCGACCGGGCCTACTGCCACGTCGAACACGGTGTTGACCCAGAAACACTTGGACCAATCGCCGCAGCCGTTCTCCCAATCATGGTAGCCGGTGGAGGCGTAGAGCCGGATTTCGGAGTTAGGTAAGACCATCGGCGTCCCGCCGCCTTCGGCCCAGAATTGTGTGTTGTCGCCCATCGGCGCGCCGGTCAGCACCGCGCGATTGCCCGCGCCGTGAAGCGCGTAATAGGCGGTAACGATCCCGGCGGAGAAGGTGTCGCCATCAGTGAGAATGTAGACCCGGCCATCGGGCGTAATCAGCTCCCCGATATCGCGCACGACTGACATGACCTGCGTGTAATCGCCCCCTGCATTGGCGCGCAGGTCGATCACGAGATAGTTGGCCGGATTGCCACGCAGGGTAGCGGCTTGTGCCTCGATCCAATCGCCGACGGGATTATCTTCGCGGCCGATGATGTCGCGCATCCGCCAGAAGATGCCGCCATTGTCGAGCTCCTCGCTCCACAACAACTGATCGGGGTTGCGACCGTACCACGTGGCTTCGGTCATGTTAGGGTCGAGAAAGCGCCAGTCGTGGCCGCTTTCCTCTTCCTTGGCATGCGCTTTTCCTAGCGCGTAGGCGGATGGGTAGGTGAAGCCGGTCTTTTCTATTTCGACCTCAAGCGTCTGCGTGAACGTCTCGCCGTCAGGCCCCACCAGCTCCATCGAAACGCTATCGGGCTGGTCAATCACACCCGCCGCATGGAGTGATGCCGGCGAAGCGAAGAACAGCGCGGAAGACTGGCGCAGGAACGCGGCGTTGCCACCGAAATAGGGGTCCATACGCGCAGTGATCGCCTCGGGGCCTTGCCCTTCATAGGAGACGACCTTCGCACCGATCAGGCCTTCGTATTCGGCGCGCGCGCGGGTGATGTGCAAGCCGTCACCAAACCACACAAAGCGCACGGGCAGGCTGTTGAGGCGGTTCAAGGTGCCGCTGATGCTGACACCGGAATGACCGTTTTCGGGAAAAGCTCCGGCGGCGGACACGCCCATAACGAACTCGGCTTCGGTCAAGGTGTCGGCGCGCGCTTCGAGATCGTCGAGGAGCGAGTCAAAAGCGGCGCGTTGTTCGGGCGAGTAGCTTTTGTCGACATCGGGATAGAGCCGCAGATAGGCCAGATCCTGCGCGCGCGCTTCGGCCTCGTTGGCAGGAGGCGGGTAGTCGACCTCGGGAATGTCGGGGCTGAAGCGGTTCAGAAACACTCCGAAAAGCGCGCCGCCTGTTGCGGACAGGACCACGACAACACCCAGAACGATCAATAGCACACGTTTCATTCAGCCATCCCTCCCACGGCTTTGTCTGAAAGGGACCTAACTATGGCCAAGGCTCATGCAAGCGCGCCTTAGACGAACGTCACTCCTCATCCGCTTGAAAGCGCACACCGGGGCGCGGTGTCTCATCGACACGGAGTTCAAAGATATCGGGCCGCGAATAATGGCCAACGACATCAAAGTCATAGCGCGCCTTGGCCAGCTCAACGGTGTCAATCGCGGCGGTGATCAGACCTTCGCCGCTTTCAAGCGGTCCGGCCAGCACATCACCCAAAGGCCCCGCGATCATGCTGCCGCCGGCGATCAGTTCGCGGGACTCGTCCCAGGCATTGACCGTGGTGCCAAGCTCCTTGGGGCTCGGCACAAATTGGCACGCGCTGGCAACGAAACAGCGTCCTTCATGTGCGATATGACGCATGGTGCTGCGCCACACATCTCGGTGGTCGACCGTGGGTGCGCACCAGATATCGACGCCCTTGGCGTACATCGCCGTGCGGAAGAGCGGCATGTGGTTTTCCCAGCAAATCGCCGCGCCAAGCCGTCCAAACTTCGTCTCCAACACCGGCATGGTCGAGCCATCGCCCAGCCCCCAAATCAGCCGCTCGCTGCCCGTTGGCATCAGCTTGCGATGCTTGGCGACTAGGCCGTTGTCAGGCGTGATGAACAGAGCGGTGCAGTAAAGCGAGTTACCCCCACGCTCGATCACACCGACAACGATCGTGGTCCCGGCCCGCTTCGCCAGATCGGCGAGCGCGCTAACTTCAGACCCGTCCAGATCCACCGCGTTTTCGTAATAGCGCGCAAACGCCTCGCGCCCCTCTGGCAAGCGAAAGCCAAGCTGTGTGCCGAACGTCTCGCCCTTGGGATAGCCGCCCAACAGCGCCTCGGGCAGCACTAGCAAATCGAGATCAGCGCCTTTGATCTCGCCCTCGTAGGAGAGGACTTTTTCAAGCGTGGCGGACTTGCCTGCAGGGTCAGAGCCCAGTTGAAGCGAAGCGATGGTGGCGGTGGTCATAGCGCAACGCTGTACCGCGTTCGCCAATCCAGACAAGCCAGACGCCTGCTGTGATTTAGCCGCCCTGCACCTTCGCACCAGCCGCAACGCTAGCGCTGTGGGCGCCCGCCAGCTTTGTGGATCGCTCCTTGATCCCGGCGGTGAAGCGCCATTCGCTGGTCGCTGTCTGCGGCGTCAGGTCGACGACCATATAGCCACGCTGAGCGGTGTCGGCCCATTGCAGTTCGGAGTTTTCGGCGATGACGGCGGCGGCCAGCACTTTGGGCGGGACCATGCCGAGATAGCTCTCAAAACCGGGCGAGCTGACCGAGGATGTGGCGAATTCGACGCCCACCGGCGCGCCGTCCTGCATCAGGTCAAAATTCCACGCGTTGTGGGTGTCGCCGGCGAGCACGACGAGGTTCGCGTCGGCTTCGAGCGCGGCCTTGAACAAGCGGTCGCGCGCGGCGGGGTATCCGTCCCACGCATCGAAGTTGAGCGGCAAGCCAGCGGCGCGGGCGAGCGAAGAGGCTTGCAGGCGGCGTTGGAGATATTCGGGCAGGTTGTCGGGGATCGCGCCAAACAACGATCTGGGCGCATCGACCTTGCCGATGAGCACCTGCTGCACCAGCACCTGCCACGTCGCTCCGCGCGCTCGTGACGATGCAAGACCGGCGGTGAGCCATTCTTCCTGGCTCGCGCCCAGGATTTGGCGCTCAGGATCAAGATAGTCGCCCTCGGCAAACTTCTTGAGCGAGGCGGCCATGACTTCGGGATCGGTTTCGCCCTTGATCACCTTGGCAACGCTGAATTGCTCCTCGCGCCCTTCCAGACGCGTGTCGATGCGGAACAGGGTCGCCAAATCGCCCACATCATAGCTGGCGTAGGGCTCGTCTGAAATCGGCATCCATTCACGATAGACGCGTTTCGCAGTCGCCTTGCGCGCCTCCCAACTCCCTTCGGATTCAGGCTGATGGTTTTGTGCGCCGTCTTTCCAGCTGTCGTTCGCGCTTTCGTGATCGTCCCACACCATGATCATCGGCATCACCTGGTGCAGGCGTTGCAGGTCCGGATCGGCGCGATAGGTGGCGTAGCGCAGGCGGTAATCGGCGAGCGTCACGATCTCGTTTGCGGGCTCGAAATCGCGATTGGGGTGCTTTTGGTCGGGCGCAGGGTACGTCCCGCCGCCATATTCGTAAATGTAATCGCCCAGATGCACCGCGAGGTCGCAATCGTTGGCTTCGGCCGCATGGGCGTAGGCGTTGAACCAGCCAAACCCATAATTGGCGCAGGAGAACACCGCCATGCGGAACCGACTCGTCGGGCCTTCTGGGAGGGTCCTGGTGCGGCCTACGGGTGATTGGGTGCCATCGGGCGCCGTGAACTGGTAAAAGTACCAGGTGTCGGGTTCAAGCTCGTAAGCGTAGCCTTTGACGCACCAGTCCTTGCTAGCACCGGTGCTAGCCACGCCTTCTTCGACGATGGTGTTCATGTCCGCTGTTTCGCTGATCGCCCATTCAAGCATCACATCCTGATCCGCGACAAAGCGCGTCCACAGGAGAACACCCTTCGCGCTCGGCTCTCCGCTGGCGACGGAGTGCGTGAAGCCGCTGCCAAAGCCGCGCGCGACGGATGGCGAGGCGGCCAGTGCGGCGGAGGCGCCGGCCAGACCGAACAGGCCACGCCTAGAAAGACTAGAACGCGTGACTTTCGCTTTGGGGTTTTCAGGCTGGGCTTGCGGCTCGATGGCGCTATCGGTCTTGAACATGGTCCCCCGCTACTTCTGTTGTTTTGCGGAGGTGTGACACATCTTGCCAATCTGCGCCATGGACGGGCATGATTGCGCGCATGAGCGACGTTCAATTTCACATCATGCCCGATGGGCGGCGGATCGCGTACCGCATCACCGCTGGCACCGGCCCCACGCTGGTCTTCCTGCCCGGCTATATGTCCGACATGGACGGCGGCAAAGCGACCGCCTTGTTTGCCGAAGCGCAGGAAAAGGGCTGCGCGTGCCTACTGCTCGACTATTCAGGTTGCGGGCAAAGCGATGGCGACTTTGCCGATGGCACCCTGTCGCGCTGGCGCGAAGAAGTGTTGGCGCTGGTCGAGACCTATGTGACTGGCCCGGTCCTGCTGATCGGCTCTTCGATGGGTGGGTGGCTGATGCTGCTGGCGGCCGAGGAATTGCGCGAAAGCGATACGAACCCGCTCGCCGGGATCATCGGCATCGCGCCCGCGCCCGACTTCACCACCTGGGGCTATTCCGAGGAACAGCGGGCCGTGATGGCGTCCGGCCAGACGGTCTATGAGGACAATCCCTATGGGCCAGAGCCCACGCCGACCCACCCGGGCTTTTTCGCCGATGCTCAAGATCAAGTGATGCTAGGCGGACCGATCGCGCTCGATGTGCCTGTGCGATTGCTTCACGGGCGGCAGGACGCCGACGTACCCTACGAAATCAGCGTCGCTCTGGCCGAGGCGCTTGATACAGACGATGTACAGCTCACTCTGGTATGGGATGGCGACCACCGCTTGTCGCGTGACGGCGATATCGCGCTGTTAAAGCGGACCGTTGCCTCTTTTTATCGGCCTTGAAGGCCAGCGAGACCTGAATGAGCCTCCTTTCGATCCTCCTGCCCCTTGCCGTGTTGCAAGCCAACCCGGCCAACGCCTTGCCCATGGGAACGCCTGATGAGCTGATCAATCGCCCGCCGCGACCCACTGATCCCAGCGATCCAATTAAGCTCACCGATCCCAACGCGCGCTGGCTCCAACAATGCCTGACGCAATTGGAAAGCGACGCGGCGCGCGCTCACGCGCAGGCGCAGATCAAGCTGACCGGCGCGCTGGGCGAAGAGCGCGTGATCGCCAATCACTGCCTGGGCCTTGCCGCGACCGAGTTGGGCCTGTGGACCGACGCTGAAACCGCCTTCACCGCCGCGCGCGATGAAACGCCCGAAGATCAGGTCCGCGCCCGCGCGCGCTTTGGCGCGATGGCGGGGAACGCGGCGTTGGGAGGAGGCAATCCGACCGTCGCGCTCCCTTTGCTGGAGCGCGCTCAGGCTGATGCCGAAACCGCCTCTTCCGCGCCCCTTCAAGTGATCGCGGCGATGGACCGGGCGCGCGCGCTAGTCGCGCTGGGCCGTGGCGAGGAGGCTCTCACACCGATCGACACGGCAACGACGCTTGCCCCGGAAGAAAGCGAAGGGTGGCTGTTGAAAGCCACGTTGTTGCGCCGGCTCGAAAGGCTGGACGATGCGCAGGCCGCGATTGAACGCGCCGTTGAGCTTGCTCCGCAGGAGAGCGCCGTTGGGCTGGAAGCCGGCGTCATTGCGGTGCTTTCTGGGCGCGAGGAAGCGGCGCGCGCGAGCTGGCAATCGGTGATTGATGTGCAGCCGGATTCGTTGGCGGCGGAAACCGCGCGCGGTTATCTGGCGCAGCTTGGGCCAGCCCCCACCCCTGCAAAGGTGCCTGCGCCTGACACGCAACCTGAAGGAACCACGCCATGACCGCCTTCTCGGTCCTCGACCTCGTCCCCGTGCGCGAAGGCGGGTCGCTGAGCGACGCCTTCGCCGCTACTGCAGAACTTGCGAAGAAGGCTGAGGAGTTGGGCTGCAACCGGTTCTGGGTGGCCGAGCATCACGCGATGGACGGGATTGCGGGTGGAGCGACCTCGGTCGTGCTCGCCCATGTGGGCAACGCGACTAACCGCATCCGCATCGGCGCGGGCGGGATCATGCTGCCCAACCACACGCCATTTCAGATTGCCGAGCAATTCGGCACACTCGATGCGCTGTTTCCTGGGCGCGTGGATCTGGGCCTTGGCCGCGCCCCGGGTGCGGGGCCAGAGCTGCAACGCGCGCTGCGCAAGAATTTGGCGCAGGCCGGTGAGTACTTTCCCAATGATGTGGTCGAGTTGCGCGCGCTGCTGACTGGCGATGTCGATCTGCCGATCACCGCTACCCCCGGCCTTGGCGCGAACGTGCAGATGTGGATGCTGGGGTCGAGCCTGTTTGGCGCGCAGCTGGCTGCGAAGCTGGGTATGCCCTACGCCTTCGCCGCGCATTTCGCGCCCGATCATTTGGACGAGGCGCTGCAAGTTTATCGCCGCCAGTACCAACCTTCCGAGGCCTTTCCCGATCCTTACGTCATGGTCGCGATGAACGTCTTCGCCGCCGAAACCACGCAAGAGGCCGAACTGATCGCGTCGAGCCAGCAACAGGCCTTCGTCCAATTGCGGACGGGCAAGCCCGGTCGCCTGCCGCCGCCCATCGCAAGCTACACCGAAACGCTTCCAGCTCCCTCACGCGCGATGCTCGCCCATGTCGGGCAAGCAGGAGCTGTAGGCACGCCGCAAGCGGTGCGTGAGAAAGTGAACGCCTTCATAGCGCGCACCAGCGCGGATGAGATTCTGCTGTGCGGGTCCACCTTTGATCCCGAAGCGCGGCTTAATACGCTCAATCTCACACTCGACGCCATGCGCGAGAGCGTTACCGTTTAGAAACCGAACCCTTGCGTGTTGAACCGACTTGCCTTGTGGGGGCGAGTGGCTGTATTTGCGCGAAGCATAAAAACAAACGGGCGTAATAAAATTCCAGCCCTCAGTCTTACGACACAACCACCATCGGGAGAGATGACGTGTCGAACGCTTCTGCCACAACCGCTTCTTCAAAGTCCGACCTGCGTGACGCATTGATCGGCGAAATCCGCGCCGCCATGCTGCCTGGCGACACTCCATTAAGCGATGAAACGGTCGCGCAAACGGCGGAGTTTCTGGTCTCTGCCGGATTCGCGCGCGAGGCGGGATGCCCCGCCGTACTCGTAGAATCAACGACCACAGGCCGCCGCCGTTTGCGCATCGCGATCATCAACGATGATATGCCGTTTCTCGTTGACTCAGTCGCCTCGGCGGTCACGTCACTGGGCCTGTCGATTGATGTGCTGGTCCACCCGCTTGTGCCGGTCGCGCGCGATGGCGAAGGGCAGCTGACGGACCTTGGTGGCCAAAGCGAAACGCGCGAATCGATGATCTATATCGAAACGCCCCGCGCCGACGCGCGCCAACGGCGCGAGCTGATGCAGCGTATCCGCGAGGCGCTCGAAGATGTGCGTGCCGCCGTCACCGATTGGCACGCCGTTCAGTCGATCATGCAGCAAGACGCCGAAGCGCTCGAGCGCGCCGATGGCCCGCACGCCGCTGAAGAGGCCGCGCTTTTGAGGTGGCTCAACGGCGGAATGCTTACGCAATTGGGGCATCTCACCCGCATGCGCGATGGCGCGCTAAGCGATGTTCTGGGCATCTGCCGCGCAAGCGCGCGCGATCTGCTCGCCGATGGCTCGTATGAACGCGCCTTTGCCTGGTTCGAACGGCCGGACGCCGATGGCAAACCTCGCACCTTGTTGATCATCAAGGCCAACCGCCTTTCGACCGTTCACCGCCGCAGCGCGCTTGATCTGTTTATCGTCCCGCGCCGCGATTCATCAGGCGGTGTCGAGGCGCTGTCCGTTCACGCCGGCGTCTGGACCAGCGCGGCGCTCGCTACCACGCCCAGTGAGGTGCCGATACTGCGTGCGCGCCTGGCTGAAATTAGCGAAAGCTTCGGCTTTGCGCCCGCCAGCCACACCGGAAAGGCGCTGATCCACGCCTTCACGACTTTGCCGCACGATCTGCTCGTCGCGTTCAGCGTGCCGGACACCAAACTGCTCACCACCGCGATGATGAGCCTCGTGGATCGTCCTCGTCCGCGGCTCGTGCTCGTGAATTCCCCGCTTGAACGGCACATCTACGCATTCGTCTGGCTGCCGCGCGATCGCATGTCGACGCAGGTGCGGCTCGATATTCAGGATATCCTGCTGCAAATTCCAAACACCCAAGTGCTCGACTGGAGCCTTGAGGTCGAAGGCGGCGCACTGGCGATGCTCGAATTCCTGCTCGACGCGCGCGAAACACAAGGAAAGGCCGATGGCACGGACCTTGAACTTCAAATCGAAGAACTTCTTCGCGGATGGGGCGAGGCGGTCGAAGAGGCGCTGAGCGACAACGAAGAGGACGGCCGCGCGGTGGCCATCGCGCTACGCTACGCCGAGGCGTTCCCGCAAAGCTATCGCAGCGTCTTCGGAGCAAGCGAAGCCGCGCGCGATATCACCCGACTGCGCGCTTTGGCCGCCAGCGAAGGCCGCACCGCCGACACGCGCGACGCGCGGCTCTATCAGCTCGAAGGCGATCCCGAAGACGCGCTGCGGCTGAAAATCTATCACGCTGGCGGCGAATTTGCTCTGTCCGACGCGGTGCCCGCGCTGGAAAACTTCGGCTTTCGCGTGATGACGCAGATGACCACGCGCCTTGGCGATGGCGCGCTGGGCACGATCCACGATTTCACCCTGCGCCCGCCCGCCGGGGCGGACATTGCGCGCGTTCTGGAACGCAGCGAGGCGATCGAGACCGCGATTGCCGCTGTGCTGAATGGCGGGGCCGAGGACGACGCGTTCAATCGTTTGGTGATCGACACCGCTTTAAGCGCCCAGGAAGCCGAATGGCTGCGCGCGATCTATCGTTATCTGCGCCAGACCGGCATGGGCTTTACGATCTACACCGTGGTCGACGCGCTGGCACGCGCTCCGCGGGTGACGCGCGCGATGATCGATCTGTTTGTCGCCCGGCACGATCCGGCGCACGCCGGGGATCGCGAAGACGATATTCGGCACGCCAATGCCGCGTTTCAGGCGGGTCTTGCGCAGGTTTCCGCGATCAACGATGACCGCCTGCTGCGCCAGTATCGCGCAGTGATTGACGCAACCTTGCGCACCAACGCCTTTGCGCCCGCCGGGTCCGAAGCGCTCGCCTTCAAGATCGATTCCGCGATGATGCCCGGCCTTCCAAAGCCTGTGCCGTGGCGCGAAATTTTCGTCTACTCGCGCCGGGTCGAAGGCATCCACTTGCGCGCCGGCGCGGTGGCGCGCGGCGGGCTTCGCTGGTCTGACCGTCGCGACGACTTTCGAACCGAGATCCTGGGCCTGATGAAGGCGCAAAAGGTAAAGAACGCTGTGATCGTTCCCACCGGCGCAAAGGGCGGTTTTTACCCCAAGCAGCTTCCCAACCCTGCGCTGGATCGCGACGCTTGGGCAGCCGAGGGGCAGGCCAGCTACGAAGTCTTTATCCGCACGCTGCTTTCGATCACCGACAACATCGTCGAAGGCGCGGTCAAGCACCCAGAGGATGTTCGCATTCTTGATGGCGAGGACCCCTATTTCGTGGTCGCAGCGGACAAGGGCACCGCGCGTTTTTCCGATGTCGCCAACGGCATCGCGCAATCGGCGGACTTCTGGCTGGATGACGCGTTCGCGAGCGGCGGGTCGAACGGCTACGACCACAAGGCGATGGGCATCACCGCGCGCGGCGCGTGGGTCAGCGTGCAGCGTCACTTCCTTGAGATGGGCGTGGACGTGCAGACCGACCCGGTGCACGTCGCAGGCTGCGGCGATATGTCGGGCGACGTGTTCGGCAACGGAATGCTGTTATCGAAGGCGATCAAGCTGGTCGCCGCGTTCGACCACCGCCACATCTTTATCGATCCCGATCCCAATCCCGCCAAGAGCTGGGCCGAGCGCAAGCGCATGTTCGACCTGCCTCGTTCGAGCTGGGAGGATTACGACACGGCCTTGATCTCCAAAGGTGGTGGTGTCTTCCCACGCAGCGCCAAGCGGATCGAATTGTCGAGCATCGGGGCGGAGATGCTGGGCCTTGAAGGGACCGAGATCGAGCCCGACGCGCTAATCACCGCGATCCTGAAAGCCGAGGTCGATCTGCTGTGGTTTGGCGGCATCGGGACCTACATCAAGGCCAAGCATGAAAGCCACGCCGACTGCGGCGATCCGGCCAACGACGCGCTTCGTGTGAACGCTAAGGACGTGGGCGCGAAAGTGGTCGGCGAAGGCGCAAACCTTGGCGCGACGCAGGCCGGGCGCATCGCGTTCTCGCTGTTAGGTGGCCGCATCAACACCGACTTCATCGACAATTCCGCCGGAGTCGATTGCTCGGATAACGAGGTCAACATCAAGATCGCCCTCGCCGCCGCCAAGCGCGAAGGCGCGATCAGTGACGACGCGCGCAATCAGCTGCTCGAAGAGATGACCGATGAAGTTGCGGGGATCGTACTGGAAGACAACCGCTTGCAAGCGCTCGCGTTGTCCATCGCCGAGGCCGGTGGTGCGAGTTCAGTGCCCAGCCAGGTGCGCTTGATTGAACGGTTGGAAGAATCAGGCGATCTGGACCGCGCCACCGAAGGGTTGGCCGACGGCGAAACCTACACCCGCCGCGCCGCCGAAGGGCAAGGCCTCACACGGCCAGAGCTTGCGGTGCTCTTGTCTTCGGCCAAGCTGGCGCTGCAAGACGCCATCGAAGCGAGCCCACTTCCCGACGCCGCGCCGCTTGAAAGCAACCTGATCGCGATGTTCCCCGCGCCGATGCAGGAACGCTACCTGCCGCAAATCAAATCGCACCAGCTGCGGCGCGAGCTGATCGCGACCGATCTGTCCAACCGTATCGTCAATCGACTAGGCCTGGTCCACGCGTTTGAACTTGTGGAAGAAGAAGGCGCAAGTTTGGCCGAAGTCGCCTCCGCCTTTGTCGTGGTGGAGAGATTGTTCGACCTGAAGAATCTTTGGCAAGAATTTGATGCGGAACCGATGCCCGAGGCGGCGCGATTGTTCCTGTTTGATCGTCTGGCCGGCGCGGTTGGCAACCTCATGTCCGATGTACTGCGCAGTTCAGGCGCGCGGGTCGACGCCGCCGCAATGGTTGGTGATCTTCAACCGGGCGTCGAGGAGCTTAAGAGCGCACGCGGCGAGCTAATCACACAGGAAACCCGTGAACGCGCCGGAGCACTGCACAGCGACCTGCTCGCTGTGGGGGCCCCGGATCAGCTCGCGTCCAAGGTCGCCAATATGTTCGACCTCGATGGCTCGATTGGCCTCGCCAAACTCTCGTTGGCCGTGGGCGTTGAACCCACCCGCGTTACAGCGGCCTTCACCGATATCGGCGGGCGCCTTGGGCTCGACTGGGCGCAAGGGACAGCGGCGTATATGTCGCCTTCCGATGTGTGGGAGCGCAATCTTGTCAGCGGTCTGGCGCGCGATTTTCAGCAGATGCGGCTCGATTTCCTGCGGCGGCTGATGGCCTCGCCGACCAATCGCGAGCACCCTTCGGACGCGGTCGCCGAATGGGCGGCGCGCAACGAGGGCGGTATCGCGCAATTCCGCAAAGTCATTACGCGTGCACAGGCGCACCAACCCATTGCTCCCGCCGTGCTGGCGCAGGTCGCAAGCCAGGCACGCAATCTGCTCGAGAGGTAGACCGCGCGCTCTCTTGACGCGCGCGCTATAAATCGCGACCTGAACCCCTCACCGGGTCGGGAGCATACGAGATATGAGCGCCACGAGCGAACACGCGGATATCGTCATTGTCGGAACGGGCCATGGCGCCGCGCAGGCCGCAATTGCGCTGCGTCAGCGGGGGCATGAAGACCGGATCGTAATGATCGGACGCGACCAGGCGCCACCCTACGAACGCCCACCTTTGTCAAAAGAGTATTTGGCCGGGGACAAGGCGTTTGAGCGTATCCTCATCCGGCCCGAAAAATTCTGGGCGGATAAGGACATCGAACTGCGTCTTGGCTCGGGGGTTACCGAGATTGACGCGAACGCTCACACAGTGACGCTGAGCGATGGCTCAACGCTCTCCTATCGTAAGCTCATCTGGGCCGGCGGCGGCGATCCGCGCCGACTTTCGTGCCCCGGCGCAGCACTCAAGGGTGTGTTCTACGTTCGCGACAAGCGCGACGCCGACGCGATGATGGCCGCGCTCGAAGCGGGTGCGAAACGCGCAGTGGTGATCGGCGGCGGCTATATCGGGCTGGAAGCGGCCGCGGTCCTGCGCAAGCTCGATTGCGAGGTGACGCTGATCGAAACGCTCGACCGGGTGCTGGCGCGTGTGGCGGGGGAGACCTTGTCGCGCTTTTACGAAGAGGAGCACCGGCGGCAAGGCGTGGACTTGCGGTTGGAAACCGGCGTGACCAAGATTGTCGGCGAAGATGGCAAGGTCACGGGCGTAGAGCTCGACACCGGCGAAGAGGTGCCCTGCGATATGGTGGTCGCCGGGATCGGCATTGTCCCCGCCATCGCCCCGCTGATCGTCGCTGGAGCCGCAGCCTCGAACGGTGTCGATGTCGATGTCTTTTGCCGCACCACTCTCGACGATGTCTACGCGATCGGTGACTGCGCCGCGCACGCCAACGCTTTCGCTGAAAACGCGGTAATCCGCTTGGAATCGGTCCAGAACGCCAACGATATGGCGAACACCGTCGCGAAGGCGATCATGGGCGAAAAAGAGCCCTACAAGGCTCTGCCGTGGTTCTGGTCAAACCAGTATGACCTAAAGCTGCAAACCGCCGGGCTTAACCTTGGCTATGACGACGCCATCACGCGCGGCGATCCGGAAAGCCGCAAGTTTACCGTTGTTTATATGAAGGAAGGCAAGCCAATCGCCTTTGACTGCGTGGGCACGATGAAAGACTATGTGCAGGGGCGTAAGCTGCTCGAAAGCGAACCGGGCAAGGTCGATCCGGCCGCGCTGGCGGACCCGGACGTGCCGCTGAAAGAGCTTATCTGACATGATCGCGAGCGCTGATGGCCAGCCGATGCTCGAAGGGCTGAAGGTGGTCGACATGACGAGCGTCGTCTTCGGCCCCTACGCAACGCAAATCCTCGCCGATTTCGGAGCGGAGGTCATCAAGATCGAAGCGCCCGGCGGGGATGTCTACCGCTACAGCGCGAAGCCAGCGAAAACCCAAGGCATGGCGCCGGGCTTCCACGCCCTGAACCGGGGTAAGAAGAGCCTTGGCCTGAACCTCAAAGACGATGGCGACGCAAAGGTTTTGTGCGACCTGCTGAGCGAAGCCGATGTGTTCATTCACAACGTGCGCGAGGCCGCGATTGAGAAGCTGGGCTTTGGCTATGAGGCGGTGAAGGCGCTTTCGCCCGAGATCATCTATGTGCACTGCGTCGGCTTCGGGTCGGACGGCCCTTACGCTGGCTTGCAAGCCTATGACGATGTGATTCAGGCGGCCAGCGGTGCGACGACCTTGCTGCCGCGCGTCGATGGGCAGGAAAGCCCGCGCTATCTACCCTCGCTTATCGCGGACAAGGTCGCGGGGCTTCACGCTGCCTATGCGACACAGGCGGCGATCATCCATCGCTTACGCACCGGGCGCGGACAATTCGTCGAAGTGCCGATGTTTGAAAGCTTCACCAGCTTCATGATGAAGGAGCACTTGGACGCCAAGAGCTTCGATCCGCCCAACGGAGAGGCGGGGTATGGGCGCCAGGTCGACCCCGATCGCCAGCCCTTCCAGACCAAGGATGGCTGGATCAGCATCGTGCCCTATGTGCTCGAACATTTTCCGATGGTGATCCGCCTGCTGGGCGATCCCGAATTTGCGGGCCAAGAGCGGTTTGCCGATCCGCGCGGGGTGCTTTCAGCGGGGCCTGAACTGTACCAGAAGATCGCCGAACTGGCGCAGACCAAGACCACAGCGGAGTGTCTCGCGATCCTGCGCGAAGCCAGCATTCCCGCCATGCCGGTCACCGATCTGAACGATGTGGTGGACGACCCGCATCTGCGTGAAGCGGGCTTTTTCGAGGCCAGCGAGCATCCGAGCGAAGGCACGCTGTTCCAGATGCGCGAGCCCAGCCGCTTCGGCGATTGGACGCAAAGCGCTGTCGGGTCAGCCCCGCTATTGGGTCAGCATAACAAAGAGTTCAAAACCGACTGATCGCCCACTGCGCGGCGTCAGACACCACCGGGTCGGGATCGTTTAGCAGCGCTTCGACCGAACCGCGCAAATTCTCATCGCCGCTGTTGCCCGCTGCGTATAGGCAATTGCGCACAAACCTATCGCGGCCAATCCGCTTGATCGGAGAGCCGGAAAAGACGCGCCGAAACCCCGCATCGTCCAACGCCAACAGCTCGTCCAATCGCGGCGCGACCAGTTCGGCACGGGGCAGGAATTCCTTCGCCGCGTGCGCTTGCTGCGCAAATTTGTTCCAAGGGCACACCGCCAAACAATCATCACAGCCATAAATGCGGTTACCCAAAGCCTCGCGAAATTCTTCCGCGACCGGTCCCTTGTGTTCAATGGTGAGGTAGGAAATGCAGCGGCGGGCGTCGATTTTGTAGGGCGCGGGAAAGGCATCAGTCGGGCACGCATCCAGACACGCACGGCAGCTCCCGCATTGGTCGCGGTGCGGGGTCGAGGGCTCCAATTCTAACGTCGTGTAGATTGCCCCCAGAAACAACCAACTGCCGTGATCAGGGCTTACCAGATTGGTGTGCTTGCCCTGCCAGCCCAGCCCGCCAGCCTCGCCCAGCGGCTTTTCCATCACCGGCGCGGTGTCGACAAACACTTTGACATCCGCCTCCGGCGCGCGCTCCACAATCCAGCGGGCCAGCGCTTTCAGGCGCTTCTTCACGACATCGTGATAGTCTTTGCCCCGCGCGTAGACCGAAATGCGCGCCCGGTCGCCCACGCCATCGAGCGCCATCGCGTCATGGCCCGGCGCGTAGCTCATACCCAGCGCGATGACACTCTTCGCCTCAGGCCATAGTCCTTGCGGCGAACGGCGGTGGTGGAGGCGCTTTTCCATCCACTCCATCGATCCGTGATGCCCTTCGCCCAGCCATTGCTCCAGCCGCCCAGCGCGCACCGGGTCTTCCGCGGCGCCCGCAAAACCGCAGGCCGCGAAACCCAGCTCGCGCGCCTTCGCGCTGATCGCGCGTTCCCAATCGTCGCTGATAGATATGGTGACCGGCCCATTAACCATATTTAGGGTTACTCCCGTTTAGCGGTGAGCTTTAACCAGTGGAGCCATGAATATGGCAGTAGGCGATCTTATGCAGGCGAGCAAACACACACAAAGTGTGAATGGCTCGGAAAACGGCACCCGACCTCTCGCGATTGAAGCGCGCGGCTTAGTCAAAAGCTTTGATGGCACGCGCGCGGTCGATGGCGTGGACCTGTCCGTGCCCGAAGGTGCGATTTACGGCGTGCTCGGTCCCAACGGCGCGGGAAAGACCACGACCCTGCGCATGCTGCTGGGCATTATTGACCCCGACGAAGGCGTGCGCCGCGTGTTCGGCCATGATCGCCCGCACGATATCGGCCGGTTGATCGGCTACCTGCCAGAAGAGCGCGGCCTCTACCCGGCGATGAAGTGCATTGAAGCGATCGCCTTTATGGGTGCGCTGCGCGGCCTGCCTCTGGCCGAAGGGCGCAAACGCGCGGTTGAGCTGCTCGAACGCCACGACCTGGGCTACGCCAAGGACCGCACCATTCGCCAGCTTTCCAAAGGCATGGCGCAAACCGTGCAATTGCTCGGCACGCTGGTTCATCATCCGCGTCTGGTGGTGCTGGATGAGCCGTTCTCCGGGCTCGACGCGATCAACCAGGGTAAGCTGGAGCGGATGATCCGCGCGCTGGCTGAAGAGGGCGTGACCGTCATCTTCTCCACCCACGTCATCCACCACGCCGAACGCCTGTGCGAGGGCGTTGCGATCATCGCCGGGGGCAAGGTGCCTTATGCCGGCAGCGTCGAGACCGCGCGCGACCGGATCCCGGCGCAGGTGCGGCTTGAAACGCGAGCGCGCGAAGGCGGCTGGACCGCCGCTCTGCCCGAAGAGACCCGGCGCGAAGGCGATTTCTTCTATTTCCCGCTGCCCGAAACGGGCGTGGAGCCGCTTCTCAAAAGCCTGATTGAGGGGGATGCGGGCATCCTCTCGCTCTCTATCGAGCGCGCTGGATTGCACGACGCCTTTGTCGCGATCGCCGGCGAAGCGGCCGCGCGCCAGCTCGAAGCCGACGCGCAGGGGTAAACGCCATGACTGGATACGAAACGATGCAGAACGCCCCGGCGACCAACCCTCGGTTGTCTTTCTTGCAGGCCGCCTGGGTGATTGCCCGGCGTGATTTTATCGCGGTGCTGTTCAGCCGCGCGTTCCTGTTCTTTCTCATCGGGCCGCTGTTCCCGGTTCTGGTCGGTGGGCTTGCCGGCAGCATCGGCAAAGCCAATCAGCAAACCGCCGTCTCCTATGAAGTGGGTCTGGCGATGAGCGCTGAAGACAACGCGGCGATGACATCCGCATTTCAAGCGCTGCGACCACAAATCGGGCGCGCCATGCCGAACCTTGTCGGTATCAAGGAGACCGACGCCACCGCGCAGGACTTTGACGCGGGCGAGTTTATGGACTCGCGCAAAGGCAATTACGCAGCCATCGTCACGGGTACGCTAAGCGCGCCCGAAGTCGTCGGGACCCAAGGCCAGGTGAACCGGTGGAAGGGATCCATTGAGCTGATCGCGGCGACCGCGCTGAGCCAATCGCCAAGCGCCTTTCCCACCTCGCGAACCGAGATCGTCGCCACCAGCGCCGCGTCCGAACGCACCAGCCGCACGCGCACCGCGCAGGCCGGCCAAGTGCTGCTGTTCATGCTGACCATGCTGCTGGGCGGGATGGTGCTGTCGAACCTGGCGGAAGAAAAGGGTAACAAGATCATCGAAATCCTCGCCGCCGCCTTACCAATGGACGCGGTGTTCATGGGCAAGCTGTTCGCGATGCTGGGCGTAAGCTTCATCGGGATTGCGGTTTGGGGCAGCGTCGGCTGGGGGTTCTGGGCGATTGCCGAGGACGCCATAGTCACCGTCACGCAAGGCCGCTTTCAAGATCTGAAGAGCCCGGCGGTGGGCTGGCCGCTGTTCCTGGCGTTAGGCGTCATCTATTTTTCGATGGCCTATTTGCTGCTCGGCTCTTTGTTCCTCACCATCGGTTCGATGGCGTCGAGCGTGCGCGAAGTGCAGACCATGTCGATGCCGGTCACCATGCTGCAATTGATGGTGTTCTTCTTCGCCGCGGCCAATGTCGGCAATATCGGGTCGGGCATGGAGATGGCGGCGATTATCTTCCCGCTGTCCTCACCTTTTGCGATGCTCGCGCGCGCGGCGCTGGACCAAGCCTTGTGGGTGCACGTCGTTGCGCTGGCCTGGCAGGCGTTCGCCGTGATCGTTCTGGTCAAAGGCGGATCGCTCTTGTTCAAGAAGAAGGTCATGAAATCGGGCGGCGCGGGCCGCGAGAAGCGCGCGCTGTTCGGATCCCTGTTCTCGGGTCGCAAGAAAGCGCCTGACAACACTGAACTGGAACCCGCTGAATAAGTAGCCAAATGAAACTGACTATTGACATGAGTGTCAGTTAGGGCAGGATGCCGTAAGGGAGCGGGTGGTACGAAAGCCTGACGAAAAACAGGCTGGCGATTCGCTCTTCTGCTAGGAGAGAGAACAGTCATGGCCACAGCCGCCCCAACCACTTCCGGTCCGAAAGCCCCGCCACGTCCTGAAGTACGCACGTCGCCGACCGCGTATGAAGCGCTGACTAAGCACTTTTCCGAGCATCCGGAAGAACGCCCCGTACACCCGCACAAGTGGGATTTGAGCCGTTCGGACATTTATTACGAGGACAAGTGGCAGCCGATCGCGGCCGAGATGCAAAAGGCTGGCCCGCTGCACTGGATCGACGACAGCCCGTTCGGGCCGTACTGGTCGGTCGTTGGTCACAAGGCGATCCAGCATATCGAAGCGTTGCCGGAGACCTTTTCTTCGAGCTGGGAGCATGGCGGTATCACCATTCTTAATCGGCTGACCGAGGAGGAATTGGCCGAATCCGGCGTGGATCGGCGCGAACTGCCGATGTTCATCGCCATGGACCGTCCACAGCACACAGGTCAGCGCCGTACGGTTGCGCCGAAATTCACGCCATCGGGCATGGCTCAGATGGAGCCAGAGATTCGCCAACGCACCGGCGAGTTGCTCGATTCTCTCCCGCGCGGTGAAACATTCGACTGGGTCGACAAAGTCTCGATTGAGCTCACGACCGGCATGCTCGCCATCCTGTTCGGCTTTCCCTGGGAAGACCGCCGGATGCTCACCTTCTGGTCCGACTGGTCGGGTGACACCGAACTGGCGACCGTGCGCGAACTGGACGAAATGCGGTGGGAATTCCTCCACGAAATGGCCGCGTATTTCCAATCGCTCTGGATCGAGCGCACCATGGATAAAGAGCCCGGCAACGATCTCATTTCGATGATGATCCACTCTGAAGCGATGAACCAGATGCGCCCGGAAGAATTCATGGGCAACCTGATCCTGTTGATCGTTGGCGGCAACGACACGACGCGCAATTCGATGAGCGGATTTGTCCATGCGCTCGATAAATTCCCGGATCAGCGCAAGAAGTTCGAAGAGAACCCCGACCTTATCCCGAACGCGGTCCAGGAAATGCTGCGGATGCAAACGCCGCTGGCTCACATGCGCCGCACCTGCACCGAAGACACCGAAGTGTTCGGCCAAACAATCAAAGCGGGTGAGAAAGTCGTCCTGTGGTATCTCGCGGCCAACCACGAGGAAGAGATCTTCGAAGATCCGCACACACTCGATCTGGAGCGCCCCAACGCCAAACGCCACATCGCGTTCGGTTACGGCATTCACCGCTGCGTCGGCGCGCGTCTGGCTGAGCTTCAGCTGCGAATTCTGCTTGAGGAGATGCACAAGCGGCGCATGCGTGTGCACGTCGCCGGAGATGTGTCGCGGGTGCGTGCGAACTTCGTGCACGGTTTCCGCAAATTGGAAGTCGAAATCACTGAGTTCTAAGACGGATCTCTTCTCTCACGACAATTCGCTACGCGAATGTCTCCGAGGGGGCGGCCTGACCGGCCGGCGCGCGGTCGCGCTTTGGGGGTGGCTCGCTTGGCGCCTTGCAGGGTTGCCACGAAGCATGGCCTTGCGGCTCATCGAAATAGCTCGGCACGACCTCCTACCATGCGGGACTTGGCCCCGGCACTTTGCCTGCGAAGTATGCTTGCCATTGACTTGGCGCGGTGTGAGGGCGACATGAGCGCCGTTCCTCGAAAAATGTCGTGCGCTCAGAAAGTGAAGCTATGGAAGTGACGGAAACCCGCGCGGACGGGCTGCAGCGGGAGTTGAAGGTGGTCGTGCCTGCCGCAACGCTCGATGAGCGGCTCACCGCCTACCTCGATGACATGCGCACCAAGGTGAAGCTGAAGGGCTTCCGGCCGGGCAAGGTCCCGATGGCGCACCTGCGACGCATGTACGGCCGCTCCGCCATGGCCGACGTCATCAACGAGGTGATGACAGAAACCATCAGGGATGCCGTCGAAAAGCGGGACGAGAAGCCCGCGCTTCAGCCCGATGTCGACCTCGACGAGACGCAGATGTCCGACGTCGTCGACGGCAAGGGCGACCTCTCGTTCGCCATCAAATACGAGGTGCTGCCCGAATTCGAGGTGAGCGGCCTTGAAGAGATCAAGGTGGAGCGCCCCGTCGTCGCCATCGATCCGGCCGAGGTGGACACCGAGTTGACCGGTCTTGCCGAGCGCAACCGCCAGTTCGAGCCGGTAGAGCGTCCCGCCGCGGACGGCGACCGCCTCAAGATCGACTTTGTCGGCCGCATGGACGGCGAGCCCTTCGAAG
>JBCCBZ010000013.1:0-103088 GCA_039033755.1 Pseudomonadota bacterium | reverse complement strand
CGCCTTGGCAACAGGGTTTCAGTTCGCACCTTCGGCGACATCAATAATGCAAATCCACTGCGCTACGATGCCCAGCTTACACGGCGCTCCAGCCCACCTCGATCTGTCGCACGTGACGTGGCCCGCCTGATTTCCCGCTCGGGCGCGAGCGATGCGCCTCGGCAGTCACGCACGGAGATTACTGCGGTGTTGGAATGGAACCGCTATGATTGCTCCGCTGGTGATCATATCATCATACTGACAGATGGGGTTGAGACTGGGGCTGTGCGATCGCCAAACGCTTTGCTCGATGGGCGCGAGCGACTGCCACTTCCCCGCGCAGGATTCTTGCGCGGCTGCACAGTGAGCTTTTGGGGTTTTGGTCGCGTCACATCAGGCCAAATGACATCAACTCAGGTGAATAACCTGCGCAATGCCTGGTCTGAGTACTTTCGTGTTGCGAGTGCTCGGTTTGACGCAGTGCCAAACCCTTAAGCGCTCCCCGAAATCACAAACGAGAATGGCCCCACCTTCGGGGCCATTTTTGTGCCAAATCGCCCAACACAACGGCGTGCCGTCCGTAAGATTAAAGACATCACTCAAATCCAAAAGGGGCGTTTTGATGTCGCAACAAAATGAAGGCTCAAACGAGACAAGCGCCGCCCTCGGTCCGTTGAACCAGATCGGCAGCATTGCCTTTGTCTTTTTCTGCGGACCCTACCTCTATCAAGCCAGTATCGAAGCCGTGAGGGCGTTCACCCGTGCAAACTATGGCTTCGAAGGCACCTTCGTATCCTACTTCTGGGCCTTCATGGTTGCTGTCGGCGGATATGCGCTCGCCAAGTTCGTCATTTTTCTTGTCCTGACGTTCGGCGTCTTTGGCATATCCCAAGGAAGCGGGCGCTAAGCCATGACGACAAGAGAGTTTCGTGCTCGCAATGAGCGCTTTCGCAACGGCAGCGCTCATTGGGCAAGCGAGCAAGAACTCAAGCGTGAAGGCTATTTTACACGTACCAAGCAATCGATCCATATTGGGTTCGCCTATGGCCGCGCCCTCTATTGGTCGGGGGATTCGGGCGGGATCATCAACGCTGGTCCACGCAGCGGAAAACTAACAGGCGTGATTGGCTACAACGCTTGTACAGGCTTTAGCCAAAACAATCAGGTGTTCTTCGATCTCAAGGCAGAGATCGCAATGGTTGGACGCGACCAGACCGCCGAAATGCGCTCAAGTTGGTTTTGGGCCCCGCATAAACGTTTCTGCCGCCCACAGCATAAAATTGACTTGATGAGCCACATCACGCTCGACAGCCCAACACTCATTGCAGACATCACGCGGCTGTTTGAAGATAGCATTCCTGAAACGGAAGGCGGCAAAAACAGGTTCTTTGAACTTTCAGCCCAGGGGCTCTGTAAATCCCTAAGTCTGTCAGGTGTCGAAACTGAAGGTTTCCATTCCTTTGAAACCTTCAATCACAATCTAGGCCTTCTCCTTCAAGATAACGAAGAAACCGAAGACCTCATCGCACGGATGAGCGCCAGCCGCTTTTCTGATGTACGCGCTGCCGCTGGCTACATTGCAAACGGCATTGCTTCAGAGAGCAACGCCTTCTTGAGCGTCGTCGCAGAGGCACAGAACGCATTTCGCTGCCTGTCTGATCCTGATCTCCTCGCCTCGATCTCGCCGCCGTTTGATGTGAGCCTCGAAGAGTTTTGCGATCATGACAGCGCCAACCTGTACCTGATGCCGTTGCCTGACTTCGTAAAAAGCTGGGCACCAATTATCCGTACTTTTCTGACGAATCTGAAGCTGCTCAAGGGCCGCAGACCTAATGCTCAGAAACAGGATTGGTGGGTGGACGAGGCAGCGATGCTTGCACCATTTCCCTTGCTGGCAGAGGTACTTAACCTCGGCGCAGGTCAAGGATGTCGTGCATTCCTTGTCACACAGTCTTTTAAGCAAATGAAAGCTTTGGTCACTGATGGTGACACGCTGCTACCTGCGGGTGCGGGCATGCAGATTTACTTTGGCGTGCGTGATGACGAGACCGCATCGCGCCTGTCAAAGTCCATCGGGGCAGCAACAACATACTTCGATGATGACCTAAAGCGCTCTGAATCTGCATTGCAGAAAAAACACACGTTGCGCCGACTCCTGTCGGGCGGCGACCCTGTAAAGCTTGGTGCAGAGTATGCCCATCATAGTCGCGGTGAGAAACATCGCTCGCAGCAAAAGCGCGCGCTGATTGAAGGAGATGAAATCCGTCATCTACCGCGCGGCAAAGCGATCATCTTTCTGGACGGCCTAAGCGGCCCTGTCCTCGCTGATCTCGACCCTTATTACTCAAATCGCCCAATGGATCGGCGCTTCCAGAGTAATCCTCATCATCCGCTCAAAGGCATGGACAGGGTCCGCGTCAAAACGTGGTTCGGACACGCCTGGCGGACCGTGCGGGAAAAACCCGTGCCTCCTGAGTTCGCGCATCTGCCGCAATATGCAGATGCCCCATACACAGTCGTGGAGAAGTAAATGGATACCCCAATCAAACGCCCCACCATTGCAATGGTGCGATCCAACGCTGCTGCCAATCGTGCAGAGGCGCAGGCATGCAATGAGCGCATTCATCGCTCACCCGTCACACGCGCTGAAATCGAGCGCCTTAAGGCAGAGCGCCAAATCCCAAAGATGGAACTGACGCTCATGCCCCAAGGTCACAGCGCTTTGACCATCGACCGCAGGCGCGAGGCAGAGCGCGAACAGCGCATTTTCAAAGGCGAAAAACGCCTCCGCAGCAAATCCATTCGGATGCGCGCAGAGCATGATCGCAGCCGCTAAATCAGCAAAGGAAACCAAACAGATGTCTAATGAACCCACACATGAGCATGAGCAGAGTAAGAAGCAGCCGACTGTAATCCGTGATGGCCGCCTCAAAGCGACACTCTGGGAGAATGAAAGCGAACGCGGCCCCTACGTCTCAATCGACGTTTCGCGCACCTACACCGACGAGGACGGCAATCCGCGCGATAGTCGCAGCATTTTCGTCAGCGATGCGCTTCGTGCCTCCGAGCTGATGCGGGAGGCCTACTCGAAAGGCCGCACAATCGAAAAAGAGCTGCGGCGCGAGCATCAGGCACAACGGAGCCAAGAACAAGGCCCAGAGCGGTGATCGAATAAGTCGAAGATTTCTCTAGGCAAATCTCAAATTATATGTTCTATTTTTGTTCTCATTTCTCAGGCGCAATGGTGCGGCTGAGAAAACGAAGGGGACATGGATGAACCGATAACGAAAGGAGCGGCAGGCATGACGCAGACAAATCAAACACAACTTCCCAAAGAACGCCGCCCTATCACTACGGTCGACTATGAACGCTATGCGCCGTTTCTCTCTGATGCAGTTGATATGAGTGAAGAGCAGAAACTTGAATTCACTCAAGCGCTCTGGGAGATCATGCTGCAACTGGCAGTTTATGGGGTCCGCTTCGAGCCCGAAAAGTCAGAGCAGGCCGCATGTGGACAAGCGGCGGAGAAAGGCAAAAAATCCACATCGCGACGCTCCGATACGGTAGAATATTCACATCAAAGCATCGCAACTGAATTTGAGACCGCCTCCTCTTCTAGATTGACCTCGGCGGTCGAGGAGGCAACGTCATGACAAGCACACGATCAGTACAAAAAGCAGTCCTCTACTGTCGTGTCAGCGGCAAGAAACAAGTCGCTGACGGAAGCGGGCTTGGCTCACAAGAACACCGTTGCCGTCAATATGCGGAGGCCAAAGGCTATGAGGTCGTCGCGGTCTTCCCAGACGACGTATCAGGTGGCGGCGATTTCATGAATCGTCCCGGTATGGTGGCGCTCCTCAGTTTTCTCGACAGCAATCCGACTGAGCGCTTCGTCGTCATCTTTGATGATCTCAAGCGATATAGTCGCGATGTCGAATTCCATCTTCGATTGAACAGACTGATGGTCGAACGTGGAGCGATCCGTGAATGCCTGAACTTCAATTTTCAGGATGGCCCAGAGGGTAAGTTCAACGAAACAATCGCAGCCGCTGCGGGCGCTTATGAACGTGAAGCTCTAGTGCGCCAAAATCGTCAAAAGCGCATTGCACGCATGGAACAAGGTTTCTGTGTCCAGGCCGTCCCACCGCCTGGATACAAGTACGTCAAAGCCAAAGGCTCAGGCAAGTGTTTGGTACTCGATGAGCCCGTTGCGTCGATCATGCGGGAAGCGCTCGAAGGATATGCAACGGGACGATTCCAAACGCAGTCCGAGGTTGCCCGCTTCCTTGATGAAGAACCCAACTTCCCAAGAGCAAAAACAACGAAACGCATCAAAGAGCAACGCGTCAAACAACTCCTGACAAACCAGCTCTATGCTGGCCTAGTCGATGGTCGCCCCTATGGCGTGTCGATCTACCAAGGCCAGCATGACGGTCTTGTGAGTATCGCCGTTTTTGAGCGTATCCAGGAGCGGCTCCAAGAGGGAGCTTATGCGGCATGGCGCAAAGATGTCCGCGACGAATTTCCGGTTCGCGGCGCTGTTGCTTGCGCGTCATGCTCGACCCCTCTCACGGCTGGCTGGTCGAAAGGAAAATACAAGAAGTACCCGTACTATTTTTGCCGCAGCAAGGGGTGCGATCTCTATGGCAAGACCATCCGCCGCGATAAACTTGAGGGAGATTTCGAAGAGGTTCTGGCCAACATCCAACCGTCTAAGACCGCAATAGATATGGCAGCAGCTATGCTGAAGGACATCTTGGATGCACAAGCCCAAAAAGCCACATCAGCGGTTGACGCGATAAAGAAAGAGCTATCGAAGCTAGAGCAGGATATTGATAAGCTTCTCGATGGTGTGGTCGCTGCAAGCAATCCAAGAGTAATAACGGCCTACGAAAAGCGCATCGACGACTTCGAGCGCCGAAAGCTCGTTCTTCAAGAGAAACGCCGCGATCTGAGCGGCCCGCAAGCAGACTTCGCAGATTTGTTAGAACTCTCGCTGCGCTTTCTCTCAAGTGTCTCAGATATTTGGAAAAATGGCTCGTTTGAGCTCAAGAGACTGGCGCTAAAACTGACCTTTTCAGGACATTTGGAGTACTGCCGAGAAGCAGGCTTTAGAACTCCGCAAACCACTGTTCCGTTTGCATTTTTAGGGAGTTCTGACCGAAAAGAAGAAATGGTGCTGCTGGAGAGAATTGAACTCTCGGCCTCACCCTTACCAAGGGTGCGCTCTACCACTGAGCTACAGCAGCCAATCGAGGCGCGCCCTATTGTCGGCATGCGCGCGAATGTCAAGCGATGCCTGCGAACGGCTTGAACTTGCGCGGCTCTAGCGCCAAGGCGTTTCGTATGACTGAAAGCCTGGACAAGAAGATGTCGCACGAGCTGACGAAAGAGGAACGCCTGGCTGCAAAGCTGCGCGAGAACCTGCGTCGGCGAAAATCGCAGAGCAGAGAGATGCGCGAATCGGGCCAAGCGGACCTTTCCAAACCCGACAGCGAAAGCTAACGGGAGCCTATCTCTTTTTTCGGTGCCCAGCCGCCCGCTCCCTCCGCGTCTTATTGTGCCCTATCGCTTCGCACCTTGAGGGCCATCCACCCGGAGGCTAGAGCGCCACAAATTTCGGGAGCAATGTCATTCCAAAGCTAATTCTTGTTCGCCACGGCCAGAGCCAGTGGAACCTTGAAAACCGGTTCACCGGTTGGTGGGATGTGGACCTCACCGAAAAGGGCGTAGCCGAGGCGAAGGCTGCGGGCGCGCTCATGAAGGAAAAGGGCGTGCTGCCCACGACATGCTTCACCAGCTTTCAAACCCGCGCGATCAAGACGCTCAATCTGGCGCTGGAGGAAATGGGCCGGCTATGGCTCCCGGTCACGAAAGACTGGCGCCTGAACGAACGGCACTATGGCGGCCTGACCGGGCTGAACAAGCAAGAGACCCGCGATAAGCACGGCGATGAACAGGTGCATATCTGGCGCCGCAGCTTTGACACGCCGCCGCCGGAAATGGAGGCGGGCAGCGAATATGATCCGGGCGCAGATCCGCGTTATGAAGGCATTGACGTGCCGTACACAGAGAGCCTGAAGCTGACCATTGAGCGCGTTCTGCCTTACTGGGAGAGCGATATTCTCCCCGTTCTCACCAAAGGCGAGACGGTGATCATCTCCGCGCACGGCAATTCTTTGCGCGCGCTGGTCAAGCATCTCAGCCAGATCTCAGATGAGGACATCACCGGGCTGGAGATTCCCACCGGCCAACCGATCATCTACGATTTCTCCGACGATATGGAGCCGGGTGAGCGCTATTATCTGAAAGACAGCTGAGGCGGCGAATGGGTGGAAGAGTAGCCATTGTCATGGGGAGCCAGTCAGACTGGTCGACCATGAAGCGCGCGTGTGACGTTCTGGAAGAACTCGGCGTCGATCACGAGGCGCGCATCGTCTCCGCCCACCGCACCCCAGACCGCATGAGCGCCTTTGCCAAGGGCGCCGAAGCCGAAGGGTTTGGCGTGATTATCGCTGGCGCAGGTGGTGCGGCGCATTTGCCCGGTATGATCGCAGCGATGACCCATCTGCCCGTGCTTGGCGTGCCGGTGCAATCGCGCGCGCTGTCGGGCCAGGACAGCCTGCTATCCATTGTACAAATGCCCGCCGGTGTCCCAGTCGGCACGCTGGCGATTGGCGAGGCGGGCGCAACTAACGCTGGTCTCATGGCGGCGGCGATCCTGGCGCTTCAGGACGAAGCTCTGTCGCAGCGGTTGCAAGACTGGCGCGCCGCGCGCTCGGCGGCGGTTACGGAGGCTCCGGTAGACGAATGACCCCTTCTTTCCCCCTTCCCCCCGGTTCGACCATCGGCATTCTTGGCGCGGGTCAGCTCGGCCGCATGATGGCCATGGCGGCGAGCCAGCTCGGCTACCACTCGATTTCTTACGCACCGCCGGGCGACAACGTCGCGGCGGACACGTGCGCGGAACTGTTCGAATGCAGTTGGAGCGACAGCGACAAGCTCGCCGAGTTTGTTCAACGCTGTGACGTGGTAACCTACGAGTTCGAAAACGTGCCTGTCAGCGCCACCAGCGCCGTTCCCGTCGACACGCTCGCGCCATTGCCGCGCGCGCTCGAAGTGGCGCAGGATCGGCTCAACGAAAAGCGCTTCGTCGAAGAATTGGGTGGGCGCTGCGCGCCCTATATGCGCGTTGAAAGCGACGACGATTTCGCCCGCGCGATGGAGCGGATCGGCACGCCCGGCATCCTCAAAACCGCGCGCGATGGCTATGACGGCAAAGGCCAATGGCGCGTCGCCTCTCAGCACGACGCTGCCGGTGTTCGCTTTCCGGGCCGTCCCTGCGTTTACGAAGGAATGGTCGATTTCCTCGACGAGTACTCCGTCATCCTCGTGCGCGCCCGCGACGGCGAAGTGCGCTTCTGGGACAGTTCGGCTAACTTCCACGAAGGCGGCATGTTGGTGAAATCGGTGCTGCCCGCTGGCGAAGCGATCGAATCGCAGGTCGAAGAAGCGCGCGCGATATCCAAAAAGGTCGCCGACGCTATGGGCTATATCGGCGTGCTGACGCTCGAATTTTTCGCCACGCGGCAAGGGCCGGTCTTCAACGAGATGGCCCCAAGGGTCCATAACTCGGGCCACTGGACGATCGAAGGCGCGGCGACCAGCCAGTTTGAAAACCACATCCGCGCCATTTGCGGCTTGCCGCTGGGCGAAACCGGATCGCGTTTCCCCGCCATCGAAATGCGCAATATCGTCGGCGAAGCGGCGCTGACCGCGCATGAGATGCTGAACGAGCCGGGCGAGCCGCACCTGCACCTTTATGGTAAGCGCGAAGCGCGCGAGGGGCGCAAGATGGGCCACGTCACGCGGGTGAGCCACAAAGCCTCGTGAGCGCCGCGTCTGAACCCGAAATCGTGCTGATCTACGCCGTGGCACGCAACGGCACGATTGGCCGTGAAGGCACGCTTCCCTGGCGGCTGCCCGCCGATCTCAAGCGGTTCAAGGCGCTGACCATGGGCAAACCTATGATCATGGGGCGCAAGACTTTTGAGAGTCTGCCCGGCTTGTTGCCCGGCCGCCGCCATATCGTTCTGACCCGACGTGAAGACTGGGATAGTGAAGGCGCGGAAGTGGTCGCCACACTCGAAGAAGCGCTAGAAACCGCCAAAACCAGCGAGCCAGACGAAGTCCCGATCGTTGGCGGCGCGGAAATCTACGATATCTTCCGCGACCAAGCCCACCGCATCGAAGTGACCGAGATCCACCGCGATTACGATGGCGACACCTTTATGAAGTCACTCGGCCCCGAATGGGTCGAAACCGCGCGCGAGGATCACGAAGAAGACGGTGAGAGACCGGCCTTTTCCTTTGTCACCTATCGGCGCGCTGATTAAACACCCCGCATGCGCTGGCTCGATCACCGTGACCCTGTCCAAGACCCCTTGCGCGGCGCGATTATAGCGCTGGGCAATTTCGATGGCTTCCACCAAGGGCATCAGGCGGTCGCGGGCGAAGCGATCCAATGGGCGCATAAGGAAGGCAGACCTTCGATCATCGCGACCTTTGATCCCCACCCGGTGCGGCTGTTCAAACCCGACACGCCGCCCTTCCGGCTGACTACTCTGGAGCAACGTCAGGAGCTTTATCTCGCCGCCGGGGCGACCGCGATGCTGGTGTTTCACTTCGACAAAGAGCTTTCGAGCACCAGCGCGGAAGACTTTATCGAGAAAATCCTCATTGAACGCCTCGGCGCGCACGGCGTTGTGACTGGCGGCGATTTTTCGTTCGGGCAACGGGCGCTCGGCAATGTTGAGCTGCTCAAGACTTTCGGCGCGGAGCGAAGTTTGCATTCGCGCGTGGTCGAAGCAGTCGAAGGATCGGGCCCGGATGGAGGGGGTGTAGTGTCGTCGAGCCGAGTGCGCGCGGCCCTCCAAGAGGGCGATCCGCAGCTGGCCGCCACACTGCTCACCCGCCCCTTCGCCATTCGCGGTATCGTCGAACACGGCGACAAGAACGGGCGCAAGCTCGGCTACCCCACCGCGAACCTGTCCATCGAAAGCTATCTGCGCCCCAAATACGGCGTTTATGCGGTGACGGGCACGATCCTGTCCACTGGTGAAACGCTCAAAGGCGCGGCCAATATCGGCATCCGCCCGCAATTTGATCCGCCCAAAGAGCTGCTGGAGCCGCATTTCTTCGACTTCTCCGGCGACCTCTACGGCCAGGAAATCGAGGTGGCTTTCCACCACTTCCTGCGCGGAGAGGCGAAGTTTGCCGGGCTCGATGAATTGATGGCGCAGATGGAGAAGGATTGCGACCGCGCGCGGGACCTACTAAGCGCCCTTCCCGATGACTGAAGAGAGCACAAAGCGCGCCAAGGACAGGGATTACAAGGACACGGTCTTCCTGCCGAAGACCCCCTTCCCGATGAAAGCCGGCCTTCCGCAGAAGGAGCCGGGCATTGCCGCGCGTTGGCAGGATATGGATCTGTACCGCACGATGCGCGACGCGCGCGCCGGGCGTGAGAAGTTCATCCTGCACGATGGGCCTCCGTATGCGAACGGCGATATGCATATCGGGCACGCCTTGAACCACATCCTCAAGGATACGGTGTGCCGCACGCAAAACCTGCTGGGCAAAGACGCGCCTTACGTGCCGGGCTGGGACTGCCATGGCCTTCCGATCGAATGGAAGGTTGAGGAAAAATACCGCAAGAAAAAGAAGAACAAGGACGAGGTTCCCGCCAAGGAATTCCGCGCCGAATGCCGCGCCTACGCGCAAGGCTGGGTCGACACACAGCGCGAACAGCTCAAGCGGCTCGGCATCATGGGCGATTGGGACAATCCCTATCTTACCATGGATTTTCAGGCCGAGGCGACGATTGTCGCCGAGCTGATGAAGTTTGCCGAAGCGGGCAATCTCTATCGCGGCTCCAAGCCGGTGATGTGGTCGCCGGTCGAGAAGACGGCGCTGGCCGAGGCCGAGGTTGAGTACGAAGACCTGACCGACAGCCCGCAGATCGACGTGGCGTTTGAGATCACCGAGGCTCCGAACGCCCCCGAACTGGTCGGCGCGCACGCGGTGATCTGGACGACGACACCGTGGACGATCCCGGTGAATCAGGCTTTGGCTTTTGGGGCGGATGTTGAGTACATTCTGGTCGACATTGTTGGGCGAGATTCCGCTGAAGACGCAGCATCGCAACGAGCTCTTGGCCGCTATTTGCTTGCCTCCGATCTTCAGCCCGAATTCGCTCAGCGAGTTGCCATGCAAATGGCACCATTCACAGACCTCGAAATCGTCTGGAGGGGCAAAGGCACCGCCCTAGCCGGAGCCAAGGCCCGCCATCCCATGCACCATCTCGGCGGGTTCTACGAAACGCCGCGCCCCTTCCTTGAAGGCGACTTTGTCACCACCGACAGCGGCACCGGGCTTGTCCATATGGCGCCCGATCACGGCGAAGATGACTTCGAGCTGTGCAAGGCCAACGGCCTCAACCCGCAATTCGCGGTGATGGATGATGGCGGGTATCGCGACGACTGGTTGTGGCTGGGCGCGGAGGACAAAGACGCAGACGGCAAGGAACGCCGCCGCAGCGTCATCAACAAGCCGTTCAACTCGCCCGAAGGCCCGATCTGTTCGGACCTTCGCGAAGCAGGCGCTTTGCTGTCGGCCTCTGCCGATTACGAGCACTCCTATCCGCATTCCTGGCGCTCCAAGGCCAAGGTGATATACCGCTGCACCCCGCAATGGTTCGTGCCGATGGATAAAGACCTCGAGAGCGGCGGCTCCCTGCGCAGCCGTGCCATGTCCGAAATCGAGCGGGTCAAATTCATCCCTGCCAAGGGCCAGAACCGCATCGGCTCTATGGTCGAAGGGCGCCCCGACTGGGTGCTCAGCCGACAGCGCGCCTGGGGCGTGCCGATCACGCTCTTCGTGCGCCCCGATGGCACCTATCTGCAAGACCCCGAAGTCAACGCGCGCGTCGTCGCGGCGGTGGCGGAAGAGGGCGTCGATGCGTGGGACGAGGACCGCAAGGCCGAATTCCTCGGCCCTGATCACAATCCCGACGCCTACGAGATGGTCACCGACATTCTCGACGTCTGGTTCGATTCGGGCTGCACGCACGCCTTTGTGCTCGAAAGCGGCCGCTGGCCGGACCTCCAATGGCCCGCCAACCTCTATCTTGAAGGCTCTGACCAGCACCGCGGCTGGTTCCAGTCCTCGCTTTTACAAAGCTGCGCCACGCGCGGCCGCGCGCCTTACGATCAGGTGCTCACCCACGGCTTCACCATGGACGCCAAGGGCTTCAAGCAGTCCAAATCGCTCGGCAACACGACCGATCCGGTCAAGATGATGGAGCAGACCGGCGCGGATATCATCCGGCTGTGGGCGCTCAGCGTCGATTTCACCGAAGACCACCGCATCGGCGACGAAATCCTCAAAGGCGTAGGCGACCAATATCGCCGCCTGCGCAACACGTTCCGTTACCTGCTTGGCGCGCTCGATGGCTATGTCGGCGATATGAGCGATGCGGGCGAGATCCCGGAGTTGGAGCTCTACGTCCTATCGTTGCTGTCGGAGCTCGATGGCAAGCTGCGCAAGGCGGTCGAAGAATACGACTTCAACACCTACACGCGCCTGTTGGTGGATTTCTGCAACGAAGACCTCTCGGCCTTCTTCTTCGATATCCGCAAAGACACGCTCTATTGCGATGGTGAGGACAGCACGCGCCGCAACGCCTATCGCACGGTGCTGGATCTGCTGTTTCACGCGCTGGTGCGCTACGCCGCGCCGGTGCTGGTCTTCACCGCCGAGGAAGTGTGGATGACGCGCTATCCCGAAGATGGCGAGCCCGATGAAGATGGGTCAAGCGGCAGCGTCCACCTGCTCGAATGGCCGAGCGTCCCGCAGGTCCCCGCTGATCGCGTCAAATGGGACGCCCTGCGCGCCCTTCGCGAACGCGTGACCGAGGCGATTGAACCGCTGCGCCGCGAAAAAACCATCCGGTCGAGCAACGAAGCGTTCGTCACCGTGCCCGCCAGCGCGGTGCCCGAAGGCGTGAGTGACGAACAGCTCGCCGAATTGTTCATCACGGGGACAGTGACGCGGGGGCAGGGCGACGAGGTGATCGTCACCAAATCCACCGACCACAAATGCGGCCGCTGCTGGCGCCTGCTGCCCGACGTCGACGAAGACGGCGCGCTGTGCGGGCGCTGTGACGAGGCCGTCAAAGAGTGGGACGCCAAAGCGCTGCCCGTATGAGCGGACTTTTCACAAAAGCGCGTATCTTCGGCCTCGTCCTCGCCGCCATGATTGCGGCGGTGGATCAGGCGACGAAATGGTACGTCACCCGCCCGCTTGGCCTCAACGAGATCGGCGAGAAGCTCGATCTGCTGCCCTTTTTCGACCTCACCTACACGCGCAATTACGGCATTTCGCTCGGCATGCTGGAGGCGAGCGATATGGAGACGCGCTGGCTGCTGGTTCTGATTACAGCCGGGATCGCTTGCGTGGTGCTGGTGTGGATGATGCGTGAGCGCTTGATGGCCGATATTGCGGGTCTCGCGATGATCCTGGGCGGCGCGGTTGGGAATATCTACGATCGCTACACGCTTGGCTATGTCGTCGACTTTGCCGATTTGCACATTGGGGACTTCCGACCCTTCCTGATTTTTAACGTCGCCGACGCCGCTATCACCATCGGTGTTGTGCTTATCCTTGCCCGCGCGCTGTTCTTCGGCGAAAAGGACCAAAATGAAGAGGCGCCCAAAGGCGCTCTGGAGAATTGATGATGATCACAATCAAAACCCAACGGGTTAAAACCGCTCTGGTCCTCGGCATTGCCGCGACCACGCTCGCTTCGTGCGGCGGTGGTGGCCTTTTCAATCGCGACCGTCCGGATGAATTCGCTGTGCAGCGTCAGGCACCGCTGGTGGTTCCGCCCGATTTCTCGCTGACCCCGCCCGCGCCCGGCGCGCCGCGCCCAACCGAAGGCACCGCAGCGGAACAGGCTCTTGAGGCTTTATTCGGCGGTCCGCAGGAACGCAGCGATATTGAGAAGATCACACTCGACCGCGCGGGCCGCGCCGCGCCGAGCATTCGCAGCCTGGCCGGCGATCCCTCGACCAACACGGTCGCCAAAGGCCGCACGACGCGTGACATCATCGCAGCGCCCGAAGGCGACGGGCAAACCGCTTCGACCGTGATTCCGGGTTAGGCTTTCTGAGTTTCGATTGAGACCAGCTGCCGGACCAGGATCTTGTCGATCCGGCGGCGGTCCATCGTAACGATCTCAAAACTCCAGCCCTGATCCTCAAACCGCTCGCCCGCGACGGGCAGGCGTTTGAGAACCGACAGCGCGTACCCCGCCGCGGTACCAAATTCGCGGCTATCGCCGTAATCCAGCCCCAAACGGTCGGCCAGAGCATCCGCCGATAACGCGCCGGAAACCAGCAATGAGCCGTCTTTGCGCTCCTCGATAAGAGGCGAATCGCCCTCATCCTGATCGCTCACAAAATTGCCGACCAGCGCGGTGAGAAGGTCGACCGGCGTGACGATCCCTTCGAAGTGACCGTATTCATCGTGGACCACCGCCATCGCGATATCAGCCGATTGCAGCACCCTCAGCGCGTCCATTGCGTCCAACTGATCTGGCACGACCTCAGCCTTGGTCGCCATGTCGCGAATCGAAATTGCAGCGCCCGTCACCAAAGCCGCAAGCACTTCGCGGACTTTCACAACGCCGAGGATTTGATCGGGAGACCCTTCGGCCACGGGCAACAGCGAATGCGGGCTTCCCTCAATCGTCTTTCGGATCAACTTGGTGTCTGCGTCTGCCTCGATCCAATCCACCTCGGTACGTGGCGTCATCATCTCGCGCACGGGGCGTTCGGCCAGTCGTACCACGCCCGTCAGGATCTGATGCTGTTCGGCTTCGATCACGCCAGAACGCGTCGCCTCAGCAAAGATCATTTGCAGCTCTTCGGCGGTAACGCTGCTCGCACCTTTGCTGCGAATTCCGAACAACCGGATGATCACCGCCGAACTGGAATCGAGCACCCAGACAAGCGGCGCTGCAACAGTCGCAAGGATCGCCATCGGCCGCGCCATGACAAGACTGATCGGAACCGCCGCGCGCAACGCCAATTGCTTGGGAACCAATTCGCCGACAACGAGGCTGAAATAGGTGGTGATCGCGATCACCAAAAAGAAGCCCGCCTGTTCACCCAGCTCCACCGGCAAGCCCAGCGCGATCAGCCGCTCGCCCACCGGACCGCCCAGATTGGCACCCGAAAACGCGCCCGCGATGATGCCGATCAGTGTGATCCCGATCTGCACGGTGGAGAGAAACTTGCCCGGCTCCGCCGCCAACCGCAGCGCGATCCGCGCGGCGGAGGAGCCTTCCTCGGCGCGCGCTTTGAGGCGGGACGTCTTGGCTGAGACAATCGCAAGCTCGGACATCGCGAAAACGCCGTTGAGCACGATCAGACCGAGGATGATGAAAAGGTAGGCCCAGGGAAATGGTGTCACGGGCACGGCGCTACCATAAATTGCGGCAGTTGCCAGCCTTCATCCTTGGCTTCCTTGTGGCATGTCCAGCCAACTGTTCAGCTTGCGGCAAAGCGATGGCGGGCAACGGTAGCCCGCAAAAGACACCGTGCAACAAACGCTTAATATGTTAAGCACGTGATGACGAAGGAGGGACTACCCATGACAATCTCACGCATTCTGCTTTCCAGCACCGCCGCCTTGGCCTTGCTGGGCACCACCACAGCGTGTGTAACCGACCCCAACACCGGCGAGCGCAAAGTCTCTCGCACCGCTATTGGCGCAGGGCTTGGCGGTACGCTAGGCTATCTGCTGGGCGGCGCGATCGGCGGCAACACCGCGCGAATCATTGGCGCTGGTATCGGCGGTTCAGCCGGTGCGGTTGTTGGCAAACAATTCGACGATCAGATCAAAGAGCTGGATGAGCAAACGCAAGGCAGCGGTGTCGACGTCGAAGAAGTCGGCGATCAGGACGCCATCTTGGTGCGTCTGCCTGATGGCGTGACCTTTGCGCGCGGTTCGTCCGATATCAATCCAGGCTTTTACACCACGCTCGATTCGGTTGCGGAGAGCTTGATCAAATACCCCAACAGCCTCGTCGATGTGTACGGCTTTACCGATACGACCGGCAGCGATGCGCTGAACCAGCGCCTGTCTGAACAGCGTGCGCAATCGGTCGCGGATTATCTCGCGGCTAAAGGCGTGGCGCGCAGCCGTCTCGCGACGCGCGGCTTTGGCGAAAGCTATGACCAGCTTCGCGTGAAGACCGCTGATGGCGTAGATGAACCACTTAACCGCCGGGTTGAGATCAAGATCATCCCGATCAGCCAAGACGACGTGAACGACGCGCGTTCGAATTGATTCTGAGGTACGGGACGCGCTTCCGCGCCTCCCATGCCGTAGCCACCCGCGTCCTGCGACTGGGAAAAGGAAGGAATCCGGGGGACTGCTTTCCTCGGTCGCCCTTCCACCCGGATTATCACTCCGGAGTACGATCCGGGTGAAAGGGTGGAGGGCGTGGGGTAGTGCGGCGCGAGCGTTAGCGAGCTTGAGACAAACTATTTCAGCGCTTCGGCTCGTTCCGCAAGCCGTTGGACCGCCGCCCCATGAATACCCGGCGAACACACCAAGACACCGAAATCACGCGGATCGTGTTTGTTATAGGCGAGCGGATTTCCAAAGGCATCGCTCACCTGCGCACCCGCCTCGCGCGCTATCAGTGTCGAGGCCGCAATGTCCCACTCAAAGCCCCAGCGCAGAGTCGCAACCAGATCGGCGCGGTCATCGCCCACCATGGCGATACGCAGGGCAATCGAATTGGGCTTTTCGACAATCACCAGATCCGAATCGACGCTGGGCAATTGATCGACGGGTACGCGCGCGCCAGAAAACTCGGTGCGCGAGCTGGCTTTGAGCGGCTGGCCATTGAGCGTTGCGCCCTTACCCGCCTCCGCGACCCATTCCTCGTCCCGCGCTGGCGCCGACAGAACCCCGATCAAGGGCTTGCCGGCGCTTACCAACGCAACCGAGACGCACCATCCCGGACGGCCCCGTACAAAATCGCGCGTTCCGTCAATCGGATCGACCAACCAGATCAATCCATTGCCGATTCGCGCCTTGTCATCGACACTCTCTTCCGAAAGCCACGCAGCGGAGGGCAGCAAAGCGCCCAATTCGCGGCGCAGGAACCGGTCCACCTCAAGGTCGGCTTCGCTGACCGGATCACCCGGGTTTTTCTCCCACGATTTTAGCGTGTGCCCATCGCCGGGCCAACGCGCGTGAGCCATGCGGCCCGCTTCGCGGACAATCTCAAGAAGGCGGCTGTGGTCGATCATATGCGGCTTTAGTCGTGGCCTTGCGAGAAGGCCTTTTCAAGGGGGCCAAGACATGCTTAGGCGCGTGCGACGGAACCTCTCCCCGGATTGCTTGCGCGACCCCCGATTTGCGCAAGGTTTCCGAGGCTAACAGCAAAGGGATCACAGCTGACATGAACGTCCATGAATACCAGGCCAAAGAATTGCTCAAGGAACATGGCATTGCGGTGCCGAACGGCTACGCCGCGCTGACCGTTGAAGAGGCGGTGGAAGGCGCGAAGAAGCTGCCCGGCCCGCTCTACGTTGTAAAGGCGCAGATCCACGCTGGTGGCCGGGGCAAGGGCAAGTTCAAGGAGTTGGGCCCGGACGCAAAAGGCGGCGTACGCCTCGCCTTTTCGCTCGACGAAGTGGAGAGCCACGCCAAAGAAATGCTCGGCAACACGCTGATCACCATCCAAACCGGCGAAGCGGGCAAGCAAGTCAATCGCCTCTACGTCACCGACGGTGTCGATATTGAGAGCGAATACTACCTCGCCATGCTCGTGGATCGCGCCACGGGCCGCGTGGCCATGGTCGCTTCGACCGAGGGCGGCATGGACATCGAAGACGTCGCGCACGAGACGCCCGAAAAGATCACCACGATCACGATCAACCCCGCGCAAGGGTTTATGCCGCACCACGCGCGCGCCGTGGCCTTCGCGCTGAGGCTTGAAGGCGATCTCAACAAGCAGTGCCAGAAACTGGCCAAGCAGCTCTACACCGCCTTCATGGCGAGCGATTGCGACATGCTGGAAATCAACCCGCTGGTCGAAACCAAGCCCGACGCCGATGGCAAAGCGCACCTGCTCGTGCTCGACACCAAGATGAGCTTTGATTCCAACGCCCTCTATCGCCACCCCGCGATCGAAGAGATGCGCGACGAAACTGAAGAAGATCCTGCCGAGGTCGAAGCCAGCGAATACGACCTCGCTTACATCAAGCTCGACGGCAATATCGGTTGCATGGTCAACGGCGCCGGCCTTGCCATGGCGACGATGGACATCATCAAGTTGAACGGCGCTTTCCCGGCGAACTTCCTCGACGTAGGCGGCGGCGCGACAACCGAGAAGGTGACGGCGGCGTTCAAGATCATCCTCAAAGACCCGGCGGTCGAGGGCATCCTAGTCAACATCTTCGGCGGCATCATGAAGTGCGACATCATCGCCAACGGCGTGGTGCAGGCGGCCAAGGACGTGAACCTTCAGGTTCCGCTGGTTGTCCGTCTTGAAGGCACCAACGTCGAAGCGGGCAAGGAAATCCTCGCCAATTCCGGCCTCGCCATCGTCCCGGCTGACGATCTGGGCGACGCCGCGAAAAAGATCGTCGCTGAGGTTAAGAAGGCAGCGTAATCGGCATCCAAGAATAGATTCCAAAGGGGCTGTGCCGAAAAGCTTTGGCGCAGCCCCTTTTCTTTACCAAGACACCATCGGCGTGCGTTCCGGCTCTGGCAGGATAGGCGGCGTCCCATCCGGATAGGTAAGCCAGTGCCGCCAAATCGTGTGCGTGCGTTGGCGCGTCAGAATGATCGAACAGGCAAGGTTTTCCATGTTGCGGATTGAGCCCATGATTGATCGATCATACAGGGCGCCGCACTCCGCCTCGCGGTAGGCGGTGAATTGCTCGTCGGCTGCGATCATATCTTTCTGAAGTTCAGGACGCGCCTTTGTTTCCCATTCCGAACGGTCCGCCATTGTCTCCACCGCAGCGGCTAGGTAGCGGGCCCGCTCGGCATCCGCTTGTCGAAGGATCTGCGCGCCGCAATCGTTCATTTCAAGGGTAGAGCCGACACACCGCAATAACGGCGCGGGACGCTCCGCCACTCCTTTGGTGTCAACGTTGGTGAACCGAAAGACCAGTTCCCCGCCAGACTTCATTCGCACCGCAGCCACCATTCCTTCGCCCGGCCGCTCCCGATCCGCGCAGCGCAGGGTCAGTGCGTTGAAATAAACGGCGCATTCCTCGATCGCGACCAGGCGGAAGGTCAGGAAATCATCCTTCTCCTCCCATCCAGTGAGGTCGGCGTTGAAGTGCTTGAGCTTGAGCGCCAGCGTGCCGTTCTCCTGCATCAGATACATGTGCTCGGTGAACATGATCGTCCCGTCCGCGTCCTCTTGCACAAAGGTACCAACCATTGTCCCGCCGATAGGTTTGAGCCAGCTCTCCATCGCAGGCGCGCCACGAATGCCCTCGCCTTGCCATTGGCCAATCAGCCAGTCCATCTGAGCCAAGGTAGCCGGAGGCGACGTAAAGTCTTTCTCCCCAATCCGCGTTTCGTTTCCAGCGTCTTGCGCCGCCGCCGCGCTGGCCAGCGACAGGGCCGCCATCGCCGCCGCGAATGCCCGTCTGATTGCAAACATTGCACTACTCCCGTTCAAGAACTCATCCCACAAAGGCGCCGACGGAACAATGCGTCGCCACAGTGGGTTGACGTGACAAAGACGGAGCGCGAAACCGCCAATCGACAAATGGTCGCAGAAAAAGATCGACCACTCGGCCTCAACTTGACGTTTACGTAAACGCGAGTTAGGCCGCAAACAGAGATTCGAGACAGCGCGGCTGCGCCTATGATGGCCGTGTAATCAAGGGAAGGAACACCGCATGAAAATCCTCGTGCCCGTCAAACGGGTGATCGATTACAACGTGAAGCCGCGGGTCAAAGCCGACGGCACCGGCGTGGATCTTGCCAACGTCAAGATGAGCATGAACCCGTTCGACGAAATCGCCGTCGAAGAAGCCATCCGCATCAAAGAAGCGGGCAAGGCCGAAGAAATCATCGCGGTTTCGGTTGGGCCGGCCAAGGCGCAGGAAACGCTGCGCACCGCGCTCGCCATGGGCGCCGACCGCGCGATCCTGGTTGAAACCGATGAAGAGGTTGAACCGCTGGCCGTCGCCAAGATCCTCAGAGCGATCGCCGACGAAGAGCAGCCGGGCCTCGTGATCCTGGGCAAGCAATCGATCAGCGACGATTCAAACCAGACCGGCCAGATGCTCGCGGCTCTGATGGGGCGCCCGCAAGGCACCTTCGCCAACACCGTTGCGGTCGATGGCGACAGCGTCGAAGTGAAGCGCGAAGTGGATGGCGGTCTGGAAACGGTCAAGCTCAGCCTGCCCGCCATCGTCACAACGGACCTTCGCCTGAACGAGCCGCGCTACGCTTCGCTGCCCAACATCATGAAGGCCAAGAAAAAGCCGCTCGACACCAAGACGCCGGGTGATTTCGGTGTCGATATCGCTCCGCGCCTCACCACCACCAACGTCGCCGAACCGCCGGTGCGTCAGGCCGGTGTGAAGGTCGAAGACGTCGCCGCGCTCGTCGCCAAGATCAAGGAAATGGGGATCGCGTAAGCGGCCCATTCGAGAAAAGGGATTTAGACAATGAACACTCTCATCCTCGTCGAACACGACAATTCTTCGGTCAACGACGCAACGCTCGCCGTGGTTACCGCTGCGGGCAAGCTGGGCGATGTCACCGCGCTGGTTGCCGGTCACGATTGCGGTTCGGTAGCTGAGGCCGCCGCCAAGATCGCAGGCGTTTCCAAAGTGCTGAAAGCCGACGACGCCTCTTTCGCCAACGGCCTGGCTGAAAACGTCGCGCCGCTGATCGCTGGTTTGATGGAAGGCTATGATGCGTTCCTCGCCCCGGCCACGACCTCGGGCAAGAACATCGCTCCGCGCGTTGCGGCTCACCTTGATGTGATGCAGATTTCGGACATTCTCTCGGTCGAGGGGCCCAAGACCTTCACCCGTCCGATCTACGCCGGCAACGCCATCGCGACCGTTGAGAGCTCGGATGCAAAGCTCGTCATCACCGTTCGCGGCACCTCGTTTGACAAGGCCACCGCTGAAGGCGGCTCGGCTTCGATCGAAGACGCTCCGGGTGCGGGCGACGCGGGTCTCTCCAGCTTCGTCAGCAGCGAGATCGCTGATGGTGGTGACCGTCCGGAACTCGCCAGCGCCAAGATCATCGTGTCGGGTGGCCGCGCGCTGAAGGACAGCGAGACCTTCAACTCGATCATCAACCCGCTCGCCGACAAGCTTGGCGCGGCCATCGGCGCGTCGCGCGCGGCAGTCGATGCGGGCTATGTGCCCAACGACTATCAGGTTGGTCAGACCGGCAAGATCGTAGCTCCGGAAGTCTATATCGCTATCGGCATTTCGGGCGCTATTCAGCACCTGGCTGGCATGAAAGACTCGAAGGTCATTATCGCAATCAACAAGGATGAAGACGCGCCGATCTTTCAGGTCGCCGACATTGGTCTGGTCGCGGATCTCTACGCCGCCGTTCCTGAATTGACGGGCGCGCTGGGCTAAGCCTTGCACTTATCCGCGGACGATTTCGTCCTATTTTCTAAAACCTCCGCTACGCTATTGAACGTTGCGGAGGTTTTTTGATGCGATCCATACACCCTTTGACCCTACCCCTTTTCGTCCATTGCGCTGTCGCTGCACAACCCGCCAGCGCGGCGCGCGAGCCGACTGTCCTCAAGCCCACGTCCAACTGGTACGTTGATTTTGGCGAAGAGCGCTGCCGCCTGACACGGGTCTATGGAGAGGGCGAAAACCGGCACGCCATCTTCTTTCAGCAATGGCAACCGAGCCGTGGCTTCGCCTTTACCGCGGCGGGGCCAAGCTTTGATCGTTTTGAAAGCCAACGCAAAACGTGGGTCCGTTTTGAAGACGGCGCCGAAGCGCGCGAGACAACGCCTTTTGTCGGGAAGAGCGAAGGTATCGGCGCGGCGGTGATCTATGACGAACTATCCATCGGCCAAACGCCTGACCCTGACATCGAAGGCAGAGGATTCGAGGAAATTCTGGAGAAGAGCCTCCCGCAACTCGATATAGAGGCCGCCAAAACCGCGAACCAGGTGTCGCTGCGCCAGCGAAACCGCGAAGTGGTGTTTGATACCGGCCCGCTTGGCGAAGCTTTCGAGGTCCTCAACACCTGCACGCAGGATTTGGTGAAAGACTGGGGACTTGATCCAGAAAAGCACCTCTCAGCGACGCGTATGGCGGCGGTCGAGGACCTGCCCAAGGTCGTGCGTCGGATCCAACGCAGCTATCCCGTCGGTGCGCTCAATCGCGGGGAACAGGCGATCCTGCGTATTCGGGTCATGGTCGATGATTCTGGCACGGCAACCGATTGTGTAATCAACGAAGTGACGCGGACGACGAGGCTGGATTCGCCCGCTTGCCGTCCCCTGATGGAGGCCAAGTACACGCCTGCGCTCGATGCCCAGGGCAAGCCCTTCGCGTCCTATTACGCGACGTCCATCACCTATGTGATCCCATAGACTTTCGCCGTTCAACGCGAGCGCCCGTTGACTGGGTTCGCATCGGGCCGTTTACGAGGCGGCTCGAAGCCATACGCGCCGCGCAATCGAGCGCCTTTTGCGCGTTACCGGCCATCAGCGCGGCAGCGCACTCGCTGCATTCGCGCTGCCCTCCGCCGATACCGCATTGGGCGGCGACCTCGGCGAGAAGAGCGAAAAGTCGGAATTGCTCGCTTTCAAAACGGTCCTGATCGTCCGCGCAGTCTAATATCGAAAAGTACAATTCGTCTTGCGGGTTTCGCGGCGAATTGTGGGCGTCCCACATCTGCAAACCGGTCAAGACATAGGCGCCCGCGCCCACCTCCAGCGTGCACGGTTCTCTTGAAGCGACTAGAGCGCCGTTGATCACCGCGCGCGCGCCGGACGCTAGATGGATGAGCTGGGTTGGAGGCGTCGTATCCCGTGACATATCACGAGTTAGAACGGCCCAATCAGGTCCCAAATCATCCGGATGGGTACTTAGAAGGGATTGAAGCGCCCTTTAGAACGATCTGAACCTGGCTCGCTCACATAAAGCTGACGATGAAGTGCAACGTCATTCCCACGAGGCCACCGACAAGGGTGCCGTTGATACGAATGAACTGCAGATCGCGGCCGACAGCGTTTTCAATTCGGCCAGTGATCGTCGTCGCGTCCCAGCGCTTCACTGTTTCGGAAACCAGCGTCACGATCTGATCGCCATAGCGCGTGGCGACACCGGCAGCGGTCCGGCGAGCGAAGCGGTTGATCTGGTCCTGCAGGCGATCGTCTTGCTTCAACGCGTGGCCCAGATCGATCAGCGCCTTACGCATATCATCACCAAGCTCGGTGTCCGCAGAACGGGCACGGCGGATCAGTGAGCGGCGAATACGCTCCCAGATGCCCATCCACCATTCGCCGACAGCGGGGTTTTCGATCAGCTCGCGTTTCATCTCTTCTACCCGGTCGCGGGTTTCGGGATCGTGCTGCAGATCCTGCGCAAGCTCTTTGAGGCCCTCCTCAATCTTGTGACGGATCGGGTGATCGGGGTCGACCAGCACTTCGGCCAAAAGCTTATAGAGGCCATCAAGCACGCTGCCGGATATGCGTTCGTCCAGGCCCGTCCAACGCATCACGGCGTTGGCGCGTTTGTGGATCACGTCTTTGACGGTCTCTTCGTTGTCTTCAAGCGTGAGACCAGCCCAGCGGATAAAGCCGTTGATCAACGGTTCATGCTGTTTGTCGGTCATCATGCTTTCAAGCATGCGGCCCGCGAGCGGGGAGATTTCAAGCTTGTGGATCTGACTGGCGAGGCCCGATCGCACCTGATTGCCCAAGCGGTCGGGATCGAGCGATTCGAGGATCTCCGCCAGCATCTCGGCTGCACCTGCGGTGATCCGCGCGCGGGTGTCGTGCGCGTCTTTGTCCGGGCTATCGACCAGAAAATCGCCAATCGCGCGCGCGATGTTCATGCTGACCATGCGGCGCGCGACAACCGAAGGCGTGAGGAAGTTGCGGCGCAGGAAACCCGCCATCGTGTCCGCAATACGGTCCTTGTTTTGCGGAATGATCGCGGTGTGCGGAATTGGCAGGCCCAGCGGGTGTCGAAACAGCGCCGTGACCGCAAACCAGTCCGCAAGGCCGCCCACCATTGCCGCTTCAGCAAAAGCGTTGAGATAACCCCAAGCGGGATGCGCACCGGGGGCGACGGCGGGGCCGTGGCTGGTGAAGAACAGGGCAGCCATCGCCGCGAGCAGCCCCGTTGCAGTCCAACGCATGCGCTTGGCCTTGTCCTCGGTCAGCGGGTCGCCGCCAAAGGGGGATTCGGCAACGGGCGCAGCTGGTTCAGGCAATGGCCCGGTATCGCGTGGAGGAGTTTGAGGCGCGTGCATAGCCGTGCCTATGTGCCCGAAAACGAGTGCAAGGTCACGCCTGCAGCAATCGGGGCAACCCGGTCCGACTGGCTCGCCCGCTCAGTCACTCCCAAGCAAGGCACAGCCCGTCGCAATCGCTGGGCGAAATGCATGAGACACCTAAGTACTTCTTCACGGTAAGTGCGGTGGGAGAACCTAGCAACAAAACACGCTTGGTGTACTTGATCGTGAAAAATATGCATATGCCTTTTCATTAAGCCAATGGTGAATTTGACGTTTTGCAACATGTCACAGTTCGACAGTTTAAATTATGTCTCTGATTTGTAATTTCTTTTCAAATCGAACAAAGTCAAACTTTGCTCGTTGACTTCGCATAGCGTTCCATGTTTCCTATGTGTAGGCGGTGAATAATCATCGTCTAAGTCCATGAAGTAATGGAGGGTTGTGATGAATAGAGTTAAAGTATTTTCGGTGGCTGCAGCTACAATCGCGGCGGCAATCTCCCCTGCAGTAGCTTGGAGCTGCAACCAGTTCCGCGCATGCTCCATGTGTAATGAGAACACCGATTGGATCACCTGGGTTCTCATGTGCGCGTGATCAGACTGAGAGCAATATAGCCGCAAGGTAACCGAGCGGTTTTCATGGCGCAGGGGCTCGTACCTGCGCCATGTTTTTATTCTGCTGGATAAGGGCCGCGCCGTGCTCCGGCTTCTTCGCTGGGATAGGGTGCGGCCGGGTAAGGGTCAGGACCAACCGGCTTGCCATCGTCGCCCGGCTTGTAAGTCAGCAAACGTTCCCGCAGCCACGGTCCGGCGCGTTTCTCAAACCCATCCGCCAGACTGAACCCAGCCGGGACGATCAGAAGGGTGAGAAGCGTCGACATAACCAGACCACCGATCACCACGATACCCATCGGCTGGCGCCACGCGCCATCGCCAAACAGCGATAGCGCCGTCGGGATCATACCCGCCGTCATCGCCACGGTCGTCATGACAATCGGCTGAGCGCGCTTGTGGCCCGCTTCCATGATGGCTTCGAGCTTTTCGGTCCCGCGATCCATCTCCTCAATCGCGAAGTCGATGAGCAGGATCGAGTTCTTCGACACAATGCCCAGCAGCAACAGGATACCGATATAGACCGGCATCGAATTGGGCAGGCCAACCAACCAAATCAGCAGGACCCCGCCCAACGGAGCGAGCGCCAGGCTGGTCATATTGACCAGAGGGCTCATCAGCCGCTTGTAAAGGAGGACCAAGCAGGCAAACACCAGCAAAACCCCGGCAATCACAGCGATGACCAAGCTGTCTTGCAGCTCCTTTTGCCACTGTTCGTCGCCCACTGCGTCGCGGATGACGCCGGTTGGAAGCTTCTTGAGGATCGGAAGCGCCTCGATCTGTTCCTGCGCGGTACCTTTCAATACGTTGGGCGCGAGGTCCGCGCCGATCAGCACTCGGCGGTTCTGGTTGTAACGTTGAATAACCGTCGGGCCGGCACCGAACGTAATATCCGCCACTCGTGAAAGCGGTACGGTACCTCCAGTAACCGTCTGTACAGGAAGATTGCGGATCGTATCGAGATCATTGCGATCATCCGCACCCAGCTTCACCCGAATCGGAATCTGGCGATCGGAAAGCGAAAACTGCGCCGCGTTCTGATCGATTTCACCCAGTGTCGCGATACGAATCGTCTGGCTGAGCGCCAGCGTGCTCACACCCAGCTCGGCGGCAATAGTCTTGTTAGGCGTGATGATAAGTTCAGGCCGGTTTACATCGCCTGAAATGCGCGGGGCGACGATCGTATCGACCGTCTTCATTTGTTCGACAAGCGTGGTCGCCGCTTCCTGCAAGAGGTCGGGGTTGGAGCCCGCAAGCATGATCGTGATGTCGCGGCCCGTGCCGAATCCGCCCCCTTGCGATTGGAACCGCACGCGCGCGTCGGGTATCTGGTTTAAAAGCGGCGCGACTTGCTTTTCGAATTCCTGCTGGCTGCGAACGCGCTCTTTCTTGAGGTTGACAAAGATCGTGCCCTCGCCAATCCGATGGCGCTCCAACGCGAAGTCGAACTCAGGCTCCTTCTCAAGGATGGCCACAGCCTGATTAATGACCTTGCTGGTCTGCTCAAGGGTAGTGCCAGGCACCATCTCGATCTGCACTCGAGAACTGTCGCCGTCGATCGTCGGTTGAAACTGGCCCGGGATCTGCGCGAACAAAAGGCCTGTTGCCAGCAAAGAGAACCAGCCGACGCCCAGCATCCAGACGCGATGATCGTAGAAGCGCGCCGTGAGGTAACGCGCGCTGTCGCCGCCGATGATGGGGCCTACGATTTCAATTGCCTTGAGGGCCAACCAAGTTGCCACAAACGCGAGAAGAGAGACGACCAGAAGAATAAGGACCTCGAATGTCTTCAAAACCGGGAAATAGCCAAAATCGCTGGGATCACTCCCCACCGCTGACGCCACTTTCTTCGGTATGTCCAATCCGGCCAAGGCCTCATAAGACGCAAACATGGCAAAGCCCGAAACGCCCAAAAGCGCCAAAACCACGAGCAGCAGGCTGGGCACATAAAGGAACCGCCAACGCGGCCGACGCACATCCGCGCGGCGCGCTTGCAATTTAGACGTATCGAGGGTCCAACCCAGGATACGCATGTAGCGATCCATTACCGGGCCTTCGCCGTGGGTCGCGTGGCCATGCGCGCTCAAGAAATAGGCCGCCATCAACGGGGTCACCATCCGCGCCACCGCCAGCGACATCAGCACCGCAACCACAACCGTAAAGGCGAAGTTCTTGAAGAACTCACCAGCAATGCCCGGCATCATACCGACCGGCAGGAACACCGCGACGATACAGAAACTCGTCGCCACAACCGGCAGACCGATCTCGTCCGCCGCGTCGATACTGGCCTGATAGGGCGTTTTGCCCATCCGCATGTGGCGCACGATGTTCTCGATCTCCACGATCGCGTCGTCGACCAGTACACCCGCCACAAGGCCCAGCGCCAGCAGCGAGAGGAAGTTGAGATTGAAGCCCATCAAATCCATGAAGAAGAAGGTCGGGATCGCCGAAAGCGGGATCGCGACCGCGCTGATAGCGGTCGCGCGCCAATCGCGCAGGAATAGAAACACAACGACCACCGCCAAAACCGCGCCTTCGATCAGGGCGGACATCGAGCTTGTGTATTGACCGCGCGTGCGGTCAGTGCTGGTGCCAAGGTTGATGAACTCAATCCCATCGGTTTCAGCCTCGATTGTCTCCATCACCTCCAACGCATCTTCATAAACCGCAAGGTCCGACGCGCCGCGCGCGCGGTTCATGTAGAAGTTGACGACTTCCTTGTTCCCCACTTCGCTGCGCGATGTGCGTTCACCATAGCCATCGCGAACCGTTGCAACATCGGCGAGTTTGACGGTCCGCCCGCCGCCCAGTTGCAACTGGGCCTGCGAAAGCTCGTAAGCGCTCTCAGCGTTGCCAAGCACGCGCAGTGACTGGCGGGTGCCGCCTAACTCCGCAAGACCACCTGCCGCGTTGACGTTTTGTTGGCGCAAAACGGAGTTAATCTGAGACGCGGTAACGCCCAGTGCCTGCATTTTCACAGGGTCAAGGATCACTTCTATTTCGCGATCGACGCCGCCAAAACGGCCGACTTCCGCCATCCCTTCGACGCTGAGCAGACGCTTGGCCACCGTATCGTCGATAAACCAGCTCAGTTCTTCGATCGTCATATCGTCGGCTTCAACAGCGACATAGCCGATCGGTTCACCGATCGCGTTGACCTTGGTGACCGATGGTTCAAGGATGCCATCGGGCAGATTCCCCCGCACGCCGTCAATCGCGGTGGTGACTTCGCTCAACGCTTCGGTGATGTCCGTGCCCACCTGAAATTCAACGAAAGTGAACGATGAGCCCTCACTGGCCGAGCTTTGGATCGAATTGACACCGTTGATCGAACGTACCGCGGCCTCAACACGCTGGGTGATCTGGTTCTCAATCTCGGTCGGAGCGGCGCCGGGCTGCGCGATGTTCACCTGTACGCCCGGGAACTCGACATCCGGGTTCTCAGTCACATCCATACGCGAAAAGCTGACGATGCCCGCCAGCAAGAGCGCCGCGAATAGGACCAGCGGGATAACCGGGTTTCGGATTGACCAGGCGGAGATGTTTCTCAGGTTCATACGATCAGCTTGCCTTAGGGGTGCCTGTTAGGGGGCGGTGACAGCCTCAGGCCTCAGCCCGGCGCGGATTCACGGTTTCGCCGGGGTTGAGGAAGCCGCCTGCGCTTTCGACGACAAGTTCATCACCGGAGAGACCTTCGGTGATCGCGATGCCTTCTTCAGTGGCGCGCCCAATCGTGACCGCGCGGCGCGACGCTTTGTTCTCGCCATCGACGATGTAGACATAGGAACCTTCCGCGTCAGCCAACACCGCGCTTTCGGGAAGCACGGTCGCCGTGAGATCACCGCCTTGGATGCGAGCCGTGGCAAAGCCTCCGGGGCGAAGGTCGGGCGAGAATGGCAGCGACACGCGCGCGGTTCCTTGTCGCGTGTTCTGATCAACCACGGGGGAAATCTGCCACACCTGTCCGGCGTAAGACTTGTCCGACCCGGCCAGCGTCACCTCGGCGTTCACACCTTGTGCGAGCTGGATCATCTGGGCCTCGCTTACCTGCGCCAACATCTCCATCTCACCGCCACGGGCGATCGTGAAGAGCGCGGGGCTTCCGGCGCCAACAGACTGGCCCGGCTCGACACTGCGCGCCAGAACATAGCCCGCTTCGGGCGCAACAACGTTAAGCTGCGCGTTGCGCGCATTGAGTTCAGCCAATTGCGCTTCAGCAACCTTGACCCGCGCGATGGCGGAATCGCGCGTCGCAGTCAGGCGATCGACGTCGGCGGTCGAGACAAAGCCCTTTTCCACCAATTGCAAAGCGCGATCGAGGTTGGCTTGGGCCAGAGCTGCGTCCGCTTTGGACACGTCGATCTGCGCGGCTTGCGCAGCGGCTTGCTGGACCTGGACAGAGCGATCGATCACCGCCAGCACCTGACCTTTGCGCACCCATTGACCAGCATCGACTGGCACCGAGATAACGCGGCCACCCTGGCCTTCGACACCCACAGGCATTGAGCGGCGGGCGGCGATTTGCCCGGGCGCTTCGATTGTGCCGGAAACCGTTGTGCGCCCCGGAACAACCACGGTGATGACCGGAGCCTGCGCAGCGTCGTCCGCCGTCGCGGCAGGCTCACCGCCGGCGAAAGCAAAATAAATGGCTACGGCGAGTAAAGCCGCAAAGATTATCGCGCCAATCCAGAGAAATGGCGCAAGAGCGGACCGCGTCTCGGCGCGGTCGGATGCGGCGCCATGCGCTTCGGCCGAAATCGGTTCGGCGGATTCGGCAAGGATGGTCGTTTCGTAGTTCATCGCGGTTTCCCTGGCCTGAGAGTGGCCCTGCTGCGTTACCCTTTACTCTATTACGCGTTGAAATGCGCTAATAAGTCTGTGGCGTCATTTTCAGTGTGTTATTTCCATAAGGCACCAGGGGCAAGCCCATGGACCGCCGGAAGCGCCAACACAATGCTCCCTTCGACTGACGTCATCACACGTTAGACGAAGAGCATAGGGCTTTTGTTCCACCCGCCTCGGGGCTTTTGCGGTGGGCCGCGTGCACGAAAAAGGGCGGCGTGGCTCTTCGCCAGCCGCCCTCTTTCACAGAGCGTTTAGCGAAATCGTGTTACCGAACTCGGCCGCGCTGCACCAGATTGACGCCACCCAGAAGCACAATGGCTCCGATAACAGCGACAATTAGTCCTACGATTGAAAACTCTTGAACGCTACCCGAAATGCCCAAGAGCGGGCCTGCGATCATGTTCCCGACGACGGAGCCAACACAACCGACAACAATGTTCCAAAAGATGCCCATCGAGGCATCGCGATTCATAACCATGCTGGCAAGCCAACCCGCCACACCGCCGACGATAAGCGCAATAATCCAACCCATAACGTATCCCTCCGTTGAAGCTTTGAGCTTCCAACTAGCGTTTGGTTCGGATTTTTCCAAGTTTTAGGGCTGAAAGGACCGGGATGAGGCCTTCAGAGCGCAGCAGGCCTTAGTAGCGCAGCTTGCGCTCGTATTCTTCACGGTACTTCTGGATGCGAGTGACACGCAGGCCTTTCATGCCCGAGCGGTCCATCGCGCGTTGCCAAGAGGCGAACTCTTCCAACGTGAGACCATACCGCTCGAGAACCTCATCAATAGTGAGGAGGCCGCCATTGACCGCTGCAACGACTTCCGCCTTGCGACGCATGACCCAGCGTTTCGTGCTGGGCGAAGGCAAGTCGTCAATCGTCAGCGGCTCGCCGAGCGGCCCGATCACTTGCGCGGGGCGGATGTCCTGGTTTTCAATCATAAATCGTCTCTCGCGTCGCCTTTCGCCGCAACCCCCGAAGTCTCGAAGTCATTGCCACTAGAGGCTTTGCAACCCTCTAAAGCTTCAGGGTTAACAGGCCGTTGGCCTTCCCCGAATGTCTTGAAAAAACTGGCGGCCGCGTCGCCAAACGTCGCGCCGGAAGCCCCGGCGCACAAGATGGCTTCCTGCCGCAATTCACGCCGCAACTCGCGCGCCGCGTTAAGACGGGCGGTGAGCTCACTCCACGCAAGCGCGCGCAACGCATCGCCGCTGCGCGCCGGAACGTTGGCCCCTTCGTTTGCATCCGATTCGTCTTCGATGACCCACGAATCATCCTCGCGAGAATCGCCACAGAAAGGGCCAAGAATGGACTTGCTCGTCTCGAACATGTCCTTGGCTCTAAGGACAGGACGTCAAGATGTGGTAAAACTCGGATTTACCAGCCCTTAGGATTAGTGCCGAAATCCTTACCAAGGAACGCCAGCCCGACCGAGAGCTGCGATGGGGTGGCGAAGGGCGCGCTTTGCTTCTATATCGCGCGCTCATCATGAACACGACGACCTCCCTTGAAGCCGGTGTGCAGCCGAGCGCGACCTTTGGGTTTGATACGCAAAGCCTGTTTGACCTTCCACGCCCGGCGTCCAAGTGCCGCATCGTGGTGGCAATGAGCGGCGGCGTCGATTCGTCAGTTGTGGCTGCACTCGCGGCGGATACGGGCGCCGAGGTGATTGGCATTACGCTCCAGCTTTACGATTACGGCGCGGCCACAGGGCGCAAAGGCGCGTGCTGCGCGGGCGATGATATCGCAGACGCGCGCGCCGTATGCGACCGGCTTGGTATCGCGCATTACGTTTTTGACCATGAAAGCGCCTTTCGCGAAGACGTGGTCGATCAATTCGCCGACGAATATCTCGCTGGCCGCACGCCGGTGCCCTGCATCCGCTGCAATATGGGGCCAAAATTCACCGACCTGTTTCAAATGGCTCGCGAGCTGGGCGCGGATTGCCTGGCGACCGGGCATTACGTGCAGCGGGTCGAAGTCGAAGAAAGCGGGCCGCACCTCTACCGCGCCAACGACCCGGCGCGCGATCAGTCCTATTTCCTCTACGCGACCACGCAGCAACAGCTGGAGTACATCCGCTTTCCGCTGGGCGGCCTGCCCAAAACGCAGGTGCGCGAGCTGGCCGAAGCGGCCGGACTTCGCAACGCGGCCAAACCGGACAGCCAGGACATCTGCTTTGTTCCCGACGGCAATTACGCCAAGATCGTGACCAAGATCCGGCCCGAAGGCGCGGTGCCCGGCCCGATTGTCCACGCCGCGACCGGAGAGGTGCTGGGCCAGCACAAGGGCATCATCCATTTCACTGTTGGTCAGCGCAAGGGGCTCGAAATCGGCGGGCAGCCCGAACCGCTCTATGTGATCGGCCTCGACGCCGAGGCGCGCGCCGTGCGGGTCGGTCCCAAGCGGATGCTGGCGGTTGAAAGCGCGGAATTGATCGAAACCAACTGCATTGGCGCGATTCCTGACGAACCGCTCACCGCGAAAGTCCGCAGTCTGGCCAAGCCTGTGCCGATCACGCTTGAAGGTCCCTTGGGCGATGATGCTTCAACCCGCATCCACTTTGAAACGCCCGAATTCGGTGTCGCGCCCGGGCAGGCCGCGGTCATTTATGCGGGTGAACGTGTCATCGGCGGCGGATGGATCGACGCGACAGCCTCAGTCGCGTCATAGGTTGAGGCCCTAGTCTTCCCAGGGCTCCAGCACGCAGCCGTATCCTTCGCGATAGGTTGCGGTGTGCGATGTCACCAAAGGAAAGCGAGCAGTTACGCTTTTCGCACCCGGATCGTCGGCCAACGTGACCAGCTCCATGCCCGCCAGCTTGTCCTTCTCGCAATCGTCCAAACTGCGCCCGGCGACAAAGCGGCACGAGCACGCGACGCGCGCGGCGTAAGCGCTGCCGACATTCGCGTAGCCGGCGATCATCTCGCGATAGACAAACGCTCCCAACAGTGCCGCGCCTACCAGCAGCAACAATATCCAGGCAAAGACCCGCGCGAACCCTGAAGACTTTGCTTTAGCCATTGAATCCCGTGACCAGTTGAGGAAATGAAGAGCCAATGATGATCCGCTCTTCTGTTCGCTCTGGCTCTATCTCCGCTTTGGTCTCCTTGCCAGCCCTCTTGGCTCTCTCGGCTTGTGGGGCGACGCCGGACGCTCAACCCAGAGAGCTTACGCAGTTCGCGCTGAGCGCGGTGACCGATAATCCAGGCGCGCCAACAACCGAGCTGGCGCGCGAAGTGGACGATCTATTCACCAAAGAGGGCCTTGGCGAAACCCGCGCTGTTCTGGTGATGAAGGACGGGAAGATCGCGGCCGAACGATATGGCGATGGCTATAATGCGCAAACCCGTTTTATCAGCTGGTCCATGGCCAAGACGGTGACCGCCGTTCTGGTCGGAATGCTGGTCGCGGACGGACGTCTCAGCCTCGATGAACCCGCGCCCGTCGCCATGTGGCAGCGCCCCGGCGATCCGCGCGCCGAGATCACCCTGCGCCATCTGCTCCAGATGCGCTCAGGCCTCGACCACACCGAAGCGGGCGATCCGCCTTTCGAAAGCTCTGAAGTGCGTATGCTCTTCCTGGATGGGCGCGATGATATGGCGCAGTGGGCCAAGGAGCAGCCGCTGGAGGCCGTACCGGGTGAGAAGTTTGAGTATTCCTCTAACACCACCGTGATCCTCGCCGATATCGTCGCGCGCGCGCTCACCAACAGCGAAGACGCGGAGACGCGCCGCAAAGCGGTGAGCGAATTCATGCAGCGCCGGCTGTTCGGGCCATTGGGTATGACATCGGTGGTGCCCGAATTCGACGCGAGTGGCACCTTGATCGGTGGCAGCCTGATCCACGCGAACGCGCGCGATTTTGCCGCATTCGGCGAGTTCATGCGCGCCGGAGGCCGCGATCCAAAGGGGGTTCAGTTGGTGCCTGGAAAATGGATCAAGCAAATGACCAAGCCCAGCCCAGCGAGCGCGCATTACGGCTTTCAAACCTGGATAAACCGTCCAAATCCGGACCTTGAGAGCGGCCATCCCTTGTTTCCCAAGCGTGCGCCGCAAAGCCTTTTCGCGCTGATCGGGCATATGGGGCAATATGTGCTGGTGTCGCCGGAACAGGGCGTCACCATGGTGCGTCTAGGCCATTCAACCAGCGCGGAGCGTCCACCAATGCTGCAAGAGGCTGCGGACGTTATAGCGCTGTATCCTGGGACTTAGGGCGCTTCAGAGCAAGAACGCCCCCTCGACCACGGTCACGCAGGGCCCGCCAAGCCACACACGATGACCATCCAGACGGCAACTTAGATAGCCACCGCGCGCGCTCGCCTGATAAGCGGTGAATTGGTCGCGCCCAAAACGCTTGTTCCAGAACGGAGTCAGCACGGCGTGCGCGCCGCCGGTGACGGGATCCTCATCAATGCCGTGCGAAGGGACAAAGACGCGACTGACAATGTCCGTCTCAATTCCCGGCGCGGTGCACACGAACAAGTGATTGCCCAAAGCGGCCAAGGCCTTGAAGTCGGGATCAAGCGCGCGGATCGCCGCCTCATCCTCGTATAGCGCTAGGTTATAGCCCAGCGGATTGCGCCAAATCTCCTTGGGCGATCCACCAAGACACGCCGCCGCTTTCGCCCAATCTTCCCGATGCGTCTCAATGGCGGGGAGGCCAACTTCATATTCGTCGCCCAATCGACGCACCTCGAGAATTCCCGATTCACGCGTCTGGAACGTCACGCGCTGCGCTTCGGCGTAATCGACAAAGTGCGTAAGAAGCGTGTGCCCGCTTGCCAAAGTGGCGTGGCCGCACAGTCGGATCTCATTCGTCGGCGTGAACCAGCGCAACTCATAATCCGAGGCGCCGCTTTCATCGCGCACCAAGAAGGCGGTCTCGGCGAAGTTGTTCTCCGCCCCGATCTTTATCAGCACATCGTCCGGTAACCATTCGTCCAGCAGCATGACGGCGGCCTGATTGCCGCCAAAGGGCACCGCGCTAAACGCGTCGACGTGCCAATAAGGGAGCTTGGTCTTCATAATGTCCTCGCTGCTTTTCCCTCCACTGCGCTGCGGTGCAGCTGCGGGCGGGCAGTCGCCATTGCGAACCGTTTGGGTTCGAGCCCATGTCTTCTATCACGGATAAAGCAACGTATCGGACCACGGCTCCACGCCGCTCGCGCGGGTAAAGACGCGGCGGTCGTGCAAGCGGTTGTCGCGGTCCATCCAGAACTCGATACACCGCGCGGCCAGTGTAAAGCCGGTCCAGTGGTCGGGGCGCGGCACTTCGCCCGCCTCTTCGTGTTCCGCCCGCAATGTCTCCACCGCGTCGAGATAAACCTGTCGGTCGGGCAAAGGACGCGATTGCAGGCTTGCAGCCGATCCCACCTGGCTCTTGTAAGGGCGTGAATGGAAATAGGCGTCTGCGCGTTCGGGTGAGACCTGGATCAACTCGCCTTCCACCCGGATCTGACGGCGCAGGCTCTTCCAGTGAAACAGGATCGAGGCCTGCTGGTTTTCTGCCAGATCGGTGCCCTTACGACTGCCCATATTGGTGAAGAAGGTGAATCCGCCGCCTTCAACGCCGTACTCCGCGCCTTCACTAATCCCGTGCCCTTTCAAAAGCACCATTCTTACCGAAGGCACGCCGTTCGCGTTCGCTGTGGCCAGCGCCATGGCGTTGGGATCGTTGATCTCGCTGGCCTGCGCTTCGGCGAACCAGGCGTCAAACAGCGCAAACGGCTCCGCGTCGGTAGGTATCTGGCTGTCGGCCAGCTGGCTCGCATTGAGGCTTTCGGGTTTTGTCATTGTCTCAGACTCGTTTTGGGTAGGTCCGGCATATGGGAGCAGGCGCCGAGCAACGCCAGCGTTGATCAACGCGTGACGCGTGCCAAAGGTTGCGCAAACCTTGCACGAAACGCACCCGCACGCTTGCGCGCTCACGCTGTCTCACCTAGCTAACACGCTATGGCTGATCCCTATCGTACCCTTGGCGTTGCGCGCACCGCGTCTGAAAAGGACATCAAGAGCGCCTATCGCAAGCTGGCCAAAGAGCTTCACCCCGATCGCAACAAGGACAATCCCAACGCCGCTGAACGGTTTTCGGATGTGACCAAGGCGTATGACTTGCTGTCCGACTCGGACACGCGCGCGCAGTTTGATCGCGGAGAGATCGATCACGAAGGCAACCCGCTCAACCCCTTCGCTGGTATGGGCGGCGGTCGTGGCTTTGGACGCGGCGGCGGAATGGGCGGCGGACGACGCCCCAGCGGTGGCTTTCGCGATCCCGAGTTTGGCGGCTTTGAAACCGATGATATGGATCTGGGCGATCTGTTCGAAGGGCTGTTCGGTGGCGGCAAACCGCGCGGTGGCTCGCAGCCCCGTTCTCGCAGCGGCTTCGGAGGCGGACGCAGCAGCGCGCCTCCGCCCAAGAAAGGCGCCGATATCCAATATCGGCTCGCGGTCCCATTTGTCGACGCGGCGGCGGGCCGGGAACAGCGGATCACGCTGGCTGATGGCAAGACCATCAGTCTGAAACTGCCCGGCGGCGTTGATGACGGCACACAGATGCGCCTCAAAGGCAAAGGACACGCCGGCCCCGGCGGCAGCGGCGATGGCATTGTGCTGGTCGAAGTGGGCCCGCACCCCTTCTTCCGCCGCGATGGCGATCATGTGCGCATGGATCTGCCGATCACGCTCGACGAGGCGCTGCGCGGCGCGCGCGTAAAATGCCCCACGGTCGATGGACCCGTGATGCTCACGATTAAACCAGGCACCCATGGCGGCACCGTGATGCGGTTGGGCGGCAAGGGTTGGACCAAGGCGGGGTCTACCGCGGACAAGCCCGCTCGCGGCGATCAGCTGGTGACGCTTGAGATCCAGCTCCCTGAAGATCTGTCGCAACTGGAAGACATCCTCGGCGACTGGAGCGACCCAGCGCAGCCACGCGAGAAATTCGGGCTGTGATCAAACCGGTCCCAAAGACCGCGTAAGGTTCGCCAATGGGTCATCCGCCTCATTCCGACGTCGTACGATCATTGTCCCCGGAAGCGCGCAGGCGCGAACGCGATGCGTTAATCGCCGCCCGGCTCTCATCATCGAAACCCCAATCACCCAGTTGGCGCGAACGCGGACTCAAGGCGCTTGGCCTCGGATCGCGACTGTTCGAGGTGCTGAAGCGCACTGCCGTGGGCACTTTCAACGATGGCTTCATTCACGCTGGTAATCTCGCCTACCTTTCGATGCTGTCGATCTTCCCGTTTTTCATCCTCGCGGCCGCGCTGTTCCAGTTGGTGGGCGAGATTGAAGAGCGACGTATGATCATCGAAACGGTGGTGCAGGCCATGCCTCCCACGGTGCAAAGCGTGATCGCGCCGACGGCCGAAAGCGTGATCGATGCGCGCAGCGGGTGGCTTTTGTGGATCGGCGCAGCGGCGGGCCTGTGGTCGGTCTCCAGCCTTATTGAAACGATTCGCGATGTGTTGCGGCGCGCCTATGGAACCAAAGCGGTGCTGGCGTTCTGGCGCTATCGCCTGGCCTCGGCGGGGCTTATCATTGCAGCGGTGCTGCTCTTGCTCTTATCGCTGTTTGCGCAGGTCGCGATCGGCGCTGCGCAGCAATTCATACTCGCGCTTTTGCCGCAGCTCGGTGAGGTGGTGACCACTATGGGCGCGTCGCGCGTGATTCCAGCGCTGGGTCTGTTTGGCTCGCTCTACATGCTGTTTTGGGCGCTGACCCCGACCGAATACAGCGGCCGCGCTTATCCCAAATGGCCCGGCGCGCTATTCACAGCGGGGTGGTGGCTGGCTGTCACGACCGTTATGCCACCCGTGCTGAGCACATTTTTCAGCTACGATCTGGTCTATGGCAGTTTAGCCGGGATCATGATCGCGCTGTTCTTTTTCTGGCTCGTCGGGCTAGGCTTGGTTATCGGAGCGGAGTTGAACGCCGCGTTGGCGGAGCCGGAACATGGTGAGCCAGCGGATGAGGCATTGAGTGAGGAGGAGGCTGCATGAGCGGTCTGATGAAGGGCAAACGCGGGCTGATCATGGGCCTCGCCAACGATAAGTCGCTCGCTTGGGGGATTGCGAAACAGCTCGCCGAACAAGGCGCTGAGCTCGCCTTTTCCTATCAGGGCGACGCGCTGGCCAAGCGGGTAAAGCCGTTGGCCGAGCAGCTGGGAAGCGATTTTACCTTTGAATGCGACGTGGCCGATATGGACGCGCTCGACGCCGCCTTTGATACACTCAAGGAACGCTGGGACACGCTCGACTTTGTCGTCCACGCAATCGGCTTTTCGGACAAGAACGAGCTGCGCGGCAAATATGTCGACACCAGCCTCGACAACTTCCTAATGACCATGAATATCTCGGCCTATTCACTCGTCGCGGTGAGCCGGCGCGCGGCGGCGATGATGCCCGAAAGCGGCGGGTCGATCCTCACACTGACCTATTACGGCGCCGAAAAGGTCATGCCGCATTACAACGTGATGGGGGTCGCCAAGGCGGCCCTTGAAACCAGCGTGCGCTATCTCGCCAACGACCTTGGCCCGCAAGGCATCCGCGTCAACGCGATCAGCGCCGGCCCGGTCAAGACACTGGCAGCGAGCGGGATTGGCGATTTCCGCTACATCCTCAAATGGAACGAGTTGAATTCGCCGCTACGCCGGAACATCACAATCGATGATGTGGGTGGATCGGGTCTATACTTCCTTTCCGACCTCTCATCTGGCGTCACGGGTGAAGTCCACCATGTGGATGCAGGCTATCACACGGTTGGCATGAAGCAGGTCGACGCGCCGGATATTGGCCTCGTGAAGTAGAGGGTTTGTTTTCTCTCACGGCAATTAGCTTCGCCAATGCCTCCGAGGGGGCGGCCTGACCGGCCGACGCGCTTGCAGGCGGCCTTTGGCCAGCTGCGTCTTCGACTTCGCTTCCGCGCTTGCAACCCCTTTAGGGCCGTTTCCAGCGCTTCTCACAAGGCCGTACAATTTACTTCGATCCAAAGCCCGTCGCGATGGTGTGGATCGTGCGCATCACGATCAGAACGTCGAGCCAGAACGAGAAGTACTTGATGTAGTAGAAGTCGTATTGGAGCTTCACATCGATGTCTTCGATCGTCGCCACGTGCCCCTGGCTCACTTGCGCCCAGCCGGTGAGACCGGGGCGCAGGATGTTGCGGTAGGAATAGAAGGCGAGATTGTCGTCGTACCAATCGGCGAGCGCGTTGGCCTCAGGGCGGGGGCCAATCAGGCTCATCTCGCCTTTCAGCACGTTGAAAAGCTGCGGCAATTCATCGATCCGATATTTGCGAATGAACGCGCCAAACCGCGTGATGCGCGCGTCATCCGCCTGCGTCACCGCGTCCGCGCGCGCCTCTTCATAAGAGGTCAGCACGCGGTTCGTCATCGAGCGAAACTTGTACATTCGAAACGGCCGCCCACCCAGCCCAGTGCGGGTCTGGATGAAGAAGGGCGAATCGCGATCCTCGGCCCAGATGAAAAGCGCCACAACCGCCATCGCGGGCAGCAAGGCAAGAATCAGTGCCAAGCTCCCAAAGACATCGATCAAGCGCTTGACCGGCGTGTAAGACCGATTGGGCATCAGCGATCCGAGCGAGTTTTCCGACAGGCTCTCAATCTTGACCTGCCCCGTCATACTCTCGGTCAATTGCTTGTAGTGATAGACCGGCACCCCGGCGAGGCTCGCCCGGGCCAGCAGGCGCTCCCATTCGGGCGGCAGGTCCGCGCGGAAATCAGCGATAATATTGGTCGCGCGGTCGGCGGGAATGTCGGGCCGCTTGAGACGACGCAGAGGAAAGCCCAGGGCTTCCTCCATCTCATGCACTTGGCCAAACGGCACAACGTAGAAGGGCGGGCGCGCCGCGCTGCGCTTACTCCAGCGCAATTGCGTCGCGATCAGCGTGGCGGTGGTCGCGGAGTAGGACAGCAGCAGCCGACTGTATTCGATGCGGAAAACAAACAGGACCAGCGCCGCGAGGCCAAAGCACATCAGCATGATCGGCACGCCGTGGACGGTGCCGCGTGTACCGGGCAGATCAAGGACCCGGCCCGCCAGAAACAGCCCTGCGAACAGAGCTGAGCTTGCCGCTACCATCGTCGCGACCAAAGTCGGATCGGCCAACGGATCTTCGCGCCCGCCCATCCAGAACGCGATCATCGGCGCTAGCACCACCACCGCCCAAGACGCGCTGTATCGCACCAGTGAGATGATCGGATCGCGGGAGCGGCGCGCAGTCACGTCTCTTTCTACAGGCTCGACAAACACTCGAACGGCACCTCTTTTTGGCACGACCTCCGGCGCAGTTAACGCGCCCAAAATCTCCGCCTGGGGCCTTGGGTGCCCGAGGACTGCCAGAGCGACAAGGCGCCCGACGTCCATATTGGAGGCAAAGAATCAAAATCCGAAGAGACGGCAAACAACTCGTTGAAATTAAAAATAAAAAGCAGGCTATGCGCCATCAAAGACTGCATCCAGAATGGAGGTCGACAACTCGATCCACTATGGAGGCAACACTGTGCCCGCCCGGTTGTGCCACCACTTTCACGCTGTACGTTCTATGCGTCGAACGGCTTTTTGCGTTCGGCTTCGAACAAGCGAGAATGCAACGATGCTGAACGGCAAATCTGTGCTTATCACCGGCGGAACGGGCTCTTTTGGCAAAGCCTTCGTGCGCACGATTCTGGATCGCTATCCCGATATCCGCCGATTGGTGATCTACTCGCGCGATGAGCTCAAACAGTTTGAAATGCAGCAGCAATTCTCCCGCCGCGACTATCCGGCTTTGCGGTACTTCCTGGGCGATGTGCGCGACGAAGCCCGCCTGCGCCGCGCGCTTGAGCGGATCGACGTCGTCGTCCACGCCGCCGCGCTCAAACAAGTGCCGGCGGCGGAATACAACCCGTTCGAATGCATCAAAACCAATGTCTTGGGCGCGCAAAACCTGATTGAGGCGTGCCTCGACAGCGAGGTGTCGCGCGTGGTGGCGCTTTCGACCGACAAGGCCGCCGCTCCGATCAATCTATACGGCGCGACCAAGCTGTGTTCGGACAAACTCTTCGTCGCAGCCAACAACGTCAAAGGCGCGCGCGATATGCGATTTTCGGTGGTGCGGTATGGCAATGTGATGGGCTCGCGCGGGTCGGTCATCCCGTTCTTTATGGGCAAACGCGGCGAGGGCGTCCTGCCGATCACCGATCCGCGCATGACACGGTTCAACATCTCGCTTCAAGAAGGCGTGGAGATGGTGCTGTGGTCCATCGAGCAAGCGAGCGGGGGCGAGGTTCTGGTGCCCAAAATCCCCTCCTACCGAATCGGCGATGTCGCCACAGCCATCGCGCCCGAGGCCAAGCAGAAGGTCATCGGCATTCGCCCCGGTGAGAAAATCCACGAAGAGATGATCACCGCCTCCGACAGCTTCAACACGGTCGATATGGGGGACTATTTCGCGATCTTGCCGGTGAGCGGGGATTATTCGGTCGAGGAGTATTGCCGCGCGCATGGCGGACACCGGGTTGAGCCGGGCTTTGCCTACAATTCGGGGACGAACCCCGATTTCCTGACCGTCGAGCAGTTGCAAGACCTCATCTACGGGCACGAAACCCGCGAGGCGGCGGAATAGGGCGAACGCGCGTGGTCGAGCCCGTCATCCCCTATTCGCGCCAAGAGATCAGCGAGGCCGATATCGCAGCCGTCACTGATCTGCTGCGCTCCGATTTCCTGACGCAGGGGCCCAAGGGCGCCGAATTCGAAAAGGCCTTCGCCGCGCGCCATCAGGTCGCGCACGCGGTGGGCGTCACCAACGCCACCGCTGGCCTTCACTTGGGGTGTCTGGCCTTGGGCGTGGGACCGGGCAGCCTTGTTTGGACCAGCCCCAACAGCTTTGTCTCCAGCGCCAATTGCGCGCTGTTCTGCGGCGGGACGGTCGACTTCGTCGATATTGATCCCATCACCCGCAATATGAGCGCTGAGACGCTTGCCTCCAAGCTTGAGGCGGCGGACAAAATGGGCGCGCTGCCAGACGTGGTGATCCCGGTCGATTTTGCCGGGCTCCCTTGCGATTTGGCGCAAATGCGCGCGCTCGCCGACCAATACGGTTTTGCGATCCTCGAAGACGCGAGCCACGCGACGGGCGCGTTATATCAGGGGCGGCCCATAGGTTCCGCCTTCGCCGATATCACCGTCTTCAGTTTCCACGCGGTCAAGATCGTCACCACAGCCGAAGGTGGCATGGTGGTGACACAGGACGAGGCTCTGGCCGAAAAGCTGCGCCTATTGCGATCGCACGGCGTGACGCGCGATCCCACGATGATGCAGCGCGCTTCCGAAGGCGCGTGGGGCTACGAAATGGTCGATCTGGGCTGGAACTACCGGCTCACCGATCTGCAATCCGCGCTGGGACTTTCGCAGTTGGAGCGGCTCGATCTTTGGCGCGAAGCGCGCGAGCGACACGCGGGCCGGTACGACACGTTGCTGGCCTATGGACCGTTCCACCGACCCGCGCGCGCGAATGATCGTCAGAGCGCCTGGCACCTCTATGCGGTGGAGCTGACGCCGGACGCCGCCGCCAGCCGCGCGGAAGTCTTTGCCGGGATGCGCGAGGCCGGGATTGGTGTGAATGTGCATTACATTCCGATCCACACGCAGCCTTTCTACGAACAGCGCGGGTTCCGGCGCGGCGATTTTCCCAATGCGATTGCCTATTACGAACGCGCGCTTTCACTCCCGCTTTTCCCGGCGATGACCGAAGCGCAACAGGATCGTGTGGTCGAAACGCTGACCCGGCTGGCGGCGTGAGATGAAGACCGATCTCTCCAGCGAAGGCAACATAGCGGTCATTCCCGCGCGCGGTGGGTCCAAGCGGATACCGCGCAAGAACATTCGCAGCTTCGCGGGTCGGCCGATGATCGGCTACGCCATCGAGGCAGCCCTTCGCTCTCCGGTGATCGAGCGGGTCTTGGTCACCACCGATGATCCGGCCATCGCCGATATTGCGCGCGATCTGGGGGCGGAAGTGCCTTTTGCGCGCCCGCCGGAACTGGCGGACGACTACACCCCCACCGTGCCAGTGGTCCAGCACGCGATCACCGCCGCGCGCAAAGCGGGCTGGCGAGTGGAGCGCGCGGTGTGCCTCTATCCGGGCGTCCCCTTTATCGAGGTTGAAGACCTTTCGCGGGCGCTGGAATGGCTCATGGCGCATGCAGATCGCGGCTACGCTTTCCCCATTGCCGAGTTTCCTAGCGCTATCCAACGCGCGCTCAAGCGTGGCCATAACGGCGCCGTCGCGCCCTTCGCTCCCAAACACGCCGCCACCCGGACGCAGGACCTGGAGCCAGCCTTCTACGATGCGGGACAGTTTTACTGGGCGAGCGCTGACACGTGGCTATCGGGCGCAAACATTCACCAGAATGGCCATGCGATCAAACTGCCAAGCTGGCGGGTCGTGGATATCGACACGCTCGACGACTGGGAGCGCGCCGAAAGGATGCACGCCGCCCTCATGCAGCGCAGCGGGTAAAGGGCGATGAAGGTGCTTTTCCGCGTCGACGCGTCGCAAAAGATGGGAACCGGCCATATCTGCCGTTCTCTGGCGCTGGCCCACGCCTTGCGCGCACAGGGGCAGGACGTGGCGTTTGTCACTCGCGCTCTGGGGCTGGACAGCAAAGGCGTTGTGGAAAGCGAGGGCTTTCGCGTGATTGCCACCCTGCCCGCACCCGTCAGCGGCGCCTTCACCCCGGACCCCACAATCCCGAACAGCGAGTGGGGTGAGGTGCCGCAGGATCAAGACGCCGCCGAGACGGTGATGGTCGCGCGGCGCTGGTCGCCCGATTGGGTGGTGATGGACAGCTACGCCTTTGATGCGCGCTGGCATCGCGACGTGGCGCGGGGCCTTGGCTGCGCGATTGCGGCGATTGACGATCTTGCGGACCGCACGCTGGATTGCAATCGTGTGATCGATCACACCGAAGCCTCCGACCACCGTCAGAAGTACCGGGATGTGATAGACACTGCGGGCACCAGGGTCCTGGGCGGACCACGCTTCGGCTTGCTCAGCCCGGCTTACGCGCGCGCAGAGCGATATGCGTTGAGCGACGCGGTGCGCTCGATCGGGGTGTTTATGGGAGGCGTCGACGCGGGTGGGCATTCGCTCACGGCGTTGCAAGCTATCGAGGCGGCCGGCTTCAAAGGCCCGGTCGAAGTCGTCTCGACCAGCGCGAATCCAAAACTGGCAACGCTGCGCCAAGCTGTCTTGGCGCGGCCCAACTCAAAGCTCAGCCTTGATCGGCCCGACCTTGCCGATTTCTTCGCTCGGCACGACGTGCAGATTGGTGCGGGCGGCGGAGCCAGTTGGGAGCGGTGCTGTATCGGTGTGCCCACGCTGCTGGTTGTGGTGGCCGATAATCAAAAGCCCTTCGCCGAAGCGCTGTCGGCAAAAGGTGTGGCCACGCTGGCGGAAGAGCCCACGACGACGGCGATGGCCGAGGCGTTGTCTCGCTTGCTCGAGGACACCGGGAAGCGCCGCTCGCTCGCGGCCAATGCACGGGCGCTGGTGGATGGACGGGGCGCGGAGCGAGTGGCGTTGGCCCTAGCGGCCCGAACCCTTCGCGTGCGCCCTGCCCGCCGAGGAGACGCGCGGTTTATGTTTGACTGGCGCAACGACCCCGCGACGCGTGCTGTCTCGATCCAAAACGAGCCGCTCAGCTGGGAAGAGCACCTAGCGTGGCTTAAGCAGGCGCTGCGCGATCCCAACCGCGCGTTGTTCGTCGGGGAGATAGGCCAGCGCTCGGTCGGCGTGATCCGCTTTGACTTTGAAGCCTCGCGACCACCGCTGAACCGCGCAGAGGTCTCGCTTTATTGCGATCCCGACTTGCGCGGTCTTAGTATTGGTCCAGCCCTTCTTCACGCAGGAGAGGAAGCCGCCGATCCCGCCGTTGTCGAAGCGTGCATCATGGAGGGAAACGCCGCCTCGCAACGGCTCTTTGCTAAAGCCGGCTACCGTCAGACCGAGCCTACCCGGTGGGAGAAGCACCGAGAAACCGCCAGATCGGACGCATCCCCAGCCCCATCGCGCTGCCTCGCCGCTACACCGGGCCGGTAGATTCATCGCACCATTCGCTCGCAGCAAAAAGGCTTCGCCATGCAGATAAACGGACGCGGTATTGGCCCCGACGCGCGCCCCTATCTGATCGCGGAGATGAGCGGAAACCACAACCATTCGCTCGACCGCGCGCTGGCTATTGTCACCGCGGCGGCGGAAAACGGGGCGGACGCAATCAAGCTGCAGACCTACACCGCTGACACCATTACGCTCGATTGCGACGCGCCGGGCTTCGTGATCGAGGATGAGAAATCGCTGTGGACCGGGCGACGTCTTTACGATCTCTATGACGAGGCGCACACGCCGTGGGAGTGGCACGCGCCGATCCTGGAGCATGCGCGATCGCTAGGGCTCGATTGCTTCTCGTCACCCTTTGACGCGAGCGCGGTCGATTTCCTCGAAGAGCTGGACGTGCCCGCCTACAAGATCGCGAGTTTCGAAATCGTGGATCTGACGCTTATCCGCAAAGTGGCCGAGACCGGCAAGCCGATGATCATCTCAACCGGCATGGCCAGCGTGGTGGAGATCGGTGAGGCGCTGCGCGTCGCGCGCGAGGCCGGGAACAATCGGGTCTGCCTGCTCAAATGCACGAGCACCTATCCCGCAACTCCCGAAAACACGAACATCGCCACCATCCCCAATATGCGCGCGACGTTTGGCTGCGAAGTCGGCCTGAGCGACCACACAATGGGCACCGGCGTGGCGGTGGGGGCGGTCGCGCTCGGCGCGGTGATAGTGGAGAAGCACTTCACCCTCGCGCGCGCCGATGGCGGGGTGGACAGCGCCTTTAGCATGGAGCCCGACGAATTGCGCGCGTTGCGCGAAGAGACGGAGCGCGCTTGGCAAGCGCTGGGCCGCGTCACCTATGGCGGGACTCGCGCGGAGGACGAATCGCGCGCCTTGCGCCGCTCACTCTATGTCGCGCGAGACATGGAGGCCGGCGAAGCGTTCACGCCGCAAAACCTGCGCTCCATCCGGCCCGGTTTCGGCCTTGCGCCCCAGCATTACGACACGTTTGTCGGCAAACGCGTCAACCGCGCGCTGACCATGGGGACACCGGTGAGCTGGGATATGATCGGCTGACACCGCGATGGTGCACTCGGTCCTCATCATCGGCTGCGGCGCGATTGCCGGAGGGTATGACGCGGATAGTTCGCCAGACGATTGGCCGCTGTCGCACGCGGGCGCGATCGCGCGCGATGCTCGGTTTACTTTGAGCGCTTGTGTCGATCCCGATCAGGCGGCGCGCGGGGCGTTTTTGGAGCGTTGGCGGGTGCCTGAAGGGGCGGGTTCGCTTGAGGCGATGGAGGCTCTGCCAGGCCAATATGACCTGGTCGTCATCGCCTCCCCCACACCGCTTCACGCCGAACATCTGGAGCGGGCGCTCGCGATGCGGCCCAAAGCGATCTTTTGCGAAAAGCCATTGGCGCATAGTCTTGGCGAGGCGCGCCGCCTGTTCGAAAAGGCCGCTGCGCGGCGCGTTCCGTTAACGATCAACTACACGCGGCGCTGGCAACCCGGTCTGTGCGCGCTGGTATCCTCGGTCCGCGAGACTTCAGAATGGGGACGGCTGCTCAGCGCGGTAGGCACCTATTCCAAAGGCGTCGTCCACAATGGCAGCCATATGGTCGATTTGGCGATGATGTTCGCCGGACCGCTTGAAGTGTGCGCAGTGGGCCCAGCTCTGTGTGATTATTGGGACGATGATCCGACCGTCGATGCAATCCTGACAGCGAACAACACGGGCGCCGCGATCCACTTGGTGGGCGGCGACTGCCGCGCGGTCACGCAGTTCGAACTCGTCCTAAGCTTTGAGCGCGGCGAAATCGCGATCCGCGACGGGGGTCTGCGGATCGAAACGCGGCGGGTCGGGGCAAGCGGCGTCTTTGCCGGTTACCGACAGCTCAGCCCGCCCGAAAGCGCTCCCGGCCGCTATCCCGAAGCAATGGCGGCCGCCTATGACAATCTGGCGGAAGTGATCGCAGGAAAAGCGTCTCCAAAGTGGTCGAATATCCATGGCATAACCGCGCAAGAGCTGTGCGAAGAGATCCGTATGAAAGCTCTGAAAACCCTCGCCAGGGACAGCGCGCGATGACCGAAACGCTCGCTTTGCATGGCGGAACGCCGGTCATCGACCACGCACTCGCCCCCTTCCGCTCGATGGGGCACGAGGAGGAGGAAGCCGCCGCGCGCGTCGTGCGATCGGGCGTTCTGTCGGCCTATATCGGCGGGCCGGGCAATCTGTTTATGGGAGGACCTGAGGTACGCGCTTTTGAAGAGAAGGCCGCGGACATCTTCGGCGTCAAACACGCGCTGGCCGTCAACAGCTGGACAAGCGGATTGATCGCCGAGATTGGTGCTCTTGGGCTGGAGCCGGGAGATGAGATCATCACCACACCCTGGACGATGAGCGCGACCGCAATGGCGATCCTGCACTGGAACGCGATTCCCGTCTTCGCCGATATCGATCCGATGACGTTCAACATCGATCCGGCCCACGTCGCGGCGCTGGTCACGGATCGAACCCGCGCCATTCTGGCGGTCGATATCTTCGGGCAAAGCGCGGATGTCGCCGGATTGCGCGCCATCGCCGATGCCCACGGGCTCGCCCTGCTGGGGGATACCGCACAGGCGCCCGGTGCGATGATGGGCCACAGCCACACCGGGACCGGCTACGATATTGGCGGGTTCAGCCTGAATTATCACAAGCATATTCATTGCGGCGAAGGCGGCATCCTCGTCACCAACGACGATGGCTACGCCGCGCGTGTGGCACTGATCCGCAACCACGCGGAGAGCGTTGTTCAACCGCGCGAAGGCGCTATGCGCCGGGGCGATCTGGCGAACATGATCGGCTACAATTTTCGCATGGGAGAGATTGAGGCAGCCATCGCCAACGTGCAACTGGATAGGCTGCAAGAGCGCGTAGCGGACCGACAGCGCGTGGCTGATGAACTCACCGCAGGGTTGGCCGGGCTCGAAGGCCTCACCCCACCTTACGTCGCCGCCAAGGCGACCCACGTCTATTACGTTTATGGGATGCGGCTTGATCTAGACGCGTTGGGCGTCGGGCGCGCGGCCCTGGTGGAGGCGTTGAAAGCCGAGGGCGTGCCCGCCTTGGTGCCCGGCTATCAAAACATCCACAGCCTGCCGATCTTCACCGAACAGTGCGCCTATGGAACCGGCGGTTTCCCTTGGTCGCTGCGCCCTGATCGCGGTTTCACCTATGGCGCGGGAACGTGCCCTGTGGCGGAGGAATTGCACGAGGCGAGCTTCCTCGGCCTCTCCATATGCCTCAACCAGCTGCCGAGCGAGGATGTGGTCGATATTATCGCCGCCTTTCACAAGGTGTGGCGTCATTTGGACGCGTTGCGGACGTGATTCTCTCCTCTTTCACTGCGCTATCGGGCCGCAAGGTTGAGCTACGCCGGTTTGCAGAGGAAGATATAACGCAAGACTATCTCGACTGGCTCTGCGATCCGCAGGTGATGCGCTACTCGAATCAGCGCTTTCGTCGGCACACGCCTAAGATGTGCGAAGCCTATTGGGCCAGTTTCGAAGGATCTCCCAATCTCTTCTTGAACGTTCGAGAGCGGCAACAAGGCGCAGCTATCGGCACCATGACCGCCTACGCCAACCCGCATCACGGAACCTGCGATGTTGGGATCATGATTGGCGATCGCCAATTTTGGGGCGGCGGGTACGGGCAAGAGGCGTGGGACCTCCTCACCTCGTGGCTGCTTTCGCAGGGCAAAGTCCGCAAACTCACGGCTGGATGCCTCGCCGCCAACCGCGCGATGGTTCGATTGATGGAGCGATCCGGAATGCGTCCCGACGGGGTTCGCAAGGCGCACGAAATCCTCGACGGCGTTCCTTGCAACATCGTGCACTATGCCAAATTCGCCGATTGATACGTTGAAAGCGCCTTACGCGGTCGCCGTGCACGATGCTGGCGGCGCGAATATGGTCGCCGCCTGGGTCGCGGCGGCGGTTCGGCCTCCTGAGGTGGTCATCGCCACGGGTCCGGCGTGCGCGATCTGGGAGAGACGCTTTGGCGCGTCGGCGCGGATAGAATGCGATCCGGCGTGTGTTCGCAGGGCCAGCGTCGTGATCAGCGGCACCGGATGGGCCAGCGATCTGGAGCACCGCGCGCGGGTGATCGCGGCGGAAGTTGGCATGCGTTCTATCGCCGTGCTCGATCACTGGGTGAACTACGCCCCGCGCTTTGAACGCGACGGGGTTGCGCAATGGCCCGATGCGATCTGGGTTGGCGATGATGAGGCGCTAACCATCGCCCGCGCGGCCTTTCCCAGCGTGCCAGCGGAACGACACGCCAACCTGTATCTGGCCGAACAAGCGCGCGCAGCTGGTCCTTCGCCCAGAGATGGGGATGTCCTCTTTGTCTTGGAGCCGACGCATAGCGAGTGGGGCGCGGGCAGGCCGGGCGAGTTTCAAGCGCTCGACCACTTTGTGGCTTCAAGACAGGCGACGGGCATCCCCGAAAGTGCGCCCCTTCGATTGCGCCCCCACCCCTCTGATCCACCGGGCAAATACGACCATTGGATAGCCCAGCACGCCACAGCCCGACTCGACACCTTGCCCGACATGGCGGCCGCCTTGGGACCGGCGCGATGGGTTGTGGGCCTGAACTCCATGGGCCTTGTGATTGCTCTGCAAGCGGGGCGGACAGTGTTGTGCGCGCTCCCGCCTGACGTCCCGCCTTGCGCTTTGCCGCATCGGGGAATCATTTCCCTGCGCGCTTCCTCTTTGTGACGGACTGCCGCGAAGGGGTTGGCACCGAAATGGAGCGGATTTCGGCCCCCAAGAGCGGTCCTCACCAAAGTGGTGGCTTTAGCTCTGCTGGGCCGGTTGCGCACCCTGGGGCGAGGTGACAGGCCTACTGCATGGCGTCTCTCGCACACCCTGATAGAAACGCGCGCAATCCGCACTGCGCGATAGCGCGCGTGGCGTGGCTCAAGGGCCCAGGCGAACTCGTCTGGCGCAAAGAGAGCTTGCCACCACCCGACATCGGACAGGTCCTGTGCGAAACACTGTTCAGCGCGATTTCGCCCGGAACCGAGCTTGCCGCGTGGCGTGGCTCGCCCCCGCTGAAACCCGGCAACCCCTATCCCCGCGTGCAAGGCTATTGCAACGTCGCGCGGGTGTTGGAGATTGGCAAAGGCGTTGACGAGCTAAAGCCCGGTGACCGAGTGCTCACACTGCAATCGCATCGCAGCCGCTTCGTCTGCCCGGCGGATGAGATTTATGTGACGCTTGCGCCTGAGATGGACGCGAGGCGGGTCGCGACCAGCTATCTCTTCCATCTGGGTTACAACGCGGTTCTGCGCAGCGGGGTGCGCGCGGGACACCGGGTCGTGGTGATCGGGCTAGGCGTTTTGGGACTGACCTCGGTCGCCATGGCCTCGCGCGCCGGGGCCGAGGTTATCGCGGTGTCGGATCATTCGTCCGTGCAGGAAATCGCTCGCACTGCCTATAGCGCTTTGAAGGTTGGCTCGCGTAAAGAGGCGCCGCATCTCCGTCAAAGCGGCGCCGACGCGGTGATCCTTACGACGAACCGCTGGGAAGACTGCCGGCTCGCAATGGAACTGGCCGGTCAGAACGCGGTGATCGCGTGCCTCGGGTTTCCCGGCCGTGAAGAGGCTCCAGGCGATTACAATCCACTCGCGGCTGAACCGTTCTACACCAAACAATTGCGGATTGAGGCGGTGGGCATGTCCCCCCTCGAAAACGATCCGCTCGGCTTTAACCGATTTAACCTGCGCGACAATCTCGGCTTTATCACGCGCGCCATCGCGCCCTTGGCCGATCCAATCATTTCGGGCATTTGCCCCGCTAGTGGGTTAAACCGCGCCTATGAGGATCTGGCGGCGCGTAAACGCAACGCCGTGACCTATCTGCTGGATTGGTCGGGATGAGCGCGCTCCTCACCGCCGCCGTTATCGGATGCGGGCGCATGGGAGCGTTCACATCAGCCAGTATGCGCGCCTTTGGCCCGGCGTGCCTCCTGCCCGGCGCGCACACAGAAGCGGTCGCGATGGCGGATGGTGTCACGCTGGCCGCGCTGTGCGACACGGATCTTCAGAACCTTGAACGCGCAGGGGCGCGGTACGAGGTGGATCGGCTCTACGCTGACCCAGCCGCGCTTTTAAGCGATGAAGCGCCCGACCTGATCACCCTTGCGACCCGCACTCCGGGACGGGCGGACCTTATTGAGCGGTGCTTTTACGCAGGCGCACGCGCGCTGCATGTCGAGAAACCGCTGTGCCAGACCGTGGCCGAATGCAAACGTCTCGAACAGCTGTTCGAGTGCAGCGATCTCTTCATTACGCTCGGCGCCATAAGGCGGCATCTTGCGGTGTACCGACGCGCAATGGCGATGGCGCTGTCGGACGAATATGGAGGTCTGTTCGCGGCTCACGCGGAGTTCGGAGCGCGCACCCTGTACTGGTCCCATCCGCACAGTGTGGACCTCATCCTTTTCGCCGCTGCGGGCGTGCGGGTCGAAGCGGTGCAGGCACGACTGGGCGCTGTCGAGCGGACAGGTCCAAGAATTGCAAACGATCCAATCGTGCTTGATGCGGCGATCTGGTTTGAGGGTGGCTTTTCAGGACACATCACGCGCATGCCGGGGACCGATTGGCGCTTGGCGTGTGAAACCGCGCAAATCGCGGTGGTGGCGAACGGGTCCGCGATCTGGCGCTCGGGTCGAGCCAAACCAGCACCGGACGCACCCCCGCCCGGACCTGAAGGAACGAGCCCATATCACCAGCCCGAACGCATCGATTTCGAACCACCCATCGGCCCGGAAGGCGCGCTGGCCCCGATCCGTCAGCTTGTCGCCTGTTTGCAAGGCCATCGCGAAGCCATTGCCGCCAACGCCGCAATCAAGCGCGACATCATAACCGGACAGAAAATCCTCTTTGCCATGGTCCAATCGCACCTCGAAGGAGGGCGTTCGGTCACGCTCGATGAGATTGATCCGGCTATGGTGATCGAGGGCCAAACCAACGGAGTGCCCGCGTGAACGCTTTGCCTAAAATCCTCTTCTTTGCGCGCGGTTATCAGGCGAGCTTTTACTCCGAACTCGCGCCCAGAACCGAAAACGCACGTTTTGAGCCCGTCTACGTCACGCTGACCCTCGAAGAGGCCGATCAAGTTCGCGCCAAAGGACACGATGTCTCCGCGTGTTTTGAGGAGGAATTTGACGCCATCATTCCGGCAACGGTGCCTGATGGCTATCTCCTGACCTCGTTCACATCGGACCGGTTTCTGGGCCGCTTTTCGCACGAGGAACGCATGATCATCCTGGGTAAGGAGATCGCCTTCTGGCGCGGCCTTTTCGACCGTTTCAATCCGGTCGCGGTCTGCAATGAACTGATCGCTATTGAGATTTCGGAGGTTCTCCTGATCGAAGCGCGGGCTCGGAGAGTCCGCTATCTAGCGCCCATGTATTGCCCGATAGAAGGGCACTTTTACTGGTTGCCCAATCCGCTGACCCTTTCTGGCCAATCGCTCGACCTTCCAGAGCCTACGCCCACATCTCTCGCCTTGGCCGACGCTTACCTGAACGAAGTGCAGCGCAGCGATTACAAGCCCTATTATGTGCGCAATCTGGCGGGCCGCCGCGCGATCAAGCCGCTGGCAACCGGACTTGCCAAATCCGCCCTGTGGCGCTGGCGCGATCGCCAATCGCGCGATCCGGTGGAGACCGGAGCCTTCCGCTATGAAAGTTACACCGAAGAATATGGCAAACGCCCACAGGTCTTCGCCGCGAGCATTCTGCACGACTACGATGATCTGAGTGCGATCCCGGAAGCACAGGAGATCATCCTCTATCCGCTGCATCAGGAACCCGAGGCGACGCTTAGTTATATGAGCGAATTTTGCGCCAATCAGGTCGCGACGATTGAGAATATTCTCAAATGCCTGGCGCCATTTCAACGCTTGGTGGTGAAGGAGCACCCGGTCGATAAAGGCGCGCTGTTGAGGCCTAAATTTCGCGATCTGCGCGCACGGCATTCGAACCTTGCCTTTCTGCCCGCCGAAGTGCCCGCGCGCGAAACTCTCGCCCGGTGCGAACGGGTGGTGACACTGACCAGTAGCGTGGGATGGGAGGCCGCGGTGCTGGGCAAATCGGTCTGCGTGATGGGCGAGATTTACTGGGACAGCGTGCCCGGCGTGATCCGCATCGCGAGCTGGCCCGAATTGCGCCGCCTCCTGCGCACGCCGCGTGAAAAGCTTGGCCGGGTGACTCCCGAAGACGCGCGGCGCTTCATCGCAGGTCTGCTCGAGTTTAGCCATCGCGGACTGCCCCTGCCCAACACCTCGCTCTACGATCCCGATAACATCGCTCTCGTGCGCGAAGCCATCGTCCAGGGCGCTGGCCTCGCGAGCCAGTGCGCAACGGAAAGCGTCGAAGCGTGAAAGGTGGGTATCTGAGCCAAGCGAAGCATGGCCGACATGCGCCACGATGCTGAAGTCCCGCAGCGCCTTTGTCGCCACAGGACTGGCGGTGAACGGCCTTGTGCTGGCGCGCGGATTGGTCCTGATGGTTGCGCTGGATTACGAAGCGCTTGGCTATGTCGGGCTGGTGCAGGTGGCGATGGCCTGCGTGGGCCTGCTGCACTTTGGTGTGCTCAACGGAGGATATCGCCTGCTCTGCCACGCGAGGCCCCGCACCCAGCAGCGCATCGTCGATCTCGCCTACACGGCTTTTGCAGCGATTGGCGCCGCGCTGATCCTTGGCGCGGGGATGGTGAGCTTCGCCATGAACCACCCGACCTATCACTCCATCGCAGTGTTCTCAGTCGTTGGAGGTTTGGCGACCTTGATACGATCCTGGGTGCATAACGAGCTGGTGGCGGGCCAACGGTTGAGCGCCGTGAACGCGATCAATGCCGCATCCACCCTGGCCTCGCTGGCCATACTCGCGTTGTTGATCACAGACCGACCCATCGTTGCGCCCGAATGGATCGCGGTCAGCGCGATTGCCGCGCAGCCGATCCTCTTTGTCGCCATCGCCTTGATGAGCGGCGCGGCGAAGCGACCGCGCGCCTTGCGGTTCTCCAAACTGATGGCGCGCCCGATCTTTGCGGCGGGGTTTGCGCTGTTTCTGACCGGGCTGGCCCTGCAGATCATCCCATTGATCGAACGCGTCTATGTCAGCCGCACGCTGGGGTTGGAGGCGCTGGGTCAATTGTATCTCTCGATCCTGTTCATTGCGCTGTTTCAGATTGTGCCCAACCTAGTTCAACAGGTGTTCCTGGCCCCGATGGTGGAGCTGTGGCGGCGCAAGGATCTGCCGACACTTCGGCGTGACATGCGCCGTTTGATGGGACTGATTACCGCCTATTGCGCGGTGGCTGCAACGGCGCTGACTTTCTTGGCGGAGCCTATTCTCACCGCGATCCTTCCCGAATACGCGCCGGATCTGCGTTGGGTTTACCTTATCGCGCCGGGTCTTATCGCCTTCGCGTTGGCTGGGCCGTTTGCCTTGTGTTTCAATATCCTGATCGATTATCGCTGGCATCTCGGCGCGTATGGCGCAGGGCTCATGACTGCGACCGTCTCTTTTGGGGTCGCCTTTGTTTCGGACACGCCGCTCACCCTTGATCAGGTGACTTTGATCCGCAGTTTTGTCTTCGCACTGATGGGCCTGATCCTGGTTATTGGGACGACGCGCATTCACAAGACCGCGCCGCATTTTCGCCTGTTTCAAGCCCGTCAATCGCTGTCCTAGAACCAATATGGAGCCAAAAAGCGTGGCCGAACGCAGGCTGGGGCTCCTAGCGCTTGAAGCCCGCTTACTAGGCGAGCCTCCCCAATGCTCCATTTTCGTATTCGCGATTATCTCTCGATCCTGTTTTACCGCCTGATTGGCAGCGCGTTCGGGACGATGGGCAAGCGCGTTCGGATCGTGCGCCCCTTGCGGATCTTTGGCGCGCGCTATTGCCATTTCGAAGACGAAGCCGTGCTGCAATTTGGCGCCTATATCGCGGTGCTGAAAGAGCATGACGAGATGCCGCTACTGAAGGTCGGCGCGCACACGATGATTGGCAATCACGCGCATATCGTGGCCACCAGAAGGGTCGAATTTGGACGCAGTGTCCTGACCGCGGACAGGCTGTTTGTGGCAGACAATCGCCACACATTTGAAGATCCCTCCACCCCCATCCGGGATCAGGGGCTCACACCGCTGGCGCCGGTCCTGATCGGCGATGGAAGCTGGATCGGCGAGAATGTGTGCATCTGCGGCGCCAACGTCGGGGCGAACTGCGTGATCGCGGCGAACAGCGTGGTCAATCGAGACATCCCCGATCACTGCGTCGCCGCCGGTGCGCCCGCGCGGGTGATCAAGCGGTATTGTGATCAACGCGCAGGTTGGTTTCGCACAAATAGTGAGGGGAGCTTCGTCGAATGAACTCAGCCAATCCACCCCTGACACCGCAAAGCGCCCCGCTTACGACCACAGCACGCCGGGCCGGAGAAATAACGAGCCCGCTGATCCGACAAAGGCTGCGCCAACTGGCGTTGCTGGCTGGTATCTTGATGTCGGGAGGTCTGCTGATCATCCCGCGCGAACCGGTGCTGGTTATTGTGGTCGCGACCTGCTTTCTGCTCCGGAACCCACTGCGCCTCTTTCGGCCCGAATTCGCGTTGATCTGGGTCGTCCTGCTGGCGGTGGCCGGTGTCGTGCTTATCGGTGGCGAGAGTTTTCAGCTGACGCCCATGATCATCCGCTACGCCAACATTCTGGCGGGGCTCGCCTTGCTTCTGATCTATATCGACGAGCGGCGATCAACGCTGGCGGATGATCTCCATCCAATCCTCAAACTGATGTCGTTTCAAGCAGTGCTGACACCGATCGCCTATATCCTTTTCTCGCAATATTTCTTCGTCTTCCGCGTGTTCGACACCGAATACGTCACGTTTTACTTCCTCTTCACCTTCCACGAATTTCAAAATCTCGGCGCGCTCTTCAAACGCCCAGACGGGTTCTTTTTTGAACCTGGTGTGTTTCAGATCTATCTTAACGTCTTTGTTTTCATAGCCCTTTTTGTGCGGCGTCAGCGCGTGTTTGATATCGCGTTGGGCGCCGTCGCGGTGTTGGCGACGCAATCGACCACTGGCGTGGTTATCTTGATCATTCAGTGCACCGCCGCCTATTTGGTCTGGCTGCGCAACGCGGATCGGGGCCAGAAACTGGGCGTTCTGGTGTTCGTACCAATCATCATGCTGCCGCTGGCGGCCTACGCTTCGTACAATGTGACGGAGAAATTTTACGGCGTGTTTCGCGGGTCCGCCGAAGCGCGCGAATACGATCTTCGGACCGGAGTTTCGGTGGCGTTGGAGCAGCCCTTGACCGGCATCGGTTTCGACTATGAAAAGTACTACGACATTGCGAGCCGGGTCGGATATCGCGACGCTCAGCTGAGCAAGGAGAACATCACCGAACGCGGCAACACCAACGGGATCGTGGTCCTTTTATACAGCCTGGGTTTCCCGCTCGCGCTGGTCTTTCTGTTCGGACTGCTGCGGCAGCGCTTGTTCCGGCCAAGCGTGGTGATGGCGGCGATTGCGGGGTTGTCGCTGATATCGGAATCGCTCTCGCTTACTCCGTTTTTTCTGATGATGATATTCAGCGGCCTACTGATCCGGTCGAAGCGGGGGCCTCTCTATCGGCGGCACGGATCGGCCTACGCAGCGCCCCGTCGCTGATCCTTCCGATGGCGCGCATCCTTTTCATCGGCATCGACTATTTCGACTATCCCGCGCGCATCTGCGCCGCGTTTAGGCGGCTGGGGCACACCATCGATTTTCGCCCTATCGAAGATCGCGGTTTCGCCTCAAAGGTAGTCAAGACGCTGGCTTTTTCCGCTTTTGAGAAACACCGTGCGGCCTATCACGCCCGGTTGGTCGAAGAGAGCGCCGAGGCCGACTACGACATGGTGCTGTTCATTCAGGTCCACCAGATGCAGCACAGCGCGATTGAGAGGCTGCGTACGCTCCACCCCCAGGCGAAATTTGTGCTCTACAATTGGGATTCTCTCGGCACCCACGACTATCGCCCCTGGGCGCGGCATTTCGATTGCATTGCGACCTTTGACCCGGACGACGCGCGCGCATTGGGCATCGCCTATCTGCCCTTGTTCGCCATTCCGCGCTTCTTCGAAATCGATCCGCAAGAACCAGCCGCGCAGGATATCTACTTCGTCGGCTCACTTGTGACGATGCACCGGTTTGAGGCGCTGGCAAGGTTGCACGACTTTTGCGGGGGCGCGGGGCTTTCGACCCGGTTTCATTTGATGTGCAACCCGATCATGCGGGTCAAGCTGCGCCGCGCGGGAAAATCGATCCCTGGTCTCAGTGGCCAAGGGCTGGGCTTTGAGGAGATCGTCGCCATGCTCGAAGCCAGCCGCGCCACCTTCGACTTCGCCAACCACAGCCAGTCCGGCTACACGATGCGCTTGATCGAGAATATGTGCGCTGGTCGAAAGATCATCACCGAGAACGCACGAATCCTTGATGAGCCGTTTTATCGGGAAGATCGGTTCTTACTGGTCGACGGTCACGATTTCTCGGCGGTGCCTGAATTTCTAGAGACCCCTGTTTCCTCCAAACTGGATATAAACGCCTTCCACATCAACGCATGGGCCGAGCGGCTGATCGAAGGCTAAGCCGTGCCGAAGGCAAAGAGATCTTTCGAAAAGGCTGGCTCTCACTCTATTTGCCCGTCGCGGGGTTACGTCCATATGCGCACTAACTAGGAATTGTCGCGTCCCCTCGCTCCGGCTAGGCCTGTAACGCGGACTTAAGCAAGATTACGGATTGGGCGCGAAGCCAGTTGACAAGCTTTCCAAACCGAACGCGCAAAGGACAATAGCGAATGCAAAAGACGGCTTTGGTATGCGGCGCAGGTGGCTTCATAGGCGGCCACCTGGTCAAGCGGCTCAAAGCCGAAGGCTTTTGGGTGCGCGGGGTTGATCTCAAATTCAACGAACACGCCGAAGCGCAAGCGGATGATTTCGCCATCGGAGACCTGCGCGACCAAAGCTTTGTGCGCGAGATCATCGATCGCCCCTTTGACGAAGTGTATCAGCTGGCCGCGGATATGGGCGGCGCGGGCTATATCTTCACCGGCGAAAACGACGCCGACATCATGCACAATTCGGCGACAATTAATCTCAACGTCCTTGATGCGTGCCATAAACGCAGCATCAAGCGGGTGTTCTATTCCTCCTCAGCCTGCATGTATCCCGAGCATAACCAGCTCGATCCCAACAATCCCAATTGCGCCGAAGACAGCGCCTATCCCGCCAATCCCGACAGCGAATATGGCTGGGAGAAGCTGTTCTCCGAACGGCTCTACCTCGCCTACAATCGCAATCATGGAATGGAGTGCCGGGTTGCGCGGTACCACAATATCTTCGGGCCTCAGGGCACGTGGGATGGTGGGAAGGAGAAAGCCCCTGCCGCGATGTGCCGCAAAGTGGCCGAAGCGGTGGAAGGCAGCGCGATCGAAGTGTGGGGCGATGGCAAACAAACCCGCAGTTTCCTTTTCATCGACGAATGCCTTGAAGGGACCGTGCGCCTTCTGCGTTCCGACTTCGAAGGACCGGTCAATATCGGCTCGGACGAAATGATCGCGATCAACGGTCTGGCGCAGATGGCGATTGATATCTCGGGCAAAGATATGAGTATCGACAATATCCCCGGCCCGCTCGGCGTGCGCGGGCGCAATTCGGACAACCGCTTGATCCGCGAGAAGTTGGGCTGGGCGCCGTCGGAAACTCTGCGCTCTGGGATGGAGAAAACCTATGCGTGGATCGCCGGTGAGGTGAAGCGCGCGCACAATTCGGGCCCCGGATAGTCGGACGCCATAGGGTCAGCGCGAAACGACGCTGGTCCCAGTAAAAAGTGAGTTTGGGCAGCTCTGGCTGCCACCAACGGGTCATCCACCACGATGGCGCGAAGGAAGACCTGCGTCCGGCGTTCCGGTCGTGATGCAAAGCCACGGGCAACCGGAGGACGAAGGCATGAGCGCAAGAAAACAGCTGCTGAGGCAGGTCAACCGGGTCATCGCCCCGACCGGCGCGCAGCTTTATCGCGCCGGCGCGGATATGGACTACGCGCTCGATTGGCTGGCGCGGCGCGACCATCAGATTGCGAGCGTGCTCGATCTGGGCGCGGCCAAGGGCGATTGGAGCCGCAAGGCGCTCGCTCTGTTCCCCAAAACCCGTGTGGTCGGGGTTGACCCTTTGGAAGAGCGGGTGCCGGACCTTGAGCGGCTGCGTCAGGAAAACCCGCGCTTTGATTATATTTGCGCCGTGGCTGGGGCCGAAGACGGCGGCACGGCGCGATTGTCGGTCACCGCTGACCTTGATGGATCGAGCGTCAACGGCGCGGAGGGAGAGGCGCGGGCTGTCCCGATGCATTCGCTTGACGCGATCGCTCAGATGAAGGGTATGCGCGGGCCGTACTTCCTTAAATTCGACACGCATGGCTTTGAAAAGCCGATCCTCGATGGCGCGGCGCAGGTTCTCTCCGAAACGCGCTTTATCGTGATGGAGGCCTACAACTTCCGTCACACGCCCGAGACGATGCTTTTTCACCAGATGATCGCGTTTCTAGGTGAGCGCGGCTTTCGCGTCAGCCACATCGTCGATGTGCTCAACCGTCCCAGCGACGGGGCGCTGTGGCAGGTCGACCTGATGTTCGCGCGCGCCGAAGATCCGATCTTTGACAGCGACGCCTTTCGCGATGGCTGAGGCGGATCCCCTCCCCCGCCTGACCGCGCCCCCCGACCGCGCCGCGCCTATCCAATGCGTCGCAGCGATGGGTTATGCGGTGTACAACGCCGATCTGGCGGGCATCCCCATGGAGCGCCCGTGTTCGACGATCCAGACGATCAGCCCGATCAGCTATGGCAACGCGACACGCGATCCGGTCTACGCGGCGGCGATGAGAGAGGCCGATTACCTGTGCCTTGATGGGGTGTATTTCGGCCTGTCTTCGGTGATCTTGTCGGGGCGGACGATGAAGCCCAATCAGGGGCCGGATATCTTCTATCACTTTATGGAGCGGCTCCAGGCGTCAAAGGGCCGCGTGTTCTTTCTCGGCGCTTCGCCCGAAACGCTGGAGAAAATGGCTGATCGCACGGCGCGCGATTACCCCGATGTCGCGGTTGGCGTCTATTCGCCGCCCTTCAAACCCGAATTCTCCAGCGCCGATAACGAGGCGATGATCGCGGAGGTGAACGCGTTCCAACCGGACGTCGTGTTCCTCGGAATGACCGCGCCAAAACAGGAAAAGTGGGGCTACCTCCACCGCGACCGGCTCGACGCCGCTTTGGTCGTGGCCGTTGGAGGCGTGTTCGACTGGTACGCAGGCAACAGGCCGGAAATCGCAGCTCTTTGGTGGAAGACTCGCCTCGCCTGGCTGGTCCGCACGATCGACCGGCCCGAGTTGCTCAAACGCTATCCGCAGATCGCGCTGTTCTTTTGGCACCTGGCGCTCGCGCGGCTGGGTTTGAAAAGGTATCCCGCCCATGGTTGAGCCGCTGAAGCTGGGTGTGATTGGCATGGGCCGGATGGGGATCACCCACACCTCGATCGCCAACGCGCACGAAGACGCGCGCGTTACGTCAGTGGCGGAACCCTCACGTCTGGTCACGGCAATGCTGGGCAAATACGCCAAGATGGCGACCTACAAGGACTATCAGAGCTTGCTCAAGAACGAGACGCTCGATGGCGTTCTTGTTTGCACGCCGCCAGCCTACAATCCCGAAGTGCTCCGAGCGCTGCTCGACCGCCGAATTGCGACCTTTTGCGAAAAGCCTTTCGTGCTGGACGCAAGCACCGGGGCACGGATGGCGCGCGATTTCGACGCGGCCGGCGTGGTCAATCAGGTAGGCTATGTGAACCGCTGGAACGATATGTTCACCAAGGCCAAGTCGCTGGTGGACGAAGGCTTGCTGGGCACACCCTTACGCTTTCGCAGCGAGATGTTCTCTCCCACCATCACCCGCGACGTAGGCGAGGCGGGCTGGCGCGCCTTTCACGCCAATGGCGGCGGCGCGGTGTTTGAAATGGCGAGCCATGCGATTGACCTCATCGCCTATCTCTTCGGCCCGCCATCGCGCGTGAGCGGGACGAGCCTGTCCAAAGTCTATTCCAAACAGGTCGAGGATATCGTTTCGACCAGCCTGTTCTACGATGGCGGCGAACACCCAGGGCTTTCGGGCACAATGTATGTGAACTGGTCGGACGCCAGTTTCCGCAAACCCACCAACAAATTCGAAGTGTTTGGCCGCAAGGGCCGCCTGCTTGTCGACCAACACGGGATGAAGCTGCACCTCAAACGGGCGAATGCGCGGCACGGGATGAAAGAGGGCTGGAACCAACTCTACATCACCGATGTGGCGAGACCGGTGCCGTTCTACGTCAGGGGTATCGAATACACCGCGCAGCTCAGCGATTTCATCAAGGCGGTGCGCGCGCAGAAGGAGAGACGCAAAGCCCGTCTGCGCTGCACCTTCGCCGACGCAGCGGCGAATTTGCGCGTGATCGAGCAGATCTTCGCCGATGACGCAGGTCAGCGCTCGCTTAGCCGTTGGCAGGAGGCCGCCGAATGAGCGCCGCACTGCCTCCGATCGACCGCATCGTCTTTGGCGACAACCAGTTCTTCGGCATCAACCATATGAGCCAGGACAAGGCGCAAGAACGCGCCGAACGCTTCGCCAAACTGGAAAATGTGATGGCGATCTACGACCACGCGATGGACGCCGGGGTCGGGGCGATCATGCTCAACAGCAACGACCGCGCCCGCGCCATTTGCGACGCCTTCCGCGCCGATCCCGCACGTTACGGCCACCTCCGGTGGTATCCCTCGATACCCTACCCGCACAAATACGCTGCGATGGTCAACGACCTTGGCCTGGTGGGCGCGGTGCAGGACATTTTGTTCAACAAAGGCGCGAAATCGGCGCTTGGAAAGATGGTTAGGGGCGCGAGCGCAGTCGCCACGCTCGACGCGGTGAAGCTGATGAAGATGCTGATCGATGAAGAGATGGCCATTTACGACGGCCTCAATGTGCGCTGCGTGTTTCTCCAGAACATCATCACCGATCTGATGCTCGGCTACGACGTGCCCGATCCATTCGTCGCTTACTGCGCCTATATCCGTGAGCGTTATGGCGCTTGGCCGGGCTTGATCACCCAAAATCTGCCCTTTCTGCGCGCCAAGCTGCGCGAATGGGGTATTGAAGGCGTCGTTATATGCGCCTCAATTAACCGCATCGGTTATCTGATGAGCCCCGACGTCGCCGAATACGAAGCCGACCTAGCCGCCAATGATGGCGCGCAATACCCGATCATGGCGATGAGTACGCTGGCGAGCGGCGCGGTCCCGGCTGCTGATGCGTATGATTACATCAACCGGCTCAATATACAGTCGGTCGTCTTCGGCGCCTCTTCTCCCGGCAATATTGAGCAGACCGTTTCCTTGATCGAGCCCGCGCGCGAGGCGGCGGAATGAAGGTGCTGATCACCGGCGGCGCGGGCTTTATCGGTTCGCGGCTAGCGCAGCGGCTCGCGGAAGACGGCCACGCGGTGACGGTGCTCGACAGCTTCCTTCAGCAGGTTCACGGCCCCACCCCGGAGAAAACCAAAGGCTACGCCGCGCTGGCCGAAAACGCACGGATCGTTCGCGGCGATGTAACCGACCGCGCCACTCTGGAACACGCTCTGAAGGCGTGCGAGGCGGTCGTTCACCTCGCGGCGGAAACCGGCACTGGGCAATCGATGTACGCGATTGAGCGCTACAACGCGGTCAATATCGGTGGGACGGCGCTGCTGCTCGATATCCTCGCCAATCGTGAACACGACGTGCGGCGCGTGGTCGTCGCCTCCTCACGCTCGATCTATGGCGAAGGGCGATATCGCACCAAGGACGGACGCGACGTCTACCCCGCCCACCGCAGCGAAGCCGATATGCGCAGCGGCGATTTCACGGTGAAGCATCCAGACGCCGAGGGTGAACTCGAACTCACCTCCACCGACGAAGAATCCAAAATTCACCCATCCAGTGTTTATGGAATAACCAAACAGGTTCAGGAACAGCTGGTGATGACGGTCTGCCCTTCGATTGGGATTGAGGGCGTAGCGCTGCGCTATCAGAACGTCTACGGCCCGGGCCAATCGCTTTCGAACCCGTATACCGGCATCCTGTCGATCTTCTCCAACCTCATCATGCAGGGCAAGGGGATCAATGTCTTCGAGGATGGCGAGGAAAGCCGCGATTTCGTCTATGTGGACGATGTGGTGGAGGCGACCGCGCGCGCGCTAATCCATCCAGATGCGGCGAACCACGTTTTCAATGTCGGCACCGGCACACCGGTCAGCGTTATGGAAGTCGCGCGCACGCTGGCACGGCTTTTCGATGCAGATGTGCCGATCCAGGTGACCGGCCAATTTCGGCTCGGCGACATTCGCCACAATTTTGCGAGCATGGAGAAGATCAAGGCTGCGCTGGGCTTCGAACCCGCGTGGAGCTTTGAACGCGGCATCGCCGAGTTGGTGCTGTGGGCCAAGGGCACCGGACCGCAGGCATGCGCCTACGAAGAAAGCCTTTCCGAGATGCGCGAGAAAGGGCTCCTTAAGTGAAGCCCGAGGGCGATCTTATGGCGCAAAGGAACGAGGAGTGGTCCCAAGCGCCGTTCTATGCCGGCGCGGCTTTGCTCGCGGGCGCGTTTCTGCTGGGCGGAAGTTCGAAAGACTACGTCTTTAGCCTTCTCATCCTGCGTCCGATGGCGGTGGTGGCTCTGGCGGTTGGACTGCACAGCCTCACGCACGCGGATTGGCGGCGTTTCCGCCTTCCGTTGAGCCTGATGGCGGCGTTCTTGGGACTAATCGCGCTGCATCTGATCCCCCTACCGCCTTCGCTCTGGATGGCGTTGCCGGGACGCGAGCTCGCGATTGCGGCGGGCGAAGCGGCGGGGATTGAACAACCTTGGCGGCCGATCAGTCTGGTGCCCTATCGCGGGTGGAACACCTTCTTCGCGGCCCTGGTTCCGGCGGCTGTGATGGTGTGCGCGGTGCAGCTGCGGCGCGAACAGCACCGCGCTTTGGTCTGGATGGTTCTGTTCGCGGCTCTAGCCAACGCGGTCTGGGCCGTTGTTCAATCGGTGAGCGGGTACGCGCCCTCTACCTTCTTTTTCGGAGTGCCACGGGTCGAAGCGCCCGGCGGGCTGTTCGCCAATCGCAACCATCTGGCGGCGATGTTAGTGGCCAGCCTGCCATTGCTGACCCTCATTGCGTCGAGCGGCAAGGGAGCACGCAACGCCGTCATACCGACGGCCTGCGCCGCTTTTGGTGCCTTTGCAGTCATGGTGACGCTGACCACAGGATCACGCGCAGGGATGGCGATGGCCATTGTAACTCTGGCGGCGAGCGGGCTGATCTGGCGCGCGCGTGCAAAAGGCCGGCAAACACGGCACAGACCTCGCGCAAAACAGCGCTGGCTGCCCTTTGTTGTGAGCGTGTTTGGGGTGATCTTGCTCGCGATCTTCGCCGTCATCCTCACCCGTACGACCAGTTTCGAACGCGTGCTGAACGCGGGCAGTAGAGAGGTTGAGGAACACCGTCTGTTGGTCTGGCAAACGATTGTCGATTTTGCGCCCTCCTACATGCCATTTGGGTCTGGAATTGGATCCTTTGTGGAGGTGTTCAAGGTACACGAGCCATCTGCGATGCTCGGCCAATCCTATTGGAACCACGCGCATAACGATTGGCTCGAATGGGCGATGGAAGGGGGCGTCCCGGCCCTTATCCTGATGGCCATCGCCGCGCTGGGATGGGCTGCGCGTGCGTTCACCTTGCTCAGAAACAGCCATGATGGAGGCATCGATCTCCAGCGCGCGCTGTCGGGCGCTATCATCCTCCTCATCCTCGGCTTGTGGAGCCTCGTTGACTACCCGCTGCGCACCCCGGCCTTGGCAAGCCTTGCGGCGGTGTGCGCGGTGTGGATGGCGGCCCCGATACACAGCGCCCCCGCTCGTGCGCGCAGCCGCAGTGGCCATCGCTTCAAGGAAAGGTCAGACACATGACGAAAACCGGAAGAACCCACAGCAAAACCGCACTTCTCACAGCCATCGGTTTTGCCGCGTTGACGCTGTCGGGTTGCGCCACCCCGCGTCCTCTTGGCGGCGCACCAGGCCTTGACGTGCGGCAGGGCGACTTGCCCCCGCCGACCCCAGCGGATTTGTACGCGAAGAGCGATATCGCGGGGATCCGCCCCTTTGACACGCTGACGATTGATGTCTTCGGCGTTCAGGAGCTGAGCCAAAGGCGCGTGCGGGTCGACGCTAACGGGCAAATCGCCTTTCCGCTCGTCGGCACGGTTGAGGTCGCCGGGCTGACAACCTCGCAAATCTCCGGACAGATCGAAAGCCGATTGAAAGGCCAGTTCGTGCGCGATCCGCAGGTCACTACAAACCTTGAGTCGTCCGAAAATTCGACCTTCACTGTCTATGGACAGGTCAAGCAGCCCGGCGTGTTCCCGATCGTGGGCGAAGGCAGTCTGCTGAAAGCGGTCGCGACGGCACGGGGTCTCGCCGAGTACGGCGATTCTCGAGAAGTCGTGGTTTTCCGTACCGTGGGCGGGGAGCGTCTGGCGACCCTTTACAACATGGATGCGATCACGCGCGGGGCTTATCTCGATCCGCGCATCTACCCGAACGACACGATCGTGGTCGGCGATTCCAAAGCGCGCCGACTGTTTGACGATGTCGTCGGCGTCGCCACCGTGCTGGTGACGCCCCTCACCCTCGTGCTCACCCGATAAGGCCAAAGCGGACCCTCCTATGAACACGCTGCACCCCGCCGGAGCGAATGGCGCTTCGAATGATGTGATCTTTGCGACCGAGCCAGTCATAGCCAGAGCGACCACCCCCGACATCTCGCCTTCGCAAGCGAGCGGTGAAACGCCGCTGATGCGCGAATACCTCGGCATTCTCGATAGGCGCAAATGGGTGATCATCGGTATCCTCGTGCTGGCACTGCTCGCGGGGTTGGCGGCGACGCTGATGATGACGCCGCAATACACAGCCTCGGCCCGGATTGAGATCAGCCGACAGGAACAGCGGATCACCAATGTCGAGGGGCTGGAGAAAGCCGACCGCACCTTTGACCAAGAGTTTTACGACACGCAGTATGAGCTTTTGCAGGCGCGCAGCGTGGCGCGGCGCGTGGTGCGCGAACGGCGCCTGGCGAATGACTTCGCCTTTTTCGAAGCGCACGGGATCGATCCTGAGACAACCGAGTGGCTGGGCGAACCGGGCGCTTCTACGGATCGCGAAACGCTGGCCGCGCGGCGCAAGTCGGCGACGGATCTGCTACTCGGCAGTATTGGTATTTCACCGATACCGCGCTCGGCTTTGGTCGATGTTACCTACACCAGCGCGGATCCGGACCTCTCGGCGGACATCGCGACCGAGTGGGCGCAGCAATTCATGGCCGACAGCACCGATCGCCGGTTTGATTCCACCGCCGACGCGCGCCGACTGCTTGAACGGCGGCTGGCGGAATTGCGTCAACGGGTAGAGGAATCGCAGACGCAGTTGGTCACCTATGCGAACGAGAAGGGGATCGTAGTTCTCGATCAACGCGAAGACGAAGGCCGCACAACCGGCGCGCAGACCTTGGTGCAGCTTGATCTGCAAGCGATGAACGCCGCGCTGTTGCAAGCGACGCAGGAGCGCATCGCGCTTCAAGCCCGCGCCAACGCGGCGGAGCGCACAAGCGGCGATCTGGCCAGCAATCCGGCGATCAACGCGCTTCGTCAGGAACGCTCCGCCTTGCAGGCCGAATACGCCAAACTGATGGTGCAGTTCGAACCCGGCTACCCCGTCGCGCGCGCCATGGACGTGCAGATACAGGAACTGGGCGCAGCGATCACCCGCGAGGAGGCGCGCGTCCGGGGGAGCGCTCAGACCGATTATCGCGCAGCTCTGGCAAGCGAGCGTGATTTGCGCGCGAAAGTTTCGGCGTTGACCGACCGGCTCAACCGGCAGGAGCGTGACCGGATTCAGTACACGATCTATCAGAACGAGGTCGACACCAACCGCCAGCTCTACGATGGCTTACTGCAACGCTATAAGGAGATCGGTGTTGCGGGCGTGGCGGCCAACAACATCTCTTTGGTCGATCCCGCGCTGGTGCCATCCGGCCCTTCGTCGCCCATTCTCCCGCTCAATCTGATGATCGCGCTGTTTGGTGGGTTGGCGGTCGCCGGGGCGATTGTCTTCGCGCTGGAGCAGTTCGAAGAGGGCATTCGCGACCCCGCACACGTCGCGCAATTGACCGGATTGCCATTATTGGGCGTCATCCCGGCAACCGACAGCGACGACGATGCGCTCGATGAAATGCGCGATCCTAAATCGGACATAGCTGAAGCGTATCTTACGGTTCAGTCCAATCTGGCCTTGGCGACGAACAGCGGCATTCCGCGCACCTTGATGGTCACCAGCACGCGTCCCGCTGAAGGAAAATCGACCTCCGGCCTCGCCATCGCTTCGGTGCTCGCGCGCACCGGTCGCCGCGTGCTGATGATCGATGCCGATATGCGCAGCCCCTCGGCGCACACCTTCCTTGATATGGAGAACGCCGAGGGATTCTCGAGCGCGCTGGCCGGGCATAAGGATCCGATGGCGCTCGTACATCCAACGCCGTTTGCCAATCTCTCGCTTATGTCAGCAGGGCAGAAACCGCCCAGCGCGGCCGAGCTCTTGAGTGGCGACAGCCCGCGAAAGGCGTTGGAGGCGCTCTCAGCGCATTTCGATCATATTGTGGTCGACGCGCCGCCGCTTTTGGGTCTCGCAGACGCGCCGCTGATCGCTAACGCTGTGGGCGGGGTTGTCTTCGTGATTGAAGCGCGCGGGGTCGCCTCGCGCGCAATCAACGCTTCGCTTGGCCGGTTGCGCACCAGCCGCGCTCCGATGGTTGGCGCGATTTTCACCAAGTTCGAAGGCCAGGGCATCGAAGGCTACGGATATGGCTATGGCTACGGTTATGGCTACGGCACGCCGGCGACGCAGCACTGATCGTGGCGCTCACCAACCTGTTCCTGCGTGACGGAGCCGATCTGATGAGGCCTAATCGCTTCTCCGCCAAAACGATTGTTCTCGGCTCACTCGCAGCGGTGGGGGCCATCGCAGCCTTCGCCAACGCGAGCGTGAACGCGCTGCACGCTCGCGCGCCCGATTGGGCGCTGGTCATTTATGGGGATGACCCAGTCGCTCTGATCCGCAGCGCCGAATTGAACCTGGCCGCTGGCGGCAAGGAAACGCGCGAGCCCGCCACAGTGCTGAGCTTGGCGCAACGTTCCGTCCGACAAATGCCGATCAACGGACCCGCCTTTCGCCTCACCAGCCTTAGCCGCGCGTCCGGCGCCGACATGGGCGCGATGCGCGCACAGATGCGCGTGTCGGATCGGATGGAGCGCCGCGATATTGGCACGCAATTGTGGCTGATCGAAAGCGCGGTGGAGGCGAACGATGTAAACACCGCGCTGCGCCATTATGACACCGCCTTGCGGATCAGCGAAGCCAGCCGCACGCTGCTCTACCCGCCACTCACTTCAGCGATGGACAGCCCGCTTATCCGGGAGCGCTTCCGAGCGATAATGGCGTCCAATCCGCCGTGGCTGGCGGGCTTTCTGCGCTTCGCGGTTTCGAAGACGAGCAATCCCGTGTCGCTCGCCGAATTGGCCCGGGTCAGCGGCGGTTGGCCGAGTGGCGAGGGCTATTCCTCGCTCGACACCGAACTGCTCGCTCGTCTTGTGAGCACCGGTGACGTTGGCAATGCGGTGGCGCATTACCGGCGGATAAAGGGCGCTGATGCGACCTTGCTGACCAGCCTGCGTTTGACCGACACCTCCACCGATCAATCCCTAGCGCCTATCGCGTGGCAACCGTTCCAGATCGACCGGATCGAGACTTATGTCCTGTCCAGCGAGCAAGGGGGCGGTCGGGTTGAGATCGAGGCCGAGATTGAGGCGGGATACAGCGGGCCCGTGGCGCGCACGTTTCTGGCTCTGAAGCCGGGGGCCTATCAATTGTCCTCATCTTTGCGGGCCGAAGACTACAGCCCATCTGATCAAGCGACTTGGACGGTGGAATGCGCGGGCGAAGCGCAAAGCCCGGCTTTGCTGGCGCAGGATTTAGCCTTGGCTGAAGACATGGCGCTCGAAGCCCCCTTCACCGTTCCGGTCAACTGCCCGGTGCAATTGGTGACGCTCTCGGCAGAAACGCGAGTGACGACACGCTACGCACGGCTTGTGCTCGCGTCCGCCGATGTGCAAGCTATCCCCGCGTCAGACGCGCCGTAAGTTCAGAAGGCCTTGGGCGGTATCGTCGAAGCGCCACGATTGGCAAAGCGGCGCAGGCACGCGATGGCGAGCTGGGCTTGCCCGGCGACGTCGTTGCTATCGACTAACGAGGTTATGGCGGATGGCGCGTCCGCTTGGGAGGCAAAATAGTCTTCGGCCCGGTTCATAAGTGCGACTTCGGAAGCGGTGCGATCGCCGCTGACCCGTGCCACCCGGTTCGACGTGACCTTTAAAGCCGCCGCGCAATTGGCCGCTGTGGAGGCTGGGTTGTCCTCTTCGCTGTCCAGGCGACCGCCGATAGAGAGCGGCAAGGCCGCGCCCGGCGGATCGCTTTCGGCCTCAACAGTCAACGCATCGCCGCTAGCCGTCTCGCCGCTTGGTGCCGCGGAGCACGCGCTTACCAGCGCGGCGCCCAACGTAGTGCAGAATCGAAGGGTTGAGAGTAAGGCCATGTGACCGAAGTGCGCCCCGCCTCGCGCCTTGTCCAGACGCCCGCGTGCAGAAATCGCTCCACTTTTACGTTCATCTTGGCCAATGCCTCCACTATGCGTGTAATCGCACACAACGCGCCCGCCGGGCGGTACAGGAAAGACCTCTCTTCATGCGCAAAGTTCTCGTCACCGGAAGCGCTGGCTTCATCGGTTATCACCTCTCGCAGCTCCTGCTTGACGAAGGGTTCGAGGTGGTCGGCTATGACGGGATGACCGACTATTACGACGTGCGCCTGAAAGAGCGGCGGCACCAGATGCTGCGCCAAAACGAGCGGTTCCGCGCGCGCGAGGGGTTGCTGGAGGATATAGACACGCTCCACGCTTTTGCGATGGAGGAGCGGCCCGATGTGATAGTCCACTTGGCCGCGCAAGCGGGCGTTCGGTACAGTCTTGAAAATCCGCGCGCGTATGTCGACGCGAACCTCGTGGGTGCGTTCAACGTCATGGAATGCGCGCGCGAATTGGATGTGGATCACCTGCTGATGGCGTCGACCAGTTCGGTCTATGGCGCGAACGAAGACATGCCATTTGATGAGCGCGAGAAATGCGATCATCAGCTCACGCTCTACGCCGCGACCAAGAAGGCGAACGAGGCGATGACACATTCCTATGCGCATCTGTGGAACCTGCCGACGAGTATGTTCCGCTTTTTCACGGTCTATGGTCCATGGGGGCGGCCCGATATGGCGCTGTTCAAGTTTACGCGCGGCATCCTCGAAGGCACGCCGATCGACATCTACAATCAGGGCGAGATGTATCGCGATTTCACCTATGTGAAAGATCTGGTGCGCGGGTTGCGCTTGCTGATCGATACGCCCCCCGTGCGCCCGGAAAGCGCTGATGACATTGCGGATTATGACAGCCTCTCGCCCGCCGCGCCGTGGCGCGTGGTTAATATCGGCAATTCGGACAAGGTCCGGCTGATGGATTTCGTGACCGCGATCGAAGCGGAATGCGGGCGCGAGGCGATCAAGAACTTCATGCCGATGCAAAAGGGCGACGTGCCCGCGACCTGGGCCGATGCGACCTTGCTCAAGGAGTTAACCGGATACGCCCCGCAAACCGATGTGCGCGAAGGCATTCGCCACTTCGTCGCGTGGTACCGCGACTATTACAACGTGTAGGCTGGCAGCGGCTTAGACTCTTGAGCCTCAGCTGTTTGAACCGTCGTCATCCTCGGGAAGCAGGGTCGGCCCAACAACCGGATCGGAGGACGGCTTGGCTTCGGGTTCGGAGGGCTTCGCACTCGGCTCTTCCGTCGCGCGGACGACCGGGGGAAGGGTCTCAGACGCTTCGCCGGGAAGCGGCGCGTCGCGTTCGCGCTCAAGCCGTTCGAGATATTCGCGCTCGATTGCTTCAACGCGCCCTTGCTCGGCCTCGGCATCGGCGTCGATAGTGGAAAGGCGCGCTTGGCGTTCCTGCTCGATCAGCTGTGCAAACCGGATACCTTCCGCTTCGTCCTTTTCATCGTAAGCCGCCTCGATGAATTTCTGGTTGCACCCGGTGAAGCCGCCCGCGCCCGTCGGACTGCACGAAAAGGCACCGAAGTCGCCAACATATTTGAGCTTTTCGACCTGTTTCACACGCGAGGTGTTCGCCGGATTATCGCTCGTGCGAAGATTGGACGGGATGCGGAAACGCTCGGATTCGACGAGGATCTGGCACACCACAATTTCATTTTCGCTGGTCTGCGTTGGGCATTCGTCCTCGCTATAGGCGATCACCATGTTGACCTTTTCGCCCTGGCCCTGCGCAGCAGCGGGAGCAGCGGCGAACACAGCGCCGCCGACGATAGCGGCGGCGAAAGCGAGCGTTTTGGTGCCATACTTCATGATGTGCTTTTCATCCTCTGCGCACGCTTTGGGGGTTGCGCGACCCATTAAACGGTCCTGTGGATCTACATGAACCTCACTGAACCGGCTGTGAAGCCCGTTTGCGGTCAACCGACCGCCATGGCCGCGCGATCAAAGGCGTTCGCTGACCTTGATCGCGACCTTACAGCCCAGACGAATCGCCCCGGCGAGCAGCGGATAACCCGGCGCCTTCTCGGCATCGTTGGCGAGCGCCGCGTCGCGGTGTTCGCGCTCTTCGTCGCGGAAACGTTCGATCATATCGGCGAGTTCAGGGTCGGCGTCGCTTTCCTTCAGCTTTTCGAGCTGATCGGTGTAGTGGCGGTCGATCTCTTCTTCGATCGCGGCGGTGCAAGCCATCGCGGCTTCCGGTCCCAGTAAAGCGGTGCCCGCGCCGAGCGCGTAGCCAGCGGCGGACCAAAACGGGTGCAGCGCCGTGGGGCGAACGCCGCGCCGGGCCATCAGCGCGTCGAATTCTTCGCGGTGGACCCGCTCATCCTCGGCCATGTGGCGGATTTCCGCGGAATGCGGCCCGCGATCGCCCATGACGTCCAACTGACCTTCATAGATGCGCGTGGCGCCAAACTCGCCGGCCTGATCGACCCGTATCATGCGGTGGATTTCTTGCTTGTCCATCAGCTTGCTCGCCTTTGTCGTCCCACTGTGAGAGCCAAGATGGCTATCGCACCCAAACATGAAAAGAGGAAATTGAAGCCCGCGAGAGAAATACCAAACAGGCTCCACGGCGCTTCGTCACACCGGATCAGCGGGACGGCCACCGGATCAAAGACATTGCGCGAAGGATCCACCACCGCGCAGCCCGTTATGCCTTCCCACCAATCGTATTCGACCCCGGCGTGAAAGCCACCAATCAGGCCCGACATGAAGATCGCCACCGCCGCCAAAGCGACCCATACGCGCGGCGCGGGCGCGACAAAGCTCAGCAGCGCAAGGCCCAAGGCGGCGAAATGCGGCCAGCGTTGCCACCAGCACATTTCGCACGGAAACAGGCCGAACACATATTCGGAAATATACGCGCCGCCCAGCAGCCCGCCCGTAAGGGCGAGCGCCAGTAAGCGCGCAGTTTTCAATCCCAGCATGGGTTAAGCGCTTAGGCTTATTGCTCGAGCAGCGCCACCGAACTCTTGGTGGTCCGACGCAGGGTTTCGAGCGCGTAATGCAGCTGGAAGTCCTTGATGCCCTGCTCCTCCAATTGCTCCGAGGTCAGCTGGAAGCGTGGATCATCGATCTTGTCGGATTCGAGCTCTTCATCCTTGAGACCCAGCTCGTTGACGAGGTGGCCGCGCAGATCGCTTTCGCGGGTCTGGTACTTTTCACGCAGCGCAAAGTCCGGATCGGAGAGCTGCGGCACCTTGATGTCGGGGGCGATACCGCCTTCCTGCACCGATTTTCCCGAGGGTGTGTAATACCGCGCGGTCGTTAGTTTAAGCGCGGCGTCGCGGCCCAGCGGCAAGAGCGACTGCACCGATCCCTTACCAAAGCTGCGCGCGCCCATAACCAACGCCCGGCGGTGATCCTGCAACGCGCCCGCGACAATCTCGGACGCCGAGGCGGACCCCGCGTCGATCAACACAATGATCGGCACGCCCTTGGCCATATCGCCCATGAACAGGCGCGCGGTTTCAGCCGGATAACGCCGGTCGAGATAGTAGTTCAGGTCATCGGCCTGCACTTTGAAGCTTTCGCCCCAACCGCGCCCGCGCTGCGCAACGATGTCGCCTTTTTCGAGGAAGAGATCGGACAGCGCCACCGCTTCATCGAGGCTGCCGCCCGGGTTCGAGCGCAGGTCCAGCACCAGGCCGCTCATCCGGCCGGTCGCCTCTTCCTGCATCGCCCGCCAGGCGTTGTGCACGTCCTGGCCGACATCGGCGGAAAATTCATTGACCATGATATGGCCGATATTGCCCGGCATCAGCTCATGCGTGACCGGTTCGAGCTCAATGACGCCGCGCGTCACGTCGACTTCGAACGGCTCTTCGCGGCCCGGACGGAAAATCGTCAGTTGAATGGACGTGCCCGCTTGACCGCGCATTTTGGCCACCGCGTCGTCCAACTCGCCACCATAAATCAGAACACCATCAAGGTGGGTGATGTAGTCGCCGGCCTTCAGGCCGACTTCGTCCGCCGGGGAGCCACGGAACGGCGAGATGATCTTCACTGCGCCTTCTTCGCCGACGACCGAGAGGCCGAGGCCCGAGTAGTTGCCGTCGATCATCGTTTCGAGGCGCTGCAAATCGCTGCCATCAAGATAGCCCGAATGCGGATCGAGCGAGGAGAGCATGCCGTCAATCGCGCCGCGCACCAATTGCTCGTCCGTGACCTCTTCCACATAACTCGCTTTAACGCGTTGATAGGTGGCGAAGAGTTTCGAAAACTCCGGCCCGGCCCGGCCATCGACCTGCGCCATGGTGGCGGTGGTGGCGGGAATGAGGGCTACGGCGGTCACCAGAGCGGCGGTGCGAGCGAATGCGGCAAATTTCATGAGGCGGAAAAGCTCCTTTCGAACACTTGGTTATAGCTTTGCGCGGCTTAACGCCAGATGAGACCGCGTATCGTGTCGTAACGCGTCCTGCAGCGGGCCAGCTCAGGGGGTGTTCTGTTACAATATACGCGCGAAAGCCCCGCAAGGTTTCACCCGATTATTGCAGGTAATCGAGAGGGTTAACCGGCTCGCCGCCCTCTCTAAGCTCAATTGTGATCAATCCGCCTTCGCTATCGGCCACGCCCAAAGGACCGCCGCCGATCACCTCTTGCCCAACCTCAACATTGGTGCGGGCAAGGCCGGTGATAAGGCTCGTCCAGCCCGAAGCGTGCTCAATAATGACGATTCGGCCAAAGCCTTCGTAAGGGCCTGAGAAAGCCACCCGGCCATCCGCTGGCGCGACGATTTGCGCCCCGGCCCGCGGGCTAAGCGCGATGCCTCTGGAGCGCAGGCCGCTGGGGCGTGGTTCGCCAAAGCCGGTGATAGTGCGCCCCTGAACGGGGAGTTGAAACGCGCCCGGTGAGCGGGATTGTTCCGGCGCGATGGCCACGGCGGCAGGCGTATCGCTCACCGGCGCAGCGGAGCCGGGCTCTCCAAGCGTTTCGGGCCGCAACACCGGTCCGGGAAGCGCCGCCAGCACGCGCCGACGCTCGGCGTTGTCATTAAGGCGATCCACCAGCCCATCCAAATCGCGCGCTTCTTCGGCCAGCGCCAGCGCTCGTTCCTCTTCGCGTGCGGCGTTGCCTCTTGCTGTCATTGAAGCGGTGCGTTCGCTCGCTTCAAGAGCGGCAAGTTCGACACGCCGCGATTGGAGCTGCGTTTCGGCGTCGCGCAATTCGGTCAACGAACGCCGCGCCAGCCGTTCGAGGCGGCGGCCTTCCTCTAACTCATTGCGAAGCGCGGCGGTGCGCGCGCGAACCCGAGGCACCGCGCTGTCCAGCACCGCGCGGACATAGACGAGATCCTTCAGCGACCCCGGTTGAAGCGCGGAAAGCGCCAGAGGCCGCCGCGCGCTGGTCTGCAACGCAGCGGTCAGGCGCACCAGTGGTTCGCGACGTTCGCCCAAGCTCTTGGTCAACCGCGCGCGATCCACTTGAGCGAGCGAGTAACGCGCTTGGGCGCTCGCAATTTGCGCCTCGGTGCTCTGAATCTGCGCGGCAAGTGCGGCGGCTTCGTTTGCAGCCTTGTCGGCCGCCTCGCTTGCGGCTTCGGCGTCGGCGAGGAATTGCGCGGCTCTTGCTTCGGCTTCCTCGTTGGCGGCGGTGGCGCGTTCGAGCTGCGCGCGGGCCTCGTCAGGCGCGATGATCTCAACCGAACGCTGCGCCTCGCTGACCGGCACAAAGAGCGCCAGGGTGGCCAAGCCACACACGCAAACAGCTACAAAAAGGGGCACAAGCCGGGGCATCATGCCCCCTCATGCCCGATGATAGGGATGCCCGGCAAGGATGGCGGTGGCGCGGTAGAGCTGTTCCATCAGCATTGCTCGCGCCAACAGGTGCGGCCAGGTCGCCGGGCCAAAGGCGAGCAGAAGGTCAGCTTCGGCACGCTCTTCCTTCGAATGCCCATCCGCCGCGCCCAGGACAAAGCGCGCCTCGCGCACACCATCGTCGCGCCACCGGCTCAGCAAATGCGCGAAGTCTTCGGAACCCATCGCCTTGCCGCGCTCATCCAAAAGCACGGTCTTATAGGGGGTTACCGGATCAGGCACGCGCCCGCCTGTTTCGGGCAATTCGGTGAGTTTCACCGGCCAAGTCAAACGCTTTTCATAGCGCGCGACAAGGTCCGCTTCCGGTGAGCGAGCGATCTTTCCGCGAGCGATGACGTGGAGGAGCATTCGTTTTCCTCGGAGTTTTGCTTTGCGCACCCGCATCCGCGGGTGCGTCCTCGCTAGACGTCCTCCGGCGAATCTTCGCCTGCGGACCCGCTGCGGGCGGCCCTTGGCCTTGCGGTTTGCTGTTGCAACCCGTCTCTCGCGCCCCGATGGCAACCAAGCGCCAAGCGTCTTGGAGCCATGCGGAGAGGTGGAGCGCGACGACGAAATCTACGATTTCGCAAGGGCGACTGCCCGCCCGCAGATGCCCCGCAGGCCAAGATTGGCCGGAGGGAATAGCATCGAGGACGCTCGCCCGGATGGGCGAGCGCAAACTTACGACGCCGCGGCCTCTCCGCTCTCGAACGACCACATGCGTTCAAGGTTGTAGAAGCTGCGCACTTCGGGGCGGAACAGGTGGACGACCACGTCGCCCGCATCGATCAGCACCCAGTCGGCGGCGGGGAGGCCTTCGACGCGCGCGGGGCCGTGGCCGGCTTGCTTGACCTTTTCGGCCAGTTTCTGCGCCATAGCCGCGACTTGCCGGGTCGAACGGCCGCTCGCGATCACCATGAAATCGGCGACCGAGCTTTTCCCTTCGAGCGGGATCGAGACGACTTCCTGCGCCTGATCGTCGTCCAACTGGGCGAGGATCAGTTCGTGCAGTTCGTGCGGCGCGTCAGTCGTCATGACCGGCGGCGCCTTGGTGGCCGCGCCTATGGGCGTGGCCGGGTTTGCCTGTGCTTGTGGCAAAGAGTGTTCTCCAGATTGCAGAGCGAATATGTGGGAGGCCGCCGATCATCGGCAAGGGGTGAAGAGAAAAGGCCAGAGCCCTCACGCGTCTTCCCAATCGTCGATGCGGTGAAATGTAAGCCGATCCCACGGCGGAGCTTTTCGGCCCGTTCCTTGCGTGTTGTTCAGAAAAACCTCCGCCCAATCGGCGTTATCACGGCGAATGGCCGTGGCCGAGCGATGGTCTGGATCGAAACGCAAAAACACCAGGGCCGGTGCGCTCCTTCGCCCCCGTTTCCGAAAACCGGCAACGGGCACCTGATAGCGCCTGAGCCAGGCCATGGCGGGGCTCGCCAAGGCATCCGCGTTATAGCCGGGCCGGGCGATGACTGCAATCGGTACTGTGCGCGCGATGGTTCGCCAGCCCTTCCAGCGGTGGAATTGTGCAAGGTTGTCGGACCCCATGAGCCACACGAATTCGCGGGTTCGATAGCGCTTCTTGAGGGCGCGCAGAGTATCCACAGTGTAGCGTGTGCCGAGCTGCTGTTCGATCGCTGTCGGCACGATCCGCGCTAGCCGCGCTTGCACCTGTGCCGAGCGGAAACGCGCCACCAGCGGCGCCATACCCCTTTTGGGCTTGAGCGGATTTCCGGGCGAAACCAGCCACCAGATCTCGTCCAGACCCAGCGCTTGCATCGTGAAAAGCGAGATCCGCCGATGGCCGCCATGAGCGGGGTTGAAGCTGCCTCCGAGAAGGCCGATGCGGCGGGGAATTTTCGTCATAGAGCGTGGTTTCAGCGCGACCGTAGCAGCCAAGAAGCGGGCTGTCAGGGGTCTCGGAATCGGCCCGAATCGCGCTGTTTGGCGAATCGATTCTGACCGATCGTCAAGCGAGCAAAGGCACGCACTTCCGCCAAAACTGCGCCTCCCACTGCAAACTTGCTCCTAGATGAACCGTTCATCGCGATTTCGCTTCCGTTCAACGGGTCTTCATGTTGTACGCAATCGACCGTTAGGAATCGGCTTGATAGGCCCGCGCGACATAAATAGACAAAAAATCCGGGGCCGCATTGTCAGATAATTCTTCAACACCACGCTGGAACGCTAGGCGCGTTATCGAGCGGGTGCGTGGATGGTTCCCTGATCGCGAATTTTTCATGCGATCAGAGGGTCAGGTTCGTTTCATCACCATTTCTTCGCGATTGCAGATGACCGCTGCGGGCGTTGCGCTGGCCGTTGCGGTTGGCTGGGCCCTGTCGCTGGGCGTGATGGCGTGGAACCAGTACCGCGCCGAAGCCACGCTCGCCTCATTTGAGCAGGAAAAAGCGCAGATCGCGACGAAGGATGAACGCCTCAAAGCCTACGGCGAAGACATGGGCCGCGTGGTCGCCGAACTCACGGCGCGCCAGAACGCGGTCGACGCGGTCAAGGACATGCTGCCCGAAGACATCCGCGATGCGGGCGTCAACGTTACCGACAGTTCCAAAGAAACCGCCGAAACGGTCGAGAAGATCAGTGAAGTCTTCCCCGAAGCGCGCGGGCTTGCGGAATTGGAAGCGCGCCAGATCGCTTTCGTCGAAAGCGTGACCCGCTACGCGGATTGGCGTTCAAAAAAGGCGGAAGCCGCGATTCGCAAACTGCAGCTGGATCCCCGCATGCTGACCAGCAATGTCGAAAAGACGGCTGTTGGTGGTCCCTTCGTGCCGCTGGACGAAGAATTGGCAGAGCTTGACCCGCGCTTCGAACGTATGGCGCTGAGCCTATCGCGCATGGCTACATTGGAACGCGCTCTTGAGAGCATTCCGCAAGTCACGCCCCACGGCAATCCATCGATCACGTCCAATTTCGGTTATCGCCGCGATCCCTTTAATGGCCGCGCGGCGCGTCACCCTGGCATCGATTTTCGAGGACCTGTTGGTTCCCCAATCTACGCTGCGGCGCCGGGCAAGGTGGTCTACGCCGGCTGGCGCGGTGGCTATGGCCGCCTGGTGGAAATCCTCCACGACAACGGCCTCAAGACCCGCTACGCTCACCTTCGCCGGATCGACGCCAAAGTCGGTGACAGCGTGGAGGCGGGCGAAACCATCGGAGGGCTGGGAAGCAGCGGCCGTTCGACCGGACCGCACCTGCACTTCGAAGTGCGCATCAATGACCGCGCGGTGAACCCGCGCCCCTTCCTGGAGACCGCCCCCGATGTTCTCAAAGAAGCCCTCGGAACCAGCCCGGTCCGCAGCTCCAACCGCTAACCCTTCCCCCCTAGGACGTTCCCAAGGAAAAACCATGCCGAGCTCCAATTCGACCTTCTCCGTGATTGGCACCGACGTGGTCATCAAGGGCGACATCAGCGCGTCGGCCGATCTGCATGTCGACGGCACGATCGAAGGCGACATCAAGTGCGCCAGCCTCGTCCAGGGCGAGAGCAGCGTGATCAGCGGGTCGGTCGTCGCCGAAACCGCGCGCCTTTCGGGCAAGGTGGTCGGTTCGATCACCGCGCGTGAACTGGTAATCCTGAAAAGCGCCATCATCGAAGGCGACGTGCATTACGACGCGCTCACCATCGAACAGGGCGCGCAAGTTGACGGTCGCTTTGCCCCCAATGCTCAGCGCCAGTCCGCCGCTCCGAAACAGATCGAAACCAAGGCGGGAACGCCCGAACAGACCAAACTCGAAATCGCCAGCTGAGCTGGACCGGCGGGGCCGGAACTCTTTGAATCGATTGCGCCGCGCTCCTGTTTATGAGCTGCGGCGTTTTCTTTGCTAGAGCACCTCGGCGCGCAGCGCCTTGCGGTCGAGCTTGCCGATCATCGTCTTGGGAAGCTCTTCGCGGATCACAACCTCGTCGACCCGCTCATGCTTACCGATGCGCGCGTTGAGCCAGTCTTTTAGCTCGTCGCCCGTTGCGCCTTGCGCGTCTTCCAGCGTCACATAGGCGCGCGGGACTTCGCCGCGATAGTCTTCGGGCACCCCGATCACGAGCGCTTCTTTCACCGCTTCGTGCTTCAGGATCGCATCCTCGACCACGCTCGGGAACACTTTGAAGCCGCCCACGGCGATCATGTCCTTGATCCGGTCAACGATCTGCAGAAAGCCATCTTCGTCCATCACGGCGACATCGCCGGTGCGCAGATATTGCTTGTTTCCGCGCGTCACAAAGGTGTCCGCCGCCGCTTCAGGCCGGTTCCAGTAACCGCGCATAATCTGCGGCCCATGGATGGCGAGTTCACCCGGCGCTCCTTCGGGCGCGAGTGTGTCGGGGTTCTCCTTGTCAAGCAGCACAATCTCGGTGCCCGCGACCAGTTGCCCGATTGTGCCCTTCTTGCGCGTGCCAGCGTATGGGTTCGCGGAGACCACGCCGGAGCTTTCAGTGAGGCCATAGCCTTCAACCACGCGCACACCGGTAACCTCTTCAAAGCGCTCGTGAACCTGAGCGGGCATGGGCGCGCCGCCTGAAATGCAGACCTTGAGGCTGGAGAGGTCCGTCTTCGCCAGATCGGGGTGGTCGAGCATGGCCTGAAACATCGTCGGCACGCCGGGAAAGCCGGTCGCCTTGTGTTTCTCAATCGTCTTGAGAACCTGGCCCGTTTCAAACCGCGGCACCATTACGATCGAAGCGCCCGCCGTCATCGCGTGGTTCAAAAGCGCGGTGTTGGCAAAAACATGAAAGAACGGCAGCGCGCCCATCAAGACCTCGTCACGCGGGTTGCCAAAGGGGTTGAGCGCTGCCGTCTGCTGCGCGTTCATCGACAGCTGGCTATGGCCGAGCATCGCGCCCTTGGGTCGGCCAGTCGTGCCACCGGTGTATTGCAGCAGGGCCAGATCTTCGTGCGGGTCGATTTGAGGAAGGTCATATCGCTTACCCCCAAGATAGTCGGTCCAGGCCCATTCCTGGAGCACTTCCGCCCATTCACGGATATCTGACCCCCACGCGACATTGGCGATATCACCGCGCTTGAACAGCTTCATCGCGAGCCCCTTCACAAACGGAAGCATCGCGGAAATCCGTCCGACGATGAGCGATTCAAGCTCGGAGGCTTCGAGTACGCTGTGCGCGGTTTTGTAGAGTTCGGGCGCGTCGACGGTGACCAGTATCCTGGTCCCGCTATCGGCGACTTGCCAGGCGAGTTCCTCGACCGAGTAGAGCGGCGAGAAATTCACCACCGTCGCCCCAGCCATCATCGCGCCGTAATAGGCCGAGGCGTAGATCGGGACGTTGGGCAGGAACAGGCCAACCCGGTCGCCTTTCTGAACGCCCATTTCGACCAGCCCTAAAGCAAAGGCGTTCGCTTCGGCAAAGATGTCGCGATAGGAATAGGTGCGGCCCAGGAAGTGCAGGAACGGCGCATCCGGGTCATGGGCAACGGTGCGCGCGAGCATGTCGGGCAGCGCCATGGGTTCAAACTGAGCCGTCCAAGGCGTCGGGTGATGGTAGGGATGCGACCCGCTATTAACACTCATGTCAGTAGTCATGAATGATCCCTCCTCCATACACAAGGGGCCTGAGGCCCATTTAGAGGGTGATCGTCACAGAATTTCGTGCGCGACGCCAGCGAAACAAAAAAGGGGCCGCCTAAGCCGCCCCTTTCTTGTATTCTTTGGTGCTCGACACCGGCTTACTCGCCCTGCGGCTCTTCCTCTTCAGGAGCGGCTTCCGGCGCAGGCTCTGGCGCAGGGGCTGAAAAGGCAGCGTCGGGTTCAATCGCGGGCGCGGCGGCGTCCGCCTCTTCCGCTTCACGCTTGGCGGCGAGCCACGCTTCGGCTTCGGCCTCTTGCGCGGCTTCGGCGGCGGCTTTGGCGTTGGCCTCGCGCTCGGCGCGCAGCTCTTCGATCAGCTTGTCCTTGTCGCTACGAGCGTCTTCGCTGACTTCGGGAACCTCTTCGACGATGCCCGCACGCTTGGCGGCCTTCGCAACAACGGCGTCAAGCTCACGCTGCGCGCACAGACCCAGGGTCACCGGATCTTTCGGCTGAATATTCTGGATGTTCCAGTGCGAGCGTTCGCGGATCGCGCCGATTGTGTTGCGCGTGGTTCCGATCAGCTTGGAAATCTGCGCGTCGGACACTTCCGGGTGGTTGCGCAGAATCCAGGCGATGCCATCGGGCTTGTCCTGACGCTTCGACACCGGGGTGTAGCGCGGGCCTTTGGTGCGGGTCACTTCGACCGGCGCCTTATGCATTTTGAGCGCGTATGCGGGATCGTCTTCGCCCAGCTTGATCTCTTCAAGCGTGAGTTCGCCCGCGTGAACGGGATCGCGCCCGGTGTATTTGCTGCCCGCCAGATCATCGGCCATCGCTTGAACTTCAAGGATGTGCAGGCCGCAGAAATCGGCGATTTGGTCAAAAGCGAGGCCGGTGTGATCGACCAGCCAAGTGGCGGTCGCGTGCGGCATCAGCGGCTTGGGCTGATCCTTTTGGGCCATGGGAACGTCTCCAGAAACGAAAATTCGTCAGAAATAATAAGGGCCGCCCCTTACCGGAGCGGCCGCTGCTGAGGGTCAGATAGGCGAAGTGGAGCGGAGTCGCAAGAAATAGCCGCGTGGCAGCGGTTTTTTTGGGCCCAAGGGGCCGAATTAATAGGCTGGGGCCGCTCGCAGGGAGATCGCTTCTTCCTCTTCGAGCGCGACGAGACCATGGAGGAATTGCCGCGTGGCCGCCTCCCAACTGAAACTGGCGCCATGAGCGGCGCAGGCCCGCCGGTCGAGCGTTAGCGCGGATCGGATCGCGGTGGACAGGTCGTCTGACATAGCCCCGACACGGTCGTTCAAGATATCGACTGGACCGGGCACCCGATAAGCGGCGACCGGCGTTCCACACGCCAGCGCTTCGATCATGACGAGGCCAAAGGTGTCCGTCTTGCTTGGGAAGACAAAGGCGTCCGCGCCGGCGTAGCATCCGGCGAGATCGCGCCCGGTGCGCTTGCCCAGAAACAGCGCTTGCGGGAACTTCGCCTGCAAGGCGGCGCGGGCCGGTCCATCTCCGACCACAACCTTTGTGCCGGGCGTATCGCAGGCGAGGAAGGCCTCGATGTTCTTCTCCACCGCGACGCGCCCAACATAGAGCAGAAGCGGGCCGTTGAGTTCCTGATATTCGGGCGGCGGCGGCGCGTCGGGGGTGAAGCAAGTGAGATCAACCCCCCGGCTCCAATGCGACAGATGCGTCAGCCCTTGTTCGCGCAATTGCGTGCGGATCGTCTCGGTTGCGACCATGATGCGCTGCGATTTTCGATGGAACCATCGGATGTAGGGCCAGAACGCGCCCGCCGGCAGACCGGTGCGGCGCGCGAAGTAATCGGGAAATTGCGTGTGATAGGCCGTGGTGAAGGGCACGCCGCGATGGACGCAATATCGGCGCGCGGCAAAACCCAGCGGTCCTTCGGTCGCGATATGCACCGCGTCGGGCTTGATCCGCCCTAACATGCGGCCCGTCGCCCCTGGCACCGTCAACGCCAGCCTGATTTCGGGGTAGGTCGGCGCGGGAATGGAGGCAAATCGCTCGGGCGAGATAACCGAGACCTCATGCCCCCAGCGGCGCAAGATATCGCAAGTCGTGGCCAGCGTACGCACCACCCCATTGGTCTGCGGATGCCACGCGTCGGTGACGATGGCGATGGAATGGGGGAGGTCGGCGCGGCTCACGCGGCTTCCCTCGCGCGCACGTCCTGCGCGTCCTGGCCCTCAGCCGCGCTGACTTCGCGGCGCTTGATTACGTCGGGCCAGTTGAGGATCTCCATTCGCCCATCGTGATGCTCGACCAGCGCGTTGCAGCCTTCGACCCAGTCGCCATCGTTCCAATATTCCACCGGCTTGCCGTTGAATTCGAAGGTGCGCGCTTCGGCTGTGTGGATATGGCCGCACACCACGCCATCGACGCCGCGTTCGCCCGCGGCCTTGGCTACGACCTCTTCATACTGGCCGATAAATTCGACCGCGTTCTTCACTTTGTGTTTCGCCGCTTTGGACAGCGACCAATAGGGTTTTCCCATCGCCTTGCGCACCGCGTTGACCACCACGTTGAGCTTCATCGCCATAACATACGCCCAATCGCCGACAAAGGCGAGCCAGCGCTGCGAGAGCATGACCGCGTCGAACTCATCGCCGTGGAGCACCATCAGGCGGCGGCCATCTACGGTTTCGTGAAAGGCCGCGCGGCGGATTTCGACGCCGCCAAAGTTGAGCCCGGTGAACTGGCGAAACATCTCGTCATGGTTGCCGGGGATGTAGACCACGCGGGTGCCGCGTTTGGCGCGCTTCATGATCCGCCAGACAATATCGTTGTGCGAGGTGGGCCAGTAGAATTTCTTCTTCAGCCGCCAGCCGTCGATGATGTCGCCGACCAGATACATTGTTTCGCTGTCGGTGTGGTCGAGAAAGTCGATCAGCATTTCGGCGTTGCACCCCTTGGTGCCCAGATGGACATCGCTGATCCAGATGGTGCGGTAGCGCGCGCGGTGATTGTCTTCGGGTTCGGGGGTTTCCGGTTCGCCGATCGGGAAGCTGGCGATGTTCCCGGCGAGATGGTCGCCATGAGCGCCGCGGAGCGCATCGGAAAGCATGAAGTCTGTCATCGCAAAAGAGCCTCGGACACCGCTTCTTGGATACCCTCGCCTTTGACAGACTATTGTTACAAGCGATTCACAGCGCGGTTACGATTTGGCGAAACCGCGCACGATATATGACTGTGATGTGGCAGCGCCGCCCCAGCGCTCAATCCATGGTGATAAAGCGGTCCAGGCTCTCAACACGCTCAATCCAGCCACGCACATGGTTGAACGATTCGAGCGAGAATCCGCCCTCTTCGGCTTTGTGCGTGTAGGGAAACAGCACCAGATCGGCGAGCTTCACCGCGTCGCCGCAAAGAAATGGGAGATCCGCCAATTGCCCATCGAGTAGAGACAGCGCTTCTTCGCCGTTGGCGCGTTTGATCGGGAGCTGCGCGCGCTGATCGGCGTTCAAGTTCGCTTCGCCCACGAACTTCATCCAGAACCGCATGGTCGCGACGTTGGGTTCGTGATTGTATTGTTCGAAGAACATCCAGCGCAAAGTGTCGGCCTGTTCGAAAGGCGTGTCCGGCACGAGGTGCGAACCGCTGGCGAGATACCAACACGCCGCGTTGCTTTCGGGAAGAAAGCGCGCGGTCTCCCCTTCGCCGATTTGCAGCACCGGAATGCGGCCATTGGCGTTGATGGTCGAAAGAAACTCAGATGTGCGGGTCTCGCCCTTCATGATGTCGTACTGCCGCGTCTCCAGCGGCAGACCCAACAAAGCGGCGGTCAGTTTGATCTTGTAGCAATTGCCGCTGCACGGATCCTCATGGAGAACAAGCGTTTCAGCCACCCGCCACCTCCAGCACGATCTTGCCGATATGCTCGCCCGCTTCCATCCGCGTATGGGCGGCGCTAGCCTCGGCTAGCGGGAAGGTCTGATCCATCACCGGCGCGAGGTCTCCGCTGCTAAAAAGCGGCCAGGCGTGCTGCGCGATCTCATCGGCCAGAGCGGCCTTGAACGCGTCCGAACGCGGGCGCAGCGTCGATCCGGTCAGCGTCAGGCGCTTCATCATCACCATGGGCATGAACAGCTCCGCCTTGGGCCCGCCCAACATCGCGATCGTCACGTGCCGCCCGTCCTCCGCCATGCATTGGAGATTGCGCGGCACATAATCGCCCGACACCATATCGAGCACCACATCGACGCCCTTGCCGCCGGTGAACTCCTTTGCCGCCTCGACGAAATCAGCCTCGCGGTAATTTATCGCCAAATCCGCTCCGACCTGGCGCGCGGCTTCGCATTTGGCTTCGTCGCCGCAGGTGGTGATGACCTTCATCTCGAACATTTTGGCGAGCATGATCGCCATGGTTCCGATGCCCGAAGTGCCGCCATGGACCAGCAAGGTCTCCCCATCGCGCGCCATCCCGCGCTCAAACACGTTGTGCCACACGGTGAAGAGCGTTTCGGGCAAGGCAGCCGCGATTTTGAGCGGCATATCGTCGGGCACATCCAAGCAATGCTGCCAAGGCGCGGTGCAATATTCGGCGTATCCGCCACCCGGAGTTAGCGCCGCGACCCGCGCGCCCAGCATTTCCGCCGGAACATTGGCCCCAACGGCGACCACTTCGCCCGCCACTTCGAGACCGATAATCGGTGAAGCGCCGGGTGGCGCAGGGTAATTGCCCGCGCGTTGAATGCAGTCGGGGCGATTGACTCCGGCGTAGACGACGCGAATCAGAACGTCCTCAAGGCCGGGCTTGGGCGTGCTCACCGTCTCTATTGCAAGGACATCGGGACCACCCGGCGCCTCGAAGCCAATGGCTTGCATCGCCTCTGGCACAATATCTGGAAGGTCAGACTTTTGGATTGTGTCGCCCATCGATCGGCTTGCCCCCGTTGCGCGTTGCCCGTTTCAAACACTGTCGAATTTGCACCGGCGAATAACCCTCTCGCGCATTGACAGCAAGCCGCCTCAACCGGATGTTGGAACGTGATGGAAGACGACGAGCGCCCGAGTCCCCGTGGGGACGCCGCTTCACGCCTCGCTGCCGAGGATCTTGGCCCCTACTCGCAAGACGAATTGGCCGCGCGCGTTGCGCTGCTCGAAACCGAAATTGCGCGGGTCAAAACCCACAGCGAGAAAGCCAGCGCCCACCGCGCCGCCGCCGACGCCTTGTTCGGGGGCTCCAAATCATGAGCCGCCCTGTGATGCGAGAGTCGCAATTTGGTGGTTTCGTCCCATATACTCTTCGACCTCTCCCTATGCTCCCATTCGCGGAGCGTTCACCCGCCAGTGATAAGGCCCCTTAAATGCCCAGTTTTGCCCAGAATCTCGAACGCACTCTGCACGAAGCGCTGAAAAACGCTTCGGATCGCCGCCACGAATACGCGACGCTTGAGCATCTCTTGCTTGCGCTGATCGACGATGAGGACGCCGCGGCCGTTATGGGTGCGTGCGGGGTGGACCTCGCCGAGCTGGGCGATGTGGTGAAGCAATATCTGGACCACGAATACCAGTCGCTCAAAACCGAAGAGAACGCCGATCCGCAGCCGACCGCCGGTTTTCAGCGGGTGATTCAGCGCGCGATCCTGCACGTGCAATCCTCGGGCAAGGATACGGTGACGGGCGCGAATGTGCTGGTAGCGTTGTTCTCTGAGCGCGACAGCTACGCAGTCTATTTCCTGCAACAACAGGATATGAGCCGCCTCGACGCGGTCAGCTACATCAGTCATGGCATCGGCAAGGGCGGCCGCCAGATCGAATCGAAAAACCCCGAAGGTTCGGAAGAACCGGGCGAAGAAGCGGCTGAAAAGACCAAGGGCGACGGCAACAAAAAGGAAACCGCGCTCGACCAGTTTACGGTAAACCTCAACGCCAAGGCGGAAGCGGGCAAGATCGATCCGCTGATCGGTCGCGGACCCGAAGTGGACCGCACGGTTCAGATCCTGTGCCGCCGCTCGAAAAACAACCCGCTTTATGTCGGCGATCCCGGCGTGGGTAAAACTGCCATCGCCGAAGGACTGGCGCGCAAGATCGTCGAAGGCGACGTACCCGAAGTGCTCGAAGAAGCGGTGATCTATTCGCTCGATATGGGCGCGCTTTTGGCCGGCACGCGGTATCGCGGTGATTTTGAAGAGCGTCTGAAGCAGGTTGTTTCCGAATTGGAAGGCATGCCGCACGCGGTGCTGTTTATCGATGAAATTCATACAGTTATTGGCGCAGGCGCGACCAGCGGGGGGGCGATGGACGCCTCCAACCTGCTGAAACCCGCGCTGTCGGGCGGCACTATCCGCTGCATCGGTTCGACGACCTACAAGGAATTCCGCAACCACTTCGAAAAGGACCGCGCGCTGCTGCGCCGCTTCCAGAAAATCGACGTGAACGAGCCGACGATCGAAGACACGATCAAGATCCTAAAGGGTCTACGCAGCGCCTTCGAAGAGCATCACGGTGTAAAATACACGCCCGACGCGCTCAAAACCGCGGTCGAGCTGTCCTCGCGCTACATCAACGATCGTAAGCTGCCTGATAAGGCGATCGACGTGATCGACGAAGTGGGCGCGATGCAGATGCTGGTGCCGCCCAGCCGTCGCAAGAAGAAGATCACCGCCCGCGAGATTGAGCAGGTGATCGCGACGATGGCGCGCATCCCGCCGAAATCGGTGTCGAAAGACGACAAGAAAGCGCTCGAAAATCTGGAACGCGATCTCAAGCACGTCGTTTACGGCCAGGACGAGGCGATCACCCGTCTTGCCACCGCCATGAAGCTCAGCCGCGCGGGACTGCGCGATCCGGACAAGCCCATTGGCTCGTTCCTGTTCTCCGGCCCCACCGGCGTCGGTAAAACCGAGGTCGCGCGGCAGCTGTCCTCGATCATGGGGATTGAGCTTAAGCGTTTCGACATGTCCGAATATATGGAGCGCCACAGCGTTTCGCGTCTGATCGGTGCGCCTCCGGGCTATGTTGGTTACGACCAAGGCGGTCTTTTAACCGATGCGGTTGATCAGAACCCGCATTGCGTGTTGCTGCTCGACGAGATCGAAAAGGCGCACCCGGACCTGTTCAACATCCTGTTGCAGGTGATGGATAATGGCCGTTTGACCGACCACCACGGCAAAACGGTCGATTTCCGTAATGTCGTTCTGATCATGACGACCAACGCCGGCGCGTCCGACATGGCGCGCCAGGGCATCGGCTTCGGCGACGTTTCGAAGGAAGACGCCGGTTCGGAGGCGGTGAAAAAGATGTTCACCCCGGAATTCCGCAACCGTTTGGATGCTATCGTGCCGTTCGCCTATCTCGGCAAGAGCACCGTCGCGCGCGTGGTCGACAAGTTCATCCTCGAACTCGAACTGCAACTGGCCGAACAGAACGTCCACATCCAGTTCGACAGCGACGCGCGGACTTGGCTGGCGGATAAGGGCTATGACAAGCTCTACGGCGCGCGTCCGATGGGCCGCCTCATCCAGGATCGCATAAAACAGCCGCTCGCCGAAGAACTGCTGTTCGGCAAGCTCGCCGATGGCGGCGAAGTGCATGTGACGATCAAGGACGGTAAGCCGAGCTTCGAGCTCACTCCCGCACCGCCCAAGACCAAGCCAAAGCGCAAGCCTCCGGTTAAGAAGGCGTCTGCTGCGAAGAAGGCTGAGCCTAAAAAGGATGATCCCAAGCCGGAGGAGTCCGGCAGTGACAAGGAAAGCTGAAGCGTCCTGAGGGCGTGACCCTAGCCTTCCCATCCAACATATGATTAAGCGGCCCCTGACCACAAATCAGGGGCCGTTTCATGTTTGCACGCTCGCTTATCCTCGCCGCCACCGCCAGTGCGTTAGCTTTCAGCGCTCCCGTAGCCGCAGACGGCCACACCGAGGACAAAGATCCCGCCGCCGAGAACGCCAAATTCACCGGCGCGGATCTGTTCGGCCTTTCGGTGGCCGCTGATCCCCAGATCAGCCCCGATGGCTCAAAAATCGCCTATGTGCGCCTGACCAACGATATCATGACTGACCGCGCGGTCTCTTCGATCTGGATGATCGACGTGGCGAGCGGAGCGGAAACCCCGCTGGTGACGGGTGAAGGCGGCCACGGATCGCCGCGCTGGTCGCCCGATGGCATGCGGCTCGCTTACATCTCGACGCAGAGCGGCGGCGGACCCGAATTGCATGTGCGCTGGATGGCCACCGGGCAAAGCGCCAACATCACCGCGCTCGCTGAAAGCCCGCGCGGCATCGCATGGTCGCCCGATGGCAAGACGATCGCCTATTCCGCGCGCGTCCCGGAAAAGGGGCTGAGCCTGGGCAGCGCGCCCGCCAAGCCGGAAGGCGCCGAGTGGAAGGCGCCCCCGATGATCACCGATGCGGTGACCTATCGCCGCGATGGCGCGGGCTACGTCAAGCCGGGCTACAGCCAGATCTTCACCGTCAGCGCGACCGGCGGCGCGCCGCGCCAGCTGACATTTGGCGATCGCAACCACGGCGGCTCCATCGAATGGACGCCCGACGGCCAGCGCATCCTGATCAGCGGCAATCGCGATGAGAACTGGGAGATGGCCGGAAACGACAGCGAGATTTACGCGATTGACGTCGCCAGCGGCGCGATCACCGAACTCACCACCCGCGATGGCCCGGACGCCGCCCCGCAAGTGAGCCCCGATGGCACGCGCATCGCCTATCTCGGTTCAGACGATCTGGGCCGCGATTACCACGAAACGCGGCTCTATATCATGAACGCTGACGGCACCGATTCGCGCCAGATCGCCATCGGGTTCGACCGCTCGTTCAACAGCCTTGAATGGACCGAGGCGGGCCTGTTCGCCGGATACGAAAACGAAGGCGTTTACAGCGTCGCCAAAGTCTCTCCCGCCGGCACCGTCGCTGAACTGGACGCGCGGGTCGCTTCGCCCGGCTATTCGCGGCCCTATGTCGGCGGGCAATGGTCGGTCGCGGAGGACGGCACGCTCGCCTTCACCAGCGGCAGCGCGGTTCGCCCCGCCGATATCTCGGTCCTGCGCCGCGCGCGTGCGCGTCAGCTGACCTTCCTCAACGATGTGAAGCTGGCGGGCAAAGCCCTGGGCCAAACGCGCGCCATCGAGGTCACCATGCCCGACGGCAAACGCATCCCGAGCTGGATCACGCTGCCGCCCGGCTATGTGGAGGGGACACCGGTCCCGATGATCCTGGAAATCCATGGCGGCCCGTTCGCTTCCTATGGCCCGCATTTCTCGACCGATTACCAACTCTATGCGAGCGCGGGTTACGCAACGCTCTTCACCAACCCCACCGGATCGACCGGATATGGCGAGGCCTTCGCATACGGTATTGATAACACCTATCCCGTGCCCAATGATGCGGAGCTTCTGGCGGCGGTCGATGCGGCCGTGGCGGCGGGCTACGCCGATCCCGACAATCTGTTCGTCACCGGCGGATCGGGTGGCGGCATCCTGACCGCGTGGCTGGTCGGCGTGACCAATCGCTTTGCCGCGGCCGCGTCGAACAAGCCGGTGATCAACTGGACGACGATGGCGCTGATGGCGGACGCCTATCCGTTCTTCCAACGCTATTGGATGAAGAAAAAGCCGTGGGAAGACCCGCTGGGCTATTGGGCGCGCTCGCCGCTTGCCAACGCGGATAAGATAACGACGCCGACCATGGTTCTGGTCGCAGCCGAAGATTACCGCACCCCGCGCAGCGAGGCCGAGCAGTTCTACGGCGCGCTCAAATTGCAGGGGGTCGACACCGCGCTGCTGGTGACGCCGGGCGGCAGCCACGGAGACACGACCATGTCGCCCAGCCAGTTGGCGCGGAAGACCGCCGCGGTGATCGCGTGGTTTGATAAGTACCGCGACAAAGCGCCCAAGTCGGAAAGTATTGAGCCGTCCGCTCCGCCGACGATGGAGTCGGCTGAGTAATTGGGAACACGGGCGCGCTTGCACGGGTTCAAACCCTTATGAGCCCGCCTTTTTCCTGGATCCGCCCCGAACCGTGGGGCGTGCATATTGTCCCGGCGGATTGCTGGGTCGATCCGGGCCGCGCGGTGGACAAGGCTTTAGTCACCCACGGCCACGCCGACCACGCGCGCGGCGGGCATGGTGAGACAGTGGCCACGCCCGAAACGTTGGCGATCATGGAACTGCGTTACCGCACCGGAGCCGAAGATCCCGAAGGCCAAATCCCTCACAAAGCCATCCCGTGCGAATATGGCGAGACCATTCGGCTCCCTGGCGGTGTGGACGCGACCTACATTCCGGCGGGGCATGTGCTGGGTTCGGCGCAGATTCTGCTCGAGCACGCGGGCGAGCGGGTGATCATCACCGGCGACTACAAGCGCCGCCCCGATCCGACCTGCGCGCCGTTCGAAGTGACGCCGTGCGACATCTTCATCACCGAGGCGACCTTTGGCCTGCCGGTCTTCGCTCACCCCCCGATTGAGGAGGAGATGGCGAAGCTGCTCGCGGCGCTCAACGACCATCCCGATCAATGTGTGCTGGTTGGCGCTTACGCTCTCGGTAAAGCGCAGCGGGTCATCGCGGAACTGCGCGCGGCGGGGCATCATGCCCCGATCTATCTGCACGGCGCGATGGAGAAGATGTGCCGCCTGTATGAAGAACACGGCGTCGATCTGGGCGAGCTGCGCCTGGTCGCGGATCACACGAAAGAGGATATGCGCGGCTCGATCATCATCGCCCCGCCGTCCGCGCTGAACGACCGCTGGTCACGGCGCTTGCCCGATCCGATCAGCGCCATGGCGTCGGGCTGGATGCGGGTGCGGCAGCGCGCGCGGCAACGCGGGGTGGAGCTGCCTTTGGTGATCTCCGACCACGCCGATTGGAACGAGCTGACGCAAACCATCGCCGAGGTGAACCCAGCTGAAACCTGGATCACTCATGGGCGCGAGGAAGCGCTGCTGCGCTGGTGCGAGCTGAACCAACGCCGCGCGCGGGCGCTGGCGCTGGTCGGGCGCGAGGATGAGGACGAATGAGCGCGGCGCGCCACCCTCAATCCATCGCCGCTTTGCCGGGTCTAGAGCGCTTTCAGATCGGCGGCGATCTTGGCGATGGTTTCGTCGGTCACCAGGCCGCTCGATTGCGGGGCAAGTTCCTTCAAGGTCATGCCTTTGAAGAAGTCGTACATCATGTGGCTGCCAATGCCCGGAAGATGCTTTTCCAGCACCGCCGCGCTCGCCTTGTTGCTCATCAGCTCTTCAATCGTGTTGTCGACGCTGAGCTTGTTCGCCTTCTCAACATGGCCGTCGGCCATCGCCGGAGCGGCGGTGAGCGTAAGTCCAGCGACAGAAAGGGCGCTGACGAGAGCAAGAGCGGTGGTCTTCATGGATAGGCGTTCCTTGGTCCTGTTGAAATCGGTCGCGACTGTCGCGGGCTTTAACCGTGCCACATGTCTCTTCGATGAAGCCACGATGCAAGCCCTTTTGAAAGGCCGCGCGTGAACCGCTTTGCCGCTCTTCTCGACGCTCTGGTCTACACCAACAGCCGCAATCGCAAGCTCGCGCTGCTGAGCGCCTATCTGCGCGAGACGCCCGATCCCGGCCGGGGCTGGGCTCTGGCGGCGCTCACGGGCGGGCTCGACTTTCCGGCGGTGAAGAGCTCCACCATCCGCAATTTGATGAAGGAGCGGGTGGATCCACTCCTGTGGTCGCTCAGCCGCGATTTTGTCGGCGATACGGCGGAAACGGCCAGCCTGCTGTGGCCCGAACCGCACGGCGGCGAGGCCCGGGAGATGCAAGCGCCGTCGCTGGACGAAACGGTGGCCCTATTGTCCTCGCTCACCCGCGCGACCGCTCCCAAGGAATTGCCCAAACTGCTCGACGGGCTCGATTCCTCTGGCCGCTACGCGTTAATCAAGCTGGCGACGGGCGGGATGCGCATTGGCGTTTCCGCACGGCTCGCCAAGACGGCCTTTGCGCAAGCCTTCGATGTGAGCGTCGAGGATGTCGAGGAATATTGGCACGCGCTCAAGCCGCCCTACGCCGAATTGTTCGCCTGGGGCGCGGATGGCGCGGACCCGCCAGATGTTTCGAACCGTCCGCTGTTCCGCCCCTTTATGCTTGCGCATCCGCTTGAGGACACGGTGGTCGACCTCAAGGATTACGCGGCGGAGTGGAAATGGGACGGCATCCGCGTGCAGTTAGTCCGGGTCGCGGGTGAGACGCGGCTGTATTCGCGGTCGGGCGACGATATCTCGGCAACGTTTCCCGAGTTGCTCGCCGTGTTACCGATGGACGCGGTTCTCGATGGAGAGCTGCTGGTGCGCGGCTCTGCACAAGGGGGCGAAGAAGGCGGCGCAGCGAGTTTCAACGCGCTCCAACAGCGCCTTGGCCGCAAGACCGTCTCCAAGAAGATGCTCGCCGAAAGCCCGGCCTTCGTCCGGCTCTACGATTGCCTGATCCTCGAGGGCGCGGATTTGCGCGAACAGCCATGGGAAGAGCGGCGCGCCAAACTCGAAAGGTTGATGGGACGCTTGCCGCAGAGCCATTTCGACCTGTCGACCATAGTTGCGGCGCGCGACTTTGAGCATCTCGCCGAAATCCGCGAAGGCACGAGGGATGACGCCATCGAAGGCCTTATGCTCAAACGCCGGGACAGCGCCTACATGCCGGGCCGCAAAGTGGGCCTGTGGTACAAGTGGAAGCGCGATCCGCTGCTGATCGATTGCGTTCTGATGTACGCGCAGCGCGGGAGCGGGAAACGCTCGAGCTTCTACTCCGACTACACCTTCGGCTGCTGGGACGGGGACCCCGATGCGGGCGCCGAACTACTGCCCGTCGGCAAAGCCTATTCCGGCTTCACCGACGCCGAGCTCAAGAAGCTCGACAAGTTGGTGCGCCAGACGACGCTCAATCGCTTTGGCCCCGTCCGCGAGGTCGAGCGCACGCTGGTCTTCGAAGTCGCATTCGACAGCGTCCACACCTCCAAGCGGCACAAATCGGGCCTAGCCATGCGCTTCCCCCGCATCCACCGCATCCGCTGGGACAAGCCGGTGCACGAGGCGGACCGGATTGAGGCCTTGCAAGCGCTCATCACAGATTAGGTTGCATTGGGAAACTCAATTGCTATCTCCACGGTCACACACCCCTAGGGAGAGATGCAATGAACACCAAAGCCTTCCTCGTCGCCACGCAGCGCCATATGCTTGGCACGCTCAAGGGCCTGCTTGCCAAGGCAGCGGCGGATGAACGCGGCGATGCGCTGCTTCAGGCCAAGCTCGCCGACGATATGCACCCGCTCGCCGTGCAGGTCCGATTTCTGTGCAATATGGTCGGCGAATCTATGCAACGCGTGGCCGGCATTGACTTCACCTCGAGCGAAGAAGACCCCGCCACCCTTGCCGACGCGCAGGCGCGCATTGACGCGACGCTCGCCGATCTGGCCGAGTGGGAAAAGCTCCACTTCGCCGCCGATGACGCCGCGCAAGAGCTCGCCATTCCCAACGGCATGGTGTTCGACATGACCACGATCACCTACGCGCGCGACTGGTCGGTGCCGCAATTCTACTTCCACGTGATGGCGGCCTATTCGATCCTGCGCAAAGAAGGCCTCGACGTCGGCAAGGCCGATTTTGTGCCCTACATGTTCGAATACATCCGCCAGCCAGCGAACTAAGGCCGTCAGGCGTCCGCCTTCACCGAGGTGACAAAGCTCATTTTGTTGCCGTCGGGATCGCGGGCGTAGGCGCCGTAAAAGTCCGGTCCGTAAAGCGGCCGGGGTCCCGGCGCGCCTTCGTCGCTGCCTCCATGGGCGAGCGCGGCGGCGTGGGCGGCGTCGACCGCAGCTGGCGTCGCTGTAAAGAAGCCGGCGGTGTGGCCATTGCCAGGAGCGGCGGCCTCGCCATTTTGCGGCTTGGTGATCCACACCATAAAGCCGTCTTCGAACTTGTAGGCGAAGGTCATCCCTTCGTAGTCGAACGCGAAGGTCGCGCCGAGCGCTTCCATCACCGGATCGTAAAAGGCGCGCGACTTGGCCAGATCGTTTGAGCCCAGCGTGATGTACATCTGCGTCATTTGTTACTCTCCCGTTTCGCTCATCGCCGCGACGGCGGCGCTGTGGTGCTTGGCGTTTTCAGCGTAATGAGCGACGCCCATTTTCATGCCCATGATCGCAGCATCGGGCAGCTCGCGCATCAGTTTGGCCGGGCGGCCCGCCCATAATTCGCGCTCGCCCATGACCTTGCGTTCGGTCAGCATCGCGCCTGCGCCCAGCATCGCGTCCGAGGCAATCACCGACTTGTTCATCGCAATCGCTCCCAACCCGACAAAGCCGCGATCGTGGATCGTGCAGCCGTGGACCATTGCCATATGGCCGATCAGCACATCGTCACCGATAATGAGCGGGCAGCCGTCTTCGTTGCCGGGCGAGGGACCGTCGCAGTGGAGTACGCTGCCATCCTGCACATTGGTGCGCTCGCCAATGCGGATTTGGCTGACATCGGCGCGCAGCACGCAATTGTACCAGATCGATGACCCCGCTCCGATTTCAACATCGCCGATGATCGAACAACCGGGCGCGATAAAGGCGGTGTCGTCGATCTTGGGCGCCTTGCCGTGGATCGGGATAATGTGAGCGCCGGGGAACCGGGGATCGGAGTGGGTCATTGCCTGCTTTTCCATGCTGCGCTGGTCAGAGAATATTGGATGGTCGGATTGTCGCTATCGGGAAAAGCGCGATCGGTGAAGTCCAGATCCTTGCGCCGCTCCATGCCGAGCTTTTCCATCAGCTTCCAACTGCCGACATTGCTCTCGCTGGTCAGCGCGACGACGTGCGGCGCGTCGATCCGGCCAAACGTCCATTCGATCACCGCCACCATGGCTTCATAGGCGTAACCGCGCCGCCAGCGATCCTCGCGCACGAGCCAGCCGATTTCGTGATCGCCGACATTGGGCGCGAGCGGGTTGTTGACGAGTTTCATCCCGGCGTGGCCGACCATCTCTCCGGTGGCTTTTTCAATCATGAACATAAAGCCGAAGCCGTGCTGCGCGAACAGAGCCATGCTTTTGGCGTGGCGCGCTTCGATATCGTGGAGCTCTTTGACGCCGCCAAGATGGGCCATGACCGTGGGCGTGTTAAGCACACGGTCCTGAAGCGCTGCGTCGCTTTCGGTGATTTTGCGCAGGATCAGCCGCTCAGTTTCGAGAACGATGTCGCCCACAGATCTAACCGATCAGGCTCGTGCGATGATCCAGCCACGCCTCGCGTGTGATCGAATAGACGATGACCATGCCATAATCCTGCGCCCACATAGTCTCTTCAAAGTCGAGATCAGGGCGGCGCGCCATGCCGAGACGCTTCATCAGACCCCAACTGCCGGTGTTCGATTCGACCGTCATGGCAATGGTTTCTTCCGCGCCGAAGCGGTCGAACGAAAGGTCCAGCGTCGCGATGGCGGCTTCTTTAGCGTAGCCTTTGCCCCAGGCGTCTTCGCGCAGGCGCCAGCCCGCCTCCATCATGCCGAACGGCCCATTTTTATCGGTGCACCGCTTTAATCCGCAAAAGCCGAGGATCGCGCCGTCCTCCTTGCGCTCGACCGGCCAGAAGGTGTGGCCGTTAGCGCGGTGATATTTCTCCAGCCGGGCCTGCGCCGAAGCGCGCGTTTCCGCGTCCGCCACACCGCCCAGATATTCCATGACCGCGGGCGTGTTGGTGCCTTCCCAGAAAGGCGCCCAATCCTCTTCACGCCAATCACGCAGGATCAGCCGCTCGGTTTCGTGGTGGAATGGTTCAGTCATCGCGCTTCAAAACAAAAACAGTCTGGTGGCACACCGGACAGTTCTTTGGAATGGAAGGGTGATCGAAATCGAGGTCGGGTCGATGGTTGAGGCCCAGCTTTCGCATTAGCGCTTGGCTCGGTTTGTTCTGATCCGCTGTGTAAGAGACAACCCGTTGGCGGTCCGAGGCCTTCCAGAACCAATCCATACAAGCGCGCGCCGCTTCAAAGGCATATCCTTGTCGCCAATAGGCGTGTGCAATTCGCCAACCAATTTCGATATCCTCTCCGACCGGGGTACCCTTCGGGCCGCTTGCGAAGCCGGTGAAGCCGAGGAACGCGCCATCGCGTTTCCGTTCAAGCGCGAAAAGACCAAGCCCATGAGCCTCAAAATGGGCCTCAATCCGATCAACCAAGGCGTCGCTTTGTTCGCGCGTCATCTCTGACTGAAAGTACTCCATAACGCCCGGATCCGCGTTCATAATTGCAAATGGGGCGCGATCCTCCTCACGCCATCGCCGTAAGATCAGCCGATCCGCAATGGGTCCATCGCGAACCATTGCGGTTCAACCGTTGAGGAGTTTGGCTGCGACGGGCGCGTGATACGTCAAGACGCCGCTGCACCCCGCGCGCTTGAAGGCGAGCAGTTTTTCCATCAGCAACGCGTCGCGATCGCCTGCGCCGACTTGCTGCGCCGCTTCGATCATCGCGTACTCGCCGCTAACCTGATAGGCGAAAACTGGCACACCGAACTCGGCTTTCACACGGTAGATGATATCGAGATAGGCAAGCCCCGGCTTGACCATCACGCTGTCCGCGCCCTCGGCAATGTCGAGCTCCACCTCGCGCAGGGCCTCGTCCGAATTGGCCGGGTCCATTTGGTAGCTTTTCTTGTCACCCTTCAGCAAGCCGCTCGACCCCACCGCGTCGCGGAAGGGACCATAGAAGGCCGACGCGTATTTGGCCGCGTAGCTCATGATCTGGACATTGTGATGCTCGCCCATCTCCAGCGCCATACGGATCGCGCCGATGCGGCCATCCATCATGTCCGATGGGGCGATAATGTCCGCGCCAGCGTTGGCCTGATTGATCGCCTGGTCGACCAGGACCCCGACCGTGGCGTCGTTCACGACATAGCCCGCCTGATCGAGCAAGCCATCCTGCCCATGCGCGGTGTACGGATCGAGCGCGACATCGGTCAAAACGCCGATATCATCGCCGCACGCATCTTTGATCGCTTTGATCGCGCGGCACATCAAATTGTCAGGATTGAGCGCTTCGGTCCCGTCATCCGAGCGGCGTTCGGGCTGCGTGTTCGGGAACAGCGCCACCACCGGCACACCGAGGGAAACCGCTTCCTTGGCGCGTGCGACAATTCCATCGATTGACCAGCGTGAAACACCGGGCAAGCTGCCAATCGGCTCCTCCACCCCGCTCCCTTCGGTGATGAAAAGTGGCCAGATCAAATCGGCGGGGCTAAGCACCGTCTCGCGATGCATCGTGCGGCTCCACGCGGTGGCGCGGGTGCGGCGAAGGCGGGTGTTGGGATAGCGTCCAGTCATGCTGACGGGCTTAGCCGTAAAGGCACCAGCGGTGCAATGCGCCCGAGGCGCAATGGACTAAGCGTTTCAGCGCTGTGTCGCGCCAATCTTCTCAATCTCGCGCAGGGGCTCTTGCACTTCGGTTTCCATCACTTCGAGATCTTCGAGAGCGACGCCCACTTCGACATCTTTGAGCTTGGCGAGCTGGATCTTGAAGTCGATCAATTCCGTCCCGGTCAAAAGCGCGCGGGTGACGAACTGAACGCTCGCCGGGTTGATCGATTTGCCGTTGCGATACATTTCGTAATGGAGGTGCGGCCCGGTCGAAAGGCCGGTGGACCCCACATAGCCGATCACCTGACCGCGACGCACGTTCTCACCGCGGCGCACCGCCATGCGGCTCATATGGCAATAGCGCGTGTCGAGCCCGCCACCATGGCGCAGCTTGACCGCGATCCCGCATCCGCCCGCGCGCCCAGCGGACAACACCCGCCCGTCGCTGACCGCGGCAATCGGTGTGCCGCGCCGCGCGCGGAAGTCGAGGCCCGCGTGCATCCGGCGATAGCCCAGGATCGGGTGGCGACGCATGCCGTAACGCGAAGAAATCGCACCCGGCACCGGACGCGCCAGGCCCGTGCGCTGCTCGCCCGTGCCCGACGCTTCGTAAAAGCGTCCCTCTTTGCCCCACCGCATCAGTTGAACCTTAGGCTTACCCCCGCGATCAATCCCTGCGTAGAGCAATTGGCCCGCTTGCCGTTCTCCCGTGGCAGCGCGGCGATAGGCGAGGATGATATCAAACTCGTCGCTGCTGCCCACTTCGCGGTTCAAATTGATCTGATCGTCGAGCGTGCGCAGATAATCCTGCACCGCGCTGGCCGGGACGCCAACGGCGCGCATGGAACGGTAAAGGCTGGAGCCGACCTTGCCGCGCAGACGCAAAGGCGTTTCATCGACGCGGATCGGCGTCTGGATCAACGCCAGATTGCCGACTGGATTGCCAAGCTCGTCGCGCCCTTCGCGGTCGACTTTCAGCTGAAGATCAAACCGCGCGCGAAAGCTCAGCGCGTCCAGGGGGCGTGAGACACCCGGCGCTGGCCGACGGCCCAGAACGATATCCATCGCGGTGCCCGATTCGATATCCTCGATCGGGATCGCCTGACGGATCAGCGCACTCGCCCGGTCGATATCCGCGCCCGACACGCCCGCGCGGCGCAACATCGAGGCAAAGCTGTCACCCGCCGCCAGTTTCGAAACCAGCTCAATACGCGGGCGCTCCGGCGCGCTCGCCAAAGGAATGACCGCTTCAGTGGGAGCCATGCGGCGGCCCGTGTCCGCGCCGAAGGCCAACGGCGCGATGGATTGGCTGCGAAATTCGTTCTGGATGCCTTCGTCCATGGCCATGGCGGGCCGCGCTTCGAGCGGGCTCCAATCGGGCCAGAACATCAGCGCCACCGCGCCCAACCCCACCATCGTCACAACGCCCCGGAACCAGCGAAGGCTGCCAATATTCTCCGCCAGATTTGGAGCAAGGTCGAAGCCATCCAGCCGCTCGCTTACGCGCAGCTTCCATTCATCGTAACGTTCGCCCCACCCGCTTACACGCGCGATGGCTTGAAGCTTCACCTTCTCAGACCCAGTCGGTTCGACATAGCTTTGCGAATTTTTGAAGTAATTGGCGAGATGGCCCGCTTCGAGCGCGGCCGACCCACCCTCCGTCGCGCCAACCGCGTTGCCTTCGGAGGTTTCCCCGGACAATGGGCCGTCGTTCAAGTTGCGCGGTTGGTCCAAATTCTCTCACTCTTCAGGAGGCAGGCGGAACGCCGACGTCTTGGCTGAAAACCCTGCCGCATCATAGTAAACGCAGGCTTAAGAGGCGGTCAGCCGAGTCCTTGCTGCGATAAGGTGTTTTCCCTTAGCGATAACAGGAGGCACACCCGGCTTTTCCACCGGCGGTTGCTCCCATTGACGAAGCTTGGCAAACGTAGCGTTGTGATCCCCTCTTCTTCCGAAATTGCCGCCGCCGGGCCGGGTTCCGGGCATGTGAAAGCCGTGTTGGGGCCAACCAACACGGGCAAGACGCATCTCGCGATTGAGCGGATGTGCGCGCATTCATCTGGCATGATGGGCTTTCCGCTGCGTTTGCTGGCGCGCGAAGTCTACGATCGGGTGCGCGCGATCAAGGGCGACGACCAGGTCGCTCTCATCACTGGCGAACAGCGGATCGAACCGCCGAACGCGCGCTATTTCTGCTGCACGGCGGAAGCGATGGACCGTTTGGGAGGTGGACACGCCTTCGTCGCGCTCGACGAGGCGCAGATCGGAGCGGACCCCGAACGCGGCCACATCTTCACCGACCGCCTGCTGAACGCGCGCGGGCGCGAAGAGACGATGATCCTGGGCTCGGCCACGCTGGAACCGATTGTCAAAGCGTTGATCCCCAAAGCGGAACTGGTCGAACGCCCGCGTTTCTCCACGCTAACCCATTCGGGCCAGACCAAATTGTCTCGCCTGCCACCGCGCAGCGCGGTCGTCGCCTTCTCGGTCGAGCAGGTTTACGCCATGGCCGAAGCCTTGCGCCGGTTTCGCGGCGGTGCGGCGGTGGTGATGGGTGCTTTGTCGCCCGAAACGCGCAACAAACAGGTCGAGCTCTTCCAGAACGGCGAGGTCGATTACATCGTCGCGACCGACGCGATTGGCATGGGGTTGAACCTCGATCTCAATCACGTCGCCTTCGCCGCGCTCACCAAGTTTGATGGCAAACGCAAGCGGCGACTGACCCCTGCGGAAATGGCGCAGATCGCCGGGCGCGCCGGACGGCACCAACGCGATGGCAGTTTCGGCACGTTGACGGGTGGCGGCACACGCTCGGGCGCGCCGCTCGAATTCAGCGAAGAAGAGATCTTCGCGATTGAGGAACACAAGTTCCAGCCGCTGACCAAACTGTATTGGCGAGAGGCGCAACCGCGTTTTGATACGTTGAAAGTGCTGATCGGCGATCTCGAACACCGCCCGCATCACGATGTCCTTAAAGGCGCGCCGCAAGCGATTGATCTCGCTGTGCTCAAACGCCTTGCCGAAGAGCCCTTGGCGCAAGACGTGCGCGGCGCGGGTTCGGTGCGGCGGTTCTGGGAGGCGTGTTCGCTGCCCGATTTCCGGCAGGTCGGTGTCGACCCGCACGCGCGCTTTGTTGCGCGGCTGTGGGAGGATTTGCGCGGCGGCTATATCGGTGCGGATTTCGTCGCGGCGCGCATTGCGGAGCTTGACCGAACCGGCGGCGACATCGACACGCTGCAAGGCCGAATCGCTGCGATTCGGTCGTGGGCGTATATTTGCCAGCGGCCCGACTGGGTGCTGGCGCGCGACGAAATGGCGGCCCGAGCGCGCGCGGTGGAGGCCAAGCTCTCCGACGCTTTGCACGCGCGTCTGACCGAACGATTTGTGAACCGAAGGACGACGATACTGATGAAATCGCTGGGACAGAATCCCGACACCTTGCCCGTAAACCTGGAAGAAGATGGGCGCGTGACGGTCGAAGGCGAAGTCATCGGGCGGCTCGATGGCTTTCGGTTTGCGGTCGACCCCGACGCCACCGTGGCGGACCGCAAGATGCTGCTGGCTGCGGGCGAAAAGGCGATGCCGGGCATCCTTTCGCAGCGAGCGGAGCTTTTATTGACCGAAGCGGGTCTTGATCAGCTCGAGATCGCCAAGGGCGCGATCCAGTGGCAGGGCCGAACCTTGGCGGACATCACGATGCCCGACGATTTCGGCACCCCGCGCCTGACCCTGGCGCGCGAGATTTCGATGCTGCCCGAGGGCCCGCGCGCAAAACTGGAAGAAGGGCTGACCGCGTGGCTTATCGCCAAGCTTGAACCACTCGCCCCCTTGCGCAAATTGGCCGAGGCCGCACAGGACCCGCAGGCGGGCAGCCAGGCGCGCGCTTTGCTGATCACTCTGATCGACGCGCGCGGTGTAATCAGCCGCGAGAAAGCGGGCCTAGAACACCTGCCTAAGGAAATGCGGCCCTTCCTGCGCAAGCTGGGCGTGACCTTTGGAGCGCTCGACATCTTTGCGCGCGACCTGTTGAAGCCCGCGCCGCGCCAGCTGCTGCACGCGCTGGCGCTCGACACGCGCCCGCTGGAGCCGGCGATGCGGTCGGTCTTGGCCGATACAAAGGCGCTTCCCGCCGGCTATCGCCCAGCCGGGAGCCAGGCGATCCGCGTCGACCTGGCGGAGAAAATCCTGCGCGCCGCTTTCGACACGCGTGCCAAGGCGAACGAGGCCGCTCAAAAGGCTGAGCAGACGAAGGCAGCGCCGAAAGCGGACGCCGAGCCGACAGATGCCGCCACCGCCCCCGCGGAAGAGGCCCAATCCCAGGATACCACGCCGCAAGAGATCACACCTCAAGAGGCCACACCTCAAGAAGCAACGCCCCAGGAAGCCGCTCTGCAAAACGAGGCCGCCGCGGCGGCCAAGCCTGAAAGCGACAAATCTCAGAAACCGAAACCGAAGGCCCGCCGTCGTAAGGACCGCAGGCCGCAGAACGCGCGCTTTGCGCTCGATCTCGCTTTGCCGGTTTCGATCGGGCTGGAGGCGGACAACGCCACGCGCCTGTTGGGAAGCGCTGGATTTCGCCTGCATCGCCCGCGCAAATTGCCCGAAGGCGCGCACGGCCCCTCACTTCCCGATCTGTGGACATGGCGACCAAGACGCGCGGATGAGGGCCCACGCGGTCGGCGCGATGGGCAACGTCAGGGGAAAGGGAAAGGGCCGCGCAAGGCACCGCCCAAGAATGCCAAAGGACAGGGTAGCAACAAGGGTCGCGGACCTAAGGATCGCGGCTCGAACGATAAAAAGCGGCCCAATAATCGTCCCAACAAGAAATACGACACCGGCCCCGCGCGGGCGGGTGGCGCGTTTGATGGACTGGCGGACTTGCTCAAGGGATGAGCGAAACGGGCGAGGAGACCGTCCCTGCGATCAGGATCGATCGCCTGCTCGTCTACCTGCGTTTCGCCCGCACCCGCTCCGCCGCGCGGGACATGATCGAAGGCCGGTCTTTACGCCTCAACAGAAAACATGTGCTGCGCGTTAGTGAAATGGTGGCTATCGGCGATGTATTGACCGTGATGATCGGGAACGAGATTCGGGTCATCGAAGTTATCTCGCTGCCGGATCGACGCCTTTCGCCCGCTCTGGCCCAAACCCATTACCGCGATCTGTCTGATTCGTGAGAGACAAGACTGTAACCTTGACTGGACAGACCAAATCGACCTAGCAGCGCGCCATTGCGGCGTGTTCCAGAACGCCTCTCACAAGGAATGAAAGCTCTCCAATGACTTACGTCGTCACCGATGACTGCATCAAATGCAAATACACCGATTGCGTCGAAGTGTGCCCGGTCGACTGTTTTTACGAGGGCGAGAACATGCTGGTGATCAATCCCAGCGAATGCAT
>JBCCBZ010000012.1:0-140044 GCA_039033755.1 Pseudomonadota bacterium | reverse complement strand
CGAGATCGTTGCCGAAACCGGCGCCAAGGTCGATATTGACGACGAAGGCACGATCAAGATCAGCTCTTCCAATGGCGACGAAATCGAAGCCGCGAAGAAGTGGATCGAAGGCATCGTTGAAGAAGCCGAAGTCGGAAAGATCTACACCGGCAAAGTCGTCAACATCGTCGACTTTGGCGCGTTCGTAAACTTCATGGGTGGCAAGGACGGCCTCGTCCACGTCTCCGAAATGAAGAACGAGCGCGTCGAAAAGCCGACCGACGTTGTTTCGGAAGGTCAGGAAGTGAAGGTCAAGGTCCTCGAGATCGACAACCGCGGCAAGGTCCGCCTGTCGATGCGCGTCGTTGACCAGGAAACCGGCGAAGAGCTGGAAGACACCCGCCCGCCGCGCGAACCGCGCGGTGATCGTGGTGGCGACCGGGGCGGGCGCAGTGGCGGCCGTGGCGGCGATCGCCGTCGTGGTGGTCGCGGCGGTCGTGGCGGCTCTGGCGGCGGCGACAAAGGTGGTGACGGGGGCGGCGACGGCCCTGCATCGATGCCGGACTTCCTGAAGGACTAATCCTCTGGAGAACGTAATCAGAAGGGCCGTCTGGAGCGATCCAGGCGGCCCTTTGTTTGGATTGGAGAAGTGACGTGCTCCCTCGCGAAATTCTAGCCACTGCGCAAATCCCGGGCGGCGACACGCTGACCCTGGTTAGCCACGGGCGGGACTTCATCATCATGCTCGGGCGCGAGGAGTTGATGGGCACGCGCATGCGCTTTTCTGAAGAGCAACTCGCGCGTCTTACGATCAAGCAACTTACCAAGCCTAACCCCCGTGTACTTATCGGCGGATACGGTATGGGCTTTACCTACCGCGCCGCCTTGCAAGAGATCGGTGAGAAGGGGCGCGTGGTCGTGGGTGAAGTGGTGTCTGAGATCCTCGAATGGGCGAGTGGGCACCTGGCTGAACTGACAGGCGACACGCTCGATGATCCGCGCGGATCGGTCGTTTTGGGGGACATCGCCGATGCGATAGATGAGGCCGGACAGGGTAAGCGCTACGACGCGATCCTGCTGGACGTCGACAACGGCCCCGACGGCTTGGTCCGAGCCGAAAACAACCGTCTGTATTCGCGCACGGGGCTGGCTAAAGCGCGCGACGCGCTCGCCCCAGCTGGTCTTCTCGCGATTTGGTCTGCCGCACCTGATCCCGCCTTTACGCGGCGACTTAAAAGCGCAGGCTTTGACGTCGAGGCCCGCGAAGTGCGAGCGCGGCCCAATAACAAAGGACCGCGCCACACAATCTGGTTCGCTCGAAAGCCAGCGTAGATCCGCCAGCGTTCGCGCTCCCATCAAAAATCGTAGATCAGCGTAATCCGGCTCAGCGTATCGGTCTGCACCGCGCCGACCGGCGGGTTGCTGTCATATTCGATCGTGTAGGAGAAGCGTGCGCTGACCCGGTCACTGATCTTGGCGTTCAAACCCGTGGCAAGATTGAGACTGGTGTTGTTTCTATCGACAATAATCGTCGCCGAGCTGCCCGTCTCGGCCACCGCGTTCGTATCGTGGGTGAGTTTGAGCCGTTCGGCGATGTCCCAATCGAAATCGACGCCAAGCAAGCCTGCAATCCGGCTTTCGCTTGTCCCGTCGATAAATCTGGTGACACGGTAAGCGGGGCCGGCCTTCACCGCGAGCTGCATTTTGTCATTCTCGATGATTTGGTAGCCCAAGCCTCCCGAGACTGCATACCGGCCTGAAAACCCCTGAAAGCGATCTCGTTCATACTGCGCGAGCGCGTAGGCGAACAAGCGATTGTTAAGCTTCAGATTGGGTTCGTAAGCTGCGAAGTACTGCTCGCGAGTTACGCGGCCTTCGGTCTCCTGGTAATCGGCCCGGCCTCTAAGCTTATGTCGCCAGTTGATTCCTTTTTTCGTAAGAGAGACGCTTCCTGTGACGCCGGTGTTTTCGGCGTTGCCAGTGGATTGAAACGCGCCCAGTTCGCCTTTTCCAGACCAGCCGTCGAGCCAGCCAGCCGAGCGGATCGATTCTTCTTCCGCCGCGGCCTCAGCGGCAGAGGTCGCTGCAAGGTTCGACTCAAAACTCGCGAGAATCGCATCGAGCTCGGCCACGTCATCCGGATTGGTCGTTTTGGCCAGATAGATGATGGTGCGGACCTTGGCCTCGTCTCCGCTGGCCAGCGCCGCGTCGATCATGGCGCGCACGGGTTCGGGAATTTCGGCGCTGGCTGGGACGGCGGCCAACACCAGCGCGCCAGCGGCCACCCAAGGACGTGGTGTCATGAGTTTACCTATCAACGATGCGGACCGCGCCCATGTAATCCATCTTGCCAATCTGCACGCCCAAATGGCGGGCAATCGAATAGGCGGCTGTGGTGTGGAAATAGAAGTTGGGCTGAGCAAAGCTCAGAAGGAAATCCTCGACCGTAAAGTCCATCTTGGATGCCTTGAACTCAAAGCGCATATCGCGCCCGATCCAGCTCTCCATCTCGTCTTCGGTAAGTTCGCCGATGAACGCTTGCGCCGCGTCCAGCTTAGAGCGCAGCCCATCGAACGATGTGGGCGGCGGGTTGAGGTCGGGGCTATAAAGCCCCTCGCGCACCGCTTCGATCGCGCCTTGGGTGTGTTCTGCCACGCTTTTGATCTGATAGCAGAACGGCAGCATGTCATCGATCAGCTTTGCCCCGATGATGGCACCGGGATCGCATTTTTGTTCGGCGCACCAGCTTTCCGTCTTATTGAGCAAATGATGCGCGGTGCCGAGCATTTGAAGCCCGCTGGGGACGAAAGCGGCGTGAAGCGAAAGCGGCATAATTGTGGGTCTCCCGGTGACAGTGGCTTGAAAAGCGAAAGCCCGCCAATCGGATCAGCGGGCTTTCAAATATTCGAAAAAGGTGGTGGTCTCTTACCTCCGCCTTAGCGCACGCGCGGACCGCCAAACGGCAGTGGCGGCGGGGGACGGCGCGCACCGCGGGGCAACTGCGCCTGATAGGCCCGACCGCAATGTTCAACGCAATACGGGAAGCCCGGGTTCACCGGAGCGCCGCAGAAGTGGAAATCGGGCTCGCCGGGGTGGCCCATCGGCCAACGGCAGACTTTGTCCGAAAGATCTAGCAGGCTGGTTTTGTCCGCGATATCGGGGCTCGGCTTCGCCGGAACCAGTCGACGCGGCGGCGCGGGCGGGATCGGGGCTTGCTGATCGCCAGGGCCCTGACGCAAGAAGCCGCCCGGTCCGACCGAGACGATCTTGGGCAGGTCAGACGTCGGATTAGGCATGGGCTGCGAGGGTGTGGTCGGCGCGGCTTTTGGCGCTTCGCTCGCCGTTGCAGCGGGCTTTTCGGCCCTGGCTGCGGGCTTGGCCAGGGCCTTGGCCGCCGGCTTTGCCGCGCTTTCAGCGGCCTTCTTGGGAGGACTCGCCTTAGCCGCTGCTTTCTTGGCCGCCTTCTTTTTCTCGTTGGCTTTGACCGGGGAAGGGCGCGATTTGAGGCCCAGACGGTGCGCTTTGCCGATCACCGCATTGCGGCTGACGCCGCCCAGTTCTTCAGCGATCTGGCTGGCGGTTGAGCCGCCTTCCCACATTTTCTTGAGCGTAGCGATGCGCTCGTCGGTCCAACTCATAAATTCACTTCCGTTTCTGGCCTATGAGCTCTCAGGAGCCCTGACCGACAACGAGCGCCTGTTAAGGGTGCGCTCGTTTGTCCACTTGTCTGTCCATCCTCGCTCGCTTAGGCGCACTGCCATGACCGAACGTGTTTCCCAAGCCCCCACAACCGCCGCATCTGGTGAACCGAAGTCCTCTCAACGAAGGGCTTCCTTCGCTCCTCGAGGGGTTCCTCAAATTACCGGTGTAAATCGCGTGGGTCTTATGGCGCTCTATATGAAGGAGGTGCGCCGGTTTCTCAAGGTGCAGACCCAGACAATCTGGGCCCCAGCGGTCACAACTTTGCTGTTTTTGGTCATTTTTACCGTCGCTCTGGGCCGTGGCGGGCGCGAAGTGCTCGGTGTCCCCTTCGCAAGCTTTGTCGCGCCGGGCCTCATTGTGATGGGAATGATGCAAAACGCTTTTGCAAATTCATCCTTTTCCCTGCTGTCCGGCAAGATCCAGGGCACTATCATTGATCTTCTCATGCCGCCGCTTTCGCCAGGGGAATTGATGACCGGAATTGTGGCAGCTGCCGTGACGCGGGCGCTGGCAGTAGGTTGCACAGTGGGTCTTGCTATGGTGCTTTGGCCAGGCGTCAGCCTGTCGGTTGAGCATCTTTGGGCGATCATCTGGTTTGGCGTGATGGGGTCAGTGCTGCTTGCGCTGTTGGGGCTTGCGACATCGGTGTGGGCTGAGAAGTTCGATCACAACGCCGCGATCACGAACTTCGTCATCGCCCCGCTTTCCCTGCTTTCGGGCACGTTCTACACTATCGAGAACCTATCACCGGCCTTTCAAGCGGTCAGCCGGGCGAACCCGTTTTTCTATGTCATATCCGGCTTTCGCTATGGCTTCCTTGGCCAGAGCGATATTGGCAGCGACGACGCGGTAATGGGAGCGGCGATTGGCCTTGGTTTGTTTAACGCGGCGCTGGCGTTGGGCGTGTACGCCCTGCTCCGCAGCGGCTGGAAGATCAAAAGCTAATTTAAAGGTCCGCAGCCGAACGGGTTGACTCTTCAATGCGTCAGTGAGCGGCGCATGCGATAGCGCCCCTCGCTAAACTGTTCGAACAGCTGAGGCAGGGTAGGGTGGTCCACCGGCCCTGCATCGCCGTCGCTGACCAGATTTTGCTGACTGACGTAAGCGACATAGCTCGACTCCTCGTTCTCAGCGAGGAGGTGGTAGAACGGCTGGTCGCGGTTAGGCCGGATGTCTTCCGGAATGGACTCGTACCACTCTTCACTGTTCGCAAAGACCGGGTCGATATCGAAAATGACACCGCGAAAATCGAACAGTCGGTGGCGCACGACATCGCCGATCCCAAAGCGGCTGCGAATTTCACGCGGTGCGTTGATCGTGCGCCCGGCGTGACTCGAAAAAAATTCTGCGCGATCCATAGTCGCACAAATATGGTCGTTCGCAGCTGCAAAACAAGCGAGGCGCCGGTTAGTCGCCCAGATATGCCCGCATTTCATGCGATTTAGGCGCAATTGGGTGCCAAAGGGGCTTGGCAACACCGCAAACCATGCGCTAACGGGCGCGCTTCCTGATGAGGAACCTGCGCGTTGTCGGCCACATGAGCGCGCTCATAGACCCATCGGAATTGCGGAGAGATGCCGGAGTGGTCGAACGGGGCGGTCTCGAAAACCGTTGTGCTCTCACGAGTACCCAGGGTTCGAATCCCTGTCTCTCCGCCATTTAGCCTTAAAACCTATCGGGGAAATTGGGATTTTCTTCCGAGTTCCCCAATGGTCCCTTGATAGAGTGATTGCTGAGTTCACTAAGACGGCTTCCCCAAGGACGGCTTCCCCAAGTGAAGCTATCGACCGACCAGCCACTCCGGTTGGTATGGCGCTAATTGTGCGTGTCTGCTCCCTGCACTGCTTTGTAGCCCTTCTGGGGTCGTTTGTGGCCCCATTCAGGAATGTCAGCTTTTGCTGGTCCAACTTGTCAAAGCGGACAGTCTACTCAAGACCCATTTCCCGCCATCAGAGCATTGTGGGATTTAGAAGCGCTATGGTGGCCTGGATCTAAGAATCTAGGTTTCTACTTCCGCCAAAGGCGACGACCTATATACACACAGACGTGTCCTTTTAAGGTTGAGAGCGCTCCACACCGCTTCCGAAACTGTGCTTCGAGGACCGCGCGAGGGCTACACCCTCAGGCATTCGCTAATCCCGCCATGGCCTGATCGACCAAATGGCGCGAACGGTCCCAGATCATCCGCTTCCAATCGTCAAAGTCTGGGTAAAAGGCGTCCCGGATCTGCGCCTTTATCGCTTGGCCTTGCTCGCTCGCGACTTCGCCTTTGTGGTAAAGCCAATTGTCGGCGCGCACCGCTTCTAGGACGGTGTCGAGATCGCGCGTGCCAAACTCAGCGGCAATGAACGCTATTTTCGTATCAGGCAAAGTCCGGGCGATCCCGTTGGCGTTGATCCCGTTGAGCGCAGCGGACGCTGAAGTTCCGGCCTCGGGGTCGGTTACCGGTTCGCCATACCATTGCTTGGCCAACGCCTTCTGCGCGGGCGGCCCGGCGGAAATCAGCTCGGCGTAGCCATAGGGACCAAGGCCAGTGTGAAAATCGATCACCGCAAGCGCCTGTGTCTCCTTCAGGTATTCGGAAAGCACCGCGCGCAAGGTCGTGTTTGACCAAGCGGGGCCCTTGCCACCGTAGCATACGCCATCGGGATAGTCGTATTGCCCGCTTGATAGAGCTGCCTGGAAGGCTGGCATCCCATGCGCGTCGATATAGTTCGCGATGGCAGCGTCGGCGGCGTCTTTGGCCGGTCCATCCCAATCCTTGGGCAGTACATAATCGCGGATCGCGTCGTAATCGCTGGTGGGCGTCCGCGAGATGGCGTCCCAATCGATGAAGTTGCGGTTGAGATCGATATTGTCTTCGTTGAAGCGCCGATCATGGGCAAAGCCGTAGGGGTTGATTGCGTGGATCATAACCACGCCGAATTCCGGCGGCAGCGCGACGAACGCACTGGTCTCTAGCAAGCCTATCTGCGGGCCAGAGCCGCAATACCCCTCCACCCCATGAGTGCCGCTGATGAGCAGCAGAGCTTTTTGCGGGTTGGCAGGGCCGATGCGGACTACATCAGTAAAAAGGTCTTCGCCGCCGGGCCCTTTGGCGTTGGGGTTGAGGCGGCTGTCAACGCTCAGAGACCGAGCGGCGCAGGCGTCCAGAAATTTGCTGCGCGCTTCGAAATAGGTGGCCGAAAAGTACGAAGCAATTTGCTTGTCTGTCACATTCAGTTTCCTATTCTGGAGTGCGTCGATCTGTCATCGTTGGTGGATATCCGAGCGCGAACCTCCCTCATGAAGGCTTCATCGCCCGTGTAGAATTCCAGCACAGATCGTGCGCGCTGCGACGAGAATATTCCGGGAACCGGCTCCATGTATGATTGCCAGGACTGTTCGTCCAAAATTCCTGATCTGTATTGATGCCACGCAAATTCTCGAACGCGCAGGGCCTTGACCACCATCCAGGTTATCCGCCTTTCGTCCTCGGGCGTAAGCTCATCACTGTCGCCAATCAGATGGGGATCAATCGCGTGGTCAATAAACCCTGAGATCAACCGAAGGTCAGCATCGAGCAACCCTTGCCTTGAACTGGCAACAATTGCCTTTGTGTTCTGACGCAACTGACTAGCGACGAACCACAAAGAGGCGACGACCGCCATGGCCGCAAAAATATCGCTGACTGCGGAGATGGCTGCCCAGTCCAATTGCATCGCGTGTATCTCCAGGTAGTTCATTGTTTGGTCCCAGTCAGGCGGCTAGAAGGGCGGAAGACCTCTAGGAGCCCGGTCGGTCTATCAGCTCAGCCGACAGCTCATAAAGCGCCAGTCATGACGTAGTTCTTCAGGCACTTCGGCCCCGGAATAGGGCGCAACGTCTTCGAAACCGACTGCCTCGTAAATACGGTGAGCCGAAGTCATGAAAGGGCCGGTTTCCAACAACAGCTCTCGATAGCCGAAGGAGCGCGCATCGCTGACAAGCCGACCCAGTATCTTTGCGCCTGTTCCTCCGCCGCGGCTTGTAGGGGAGACATAGATGCGCTTGATCTCGCCAACTCCGGCTCGAACACGGCGCAGACCGCCCATGCCAATCGCGGTGTCCCCATCGAAAACGACATAGAAGATACTGTCTGGGGGAGTTCCCTCACACAGCTTTTCTAAAGCGCCACCGACGTAATCAGGGATCGGCATTCCCAAAAGACTGGGTAGCGCGAGGCCGAAATGATCTCGCACCGAAGAGTCGGCCCAATCGAGATACTCAATATTGAACCGCGTGAGCACCTCACGATGCTTCTTGAGATCGGCTTTTACGAAGACCAAACTCATCCCGATAGGCCCGCGAAGAGAATTGCAACTATGGCAAGTGGGACCGCATAGCGGATCGAACCTCGCCAAAAGGCAAAGAACCCGTTGCTCGCCTGCGCCAGTTCCGCTCTCATGATCGAACGCGGAGCGACCCAACCTGCGATCAGCGCAAGGGTAAGAGCGCCCAGCGGCATCACCACGCTGCCGAGCAGCCAATCGAGCCAGCTCCCGAAGCCATCAATGAAGATGATCCCAAGACCGCCGACCCAAGTCAGCAGCGCAAAAAACAGGGTCGCGTTTCGCTCACTGAGGCCGAACTGCTGGATGCCAATGGTTCGAGCCACCATCAAAATGGCAATCGACGACGTCAAAGCCGCGATAAACGCCAGAAAGAAGAAAAGCCCGCCAACCAGATGGCCAAACGGCATTTCCGCAAAGAAGCTTGGTAGCGTCCCGAAAATGAGTCCCATCCCAGCCGCCGGGTTCATCCCGAAGGCGAACACAATGGGAAAGATCATTAATCCTGCGACGAGCGCCACCATCGTATCGGCCCCTGCAATGACCGTGGCGTTCGCGCCTATATTCTCGTCTTTCGAGAGGAACGATCCGAAGGTGATCATCAAACCTGCGCCCACGCCAAGCGAGAACAACGCCTGACCCAGAGCTGCCAACACAATCGCCGGGGTCAACTGGTCGAAGCGAGGTGAGAACAAATAGGTGAGCGCATCGCCCGCAGCGCCACTGTGGAGCGCGAAGGCGGCGAGACCTGCGAGGATAAGGAAAAACGCGGGCATCAAGAACACAGAGGCCGCTTCGATACCGCGCTTCAATCCGCGCAAGACAATTCCGGTTGTGATCGCCAGGAACGCGGTGAACCAAAGCAAGGAAGAGACAGGACCACCGTAGAGCGGTGTCGCATTCGGATCGCTCAGATCTCCCATGAAACCCATCACCGAGTACGCCATGATCTGGCCGGATAGCATCGTGTAGTTGGGCAATACGATCACGCCGCCGACAAGCCCGATCCATCCCGCGATTTGCCAGTTTGGGGAGCGGCCTGCTTCAACAGCGATTTCGCGCGTAGAGCCGACAGGTGACAGCCCTTTATGGCGCCCAATGGCAAGCTCGGCTATTAACACCGGATACCCGATCAAGACCACGCATATGATGTAAATCAGGACGAATGCACCGCCGCCATTCTCTCCCGCTTGGAAGGGAAACCTCCAAAGATTTCCAAGCCCCACGGCAGAGCCAATCGCAGCCATCAAAAAGCCGAGCCGTGAGCCCCACTGCTGCTTGTCCGCGCCAGCTGTCATAGCTTACTCGCCACCCTCAAGCACGTGGCAGCCGCAAACACTCACGGCGCTCACTGTACGTCACCAACGCGCGCAAAAATGAGCGCCACTAACCCGACCGAAGCCAGCGCCGCGATTGCGATAAAGATGGCCTGATACCCGCCCCACTCGATAACGAAGCCAGAGTTGCCCGAATAGAACGACCGAACCAGTGATGGCGCCGCGTTGAACAGGGCAAACTGGCTGGCGGCTATCTTCGGATCACATAGATGCATGAGCCAGACACAGCCGAACACCAGAGTCAGCATGTGGGTCATGAAAAAGATGGCAAAAGTCACAGCAAACAATTGATTGCCTCCCCAGCCGGTGAGGGTCATGGCGGCAAAAGAAGCCGTGGCGATATGAAGGCAAAAGACCAAAATCAGCGCGTTGCGCAGTCCGAACGCTTTGACAGTGGGCGCTCCCAGAACAACACACAAGATAGCTCCGACCAGGCTAATCGCGCTGGCAAACCCACTATATTCGTCACTTGCCCAGCCCAATTGCTGGACTGACAGTGTTGAGGCGATGGAATCGATATAGGAACCTGTGCCCATCGCCAGCGCCATTGCGACCAAAAACAAGAGAGTGAGGGGCTTAAATGTCGAGACAACGATGCCTTTGATGATGGGCCACATCGCGCCTTGCTGTCGCTCCATGCATTCGACTGACGCTTCGCCGCTCGTCCATGGCAAGAGCCGCTCCCCCGGCCTTTCTCGAAACAGAGCAACAAAGGTCGAGGCGGCCAGGACGAAAGCTCCGAGCGTTGCGGCAGCGATCGCAATCGATCCATCGGCCAACAGGATGCCGGCGATAAAGCCCGTAGTGGCGAACCCGAAGGCCTGTCCGGCGAACATCAAACTGTTGAGCAGGGGCCGTTCGGCTTCCGGTGCGATATCCACCACCATCCCATCGACCGCGACATCGTTGAAGGTAGCGCAAGTGTTTAGAACAAATAGGAACACGGTGAGGGCAAGAATTTCCTGCGGGCCGGGTGCCGCAACTGACAGCGTGATCAGAGTCGAGGCCATCAAAGCCTGCGCCGCTAGGATCCAACCACGCCGGCGGCCCATTGGCTTAAACGCAAAGCGGTCCATGATCAGACCGTTCACTAGCTTCAGTGACCATGGCAACATGATCGCACCGACAAACGCACCAACTTGCACTGGGGTGGCGCCATTCGCAGCGAGCCAGGCGGGGATCGCGATCAGACCCAAACCGATCGGCACGCCTTGCATGAAGTACAGAATAATAACCGCAGCGAAGCGCGCGATCCGATGCTCGGACAGCGCGGGCAGTGTTGTCGAGCGCAACCGCGTGGTGTTCGCGATGGCTTGTTCCATACTTCTGGTCCTTTCAGACTGACAGAAAGACACCGCCATGGGCACGCGGCGCCGACGAGTTGACGCGGTGAGGCCAGCGTCAGGACATCAGGCAAAGCTTTCCCGTCGCTTGCTGAGCGCTCGCTCGCAACGCTTCGAAAAATCAGTGATTTCCTGTACTTCCCTGTTAATCGGGAGATGCCAACGAAGGGGTATGATGGTCAATCCGCCCAGCCGTCAAAAAAGCGTTAAAAACGGCGTGATCAGGCGGTTCGCGGGTCCTTAGGGATCAAATCGGGCCACCCGAAGCGGTCCCAAGCCTCGACCATGCCGATGCGGTCGGCAAAGGCCATAAAGTCGGGGTGGCGGAAGGTGCGATTGATCGGATCAATATCGATCCAGAGACTAGCAAGGCCAAACATGTTGGCGGGATGGATGCGCTCGGAATACACCTTCATCACCAGCTCGCTGTGTCCCATCCAGATCGCTGCAAACGCGATCGAGTGGTCGTAAGGGTCAGGCATCGTGACATGCAGGCCGTCGATTACTTGGCAGTAAATAGCGCGGGCGTTTTCATCCCCGCTGCAGACACCGCGCGCCGCCATCCCGAAATAGGCATCGCGCGCCGCCTCATCCATCGGCGCCATGCCCGGCGGTGGCATTATGATTGTCCCAAGGAGAATGCGGGAGGCGTAATAGGTTTCTACGGCTTCATCGTGATGCCCCTGGGCCATCAGTGCCAGCGCTGACCATATTGAGGGAAGGCCCAGATCGTCCATTCGCTGGCCGCAAGCGTACGCTGCATCGAAGTCCCCCAGACAAAGGTGGGCTGAGGCCAACATCATATAATTGCGCGCATAGACGGGATCGCGATCCACGGCCGCTTCGACAAAGGGAAGCGCTTCCCTCGCCTTACCCAGATACAGCAGGCACGAACCAAGGCGCGAACACACATCGGCATCGCTGGGATCGCGGGCATAGGCCTCGTATGCGAGCTCGAGCGCACGCGCGGGATTGAAATTGGTCCATTCGTGGATGCCAAGGATGGAGTAAGCGTGGCCTTGGTTAGGATCAAGCGCAAGCGCGCGCTCTGCGCAGCGCGCCGCTTCGGCGGATTGCTCCAGACGTTTAAGGCTAGGCGTTAGGGCGGCCGTCATGATGTATGCGTTCGCTAGCGCCGTCCAGCATTCGGCAAATTCGGGATCAATCTCCAACGCCTGCTCGTAAAGCTGTATCCCTTTTTCGTAAGTCTCCGCCCCGCCGATCCGCTGGATCATGGAGCGTCCTTGCAGATAAAGTGCATAGGCCTCCCGGTCGCGGGTCATTGTGCGGGAAGGCGCCGGTGAAACTGCCAGACCCAAGGCGCTGCAAATGGCCGCAATGATGTTGCCGCCGATCACTTGGCGACCGTCAATGAAATGCTCGATCGAGCCGCTTATCCGGTCAGACCAAATCTCGGTTCCGGTTTGGCCATTGATTAATGCGATGCGGACCTCAATGCCCTGTTCACTGCGCCGCACCTCACCTTCGACCAAGTGCGAGACCCTGAGCGCGCTCGCCATATCGATCAGCGTATCGCTCTTGCCAGCCACCGCAGCCACTGAAGTGCGGCCCGCAAGTGCAACACCATTCACCCGGCTAAGCCGCGTCGAGAGTTCATCAACGACCGCATCAGCCAGAAAGAAATTGCCGCCAACGGTGTCGATTTGCGCGAAAGGCAAGAGGGCAAGGGTGACCTCAGGCCTGACTTGGTTGAATGTCCGATAGGATGGAAACCGAGCTCGCGCCGCTTGGACAAGGCGTTCCGATGTCCCTTTTGGAGCTGCGCGAATGGCCTCCGAGAGGCCCGAACGAAGGCGCGCGTCAACATGGTCGCGGCGCTCAGCCAACCATTCGTCAAACGCTGGATTGAGCGATGCTCCTTGAAGCAAAGGTCGATTGCCAATGGCCAGTAACTGGTCGATCAGCTGGTCCGTTTCCCCCGCCGAAAGTGCGGCTTCGAGCGCGCCTACGTCCGTGCAAAAGCTATCGGGTTTCAGCGCGACTGCCGACCGTGAAATCGCGAGCGTATCGATGCCATGCGCGTCGAGTTTGTTTTTTAACTCAAGCAAGCATTGTCGAAGACTGGCCCTGGCTTGCGGAAGAAATCGATCGGCCCACAGCAATCGCGCCAGCGCCTCTCGGTCCATCGAATGGCCGGGTTCGATACACAAGATCGCAAGCAGCAAGCTTGCACGGCGATTGGTCAGGACAACGCTATCGCCGTCGAGCGCTTCGATCTTAAACTCTCCGAACAAGGTGGCCTTTATCAGGCTTTGTCCTTTGAGCTGCATCTGATTCAACGAAAAGTCCCCCCGCAGTTCAGACTACATCCAAACCGAGACTATGCAATCGTTGAGGGCGCTGGCTTCGAAGATCGCCAGCGGCATTAACAGGTCAGACGGGCGTGTCCTTTTCATGCCTCAGCCAACGGCAGCCGGTTGTCCGCGTTCAAGCTCAGAAGCGGACGCTGGTTCATTCGAAAGCCCGCGTCCAATCCCTGACAAGTTCCAGGATTCTAGGCGCAATGAGTGAGTACCGTTTTCCTCGGGTTGCAATCCGATCTCCTCAACTCATTCATCAATAAGCTTAGCGGAATGGCGCGTGCTTACGTGACGAGCGGGATCAACTCGGTTTGGAAACACAAAGCCCTCGATGTCACCACGTATGAGTTCCAGCTATCGCTAGCACTGCCACTTAGAGAGCCGCCGGGCCAATGACCGAGGACTTAGGGATCTGATGTGAATGCGAGGTCCATTTATCAGACGTATAATTTGGGTGATGAATGCAAGAGCCGTGTCCTACTTCGTCGCAGGCGGGCCATCCCGTGACTCCGTGCCGCTCGTCAATTGGGCCTCTGGCCAATCTATGAAGCAGCAACCAATGATATCTCCTGCGCGAACCCATAGGCGGTCTATATTGCTTTGAGGATTAACATCATAAACAGTGTCGGAGCGAGCCGATAACGTCTTAGTTTTATTGACCAATAAGCGCATCTTGGCGTCTCGCCATCTCCCGCTCAAGCAATGGAACAAGTCCACCCGCTGAGACGATTTGCATCAAATAGTCAGGCAACACTTGGAGCTGGTACTTTTCGCCGGACGAAAGGTTCTCAAGCCGGCCCGTTGGAAGGTCGAAGGCCAAGTCATCTCCCTCCGTGATTGAATGGGTTTGCTCGAGTTCAAAGACTGGCAGTCCGATATTGATCGCGTTGCGAAAGAAAATCCTCGCAAACGAGTTGGCGAATATGGCCGATATGCCGAGGACCTTCAGGGAGATTGCGGCTTGCTCTCGCGAGGAGCCTTGGCCGAAGTTCTTCCCCGCAACCACGAAATCACCTGGCTTTGCTTGGCTCGCAAAATCGGGACGCAGTGTTTCAAGACAATGGGTCGCCAACTCGTCCTCACCGAGCTTCAACAAGTGCCCTGGCGCGAGCTGGCCTGTGTCTATGTCATCGCCCAATAGAAATGCTTTTCCCATCATCACGACTCCGAAAGAAATTCCCTGGGATCAGTAATTCGACCGGTTATGGCTGAAGCTGCAACCGTGTAGGGTGAAGACAGATAGACGCGAGAGCCACTGTGGCCCATCCTACCTTGGAAATTCCGGTTCGTGGAGGAGATGCAGACATCTCCCTCAGCTAGCAGACCAGCGCCCATGCCTGCACAGGCGCCGCATCCAGATGGTAGAATGATCGAACCAGCGTCAGTCAAAGCCGCCAAAGTGCCATCTGCGGCTGCGCCATTCATCGTTTCGGTAGAAGCCGGTGCTATCAGAAGTCGTGTGCCATCGGCGACCTTTCGTCCTTTCAGTACTTCAGCCGCCATAAGAAGATCACTCGGTTTCGCCCCAACGCATGCACCGATATAGGCTTGATCAATCCGTACATCGGAAAAGCCATTTGCGTTCCGGGTGTTGGCCGGGGAATGAGGAGCAGCCACTTGCGGGACAAGAGCGCCTACGTCCAGGGTAAAGTTCGAGGAGTAATCTGCGTCCGGATCTGACGCCAACTCCATCACTTTTTGCTCGTCATCGACTGGCTTTGCGCGCTCGCGCAGGAAGTCGCATGTAGTCTGGTCCGGTGCGATTATTCCCGCTTCACCGCCCAGTTCGGTCGCCATGTTTGAAAGCACCATCCGCTCGAACATTTGCATGGACTCAACCGTCGATCCGGCAAACTCAAATGCCGTGAACGCGTTGTCCATACCAACCTCGCGGCAAAGGATCAGCATGATGTCCTTTGCAACGACCCCCTTGGGAAGTGCGCCGTTCAGTTCAATTCGATACGTGTCCGGCACTCTGATCCAAGTCTGCCCGGTAACGACAATGCCCAGCATGTCCGTTGCCCCGTAACCCGCGACATAAGCCCCAAAAGCACCGCCCGTTGGGGAATGGCTGTCACCACCGGCGACGAAGGCTCCAGGTCGGATCAGACCTTTTTCAGGGAGAACCAGATGGGCGATTCCGATCATGTCGAAAAACGAAGAGACCTTTTGGGCTTGTGCGAATTCGCGGCTGAGCCTCAGTATCTCGGCGCTTTGCGCGTCGACTGCCGGTACAAAATGGTCGGTAACAATGGCGACTTTCTCAGGGTCCCAGAGGCCTACTCCCAACCTGTCGAGGTGGGGCTGCCAACGGCGCGGACCGGAACTGTCATGTGCGAATGCAAAATCAACATTGGCAGTGACAATCTGCCCCTTTCGAACTGCATCGACGCCCGCAGCACGGCCGACAATCTTCTCCACGATCGTTTTTCCGCGAGAGCTTTGCATAGCGCGACTCCTAATCCGGCTCGCTGCGGGATCATCGGCTGCTCGGTAATTAATCACGTGGCAGTTAAATTGGCGTCGGTCTCTCATCCTATGGGTCAAAAATCATAAGATGTAGTATGATTTCACAACCGCAGTCTAAAGCAGCTCGCCTAGCGCAGCTGATCCAAACGGGCGTTCTCGCGCCGGGATGCTATGATGCTTTGACCGCGGCGCTCGTTGAAGAGGCCGGATTTCAGGCGGCCTACCTGACGGGTGGATCAATTGCGTATTCTAAGCTGGGCCGGCCAGATGTCGGCTTGGTTGGTGCCAGTGAAGTTGCGGAAACGATCGCGCATATCGCCGATCGCGTTGAGTTACCGTTGATTGTCGATGCGGACACGGGGTTCGGCAACGCGTTGAATGTATGGCGAACCGTCCGGCAATTTGAGCGTGCCGGGGCAAGCGCAATTCAAATAGAGGATCAGCAAAGCCCAAAACGTTGCGGCCACTTATCCGGAAAGACTTTGATCTCCACTGAAGAGATGGTTGGCAAGATCAAGGCAGCCGTCGACACACGCGAGCGCGCGCTGATTGTCGCGCGAACCGATGCGATCGCGGTTGAGGGACTGGATCAGGCTCTCGATAGGGCAGATGCCTATGTCGAAGCCGGGGTGGACATTCTTTTCGTCGAAGCGCTTCCATCGCAATCCGCCATGCGCGAGGCCTGTTCGCGATTTGGCAGCAGCGTTCCGATGATTGCCAATATGGTGGAGGGTGGCACCACTCCTGTACTGGATAGCTCCACTCTGTTCGATCTCGGATTCCGGATTGTTATCTTCCCAGGTGCCATGGCCCGCACGCTGGTTTTTGCAGCTCGTCAGATGCTCTCCGTTTTGAAGCGTGATGGGACTACCGAAGCCAACTGGCACAATATGGTCGATATTCACGGGATTAATGAAGTGGTGGGTGCTTCCGAACTCCTGGAAATGGGCCGATTGTACAGCGAGCGGATAGCAGCCTTCGGGATCGAACACGGCGACGCTGAGCGGACATGAAAATGCAGGCGAACGATCGGCGTGGGGCGATCCTTTTACGGCAATGCCTGCCTGTTCAGGAATGGCAAAAATGAAAGAGCAACTCGGCGTCTATGATTGGTGGCCATATCGCGACCGCCCGAAGGTGGTCTGGCCCAATGGAGCTCGCCTTGCATTCTGGGTTGCACCAAACATTGAATATTACGAGCTCAATCCGCCGCCGAACCCCATTCGCGATGCATGGCCACGGCCCTACCCCGATGTCCAGGCTTACGGAATTCGAGACTATGGCAACCGCGCTGGTCATTGGCGAATGATGGAGCTGATGGACAAGTACGGCATTCGCGGCAGCGTTTCTCTCAACGTGGCCCTGCTCGATCATCATCCGGAAATCATTGACGCTTGCGCGGCGCGAAACTGGGAGTTCTTCAGCCACGGTATCTACAACACCCGCTTTGTCTACGGCATGGATGAGGAGCAGGAACGCCAGATTATTCGCGAATCCATCGAGGATATTCGAGACAAAGCAGGTCAGGAGCTATCGGGCTGGCTATCACCCGGGCTCACCTACAGCGAACACACTTTTGATCTACTCGCTGAGATGGGACTGACCTATACATGCGATTTGTTTCACGACGATCAGGTAACCCCTGTCAAAACCCGTTCCGGCAAGCTTTGCTCTGTGCCGTACAGTCTGGAATTTAACGATAGCATCGCGTTCCAGCTCCACAATCTGTCACCCCGCCGATACGTGGACATGCTGCGCAACGGTTTCGACCAGTTGTATGCTGAGGGAGAGCAGTCAGGGACTGTGATGTGCATTCCTTTGCACGCTTACCTGGTTTCCCAGCCTTTTCGACTTCATGTGTTTGAAGAGATCTTTGACTACATCACTAGCCATGATGACGTTTGGATAACAACGGGACGCGAAATCGCTCAGTATTGGCGAGAGAATTACTGGGAAGCAGCGCAGCGCCATATCGTGGAGGTGCGCAGCTGATGCCCTTAGGTCCCGATAATTCTGAATACGCTGAGCGCCGCTATGGGATGGATCATGATCGGTATGATTGGTCCATGCTGCACGAGCGAAGACCCATCGTGTGGCCTGATGGCGCACCGGTGGCTTTGTGGATCAATGTGGCGGTGGAACTCTTTCCATTGGACGACGATGGAACGCCGTTCAAACTACCCGGATCGATGCGGAAACCCTACCCGGATGTTCAGACATTCACGTGGCGTGACTATGGCAACCGTGTTGGTATCTACCGGTTGATGCGAGCGTTTGATCGTTTCAACGTTAAGCCAACTTGGTCTGTCAATGGCGCTATAGCGTCCGTTTATCCTACTCTGTTACGCGATATTGCGGCCCGCGGCGATGAGATCGTGGCGCATGGCTGGGACATGGCATCTCCGCACTATGGCGGGCTGCCAGAGACGGTTGAAAAGACACTGATCTCGCAAACTCTCGACGCTTTGGGCGCGATCTCTGGCACACCAATCCATGGGTGGTTGTCTCCTGGAAAGTCCCAGTCGGCATCGACGCCTGAACTGTTAGCGCAGGCAGGTCTTGAGTATGTCTGCGATTGGCCAAATGATGATATGCCATACGAATTCCGGACAGATCATGGGCCGCTCGTTGCGATGCCTCATTCTGACGACATGGATGATCACCGCATCATCGGCGACTACAAGCATGATGAAGACTCTTTTGTCGAACAGGTCAGTGATCAGTTTCACTGGCACGCGAAAGAGGCGCAGTCGCTAGGTGGGCGCGTTCTGTCGCTCAATCTTCACCCTTGGATGATCGGGCAATCGCATCGAATAAGTCACCTTGTAAGGCTGCTTTCTTTCCTCAGCGAGCGCTGCATCTCGCTTTCAGCCCATGAAATCTGCGAGCACTGGCGTGCTCAACAAGGCAACTGAGGGTTCAAAGATGAGCAGGCGCAAATGCGATTTTCTTGTCGTTGGAGGCGGCATTGTCGGCCTTGCAACTGCAGTGCGGCTGCAATCCCAATACCCTGAAGCGGCAATAATCCTTCTCGAAAAGGAAACGCGTTTCGCAAAGCATCAGACCGGGCGGAACAGCGGGGTCATTCACGCAGGCGTTTACTATCAGCCGGGCAGCGCCAAGGCCCGCTTTTGCATTGAAGGGTCGAGGCGCACGGTGCAATTTTGTGAGGAAGAGGGGATACCCTATGAACGGCGCGGGAAGTTAATAGTAGCAACAAACGAACTGGAGGCTGAGCGCCTTTCAGACCTTGAAAGACGCGCAGAAGCCAACGGCGTTCAAAAAACCATGCTCGAAAAAGACGCCCTGCGCGAGCGTGAGCCGAGTATCTCCGGGCTGAAAGCCCTTCATGTGACGGCCTCTGCAATCGTAGATTACGAAGCAATTAGTGTTCGTCTGGGCGAAAAACTCTACGAAGCTGGCGCTGAAATTGTTTTCGGTGAGCGACTGCTGGCTCTTCATGAGGAACAAGATCTTGTTCTTGCCGAAACGACAGGCTCAATGATTGAGGCAAAGTATGTGATCGCGTGTGCCGGTCTTGCTGCTGACCGGGTGGCCGAAATGTCAGGCTTGGCAAACGACTTTGCAATTGTGCCATTCCGCGGTGAGTATTTCCGCCTTCCTGACAAGCACAACGAAATCGTCAGTCATCTGATCTATCCTGTTCCCGATCCTTCATATCCTTTCCTCGGTGTGCATCTCACACCGATGATTGATGGTTGTGTTACAGTTGGCCCCAACGCGATGCTTTCGCTCGGCCGAGAGAACTACGACGCGAACCTACCTGTGCCCGGTGATCTCTTTAGGGCTGCAGCCTTTCCCGGCCTCTGGAAGCTCATGGCCTCGAACCTGTCAGCCGGTTTTGCAGAGTTTCGCGCATCGGTGTTCAAACGGCATTACCTAAAGCTTTGCCAGAAGTACTGCCCTAAGCTTGAGCTCGACGATTTGCTTCCATACCCAACCGGAATTCGCGCGCAGGCCGTTGACCGATCTGGCAACCTTCTCGATGATTTTCTGATCAAGCAAACACGAAGATGCCTGCACGTCTGCAATGCTCCTTCCCCGGCTGCCACTTCCGCATTTCCTATAGCTGACGAGATCGCGCGCAGAGTGACAATCCATGAAGAAGCGGTGGCTTAAATGGTAAGCATGACGGCGGGATTGAGCACGGCTTGGCCAAGCCCCCGACGATAAAGCTACGGACAGTGACTGAGAAAGCCAGACAAACGACCCCAAGGGCAGATGAACAGGACCAGTAGATCAAAATGAAGAGAGCTGAACAATTGACGAAACTGATCTACGCCGCATTGCTTGCAGTGGGGGCGTCGACAGCACACGCTCAGGAGCTTTCTCCCACGCTTCAAGAGAAGAAAGAGTGGGTAAAGGAGGTTGAAGAGCGTGACTACCTCTATTGGAAACGAGTGATAGACCGACTGGAGGTTCAGGATGAATGGTCGCCGCCCGATTCCTGGTTTGCACCGCGTGTTGTGGTTGAAGGCGGGGATGCGCCCTATTTTCCGTCGCAAACCACGAAGCAGACCATAAGTGAAAGCGCGCTCCACGAAGCGTGGAGTTATGCTCTCGAACGCAACACGCAAGCCTTGCTGATCCTTCACAAGGGGCAAAGCGTGGCAGAACTCTACGCGCCAGACCATCCCAAGGGTTCGACAGTGAAGGCCAGGTCGATGACCAAAAGCCTGATGGGCATCTTGTTTGGCATCGCAATCGATGAAGGAGATATTGGAGGGCTGGATGATCCCATAAAGATTTACGTCAGCGAATGGGCTGACGACCCGCGCGGCGATCTCTCGATCAGAACCCTTTTGCACAACACAAGCGGGTTGGAGTTCCCGCTGACGGCAGAGCCGGGCAGCAAAGCCTCCTACCTCCTTAACGGAACCGACGTCGATCAAACCGCCCTAACGTATGAACTTGACCCCACATATTCGGGCAGGTTCATGCTGAACAATGTCACCACGCAAGTGCTCGGAATCGCTCTTCAAAGAGCCACTGGTCAGCCTTTCAACAGTTATCTATCGCAAAAGCTCTGGCAGCCGATTGGCGCGCACCGGGCATTGATGAAACAAGACACTATTGGAGGCCGCGTGGTCACCTATTGCTGTATGCAAGGTTCAGCAACAGACTGGGTTAGAGTAGGGCAGCTCTTGTTGAATGATGGTCTAGCACCCGACGGGGCCAGAGTGCTGCCAAGAGGGTGGGTAAAGACGATGCTCGAACCATCTGAGGACAATCCCAATTACGGGCTTCATATATGGCTCGGTTCGCCCTTCACACCGCTTCGTTCTTATGCACCGCCTCTGGAAATGGCGGTCGCCAACACGCATAGTGAGCCGTTCAAAGCCGATGACCTGTTCTATTTTGATGGCGGTGCAAATACTCGTGTATGGATCGTGCCTTCGGAAGACTTGGTAATCGCAAGGCTCGGAAATCGACCACCAAAGGCTCTGGGGTTTGATGAAGCCTTTATTCCGAACGCGATTATAGATGGGATTGTTCGCTAGCCACAATCACGACTTAACGTCCCCGCAAATCAGACACGACGTCTTCGATAATGCTGGAGGTCAGAGCGCTGATTCTATCTTTCAGTGCGTCATCCGGAACATAGGTGTCGCACAAATCTGACACTTCAATTCCATTATCATCGAGAACCCTCTCAAGAACGGCCAGTCGATCCGTGAGCACGCACACGTGCCGCGTGAGCGACAGCAACGCGTTGCCCATATCATCAACTTGGTTGGGCTTGAGATGTTGGCCACTTGGCCGATTGATTTGTTGTAGATCCATTCCCTTAGGGTGCATCTTTATCCCTTTACGCTTTGCGTGCGACAACGCTGTGCGGGAATACGCCAGTCGTGAATGTATGATCGAAACCGGCATCTGTTGCTGCCGCGATAAGATCTAATTGCGCGGCAGAGCGCCAATGCGGTTCGCCGCCATACTTTGCGTCGCGGTCTGCCTTTATCACCGCTAACCTGTCCATATCTGCGTAGCGCGGTACGTCGCTCATCACCATATCGCCACCCGACTTCAACAAACGATAAGCTTCGGCAAACGTGCGCTTGATGGCATCTCCAGGCATTTCATGAAGCAGGATGTATGATGTGACCAAGTCGAAACTTGCGTCCTCAAGACCGGTTTCTTCCGCGGATGCTTGATGGAGCTTCCAGTCGAACCCGTGATAATTCGCCGTACGAAATGCATGTTCCAGCATCCGTCGGGACAGTTCAACGCCCACGATCTCAGCGTCTGGATATGTCTCGGCCAGCATAAGCGTGTAGTGCCCGCTGGAACATCCCATATCCAAAATGCGCTCATAACTTGATTTGGGCGCTCTTTCTGCTGCTTCACGTCGATGTTTGAAGATGCCGTTCGGCGCAAGCAGTCCAACAAGCTTTTTGTGGATCAGCTCGCCGTGAATGTAGCCCATATGCGGATGGCCATCCCAGCCGCCCTCCGTCCGATGAAAATCGACGCCTTGCCAATAATTCGGAGCTTGAAAGTCTTTAGCAAGATGCAAGGTCGCCGTCCCGCTCATCAGCCGGTCAAGTTCCGGCTTCAAATCGTGTTCGACCTCTTCGAAGCTACTCGTCGCGATCGCTCCGTAGTGGCGATAATGCCAGTCAGCCATCAGCTCGAGCGCCCCAAATGCATCTGATTCTGCGAGGGCCTCTTCATACATGGCGATGCCTGCGTCTATATTGTCAGGCAGCGTATCACGCCCAACGCCCGCGTCGTCGAGATCTCGCTGAATCTGTTCGCTTAAGGGAGCGCGCGCTTTCAGTAGCTGGCCGATAAAATCGAGCGAAGCGCGGCCGCGTTGCCGAAGCGGCGGATCGTCAAACTTTACCATCGAGTTGCCTTTCGATTGCATATAAATCCGAAATTGCCTTGGTCAATCTGCAGCGCGAACGCCAAGGGAGATAACCGAGGGTCAGGGGCTAGGTGATACCATTTAGTTCATGCTCCGTGACAGCCTTCGCGAGCTTGATCATTGTTATTCACTCCGCGAATAATCCTACATGGTTTTTGCGCTCATCATGAACCTCGCATTCGTATTAGCTTTTGCGAAGACGGGCATTATCGACCCGTTTGCAGGCAGCTTTATGAGGAGCCTCGAGAAAAGCGGAATCAAGCGACCCATTTACCCATCGAAGCTTTGAATCGAGTGACCTCGATCCTGTCCCAAACGCCGGCTTCGAAAAATGGGTCAGCCCTGATGAAGGCTTGAGCTTCATCGGCGGTATCAGCGTGATAAATGATGAGTGATCCCGGAATCGGATCGGACATCGGACCCGAGACCGCAATTTGGTCGCTATGGGCTTTGAAATGAGCGATGTGCGCGTCTCTATGGGCCGCGCGAGCGTCGTCCATGTTTGGCTTATCGTAAGCAATTATGGCAAACGCCGCCGCGCTCATTGCACAGCGTCCATCGGCTTCGCGAGGCGGGAAACATAAGACTGAAATGTCGTTGCAGGTCGCCCCAGAATGCATTCAAGCACAACGGCGTTCGACTGAAACCCGTGCTGATCATAGTGCGTGTTCATGATCGTCATCTGTTCAACACGATCATCGCTTGCACCAGCGGCACGCGCGCGCTCTTGCATCGCTTCAATCGGCACTTTTTGCGCTGTCATGGGTTTCTCGATCACTTCGCTGATAATCGCGGCCATATCGCGTTGGCTCAGGGCTTCTGGGCCGGCAAGTTCATAGGTTCCGTATCGATAGCGCGGGCTGCTGGCTACTACAGCGCAGGCATCGGCGAGGTCGACCAGATCGACGACGCTAAACTTCTGCGTCACGCTGAACGGCATAGCGTGTACGCCCTCTTCAATGACCTTTGGCCAGATCATCTCAAGATGCTGCATATAGCGCGAAGGCTGAAGGATTGTATGCGTAAGGCCCGAGTTGATCAGCGCTTCTTCCGAGTCCAGCTTTAGTCGGTGATGGCGGATGGCGCGCGACAGCGGATGCATCACCGAGTAATAAATGAAGTGATCGACACCGGCGGATTTAGACGCTCCGATAAGCGCGGTGGTTGCCTCTAGTTCCGCTGCGTACATTGGCGGACCAATGTGCAGCACTTGCTCTGCCCCTTTGACCGCCTGCGCCAAAGTGGCTTCATCCTCAAGATCGCCGACTGAAATCTCGCTTGCTCCAAGTCTGATCAGGTCGGCGGACTGGCTTTCATCACGAACGAACGCGCGAACCGGGATTTTGGCGAGACTTAGACTTTTAAGAATGGCCCGCCCTGTCCGGCCATTTGCACCTGTCAGCAAAATCGGATCGCTCATCCTACGGCCCCTTCCCGGCTCTGTGTTCCGATTTCATAACTCTGCCGCAACGACGTAATCATGGAGGACTCGAGCAGATAGCTGTCCTGTTCCTCCAGCGATCGCGCCAGGCGGCGGAACTTGGCTCGCCGTTCCGATTGTGCGGTTCTGTTTTTGGTTTCCATGATGCTCTTGTTTTCTCGCGTCTTGGCCTGAATAAAATCGACACAAATGCCGCGGCGCTGCGCGTCGTAGAGGTTCAACGCGCTATCAAGATCAGCTTCTTCACGAATAACGCTCACCAGCTTTTCACCTAAGCTCATGGCGTCGTGAATACCTCCGTTCATTCCCATTCCGCCCAGCGGATTGTTCACGTGGGCGGCATCGCCAGCAAGTAAGACGCGTTCCCCCACGCGGTAAGTTTCGGCCACCCTTTGGTGGACTTTGTACAAGGTGCGATGATGGATGTCGTAATCGCCCTTTTTGGGGTGAAGCCGTTGAAGCCTGTCCTGGATATAGGCGTCGCTAAGCAATTCATCGGGATCAGCATCCGGATGTGTCGGAAATTGAACCCGCCACAAAGACAGCGTTTTTAGAAGGACGCACCACTCGTCGGGGTCACTGACATAGTTGACCCAACGCAAACCATTTAAAGCGCGTTCGAACGGGAAGGTGGTGGAAACAACCAGGAAACGCTCAGGATAGGTCAGTCCTTCAAAAAGTGTCGCGGTGGCCTGGCGTATCCGACTGTTCGCGCCGTCGGTTCCCACTAAGAACGAGCCTGAGAGACGTTTCTCTTCCCCGCCTTCCATAACCAGCGCTTCGACGCCTGCGCCATTCTCTCGGTAGCCCAGCGCCCTGCACCCCAACCGGATCGTAGCGTGATCATACCGTGCGAGCATCTCAAGCGCCGTCTGTACAAGCTTATATTGCTCACATTGCAGTCTGTAAGGGTGGTTTGTGTCTTCTATCAGCCGCGCGAGATTGAAGTTGAAGGCTTCGCCAGTCTCGCGTTCTCGAAACTGGAATTCGCGGACAATCAGCCCATGAGGGATCAGTCTTTCCGTCAGGCCAACTTCGTCCAGCATGTCCAACGTGGGTGGGTGAAACGTCGAAGCCCGCAGGTCGAGCGGCGGCTCTTCGCAAGCCTCCAACAATTCAATTGGGACGCCCCTTTGCGCTAGGTAAAGCGCCAACGTGGCACCAACAGGGCCAGCACCGACAATGATCACGGGCTTGTTCTCCGTGCAAGCAAAGTGGTGCCCTGACTTTTGGAAATTCATGTAAAGTCCCATCGAGTGTTGTCATCTCAATGGCAGATTAAGAGCTCTAGCCGATACATAGGGCGGGTTTCTTACTAAATTCAGCAGATGAATTTACACGCTTGTTTGCGTTTCATTTGGCTATCTCGCTTCCTTCAAAAGCGCGAATTACGTTTGCTGCCATCTTCGATATGGCGTCGTCTGACGCTTTGACACACGCATGACGGGGTGATGCGCTGTTCCCGTTCTTATGGCGCGGATATCGCCTTGAGGGAGCAACCGCTGGCCCTCCCAGACCCCATATTGGGTCAACAGTAAGGCGACTCATAATAATGATTGTGCCGGCATGAGCAGGCAGCACCCTGAATATGCGGAGCCGCCTTCGCGCTTGACCCGACTTCCCTGCCTATGGCCGTCATAGGCTAGGCGAGAGCTCTGGGAACCATTGCTGTATTCCAGTCGTCTCGCCGTTGTCTCTCGTAGTGAAGCGCGCCACCTCGCCAGAATAGGAGCCGGGAGGTGATTCGACCTTCAACATATCGCATTTGATCTGCGATCGGCTTTACCGAGGTGGTTGGCTCAGTCCGTAGCGAGAGCGGCTGGAAGCGACACCAGCGCATCGCCGAGCAGTAAAGGCGACTTTTGAGTCATACCTCCACACCGGTAGAAATTCACCTGTTGGTTACGAGCGTAAAGAGCGATATGGAACCAGCTCGCCATTCTATTCACGGTGTGAATTCAAGTGTCGCGATAGAAATGCCAATTTCGACACCGCCGAGACGTTGTGCAGGACGATTAGGAGACTTCATTGACGACACAAGTCCGCAAAAACGGAGTGGCTCGGATCAGCGATGAAAAAGGTGTGCCCATTCGAGCTGTTGTGCGCGCTTTCGATGTCTTGGGCGCGATAAATCGTGTCGGGAACCCCAACATTATGGAGTTGGCGCAGCTTTGCCAGCTGCCTTACGCGACCGTTTTTCGGATTGTTGCGACACTTGTGCATGACGGTTGGGTGGAGGCGGAGCCTGGCCGCAAGCGGTATCGTCCGACCGAAAGGGTGTTGTCCTTGGCAAGCGGATTTCAAACTCACGATCTGCTGGTGGCCAACGCTCGGGATCATATCGTTGAGCTAACCGCAAAAACCCACTGGCCAGTCACTCTTTCAATCAGAGTTGGGTCCTCGATGATGGTCAAAGATTCAACCCACACACTCACCAGCCAGACGCTTGCGAATTATTATCCAGGATATACGCTTCCTTTGACCGATTGCGCCGCAGGAAAAGCCTATTTGGCATTTTGTGACGAGCAGGAGCGGCGAATCTTCCTTGAGTCACTAAGGGAAGACCCCGATCCGGACACGCGCTGGCTTTCTCAGATATTTAATGATGACAACTTCCTCCAGGGAATTCGCGACCGCGGGTTCTCAACACATGCGCGCGTTTTTCATACCGAAAGTCCAGGCAAAACATCGGCAATCGCCGTCCCGATACTTGTGGACGGCGTGCTGCAGGCTACGCTTGCGCTCGTGTATTTCGAGGTTGCAATGAAGGAAAGCGAGGCAGTGGCCACCTATGTCGAACCTCTAAAAATGGTGGCTGAACGGATCGCACAGGCGATGGACGCTCATAAGACGCTAGAAAAAGCATGAACGGTTGATGATGTAGGTGGGTCTCGGCGAAACGCAGAGAGCTCACCCGTTCCCAACGTATAGGGTCCGCGTGCCGATCGGGAGTTGTCACAATCAGCCTTGCCACAGCTAGGCCGGACCTCGCTGACTGTGTTCCATATCGATCGGTTAGCGATACTTCTGCCAGTCAAACCGGGCTTTCGTGTGGGCGCTGATAGAACTGTTCAAACGCGAGGATAGAGTAGAACCAGTTGCGGTCTTAGCTCCCTGGATCGAGACGCATCTCCTTGAAGGGGAAAACGCTAGAAATTCTTAAGGTGCCCCCGGAGTTGCGAGCCTTACAAACTTCAAACCAAAGGCCTGACACCAAAACGCTCCGATGGCCTAATCTGGTTGAATGGGGATAGTGAAATCCACCTGTTGAACTTTCAGTTTTACTCGATGACACCTGTTTTGCGCTCTGCGTATCATGTGGTGATTGGTCGGAATTTCCGATTGCATGTCTGTTAGAGCGAATGGAGACACTTTTATGTTAGATCGCGATCGCCGCGTATCCGATACGGCTTCCGTTAAGTCAGATCGGGTTGAAAATCCCATGCGTAGAATTGTTCTGGGTGCGCTTGGCAGCGGTGTCGTTCTTGCCGGTTGCAGCGGCCGCGGCCTGGCTCAAGAACCGCCTCCTCCTTCTGCCGCAAAGGAAGTCTTCAATGCGGCCGATCGCATGCAGTCTTTCACCAATGGTGAGCTCGATAGTGGTGAGCCGTGGGTAGCCGACCAACGCGGCAACTTCGATTTGACCGATCCGCTGCAAGCCCGTCTCGCGAAGCTCAAAATGACCAATAACCTTGTCGGGGAGCGGACCTACATACCCATGTTCGTTCGCCTGATGATCGCACGTGAAAACGAGCCGGGAGGGGTCTTGTTGGGCGCTGCGGGGATGTTCACCTGGCAGCTTCAAGTTCCCGATCCAGCCGAATATCCCAATGTTCCCCCAGGGACGGCGTTGTTAAGATCCCACTTCAATTCAACATACCTCGATCCGAACACAATGGAGCCCGTCGAAACGCTTTGGAACCCATTCAAAAAGGTCGAGATGAAGCTTCAGGATCTTTTGTTTGCCGAAAACTTCTTGAATTATCCTTTGGGCGGGAGCCTTTTTGTAGAAGAGCCGCAATTCGCAAACGATTCTCCCGATAAACCAATGATCCCGCAATTTCAGGACTTTGGGGACGACCTCATATTGTTTCAGGGTGGGACGTATAGCGAGCCGGGCCCGCACCAACCTCGCTTTACAGAGAACATGTGGGTCTCAAACAAAGCAGACGTCATGGACCCTGCCAAGTCATTGATAGATTTGCGATATAGCTTTACTGGGGCAAACAAAGCTTGGGAAAAGACTTGGGCAGGTTACAACATGAATGATCAAGATCTGTTGATCGATCTCGCAGTAGGCAAAAAGGTGCATTCTCTTGATGATCTGCCACGGGTCCATCGCGAATTTATTGCGGGGAAATATCCTGAACGGATGTAAGTCTCGTGGCTAAACCAACGGCTTCGCTGCACCCAAAGGACCAGGCTCAAACCCAAGTCCGGCGATCCTACATAGACGCTTTGGATGGTCAAATGCACGTCACGCAGAGTGGGGTAGGCCGTCCCATTGTGCTGTTACCGTGGTTTCCACGATCGGCACTGATGTATGAAGATGAGTTGGCGATCTTTGCCTCTGGCGGAGTGAGAGCTGTCGCGCTCGATCTAATGGGGCAAGGAAACTCGATCACGAATAACACAGCCATCACGATAGAGCGGCACGCCGATAACGTTGAGTGTGTGCTCAAGAAATTGGCGCTGGAAGATCCTGTCATTATAGGTGGTCACTACAGCTCTCAGCTCGCTGCTGAATTAGCGAAGAGACAATCGATTGGTGCGTCCCTGTTGGTAATTGATGGAGGGGTGTTAATTGACGATCTCGAGTCATCGAAATTGGCGGGCAAGACCGCACGAGTGAAGCCTGCGCTTCTCCCTCAAGCCGATAAATCGCACCGGGATTTTTTATGGAGAAATGCAGAGAATATATTTGATATCTATGCTCCAGACTACGAAATTACCGATGAAACATCCTTGTCGGTCTATCGTCATATCAAAGACTATCTCGCGGCGTATCTGCAGGCCCCGGGAGCATCGCTCCTCTTACCGCCTCTAGACTACCCCTTCGCTGAAACTCTCGCTCAACTCACAGTTCCTGCGGTGTTCCTCACTGCGGATACGGAAACTCTGGCATCGTCCGTCGGGCCTATGAGCGATATTTACGGAGGACCTTTTTCAATCCACTCTTTCGGATCGCATCATCCGTTGCATTTCCCATCACGCAAGGGTGAATACGCTCGCGCGATCCTTTCCATGCTTGACTGAGGACCTTTGAATAGAGGCCCCTGGAGGATTTCGGTACAGCGAGACGCCAGAGGTCTTTCAAACCCATCTCGGCGAGTTCGTGATACGGTTAATAGGCGATTAGCTTCATTAGCTACGAACATATAAATCACAGTCCGCAGTGCCGTCTAGCTTTCTATGGATGCTAAAGTGCTTTCGCACGTCTGCCTCTGTGCTCGCGTGTCATCTTGCTTTTTCCAGGCATACGCGAGCTTGGCTGCAGCTGCCTCAACATTCTCATTCTCTTATCCGATTTGAATGCCAGGCATCATCCAAGCCTCGGTCATGGAGCGCCATCCTTATTCAAAGAGTGAATTTTAGTGCGGAAGTTGAACGCACCGTCCGGGTTGCAGCCATGTTGGGAGTGCTCAGGATCGAGAGAAAAGGGGGTAGCTATGACACTTAAAGGCATTTTTCGCAGCACCACGGCATTATCCATCTTGCTGGCAGCCTCGCCTGCATTCGCACAGGCATCAACAGATGAAGTTGAAGAGCCGCAGAACACTATTCTTGTTACCGCACGTGGGGTCGAGCAGGACATCATAGACGTGCCGGTGTCGATTGTTGCCTTTGATCAGGAAGAGATCGATGCAGCCGGTATCACTGACATCGAAGAACTCACTGCGCTAACGCCTGGCTTCAAGTTTGTTGCCGGTGCCAATGGGGGTGTTGGCCGCGCCAATGAGGGCATCCGGTTCCGTGGCCTTGGTCTAAGGGCAACAGACCCAACCAACCGCCCTGGGGCGACCTTCTGGGACGGCGCTGTTATTTCGTTTGGCGTCGGCGTCCTGCCGCTCATCGACCTTGAGCGTGTTGAAGTCATAAAGGGCCCGCAGGTGGCCTATTTCGGCCGAAACACGTTCGCTGGGGCGGCAAACTTTATCCCGGCAGAGCCAGGGGATGAATGGTCCGGTAAAGCGCAAGTCAACTACGAGTTTGCCGATGAAGACGGTTACGGTTTTCAAGGCGCGATTGGTGGGCCCATTACAGATACTTTGGGTGTCCGTGTTGCAGCCTTGGTTGAGCGTGTTGGGGCAGATTTTAACTTCGCCAATGGCGATCCTCTTGGTCAAGAAGACAATTTCGGCATGACAGGCGTTCTTGTCTGGGAGCCTACGAATGCGCTGAAAATCAAAGCTTCGGGCATATTTGTCGATTCGTCCGATACCTATCAACAAGCCAGCCAGCTTGCGGATGTTGCCCCGGGTGACTGCAATCGCACCTATGAAGGGCAACTCGCGCTTCTGTCCGACCGAAGCCAGACGCGTCCATATTCCACGGATTTGTCTCAGTCAGGCCTAGTCCTCTTTTGCGGCATTTTGCCAGACTTCGATGAATCGACCGCTGCAATCCCACCTTTTGGTATAATCGATGACAATACGCCATTGCTGCTCGACGGCCAAAGCTTGGCCTCCTTTAGGGAATTGCCTCCGGAATTGGAAAGCACAGGCATTATTCCAGGTCTCCCTGAGAGTCTCGGATCAAACTACAAGGTGCATCGCGGGAGTTTGAATGGGGCTTATACGTTGGAGAATGGCGGCGAGATTTCAACAATCCTGAGCCACGGAAGTGCAGGCGTTTACAATCTTTCGGACGCTGGACGCGGGACTCTTCCCTTGCCGCTGCTCGTTGGCTTGTATCGAGCGGTCAGTGATACTCATCTTGAGGTGCGATACACCTCACCGCAGGACCAACGTTTGCGCTACATGGTAGGGGCGAGTTATTACAGGCAAACGAGTGAGCTGGGGGTCGGTGTTTTCGCGCCCACAGTTGACAAACGCGAAGCCACTAACATCGGAATATTCGCGTCTCTAGACTTTGACGTGACCGACCAGCTGACTTTTTCGGCAGAAAGCCGCTGGCATGATGATGAGCTCGTTCAAGTGTTTAATGGGACGACTGGCACAACCTCCGCAACCAATCCAAATACCATTGAAGATCAAGCGCAAAGCTACGATGCGTTTATGCCGCGTTTGATCCTCAATTACGAAGCGATAGAGGATCTGAACCTTTATGCCAGCTGGTCGCAAAGTAGGTTGCAAGGCACACTCTCGAACAGCGCCCTAGTCTTAGAGCAAACCGGCGTTGATCTTGGTCTAGACATCTTTACACCGGTCCAGAAAAACAACACCTTCGAAATTGGCGCCAAGCAACAAGTCGGATGGGCCAGTTATACCGTCGCTCTTTATTACACGAGGTGGGATAACCAAGTCTTCTCCGATGGCGCATTTAATGAAATGGGCATGCTGATCAATGCCAATATTGCAGGAGAGACAGAAATCAAGGGCATCGATTTCGAGCTTATCGCGAACCCCGCTCCTTGGTTCGATTTCAGAGGCGGCTTCACCTATAATGACGTGTCATTTGTCGATTTCGCAGGCACAGGCTCGATTTCGGGCATTCTTTCCGCAGGGGCGGATCCGGCCCGAGTTCGCGATCGTGAAGGCGCTGAAATCATTAGCGTTGCAGGCAATCAACCTCGCTCCGTTCCTGATTGGACCGGCAGCGCATCGGGCACTGTATGGATCGATGAACTGGCCGGGATGGAGCGGCGCGCCTGGATTCGCGGCGACGCCATATACACGGGAGACTTCTTCTCCAACGAAATGAACTTCAATGTCATTGAGGGAAACTGGCGCTTTAACCTGCGTGCGGGAGCCGAGATTACAGAGCTCTTCAGCGTTGAAGGTTATGTCGAGAATCTTACCGACAATCTCAGCTTGCCTCCCAACACTGGGACCGGGCCTGCGACGGTAAATGGTGCTCCAGGACGCCGATCATTTGGTTCGCTGCCCGTTTCGCGGGAATTTGGTGTGCGTCTAATGGCCAGGTTCTAGGGCCGATGCTTCAAGGTGAAGGTGTGTTCGGGCATGGCACTCGCGCATATCTTCACCTTGGAAGCGTTTGAAGTAAGGGTGCGCTCTTGATGAGATAGTCAAGTGCGCAAGCCATGCATTCGGCCTATGACTTGTGTTTGCCTGGCCTGCTCTGCCACAATCAATCCGCAAGATTTCGATGAGCCTGGAGAATCATAGCAAGAATCATCGGCTCCTCAGGCTGAGATACGGCGTTGGGCGTGGGGTAAAGTGAGTGCGCCCGAAGGCGCCGGGGGGCGTTGAGAGCCGATCAGATCGGACGCGAGCACGACAATGCATGAAGACAACGGGGACTGGGACTACATTATTGTTGGAGCGGGGACCGCTGGATGCGTGCTGGCCAATCGTCTCTCGGCTGACCCCAAGGCACGGGTGCTCCTCCTAGAAGCAGGAGGGCACGACAGGGGCCTAAGCCTTCATATTCCGGCCGGTCTTGTGTCTGCCATCTTCGATCGTCGATACAATTGGATGTATCCTGCTGTCAGCGATCCATCGAGGCATGAACTTGACTACACTTGGTCAGGCGGCAAGGGATTGGGTGGCTCTAGCAGTATCAATGGCATGTTATTTATGCGTGGGGCTGCATCAGACTACGATCAATGGGAGGCCCTAGGCTGTCCTGGTTGGGGCTTTTCATCGATGCTACCCCATTTTCGAAGTCTCGAAGCCTTCGAGGGGGGCGCGAACGCCTATCGCGGGGACTGCGGACCTCAAGTCGTTTCGTTTGCGCGCAAACCGCCCAAGCTTGTTGATCAAGTTATCGAGGCGGCTCAAGCATGCGGGCACCCATTTAATGCTGATTATAACGGCGAAAGCCTAGATGGAGTTAGCAGCGCCCAGGCCACTATCAAAAACGGCCGACGCCATTCGGCGGCCAGCGCGTTCCTGAAACCTGCCAAAGGCCGACAGAACCTTGAAATTCTAACGCATGTCCAAGCCACAAGGCTGGTTTTGCGCAACAAGAAAGCGGTGGGGGTCGAATACTCTCGCGCGGGGAAATCACGAACAGCACGGTGCCGGGGTGAAGTGATTGTCAGCGGTGGTGCCATCGGCTCACCAAGACTCTTGATGTTGTCCGGGATAGGAGACCCTGAGGAGCTCGGTGAATTGGGTATCAACGTGGTTGTGCCTATTCCTGCTGTTGGGAAGAACCTGATGGAACATCCTGGCGTATATGTGGGCGCAACTACGGATGCGGCCACCTTCAATCGGGCGGCCCGATGGTACAACAAGCCGCAGGTCCTGTTGCGATGGCTCCTGTTCGGGTCCGGCCCCGCGTCAATGGGAACTGCGTTAGCGCAAGTTCTTTTCCGTTCTCAGGATCAGGTGCCAGCTCCGGATCTCCAATTGCTTCTAACACTCGCTACATTCGAAATGCGCAAGGATGGAAGCGGTATTCGCGTCTCGCACGAAGACGCGTTCGCAATGGCGTGTTGTGTTCTGCAACCCAAAGCGCGGGGGCGTGTATTTCTAGCGAGCGCTGATCCCTTGGAGCCCTGCGTGATTGACCACCGTCTGCTTGGAGAGGAGCAGGATATCGACCACCTCGTTCAGGCCGCAAGCGAGGCCATCAAAATCCTCCGCAGCTCAAAGCTTAAAGGCGTTGTAAAAGAGATCACCTTCCCCGTCAGCAAAGACTCGCCCCGTGATGAGTGGATTGATCATCTAAGGAGCGCAGCGTTTCGCGGTGATCACCCATGTGGAACCTGCCGCATGGGCAGCGATCCTAGCGCCGTTGTCGATCCTCAATTACGAGTTGTCGGAATTGAGGGCTTGAGGGTGGTGGACGCTTCAATAATGCCGGTTATCCCAAGTGGCAATACTAACGCACCCGTAATGGCCATAGCCGAAAAAGCGGCAAGCATGCTCACTTCCCAATACTGAATTACGATAGGAAGCGTGGTTTCGCTTCACTCTAAAGAGTTTTTTCAGACTAACGAGGCACTTCCGATCCGGCATGCTATCGAAGGTCCATGAACCGTAAATCGACAGCCAAGCCGGCAAGTCCATTTCGCCGTTTCGATCCTGCCCTGAGATCATCTGTTTAGCTTTGATGCTGCGTGTGCAGTACCCGCGGAGTTTGCGCAAACGGGTTATGCCGCGTTTTTGGAAGTGGAAGCCGATACAACAAATTAGCGCCCGTCCACGCCAACGTCCACAACCACTTCAGTTCAGACTGCCACCCCATAGATCGTCAAACTTACAGGACCCGCCGCTCAGTCGCCTTGGTTGAGTGGCAAACCCCTATGAACAGAATAGAGGCGAGGGTGGGGTGCTCCACATCCAGCGGAGATGAGTTCGCCTGAGACCGACATCAGCGCCACTTTGCTCAGCCACCTTTTTAAAGCCACGTTTTCGCCTCCTTGCGGCTTCACTAGCGCGGTCGCGCTATCGTACGCTGCGGATCATCATGATCAAGCCGCCGGCCAATATCGCGGCTAAGGCAAAGCCTGCGAACATAAGGGCAAGGATGCCCGCGATCGTGTTGTCGGTGAAGGCCATCAAAGCGATAGAGGGCACAATCACCGAAGGAAAGGTGTTGGACAGGTTCATCACCCCGAGGAGAACGCCGCGTCGTGCATGACCGCTAACCAGCTGAGCTATGAGCGCGGTGTCGACAGACAGATAGGCGGCCAAGGCGGCCTGCAACACGCCATATCCGATGAAGAACCACACAAGTTCGGTGCTGCTTGCAAGCGTTCCCATGCCAACAGCAAACAGCCCAGCAAAGACGGCTAATGGCAAGCGCCTGCTTTTTACGCGGTCTGAAATGAGCCCGGCAAACAACGTTCCCGCTATCGCCAGGATCGCAGCGGGCGCGGTCAGCCCGGCGAGAATTTCGCTGGCGCCAGCGCTGCGCCACTGCGCTTGGGAAAGCTGCGTAACCGTGATGTAGAGATAGAGATAACCAATGACGAAAGCGGCGCCCGTTTGAATCAACAGGCGCGAAAGCCAAGCAAGGGAAAAATCGACAAACAAAAGAGTTCTAGAAGGTCTAATTCTCAAGGATTGCGAGTTGGCGATGATCGAGGAACTGGAAGTGTGGATCACCGGTCCTAAGCTCCACATTGTGAGCAGAGGAAGCACACAGACCAGTATCAATCCTCCAATAAGAACGAAGGCGCCGGGCGAATCCTCAGGGAACAGCCAGGCGATCGGTAAAACTAGTAAAGACGAGGCGGGAAGGGCCGCTGTGAGCAATCCGCCAAGCCGGCCTTTCACCGCGTCAGGGAAGTGGTCCGCGAGCAACGCACCCAGGGGTGAAAAGCAGCAATTGAGCGACAGTTGAAAGAAGATGAGCGCGCCAAACAGTTCAGGAAGCGTGCTAGCGAAAGCGAAAACCAAGTAGGCTCCAACCAGCATGCCGGCGCCTATGGCGATCAGGCCGCGACGGTTCCCGAAGCGAATAATCCAGCGATCGCCAATCGCGCCGGCGCTTACATTGGCGATGCCGGCGACCAGGCCTCCGGTCAGCAGCAACCAACTCAGAGCGGTGGCTGTGCTTTCGGGGGCCAAGGCTTCGACCCGGCGTGGCAACAGCAAGACAAACAGCGGCATGAACGCCAGATGCGCGCCCAAAAAGGCGAGCGGGTAGGTCCAGAAAGCCGTGCGTGGGAATGGTTGTGTCACGCTATGAAAGCGAGAGGCTTGGTGCGGTGCTTGTGCGTTGTATCAACTCGAACGGCGCCTCAAAAACGCCGCCGGCCTCTTCGCCTGAACTGGCTGCGATTAACCCTTCGCAAGCGCGAGAAATCATAGCGGCCGTTGGTTGCCGTATCGCGGTCATAGGAGGGACGCAAAGGCGAACGCCCGGCGTGTCTTCGAAGCTGACCAAAGCCAGATCCTCAGGAATTCTTAGTCCAACTCGCTCGGCCGTGTGAAGCACTGCAAAGGCCATCTGGTCATTGTCCGCAATGATGGCGCTTGGTCGATCAACACCGTGCAGCCATTTTTGCGCCACGACGCTGGCGGTTTCGAACTGAAAGTCGCCCTTGCCAATCCAGTCTTCGCGAACAGCCAAGCCGCACTCACTCAAGGCTGCGCGATAGCCATCCAATCGCATCACGGATGTGCCGTAGTCGGGCGATCCGGCAAGGTATGCGATGCGAGAATGGCCTCTATCCACGAGATGGTGGGTGACTCGTTGTCCAGCGCCGCGTTCGTCCATGCAAACATCGACAAATTCGCCTCCATCTCGGCGACCTACGCGCGCGCAGGCGATCTCCTGATCTTTCAAAAGATCGGTGAGCCTGGTGTTGTCGCTGTGCGGTGGGGTCAGGATCACCCCGTCAGGACGCAGCTCTGAAATGACCTTGAAAAGCTGGTCCTGCGCCTTGGTCGGGTCGGTATCGATCAGTTCGAACACCATGTGATAGCCGTGTTTTTCACACTCGGTCATGCCGCCAAACAGCATTTGATCGACCCAGTCGTTGCCACGGCCAGCGCGCCAGTTATCGTAGGTCCTTTGCCGATCATTGATCGCCAGGATGAGATAAGACCGCGAGCCGCGCATCCGCCGTGCGGAGATGTTCGGAACATAGCCCAAGCGTTCAATCGCTTCGTTCACCTTATCGCGAACCGATGGCTTCACGTTGGGGCCATTGTTGAGCACGCGTGACACGGTTTGACGCGACATTCCCACGTCGCGCGCCACGTCACGAATTGTCACGCCTTGCTTGCTGGCCATATGTGATTGTGTCTCCCGAGTGCCCCTTTGGCCACATTTTCTCTGAAATTTCAAGCGCTATTGTGACCGGTCACATTTATACTTGTGACCGGTCACAAAACGCGATACGCCTACAGAAGTAAGGCCAAAAATGGCCAAACAGGGGAGAGAGAAATGCGTCGTTTTACCGTTGCGCTTGCCGTTGGGGCATCCGCAATCGCGCTGTCTACGCCAGCTTTTGCGCAGGACCAGAATGAGACCGCTGAAGAGCAGGGCCAAGAGGTCGTCGAAGATCCAAACGCGATCATCGTAACCGCGGACCGCCGCGAACAAACCTTGCAGGATTTTGCCGGAACGGCCTTTGCGATCACTGGCGAAGACCTAAAGAAGCTTGGGGTTCAGAACGTTACGGACCTTCAGAACCAGGTTCCGGGTCTTTCGGTTGCCAACAACCAGGGCAATGTCGAGGTCTACATTCGCGGGATCGGTTCGAGCAACAACACGGAGCTAGGTGATCCGGCCGCGGCGTTCCACTTTGATGGCGTGAACATTCCGCGTCCTTCGGGCATCGGCTCAGCGTTCTACGACATCCAACGCGTCGAAGTGAATGTGGGGCCGCAGGGCACGTTGCGGGGGCGCAACGCTACTGCGGGCTCAATCAACGCGATCAGCTTCCGTCCGGGGCTTGGCGGCTTTGACGGATCGATTGAAGCGGAATACGGGAACTTTGATCAGCGCGCGCTGCGCGGTGTGCTCAATATTCCGCTGTCCGACACCGTCGCGGTGCGTTTCTCCGGTCTCTATCAGGCCAACGATTCGTACTATGACAATGTCGGGCCCAATGACGACATCGGCGTCGCTGAAGCGCAGGACAATGTATCGGGCCGTGCGCAGATCCTTTGGGAAGCAACCGACCGTCTGACTATCCTGGTCGCGGGTGACTACATTGCCGAGAATGGCACCGGCTTCACCGGCACCAACTTCGCGCTGCCGCTGGGCGCGCTGGAAGATGGCAATCTCACGCAGGCCGAATTCGATGACATTGATCCGCGCGATGTGATTGCACGCGGTATCACGCCGCAACTCAACACCGATCACTGGGGCATTCGCACTACGATCGAATACGAAGGCGATGGCTTCAACGTCGAATATATCGGCAGCTACCGCGACGCGGTGTACGATTACGAAGCGACTACGCCGCTGACACCGGATTTCCCAGGAGTACTCGATCGACTGTCTGAGCGCGACAATCCGTTTACGCCGGATCCGAATGACATCATCAACGATCCGATAATTTTGGCGGAAAACCTCGATAACTTCTCGCGCTTCCGCATCATCTCGGATTCACGCTCGCAGTTCCACGAACTGCGCATCTACAACTCCGAAGGACCCTTTATCTGGAGCCTTGGTGGGCTCTACATCAATGAAGAGCAGCGTTCGTTCTTGGGTAGCACAGGCGACCGTGGTCCGTTTTTCCAGGGGATCGAGTTTAACACTCAGACGGACACTGATTCCTTCGGCATCTACGCGGACGCCACCTATGAAGTGTCGGACAATTTCCGCCTGACTGCGGGCATCCGCTACACGGACGATCAGAAAGAACGCACCGGTGTTGCTGCGCGTTATGGGCTGGCTATCGGCGGCGGGAGCTTCGAATGCTGCCTGGGTGTTCGTGTTGGGACTGAGAACTTCGAGTTCGCTGCCTTCGATCGCACGATCATTGATCCTGACACCGATGGTGATGGCGCGATTTCCGACGCGGAGGTCTTTGCCTTCCACCGCAATGGGATCGCGCAGTTCGGTGACCGTGACAATCTCGGCGATATTCTGGATTTCGGGCCATTGCCGGGGGATGTCTTTGAGCGTCCAGGTGCGGCCGAGTGCCTTGATACCGTCAGCTTTGACACTCTGTTCTGCGAGGGTTTCACGCGCGGTGAGCCGTTCAACAACTCGCAGTTCACCTTCGCCGTCCCATTCGCTGGCCAGATATTCCAACAAGACGGCCAGTTTCAGGATGACTTCGTTGACTGGAGGTTTCGCGCCGAATTCGACGCGTCGCCGGACAACCTGCTCTACGCGTTGATCGCAAACGGTCACAAATCGGGTGGCTTCAACGACAACCTGGGCAATAACGGCGTTGCGCCGACCTATGGGACCGAACGCGTCGTTCTTTACGAAGTCGGCAGCAAGAACGAGTTCGATATCGGTGGTCGCAAGGCCTATCTGAACGCCTCGTTCTTCTATAACGACTACACCGATCAGGTGTTCACCGGTCTGTTGAGCGTTGCGACGGCGATCGACACCGCGGTTGGCATCCTGGGGCAGGACATTGAGATCCCGCCGGGCACCAACACCGATCTCGTCGTCTCTTTCAGCTTCAACGCGGCGGATTCGGAGATCTACGGTGCGCAAATCGAAGGTGGCTTTGAGCTTCCGGGCAACCTCAACTTCGACTTCTCGGCTCTATGGCTCGAAGCGCAAATTCAGAACGCCGAAGAAATCCCTGACTTCCGCTTCCAACCGGATGTGGATTCCGGGAACGCAACCTTCCGTCCGATTGCGGGCAACCGCCTGCCGCGCACGCCGCGTTGGCAACTCAACGGCAAGCTCAGCCAGGTGATTGAGCTGCCACAGGGTCAGCTCGACTGGGTGGCTTCGCTTGGATACCGTTCGTCGCAATTCCATACGATCTTCAACAGCTTGGAGTTCGACATGGCTGGCAACGGCACCGAAGTAACCAGCGGTCGTTTGCTGGATCGGATCGATGGGTACTTCACGCTGGATATTGGCGCGGGCTGGACCATCGACGACGAAGGCAAGTACCGTTTCGAAGTCTATGGCAACAACGTCACCAACCAGCAGGAAGAAGCGGCGATTATCATCACGCAGTTTGACAACACGCGCTTTTTCATCCGGCCTCGCACCTATGGTGCGCGTATCCGAGCCAAATTCTAGGGCTGGATATACTACGAGCGGGCGGGGTTAGGGATCGCCCCGCTCGCCCACTTGTTTGACGAGGAGGGATCGTTTCATGGCGCGTGTTGTATTAGTCGCTTTTGCTGCAGGGATTGGTCTGACGGGCCTAGGGCTGACTGGCCTTGTCTCTAAGGGCGCCGCGCAAGAAAGTTCACCGCCGATAGCGGAGACACCGGAAGAGCGCGTGGAAACCAGCGTCCCGGCTGGCTTCGAGCTGGTCTGGTCTGACGAGTTTGAGACGCCCGGACTGCCCGATCCGACGAAGTGGAAATACGACACGTTCCGCAACAAGGAAGGCTGGTTCAACAATGAGAAGCAGTATTACGCCGCCGAACGTCTCGAAAACTCGCGGGTCGAAGATGGTCGGTTGATTATCGAGGCGCGAAGAGAGGATTTGGCCTCGGCCGGATTTTCTGACTGGGGCGGGCAGGAATACAGTTCGGCCCGTCTCATCACGCAAGGCTTGGGCGATTGGACGTACGGTTTCTACGAAATCCGCGCCAAACTGCCCTGCGGTGTCGGCACTTGGCCCGCGATCTGGATGCTGCCGTCGGACCCTAACGTTAAGTGGCCCGCGGGCGGCGAGATCGACATCATGGAACATGTCGGCTTTGAGCCCGGCGTCATCCACCATTCGATCCACACAACCGCGTTCAATTTCTCGCGCGGCACTCAGAAAACCAGCAAGCACGAGCTGACCACGGCTTGCGAGAAGATGCACAAATATCAGCTGCTATGGGCGCCCAAACTGATGATGTTTGCGGTCGATGATCAACCCAAATTTCTCTTCCAGAAAGAGAGCAGCAAGAAAGCGCGCTGGCCTTTTGATAAGCCTCAGCATTTGCTCCTTAACCTCGCTGTTGGTGGCACGTGGGGCGGCCAGAAGGGTGTAGATCCGGCGGTGTTCCCGGCGCGCATGGAAGTCGACTATGTGCGGGTTTACCAGCCCAAAGCTCTCACTCAACCGACCACCGAAGGAACGTCGGAATGACCGGTTCTAGCCGTCGTTTGCGCATACTCTAGAAGATACTCAGGGACTGAACGATGAAACAGTTCGCTATAGCTCTCGCATGCGGATCCATGCTGGCCGGTTGCGCCACCATGGCCCAAAACCCGCCGCAAAGCGCGTCTGCCGCGCCCGTGAACAGCATAGAATTGACCGACGAGGGATACCTCGAGGGATTGCTCACGCGGATGAGTGTGGAGCGCAAGGTTGCTCAGTTGGTCATGCCCGATATCGGTTCAATCACTGTCGAAGATGTCGCCAAATATCGCTTTGGCACCGTGCTCAATGGCGGAAATTCAGGGCCCAATGGAGATGACCTGGCGCCCGTGAAAGACTGGTTGGATCTGGCCGACGCTTACTGGGACGCGACAATCGCGCCGCTCGAAAACGGCGAGCCGGCCATTCCTGTTCTTTGGGGCACGGACGCGGTGCACGGCCACTCCAACATTATCGGCGCGACGATTTTTCCGCATAATATTGGTTTGGGTGCGACGCGCGATCCGGACCTGATCCGCAAGATTGGCGCGGCAACGGCGGTCGAAATCGAAGTCAGCGGCATTGATTGGACGTTTGCGCCAACCGTTGCTGTTGCGCGCGATGATCGCTGGGGCCGGACTTACGAAAGCTATTCTGAAGACCCGGAGCTCGTTTCGCAATTGGGCGCAGCGATGATTGAGGGTTTGCAAGGCACCTTGGCGTCGGGCCGGATCCCCGAAGGGCACGTTGCGGCCACCGCCAAACACTTCTTTGGCGATGGCGGGACTGAACAGGGCGTCGATCAGGGCGACGTGAATGGCGATCTGCAAGACCTGATGGCGGTTCACGCCGCGCCTTATCCGGCAGCGATAGCCGCGGGCGTCAGTTCGATCATGGCCAGCTTCAACTCGATCAATGGCCGCAAGATGCATGGCAATGGTCCGCTCCTGACCGGAGAACTGCGCGGCAATCTTGGTTTTGACGGCCTCGTCGTTGGCGATTGGAACGGGCACGGCCAGATCCAAGGCTGCACTAACGCCAATTGCCCTCAAGCGCTGCTCGCCGGGCTGGATGTGTACATGGTGCCAGAGGATTGGAGGGCGCTTTACGAAAACACGCTCGCACAGGTTCGTGACGGCACGATTCCGATGGCGCGGCTTGATGAGGCGGTGTTGCGGGTTCTGCGCCTGAAACAGCGGCTTGGCATGCTGGACGACGGCGCGGAACGTTCGATGCGTCCCTCCGCGCGCGCAAACTCGGGAGACTGGGCCAAGCTCGGTTCATCCAGCCACCGCGCGTTGGCGCGCGAGGCGGTGGCCAAATCGCTGGTGGTGCTCAAGAACAACGGAGTGTTGCCGCTAAAACCGGGCGCGAATATCGCCGTCGCAGGCTCCGCCGCTGACAACATTCCACAACAGGCGGGCGGGTGGTCGATCACCTGGCAAGGGGGCGGCGAACTCACTGCGGAGCAGTTTCCCGGCGCGACGTCGATCTATCAGGGCATCTCCAAAGCGGGTGCTGACGCCGGTAGTGTTGTCACTCTGTCGGCCGAAGGCGCGATGCCCGAAGGCCCGGTTGACGCCGCGATCGTCGTCTTTGGCGAAACGCCCTACGCGGAATTCGTGGGTGACCGCAAAGACACGGTCTTTCGCGACGAAGAAGGGCTGGAACTGCTCAAAAGGCTCAAGTCTTTAGGCATCCCAACGGTGGCTGTTTTCCTATCGGGACGCCCTATGTGGATGAACCGCGAGATCAACGCTGCGGACGCTTTTGTCGCGGCGTGGCTGCCGGGCAGCGAAGGCGCAGGGATTGCTGATGTTCTGTTCGGCTCGCGTGAGGCGACCGGAAAACTCTCCTTCACCTGGCCCGCCACATGCGAAGGCAATCCTCTGAATTCGCCCGAGGGCGCTCTGTTTCCATATGGCTTCGGTCTGTCGCTCACACAGAAAAGCGAATCCGGCACGCTGAGCGAGGACTGCGCTGCGCTTGATATCGGTAATGGAGCGGTTTGGTTCGATTCAGGTCGATTAAGTCCGATGATCCAGGCAGTGGCAGACAACGCGGTTCTGGTGGATTTGCGCGGCGCTGGAAACGGCGTTGAGGCGAGTGGCCTTGACCGCAACGCGCAAGAAGACGCCCGGTCCATCACCTTCCAGCCCGGAGCGAAACTGACGCTTAGTGGCCCGGACAGCGAAGCGGGCTGGCGGATCGCCTACAAGGTGGATGTGCGTCCGAACGGTCCGGTGTCAGTCAAAGCCGGTGGAGAGGCCTTCGATGTCTCGGATCGGATGCTGGTCGCCGAGGGCAAAGGATGGCGCGATATGGTTCTGACACCTGAGTGCCTAGGACAAACGGGCGGTTCGCTAACCTTCTCGTCGGACGCTGCCTTCACCATGGCCATCAGCAAGATCGCGCGCGAAGAGAGCGCGCCGGGGACGTCCTGCTCGTTCTGACGAGCGGCGCTAAGAGACAAAACAGAATAGGGGGAGAGCGCCGTGACGCTGGATACAATCGATGTTGTGATCATCATAGGCTACGCTCTGGCGTTGCTCGGTATCGCTCTGTTCGTCAGTCGCGAGCCGGCGGGTCATCAAAAGAACACCGAAGACTACTTCCTCGCCGGGCGCGCACTGCCGTGGTGGGCGATTGGCGCTTCGCTGATTGCGTCGAACATTTCGGCGGAACAAATCATCGGTCAATCGGGTCAAGGCTTTGCCGTCGGTGTCGCCATCGCTGCTTATGAATGGCAGGCGGCGATTGTCCTATTGGTTGTGGCCAAATACTTCCTGCCGATCTTCCTTAAACGCCGCATCTACACGATGCCGCAGTTCCTTGAGCAACGCTACGGCGATGGGGTAAAGAACCTGATGAGCGTCTTTTGGGTGGCGCTCTACACCGCTGTGAACCTCACAACCGTCCTGTGGTTGGGCGGGCTTGCGGTGCAGTCGCTCACGGGCTGGACCATCATGGCGAGTATGCTGGCGTTGGCGAGCTTTGCCGCGCTCTATTCGCTTTATGGTGGCCTCAAAGCGGTGGCGCTGACCGATATTATTCAGGTCGTTATTCTTGTGCTCGGCGGATTGGCAATCACGTGGTTCGCGCTCGACGCGCTGCCCGCAGATGGCGCGGTGGGTGGCTTCGGATACCTCATGCAGGAAATGCCCGGCCACTTTGAGATGATCCTCGAACCCGATCATCCCGCCTACAACGATCTGCCCGGCATCTGGACCTTGCTAGGCGGTTTGTGGGTGCTGCATTTCAGCTACTGGGGTTTCAACCAATACATCATCCAGCGAGCGCTGGGGGCTGAGAACCTGGGCGAAGCGCAAAAGGGGCTCGCGTTCGCAGCCTTCCTCAAGATCCTGGTGCCGTTCATTGTGGTGGTGCCGGGCATCGCGGCGGTGATCCTCGCGCAGCAGGGTGTGCTTGATGGCGCGGCTTTGGCCGAAAAATCTGACCGCACCTATGGCGAGTTGATGGCCTTTGCGCCGGCTGGCCTGCGCGGTCTGGTGTTCGCCGCCCTCATCGCCGCGGTGGTGAGCTCGCTCGCCTCGATGATGAACTCCATCTCTACGATCTTCACTATGGATCTTTACAAGGCGGCCCGACCGTCGCTGACCGACAAACACTATGTCATGGTCGGCCGCATCACCGCCTTCAGCGCCATGGCAATTGCGCTGGTTCTCGCGCGTCCGTTTATCGGCGGGTTCGAAAGTGGCTTCCAAACAGTGCAGGAATACACCGGTTTCATCGCGCCGGGCATCGTGGTTGTCTTCCTTCTCGGATTCTTCGACAAGAAGGCTAACGCCGTCGGCGCCTTCACCGCGCTGATCGGATCGCTGATCGTCAACATCGCTCTCAAATTCGGCCTGCCCGATGTCCCGTTCATCATCCGCATCTGGTTCGTCTTCGTAGGCGCGTTGATCGCGGCGGCGGTTGTCTCGCGTATGTCGTCACCCCCTGAAGGTGAGAGCACGGTCCAGCTTTCGGATATCTCCTTTTCGACCACGCAATTGTTCAACATATTGGCCGGGTTGACCGTCGCTATGTTGGTCGGGCTCTACATCTGGCTTTGGTAGAGCCTTCGGCCGAAGCGCACATGAGAGCAGGTGCTGTTAATTTCGATCTTGCCAGCGCCTCCGCCTTGTCCGATGTTTGTGTGCATGAGGGGACCAAAGTGGGGCACCGGTAAAGGTGCGAGCAGCATCGCAAGATGGACAGCGCGTTCAACGGCGGCTGCGCTTGTTTCGACCATGACCGTATCAGTGGCGGCGCAGCCACCATCGGATGACATAACCGCCGAGGAACGAGCGAAACTCGATGCGATGTTCGCGGAAGCTGACGCTTTGGACGAAGGCGCCGATCCAGCGGCCTATCGCAAAGCGTTTGAAGGGGTGCTGGCCTATGGCGAGAGTGTCTATCCGCCTGGCCACCCCGAACTGGCGTGGCTCGAGGCCGAACAGGCGACCGCCGACTATCTGCAAGGTGACATTAAAACCGCCTCCGCCCGGTTAGAGCGGATTGCCGCCGTGCTGGAAACCGCCGCCGCTGAACGCCCGGATGAGCCGAAATGGCTGGCCCGGCGCAAGACGCTCGCTAACGCTCAAGTCGTCTTTCATCTGACGCTTAGCGAATTCGATAAGGCCAGCGTTCTGGGCGAAAAAGTGCTGGAGTGGCGACTGGAACAGGCGAGCGGCCGGGCCGAGGACGATCCCGCGAATATTCAGCTCTCTGCGGCGTGGTCCAATCTCGCCAACGCGCAAATCCGCAACGGAGAAACCGACCGCGCGATTGCAAGCGTTCGCAAAGCGATTTCCATTAATCGTAAGCTTGATCCAGTCCCCGTCAACGCCGCGCCGCACTTCGCCAATCTGGTGACCTTCCTTTACGATTCAGGGCGATTGGAGGAAGCGGCGGAAGAGGGGCGTCGCATCCAGAGCGAACTGGAAAACATCCTCCCCGAAAAGCATCCGTTTCTGGGCGCCAACCTCAACAACCTTGCCAGTGTTCTAGCGGATTTGGGGCGCCTCGACGAGGCTGAGACCGTGGCTCGAAAAGCGCTGGATCTGGCCTATGCGAGCTTTGGAGAAAGTCAGCAAACGCTGAGCTATCTGGCCACTTTAGCCGGCGTACTCTCACGCAACGGCAAGGCCGCCGAAGCCGAAGAGTTGGCGCGCGGTGCTGTTGAGAAAATGACGACCGATCTCGGCGCGGATGCGGACCGAACCCTGATTGCGCGCGAGTCTTTGGCGAATGCGCTGCTAGCCGGGGACAAGGCCGGCGAGGCCTATGCCGAGCTCACTGCTATCTCTGCGGTGCGAACTGACAAATTCCCAGCGCACAACCGCGATCGCATTGAGGGAGAAGAAAAACTCGCCATAGCTGCGTTGGAAGCAGGAGATGTCTTTACTGCCCGTAAAGTTCAAGCTGGCGCTCAAGAGCTTTGGACCAACAGTGGCGCTGGCGAAGACATTGCCGCCATCGTCGGCGGGGCACGGCTTGCAGCGTTGGAAGCGCTTGCGGGTGATGTCCCATCCGGTCTGGCACGCGCGGAGCGAGCGGCTGAACGGCTCAATATCCGACAGCGCGAGTTAGAAGCCAGCGGCGCGCGGCGAACCGGGCTGGATCGCGATCTTCGTGCTGGCTTTGGCTGGGCGCTGGAAGCAAGTGCGCTGGCGGGCGATGTGGGCCGGTCTTTCGTTCTTGCGCAACCCATTGTCGAAGGAGCTGCGGGTATCACCGCCCGGGCTGTCAATCGGCGGATGGCCGCGCTCGATTCCGCTGAAGCGGCGCTGCTGCGCGAGAGGCAAGAGTCTGCGTTGGCGTTGCAAACGCTACTGGACCGGCAATTGCGTCTGGCCGGAATTGGCGCGCCGCCTGAGCGATTGGCTGAGCTTGACGGCGAGCGCGCAGCGGCGACCGCGCGATTTGAGGCGGCAACGAAACGATTGGCTGACAATGCACCGGGCCTAGCGGAAAACGAGGCAACCAACCGGTTGACCTTAGAGCAGGCGCAAAGCTTGCTCGAGAAAGACGAAGCGGTGCTGATGATCGTGCCGGGGCCGCAAGGTTTGGTGGTTCTCGCTGTCACTGCATCAGACGCGGCGGTGGTGCGGCGAAATTCCAGCCGCCGTGCGACGCGGCTCGTGCGCACGCTGCGCGAAGGACTGGATCAACCGGGGACATTTGACTTCGCGGCAAGCGCGGAACTGCGTAAGCTTGTGCTGCCCGATGCGATTACGCGCGTGATTGGCAAGCGAAAGCGCCTTTTGGTGTCAGCGGGAGGGGCGTTCTCATCTTTGCCGCTCAGTGTGTTGGCAATCGGCACGGCCGAGCGGCCGCGTTGGTTGATTGAAAATCACGCCTTAGTGACGCTTCCTTCGCTCGCAATTCTGCGTCAGCCTCGCGCCAAGAGATCGCGCACGCGCCTCGATGAGTTCTTGGCGCTTGGTGCGCCGGTGCTCGAACGAGGCCAAGCTGCAGAAGAGGTCGCGCAATTGGAGCGCGCCCAAACACCGTCTCCTTTCCGGTCGGCTGAAAACGCCCGGCTCCTCGCGGATTTGCCACCGCTTCCCGCTGCGGCCGATGAACTGGCGGCGCTTGGTGAAGCTCTCGGGGCAGAGCGGACACGTATTCTGACTGGAGCCAAAGCGACCGAGGGGGCGTTGCGCGGTGCGGACCTGACGTCCATCGATGTTTTGGCCTTGTCGACCCATGGTCTGGTCGCAGGCGAATTGGATGGTTTGGAACAGCCAGCTCTGGTTTTGACGCCAGACGAAACGCAAGGCGATGATGGTCTGTTGACGATGCAAGAAGTTATGGCCCTGCGCCTCAATGGTGCGTGGGTGGTGCTTTCAGCGTGTAACACGGCGGCGGGGTCCGGCGCCGATGGCAGCGGTCTTTCGGGGCTGGCGCGTGCGTTTCTACTTGCGGGTGCGGGCAATCTGTTGGTGTCCCATTGGGCCGTGCGCGACGATGTCGCCGCGCGGCTTTCCGTCGAAACGCTTGAGCGCTACGCCAAGGGGCGTGATCCTGCGATTGCTCTTCAACGCGCGATGCTGACTATGGCCGACGGAAAGGACGGTGAATTGCGTGACCCGGCGCTTTGGGCGCCGTTCGTGTTCGTTGGCCGGTAACGGATCGCATCGCCGTAAAGCGTCATACGCAAGCTTCTCACCCAACTGTTCGCACTCTTGATGTGTGCGATGGCCAGCAATTGGTGTTGAGTGTGATAAGCGCAATTGCGATGTAAGCTTTTCTCAGGCCTTCGCACTTAGTTGGTAAAAGCGCCAGCTTGGTACGCGCCGCGTGTACCGAGGGTGTAGCTGCGTGAGTGTCCTTTAGGAAAGCGCGATGAATGACGTTGGAGGCAAGACCATGGGCACCGTGTCAAAGGCGCTGCTGCGGCCCACAACGCTTTATGTCCTGGCGCTTCTCCTTCTTGCCTTTGCCGCGATCGGATCACATCTGGTGCTCGTTTCATCCTTGGCGGAGCTGGAGCAAGATTCGCTCGTCATCAACAAAAGTGGCCGTCAGAGGATGCTCAGCGAGCAAACCTTCCGTTTGGCAGGTGAACTGGTGGCGGGGGGCACGAGCGAGAATAAGGCGGCGCTGAGAAAGAAGCTGCAACGCTCGCTCTCGCGGATGCGGGAAAACCACAAAGAGCTTTCTGCCACCGTGCGTCAATCCAGCGTCACATCGGGGTGGGATGCAAAACTGTTTGCCGCCTACTTTGACGAAACCTCTGGGTTAGATGATCGATTAACGGATTATTTTGCCTCGCTGGACGCCATCCTGGGGGCATCACCGCCCGCATTGACCCCTCAATTGGGAGCGTATCGAGCGGTTGTGAGCGCGCATCGCCATGGCCTCCTGAACGACCTCGATCAGACAGTTCAGATCTATGAGGATGCTGCCGAAGACCGTTTGGAGGCGTCCGAAAGGCTTCATGTAAACTTGATGCTTGGGATGCTGGCGCTGCTTCTCTTGGAGGCTCTGTTCATATTCCGCCCGCTTATTCGTCGGCTGGCATCAGCGAACCGCCAGTTGAAAGCAGCGCGTGACGACGCGCAATCGGAGTTGGCTGCGCGCAGCAATATCCTTGCGGCTGTTTCACACGAAATTCGCACGCCCTTGGGCGGCGTTTTGGGGATCATTGACCAGCTAAAGCGAGAGCGGTCCCAAGTTGAGCGCGAACATGCGATTTCGCTGGTTGAGGATTCTTGCGAGGCGTTGCTCGAAACGCTTGATGCCATTCTACGACAGGCGCGTCTCGGTCAAAGCGACGAAGGTCTGGCGGACAAGGTCTTTAGCCCGCGCGCGGTCGCTCAACGCGTGGCTGAACTGTTTCGACCCGTTGCTCGGCGCAAGGCGTTGATCATTGAAGTCAACGCGACCAGTGACCGCAACGCGCGCGGTGACGGAGCGCGCATCCAACAAGTGCTCGCTAACCTCGTGTCAAACGCAGTTAAGTTCACTCAAACCGGGTCGATCACAATCTTTGTGCAGGAGCCGACCAGGGCTGAGCGAGAATGGGCTTTTGTGGTGGCGGACACGGGTTCCGGCATGGACGAAAAGCGCGCGCAAAACCTGTTTCAGCCCTTTGGTCATAGCTCGGACGACTCTCTCGGGCGCGATGTCGGCGCGGGCCTTGGCCTTTCGATCACACGCGACCTGATCAATGCCATGGGCGGGCGTATCGAAGTCGAAAGCGAATTGGGGAGGGGCACCTCTTTCACTGTGTTGATCCCGCTGGGCGAAGTGGCCGATGACGCGCAACAGCCAGACACCGCTGCGGCAAGAGGTGACGTTGCATTGCTGATCGATCGCGCGTCAGACCGAGTGCAAGCCGAAGCGGTGGCGGTTCAGCTAGGCTACACCGTCCACGATTTGAGTAACGCCCCCGCGGCTGATATTCCGACCGGCGAAGGCCTTACGGTGATCGCTGACGCGGCCCTGGTGTCAGAATTGGACGTTGAGATGATCAACTTGTGTGGCCAGGTTATCATCCTTGGTGATGGCCAGAGAGAGAGCGTCGACATCGCTGGTGAGCAAACGGTGATCGTGTCGCATAGCCAATTGGTCCGCTCGCTTGGTGAAATCCTGAAAGGGGGCGTTTCGTGACACCGCTTGAGGATCTCCCGCTTGAGGAACAGCTGCGCATCCTTAAGGCACGGCATGATCGCGCTCAAATGGCGCTGGAAGACGCCGAAACCGCGCTTGAAGGGCGGATGAGAGAGCTCGACGCGGCTAACAAGCAATTGAGCCAACGCGAAAGCGAGTTGGTCGAGCGGTTGGATATTGAGAGCCGCCAATTGCTGGCGGCGCTTTCCACCGCCAACATGGCGACGATCTATGGGGAAACGGGCAAGGCGTTCAGCGCGTCCGAAGGGTCGGCCAACCTGTTGGGATTGCCCGCGCAAGACAACGCAACGATTGAGCATCTTGTCGGCGCTATCCACCCGCTGGATCGTTCCCGCATTATGCGATCGGGCGTGGACTTCTTTACGGCGATGGCAGCGGGTGTTGATCATCGATTTGAGCACCGCATCATTCGATATGATACGGGCGAGACACGGTGGCTCAGTTGGGTCCTGCGTCGTGAAAAGAGCGAAGGCAATCGTCCCTCGGCCGTTTATGGCACCGTGCGTGATATCACTGAAGCCCGATCGAACGAGCGCACGGTACGCGCGCTGCAACTGCGCGCCCAGCGCCGGGTCCTGCAGCTCGACCGATTGAGCGCGCAACTAACACAGGAACAGCGCAAAACCGAAGAAGCCTTGAGGGCTCGCAATGAGTTTCTGACCGAAATGGCGCATGAAATACGGACACCTCTCAATTCGTTAAACGGCGGTCTTGAATTGTTGAGCGACACAGTTGGGCCGGGTTCGAAAGATCTGGAGGTTGTGCAAGAAGCCACGGATCAATTGGTTGCGATCGCGACCCGCCTTATCGAGCAAGCGGGCCAGGATCAAAACGTGCTTGAACTGGCTCCAGCTGCGATGCGCGACGCCTCAGAAGAAGCCGACGAGATCAATGCCCATAAACCACGCGTCCTTGTTGCCGAAGACACCGAAAGCAACCGCTACGTGATTGAGCGGCTGCTGGAGACTATCGGCTGCGAAACGGTGATCGTCGGCAATGGGGTGGAGGCTGTTGAGGCAGTTCGCCATCAAAACTTCGATTTGGTGTTGATGGATGTCATGATGCCGATCATGGATGGCGAACAGGCGACGCAAGCGATCCGGGCGATGGCTGGTCCCGCATCACGAACGCCGATCATTGGCGTGACCGCGCACTCGCTTCAGGCGGAGCGAGAACGCTTGCTTTCGGCGGGTATGACCGCGTGCCTGGCCAAGCCGGTGCGTCGGGAGGCGCTTGAAACAGCGATCCGAACAGCGATGATTGGTCGCGAAGCGGTGCAACCCCTAAACGCGCGGTTCGATCACGAGTTGTTCCAACGCGCCTTTCTCGATCTGCCTGCGGCCTATCGTGATCGCATGCGCGAGGCGGCGAAGAAGGACATTAGCGATTATGCGGAAGAGGCGCTGCGTGCGGCCAAGGTAGGCGACGAGGAAGCTCTCTCTAAAGCCGCCCACAGTCTCAAGGGGGTCTCTCTCAACGTAGGAGCCATCGGCGTTGTTGAGGAGCTTAGCCGATACCGCGAAAAGCTAGCCGATGATCCGTCCTTTTCGAGCGCCAATTTGCGGTCCGAGATCGCCGCCAGCCTTCTGGCCTTTGACGATCTCTATCGCGCGCTTGTTGAAGACGATCAGTAGGCGCCTCGGCCTGAAAGAACAGCACCAGGGGTGCACAGCAACAGCTTCAGGTCGACCCAAAGGTTGGTGCGCTTGAGATAGGCGCGATCCATAATGGCTTGGCGCTCGAAGGGGATTTCGGCGCGGCCACGTACTTGCCAGGTGCAGGTGATGCCCGGTTTGCCTTTGAGGCGATCCCATTGAGCGCTCTTGTATTCAGAGACTTCGCTGGGAAGGGCGGGGCGCGGCCCCACCAGCGACATGCTGCCGCCAAGGACGTTGAACAGCTGCGGCAGTTCGTCAATCGAGAACCGGCGGATAAAGCGGCCCGTGCGGGTTATGCGAGGATCTTTCTTCATCTTGAAGCTCGTCCCTGCGCGGTCGGATTGAGCCAGCAGGGCGGCGCGCCGTTCTTCGGAATCCCTGTACATCGAACGAAACTTGATCATGCTGAACGCGGTTCCGTCTTCGCCGACGCGCGTTTGGCGGAAGAAGACCGGCCCGCTGTCTTCCAAACGGATAGCCAAGGCGGTCGCTAGGAAAATCGGAAGCAGGGCTAGGATGGCCATGCTGGAGACCGCAATATCGAGAGCGCGCTTGGCAATCTCGTTGGCTGCGTCCAACACACCGGTCTGACGCGCCGCTTCGATCAAGGCATGGGCGAGGAATTCGGCATTGCCCAACAGATACCGCTTGGCCATCCGACGCGGTTCCATGGCGAGGCGCCACATCCACTCGCTCTTCATGGCGCGAACGATCTTGGGAGCGCGGGCGATGCGGCCCGAATAGTAGTCGAATAGACCGCCCACACCCATAACGACAGGCGCATTAATACGATGGCGGTTGCGGGCGATCCATGTCTCTTGGTGAGGCACACCCATGCCCACTAGAACAATGCCTGCAAATGAGCCGTTGATGCGTTTGATTAGGGCGTCTTCTTCCTCGCGGTTGAAGAAACCATGATGAGTGCCGGCGATCCGCAGGGCGGGATAGTTTTCAGCGGCCCAGTTCGCGGCTCCGTGGGCGATTCCCGGTTCCCCACCAAGCAGGAAGATGCCTACGCCCTCTTCCTGGGCTTCGCGGCACAGTTCGGGGAAAAGGTCGGTGCCATTGAGATTTTCGCCCAGCTCCTGGCCGGTCATCTTGGCAGCGATCTCGACGCCCACGCCGTCTGGCAGCAGCAAGTCACTGGTGTTTAAAGCTGTGCGATAGGCGGGATCCGCCTTGGCAACGTTGACGCAATGCGCGTTGACGAAGTTGATGGTCGATCGCTGGCCGCTGTTTACGCGCGCGACGATGTGACGCGACATGGCGCTGCGGCTGGCGCAGGCCAGTGTGTGGCCGAACAGTTGAACGGTGGGCCAATCGCGAACGGTGTCAAGACGATTGCTGAGTTCGGATTCGGTGATGAAACGAAAGGAATTGTCGAGGCTGTGTTGCATTAGAGTGGCTCCTGAAAGGCTGTGCCCCCTTCATCGCAATCCGCGTGCCAAAACAATAAAGCATTGATATATATATAAAATAAGTCGCAGCCATTCGGCCGTTGTCGTTAGCTCGGCCTTAAATTCGCAAATAGACGCATTCATTTTTTGCGATTTGCAAATGTGTCCTCCTCAATTGCGAAACATGAGTGTTACAGCCTCTGCAAATCGCGCAAATGCGTCCATTCGACAGTTGGCACGGAATTTGAATTATCCTCGACGATATCTCCGACGAGGAACCGATGAGCCAATATTTACGCCTTCTGACCACGCCCGATCGTTGGCCCGCTTTTGCACGCGGAATGCTGGCTTACGGATCCGCCGAAGCGGTGACGCGCGTTGTAAGACTGGCAGCGATCCTGGTTGTGGCGCGGCAGATCTCTCCGACGCTGCTCGGTACTGCCGCGCTCGCGCTAAGTCTGTTCGAGCTTGTGCGAGTTCTAACCAATGTCGGGATCGGCCAGCGCATCATCGTCGCAACGCGGGAGGAGCTGGAAAGCGTATGCCGCGCGGCGGCGCGACTGTTCTGGATCGTGTGTCTAACCGTTGTTTCTGTTCAACTTGCGGTTGCGTGGATCCTATGGCGAGGTTTCGATTTGCCAGATGTTGCTTCGATGCTGGCAGTTTTGTCGTTGGTGTACGTCTTCATGCCGCCCGGCTTGGTGCAGATATTCCTCGCGATGCGCGATCAACGCATGACTGCGACCGCCGGTGTGTCCGCGGCGCAAAATATTGCGGACAGCGCGCTGACGCTTGGCTTGGTTATCGTCTGGCCCAGCGTTTGGGCGATTGTCCTGCCTAAGCTTCTGACCGCCCCGATATGGCTCGTCATGGCGCGCCGAACCTATCAATGGCGCCCGGATGAAGCCGTGGTTTCGGCTCCTTTGTCGAGTTTTCGTAGCTTTGGCCCATCGATCCTGATTTCCGAATTGCTGGGCGCCGCGCGCTTGCACGCGGATAAGCTGATTGTCGGCGCGTTCTTGGGCACCGAAGCGCTGGGGCTCTATTATTTTGCTTTCAACGCCGGTCTTGGGATTACTCAATCGCTGGTGGCGGCGTGCAATTTGGTGCTGTTCCCTCATCTCTCAAAGCTGTCCGGGCCCGAATTCGAGCGTGAATTTCGGCGTGCTTTTCTCGGTGGCCTAGCCATATTTGCGCCGATCGTGGCCGCACAGGCGCTGCTTGCGCCTTTTTATGTTCCAATTGTCTTTGGCGAGAGATGGATCGCCGCAACGCCCTATTTGGCGTTGTTGGCCTGCGCCGCTCTGCCGTTGTTTGCGGGATCGTTGATCGGCGCGCGGCACAGGGCGCTGGGCGATCCCGCCGCGGAAACGGTGCTTATGGCGTTCGCGACCAGCGCGGGGCTCTTCGGTCTCGTAGTCGGCTGCCAGATTTCACTCGCGGCGGCCTGCGCCGGCTTTGGTGCCGGCCTGGGCGTGGTGCTCGTGCCAGCAGCGGCGAAGCTTATCGTTCGGACGAACCGGGAAGCGGTGCGCATGGCTTAAAGCCATTTGCAGATCGCGAATTGCGAAGCTGATGATGCAATTTGCGAAAGACCTTTCGCAAAATCGGAATCGGTCGAGGCTGGACTCCATAAAAAACAATAAAAACAATACACTAAGAGTTTGGCACATGGATTGCGGAGTAAAGGCACAAGTCGATTTTACGGAAACGCTTTGAACTCGCAATCAGGAGAAAGACAATGTCGAACCCAACCTTCTCTGTCGTGATCCCAGCCTACAATGCGGCCGCCACACTGCGCGACACCGTCGAAAGCGTACTGGCTCAGACCTTCTCCGATTTCGAGATTTTCATCGTTGATGACGGATCGAGCGACACCACCGTTCGCGAAGCCTTGCGCCTTTCTAGTGAAGATCGCCGGGTGCGCGTGGTCTCGCAACCCAATGGCGGCGTTTCGGCGGCACGCAATTTCGGCGCTCAATTGACAAAAGGCCGTTTCCTGGCTTTCCTCGACGCGGACGATCAATGGGCCGCTGACAAGCTTGAGCGTCACGACGCTCTGCACAAGGCTGACGCAACTGTTAATGCCAGCTTTGCCGGCGTAGAGTTTTGCGCCGACGTTCAAGGTGCGCTGGAAGCCGGCCCGACGGCATCGACCGTCCCGAACGCCGATCTCGATATCTCGGACGTGGTGGTTGAGAACCCAGTCTGCACGGCCTCAAACTTCGTCATTTCGCGTGAGTTCTATGAGGAGCTTGGCGGCTTTGACGAAACCCTGCGCTACGCCGAAGATCAGGAGATATTGGCGCTGTTGATTGCCGAAGGCGGAACGCTGCGCGGTATTGACGCTCCGCTGGTTCGTTATCGCCTTAGCGAAGATGGTCTTTCGTGCGATTTTCAGGCGATGCTTGATGGCTGGCGGTCCTTCGCCAGTTCATGGCTTAGCGAGAGGGCTCTGGCTCAGGCTGAAGCGACCTATTGTCGCTACCTTGCTCGCCGAGCGTTGCGCTCCGGCGCCAATATGGCGGTTGCGCGCTCCTTCGCTTGTCGAGGCCTCAAAGCGGACAGCGCCGGTTTTCTGGCGGGAGGTGCCCGTTCGCTCCTCACCCTTGGCGGCGTGATTGCCGGTGGCGCGATGCCCGCTTCGCTTCGCCGCACCGTTTTTGCCTGATCGTCTGGCCCATTGATCCAAGGAATACCTCAATGACTTCGCCCATCATCTCTGTCGTAATGCCGATCTACAACGTGGAAGCGTATGTGGCTGAGGCCGTTCAGTCGGTCCTCGACCAAACCTTCAAGACCTTTGAACTGATCTGTGTCGATGACGGTGGCAGTGACCGTTCAATGGATATTGTCGCCGAGTTTCACGATCCGCGTATTCGGATCGTGCGCCAGGCCAATCGCGGATTGGCAGGTGCGCGCAACACAGGCATCGCTCATGCGCGCGGCGAATTTGTGGCGCTGTTGGACAGCGACGATGTCTGGCACCGCGACAAGCTGATGCTGCACTTTATCCACCTGCGCGCTAATCGCGACGTAGGGGTCAGCTACGCCGGGTCGCGGCTGATCGACGCCAAGGGCCAACCCCTTTGCGTTACGATGCAGCCCAAGATTGGCCGGGTTGCCGCGCGCGACATCATTTGTCGCAACCCCGTGGGCAACGGGAGCGCGCCTGTGCTGCGCAAGAGTGTCCTCGATCAGGCGGTTTTCGACCATCCTTCTGACACTGCGAGGCTATGCTGGTTCGACGAAGAGTTTCGGCAATCCGAAGATATTGAAATGTGGATCCGTCTTGCGGTGAAGCACGACGTGGTCTTTGCCGGCATTGATGGCCTTTTGACCGATTACCGCATCCTGGCCGGCGCGCTGTCGGCCAATGTGGTGAAGCAATATCTGAGTTGGACTAAAATGCTGCGCAAATTGCGCGGTTACGCGCCCGAGTTCGTTGCGCAACATGGCGAAACAGCGCGGGCTTACCAGTTGCGCTATCTCTCGCGGCGCGCCGTGCAGTTGGGCAACGCCGAGCTCGCTAAGGAACTGTTTAGCAAAGCGCTGGGCCTCAAGCCGGCCATCATCGTTGAAGAACCGCGCAAAACCGCCACAACGGCCGCCGTCATTCTGCTCGCCAGCGTGCTGGGGCAGGAGCGCTTCACGGCAATGATGCGTCCTTATCTGAGAGATGCGGCATGATCACTATCGCGCACTTGATGGACGATTTCGGCATGGGCGGCGTGACCCGCGCGCTCACCTTGTTCGATGAACCCTCCATGCAACGCCAAGCGCGTTCAAAGGTAGTTCCAGTCAAGTCGACCACTCGGATCGCGCCCAAGATCGACGCCGATATGATCGTCGATCACGGGACCCATTCCTGGGCGCGGTTACCGTTCCTCATCAGTTTACGCGCGCGCAATCCCAAAGCGCGCATCATCCATATCGAGCACAGCTACACGCGCTCGTTTGAAGAGAGCCAAGACGTATTCAAACCGCGTTTCCGCGCCATGCTGAAACTTGCGGCCGTGATGGTAGACGAGATTGTTTGTGTGTCTAACGCTCAGCGCGACTGGCTGGCCGGTGCGGTGGGAATTGCGCCCGAAAAACTGCGTGTGATCTATCCTTGGACCGATCGCAGCGAGCTTTTTGATGTCCCTTCGCTTGCGCCGCGTGGTGACAGACCGCTCCGTCTACTCGCCTATGGCCGGTACACCGGGGTCAAGAATTTTGAAGAATTGGTCCGTGCGATGCGCTCGTTCTATGGGCGCGAAGTTCATCTGACGGTGTTTGGCGATGGGCCCAACCGGTCGCGCCTGACCGCCCTGGCGGCGCATATGCCGCATGTCGACATCAAAGGTCCGTCTTTGGATCCGAGACCCTATTTGGCCGACTGTGACGCAGTGATCATTCCCTCGCGCTATGAGGCGTTTGGACTGGTCGCCACCGAGGCGCGAATGGCTGCGCGCCCTGTGATCGTCGCAGATGTTGACGGCCTGCCCGAACAGGTGGGCGAGGGCGGCCTCGTGGTGCCGATGGCCACCGCATACACGATTACTCAGGCTATTCGGTCGGCGGCCCGCGCTGATCTCGTGGCCATGGGCCAAGCGGCGCGCGAAAGCGTCCGTAATCAGCACAAGCACATTCTAGCGGGCTGGAGCGAGTTGATCGCATCGGTTGAGGTCGGGCTTCAAGGCGAAGGACGGTTCATGACCGCAGCGAGATAAGGCGCACGCTCGTCAGGACGCGCCGCCACATACTTTCGGTCAACTTGGGCCGCCGCCCCTCTGCATTGCTGGGGGTTGGCGGCTCCTTTTTGTGTGCGTAAGAATCGCGAGACGATTCAGAGCCTCGTTACGAGGCGAACCAACGATCGCGCAGATGCTGTCGGTCAAGCGGTTGTATCGATCACCAACAGAGTGTCGAAATGCCCCTGTTTCTTCGCGCTTCGCCGATGCGGCCGTTCATCGAAAGGCTCTCAACGAAAAGCCCCAAGTGATTAAGGCATTCGGGCTGCGTGATCCCCTAGGCTTTAACAGCGGTCTGCGATTGGTTATTTGCCTTGGCCTCGAGAGGCTCAGCCGGGTCCGGTGCAGCGCGGAGCGCAACGCCAATGATCACCAGGGCAGGCCAGTACAGATAGGCCAGAATCTCAAGGTTCTCACCAAAGGAATACAGCACCAATGCGAGCACCATACCCAAGCCCACACGAGCTGTCTCACGGCGCATTGAACGCAGCATCAGCACAATTGCGGTGAGCGCGAGCGGCACGGCCAAAGCGATGGCGCCGGTCAGCCCCTTAACAAAAAGAAGGCCATACCAGCTGTGGTGGCTACCAATGGGCATGTACTCCACCAGGTGCGGGCCAGCCTCGACGATGCCGTGCCCGAACCAGAAGGCTTCGGTTTCCCAGCGATGGATGGCGATCCGGCCCAACGCAGCGCGCACGCGGCTGGAATCGGCGCGCGCCGCGGAAAATTCGTTCATCGCTGCATCCGCCAGTTCCAGCAGCATCGGGCCGAAAATACCCAGCCCAAGGATAACTGGCACCGCCAGGAACCAAAGATAGCCTTTGTCGAGACGCGCAGTGGCCCACACGATCGGCGCGATCACCGCCAGCGCTACCAATGCGAGGCGTGACTGGGAAAAGACTGCAAGTGAAAGCCCGCCGATAATCCCGATCGCTTTCCAGCGCAGGTCTTTTTCGCGCGCTGCCAGCAACACATACACAACACCCATCATTCCGGCCGCTGGCGACCATGGGGCGAAGAATTGCCAGCGCGGCGTGCCCACACCGGGCTCGATCGTGTAGAGTTGCGCAGCAAAATAATCCGGCCCGGCGCCGCCCAGGATTTGAAGCGGGGAAACCCACAACCTCTCGGGCAGGCCGATCATCGGTGCAAACAGGAAGATCGGTAAAATGATCAAGGTTTGCAGGCCAAGCTTGCAGATCGCGCGATAGATCACTTCAGGTTGTACGGACAGCACCGCGCCGGCCAAAGGGAACAGCGCAATCAGCGCCCAGCCTTTGGCCCAACCGACGCTCGACTTGATGGTTTTGCCAGTGCCCAATTGAAAATTGGAATGGCCGATCCACAAGATGACCAGCATGGCCGCCATCCCGGCTATCCAGACCCAGACCGTCGCCGGTATCGGCTGAACGTTGTCCTTACCCAGATAGAGTGACCAAAAAGCCATCCCAGCCAAAGCGCAGCCCAAGACAGGGCCTGCGATGTACAAACCGCCGATCAGCCACAGACCCCAGGTCCACTGGATCGTGGTCGCGATCAGGCGTTCGGCAGAAGTTTGCGGATGATGGGCTGGCGCAGCCATATGAGAAGAAATCCAATAATGAGAACAATCGAAGCGCCCAGAGCGCCTGCGATGACGATCAACGCCGAAGGCGCCGCTTTGCCTCGCGGAAGCGAGGGCGCCTCCAGCGTTTGAACCAGCGGATAGGACGCGAATGGGTCGGACTTGTTGGTGTCCAGACGGGCCAGGGCGGAAGAGAACACCGCTTCGGCGACGCGCAAATCGCGCAGGAGTTCAGCCAATTTGGCCGCTTGTTCGACTTGCGCTTTGGTGTCGGCCGATTGTTCCGCGATCTGGCGGCGCAACTCGGTTAGAGCGGCGGCGTTGCCTGCGGTGTCGCTGTCGCGTTGGGACAGGCTGGAGAACAGGCTTTCGCGCGCGTTTGAAGAGGCCAGTTCAGCCAAGGCGATTACCCTTTCGCCGGACAGACCAGTGACCTCGCCGCCGCGACGGGCCAGCTCTTTCTTAAGCGAGGCTTTTTCCGCGGCGAGCTCTTCGATCAGCGAATGAGCGTCGCCCAACGTGCCCGAACTCTCGCTATGCGCGCCTGTGACAGCGGCGTAGCGGCCGAGCAATTCCTGAAATTCAGGGTCGGATTTAAGAAGCATTGCGCGGCGAGCTTGGGGCAGCGTGATCTGGAGCGTCGAGGACAGGCGCCGCGTGGCGCTGGCTGTTTCGGTGACGCGAACGCGGCGATCGCGCTCACTCGCTTTAAGCTGGTCGAGCGCCGAGATGCGCCCGGCAAACTGATCAAGCGAGACGAGCCCTGTCTGCCCTTGGAAATCGAGCAGCGCCTGCTGCGCTTCGTCCACTTTGTCTTCGAGTTCTGCGATCCGTTTGGAATCCGCATCTTCACGCGCGCGCGCTTCGCCATCGCGCAAGATGTCGAGCTGTGTGGTGAACGCCGTTCTCAGCGCCTCCATTCGCGCTTTCGCAAGTTCGGGGTCACCGGCAGAAATGCGCAGTTCGATCAGGTTGGTCTGATCGATCAGCTTGATGGTGGGTTCGGGAAAATCGGTTTCCTCGTCACCAGAAATCGCCGCCGCCTCGCGCAGCACTAAGTCGGACATCAAAAGGCGTTTGTAGTTTTCAGTGGGACTAAGCGAGGTGGAAGAGAACGCCGAGCTGGTGCTGGAAGATGCCTGACCGATCGATTCCAGGTTGAGGCTCCCACCCACGCCGCTACCCGGCAGGATGAGGCTCATATTGCTGTCGTACCGGTCAGGCGCGAAGGCCAGATAGGCCAAGGCGACCGCCCAGATCACGGCCAACGGAATGCCGATGGCCACGATGTATCGGCGATAGCGACCGACCGAAGGCAGGCCATCGCGAACAACTGTCCAAATACGCAGCAGGCGGCGCGGATGGTCAGGTCGAGACGATGGGGCGGTCGCGTAATCGTTCGCGCGCTCCTCAGGCATCTCCGGACCAAAGGTGGGAGCGTAGTTCACAGCGCGTTGTCCAAAATGATGGCTGGCGTGACCGTGTTGAAAGCATCCGTGACCAAGCCAACCGCCTCGCGGAAATTGGTCCACCGGCTGTCATAACAAGCGATCGCGTCGCCCGGCATCAGATAGGGGTTAAGAGCGTCTCGATTGGCGTTGCGGACCAGTTTCTCGATGTCTCGCTCGATCACGATGCTCTGCCCGTTCATTCGGTTGCGCGAAATCAGCACCGCGCGGCGATCGGATTTCATGTAGCTTCCGCCCACACAGTTGGCCGAAACCAACCCCTGCAGGAGACGCGTGCCGTAAGGCAGCGAGGTCGAGTATTCGTTGATCGCCGCGCTGGAGTTGCTGGTCGCGGTCTCTGTCAGGTTCGACATAAAGACACGAATACCTGGCTGCGTAAGGGGGCTTGGTCGCACCAACTGTTGGTCAAAACACTTTCGGCTGGGCACGATGATGCGATCGCCTGAGGCTAGCGCCACATCGCGGCTCGCCCAGCCATGGATGAAGCCGGAAAGATCGAACTCGGCGTAGCTTTGGCCGCGGATCAGGTAGACACGTTGAACATCAGCGTCAGGACGCACACCACCACCGGCACGGATTGCAGTTGAGATTGTGCGAGCTGTGTTGTTGTCACCGCTGACTTTGCCTTCTTTAAGGCCGATGCGGCTTTCGGAGCTGCGCTCTCCGACCATAACAAAGCCCGGTTCAAACACCGCCCCGCCGACTGACACGGCAACGCCTGCGTTTTCGATAAGCGCCACTCGCACCGCGTTGCTCAACGGTCGAACCATGCCTGAGCCGATCAATTGAGCGCGCAAGTCCTGCGTAAGGCCCGAGGTCGTCTTGCCCGCAGCTTTGACTGGTGGAAGCCCGCGAAGCGATACGGTGCCGTCGCTGTCGATAACATAGGTGCCCGTTATCCGGTCCTCGTCACCCAAAATGCCAACATCGAGACGATCACCCGGGCCAAGCGGCGTGTTGCGATCAAGAAAAATGCCCGGCGCCACGCGCTTATAGTGGTCGAGTTCGCGCGGGATCGACCATTCGCAAGTCGGCGCGCCGCGACCCACAGGAGCGGTCTCGATCCAGTCTCCCTGTGGCTGATGGCTTCCGTCCCAGGCTGCTTGGCCCGGCGCGTAGACGGATGTAATCCGGTTTGCTGGCGCCGGACCCGCCACGCACCCGGCCAATAGAGTGCCGACCGCTGCGCTGGCGAGGGCGATCTTTGAAGTGAAACGGGGCATCAAGGTCTCCATCGTTGTCTGGTGCCCACACTGTTCCAAGGATCATGCCAAAATGGAGAACCCGCCTAAATGCGGGCTTTAGTGGCCTCGTTCACATGCGATTTGCGAAATGAGAGCGTCATATTCGCAAATTGCAGTAACCTATGCTGCAATTTGCGAATTATTCCGGATCGTTGCTTTGCGTTTTGCAAAGATCGGTCAGTTGGCTTCTGCCAAAACTAAGCGATTGCCAGCCTGTGGGAACGATATGTTCCGTTTACGAAGACGGTGCTGCGCCCCCGTTGCCTCCTATTTAAAAATCGATTTGATTGAAGAACGCTTTCCGTTTGGCACGTCCCATGCAGCGTCTCTTCTGACAAGTTTCGGTCCCGTTCTTTCGGCCGAGGCGAGGAATACTTGGAGACGATCATGGACGACAAAATTTCAATGTGGCTGGGCCAGTATCTCCGCCAATGGCCTCTTTTTGATGAGACCATCCTTATGATATCCTCGAGCCACCTTGTTAAAGGCGCAGCCCTTTGCAGCATCCTCGTCTACATCTGGTCACATGTGCCCAAAGGCGCTTTGGATAATGGACGCGCGAAGCAGTTTGATAACCGACTAACCATCATTGCCGCCCTCATCTCGAGCGTTTTCGCTGAAGCGTTGGCGCTTGTGCTCTCCAAGACGCTGGAATTCCGTCTGCGTCCCTTTCTTGAGCCAGAACTTCAGATGGATGTTCCTGACAGGCTGTTGGATTTCGCTGCCTCAATGTCCACGGGCAGTTCGTTTCCTAGCGATCACGCCGTTCTTTTCGCCGCGATGGTCACTGGCATTTTTATGGTCTCGCGCTCTTTGGGGCTTTTCGCCGCTCTCTATTCGATTGTCTTCATTGCCTTTCCGCGCGTTTATCTGGGGCTGCATTATACAAGCGACATCGTCGTCGGTGCTTTGATTGGTGTGATCTGCGCGGTGGCGGGCGTGACCCTGCTCCGCCAGGTATCGCTGATGCGTTTGCCAGTGCAACTGACCTATTCGCACCAAGCCCTGATCGCCCCCTTGTCCTTCTTGTTCGTGTTCCAAGTTGCAACGATGCTGGAAGATATCCGAGCTTTGGCAAAAGTACCGAGCCACGCCGCTGCGTCGCAGGAGCCTCAGCCGCGGTTTGTATTTCACGGCTAAGTCGAAGAGTTCGGGCCCGGCGGCATACCCTTGCCGGGCCAACACCACGCTTTGCAATTTGCGTCATTTATTTGCAATTTGCAAAGATGTTCGCATTATGCGCCATTCTGCAGGAGAATTCCGGCCGTTTGAACAGCAAGGTTTCGGCACGGCGTTTGCATTGCGCTAGGCATCGACAGTCAGCGGAGATGCGAGACTATGAAAGGTATTATCTATGCAGAGCTCTTGGGCTTCCTCGATGCGAAAGGCGGACCCAGCTTTACCGAACAGGTGCTCGCGGGCGCTGAGCTGCCGCATGGCGGCGCCTTTTCACGTGTGTCACGCTATCCGTGGGAGCAGGCCGTCCAGGTGGTGACCTCGGCCTCGCGCATCAGCGGCGCGGATGCGAACGGTCTGTGTCAGGAGTTCGGACGCTTCCTGTTTGACCGGTTCACCGTCCTCTACACCGAGATCGTCAATCGCTATCCGACCGCAGAAGGGATGCTGGACCATGTCGAAAGCCACATCCACGAAGAGGTTAAGGTGCTTTACCCCGACGCGGTGCCCCCCACGGTTCGTTCGTGGAAAGACGACGATGGCTTTGTTGTCGAATACGAATCCCACCGTCCCTTCGCCTATATCGCGCATGGCCTTGTGGAAGGTTGCATGAAACATTTCGGTGACACGCGGACGATTGAGTGGGTGAACCCCGACCCCTCCGGCAAAACCGCTTATTTCAGGATCCACTAATGCAATCGGCTAAGGTTCTTATCGTCGAAGACAGCGCCTCTCTGGCGTTGGGCTACGCAGCGCAATTGGAAGACGCAGGCCATGAGGTCAGCCTGTCAGAAACACTGGCTGACGCGCGACGCGCGCTGGATGAAAAGAGCTTTGACGTCGTCCTGCTGGATCTGCAGCTTCCCGATGGGGATGGCCTTACCATATTTGACGCGTGGACGGAAAAAGCTGGCGCGCCGAACGTGGTCGTGGTTACTGCGGATGGATCGCTGAACCGGGCGGTCGCGGCAATGCGGCTGGGCGCATATGATTTTCTGGTGAAACCGGTTGCGGGTTCGCGACTGTTGGCGACGGTTTCCAACGCGGCTCAGCAACAGGCCGAAGAACGCGCTGAACCAAAAGGCGGCAGCCCGTCGGTTCCAGACAGCGCCGAAGGCTTCCATGGCTTTATTGGCCGATCACCCAGCATGCAGGCGGTGTTTCGAACAATCGAAAGCGTAGCGGACTCAAAGGCTACCGTGTTCGTCACCGGTGAAAGCGGCACCGGGAAAGAAGTCACCGCCGAAGCGATCCATTCCGCTAGCCAACGCCGTAACAAACCGTTTGTGGCGATCAATTGCGGCGCGATCCCGGAAAACCTGCTTGAATCGGAACTGTTCGGGCACGTGAAGGGCGCGTTCACAGGCGCGATTGAAAACCGCATCGGCGCGGCTAAGGCGGCCGATGGCGGTACTCTATTCCTTGATGAAATCTGCGAGATGGACCTGAAACTACAGGTCAAATTGCTTCGCTTTCTGCAGACTGGCATGATCCAAAGGGTCGGCTCTTCCGCCGCTGAACCGGTCAATGTGCGCATTGTGTGCGCGACCAACCGAGATCCCGAGCGCGAAGTGGCCGAGGGACGTTTCCGTGAAGATTTGTACTACCGGCTCAACGTGATCCCGATCGCTTTGCCCGCGCTGCGCGAGCGCGGAGACGACATTCTATTGATCGCAAACACACTAGCAGGGCGCATTGCTACCGAAGAAGGGCGAGACCTGTCCGGTTTTTCCAAAGCGAGTGAAACGCATCTTCGCCAGCACGATTGGCCGGGTAATGTGCGCGAGCTGCAAAACGCTTTGCGGCGCGCGATTATTACCGGGACAGGTAAGCACGTTGAAATGGGAGATGTGCCTGCGCCGACCATGGCGACGCGGCGGGCAGGGTCGATGGTTGCGGTGTCTGGCCAAACCGCCCAAGCTTTGTCAGGAGCCGAGGCCGCTGCACCCGTCGCGACTGCGCATTATGCGGATACATCGCCTGCAATGGCCGACTTCAGCGGTATGACGCTGGAGGAGATCGAGCGCATGGCAATCGAACAGGCGATCGCGCGCAGTTCCGGCAATATTTGCAAGGCAGCGCGCGGGCTTGGGGTCAGCCCATCGACGATTTACCGCAAGCTTGAACGCTGGGGAGGGTGATCACCCACACTGGGTATCAACCCCCGAAATCGTCCAGCATGATGTCTTCCTTGTCCACGCCAAGGTCGAGCAGCATATTGGTCACCGACTGGTTCATGATCGGCGGGCCGCACATGTAGTACTCGCAGTCTTCGGGCGCCGGGTGATCCTTCAGATATTCGTCATAGAGGACGTTGTGAATGAAGCCGGTGTAGCCGTCCCATTCATCATCCGGCAGCGCATCGGACAGGGCGACGTGCCATTCGAAACTGTCGAACTCTTTATCCAGCTCGTCAAAATCCTGGACGTAGAACATCTCACGCTTGGAGCGCGCGCCGTACCAGAAGCTGATCTTGCGGTTGCGGTTCTTGAGGCGCTTCAATTGGTCGAAGATGTGGCTGCGCATCGGAGCCATGCCCGCGCCGCCGCCGATAAAGACCATCTCTTTATCCGTGTCGCGCGCGAAGAATTCTCCGAACGGGCCGGAGATCGTGACCTTGTCACCCGGTTTCAGGTTGAAGATGTAGGATGACATCTGCCCCGGAGGCACCGCGTCATTGCCCGGCGGGGGCGAGGCGATCCGGACGTTGAGCATGATGATGCCCTTTTCTTCCGGGTAGTTTGCCATCGAATAGGCGCGTTCAATCGGTTCGGACACTTTCGAGGTGAACTTCCACAGATTGAACTTGTCCCAGTCCTCGCGGTATTCATTCTCAACATCGAACTCGCTGTAGTCGACGATGTGTTCGGGCGCGGCAATCTGGATGTAGCCGCCCGCGCGGAAGTTCACGTCTTCGCCTTCGGGCAGTCGCAAGACGAGCTGTTTGATAAAGGTCGCGACATTCTCGTTCGAGACGACTTCGCATTCCCACTTCTTCACGCCGAAGACTTCTTCGGGCACGAAGATACGCATGTCTTGCTTCACCGCGACCTGACACGACAGGCGATCTCCACAAGCCGCTTCGCGCTTGGTGATGTGGCTTTCTTCGGTGGGCAGGATCGATCCGCCGCCTTCTTTGATCTGCACTTTGCACTGGGCGCAGGTGCCGCCGCCGCCGCAGGCCGAGGGGACGAACAATTGTTGTTCAGCCAGCGTTTGCAGCAGCTTGCCCCCGGCGGGGACGCTGATCGTTTTTTCATCGTTGATCGTGATGTTCACATTGCCGGTCGAGACCAGCTTCGACCGGGCCGCCATGATGATGCCGACCAGAGCGATCACGATAATCGTGAAGAGCAGGATCCCGAGCGTGAAAGTCGCCATGATGCGTGTCTCTCTTTAAAGCTTGATGCCGCCGAACGACATGAAGGCAAGGGACATAAGGCCCGCCGTGATAAAGGTGATTCCGAGCCCTTGAAGGCCATCGGGAATGTCCGAATATTTCAGCTTCTCACGAACGCCGGCCATCGCGGCGATCGCCAGCGCCCAGCCAAAACCGGACGAAATGCCGTAGGTCGCGCTTTCAGCGAAGGTATAATTGCGCTCCACCATGAACAGCGATCCGCCCAGGATCGCGCAATTCACCGTGATCAGCGGCAGGAACACACCCAGCGCGTTGTAGAGCGGCGGGAAGTACTTATCGAGCACCATCTCAAGGATCTGAACCAAAGCCGCGATGACGCCGATATAGGATATGAGGCCAAGGAAAGTCAGATCCACATCCTCAAACCCCGCCCAGGCCAGCGCGCCGGGTTTGAGCAGATAGGTCAGGATCAGATTGTTGGCCGGAACCGTGATCGCCTGCACGACCATGACCGAGATGCCGAGGCCAATGGCGGTCGAAATCTTCTTGGACACCGCGATAAAGGTGCACATGCCAAGGAAGAAGGAAAGCGCGAGGTTCTCAACGAAAATGGCCTTTACGGCGATGGAGAGCAGGTTTTCCATCAGTGCGCCTCAACCGTCTGAATTTCGTATTCGCGCTCTTCCACCTGCTCCGGCTTCCACGCGCGCACCGCCCAGATGAGCAGGCCGATGACGAAGAAGGCGGACGGCGGCAGCAGCAGCAGACCGTTGGGCACGTACCAGCCGCCATTGTTGACCGTCGGCAGAACGGTGATGCCAAACAGCGATCCCGAACCGAGTAACTCGCGGATGAAGCCCACCGTCATCAGGATGAGGCCATAGCCGAGGCCGTTGCCGATCCCGTCCAGGAACGAGGCGATGGGCGGGTTCTTCATCGCGAATGCTTCCGCGCGGCCCATGACGATGCAGTTGGTGATGATGAGGCCGACAAAGACCGACAGCGTCTTGGAAATCTCAAACGCGTAGGCCTTGAGCACTTGGTCCACCATGATCACCAGCGAGGCGATGATCACCATCTGCACGATGATGCGGATCGAGCTTGGGATCTGGTGGCGGATCATTGAGATGAACATCGACGAAAAGCCGGTCACGATCGTCACCGCAATGGTCATCACCAGCGCGACCGTCATCGAAGACGTCACCGCCAGTGCGGAACAGATGCCGAGCACTTGTAACGTAATCGGGTTGTTGTCGACCATCGGGTCGGTCAGCAATTCCTTGCGTGTCTGTCCCATCAGATCTCTCCTTCGCGAAGATTGTCGAGGAAGGCGCCGTAACCCTGATCGCCCATCCAGAAGCGCACCAGACTATCGACTCCGTTCGAGGTCAGCGTCGCGCCAGACAGCGCATCGACGTGGTATTCATCGCCTTGGGGTGGGGCGGTTTTGGCGACGGTGATGGCAAGCTTGCCGTCATCGTCCAGCAATTGCTTGCCATTCCAGAGCGCCTTCCAGCGCGGGTTGTCGACTTCGGCGCCAAGGCCTGGTGTCTCGCCGTGTTCGTAGAATTGCAGGCCGTAAATTTCGTCGCCGTTCTCTTCGATGGCGATGAAGCCATAAAGCGTTGACCACAGGCCATAACCATGGATCGGCAGCACCACCTTGTCGATCGCGCCCGCCTCGTCGCGCAGGATATAAACCGTGGCGTATTTCGTCTGGCGGCCAATCCCAGCGGGGTCGTCGGTGAGTTCGATAGAGGTTTCCGTATCGTCTGCGGCTGCGCGATCATCGAAGTTCGCGGCGTCAAACGCGTCGGTGAAAGTGCCGGTTTCGATTTCGAGAACCCTGGGTTCAAACGCGGCGAAAGATTCGGCGACATCCGCGCCTTCTTCGTAGACTCCTGCGACTTGCAGAATGTTAATCTGCTTATCGAGCCGCTTGTTCACCTCCTGAATAGGACGCAGAGATACCGCGAAGGCGGACACCGCCATTGAGGCGACAAGGCACAGGGTGACCGCGACAAAAAGCGTCTTGGCCGGGCTGTCGACCGGCATGTCGATAAAGCGCCGCAGGAAACCCTTGTGTGCTTGGGCGGTGTTGGATTGCTCAGGCATAAGCTTTCGCCCTCCGCCGGATATTGGCTTGAACCACGAAGTAATCGATCAGCGGCGCGAAGACGTTGCCGAACAGGATGGCGAGCATCATGCCTTCGGGGAAAGCGGGGTTAATCACTCGGATCAGCACGACCATGAACCCAATCAGCGCGCCGTAGAACCAGCGGCCCATATTGGTGTGCGCGCCCGACACGGGCTCGGTCACCATAAAGACGAGGCCAAAGGCAAAGCCGCCCACGACGAGGTGCCAGTACCACGGCATCGCAAACATCGGATTGCTGTCCGACCCGATCAGATTGAGCAGGGTGGAAAAGCCGATCATTCCAATCAGACAGCCCAGAACCATACGGTAGTTGGCGATCTTGGTGATCAGCAGGAAGGCAAGGCCGATGAGACAGGCAAAGGTCGATGTTTCGCCCAGGCACCCCTGGATAAAGCCAAAGAACGCGTCGAACCACGTGATCCCCTGCGCGGCGAGCGAGGTGTAGCCGTCGGAGGCGGACACCGAGAGAACGGTCGCGCCTGAAAAGCCATCCACCGGCGTCCAGATCGCATCGCCCGACATATTGGCGGGGTAAGCGAAATAGAGAAACGCGCGGCCCGTCAGCGCGGGGTTGAGGAAATTTTTGCCGGTCCCGCCAAACACTTCCTTGCCGATCACAACGCCGAACATAATGCCCAGCGCCACCTGCCACAACGGCACATCAGGCGGCATGATCAGCGTGTAGAGCATCGAGGTGACAAGGAAGCCCTCGTTCACTTCATGCCGGCGGATCGTGGCGAAGATCACCTCACAGATCCCGCCCGCGACGAGTGTGGTGATGTAGATCGGCAGGAAGAACAACAGCCCGTGCGCAAAGTTCGCAAACACGCTGTTCGGGTTGAGCCCGATGCCCACCGCTTGCAAAATCGCGCCGCGCCAGCTGGGCTCTGCGCCAAGATCGGTCAGCGCCATATTGGTCTGATAGCCGGTGTTGTAGAGGCCAAACAGGATCGCCGGCACTGTCGCGATCACAACATAAGTCATGATCCGCTTCATATCGATGTAGCTGCGCACGTGCGGCGCCACCGTCGTCACCGTTTTTGGCGTGTAGAGGAAGCTCTCCACCATCTCGTAGACGGGGAAGAGTTTCTCGTATTTGCCGCCCTTGGTGAAGTTTGGCTCGATCTTGTCGAAGAAGCTGCGCAAACCCATCGGCTCAGCCCTCTCTTTCAATCTTGGTCAGGCAATCGCGCAAGGCGAGACCGTATTCGTATTTCGCGGGACAAGCAAAGCCGACGAGGCTTAAATCCTCTTCGTCGAGTTCCAACGCGCCCAATGCCTGCGCGCTGTCGGTGTCCATCACCAACAAAGCGCGCAGCAACTGCGTGGGCAGGAAATCCTGCGGCATGAGTTCTTCAAACGTGCCAAGCGGTACCATCGCGCGGCGTCCACCGTTGAGGTTGGAGGTGAAGGGGTGGCTTTTCACCCGTTTCAGCATCGATCCCAGCACCGGCTGATAGGCAAACTTGCTGAACATCGGGCGCACCCAGCCCAGCGGTATCTGCTCGCGGTCTTCCTCAATGATGGTCACCTGCCGGGCGTAGCGGCTGAGATAAGCGGCTTCGGGTACGTCAGGCGCGCGGCCGCTGAGGATCGAGCCGGAGATAGTGCGGCTGGGCACCGACGTGTCGTATTCGCCCGCCAAAAGCTCATCGAAATTCGCCCCCAGAACGGTGCGCACCAATCGCGGCTCACGCGCCAAGGGGCCGCCCAGCGCAACAACGCGGGAAAAATCGACCCGACCGGTTAGCATCAGGCGGCCAATCGCGATCACGTCCTGATAGCCGATCGACCAGACCACCTTGGTGGCCGAGGGCGGATTGAGGAAGTGCATATGCGTGCCCGCAAGGCCAGCGGGGTGAGGGCCGGCAAACCGCGCCACTTCCACTCCGGGTGTGTCCGCGCCGGGCAGCGCGGCTTCAGAGCTCTGGCACAGATAGGTTTTGCCCTCGGTCAGCTTCGCCACCGCCTGAAGTCCGCGCGCAAACGCTTCGGGCGCGTCTTCAATCACCAAAGTGGGATCGGGGGAGAGCGGCTCCGTGTCGGTGGCTGTTACAAAGATCGCGGCTGCGCGGTCAGCAGGCGCGGGCACCTTGGAATAGGGCCGCATCCGGAAAGAAGTCCAAAGCCCCGCCTTGCAAAGCTTTTCGACGATGCCATCGTATTCGCTGTCCGATCCAACCGCGCTGAAATCCACCGGTTGGGCGGCGGCGGGATCGGCCTCAATCACTACGCTTACCAGAGCGCGGCGATGGCCGCGATTGATCGCGGTGACGCGGCCCGAGACCGGCGCCGTCACGAAGGTTTCCGGCGTGTCCTTATGCGCGAACAGGGGCGCCCCTGCGCCAACAAGGTCACCTTCCTTGACCGCCAGCCGCGGCTTGAGGCCAATATAGTCCGCGCCAAGCGCCGCGACCGAGCCTATCGCCGGACCATTCACGATCCGCTGATCTGGCGCGCCAGCCACAGGCAGGTCCAAGCCCTTTTTCAACTGGTACGAAGTCACAAAGCTACCCGTCGTCCCACCGCCCTTCTTGTGAGAGCGGCCCTTTTGATCCCTTGGGAAACAGCTGTGCGCTTATTACAAAAAAATGCCGCGAACAGACCCCCTAGGAATGTTCGGGCATCGCACTGATCCCATCGTTGATCTTTGGTATAGCCGTTCGAGGAGCCTTCGCATAGGTGGCAATAAGACGCAGAGTGCACGCGCTCCCCGGAAATGGGCAACTTTTCATGCAAAAAACACAACTCAGAGCGATTTGGGCGCTTCTTTTATCGCTGATCGTGGTTTCGTGCGCGCCGTCGCCTTCGACTCATGAGTTGAGCGGGGAAGCTTGGGGGACGACCTATCGGATCAAGATTGTCGCCCAAGACAAAACGTTCGACGAAGACGCTGTCGCGCAGGCCGTGCGGGAAACGCTGACTAGATTGGATGATGAGGTTTCCAACTGGAACCCGGATTCCGAAGTGTCGCGATTTAACGCGCTTGAAAGCACCGATCCAGTCGCGCTGTCGCTCGGCTTCAACCTTGTGATGTCTGTCGCGGGCGAAGTGCATCGTCAATCCGACGGATTTCTCGATCTAACGCTGGCGCCAGTGATTGAGCTTTGGAATTTCGGATCGGGCGGACCGCAGCGTGAAGGGCAGCCCATTGCGCCTAGTGACGCTGCCATTGAAGAGGCCATGGGCCGCATAGGACAGGAAAGCGTGATCGCGCACGATGCGGAGGCGCGCACACTCGCCAAAATCGATCCGGAGGCCACCGTGTTCCTCTCCGCGTTGGCGAAGGGCGCGGGGATCGACACGCTGAGCGAAGCTCTGAGCAATCTGGGGCATGCCAATTACATGATCGAAGTGGGCGGCGATCTGATCGCAGTGGGCGCAGGGCCAAGCGGTAAGGGCTGGCGCATCGCAATCGAACAGCCGACCGCTGGGCGTCGCGAAGCGGGCGAGGTCGTTGCGCTTCAGGGCCTCGCGATGGCGACATCAGGCGACTATCGAAACTATTTCGAGGAAGACGGCGTGCGCTATTCGCACATCCTTGATCCGCAGACCGGACGGCCGATCACGCACCGAACTGCCTCGGTCACGGTGCTGGCGGAAACGGCGGTCGAGGCCGATGCATGGGCCACAGCCTTGCTCGCCGCCGGGGAAGGACGCGGTATGGTGATCGCCGAACGCGAAGGGATCGCCGCCTTGTTTATTGCTCGTGCGGGCAGTACATCGGACCCGGAATTTGAAAGCGCAGCCAGTTCGTCCTTTGAGACTCTGCGCTCTCAGCAAGGGATCTGAGTTTTCGTGTTGACCTTCCTTTTTGCCTTTGGATTGCTGCTGCTTGTCATGCTGGGGATGGCGGTGGGCGTGATGCTGTCCGGTCGCGAGATCAAAGGCAGCTGCGGCGGGCTTAATGCGGTGGGCGACGCGGATCAGTGCCTTGTCTGTAGCAAGCCGATTGATCCCGATAGCCCCCTTCGTGAGCGGCTTAATTGCCCGCGGGCGCGCAAAATGCTCGAGGAGGCGGGGCTCACCGAAGCGGAATTTGAAGAACGCGCGGCCTCAGGTGAGGGTGCCTAAGTTTCCAGCGGGATCAGTCCGACGGTCAGCAAACACGCCGCTGCGACCACACCGAAAACCCACAGTTGCGCCGTTGGCCCCTCGGCCTTCCACACGCGCCGGTACTGAATTCCGGCGACCACACCGATCACGAACAGGATCAGGGCGAGGGTCGGAGGCAGGGTGAAAGCGCTGTCGAGCACGGTTGAGTAGGGGACCTTTTGCGTTGAACGCGTTTGCGATTACACTCCCGTAAGAGGGAGAGCAGATATGAGAGCGCCAACCAGCTACGCCGGGCCGCGACGCAAAATGCCAAAGCCCAAACAGGTCAGCCAGTCAATCGGCAGCGCGGCTGCGGCTGAGGAAGTCACTGTGCGCGCGGTTCTGGTGGCCAAGGGCGACCGGATCGTCTCCGTCAAACCTTCGGACAGCGTGCAATCGGCCGTGCGGACCCTTCACGAGGAACGGATTGGCGCGGTGCTGGTGCTGGACGAAGCTGGTGCGTTGAAGGGTATACTCTCCGAACGCGATGTGGTGCGTCATCTGCCGCAGATTACCGAGGACTTGGAAGAGGTGGCGGTCGAACGCCTGATGACGCGCGAGGTCACGGGATGCTCCCCCGATACGCCGCTCTCTCAAGTGCTGCACACCATGATTGAACGGCGTTTCCGGCACATGCCGGTGATGGAGAACGGACGACTGATCGGGATCGTGACGATTGGCGATGCGGTCAAACACCGGCTTCAAGAGCTTGAGCACGAAACGCTCAGCATCAAACAAATTATCATCGGCTAAGGGGCCCCTAAAGGGACCTAAAGCGACACAGACCGACCTCAGCGCTTCAAGATGAGGCGTTTCTAGGCCCGATAACGAACAGGCGCGACCGTTGGGCCGCGCCTGCCAATTGTTTCGAGCGAGCAATGCTTATGCGGCGACGGGCGGCGCGTATTTCGTCAGATTGATGCCTTCGACAGCGGAGGTGTATTCTTCGATCGTCGGCGTACGACCAAGGATCGTCGAAAGCACCACGACCGGAGTTGATGACAGCAAAGACTCGCCCTTCTTGTCGGCGGCGTCTTCCACCACACGGCCTTGGAACAGACGCGTCGAGGTGGCCATCACCGTATCGCCTTTGCCAGCCTTTTCCTGGTTGCCCATGCACAGGTTGCAGCCTGGACGCTCAAGGTAAAGCATGTTCTCATAATCGACACGCGCGTTGTTCTTTGGCGCGGCGTCGTCAAATTCGAACCCTGCGTACTTGGCCAGCATATCCCAGTCGCCTTCTTCCTTGAGCTCGTCGACAATGTTGTAGGTCGGCGGGGCCACAACCAGCGGCGCCTTGAACTCGACCTTGCCGTTTTGACGCTCCAGATTTTGCAGCATCTCGGACAGGATCTTCATATCGCCTTTGTGCACCATGCACGATCCGATGAAGCCCAGGTCGACCTTTTTGTCGCCTCCGTAATAGGAGATCGGGCGGATCGTATCATGGGTGTAACGCTTTGAAATATCGTTATTGTTAACATCCGGATCGGCGATCATCGGTTCGTTGATCTGATCCAGGTCCACCACGACTTCGGCAAAGTACTTGGCGTTGTCGTCGGGTTTCAACGCGGGCACTTCGCCCGACTGGATTTCAGCGATGCGCTGGTCCGCCTTGGCGATCAGACCGGCGAGAACGCCGCCTGCGTTATCCATGCCCTTGTCGATCATGATCTGAATGCGACGCTTGGCGATTTCGAGCGATTCCACCAGTGTGGCGTCTTCCGAAATGCAGATAGAGGCCTTGGCCTTCATCTCGGCGGTCCAGTCCGTGAAGGTGAAGGCCTGATCGGACAGCAGCGTGCCGATATGCACTTCGATGACGCGGCCCTGGAAGACGTTGTCGCCAAACTGCTTGAGCATCTGCGCCTGCGTCGCGTGAACGACATCGCGGAAGTCCATGTGATCGGCCATTGTGCCTTTGAAGGTGACCTTCACGCTTTCCGGGATCGGCATGGTTGCCTCGCCCGTAGCGAGTGCGAGCGCCACCGTTCCTGAATCCGCCCCGAACGCGACGCCTTTCGACATGCGTGTATGGCTGTCGCCGCCGACGATAATCGCGCGGTCGTCGATCGTCAGGTCGTTGAGCACCTTGTGAATGACGTCGGTCATTGCGTGGTACTGACCCTTGGGATCGCGCGCGGTGACCAGACCGAACTTGTTCATGAAGTTCATCAGGCGCGGAATGTTAGTCTGCGCCTTCACATCCCACACGCTGGCCGTGTGGCAGCCGGATTGGTACGCGCCATCGACGATGGGTGATATGACCGTCGCCGCCATCGCTTCGAGTTCTTGGCTGGTCATCAGGCCGGTCGTATCTTGCGAACCGACAATGTTGACCTCGACCCGCGCGTCAGAGCCGGCGTGCAGCACTTTGCCCGGCGTCGTGCCCACGGCGTTGCGATTGAAGATCTTCTCAACCGCAGTTAGGCCCTGGCCTTCGTGCGAGATTTCGCGGTTCGGCGCGTAGGCGGATTTGAGCTCTTGCCCCAAAGTGGCGGCGGCGAAGGTTTGAAGTTTCTTGCCAAAGACAACGGCATAGGAACCGCCCGCCTTCATAAACTCCACCTTCTGCGCGGTGAAGGCCGGCGAGATGTCCGCCAACTCTTCGTCACCATTGTACAGTTTCTTTTCGCGGGTGTTGATCGTCAAGACGGTGCCGGTTTCAACCGAATAGGCCTGCTCAAGGATCGGATCGCCATAGCCGTCGAGAACGGTGTTGCCGTCTTCGTCCACCTTCTTGACCCAGTTTTTAAGGTCCAGACCAATGCCGCCGGTTACACCGACCGTCGTCAGGAAGATCGGCGAAATGCCATTGGTGCCTGCGACAACCGGCGCGATGTTGACGAAGGGGACATATGGGCTTGCTTGCTTGCCCGCCCACAGCGCCACGTTGTTGACGCCCGACATGCGCGACGATCCCACACCCATCGTGCCCTTCTCCGCGATCAGCATGACGCGGCAATCGGGGTGCTTTTCTTTCAGCGCGGTGATTTCCGCCTGCGCTTCGGGGCTGATCAGGCATTTGCCGTGCAGCTCGCGGTCTGAACGTGAGTGCGCCTGATTGCCTGGTGACAAAAGGTCGGTCGAGATATCGCCTTCGCCCGCAATGTAGGTAACGACTTTGATCTCTTCGTCGATGTCGGGAAGCTTGGTGAAGAACTCCGCTTTGGCGTAGCTTTCCAGAATATCCGTCGCGATGGCGTTGCCCGATTTGTGCGCGGTGGCCAGACGCGCTGTGTCCGCATCGTAAAGGAAGACCTGCGTTTTCAGGACTTCGGCGGCCGTTGCCGCGATGTCCGCGTCCGAGCCCAACGCCAGATCAAGCAGCACTTCAACCGATGGGCCGCCTTTCATGTGGCTGAGCAGTTCGAAGGCGAATTCAGCGGAGATTTCCTCAACGCTTGCCTTGCCCAGAATGATGTCCTTGAGGAACCCAGCCTTTACGCCAGCGGCGCTCGTTGTGCCGGGCAGGGTGTTGTAGATGAAGAAGTCCAGCGACGCCTCACGGTGCTGGTGGCCCGGCTCTTTGATATGCGCGATCACTTCCTGAAGCAGCGCGCCATCGTCGATGGGCTTGGGCGAAAGGTCGAGGCCCTTGCGGGTTTCGATTTCGGTGAGATAGGCGTCGTAAAGGCTCATAATCATCCCGTCTGATTGTGTGTTGTGTGCGCCAGGCTCTGCCGGGGGCGGCCGCTGGCGTTCGATCCGCGACTGCGGGTATTGAAGACTCGGCTGCGGCGCAAGGGACTTTAGACGATAGTCGGACGGGAACAGGCGACGCGGCGCATGGGTTTGAGCTTGCTCAGGGGACGTGTATTCAACCCTCTCTAACGCATGACGGCGGCAGCAGTTTTTTATGGCAAACCGGGTTTGGGATATCTCGCAGCGGCTTAGCGCGGCGACGCCTTTATGGCCGGGGGAACCCGAGGTTGTGCTGTCGCGACACGCTGCGATCGGGCCCGAATGCCCGGTCAATATCGGCGCGCTTTCTTTCCCTCTCCACGCCGGGACCCATGCGGATGCTCCTTTGCATTACAGCAACGACGGCGTGGCGAGCGCGGACAGCTCGCTCAACGCTTATCTGGGTCCATGCGTGGTGGTCGACGTGCGGGGTTCAGGCGCGCGGGTCGAAGAGAGCGACTGCGATTGGGAGGCGTTGGCCGGAGCAAAGCGAGTCCTCTTCCGCACCTACGATCGCTTCCCGCACAAGGCGTGGGATGCGGATTTCACCGCGATCGCGCCGCAGGTCGTGGCGCGCCTGCGCGATGGCGGCGCGGTGTTGATCGGAACGGACACGCCCTCGCTCGACCCGCAAAACTCCAAGACGATGGACGCGCATCACGAAGTGCTGGCGGGCGATATGCGGATATTGGAAGGGCTGGTGCTCGACGCCGTCGAACCCGGAGCCTACGAACTGATCGCGCTCCCGCTGGCCATTGAAGGCGCGGATGCGAGCCCCGTGCGCGCTATTTTGCGAGAATTGCCCAGATGAACGCCCCTTTTGACCGGATTGCTCAGATGGATGCCGTGGATCCTTTGCGCGGGTTTCGCGATCAATTCGCGATCCGCGATGGGCTGATCTACCTTGATGGCAATTCGCTGGGCATGCTGCCCAAACGCAGCGTGGAACGGATGCGACGCACGGTCACCGATGAGTGGGGCGAAGGCCTGATCACAAGTTGGAACAGCGCCGACTGGATCAACACGCCGCGTCGGATCGGGGACAAGATCGCGCGCCTGATCGGGGCATCAGAAGGCGAAGTGATCGCGGGCGAAAGCACTTCGATCAATATCTTTAAAGCGCTGACGGCAGCGCTTTCCTTGCAGGAGGGGCGCAGCGTCCTGCTTACCGAGACCGGCAATTTCCCGACCGACAATTACATGATGCAGGGCCTGGCGCGGTTCGGCGGTGGCCGTCTGGAATGCCATGAGGTTGCGCCCGAAGGCGTGCTCGATGCGCTGGATGAAAGCGTTGCGGTCCTGCTGCTGACACAAGTGCACTACAAGACCTCCCGCATCCGCGACATGGCCCAGGTGATGGAACGCGCGCGCGCGGCCGGGGCTTTGGTGGTCTGGGATTTGAGCCATTCGACCGGCGCGATCGAAGTCGATCTGAACGGCGCGGGCGCGGATTTTGCGGTTGGGTGTGGGTACAAATTCCTCAACGGAGGTCCCGGTGCACCCGCTTTCCTGTTCGCCGCTAAACGCCACCATCACGCCGAGCCGGTGTTGTCAGGATGGTTCGGCCATGCGCGCCCGTTTGATTTTGATGGCCAGTTCGTTCCGGCTGAAGGGATCGACCGCTTCCAGTGCGGCACGCCGCCGGTTCTGGGCATGGCCGCGCTCGAAGAGGGCGTGGACCTCATGCTTGAAGCGGACATGGGCAAAGTGCGCGCCAAGTCACTGGCCCTTTCCGAGCTCTTCGTCGAGCTGATGGCGGATCGCTGCGGCGAATACGGGTTTGAGTTCGCCTGCCCAGTCGACAGCGCTGAGCGCGGTAGCCAAGTCGCGTTCCGGCACCCCAAAGCCTATGAAATGGTCCAGGCCCTGATCGCGCGCGACGTGATCGGCGATTTCCGCGCGCCGGATATCATGCGCTTTGGCATCACGCCGCTTTATCTTCGCTACGCTGATATCGCGGAGGCGGTCGAACGACTGCGCGCCATTTGTGAAACTCGTGAATGGGACCGCGACGAATACCGCACCCGCGCTGCGGTGACGTAAGAGTGGCCGGTCTTCCATGCCTAACAGCCGCTCGCTAAGGGCGACGCAAAAGATCATAAGAAGGAACTCCCTCGATGAAAACCGTCCTAGTCACCGGCGCTTGCGGCATTGTTGGCGCGTCTGTCTGCATCACTATAGCCGAAGCGGGCTACGCGGTTGTGGGGGTCGATCTGGGCACCGAATTGCCGTTCGACGCGGCCAATGTGGCTTTGCGCGGCGGGGTGGATTTGACCGATCCAAAAGCCGTCGCTGATTTGGCGAGCGCTCTTGATGGCGAAGGCGTGTCATTGGCGGGGCTAGTCAACATTGCGGGCGGCTTTGTGTGGGAAGAGGCGATGTTGGGGTCGCCCGACACCTGGTCCCGAATGTTCCACATGAACGTCATGACAACGCTCAACTCGTGCCAGTCCTTTATCCCGCTGCTCGCCAAGCCGGCTGCGGTGGTCAATATCGGCGCGGCGGCGGCGGACAGTGCGGGGATGGGCATGGGTGCCTACACCGCATCCAAAGCGGGTGTGCTGCGCCTGACCGAAGCGCTGAACGCGGAACTGAGCGGCGATGGGGTGCGCGTGAACGCGATCTCGCCCACGATTGTCGACACGCCGACGAACCGGAGAGACATGCCGGACGCTGACTTTGGCGATTGGGTGCGGCCTGATCAGATCGCCGATCTCGCTGCGTTCCTGCTGTCCGACGCGGCCAGCGCAATCAACGGTGAGAATGTCCGTATCCGGGGCGGGGTCTGACGGGCTAATCACTCCAGACGGGATAGCCCGCCCACGGTTTGACCTCGCGGATCGAAAAGCTGCTTTTCATAGACGAAACGCCGGGCAGTTTGGCCAAAGCTTCGCGGTGTATGCTGTCAAAGTGATCAAGATCACGCGCCGCGATCCGCAGCATGTAATCGGCGTCGCCCGACAGAAGGTGGCACGACAAAACCTCCTCAAACCGCAAAGCGGCGGCTTCAAAGCGATCCATCGCCTCCTGGCTCTGATTGGCGAGGCTGATCTCGACAAACACCTGCATCCGAAGGCCCAGCGCGCGGGCGCTGAGGCGCGCGGCGTAGCCTTCGATCGATCCATCAGCCTCCAGCGCGCGGATGCGGCGATGTACCGCACTGCTCGACATGCCGACGCATTCGGCCAGCTCGGCAATTGAGCGGCTGGAATCGCTTTGCAGCTCGCGCAGGAGTTTTTCATCCGAGTTTGGCAAAATATCCCTCCCATGGGGCAAATTCGGTCAATAATCCCATAACATCTCGCGTGACCGAAGCAATCGGGAGCCTTTCTCACGTAAATCGCGATAATATGCGTGGCGTTACCATCAGGAGAGAATGCGATGCGTGTTGGTTGCCCCAAAGAAATCAAGAACCACGAATACCGGGTTGGTTTGACCCCTGAGAGTGCGCGCGAACTCGTCACGCACGGCCACGACGTTTGGATCGAAAGCGGCGCCGGTCTTGGCATCGGCGCGTTCGACGAGGCCTATGTCGATGCCGGCGCGAACATCGTCGATGGTCCTGACCCGATCTTCGCCGAATGCGAGATGGTCGTGAAGGTCAAGGAACCCCAAGCCGTCGAACGTGCCAAGCTGCGCGACGGGCAGGTGCTCTATACTTACCTTCACCTAGCGCCCGATCCCGATCAGACCGCTGATCTTGTGAAGTCCGGTTGCACCGCTATCGCTTATGAAACTGTGACCGGCGCGGAAGGATCGCTGCCGCTGCTCAAACCGATGAGCCAGGTTGCTGGGCGTATGAGCGTGCAAGCGGGCGCGAGCGCGCTGGAGAAAGCGCATGGCGGGCGCGGAGTGTTACTGGGCGGCGTTCCCGGTGTGCTTCCGGCCAAGGTCGTCGTAATTGGCGGAGGCGTTGTTGGCTTTAATGCGGCGCAAATGGCGGCGGGTATGTTTGCCGACGTCACCATTCTCGACCGCAATCCCGAAGTGCTCGAAAAGCTCTCCATGCACTTTGAGGCGAGCGCCAAAACACGCTTTTCGAACCTCACCAACCTGCACGAAGCGGTGAGCGAGGCGGATCTGGTCATCGGTGCGGTGCTGATCCCCGGCGCGGCGGCGCCCAAGCTGGTTTCACGCGCGATGCTCAAAGACATGCAGCCCGGCGCGGTGCTGGTCGATGTCGCGATTGACCAAGGCGGGTGTTTCGAAACCTCCAAAGCGACCACGCACGCGGAGCCGACCTATATCATCGACGATATCGTCCACTACTGCGTTGCCAATATGCCCGGCGCGGTGGCGCGCACGAGCACATACGCTCTCAACAACGTGACGCTGCCGCACGCGCTTCGGATCGCAGACCTGGGTTGGAAAGACGCCATGCGTCGCGATCCGCATTTGGCCGAAGGACTCAACGTCCACGCCGGCACGGTCACCTATCAAGCGGTCGCCGAAGAGCTGGGCTACGAATACCGCCTGGTCGCAGACGTGCTTGCCTAAAAAGGTAAACCCCGGCCGGTGAAGAGCAGGACACCAGCCGGGGTTTAAGAAGACTGTTGGATTAAGACAGCCTTCTGGGGATAGAGTTTGAGGGTTATCCGCCCGCAAGGAGCGCGCTGGTGTTTTCGTCGATCATAGCCAAAGCTTCGGCGGTGGCTTCGTCGGAAGGCGTTTCGCCTTTCTTGATAGCGTCGGCCAGTTGCAGCAATTCCGCGCCGATGCCCGAATTGCCCTCATTGGGCTCTTGCTCGATGCGGATACCGCCATTGGCGCGCTTCACTTCGTCCCACTTGGCGCGGATCGCAGCCCAGTAATCCTTGGTTTTTGACCAGTAATTTTCCGCCGCCTCGACGTTGTAATCATCAAAGCGTTCGTAGGTGTTCAGGACGTATTCCTGCACCACCGGGACCAGTTCGCCCGAACCATCTTTGGCGGGCATCATCTTGGTGTTGTCCTGCCAATGGATCCAACCTTTGGGCGTGATCTGGTGGCGGTTGATGCCCCTGTATCGGTCGTAGATCGGATCGCGGATATCGTCGCGGCGGGCGAGAGGGCGCATGGTCCAGTTTGAACGCCAACGTTTGACCCCGTTGCTGATCTGCCATTCGCCCCAACCGGCGTAGCGTGGGCTGTCATCGACCTGATAGACGGTTTGTGACCAGCGACCGGAGCGCATCGCCTCCGGTACGTCAGTCAACTCCCACGTGTCGCCGCCCGAGAAGGTGAGGATCTGCTCGGGCTCGTATTCCCAATCCTGACGCCAGTGTTTGACGACATAAGGTTCATCTTTGGTGCCGACGACGAGCAAGTGCTGCAGAACGATCTTGGTGCCTGTGTCCTCGATCACGCGGACCGATTCATGCCCGCCGGAAATCTTGCGGTCGATCGGGGTGTAGCCCTCCATCCAGGCGGTCGATTCCTGCATGTCGAAAGTGACGATGAAGTCGCCCGCCATGCCCAGGATGGTTTCGCGATCAGCGTTGAAGGCCGCCTTGGCGGCGGCATCGTCGCGCACGATGGGGTCATCGGCGAGAGCGGGCGCTGGAAGCGCTGTTAGAGCGGTCGCGGCGAGAGCGGCGGTGAAGAGGGTTTTGCGGAGTGAAAGCATGGCGACAGGTCCTGTTGCTGATTCTGCTATTGAGAATGATATACAATACGAGACGTGCGTTTAAAAGCCTTTTGACCACGAAAGCGCGGCTTTGAAGTTGCGCCCCGGCTGGCTGACGCCGGCGAACACCACTTCGAAATCGGTATCCGCGACGTTGTCGACGCCGAGGTCCACGCGGAAGCCTCTCAATGGGCCACTTTCGGGTTCGAAGACGAGGTAGACATCGTTCACGAGATAATCGTCGCGCGTGTCGAGCGGATCGTTCACTTCGTCAAACTCGGTCGCGTAGATCGAGCGCACGCCCAGGCGGAAACCGCTGTCTCCAAACCGCGCACCAAGGTCCACGAACAGCGTGTCAGGCTGAAGAACCCCTTCGAGGAATTCGCCCGTGCCAGCGTCCACGCCGTCGATGCTGGAGAAATTGCCGCGCACGTAGAAAATATCTGAGGCGTAAGAGAACTCGATCTCTACTCCGTCAATTTCCGCGTTGCGGATATTCACGTTTTGGCTGACGTTGTTGAACGCAGGGCCAGAACCGCAAGGCGGGACGAAGGGGCTGGCGACGAAGCACCCGGTCGGGATGTTGACATCGAGACCGATCAGATTGTCGACATCGCTTTCATAGTACGATCCCTTGATCGTCAGCCGATCGCCGCCGCTGATGAGGTCATCCAATTGCAAGCCGACGCCGAACTCAAAGGTCTCCGATTCCTCGGCCTCCAGATTGGGGTTGCCGATAAATTCGTTGGTGACGAAGCGCGGTCCCATCGGTCCGGGCGCGGCGGAGAGGTCGGGAATAACGAAGTGCGCGCCATCCGCGAAGGCCTCGTTAAACGAGGGTGCGCGAAAGCCGAGCGCGTAATTGCCGAAGAACAGCAATTCGGGAATGGGTTTGTAGGATACCCCGATCTTGGGCGAAAACTCGTCATCATCGATGGCGAAACTGTCGTCGTCTGAGGTCGATTGGAACGAGTCCCACCGGATACCTGGGATGAAGGTGAATTCACCGGGGATTGGGCCGAGGCTGTCGAGCGTTAGTTCGGCTTGCGCGAACAGGCCGACAAATTCGGTTTCTGCGTCCGGCACGCCGCCGCGCGTCCCGTCGGCGGTGTTGGTGTCGATACCGGTTTGTTCATCGCGGTAGTATTCGCCGCCATATGTCAGCGTGAGGGCAGACCCTTCGCCCAGATCAAAGCGTGATCGATTGTCGATCAGGACACCGATCGTTTCGACTTGCCGGTCGGCGATCCGGTCGCTCGACACCTCGTCCTCTTCGACCGAGTTGTTGGTGTAATAGCCCACCAGATTGAGGTCGATGGCGCGGCTGTCCGGGTTCCAGTTGAGGCCCAACTGCGCGGTGTCGCTGGTGATATCGCGAAAGACCAATTCGTTGCCGGGCCCCGCGATGTTTACGCCTTGCGGGTTGCTGGGGTCGGTGGAGTCGCCGCTGAAGCGGGAATAGGACGCGGTGATCTCAACTGCGTCGGAAGGGCGGGCGGTGAGTTTGAAAAGCGTGGACAGGATCTCGTCATCGGCGGGAAGGGTGTCGCCGCTGCCCAGTTCAATGCTCTCGGAATCGCGGTAAGTCACGTTGGCGAGCGCGTCCCAAACACCATCCGAGGATTGCCCTGCGCCAGTGACGCCGACGCGGAATTCGTCATTGACGCTTTGATATCCAGCGGTCACGCGCACCCCGAAGCGTTCGCCGTCTTGCAGCAGGTCGGCGGCCGACTTGGTGGTTGTCGCAATGACGCCGCCTAGCGCGCCCGATCCGTAGAGAGCAGAGCTAGGGCCGCGCACAACTTCGATGGTCTGGACCAGTTCGGGGTCCAGGAAGAAGCGACCATCATGGCCCGAAATAAAGCTCTGCCGCGCGCCGTCCTGAAAGATCAAAACCCCGCTGCCGGAAAGACCGCGAATAGCGGGCGCATCGCCGGTGCGACGGGGGCCGCTGTCAAAGGTGGTGCCGGGGATAGCGATGAAGACATCTTGCAGGCTGCTGGGGTTGAAATCGTCAATGATCTCGCGGTCGATCACGGTCACCTGGCCTGGAAAGTCGAACGCCTGCGTGGCGTTGCGCGTCGCGATGACGGTGATAACCGGGTCTTGCGGATCAGCGGTTTCGGTGTCGGGTTGCAAGGTTTGGGCAAAGGCGGCCTGGCTTGACGCGGCTAGAGCGACCGCAAGCGCGAGCCGAGAAAGTGGAGAGGTGGAGGTTGTCACATTCGATCCCTTGTTGCGACTAATTCACAAAAGCGTTTATGCTAATGCGAGTGAGTGTCAACAAGACTCTTATAGAAAGTGAGAATTAATTGCATTTTGAGGGTTGAGCCGCACCTCATCCCCGCAGTCTCGCAAGTTGAAGAGATCCCCTTGGCGCATGTACTTGCTCAACTTTGTGATCGACCCGGCCCATGATGTAGGCCACACAGGAAGTCCGCAGATCAGGGGCTCATCATCACATGCACGACCACCGCTTCTTCTCGGCTTTCGCCCTTGCAGCCGTTGCGTTCGCCGCGCCAGTGTCCGTGCAGGCTGGGGACGAAGTTCAGTACGCGCCAGCGCCCGAATGGGTGAAATTGACCGACCTTTCTCAGCGGGAAGGCGAGGCGAACGTTCAGGTGGTGCTGCTCGAACAACAGTCCCGGATCGAGAAGGGGCAATTGTGGCGCTATCAAAGCACAGCGATCGCGCTCGATTCCCCGCAGGCGCTCACACAGTTCGGCACTCTGTCTGCGCAATGGCTGCCGGATAAGGGCGATCTGATTGTGCACTCGGTTGACCTCATCCGCGATGGTGAAGTGATCGATGTGCTGGCTGATGGCGCCGAATTTGAAGTGCTGCGGCGCGAGCAGGGTTTGGAATCGCGGTTGTTGGATGGCTCGCTCACCGCGACGATGAACGTGCCGGGCGCGCGACTGGGCGATATCGTCCATCTTACCTTTTCGGTGACGCTCAACGATCAAGCGTTAGGTGACAACGTGCAATGGCAGTCGCCTCTGCTCGCCAAGCCGTTTCCGCTGGAACAGGGGCGAACCAGCATTTCTTGGCCCGCCAATCTGCCGGTCTCGCGTGTGCGCATGGGCGATGCGGATGTGCCGGAACCGGTGTTGAAAGACGGGTATTACACGTGGGAAGCGACCCTTCCTGTCTCTGAGCTTGAGGAAATGCCGCAAGACGCGCCGCTGCGCTATCAATTGGGCGAGTTGATGCAGGTGACGACCTACGCCAACTGGGGCGAAGTCTCGCGGCAGATGGCGCTGCATTATCGTCCCGCCGATCCAATCACACCCGGCGGCGATCTGGCGCAGACCATCGCGGACATCGCGGCACAGACCGAGGATCCGGTCACGCGCACCGCGCTCGCCGTACAACGGGTGCAGGACGATGTGAGCTATCTTTTGAACGGCCTCAACGGCGGGAACTATCTGCCGCAATCGCCCGAAGAGACGTGGGAAAAACGGTACGGCGACTGCAAGGCGAAGTCGCTTTTGCTGCATGTCATGCTGCGCGAGTTGGGCATCATGTCTGAAGTGGTGCTGGTGCGGATTAGCGGCGGCGATGCGGTCCCTCAGCTGGCGCCAATGCCGGGCAATTTCGACCATATGATCGTGCGCGCTGAGATTGATGGCGTGAACTATTGGCTCGACGGCACCAACGCGGGCACGCGGGTAAGTAATTTGGATCAGGTGCCGCGCTTCTTCTTTGCGCTTCCTTTACGTGACGGTGGGGCGGACCTGATGCCGCTCGACAAACGCGCGCCGACAAGCGTGGATCGCAAACTGCGTCTCGCTATCGATTATTCGGCAGGCATTCGAGTGCCCGCGCTTATGGATGTGGAAGTCGAATTTTCCGGGGCCTCAGCGAGCCAGTGGCGAACCGTGGCCGAGCAAGGCGAAGATGACATTCGCGACCGCGCCGTTCGCGGCGCAATCGCCGGCGTGCTGGGCGAAATCCAATTGCTTGATGAAGCGCTCACGTTCGACGAAAAGACCGGGGTTGCCACGATCCGAGCGCGCGGCCTTCAGGCGACCCAATGGAAGCCGGACCGTTCGGTGCTCGAATACAGCGCGCCCGCGCAGGCCGCGAAGGATGTCAGCTTTCAATCTGATCGTGCGCGGGCAGCGTGGCGCACCATTCCGCTGCGGTTGAACGGTCCCGTGTACTTCACCAGCGACGTCAGCGTGAAGCTCCCCGATGGTGGGAAAGGCTACGCGATTGATGGCAAGCCTGAGGCAAAATCGGTGATTGGCGGCGTCGAACTGAACTCAACCGCTGCGCTGACGAACGGAGCGTTCACAGTCGCGCAGACCATGCGCAGCGTTGATGAAGAACTGCCCGCTGATCAAATCAGCAAAGCTCGCCGGGCGTTGGCGCGATTTGATCGTGCGCTGCCGGTGGTGCGGTCGCCGAAAGACATACGCGAGACGTGGGAATACTTTGGCAAGGATCGCGCGTTGCTGGCCGATCTCGAAGCGTTTTACGCCCAAGCCATTGAGGAGGCTGAACCCGACAATTCGCGCGTGTGGCTCAACCGCGCTCGGTTCCTTGACGGCATTCACGATCACAAGGCGGCGCTGGCTGATGTGGAACAGGCCTTCGCGATTGAATCCGCGCGCGACACATACGCGTTTCGGGCTGCGCTAAAATGGGAAACCGGCGATTTGGCGGGCGCGCTGGAAGACTACCGGAAAGCCGAGGATCTCCAGCCGGATGGTTCGACATATTACGTGCAGGTGGAGTTGCTTTCGCTCCTCGGCGACCATGAAGAAGCGATATTCCTAGCCGAAGAGTTTGGCGACATTGTCGATCAGCCGGTTCAGGAGGTTGAATTGCAGGCCAACGCGCTCGGCTGGGCTGGATCGTTTGATCGCGGGCTTGAGATGCTGGAAGATCTGCGCGCGCGGCGGCCGGGCGATGGAGAACTGCTCAATTCGATCTGCTGGTATGTGGGCACCTGGGACAAAATGACCATCGACCGGTTGAACACCTGCGTGCAGGCGGTTGAAAAGAGCAACTACGCCTTAAACGCAATCGACAGCCGGGCAATGGCCTACTTCCGCTTAGGGCGATATGAGGAGGCGCTGGCGGACCTCAACGCGGTTCTATTGGATCAGCCAGCTATGGCTGCCTCACGCCTTTTGCGCGGCATGGTGCGCGTGGCCAAGGGCGACGCGCAAGGACGCAAGGATATTGATCTGGCTTTGGCGATACGGCCTTCCTTGCGTTCCACCTATGGATCGTGGGGGTTGGAGTTCTGAGCCGGCTTTAGCGACTCCTTGACCGCGCAGGGTCCCCCGCGCCAAAGGGCAGCATGCCCTCCCTCTTTGTCCTCTCTCAACACATCGCGCCGCAGCACCTGATTTCCAAGGCGGCGGGTGGCTTTGCTGCCAGCACCACGCCATGGATCAAAAACGCGCTTATCCGGCGGTTTATGAAGGCGTTCAACGTCGACCTTATCGAAGCGGCGCGCACGGTTGAGCAGTTTGAGAGCTTCAACGATTTCTTCACCCGCGAGCTCCGCGAGGGCGCGCGTCCCATTGCGGACCCGACGCAATACATCGCGTGTCCAGCGGACGGCGCGGTCAGTCAGATTGGAGCGATCACGGATGGACAGATCTTTCAGGCCAAGGGGCGCGGTTATTCGGTCGCCGCGCTTCTGGGCGGCGATGTGGATCAGGCTAGGCGTTACGAGAACGGCTCCTTCGCCACCATCTATCTGAGCCCGCGCGATTACCACCGGGTGCATATGCCAGCGGGCGGTTCCCTCACGTCGACCGCCTACGTCCCTGGAGATCTATTCTCCGTGAACCAAGAAACGGCCGAGGGTGTCGATACTTTGTTCGCCCGAAACGAACGGTTGGTGTGCCATTTCGAAAGCGATATTGGCGGATTTGCCAGCGTGATGGTTGGCGCGATGATTGTCGCGGGGATCGACACAGTCTGGCCCAACCGGTTCAGCGCCCACGCGCGCTCTATCGTCAAAGAGGACTTTGCGATGGATCCGGTCGTTCTTGGCGCAGGCGATGAGATGGGGCGCTTCTACCTTGGTTCCACTGTCATCCTTTTGTTCGAACCGGGCAAGGTCGAGTGGCTCGAACAGCTGAAAGCAGGCAGCCCGGTGCGTATGGGACAACCAATTGCCCGCCTTCTCTAGCGAGGGGACCGCGTCTTTACCGGTGACAAAGCGTGCCGGACCCTCGCATTAGAGCGCGCGCCACTTAAGATCGCTGACACATTAGGCTGACGGGGAGCTGAAAACATGAGTGTCAAAGCGGTTCGCTGGTGCGTGGCGGTCTATATGCTGATCTTCCTCGCGCTAACCACGTGGCCGGGCGTGACGCTGATAAATCGGATTGAGCCGTTCGTTCTGGGCCTACCGCTCAACCTCTTCCTTATCGCTGTCCTGATCCTCGGCGGTTTGGCGCTGCTCACGGCGCTCTTTCTCAGCGAAAAGCGCGAGAGGCCGTAGGCGGTGGAGCGCTGGCAGATCATCACTCTGGTAATCGCCGTCTATCTTGCGGTGACCCTTATGATCGGCCTCTTATCAGGCCGACGCGCTTCGAAGAGTGTCGCGGGCTATGTCGCGGGGGATCGCGATTTCGGGCTGCTTGTCATGTACTTTGTGCTGGGCGCGTCGGTCTTTTCCGCCTTCGCCTTTCTGGGCGGACCGGGCTGGGCCTACAGCCGAGGAGCAGCGGCGTTCTATATCCTGTGTTATGGCGTCATCGGCATCGCGCCCTATTACTTCATCGGTCCCAAAGCGGCGGAGATGGGGCGGCGACACGGCTATGTGACGCAGGCGCAGCTGATTTGCGGCCGCTTTCCGTCGCGCGGACTATCGGTGATGATCGCGGTTCTGACCGTGGCGGCCTTCATCCCCTACATCACGCTACAAATGCGAGGCGCGGGCATTGTGATCGAGGCGGTGACCGAAGGCAACGTACCCCTGTGGGCGGGCTCAGCCATCGCTTATGGTATCGTCACCATTTACGTTCTGTTTTCGGGCGTCGCGGCGGTGGGGTGGACCAACACTTTCCAGGGCATTTTCATGCTCACTATCGCGTGGTCGTTGGGTCTGTACCTGCCGATTTCGCTCTATGGCGGGGTGGGTGACATGTTCAGCCGCATTCTCGCCGAGCGACCCGAATTGCTCTCCATGCCGGGCCTCACCGCCAGTGGACAGCCGTGGTCGTGGGGTGGTTATTCCAGCGCAATCATCGTGTCGGGCGTGGGCCTGATGATGTGGCCGCATCTGTTCATGAAAGCCTTCACCGCGCGCACCGACGACACTCTGCGAAAGACCGTGGTGCTGTTCCCCACGTTCCAGCTGTTCCTGATCCCTGTGTTCCTCATCGGCTTTGCCGGTGTGCTCTATTCTGAGAAGCCCGATGCGCCCGATTTCATCCTGCCGTTCATGATCCTCAACGCTGATCTTCCAGCCATCGTTGTGGGGCTGTTCTGCGCGGGGGCTTTATCCGCTTCCATGTCGACGGGGGACTCGTTGATGCACGCGGCGGCCTCCGTGACGGTGGAGGATGGGGTGCGACCCTATAAGGAGCTTTCGGACCAGGCGCGCCGGCGGTTGATTCAAGGGTTGGTCCTAGTGGTCGGGACCATCGCTTATATCTTTGCGGTCAGCGAGGGTGTGTCGCTCGTCGTGCTGCTGCTGACCGCTTACGGGATCATCTGCCAACTCGCTCCGCCGATTGTCGCTGCCCTTTACTGGCCACGCGCGACCACGGCAGGCGTTATCGCGGGCTTCGTTGCGGGGTCGGGGACGGCGGCGTTCTTCTTTCTAAGCGGTTATTTCGGCAACGATCTGCGCCCCTACGACCTGCACGAGGGATTCTTGGGCCTTGCGGTCCATATCCCAGTGCTGATCGTCGTGAGCTTGCTGACGCAGGCGCAGCCAGAGAGCCACCACGAACAGTTCGCCTGAAGCGAAGTCACTCGCTCAGATGACGGATCAGGCCACGCATAAAGCGGGTGCCCTCGGCCACCTGGCTTAGTTTGATAAACTCGTTGGGCTGATGCGCCTGATCAATCGACCCGGGGCCGCAAATGACAGTTGAGAAGCCGGCTTGCTGAAATTGCCCCGCTTCGGCGGCGTAGGAGACCGATTGGCGGCCATTTGCGCCCGTTAGCGCGTGGGCGAGTTCGGCGGCTGGGTTGTTCGCCTCCGGTATAAGCGGCGGACCATCGGCGAGCGTTTCGGTGGTGATCTCGCAGTCAGGTGCGATGGCGCGCATTTCGGCGAGGACTTTGTCGGTTTCCGCGTTGTATTCGGCGAGGATATCCGAGACTCTGTCGCCCGGGACGGTGCGCACATCCCAGGTGAAGCCGCAGCGGCGCGCGAGGATATTGGCCGCCGTCCCGCCTTCGATCACGCCGACCGAAATGGTGGTGTAAGGCGGTGTAAAGGGTGAGCTTTCGTCCGCGGACAGACGGCGGCGTTCCACCATTTCGTGGATCTTCGCCATCAGGCGACCGGCCGCCATGATCGCGCTCGCGCCCCGATGCGGTTGGCTTGAATGCGCTTCGTGGCCGATGATTTCAGTGCGGAATACGGCGATACCTTTTTGCCCATCAACGACCTGCATATCGGTTGGCTCGCCCACGATCACCGCTGATGGAGTGGGCACAAGATCGCGGATTTCCTCGATCATGGCGGGCGCGCCCAGTAGGCCGACTTCCTCATCATAACTCAGCGCGAAATGGATCGGACGCTTTAGCCCCGCCGCTAGCATATCGGGCAGCAGCGACAGGCCGATGGCGGAAAAGCTCTTCATATCGGCGGTGCCGCGCCCGTAGAGTTTGTCGTCTTTTTCGATCACCTGCCAGGGATCAGTGTCCCACGGCTGTCCATCGACGGGGACCACGTCGGTGTGGCCCGACAGAACCACGCCGCCTTCAACCATAGGACCGACGGTGAAATAAAGGTTCGCTTTGCTCCCATCCTCGTTCGAAACGCGGGTTGAAGAGATGCCATGTTCAGCCAGATAGCCCTCCACATCCTCAATCAGATTGAGGTTGGAATTGCGCGACGTGGTATCGTGGCGACAAAGGCGATTGATCCACTCAATTTGCGGGGCGAGATCGGACATTTGGGGCCTTTCGAAAGCGAGAATGCGCGGGGCAGGCGCGATTGATTTCGCCGCTAGCATGGGCGAGGGTGCGACGGAAGATTGGTAGCAAACAGGGGCTGCCTCAAGAAAGGAAATAGCTGTGGCAACAAGGCGCGCATTCATGAAGACGACCGGGCTGGGGGCAGCGGTACTTGGCCTGAGCGGCGGCGTAGCGGCCACAACGGCAAACGCGATGCAGGGGGAGGGCGCAATCACGCTCCCGCCGCCAATTTCGAACGCCGAACGCCTCGCACGGATCGAGGCGGCGCAGAGCCTGATGCAGCGTCAGAGCATGGCAGGCATCGTGATCGAGGCAGGTACCTCAATGCGCTATTTCTCTGACCTTGCCTGGGGTCGCGGCAGCCGCCTGACCGCGCTGATCATCCCAGCCAAGGGTGCGCCAGTCGTCATCACCCCTGCTTTCGAAGAGAGCAAACTGCGCGAGCTGATGGTGATGGATATGGAGGTGCGCACCTGGGACGAGCATGAGAGCCCGACCAAGCTCATCGCGGGCGTCTTTGATGATCGCAAAACCACTGGCAGCATCGGCTTGGAGAAATCAACGCGCTACTTTGTGGCCGAGGGCCTGCGTAAGGACGCGCCGGGACGCGCTGTCGTCTCAGCGACGCCCGTTGTAGCGGCTCTGCGCCAGATCAAGAGTTCGCGCGAAATCGCGTTGATGCAGGCGGCGAGCGATATCACGATGGCGGCCTATCGAGCGCTCTATCCCCAGGTCGAAGCCGGGATGACCGGCAAGGATATCAGCGCGATCATGGTCGCGGAAACCACCAAGCGCGGCGGTCGTCCCACCTTCTCTTCGGCCCAAGTGGGTGAGGCGAGCGCCTATCCGCATGGCTCGAAAAAGGTCTACACCGTAGGCGAAGGCCAAGTGATCCTGATGGATTGCGGCTGCGATGTGCACGGATACAAATCCGACATCTCGCGCACCTGGGTCCACGGCGAAGCCAACGCAGAGCAGCGCCGCGTGTGGAATGTTTCGCGCAAGGGGCAGGACATAGTCATGGAGATGGCGCAGCTGGGCGGCTCTTTCAGCGCGATAGATGACGCGGTACGCGCTTACTATGAAAGCGAAGGCTTTGGCCCCGGCTACGCAACGCCCGGCCTTTCGCACCGGACCGGGCATGGGATCGGGATGGACATTCACGAAGACCAGTTCGTCGTGCGCGGCAACGACACAGCCATCGCGGTCGGCATGTGCTTTTCAAACGAACCCGGCATCTATTTGCCTGGCAAATTCGGCGTGCGCAGCGAAGACTGCGTTTACATCACGGAGGAAGGACCGCGCTTGTTCACTTCGCCCGCGCCCTCGATCGACGATCCGATGGGTTGAGCGCCTCACATTTGCCCTAGATCAAAGCGGCGCAAAACCGGAACCGGCACACACGGGGCGGGTTGACAATCACACGCCCTCTGGCAAATTTGTCCGGACAACTTTTAAGGGATCACCAACATGGCCTCCGATCTGCCTCCTCCCTATACAGCGATGTCGCGTCACCCGATGATGCCGAAAGCGGACCATGACGAGACCGCGCGCTTTAACTTCCTGACGCATTTCAACCGCTATCTGTCGGGTAGCATCGGCGCGGGCAACAAGCTTGCCTACGACAAACAGGCGCTGCCCGCCTTTCGCACAGTCCATGGCCGCGACCCAGAGCATCGCTACGAAGTGCGTGACGCGATGAACCAGACGAGTTGGCACCGCAATTGGTCGGCGCTCAAACGCAATTCGATGGAGATGCGCCAGCATTTCGGACGGCAGGTTGTACTGCGTCAGCTTGATGAGCTCGACGCGATGGCCGAGCAATATAACGAGCATTCCGAAATGCTCGAACTCGATCCCTCGGTCGAACAGCCGCATTATCAAACCGCTGTCGATATTCACTGCCAGCCCGGTGGCTATCACACGCACGAACGCGAAGACGATGTGACGGTGGGCGCGAATTACGATGTTGGCCTGTTCGCCACCACCGGAGGCGCGCTGGGCGGGTTCAACGATGGCGGTGGCACTGCGGTGGTCGGCTGGGTCAAGTCCGAGCGCCCTGATTGGCGCCCCAAGCGCATCCTCGATATCGGCTGCACCATTGGCCACAACGCGGTGCCCATCGCACAGGCCTTTCCAGACGCCGAAGTGATCGCGATCGACACCGCGGCCGCCTCTTTGCGTTATGGCGCGGCGCGCGCGGCCAGCATGGGTGTCACCAACATCAAGTTCGTTCAAGCCTCGGGCGAAGACCTGTCGCGCTGGGCGGAGGAAAGCTTTGACTGGGTGCAGACCACCATGTTCCTGCACGAACTTTCGTCCAAAGCCATGCCGCGCATCCTCTCCGAAGCACACCGCGTGCTCAAACCCGGCGGCCTGATCCTGCATATCGAGCAGCCGCAATATTCGGATGAGATGCCGCTGTTCGAACAGTTCATGCGCGACTGGGACGCTTTTAATAACAACGAGCCCTTCTGGACAGCCATGCACGGACAGGACCTGAAGCAGGTCATGGCCGAGGCCGGCTTTGGCCGCGAAGAACAATTTGTCGCCGGCGTGCGCGCCATTGTTGATCCGGAGATCTTTCCGCCATCCCCAGAAGAGGGTGAAGAGGATTACGGCCGCGCCGCGATCTGGAACGCTTACGGTGCGTGGAAAGCTCAAGAGAAGGCTCAGGCGGCGTGAGCGAAGAACTCGATTGGGTCGCGCTTTCCGGCAAACGCGCCAAGGGCAAGCGGCCCGAATATTTCGACGAGCCTGCGCTCGACCGACTCTATTCGGTCGTCTTTGCAATGGCCGCTGAAGTGTCCGCTCTGCGCGAACGGCAAGACACAGTTGAGCGGCTGCTTGACGCCAAAGGGACGATCAGCCGCGAGGATATCGAGAGTTTTAAACCCGACCGACAAGCGGGCGAAGAGCGCGGACTAGCTACGCGCGCATACATTTCGCGGATCATGCGCGGTTTCCAGCAGGAGGTGGAAGCCATGGAGGCGCAGGATCCGCCGATCATGGATATTGTCGAGCGCCTGAAAAGAGAGTGACGGCAACACAGCTTGGGCGCATGGACGGGAATCTTCGCGCCTGAGAACAAAGCGGGGACGGTCGCATCGCATTGCCGCTTGGGGCCGTGAGTAGGGAAACGGGATCATGGAATTTCTGAGCGCGAACGAGCTCGCCATCCTTCGCTGGGTGCACATCCTCGCGATGGTGTACTGGCTGGGCGGCGAATGGGGCGTTTTTCAAACCAGCTATCACGTCACCAATCCGGCGCTCTCGCTGGATGAGCGCAAGCGGCACATGGAAACAGCCTATCGCATCGATATCCTGGCGCGCTCTGGCATCGTGTTGTTGCTGCCGCTGGGCCTGCATATGGGCAAACTGCTTGGCTTTGTACCGATGCTCGAAGGGGCGGGCGTGTGGTGGATGTGGCTGTTCTTCGCCATCTGGCTGGCGATGACCTGGACGGCCTTTATCAAGCGCGAGACCGATATCGGGATCAAGGTTACGCGCGCCGAAGAGTTGCTGCGCTATCCGCTGATTGCGGCCTTGCTGGGCGCGGCGTTCGCGTCTTACGCGGGCAGTGGTCCGATTGTGTCGGGCGAGTACGCCTACTGGTATCCGACCAAAATGGCTCTCTACGCTTTTGCTTTGTGCATCGGGCTGTTCCTTCGTTTGGTGATGCGTCGCTGGACTGAACGGTTCCGCATCTTGGCCATGGGGCCAAACGCCGAACAGGAGGCCGCTTTGGAGCGCGAAATCGGGATGGCGCGGCTGACCGCTTACATCTATTGGATCACTATCGCCTCGGTCTGTTTCCTTGGCGCTGTGAAGCCATTCTAAGGAGCACCCTGTGGCCGCTTACATGATCGTCACCGCCGCCATTCACGACCGTGAAAAGTTCATCACCGGATACGGCGCGGCGGCAGCGGAGTTGATCGGACATTTCGGCGGGGAGTACCTTATCCGCGGACCCGGCGCAGAGCTGTTGGAAGGCGATTTCGGCGATGGCGCCGGCGTCGTAGTCTCGAAGTGGCCTGATCGTGAAGCGGCCAAGGCGTTTTGGAACAGCCCCGAATACGCCGAAGTGAAGAAGCTTCGCGAAGGGCTCGCCGATGTGCAGGTGCTATTGGTTGATGGCCCTGAACTCACCGCATGAGCGCATCGAAGCCCGATCCGGCGCTGTTCGCGGGTGACCTGTTTGGGGAATTCTATCACGCCGAACAGGATTCTTCGTCCAAGCGAGTACCGTGGCGCGCTTTGGTGCGTGGGATCGCGACCAGCGTGATCGTAGCCATCGCGGCGCTTTGGCTGGCGCAGCAATATGGGTTTCCGGCGATTTTGGCGGGGCTGCTTTTGGGATTGGCTTTGCAGTTCCTTTCGGAACAACCTTCGCTCGCACCGGGGCTCGATTTCGTGTCGAAGCAGTTCCTGCGGGCCGGGATCGTGCTCTTGGGCCTGCAAGTGTCTCTGGTGCAGATCGCCGATCTAGGGCTTGTCGCGTTTGCCGGTTTGCTGGCCATCATGGCTGCCGCGTTTGGCGCCGGTCTGCTGGGTGCTAAGCTTACCGGGCAAAGCCGATACGCTGGCGTGCTCGCTGGCGGGGCGACCGCTATCTGCGGGGCCTCGGCGGCGCTCGCGCTCTACGCGGTTGTTGGCAAGGATCGACTCGATCAAGCGCGCTTTACTCTGACCTTGGTTGGTATCACTTTGGCTAGTGCCTTGGCGTTGGCGACTTATCCCGCCATTGCGACCGCGCTCGGGCTGAACGATGTGCAGGCGGGCTATCTCGTCGGCTCTTCGATCCATGATGTCGCCCAAGCGATCGGTGGCGGCTACGCGGTGTCGGATGTGGCTGGAGGGCACGCGACGGTGATCAAATTGGCGCGCGTGGCGTTGCTGGCGCCCATCGTGGCTCTGGTCGCGCTATGGCTGGGGCAGCCGGGCGGTGAGAGCGCGGGCGGCACCCGCAATTGGAGCGGGCTTGCCCTGCCGTGGTTCATCGTTGGCTTTCTGGCGCTGGTGGCTTTGGGGACTTTTCTTCCCTTTCCGGCCGTTGTAGCCGAGCGTGGACTAGAGGTTTCGAAGTTCCTGCTTTTGTTGGCAGTGACAGCCACGGCTTTGCGCTCGCGTCTTGGGCTTCTCCTAGAAGCTGGATGGAGACCGCTTGTGCCCGTCTTCTGCGCCACTGTGGCCTCATTCGGGGCCTCTCTGGCGGTGACGCTTTTTCTGATCCGATAGCGTCTAGCTTGGCTGGGGGAGGGCGGTGGTCGCCTTCATCTCCTCCATCGAAAAGCTGGCAGTAACATCGGCGATATCGGGCACTCGGCGGATCAGGCGCTGATAGAAGCGATCATACCCCGCGATATCTTCGACCCGCAGTTTGAGCAGATAGTCGATATCGCCCGCCATACGGTGGCACTCCATGATCTCGTCGATCCCATCGATCGCGGCGTGAAACGCTTCAAGCCATTCGGCGTCATGGCGGCGTGTATGGATGGTGACGAAAACGCAGGTGGCAACGCCGAGTTTGACAGGATCAAGCAGCGCAACCCGCCGCGCGATGATCCCGCTCTCCTCCATCCGCTTGATCCGCCGCCAGCAGGGATTGGCGGAGAGACCGACATTCTCAGCAATAGCCTGAAGTGAGAGCGTCGCGTCACGCTGGATCAGGCGAAGGATCGCCCAATCCTTAGAATCCAGTTCTTCAGATGATTTCATATATGGAATTATTACACCGCTATTTCCGCAAATGATAGTGATAAATGGGAAAGTACCTCGGCCTGTTGGTGCTAGAATCCAGTTAGACTCAATGAACGAGGATACCCATGCCGCTCCCATCGCCCGCAAGACTCTTTCAGGATCACCCCGCTTCTGTTGGTGAAACCTATTTCGAGCATCTAAAGCACGCGACTGGTTTTGGAGTGCGCATGATCCTCGGCGGGCTTGCCTGCATTCTCCACGGCCTTTTGCCGTTTCTGTTCGTCAAGACTGGGAGCCGCCAGATTCGGACGCTGCACGGACGCATGATCACTAATCGCAGCAAGCTACCGCAGCCCATCGACTTCGTGATCTAGGCTTAGTTCAGGATCTGATTGAGCTCGATCAGGATGCCGTCGGGGTCGAAGAAGTTGCACCCCATCACACGGATGTCCGGCCCGCCATCGCGCCCCGGATAGACCTGTAGGCGCGGTTCGGCGGTGAAGGTGACGCCGGGCACCGACTTGGCGGCCTCGCAGCGTCCTTCGACATCGTCGGTGTTAAGCACCATCACGACATCGCCCGGCCCCATCCGCTTGGGATAGTCGTTCGCGGGGATGACCGGATCGACCCACTCCATCAGGCCGACCCATCCGACCCAAGGGTCGTTTGAGTTGAGCAACACCAGCCGCGCGGTCGCGCCCGGTTCGCCCGCAGGCAGCGCAACGCCTGAAGTCGTAACGGTGGTGTCGTAATTGACCTCCAGCCCGATCACGTCGCGGTAGAGCTTCAGCGAGTTCTCAATGTCGCGCACGATGATGGTCGAGCGGCGCACATCGGTGGGCAAGCGATCCTCGGGCGCGTCCACTCCGGCAGCGCTCGGCTCTGCGGCAACCGTGCGCACAGGGCTGTCATTACCGACCGCGACCACGCAGCCTGTGGTTGTCGCGCCAAGCGCCATGGCGGCGAGCAGGGTTTGAGCCGTCTTCATTCGCTTTCTCCCACGGCTCCATCATCGATCAGGGCCTCAATTCGATCCGCGTCGTAGCCAAGCTCCGCCAGCACCGCGCGCGCGTCTTTGCCCGGCGTCGGCAAGACTTGGGGCGCGCCGATGCGCTTGCCACCCATTTCGAGCGGAACCGTCGGAAGGCGCACTGGCGTGCCGTTGTCGAGCGTCACATCCTCAAGCCCGCCTTGCGCCAGATGCGGGTCTTCAAACATGTCCTGCGGTTTGCCGATGGGCGCAAAGGGAAGGCCGCTTCCGTCCAGCTTGGCGATCACCTCGGCGGCGGTGAACTCTGCGATCATCGCGCAGATCGTGGGCAAGATGCGCTCGCGCGCGTCGACGCGCGCGTTGTTCTCGCGCAGGCTCTCATCCGCCCATAGCTCATCCAGTCGGAAGAGCTTGCAGAATTTCTCCCACAAAGCGTCGGTCACAACGCCGATGAAGACCGGTTCGTCCCTAGTCTCGAACACGTCGTAGATCGCCCAAGCGGACACGCGCGCGGGCATGGGGGCGGCGGGTGATCCGGTGACGGCGTACTGCGCCATGTGTTGGCCGACGAGGTAGATTGTCGTTTCGAACAGGCTGGCGAGCACCTTTTGCCCTTTGCCGGTGCGGTGGCGTTCTTCGAGCGCGGCGAGGATGCCGATCACTCCGAACATACCGCCGGTCACATCGATCACGCTGGCGCCAGCCCGCAAGGGCCTTCCCGGAGGCCCGGTCATATAAGCGAGCCCGCCCATCATCTGCGCCACTTCGTCAAGCGCGGTGCGCTTCTCATAGGGACCCGGAAGGAAGCCCTTTTCCGAACAGTAGATCAGCCTTTCGTTGTCCTTTGCGCATTCCTCGTACGACAGGCCCAAGCGGTCGAGCGCGCCAGGTCGGAAGTTCTCGACCAGCACATCGGCCTTGGCGATCAGGTCCTTGGCCACCGCGATCCCGGCCTCTGATTTGAGGTCCAAGCAGATCGACCGCTTTCCGCGGTTATACATCGGGAAGTAGCCCGCGCCCGAGCCCTTCAAGCGCCGCGTGCGATCTCCGCCAATCGGTTCGATCCGTACGATCTCTGCGCCCAATCCAGCGAGGATGTGCCCGACGGTCGGGCCCATCACCATATGGGTGAATTCGATGACCGTGATGCCCTGCAAGGGGGTGGGGGAGCTCATGCGGCGGCCCTTTCGTTGTAGTCCAGCATCGGGCCAGCGTCTGGCGTGAAGCCGTAGAGCGGTTCCCCCGGCAGCGCCTCTTCGATGATGGCGCGCACCTTGAGCAGGGCGTCGAGGTCGATCCCGGTTTTGAGGCCCATGGAGTTGAGCATCAGCACCAGATCCTCGGTCACCAGATTGCCGCTCGCGCCCGGCGCAAAGGGGCATCCGCCGAGCCCGCCAAGCGAGGCGTCGAAGGTGGTGATGCCTTCCTCCAAGCCCGCGACCACGTTGGCGAGGCCCAAACCGCGCGTGTTGTGCAGGTGCAGGGTGGTGAGCATCTCGTCGCCCACCGCCGCCTTCACCTTGCGCGTCAGGCGGCGGACCTGCGCGGGATCGGCGTAACCGGTTGTGTCGGACAGGCTGAACTCCATCGCGCCGGCTTCGGCGGCTTGTTCGGCCAGGCGCACGACCTGATCCTCGGCCACCGAGCCTTCCATGGTGCAGCCAAAGGCGGTCGAGAGGCCCACGGCAAAGTGGATCCCGTGCTCGCGCGCGATGGTCGCGGCGGTTCGGATCTCCTCGATCATCGCGGGGTGATCCTTGCGCACGTTCTTGATCGAATGCGTCTCGCTCATCGAGAAGGGGATGCTCATCCCATCGACGCCCGCATCGGCGGCAAACTGAGCCCCCTTGGCGTTCGGCACCAGCGTGACCACCGTAAGGCCCTCGATGCCTTTCGCGAAGGCGACCAGTTCGGCGGTGTCGGCCATCTGTGGCAACAGCTTGGGCGGGACGAAGCTGCCGACTTCGATCTCCTGCACGCCCGCCGCCGCTTCGGCCGCGATCCAGCGCTTCTTGGCTTTGAGCGGCATAACGCGCTCGATCGATTGCAGGCCGTCGCGCGGTCCGACCTCTGAAACGAGGATGATTTGAGCGGTCATTGTTGTGTCTCCATGGACCACGAACAGGGGGTCTTTGTAAAAGTTCGCTTAGGAGAATTGTGCTTCGTATTCAGTGCTTTGAAGCGCAATTGTCCGTTGAATGTGTCACTTTTCATGTCCGCGACCTTTCTTGCCGGTGACGCGATGAACCAAGGGGCATTATGCCCCGCGCCCGGCTGAGTAGGAAAGCCATCACACCGCATCCCCCAGATAGATCCATGGCCGCGCCGCCTTGTCCGCGCCGATCCAGCTTTGGATCGCATCGGACTGGGTCAGGGTCAGATCAATTGCGTCGAGCCCTTCGACCAGCATCTGTTTGGCTTCGGGATCGATGGCGAAGTTGTGAGTGTCTGCGCCGCTGGTCACGATCTGAGCCGCGAGGTCGATGGTCACTTCTTGGTTCGCCAGCGCCTCACAAGCCTCGCGGGGAAGCGCCACAGGAAGAACGAAGTTCCGGATGCAGTTGCCTTGGAAAATCGGCGCGAAGCCCTCGGCGATGACCGCGCGGATGCCCCATTCGGCGAGCGCCCAGACGGCGTGTTCGCGGCTCGATCCGCAGCCGAAATTGGAGCCCGCCACCAGGATGGTCGAGGCGCGATAGGGCGCTTGATTCAGAACGAAGTCCGGGTTTTCTTCGCGCGTATCGGCGTTGGTGTAGCGCCATGGCGCAAACAGGCCGTCCGCCAGACCCGTGCGCCCCGTGGTGCGCATCTCGCGGCTCGGGATGATCGCGTCGGTGTCGACGTTATCGGCGAGGCGATCCGGGTTCAGCGGCGCGGCGATGCCGGTTAAAGGTTGGGGGAAGGCGGTCATGCGGCTTCCTCCTCGCGTGCGATTTCGCGCGGGTCCGCAATCACGCCCGCAATCGCACTCGCAGCTACCGTTTCGGGCGAGGCGATATGGGTGCGGATGCCGGGGCCTTGGCGGCCTTCGAAATTGCGGTTGGTGCTGGAGATGACGCGAGAGCCTTCGGGGAAGCCTTCGCCGCCCGCGTAGAAGCACAGCGAGCACCCGCTCATGCGCCATTCGAACCCAGCCGCTTCGAACACCTTGTCGAGCCCTTCGGCTTCGGCCTGCCGTTTGACAGACATGGAGCCCGGAACGGCGAGCGCCTTGGTGATGCCGGGAGCAATCCTGCGACCTTTGAGCAGGCTGGCCGCGCGGCGCAGGTCGGAAATGCGGCTGTTGGTGCAGCTGCCGATAAAGGCAGCGGTGATGGGCGTCCCGGCGATGGGAGTGCCCGCGCTCAGGCCCGAATACTCGTGCGCGCGCTCCGGGCCTTCGGGCACCGTGCCGGTCACGCCAATCGTATGCTCAGGGCTGGTGCCCCAGCTTACCATCGGCGCAATCGTGGAGACGTCGATTTCGATCTCTTGGTCGAAACTTGCATCGGCGTCGCTGGAAAGGCTCGTCCAATACGGATCATCGAAATCAGCGGGCACGTAGGTCCGGCCCGCGAGGTAGTCGAGGGTCTTCGCATCCGGCGCAATCAACCCTGTCATCGCGCTGAACTCGGTCGCCATATTGCACAGCGTCATGCGCGCTTCCATGTCGAGCGCCTCGACCGCTTCGCCCGCAAACTCGACCGCGTGACCCGCGCCGCCGCCAGCGCCGTGCGCGGCGATCAGGGTCAGGATCATGTCCTTGGCGGTGACGCCTTGCGCCAGCTCTCCATTGAAGCGCACGCGCATCGTCTTGGGCTTGTCGAGCCGCAGGGTGCCAGTCACCATGGCGTGCTCCGCCTCGGACGAGCCGATGCCCCACGCCATCGCGCCAAACGCGCCTTGCGTGCAGGTGTGGCTGTCGGGCGCGACCAGCGTGCAACCGGGCAGGACGATGCCTTGCTCGGGGCCTATGACATGGACGATGCCTTGATCGCGGTCGTTGACATCGAACAGGGTGATGCCGGCCTCAGCACACGCCTTGCGCGTTTCGGTGATGAAGCCTTCGCCGTCCTTCATCAAAGTCCCGTCGCCGCGCCCGATGCGCGTGTCGACGATATGGTCCATCACCGCAAAAACGCGAGCGGGATCGAGAACGCGGCGGCCCATTTCGGCCATACGATTAAGCGCCGCAGCACCGGTGCGTTCGTGCAGAAACACGCGGTCGATCGCGATTAGGGTCGATCCGCCCGCCGTCGTGCTGACTGCGTGCGTCTCCCAGATCTTATCGAACAGTGTTCTTGGCATCGATCCCTTGCGAGGCCTTATGCGGTGGCCTTCATCTCTTCATCAATCGCTCGCCAATCCTTGGTGACAAAGGTCTCCTGAATAGCGGTGCGGGTTTCCAGCATTCCGTTGCGGATCCAGTGCCAGGTGCGGCAGCGGTTTTGCCCGTCGTCGGAAATCTGGATCTGCTCGTAGAGATAGAGCGAAGGATCGCCAGTGCGCTGCCAATAAAGCATCATTGTGCGGTTATATTCATCCAGCGGTACTTCGGCAGCCCAGCCCTGGATCAGTTCGTTATCCCACCAGATGCGCCCGTCGCGGTAGGTCGCGGGGAAGTCGCGGATCTCGGTCTTGCCGTCGGGCCAGGTGTAGTGGTTGGTCTGGTGGTAGGGGATCTCGTCCTCGCCGGTCATGCGACACAGGAGGCGGCTGGCATGCTCGTCCACCTTTTCGTTCGCGGCGTTGAAGTAGGAATAGGTTCCGTCCCAAACGCCTTCGTGGCGGGCGAGCAGCGGCATGCGTTCGGAGAATTCGGCAAAGGTGGTCATTTCGAGGCTCCGTTAAGGGTCAATAGGGTTTTGTGCCAACGCTTGGCCGCGTCGCCAGCGCGGATGCGGGCAAGGGCGCGGGTGTGCAGGGCAGCGGGGTCGAGTTTGGCGGGGTCGAGCGGGATCGCGTTCGCCGCAGAGGCTTCGTACCAGGGTCGGAAGAAGGCCTCGGCGCGCGCGGCGGCCCAGGCGCGCTGGAGGTATTGGCCAAAGCGATCCGGCGTGATGTCGGGATAGAGCCTGTCCGGGTCGCCATCGGGAGCGAAGGGCCACACAATTTCCGAGGCGTCCAGCGCAGCAGCGGCGGCTTCGATAGCCGCCTTGATGTCAGCGAAATCGGAGGATTGGCCGTGTCCGGGAACGTCAATCGTGAGACCGCCGGGCGCGGGCTGGCTCAATTCTTCGGCGGGGCCATGCAGGACCATCGGGCCGCCCTTGGTGCCTTTCCAATGGATCAGCCCTTCGTCGAGAACCAGCCACCCTTCGTTGGTGTCTTCGGCCAATGTCGTCACGGATGCGTCGTCTACGTGTTCCTGGAGGAAGGCGAGGCTCGCGTCCTGATGGTCGGCCGGGGTGGCGACTTTCTGGGCCTCCCAACCCGCCGGCATGTCGCCCAACCGATCAATATGCGCTTGCAACGGATCGCCATCATAGGCGGTGATCAGGCAAGGCGGGACATCGGCGTCCACGGCGGGGATATCGCGCGGCGCGCGCAGCACGGCGCCATAGCCCGCTTGATACGCGTTGCCCGCATCCAGCATTTCCGAGACCGCCTGCGCCACCCGGCTGACCTCGGCGTGCGCCACCGATAGCCGCGCTTCTTCGCGGGTGTCGAACCACGGAAAGACCCAGCTTTGCTCCAGCATCCGGCTCCACAGCCAGGTGAGGTGCTCACCATACGCGCTAGGGTGGAATTCGGGCAGATAGCGCTCTCCAAAGACGCGCATCTCCTCCTCGGTCCAGATCGCGTAACCGCCCACGGCCAGCGCCTTGAAGCGTTCAGGATGTCGCTTGAGCGCGGTCACCAGAATGATCCCGCCGGAATGGAAACCATAGGCCGGGCACCGATCCACACCCAACGCATCGAGAAATTCGATCAGCCCGTCAGCAAATTCGTTGATCTCGGGCGAGCCGGACAGCGGCTCACTTTGACCGAACCCCGGAGAATCGGGAGCAACACAGGTGAAGTGTTTGCCCCATTTCAGCATAAGCGCTTCGTATTCGGCGCTTGAGCGCGGGCTTTGGTGCACCATCAACAGCGCCGGCCCGCGGCCGCAGCGGCGATAATGCACGCGCCTTCCTGTATCAGGGAGGGTCAGAATATGCCGGGTGATGCGGGTCAATCGGGGCCTCAAAATTTGTCCGGACAAATTATGCTCGACAAGTCTCTAGGCAACTTTATTGTGGCTTGTCAAAGCTTCGCGAGAAGGACGAAATGAATGAGTGAGCTCATCGGCACGAAAATGGTCGAAGACGGCAAGACCGCGCGGGCTATTTTTGAAGAGGTTATGGCCAATCCGGCGCGCAAGAAATTCGGTTTTGGTGAGAAGCTGGCCATCGTGAACGTCGACGTGCAGCAGGCGTACACGCGCACAGACCTGTTCAAGACGGCGTATGAAACCGACCCCAACCAGATTGAATACATCAACCGCATCAGCGCTCTCGCCCGCGCCAAAGGGATGCCGGTGATCTGGAGCCGTGTAGCTTACAAGGAAGACGCCGCCGACGCCGGCGTTTGGGGCACGCGCACCGACACGCCCGACAGCTTGCAAAACATCAAATACGGATCGGAACGCCACGCCTATGATCCGCGCTGCGAAGTGCACGAAGATGATCTGCAATACACCAAACGCATGCCGTCGAGCTTTTTCGAAAGCCCACTGGCGAGCTACCTCACCTTTCACCGCGTCGATACGGTCGTGGTGACCGGCGGTTCGACCTCAGGCTGCGTGCGGGCCACCGCTGTCGACGCGCTGAGCTACGGATATCGCACGATTGTCCCGATCGAAACCTGCGCGGACAAGCATGAGAGTTACCACTTCGCCAACCTCACCGATCTTCAGCTCAAATACGCCGATGTTGAACCGGTCCAGACGGTGATTGATTGGCTGGAGGCGCGGTGATGGCATGGCAAAAACGTCATTGCGAGGAGCGAAGCGACGACGCAATCCAGAGCGGTTTCGCGATAGGCCCTGGATTGCCGCGCCGCTTCGCTGCTCGCAATGACGAAAGGAGCGCGTTGTGAAAGAAGGCGCGCCCGATCCCGGGCTTTACGATTACCAACCCTATCGGGGCCGCCCCAAACTGGCTTGGCCGGGTGAAAAAACCTGCGCGGTTTGGGTCGCACCCAATCTTGAATATTACGAGATTGATCCGCCCGCCAACCCGCACCGCAAATCTTGGCCAAAGCCGCATCCCGATGTGGTCGGTTATTCCTATCGCGATCATTCCAACCGCGTCAGCCATTGGCGGATGGCCGATGTGATGAGCCGCCACGGCTTTCCCGGATCGGTCAGCTTGTCGGTGGCGCTGTGCGATCACCATCCCGAAGTGGTCGCCGACGGCGTCGAACGCGGCTGGGAGTTTTTCAGCCATGGGATTTACAACACCCGCTATTCCTACGGCATGTCTGAAGCGCAAGAGCGCGCGATTATCGAGGATTCGATTGAAACCGTTCAGCGCGCTACAGGGCAACGTATTCGCGGCTGGCTGGCGCCCGCGTTGACCCACACGCCGCGCACGCTGGATCTGCTGGCGGAATACGATTTCACCTACACATGCGATCTGTATCACGACGACGCCGTGCAAGCGGTGAAGGTGGCGAAAGGCGAACTCGCATCGATCCCGTACAGCCTTGAGGTCAACGATCATTACGGTTTCAATGTCTATGGCATGTCAGGCCGCGAATACGCCGACGCTTTGATCCAGCAATTTGACCGATTGGCTGACGAAGGCGAGCGAACGGGCTCTGGCACGGTGATGTGCATCCCCTTGCACGCTTATTTGATCGGCCAACCGCACCGGATCGGCCCTTTTGAAGAGGCTCTGGCCCATATCGCCGCCGATCCGCGCTGCTGGAAAGCGCGCGCGGGTGAGATCGTCGATCATTGGAGCCATCAAAATGGTGGAGCCGCCCAATGAGCCTGCCCGACGACTATACGACCTATCCGCATCGCCGCGAGGGATACGATCACGACCTTTACCCCTGGTCCAACATGCACACCCGCGCGCCGGTCAGCTGGCCCAAGGGCTCAGTCGCGGTGTGGTTGTGCGTGAGCCTGGAATGGTTTCCGATTACGCCCGACGGCCCGTTCAAAGCGCCCGGCCATATGGTCACGCCCTATCCCGATTACCGCCACTACACGGTGCGCGATTACGGCAGCCGCGTGGGCGTGTGGCGGATGCTCGACGCGTTCAAGGCGGCGGGTGTCAAGGCCACCTTTGCCACCAACGCCGCGATTGCAGAGCGTTATCCCGAACTGATCCAAGCGGTGACAGCCGATGGGCACGAAATCATCGCGCATTCGACCGATATGAACGGCACGATCACGTCGGAATTGTCCAAGGATGCGGAGAGCGCGCTGATCGCGGACAGCCTATCGCGGATCGAAGCGGCCTGCGGGGTTAAGCCGACCGGCTGGCATTCCATCGCGCGTTCGCAAAGCTTCAACACGCTGGATCTGTTGGCCGAGCATGGCCTGAAATACACGTGCGACTGGGTGAACGACGAACTGCCATACCGCTTCAATAACGGTGTGGTGAACCTGCCGCTCAACACCGAATTGTCGGACCGCATGATCGTCGCCACACAGCAGCATTCGGCTGAGGGCTGGGCGCAGATGATGCGCGACAGTTTTGATTGGCTGGCGGCGGAAGCGAAGGGCACCGCTTACACACGTGGAGGCGGGCGGATGCTGCCGATGCAGTTGACGCCATATATCATGGGGCTCCCTTATCGTATCGGTGCGTTGGAAGACCTGCTGGCCGATTTCGCGGGTCGTGAGGACGCGTGGTTTGCCACCGGCGCCGAGATCGTCTCGGAATGGGAGAAACAGCAGTGAAAGCCCGCAACCCCCGGACCGGCGAAGAAGACTACGAATTCACCGCCAGCGCGCGCGAAGAGATCGCGGCTGAGGCCGCCGAGCTGCGCGAACGTCAGGTCGCTTGGGAGGCCATGGGTCCTCAAGGGCGCGCGGGTGTCCTTATGCGCTTTGCTGACGCAATGGAGGCCGCGGCCCCGCAGATCGCGGGCGCGCTGAGTATCGACACCGGGCGCGGAGCGGTCTCTTGGATCGAGGTGCAGGCCTGCGCGGGCAATATCCGCCGTTGGGCGGCGCGCGGTCCGGAATTGTTCGCCGGGCTTGATCGCGGGCCGTCGGCCTCGGCCACGCCGGGGGTTGAGATCGTCACCGAATATTCGGCCTTTCCGCTTTTTGGCGCGATTTGCCCGTGGAATTTCCCCGTGATCCTTAGCCATATCGACGCGGTCCCTGCGCTGATGGCGGGCTGCGCGGCGCTGGTTAAACCGAGCGAGGTGACCCCGCGCTTTGTCGAACCGATGCGCGCTGTGTTGGCGCAGGTGCCCGAACTGCCTCTCGCCTATGTGATGGGCGGGCCGGAGGTTGGGCAGGCCTTGATCGAAGAGGTCGATTATGTCTGCTTCACTGGTTCCACCGCGACAGGCCGCAAAGTGGCCGAGGCGGCGGCGCGCCAACTGATACCAGCGAACCTTGAACTGGGCGGCAAAGATCCGATGATCATCACCGCCAGCGCTGATCCGGTATGGGCGGCGGGCGTGGCCTTGCGCGCCTCTGTGGTCGCTACAGGGCAGGCGTGCCAATCGATCGAACGTGTCTTTGTAGCCAGCGAAATCGCCGAACCCTTCCTCGCCGCGCTGGTAGAAAACGCCAAGGCCGTCGAGATCACCCATCCCGATCCCGCCAGCGGCCATATCGGTCCGTTCATCTTCCCCTCGCAAGCCGGCAAGGTGCAGGCGCATATCGATGACGCCGTGGCCAAAGGCGCTCAGGTGCTGGCCGGTGGCCGCGTTGAAGAGCTCGACGGCGGGCAATATCTGCGCCCCACCGTCCTTGCCGATGTGACGTCCAACATGGCGGTGATGCGCGAAGAGACGTTTGGTCCGGTAATCCCGGTGACGATTTTCGAGGATCTGGGCGCCGCCATCGCGCAGGCTAACGATACCGAATACGGTCTCTCCGCCGCCGTGCTGGCCGGGTCGCTGGATGAAGCGGCGGCGATTGGTGGTCGCTTGGATGCGGGCGCGATCAGCCTTCAAGACGGCGCGCTCACCAGCATGGTGGGCGACGCGCCCAACCAATCGCGCAAAGCTTCTGGCCTTGGCCCCAGCCGGATGGGCGATAGCGGAATGATGCGCTTCCTGCGCGAACAGGCGATGATCCGTCAAACCGGCCAGCCGCTCCCCATCCAAGCCTACGCCGAGGGGCAGGGCGGGTGAGCAACCGCGCGGCTCTCAAACGGGTGATGCCCGCCATGCTCCTCCATGATGGGTGGTGGGACGGCTGGTATCGCCATTTCGACGCCGAAGGCGCTCTGATCGATGCGCATAAGGTGAAGACCTTTTGCGAATTCCCTGACTCGGGCGAATGGCACTACATCCAGCACAACTGGCTGACATGGGAAAACGGGGACAGCGCCGTCTACGAGTTCGGCGGTAAGCTGGATGGATCGATCATCCGCTGGGAGACCGACCGCTTCAGCGGATATGGCTGGCAAACGGGCGAAGACACGCTGATGCTCAAGCTTGATCGGCTGGATGAACCCGGCGCCTATTATGTCGAGATGATCAACGTCTCGCCTGACGGGCAATCGCGCGCGCGCACCTGGCAATGGTTTAAAGACGGCAAGCCGTGGAAACGCACGCTTTGCGATGAATGGAGGATAGACGCGCCATGATGGCAACCGTATTCGCCGCGCTCTTGGCGCAAGCCAGCGCTGGCATCGGCGTTGGTGAAGCGCCTCCGCCGCCCGCTTCGACCTGCGACACGCCGGTGCTGATGGTGATCGAAGGGCGCACGCTGGACCGCGCGCGCATGGGGCAATACGCCGCCGCGATCGCTAAGAGCGAGATTTATCAGAAGCTGGGCGGGTATTACGTGAATGTCCCGCGCCCCCTCGAAGTGTTCGAAGGCGATGTGGAACCCGAATACGTCAACCTCACCGTGCGCTTTCCCTGCATTGAAAACGCGCGTGCTTTCTGGAACAGCCGCGTCTACCAAGACGAGATCATCGACATCCGCCGCAAACCGACCTCGGCTGGCGATTACACCGTGACCATTTACGCCGAAGCGCCCTTGCGCGAAGATATGGTCGGCAAGGTGGGCGAGGCGCGCTTCACGCACGATTTTTCGAACCCCGATGTGCCGCAGGTGGCGGAACCCGTCGTCGGCCCCGACGCAAAAGGAGAGACCCCATGACCGTTGAACTCCAGCACCCGATGAAAGCCGACGCAACGCCTGAAGAAGTGGCCCGTGGCCGTTTCACCTCGGGCATTCGTAGCCTGATCCTGAACGACCTCGCCGCCGATATGCGCTCCGCCTATGATCGCCGCGCCGCGCCCGCCTTCAAGAAAGAGCATGGCCGGGATCCCGAAACCAGCCGCGAGGCGCATCAGGCTTTGCGCGGCGACCCCGCCTTTAACATCTATTCGGCCATGCGCGTTCAGGCGCAAAAGATGGTCTGGGCCAGCGTCGCGGACAGTGTCGAGCGCGAAGCCGACAGGCTTGCGACGGAGGCGGAAAAAGCGGCGGGCGGCGAAGGCTCGCTAACCCTCAATCCCGATCTCGACGTGCCCAAAAACGTCCACGCCATCGATGTGCACCTGATGCCCGGCAGCTACACGCGCGGGGACACCAGCCTTGAGGCGGGCGCGGTCTATGATCGCGGTCTGGCGGTGTTTTCGATGGGCCTGATGGGCGCGAACCTGGACGATATCGGCCTTTCGATGAGCCAGTATATCCAACAGCGTTTCCCTGACTTCGCGCCCGAACGCATCCTCGATACCGGCTGCACTATTGGCCACAACACGCTGCCGTGGAAGCAAGCCTATCCCGATGCCGAAGTCGTCGCGATTGACGCCGCGCCCGGCCCGCTCGCCTATGGATCGGCGCGCGCAAAGATGCAGGGGCAAAAGGTGCATTTCCAGCAAATGTGCGCCGACGACCTCGCTTTCGAAGACGAAAGCTTTGACGTCGTGTGGTCGAGCATGTTCCTGCACGAATTGTCCAAGAAACAGCGCGCCAAAGCCTTCGACGAAGCGTACCGCGTCCTCAAACCCGGTGGCTTGATCATCCATATGGAGCTGCCGCCTAACGCGCAGATGGACGCCTTTGACGGCTTCTATCTCGACTGGGACAGCTATTATAACAACGAGCCTTTTTACAAAGGCTATCGCGACGAAGTGCCCGCCGAATTGTGCACCCGCGCGGGCTTTCCTCAAGACACCTATTTCGATTTCGTTGTGCCCTCTGTCGGCATTTACGGAGCGGACGCTGTGGCGCAGGCCGCCAAGGGCGACCGGGCCGAAGGCGTAGGGCAGGAAACCACCGGGCGTCTGGCCGAAGGCGTGATGTGGTACGGTTATGGAGCGTTCAAAAAGTGAGTGAACAAAAGCTACACCCCGAAGACGCGCCGCCGAGCCTTTACGATGATCAAGGCAACGCTCGCTTCTTCGCCGATCCGGGCATGGATCGTTTCGTCGCGGTCATGATGAACCTCGCGCAAGAGGTCTGGGTGCAGGAAGAGCGCCTGATCGCGCTCGAAGCGGAAAAAAGCGGTAAGAGCGTCGATCCCGAGGCGAAGGTGAAGGAATTCATCGACCGGATCTTTGCTCCCATCAGAGAGGCGTAAAACCATGAAAGCGTGGGAAATCGGACCAAGAGGCGGCGTCGAGAGCCTTAGGCTCGTGGAACGGGATGATCCGGTTGCGGGGCCCGGAGAAATCCTCGTCGCGGTCACAGCTGCGGGCTTGAACTACCGTGATCTGATGATCCTGCGTGGCCACTACGGCACCGACCTACCCGAGGACCGCATTCCGCTCACCGATGGTGTCGGTGTCGTCGAAGCCGTGGGTGAGGGCGTTGAGAGCTTTGCGATTGGTGACCGGGTGGTGGCGGCGAACTTTGTCGATTGGGACCCGGAAACTGGGTTTGGCTTCCACATATACGGGCGCGATGTGGGCGTGACGATGGATGGCTGGCTGGCGGAAAAGACCGTGCTCCCAGCCAAGGCTGCGATCAAGCTGCCCGATGCGATCTCTGACCAAACGGCGGCAACCCTCGCCGTGGTGGCCGCCACGGTGTGGCACGCCATGGTCGCCTTTGGTGGGGCTGGACCGGGTAAACTGGTGCTAGCTCAGGGGACCGGCGGTGTCTCCGTCTTCGCGCTGGCCTTGGCCAAGGCGATGGGCGCGCAATTCGCGATCACCTCATCCAGCGAAGAGAAACTCGCCAAAGCGCGCGAAATGGGCGCGGATTTCACCGTCAATTACAAGGACCGGCCCGATTGGGGCGCGGCGTTGCTCGAGGCGACCAGCGGACGCGGCGCGGATGTTGTCGTCGACACAATTGGCTTTGCCGAATTCGAGCAAACCCTGACCGCCACCGGCGTCGAAGGGCGCATCGGAACGGTCGGCGCGCTTTCCGGCTCTCCACAAGACGCGGGCAATTTCGGGCAAGGGCCGATCCTTGGCAAGAACATCACCATCAAAGGCATCACCAGCGGGCATCGCGCGATGTTGGAAGAATGCCTGAAAGTGATGGCCGAACACGGCGTCGAAACGCTGGTCGACAAAACGTTCTACTTCGACAACGCCAAAGCCGCCTACGCGCACCTCGAAAGCGGCGCGCATATGGGCAAGGTGATGGTGCAGGTGGCCGACCGGAGGGCGACGGTGCGGAGTTGAGGGACGCGTGTCTGCTTCAGTCCGTACCTAAACCGCGAGCCAACGACCGAAGCGGTGGGTGCAAGCGGACTCCGAGGTGCAGCCAAGGGTCAGATAAGAAACAGTTTGCCTCAATAAGTCTAAGTCAAGCAGAACTGAATACCACAACGATTCTCAGGTGTATCGTTCTCCGAAGATTAGCACTTCGTTGAGATCCGCTGTAGGCATTGCAGCATTTGTACGGCGAGTACGCCCGTAATCCCCTTTGGAGAACCTATGTCGATAGATCTTTTATCAATGTGTAGGATGCCCGTCCTGGCTTTGTTGCTTGGCTTTAGCCCAATACAGGCGGCAGCTGCTTTACAATCGATCGAGCACTTACGTCTAAAGACTGGGGACGTTTCTGCCGAAAGCGAGCAGACTGACCCGCTTGCTATTACGGGCACTTGGCAAGTTACCAGTCCAAGAGACAATCGTTGGCGTATGGCAGTTGTTTGGGATCAAGTTTCCGGTGAGTATCGAGGCTATTTAACAAGGAACGGCATAGCCAGCGCAGAGGTCGGTTTTGAAATCGGTGAACTAGTATGGAGGGCTCAGCCACGCATGAATGCTGCCGTCTTGGATTGCTTACAAAAGTTTCGCTATGGTCAGAATGGGCGGAGCACCGGTCAGGAGTGGACAAAAGGTAAGACCTACATCGGTTCGACTAGCGGTGTTAGAACGATGACAATGATGGTCCGTGGCGTACAAATTCGCTTTGTAGAAGCTTGAACGCCAGGGGTTCAGACCTCCGGGTCTGCCCCCGCTTAATCGTCAAGAATTGGGTCGGGAGGCGGCGGTCTGCTAATCTGACACTTTGCTAAACCGCCCTCTCGATTAGGTTAGCGTACTAGCTTCACCAACTCATAGCGGTTCATCATGTACCCGTCGATCGATCCGTAGACGAGCACCGAGTCCTCGTCGGCCGTCACCCACATGTCGAAATCGGGATGGCGCGTGCCGCCCATGCCCTCTTCGCTGTCGTCGACATAGCGATAGCGGCGGCATTGGAAGGTGCCCGCTTCGACGGTCTTTTCCTCCTCGCCGACATATTCCATCACCATTTCGAGGTAGGCGATTTGCGGGGCGCTGGCGCCGCGGTGGTCGGGGGAGGGGAGGTAGAACTTGAGGCGCCGTTTGTGCGGGCCTTGGCTGACATCCATCAGGCGTGTGGTGAAGCCATCACCGGCGACCGGGTGCGTGCCGAAAGCGTCGAATTCGCCCGCCTCGCGTGTTTCGGAATTGCGGCCGATATCGGGGCCTGTGCTTTCGCAGGTGATTTGGTTCGCGTCCGGGTCATAGGCCATCCAGCCCGAGCCTAGGAAGTCGTCGCCCAGCGTCAGGTGCACCAGCAGATTGCGCGGTTTTCGGTCCGGGCCGATATGGCAGGTGATGTTGCGCAGGACGGTGGGATCGGGCTCTTCAATCTCGCATTGCGCGCTCATGATGGTGGAGCCATCGGCGTGGTGTGAAAAGTTGAACCATTCGCGCCCGCGTTCCTGGCCTTCCATGCCTGGCTTCATCGAGGAATAGCGGATCTTTCCGCGCACGTTTCTGTGTTTCACGGGCGTTGCTCCATTAGATGATCCCCGCCTTGTCCAAACGCTCGATCAAATCGGCTTGACGGCGGCGGAAATAGTCGCGCTCGGGGATGGCGGGTTTGCCATCGGTGACCATGTCTTCCTGCGCGAAATTGTCAGCGGCGGCGGCGTAGGCTTGCGCAAACAGAGCCGGGCGCTGGCGGGCGAGGTAATTGGTCATGGCCGGCGTGCGGCGGGCCTCGCGTAGGGCGCCAAGGTCCACGGTCGAGAACGCGGTAAACGTCTCGCCATCGCCCGATTGCGCGACCACGCGGCCTTTCCAATCGACGACTTGGCTGTTTCCTTCCGCGCTCGACAGCGGCATCGCGGTGCCCGCAATCCCAGCGGTGTTGGCCGAGACGACATAGGCGAGATTCTCAAACGCGCGCGCCTGTTTGGCGATGTCTTTATTTGTGGCGATGGGCGATCCGACTTCGCTGGACGAATGGCAGAAAATCTCCGCCCCGCGCAGCGCCAGAGCGCGCGCGATTTCGGGGTAGAGGATTTCTTCCGAGGCGATGGCGGCGAGATTGCCGATTTCGGTGCGCGCGACGGGGAAGACGCCTTCCAGGCCGTATTTGTCGAGATAGGCATCCCACACATCGTGCGGGCTGGGGGCGAACATGGATATCAGGCGGCGGTAACGCAGCACCACATCGCCCGAAGGCGCGATGATGAAACAGGTCTGGAAATAGAAATCGGGAAAGGCTTCGTCGGTTTCATACGCGTTGCCCGCTAGGAACACGCCCAGGTTCTGAGCGACTTTGCCCAAGGCTTCGTATTCCGGGCCATTCTCGGCCCAGCCCACGCGGCTCGCGAAGTCTGGGATGGATATGCGCCCTGGGTAAGAGGTGAACAGATATTCCGGCAGCACGACCAGCTTCACCGGCTTTCCAGCGTATTGCGCGACAAAGATTGAGCTGGTGCGGATTGGCCCTTCGATCTCGGCGATATGGTCCAGCATCGCGGCGCGCGCGGCGGCGGTGTCGGGCAGGCGTTCAAGCGAGCGCGCGGTCAGCTGGATCGCCATGGCGCTGTAGGTTGAGGTGTCGGTCACATCATCTCCATTGTCGGGGGCGCGGCCCCAAGCGGGGATCTGCACGGCGAGAGTGGCCCCGAGTCCGGCGGCCAAGGCCCTCCTGCGGTCGAGGTCCAAAGCCATGCCTAAAGCGCGAGCGAACCCGGGTTCATCAGACCTTGCGGGTCGACCTGAGCTTTGAGCGCTGTGAGCATATCCCATCCGGCTGCGTCGTGGCTTTCCTTGAGCGGATAGCTGCGCGCAATTTGCAGGTGGATCGCGCCCATATCCTTGAAAATCGCGATCACTTGGGCGCGTAACTCCATCACCAGCGCGTTGGCCTCGGGGCTATCCGGCGCGGCTTTGAGCTTGGCCATATGGTCCTTCTCAATCGCTTCGTGGTGCAGCGGGTTGTGCTGCCCCGGCCAGAAGAACACTGGTTCGATGAGGCACGAACTGCGTCCCGTCGCCGCGATCAGAGCGCCGGTTTCAACGCCCAGCCGCTCCATCGCCTCCGCGTTGTCGTCCCACAGCTTTTGCAGCCGCTCCCAGCCCGCAACCAGTTTCGAATGCGGCAGGAAGCCGTGCACCGGCACCCAGCGTTCGCCATTGGGGCCCAGCATCGAATTGGGCGGAGGGAAGGGGTTGGCGCGCAGGATCTTGGGGATCGAATTTTCGACCACCGTGCCGCCAGCTTCGCGCACGATTTCGATCGCGCGGGCCATATCGGCATCGACCGCGCCTTGGTGGCGGCCTTCGGCGATGCAGTGCAGGCTGAAAGGCACATCGTCGAGGAAGCTGCGCCCCGCAAGCGCGACCTTGGCGCCTTCCTTCATGGCTTTGAATACGCCGCCCGATTTGGCCTGCGCCTTGAGCATATTGCCCAACTGCTTGGCGTCTTTCGCCAGACTGTCGCGCTGCATGCGCTGCGATTGGAGGAAGGGGTCAAAGGCGAAGCTTTCCGCCGCCAGTTCCTCGCGCGCAATGGCGCTCATCGCGGTGAGGAGCGCGTCGGCGTCGTCAAAGCTGAACGAGCCATAGGCGAAGGCCGTTGCCTCGCGCACCAGTTTAAGCGTCACGCGCGCCTTCACGCCAAACGCGCCGCAATCGGCGAGGAAGAGGCCGGTGAGGTCAGGGCCAAAGGGACGGAAAAACTCCGAGCCTGTCGAAACGATCGTCCCATCGGCGAGCACCACATCGAGGCTGAGCGCGCTGTCCACCGCCGAACCGTTACGTGCCCCCCAAAACAGCCCGTTCTGGCTCATCCCGCCGCCCACACTTGCGCGGATGCCGGAAAGTGTACCCCATGCGAGCGCGCGAAGGCCCATCGGTTGAAGCGCGCGGTGCAGCTTGTCCCAGCTGCATCCAGCCTCGACTGTGACTGTCATATCCTCTTCGTTGATCTCAAGGATTTCATCGAGCCCGACGGTATCGACCAGAATGTGATCGCCGCCTTCGTAAAGATAGCCGCCGGTGTAGCTCATACCGCCGCCGCGTGGGACGATGGCGATGCCCGCTCTGGTCGCCGCGTCCACACCTTTGGCGAGCTCTTCAACACTGCTCGGTCGGAACACCGCCAGCGGTTCATTCCCGCTCGACAGCACATCGTGGCTGAACAGCGCCAGCGAGGCCGCGTCTGTCAAAAGTGAGGCCTCGGCGACCGAGGAACGGACGCCAGCGAGCGGGTTTTCGGCAGCAAGAGTGGCCATCATGCAAACTCCGGTTCGGGGGTGGTGGAGGTGTCTTCGGTTTCGGGGAAGCTTGCGGGATAGCGACCCAGCAAAAGCAGCAACGCGCCGCCCGCGATGAAGGCGTAGATCGAAACTTCGAGGATCGGATCATAGCTGCCCGTGCGGTCGAAAACCTGCGCGTAGATGATCGGTGAGGCGGCGGAAAACAGGCCGAAGGGCATGTAGAGCATGCCGTAGATCTTGCCATAATGCGCCATCCCAAAATAGCGCCCGGTAAGATAGGCGATCAGATCGCTCTCCGCGCCCGCCGCAAATCCGAGCAGAAACCCTGCGGTGGCGGCGAGGGTGAAGGGCAGGCTGTCGCCCAGAAGGATATAGGCGGAAATCGCAGGCAGGCAGAGCAACGGGAAGGCGACAAAGCCCTGCCAAAACCGATCAAGCAGAGCGCCCGTAATGAGCCTCCCGGCAAAGATGCCGATGCCCAGAATACCCATGACGCTCGCCGCGGTTTGCGGTTCCAGCCCGCGCAACGACAGCATCTTGGGCAGGTTAATAAAGGCTCCACCAAACGCGCCGGCAATCAGAGCGATGCTGAGCCAAATGACATAGAATCGATAGTCGCCGAACGCCGCCCCGAGCGTCTTGCCGGTCAGCGCTCCGCTGTCGCTTTCGATCGCTTTGGGGCGCTCTTCGGCGGTTGGTTCGCGAAAAAGAAAGTAATTCAGGATGACCGCCAGGATCGGGAAAACCGCCACGACCGCGAACATCGAACGCCAGCCGTAACTCTCGATGGCCCACACGGCGACGTTTGGGATAACCATCGCGGCAAGGCTGGTGCCCATAAGCAGGATGCCGAGCGCGAGGCCTCGGTTTGTGTAGAACCACAGATTGATCGCCCGGCTCCAGGTGACCGGAGTGGAACCGATGCCAACGATCCCAACCACGACCCAGAGGCCATAATACGTGTAGAGAGTCGAGGGCGTGTTGCCCGCTGGTGTAAGAGCGATGGCGGCGAAAGCGATGCCAAAGGCGAACAACGACCAAAGCGCCACGGGGCGCACGCCGAAACGGTCGGCTAGCCACCCGAAAACGGGCGCAAGCAAGCTGGCTATGACGCCAAACAAGGTGATTGGGGTGACGATCTGCGTTTGCGTCCAGCCGAACTCAGCGGTGAGCGGTTCGGCGGTGAAGCCGATCACGTTAAACGGGATCGGTGAGGCGCCGCACATGACGCCCAAAGTGGCCGCGAGCAGCACTTTCCAAGCGCGGGAGAATTCAGTCTCGCGCCACCAGCTTACAATCCTAAGAAAGAAGCTCTTGTTTGCACTCACGCGTGTGTCTCCCAAGTTCCTTGTGCGCTCCTAGCGGACCAACGGCGCTAGCGCGATTCCTTCGTTGTATTGGCCGCGGCGAGAATGATGGCGGCGACACCTTCGGGCTCGGTAACCATCGCATCATGCCCAGTCGCAAGCTCAACCACGTTCCACCCCGGTGCACCGCGTTTCTGCTCGGCCACCCATGCGAATTGCGTCTGGGCCAAGCGCGGATTGGTGCATTCGACATAGGTCGCGGGCAATCCTTGCGCCCCGCCATTGGGCAGAGCGATCGGATCAAGCCATGTCTTGAGCGGATGCGCGGTCAGGTTTTTCGCGACCCAATCATAGCGTTCGTGATCCTCGGGAATGCCAAGGACCGAAGGTGGGAAGGCCATCATACCAACGCCATCGGGAGCAAGGCCGCGCATGGCCGCTATTGCACCGTCGATCGCGGCCTGTGGGCGAGGTTCGCCATAAGACAGCATTGACTCTCCATCTTTGGGCAAGGCCGCGTCGAGATAGACGATGTGCGCAATCTTCGACTTGAGCGCGTCGGCCACGCCGGTGATGACCATGCCGCCATAGGAATGCCCGACCAGAACGAAGCGCTCCAATCCTCTCGCGTCAATCTGCGCGATGGCGTCGTCGATATGGTTTTGGAGACCCAAGTCTGGTGTCAGTTCATCCGCGCGCTCGGCCAAGCCAGGGAGGGTGAGGGCGTGAACGCGAAAGCCTTGTTTTTCCAGCAAGGGCGTCACCAACTCCCAGCACCACGCGCCGTGCCAAGCTCCGTGGATCAGAACGATGTCGTGCACGCTATCCTCCGTGAATGTTTTCGCCTGAGCCAAGTGGGCCGGCATGGCGGCGAGTGCCGCGATCGCAGCGCCGCCCGCCAACAGATCGCGCCGCGTCATCTGTACTCCAGTGGCGTCATTCGACATCGTAGAACTCGGTCAGATTGCCGTCCGCATCGCGCACAGCAAAAAGGCTCGCTTGGGCAGGGGCTCCCAGCAGCTCGGGGATGAGAACGTCGGTGGCGGCGCGTTCAATCACCACGCCCATGGTTTCAAGAAACTTCGCGTAGTCCGCGCTGTTGCGCACCGGATAGCGGACTGAGATGATGCCAAGACTGGGCGGCGAAGCGTGCGCCGAATAGTCGCGCCCATCAAAGCCTTCGAACTCCATCAGCTCGATCCGGCCATCCTCGCTTGCTACGAAGGGCTGGACCACCGCCGCGCGGCGCACCAATGTGGTGGCGAGATTGGCGGGAACGGAGAAGTTGTTGGCGCGCGGTTCCGGATCAGTGAAGGGCGCGTCGAACAGGGTCACAAGACCGAGTTTGTCGCGATACCACGCGAGGCTCGCCGGTTGATCCTTGACCATCCGCATCGTGTTGAACGCGCGGCTGAGCTTGCCGACTGGAAATCCGGTAAAGGGCGGGGATTTGCGCTCATAAAGCGCGTAATTCACGCCGTGCGGGCCGCGAATGACAACATTGAGCAGGTCCGATCCGCCAAAGCTAAAGGCGTAAGGTGGGCTCTCCGCCCACCAACCACGAGCAATCGCGGCGTCGAACATGGCCTGCGTGTCGTTAGAACGCAGCATGATAGAGAAGATGCCGCCTGTATCCCATGGCCGCGCGGCCTGGCGAATGGGGCGCTGACCTTCGACGCCGGCGAAGCGGACGTAGCGAATGCAGCCTGTCTTTTCTCGCGGAGCGCAGACTTTGCGGAAGGTGCCTGAGACGCTTTTCGGCAATCCCCAATAGGCGATTTCTTTTGTGTCGAGCACGCCAGACGCGGCGATTGTCCACCCGCCATCCTCGACCAGCCACGCCGAGCTTTCTTTCAGGTCGGTGACGCTGACGACCACTTCGCTCCACGGCCCGATGCCGAACTCGGAAGCGAATGTTTTTGGAGCGGGGTCAGCCGCTTCCTGCGCGCGCGCGGGCGTCGACAGCCAGAGTGGAGCGGCGGCGACGCTTAACGCCGCCGCCGCTCCAATTTTCCAGGCTAAGCGGAATGGTCTCATGCCGTGCCTGAAGGTCTCGCATTCAATCGATCAAAAATCGATCTTGGCCCGTACGATCCAAGTGCGTGGTGGATTCAAGTAGCTGAAGTTCGCTAGCGCGCTTTCCACCGCCTCTTCATCGAAGCAATTTCGGCATTCTGCCGTGATTGACAAGCCGTTCGTGTGCGCCAGCGTCAGACCGCCGTTAACGATCCAGCGCGAAGGACTGAACGAACCCGACGCCGGATCAAGCGGATCGCCGAGGCCCAGTGTGTTGGCCGGAAACACCGTGCCAGAAGGCCCCGTGATCGGCTGATCGAACAAAGTGAGCTCGCTAGTGCCCACTTCGCTGCTGCTGCGCCAGTTGGCGTTGGCGAAGGGCCGGAACGTTATGTCGCCTGCGTCGATGTCGTAACTGCCGCCAAAGGCGATGGTGAAGTCCGGCGTACGAACGGGTTCGGCAAGGTCACCATTGGGAGCGACGATACCCACACCGCAAGCGGTCGCGTTGTCCGGCCCGCTCACGTTGGGGATTAGACCGCTCGCCAATTGAGTGAGGCAAGTGGCCTGCTGCGCGGCGACTGATTGCACGCCAAATTCGTCGAGCACCGGCGCGTTCTGGTCGATGTTATATTCATCATCCTGATAACCGAGCGAGGCGAACAGGTTGAGGCCATCAACCGGGACGGTTGTGATTTCGACTTCCAGACCCTTGTTCTCATAGTCCGCAAAGTTACGGGTCAGGAAGGCAAGGCTGCCATCGCCGCGAATAAACGCGGAAGGTGCCTGCAGATCGCTCACGTCAAGATAGAACGCGGTGACGTTGAGGCGCAGGAGGTTGTTGAACAGATCCGACTTGAAGCCGGCCTCATACGACCACGCGGTCTCCGGCCCGAACGGCAGCAATTCGCCCGGCGAGGTGCCGCGCGCGTTCCAACCGCCCGACTTAAAGCCGCGCGTGGCTGACGCAAACAGCAGCACATCGTCCATCTCGTAATTTACGGCAAAGCGCGGGGTGAAAATGTCGACCGATTGTTCGCGCGGGATCGCCACGCCGTTGGCCGCGACCAGATTGGCGCTGTCGATGCAGGTCGAAGGGCCAAACTGGTTGGGGGCCGAACACAACCCACCGCCAATTCGGTTTCGATTATCTGTGATCGCGAAGTCCTTCGTCTCGTCCGTGTACCGGATACCTGCTGTCAGCGTTAGGCGATCGGTTACGTTGAAGTCAGCCTGTGCGTAACCGGCCCAGGCTTCGGCTTCGTTGTCGATGATCCGATCCGCCAACAGTAGCGGGAAGCCATCTGGCGGCGGTCCGCCCGGCCCGAGATTGAGTGAGAAGATATCGCCAAAGTCGGTGCGGTTGTCCTCGTAGAAATAGAACACTCCGCCGACCAGATCGATCAGGCCATCGGCGAGGCTGCCGGTGAACTTGATCTCTTGCGTAAACTGCGTGTGCTCACCCTGGTTGGCGATGGTGAAGCCGCCGAAGGTAAAGCCGGTGACCGCCGGGATCGGGTTTGATGCGCTCGGCAAACCGCGACCATCAGCAAAATCGAGGGCGAAGTCCTGATTGATATCGACGAAACCAGTGATGAAGTTGACTGTCCAATCCTCGCCAAGTTCGATCTCAAAGTTGGACGATAGGAAATCCATCTCCGCTTCGTTGCCGAGGCCGAAATTGGCCTTCTCACCCGTGACCAACGGCCCAAATGCACCGCTGTTGAGGCTGCTGCCTTCGGTAAATCCGGTCGAGACAAATCGGCCATCGCAGTTGGTCGGGTTGGCCGGGTCGCAATCGAAGTTCAGAACGTTCGCAGAATCGGCATAGGTGTGGATGTACGATCCCTTCCAACTGATCGTGTCCGACAGTTCGCCGCGAATCCCGAGACGCACGCCCCAGCCATCGTTTTCGTTGGTCCGATCGTTGGCGAGCGTGTTGATTGCGTAGCCATCGTCGTCCTGGAAATAGCCCGAAACCTTGACCGCAAAGCTGTCGGACAGCGGGATATCAAGCGACGCGCGGCCCAATTTCTGGTCATATGAGCCATAGCCCACTTCAACGAAGCCGGCGTAGTCGTCGCCGGGATCGTTCATATAGACGTTGACCGCGCCGCCCGTGGTGTTGCGACCGAACAGAGTGCCTTGCGGTCCGCGCAGAACCTCGACGCGGTTTACGTCAAACAGAGAGAGGTTGTTGGCGTTCTGACGCGAGAGATAGATGTCATCAACATAGGTGCCGATCGGTGGGTCGAAGGTTGCGATACTTTCGGTGTTTCCGATGCCGCGCAGGTAGTAGGCGTTCGCGGTGCCAAGGCCGGTGTTGTTGAGGCCAACAAGGTTCGGCACAAACTGCGCGACTTCTAAAGCGTTGGCGATCCCGCGCCGGGCCAGCTCTTCGTTGTTGAACGCGCTGATCGCAATCGGAACATCCTGGACACTTTCTTCCCGGCGCTGCGCGGTCACGATAATCCGGGCTACGCCGGACTGCTCTTCAGCGCTCTCTTCGGCTTCGGTATCCTGTGCAAGAGCGGTGCTAGGCATCGCGGCGAGAGCAAGTGCTGAAGTCATGCTGGCCAGCGACAGCCGCGGTGAAATGCGCGAATTCATGGGATCAATTCCTTCCCTGATTGCAAACCATGCAAGGGTGCACGGCCGTTCCTCAACGTCCAGTGGATCAAATTTGTCCGGACAACCTCTTGCTTGTCAAGCGAGGAAATGCAAATTGTCCGGACAAATTGTTCAATCGTGTCGCGGCGCGTGGTATGCGCGCAACACATTTGTTTGAGGGGCTGTGAGTGGAAATCTCAGGGTTCGCCTACCCGGCGTTGGTTTACGTGCATCTTTTGCTTTTTGTCCTCTGGCTGGGGGCGGATGTCGGTGTGTTCGTGCTGGGTCAGCATTTCCGCCGCCGAGCGGACTACACGCTCGATCAGCGCATTGCGCTGCTCAAGCTCCTGGTTGAAATCGATATGGTTCCGCGCAGCGCTTGGGCGTTGATGGTGCCGTTGTCGCTCAGCGTCGTTGATCTTGGTGGTTGGTGGGACGTGCCGACGTGGCTGGTCGTAGCCGCGTGGGTCATCGGCCTGTTTTGGCTGTGGCTCGTCTGGGACGCGCACCAGCATGACATGACCCCGCGCGCCGCGCGCAACCGCGCGATCGAAGGCTGGCTGCGCTGGATCATCGGCGGCTTTTATCTGTGGCTGGGTGGGCAGAGCTTGCTTATCAACGCGCCGCTTTCGCCTGACTGGTTGGCGTGGAAGGCGCTGATGTTCGGGCTGATTTTTGTGGCCGCCATCATGATCGACGTGACCTTCAAGCCGGTCGGTGCGCAATTGACGGCCGTGCTCGAGCAAGGATCCAGTGACGAAACCGAAGTTCCACTTCGCCGCACGATGGACAAGACCCGCATCTGGGTGTGGGCGGTCTACATCCTGCTCATGATCACGGCCTTCCTCGGCAACGTCAAACCGTTGCCGTGAAGACTCAAGATCGTGCACAAACGCCCAGCCTCAAAAATTTGTCTGGACAAATTTTTGAGGCTGGGCAGAAATAGGGTCAGGGACGACTTTTAGCGCTGCGGTGGGAAGCAGCGCGGACAGGGAGGATAACATGAACAAAGCTCTATGGGGCAGCCTTATGGCTGCGACCGTGCTCACTCCGGGCGCGGCCTTCGCGCAGGAGAACACGGGCGCTGATGGCGACGAAGAAGTCAGCATCATCGAAGCCAACACCGGCATTCTTGTCACGGCCCGTCGTCGTGAAGAATCGCTACAGGACGTACCGACCAGCGTGGCCGTGGCCACCGCGGAGTCGATTGAGCGGCTCAACCTCAACAATCTGACCGACATCGCGCAAACGACGCCCGGCCTGATTTTTGACGACAGTTTTGGCCGCGACGGCAACCGCCCGGTCATCCGCGGTCAAGCCAACATTCTGGGCGATTCTGGTGTCGCCTTCTTCATTGACGGCATCTACTATACCGGCAGCTTGGCGGACTATGATGTCGACACGATTGAGCGGGTCGAAATCGTGAAGGGCCCGCAAAGCGCGCTGTATGGACGCAACACCTATTCGGGCGCGATCAACATCATTTCCAAGCTCCCTGGTGATACCTGGGAAGGGCAAGTGACTGCCGATGTTTCCGAGTTCGGTCGGTATGAACTGACTGGCGGCATTCGAGGGCCGATCACGGACAGCCTCTCCTTCGGCGTTAACGGCCGTTTCTATGATTTTGGCGGTGAGTTTACGAACGCGTTTGATGGCGAGAGGTTGGGGCAGCAGTCGTCTCGGTCGGCCTCGGGCCTTTTGGCGTTCGATAATGGCGGGCCATTCCGGGCGACTTTGCGCGGATATTACAACAACACCGACGACGGTCAGCCCGCGATTTTCGCGCAGGGAACCGGTCAGAACAATTGCCTGTTTGATGATGGATCGCTTTACGGCGGTGGCGGGCGCTATTTCTGCGGCGTGATCGAGCCCGGTCAGCTGAACACCGATTTCTCGCGTCAGTTCGCTAACCCTGGTGACGTTGGCATTGAAGCGGACACGTTCAACGTCTCTTTCCGGTGGGAACTGGATGTCGGCGAAAACATGCGTCTGGTCTCTCTTACCGGCTATAACAGCCGTGTTCAGGATACCCGGACGGACGGCGACTACGGGCCAAACAGCTTCCAGACTGCTGTCTTCGCGCGGTTCCCGGCGGGCGCACCGACCGGATTTGGTCCGGCTGGACCGATCTTCCCGTTTGGTTTCGTTGGCACCACGGTCGATTTCAGCTTCGCCAACCGAAGCGATGTCGAAGACTATTCGCAAGAACTGCGGTTCGAATATGAAAGCGATAGCTTCGATTTCCTCGTTGGTGGGTATTACTTCGATCAAAAGGATAACAGCTTCACGATCCGCGACGTCCCATCGGACGCTCTGGCCCGAGCGGGCGCCAGCTTTGGCGCGGCGATTGGCGCGGAAACTGCGCGCTGCGCCGCAAACCCGATCTGTGGCAGCGTGGCGCCGTTCTTCGGCCCTTCGGTTCCCAATGATCGCAGCGAGAACCTGCTCGATATCGAGAACAAGGCGATCTTCGGAGCGATCAGCTGGCACATCACGCCAGAGATCAATCTCGGCATCGAAGGGCGCTACGCCGAAGAAGAGATCAGCCTCCAGGCATTTGATTTTGACGAAGGCGACCCGCGGCCGATGCCGACCACGGGAACCCAAACCTTTAGAGAGTTCACGCCGCGGGTAACCTTTGATTGGTCGATCAGTCCGGATAACCTGCTCTATGCGATCTACGCTGAAGGTCAGAAGCCCGGCGGATTCAACGGCGCGCTTGCTATCGCAGCCAGCGCGAACGATCCGACGGTCGACGTCGCGACTTTCGCGGCCGAGGACAACACGTCCTACGAACTGGGCCTGAAGAACACGTTCTTTGACGGCAAGCTTGTGCTCAACGTGGCTGGCTTCTTTACCGATATCGAAGGATATCAGCTGACGCAGAACGTCGAGGTGCCGCCTAACCAGATCAGCGTTGTCACCAACGCAGGCGAAGCGGAGATCTTCGGTCTTGAGGCCGAGATGATCGGCCAGCTGACACCGGGTATCACGGTCACCGCAAACTACGCCTTGGCGGACACCGAGTTCACCAGCGGCGTGGATGAAAACCAAGGTGTGCTCAACGATGTGGCGGATGATCGTCTGGTCAACTGTTCGACCGGGGATCAATTCCCGAACGTCGATGGGTGCCAGAGCCTGTTCGGTTCGATCGCCGGCCAGAGCATCCCGCGTGCGCCCAAGCACCGCGCCTTTGTCGATGTCGACATGCGCGCGCCAACCAATATCGGCAAGAATGGCGACTGGGAGTTCTTCACTGGCGCGAACATCACCTACACCTCGAACAGCTTTGCGCAGGTTCACAACCTTGCGCGGACAGGCGGCGCTGTTGAGGTGGACGCTCGCATCGGTCTGCAAAACGGCAACTTCCGCATCCAGGGTTACGTCAACAATCTGTTCGACGAAGACGCGGTCCAGCAGATCATCCGTTACGCCGACGCCGATGTGAATTTTCGCCGCAGCTTTATCGCGGGCCTGCGTCCGGGACGGCGGTTCGGGCTGGTTCTGTCGGCTCGGTATTGAGGGGTTTAGTTGACTAAGTACCTGCGGGAGCGGGGCATGAACAAGAAGGGCGGGATTTTGCGATCTCGCCCTTTTGATATTTATAATCAGGGGTTTACGTTATTTTGGTGCTAGAATAGCCCGTGCCGCACGCTCGCCGCTTTCCAACGCGGCTTCCATACCAGTGGAGGCCTGCGCCATATGCTCTCCGGCGAAATGGAGACGCCCCCATTCCCAGTCATGCAGCGACGCGAGACCGCCTGAGATTCCGGCTCCCAAATGGTGATAGATACCAGCCGCGTGCGGGTTCTTTTGCCAACTGTAGAGCCGCTCCATTTTGAGCTTTCCCTTGGCGGATGGGCGAACGGTCTCAATCCGCCGAATGATCTCGCTTTTGGCCCGCTCGGGTTCGAGGCTGTCGAGGAGGTTTGCGCCGCTTCCATTGGTCCAAAGCTTAAGCCGTGGTGGCGCGTCGCCGCTGCCATCGGAAAGAACGAACACGCGCCCGATCAACGGGTCATCGCTCCAGATCGTGTCGGGGAGACCGTCGCTCTGCCAAAAGGGCTCTTTTGCGGTTAAGTAGGCGAAGCTAGCGCGGGTGTAAGGCAGCGTGGCCAAGATCCAGCCTACTGAGATCGGCACCTTGGGACTGTTGATTTTGAGCCTTTGCGCTTTAATCGCTGAGAAAGGGACAGTGCAGATCGCGTGCCTCGCCGTGATCGTGCCTTCGTCTAGGTGCAGCGTGACGCCAGCGGTGTTTTCGACAATACCCCGGATGCCGGTCTTCAATCGCACGTCTCCATTCAGCGTCCCCGCCATGGCTTCGGGCAGGCGTTGCGAGCCGCCGGTGATCGTCGAGACAGGCCCCGGCTGGCTGCGGAACAGGGCAAAGGTGCGCGCCAGGTGGAGCTGCGACATGCGCTGAGGCGAATGGCCGTTGAAATTGGCTCCGATTAAGCGAAGCGCCTCGTCGCTCGCCCCGGCCCTGCGCAGCGCTTTCTCAACCGAAATGTCGAGATCACGCGGCGCGGTCATCCAATCGCTTGGGTTCTCCAGCGTCGGGAAAGCGCGCGCGTAGCGGCGCAGCAGCGAAGCGGGCTCGGTTTCGCGTTCGGCTTCGGACAAATAGTTTGCTGGACTGTCCGCCCATTCTTCGGCGATACTGCGTTGACCACCAACCCAATAAAGATTGCCCGGCGTTTGAACCCGGCCCGCGCCCGCGCCGCTTTTGCTCGACAAGGCGACGCCTAGTTCCTTGGCGATGGTGTGCAAACGGGTGTAGCCCGCGCCCACTTGAATACCCCCCGCATCGGGAGCGCCGGGCAATTCATCCAACGTGTGCAGCCGCCCGCCAATCCGGTCCTCGGCTTCCAGAATGACAACCGAAAGGCCTGCCGCCTCTAGCATCCGCGCGGCGTTCAGCCCGGCGAGGCCCGCGCCAATGATAGCAACATCATATTGGGTTCGGCCCCAGGCCGATTTGGGGGCTGCACCGGCAAGGAAGGTGGCGCAGCCCCCGGAGAGGAACTCGCGGCGCGTGGTCACGCCGACTAATCCCTACTCGTTTCCGCCCATGGTGGCGTTTTCCTTTCGCTCAGCGCGCTTCGCGTCGGTCAGCTTCTTATATTTGGTCCACGTCGTCTCATTGCGGCGCGTGTCGTTCTTGGGCGGCGCCTGCTCGTAGATCGGGTAGTTCTCGCGGATCTCGTTTTTCAGCACATCGGGCAGCTCTTCAAAGCCGCCGGGCAATTTGCGGCCCATCGCGTTAAAAACCATCTGTCCCGGACGCCCGCCCATATTCATCCACGGCGCCCACGGCGACACGCGGACCCAGCTGATCATCGGATAGGCCGTGGGGGTGGAGCTGTCGTAGAGTTCCTCTTTCAGGCCGGAGAAATCGAAGATCTCCATCGCATGGTACATATTGCCGACCGCGTTCTGATAACCGCCCGCGAGCGGGTTGGGGTAGAACAGTGGCACTTCAAACGGGATGAAGACGTAAGGGCCGGATTCGCGCAGGGTCGACATCTGGAACGGCGTTCCATCCGCGCTGATCGCGAAGTTCGGGCGGCCGTTCACGGGGTCGTTGTGAATCTGCATCACGTCGACCTTTTCGCCAGTGTAGGGGTTTTCCCATGTGTCGAGCACTTCGCCCGTTTTCGGGTCGAGCATCAGCATCACTTCGCGGCTGATCAGACGCCAGCCTTTGCCGCGCTTTTCATCTTCGACCTCGACACAGCGGCGAATGTTCATGCCTTCGCCTTTGAACAAAAGCTTGTCGCGCACGCCAGGGCTGCGACCGTAGATATTGCCCGACCAGTGGTAGACGGCGGGTTCGTCTTCGGACACACCGCATTGCAGGCGCTTGGAGATTTCCAGCGCGTCTTGCGGATTGGATGGGTCGAGCATTTGCGCCGATGCAGGGGCTGAGAGGCCCAACGAGGCTCCGACCAGCCCGGCCGCAACCAAAAGAGCGTTCTTCAGTTTCATACAATCCCTCCCAAGCGGTGTACGGCCAGACAGTGTTCGCGTATCGAATTTGTCCGGACAATTGTTCACTTCTTGCTTGACTTTAGATTTGTCCGGACAAATTGTGAAGAACGAATTTGGCGCACTCGTGAGCGCGCTTTGAAAGGATGCCTCCAACGTCGTGTTTACCGCCGCCAGCCTTTTGTTTGTTCCGGGCTCTCGTCCCGACCGTTTTCCTAAGGCGAAAGGGGCCGGTGCCGGCCTGACCGTAATCGACCTTGAAGACGCTGTAGCGGCGGAGGACAAGGAAACCGCCCGCGAGGCGGCGCTTACCTATGTGGCCGAAGCTCCTAAGGACTGGGGCATCCGCATCAACGCGGTGACCACTTTGGCCGGTGTGCGCGATTTGGCTGCGCTGGGCGACGCTGAGACTCTGCCCGAGGTGCTGATGGTGCCGATGGTCGAGACCGCGGCTGAGCTTGATGTGGTGATGGGCGTGTTGGGCGATCGTTGTCCGGATTTGGTTCCGCTGGTTGAGACACCGCGCGGACTGCGTCACGCACTGGACATCGTGCGCCACGCAAAGGTTTCGGCGCTGATGTTGGGCGGGGCTGACTTTTCGAGCGAGCTCGGCGTTGAACTCGCTTGGGACCCGCTTCTGGGCGCGCGCCACGCCATGGTTCTCGCCTGCGCCGAAGCGGGCAAGCCTGCGATCGATGTGCCCTACATCCACCTCGACGACGAAGATGGCTTTGCTGCCGAATGCACCCGGGCCGCCGCTCTGGGTTTCCTGTGCAAGGCAGTGATCCACCCGCGCCAAGTGCCGCACGCCAACGCCGCTTTCTCTCCGACCGATGCGGAGATTACCGAAGCGCGCGAGGCTCTGGACGCGTATAAAGCGGGCGGCGAACGCGCGATCCGGTTCAAGGGCAAGATGCTAGAAGCGCCATTTGTAAAGAAGTATCGCGCGGTTCTGGCGCGCGCTGAAGGAGTTTCTAATGCGTGATGGCGTAATTGAAGTCGCCCCCGGACGTTTCCGCGAAGTGCAGGGTCGCTACTTCGAGGATTTCGAAGAAGGGCACGTCTACGAACACCGCCCCGGACGCACGATCACTGACGCGGATAATGTGTGGTTCACGTTGCTGACTATGAACACTCACCCTGCGCATTTTGACTATGAGCTGTCGAAGGACACCGAATTCGGTAAACCTCTGGTGGTCAGCCCGTTCACAATCGCGCTAATGACCGGGATGAGTGTGTCGGACACCAGCGGCAAGGCGATTGCCAATCTTGGCTGGGACGAAGTGCGCATGACCAAGCCGCTTTTCGTGGGCGACACGCTCTATTGCGAGAGCGAAGTTCTCGAAAAGCGCGAGAGTAAAAGCCGCCCGGAGCAGGGCATCGTCACTTTCAAGACCATCGCCAAAAACCAACATGGCGATATCGTGAGCCACTACAAACGCACCGTGCTCGTGTGGAAGCGCGGGTTTGGCGGTTTAGACGACTAAGGGGCGGGCTCGACGAATAACCCCCTCTCAATTCATTCCAATTCACCGGTAAGGGACTACCACCATGGCCACCGCTGCAAACCTCGACGATCAGATCCGTTCGATTTCTCCCGAAGACGAACAGGCGTTCATGGACACCATCGACCGGTGGCTTGAACGCGATGTGATTCCGGTGATCAAGGACCACGATCACGGCGATATCTGGCCCGAAAAACTGGTGCATCAGATGGCCGAAATGGGCCTGTTCGGCGCGACCATCGGTCAGGAATATGGCGGTCTGGGCCTGCCCGCGACCACCTATGCCAAGATCGTGATGCGCATCTCGTCCTATTGGATGGCGATTACGGGCATCTTCAATTCGCACCTGATCATGGCCGCCGCGGTCGAACGCTTTGGTACTCCCGCGCAGAAGATGCGCTGGCTGCCGAAATTCGCCACTGGCGAGATCCGTGGCGGACTGGCTTTGACCGAGCCCAACGCGGGCACCGACTTGCAAGCGATCCGCACCGTGGCGAAGAAGAACGCCGATGGCGACTACGTTCTCAACGGCACGAAGACATGGATTTCTAACGCGCTCAACGGCGATTGCTTTGCGATGCTGGTCAAGACCGATCCGGACGCCAATCCGCGCTATAAGGGCATGAGCCTTTTCATCGCCGACAAGCGTGAGGGCCTTTCAACCGGAAAGAAGTTCGACAAGCTTGGCTACAAGTCGATCGATAGCGCCGAACTGATCATGGAAGACTATGTCATCCCAGCTGACCAATTGATCGGTGGTGTTGAAGGGCAGGGCTTTTTCCAGGCGACCGGCGGTCTTGAACTGGGGCGTATCAACGTTGCCGCGCGCGGCGTGGGTCTGGCCGAGGGTTCGCTTCGCCTCGCGACTGAATACGCTCAACAGCGTGAGACCATGGGCAAACCCATCGCGCAACACCAGGCGATCCAGCTCAAGCTTGGCGAAATGGTAACCAAAGCGCGAGCAGCCCGCCTTCTCACGCTTGACGCTTCGGTCGCCTACGACAAGGGCGAGCGCTGCGACAAAGAAGCGGGTATTGCGAAATACTACGCTTCGGAAGCCGCAGTCGAAAACAGCCAGGAAGCGATGCGCATTTACGGTGGATACTCTTATTCCAAGGAATACGACATCGAACGGTATTATCGCGATTCCATGCTGATGTGCATTGGCGAAGGAACGAATGAAATGCAGCGTATGATCATCGCCAAGCAGCACTTGAAAGAAAACCAGATCTAAGCTGGAGAGCCGCTTGGCCTATCTTCCTCTAAAGGGTTTCCGAGTAATCAGCGCCGAGCAATACGGTGCGGGTCCTTATGGCACTATGTTCCTGGCACAAATGGGTGCTGAGGTGATCAAGATTGAGCCTCCGGGCAAGATTGACGAAGACGGCAAACGGCGCGGCGGTGGCGACACCGCGCGCATGGTTGGGCCACATTTCCTGCGTAAGGGCGAGAGCACCTATTTCAACGCCTTCAACCTGAACAAAAAGTCGCTCACGCTCGATCTTAACTCGGACGAGGGACAGGCGATTCTGCACAAACTTGCCGCGACGTGCGATGTGGTGGCGAACAATATGCGCGGCGATCTGCCAGCGCGTTTGGGCTTGGAATACGACGCGCTCAAAGACACAAATCCCGCCGTCGTTTGCGCGCATTTGTCGGCCTATGGTCGCGATAATGATCGCGCCAAATGGCCGGGCTATGACTATCTGATGCAAGCCGAGGCGGGTTATTGCACAATCACCGGCGAACCGGGCGGCGATCCCCAGCGCATGGGGCTGTCGATGGTCGATTTTATGACCGGTACAATCTTTTGCATCGGTCTTCTTGGTGCTCTGGTCGACGCGCAGCGCACCGGCAAAGGCTGTGATGTCGACACCGATCTGCTGTCCGCCGCCGTCCACCAGACCAGCTATCCCGCGCTTTGGTATATGAACCACGGAGACGAGACCGCGCGCACGCCGCGCAGCGCGCACCCGACCGCCACACCCAGCCAGATGTTCAAGGCCAAGGATGGCTGGATGTTCGTGATGTGCCAACTGCCCAAGTTCTGGGACATTCTGGTCACTCGCATGGGGCGTGACGATCTGAAGGACGACCCTCGCTTTGCCACCAACGCGGACCGTCTTGCCAATCGCGAAGCTTTGACTGAGTTGCTGGACGCCGAATTCCAAGCCCAGCCCATGGCGCATTGGAAAGATCTGCTCGCTGGCTTTGTGCCGGTCGCACCGGTTTACACAATGGGCGACGCGCTCGACAATCCGTGGCTCGAAACCATCGGCATGCGCGATGTGGTTGAGCATCCCGATAAAGCCGATCTCAACATCCTCGCCAACCCGCTCAAATTCGATGGCGAACGACTACCAAACCGCGCAGCTCCGCTGTTGGGTGCGGACAGCGATGCCATCCTGGGCGATCTTGGATATGACGAAGCGAGCATTGCTGACTTACGCAAATCAGGCGTGATCTAAGCTTCACATTCCAGGGGAGGGAACAGCACAAATGGGCAAGCTAACCGGCGTTCGGGTTGTCGACCTGTCGCAGTTTCTGCCGGGTCCGATGATGACGGTCATGATGGCCGATCAGGGCGCTGAGGTGATCAAAGTTGAACCCACGGCGGGCGATCCTGCGCGCGATCAGGCGCCATTCGATACTTACGGCGATAAGCGACATTCGGTTTGGTTCGCCAACCTTAATCGCGGCAAGCAAAGTGTGCTCCTCGATCTCAAATCGGAAGTCGGCAAGGCGGCTCTTCGCGATCTGATCGCCAACGCGGATATCTTCGTCGAAGGGTTCCGGCCCGGCGTGATGAAACGGCTGGGCTTCGACTACGACGCGGTCAAAGCGATCAAAGATGACATCATCTATTGCTCGATCAGCGCATTTGGACAGGACGGCGCGCTCGCGCATCACCCGGCTCACGATATGGCGGTGCAGGCGCTTGCGGGCTTTCTGGCGGTCAACGATGGAGCCGATGGAACGCCGGTTGTTCCGGGCGCACCGAGCGCGGATCTGGCCGCCGGGCTGACCGCTCTTTCCGCGGTGTTGATGGCTCTGGTGGGCCGCGACCGAACAGGCGAGGGAGCCTATATCGATTGCGCGATGTTCGACAGCCTGCTCCCCTGGTGCGCGCACACGGCGGGCAGCGCGATATCGGGCGGGCCGAGCCCGGTTTCCGCCTCGCAGCGTTCCTTAGGCGGGGCAGGCTTTTATCAGGTCTACACAACGAGCGATGGCGCGCACGTCGCGTTGGGCGGGCGCGAGATCAAGTTTGCGAAAAACCTGCTTGCCGCACTCGACCGATTGGACTTGCTACCTCTGGCCGAAGCGCCCGCAGGCGAACAAGACGAATTGATCGCGTTCTTGCGCAACACATTCGCCACGAAAACGCGCGACGATTGGGTCGAATGGTTCGCCGATAAGGACGTCGCGTTCTCACCGGTCCTCGATTTCCGCGAAGCGCTTGACGAACCGCATATCAAAGAGCGCGGCCTGATCGTCGAGGCTCCGGGCGGCGGCCGTCATATTGCGCCTGCGATCCGCTTTGCTGGTGAAGAATGGCAACCTGCGCCTATCCCCGCGAAAGGCGAGAAACGCTAAATGTACGAAGAGTCAGACATCCACATCGATGTGCATCGAATAAGCGAAACGATCGCCGGCGTGGTGGCTGACCGAAATCTCGAACACTTTGCCTTTGGCGTTGAAGTAGCAGCGCAAGATCCGCAGCATCGGGGCGCCTTTGTCGATCACAAGCGTTTTGGCCATATCGGGGTCCGCTGGGATCGCCTGAATATCCTGTGTGACTTTGCTGACTTTGACGCCCGCCAGCGTTTCGATCTGACTGAACAGAGTCCCCGCGCTCAGATCAAGCTGATCGACCGCGTCTTTCAGGCTCTCGTGAAAATACGCGTCGGTCACCGCCAACGGCAGCGTCTCGCCCGAATGGTGCCGAACACCTTGGTAGCGCGTCCATTCGCCCTTGGTGCTCGATCCAATTTGTTCAGCGACCTCTCTCGGCAGCGCGCCGGTTTCTTGCAGAGCATAGGTAACCTCGCTCCCGCGCGCGTATTGCAAAAGCTCGCCGACATTCGAGAGCGGCTGGTGCAACGCCCCGCCTCGCGCTGCTGCCGGCTGAACCGTGGTGCCCGATCCGCGTCGCCGTTCGATAAGGCCTTCGACCTCCAACCGGCGCAAGGCCTCACGCACGGTAAAGCGGCTAACATCGTATTTGGTGCACAGCACAGTCTCAGTGGGAAACGGTTTGCCATTCGCGTAGGCGCCCGCAAGGATCGCCTCGCGCAGTTCGCCCGCGAGTTGCAGGTAACGGGGCGTGCGCCCCCCCTTTTTGGGTGTATTGCCCAGCTTCTTTTCCGGCTTGGTCGCCAATCCCAACTCCATCGACCAGCAAGTGCGCGTAGGGGGATCTCGTGACCGAGCCGCTGCTTGCCAAATTTGTCCGGACTTTAGCGCGTCCTATCACGAAAAGCGAGCGCTCTCGCGCGCGTCTCCATCTTCTTGACTGGCTTGCTTGTGTGGCAGGGGCGCGTGGCAGCGAAGCGGCGAAGGTTGCAAGGGGCATCTCTGAAGAGGGGTGGGAACGCTGCGCCTATCTGGGCAATGTGTTGGAGATGGACGATGTCCATCGCACTTCGTTGCTGCATCCTGGGCCGGTGATCTGGCCGACAGCCTTGAGCTCTTGGGGTGCAGAAATGGACGAAGTGCTCGACGCCGCTGTGCTCGGTTACGAAGCGATGATCGCCATCGGCGCGGCGTTTGACGCGCATCATTACGCGCGCTGGCACCCGACCGCGACGATGGGTGTGTTCGGGGCGGCGACGGCTAAGGGCTCCCTTCTTGGCTTTGAACCAGACCAGTTTACCCATGCCCTTGGCAACGCTGGCTCTGTCGCGGGTGGCCTTTGGCACATGCGGCACGACAACGTCCTGACCAAGCAGTGGCACATCGCCCACGCGGTTCGCACCGGCTGTGAGGCGGCGCTGCATGCCAGGGCGGGCGCAACGGGACCAGAGGGGATCCTAGAAGGGCCACAAGGGCTGTTTGCCGCGATGGTTGAAGATCCCGGAGAGCTGGCCTCGAACGGCAAAGGCTGGCTGATCGAGACCGTTAGCTTTAAGCCCTTCGCCGCCTGCCGCCACGCGCATCCTGCAATCGATGCGGCGATGGAATTGCGCAAAGCAGGCAGACTGGAAGCGCCATTCACAGTCGAAACTTTCGCCGACGCGCTGACCTTCTGCGACCAGCCCGACCCCATGACCGAGCTTGAAGCGAAGTTCTCGCTCCAGCACGCGGTGGCCGTGGTGGCGGATGGCCGCGAGGCGGATGCGGAAGACTTTACGCGGGAAGCCATCGCCACTCTGGCGCCGTTGCGTGCGCAAGTCACGGTTTCCGAAGACCCCACGATCACCGCGCGCTATCCCTCGCATTTCGGCGCGCGGGTGAACGGTTTCGAACTCGTCGACACGCTGGGCGATCCTGAGCGACCGGTCGATGAGGACCGTATCATTGCCAAGATGCACAGCCTCGCGCGCTGGGGAGCACTGAGCGCGACTGAAGCGGATCGCGGCGTTTCTCTCGCCCTAGAGGGAGAAGCCCCTGAGGCGATCGAAGAAATGCTGAGCGAGTGGACGCGATGAGCGCCATCGAGGCCATTACCCGCTTTGCCTGCGCAGAGCATACGCTGCCTGAACAGGCGCGCGCTGATGCGTTGCGATTGCTCGGCGATACGCTGGCGGGCGGCGCGGCGGGCGCGCAATCGGTTGAAGCGGCGAAGGTTTTGGAGGCGCTACCGCTTGGCGGCGACGCGGCGCGCTTGCTGAACGGCGGTACCGCTTCCGCGCCTGAGGCCGCCTTCTTCAACGGTTTTGCGATCCACTGCCTTGAATGGGACGCGGTGCATGAAGGTGCGGTGGTCCACGCGCTCAGCGTGGTGACCGCGGCGCTTTTGGCAAAAGCAGACGAGATTGGCGGGTGCAATCCCGAAGACTTCCTGACCGCGCTTGCAGTGGGCGTCGACATCGCGAGCGGCCTGGGAATAGCCGCTACAGGTCCGATGGAGTTATTCCGCCCTGCTACGGCGGGCGTTATCGGCGCCGCGCTCGCCTGCGCGCGGCTGACCGACTTGGTGCGGGAGGCCTACGCTGACGTCGCCGGCCTCGCCTATTCGTTTGCCGCCGGCACGATGCAGGCGCATGTCGAAGCCTCAATCGCGCTGCCGCTGCAAATCGCCAACGCATCGCGCTCGGCGATCACGGCGGTCGCCTTGATTGAAGCGGGCATGGACGGTCCGCATGACATTCTTGAGGGATCGTTTGGCTACTCTAAGCTGTTCGAACCGCTCGATCTCACCCGATACACCGCCGATCTTGGTAAAGTCTGGCGGATCAGCGAAATCGCGATCAAACCCTTCCCATCTGGCCGCGCCAGTCACGGGGCTTTGGGGGCGCTCGAACCACTGGTGCGCGATGGGCTGTGCCTCGAAGAGGTGGCCAAGGCTGAACTGTTCGCCCCGCCGCTAATCCAGCGTCTTGTCGGCCGCCCTTACAAACCGGAAATGACGGCTGCCTATGCACGGCTTTGTCTGCCAATCCTCGCTCCTCTTATGCTGCGAGATAGTATTATCGATCCGGCTTTGTTTGACGGCCAAGATCTGCACGCTCCGGAACTCACGCGCCTTGCCATGAAAGTCAGCGTTGAGCTCGACGGCAACTCCGATGGCAACGCGATGAACCCACAGCGCCTTGTGATCACCAAGACCAATGGCGAGGTGATCGAAAGCGTCATCGACGCCACGCTAGGCAGCATCGCACACCCGATGAACGTGGATCAAGCGCAGGGCAAATATGGCCTTTGCAAACGCCTTGCAGGTTCGTCAGCCGACCCCCGCATTTTCAACGCCCCTCTTTCCTACGCAACGGAACGCAGATGACTTACCCCACCTATTTCGAAGCGCTCGATCACCAGCAATTGCTCAAAGACTACCCCATCGGGGGCGCCTTCACCGCGCGCTATACAACCATGAGCCAGGACGAGTTGTTCGCGATACAGGACGCACAGTTCAAGACGCTGATGGTGCGCGGGTGGCAGGTTCCGTTTTACCAGCGACTGTGGGGGGCTAAGGGCATCGAGCCGGGCGATGTCCGAGGCCTCGAAGACATCACCAAGCTGCCGGTTTATGATAAGAGCGATCTGATGGCCTCAATCGCCGAGTACCCGCCCTATGGCGACTTTCACGGCATGGGCGAGGCGGCGACGCGCGCGCCGACGATCTTCCACACAACCTCTGGCACGACCGGCAAACCGCAGACGCTGATGTTTGGGCCCAAGGGTCGAGAAGTGGGCAACCTGTTGGTGGGCCGAATGTACCGCTGGATGGGCCTCTCGCCAGCCGATGTGGTCCATTCGGTCTATGGTCACGGTATGATCAACGGCGGTCATTACATCCGCGAAGCGGTGACGCACTTCACCAATTCGGTGTTCCTGTCCGCTGGCACGGGGATCGAAACGCGTAGTATCAACCAGGTGCGGCTCATGGCGGATTTCGGGGTCACCTGCATCGTTGGCTTTGTCGATTATGTCCGCAAGCTGGCCGCGACTGCCGAGGCTGAGGAGCTGTTCGACAAGATCAATATCCGCATGATCATTGGCCACCTCGGGACCGAGGATCGCGCGAGCACCGAGGCCGCCTGGCATGGGGCTAAGGCCTATGACTGGTACGGTGTGGGCGACACCGGCACGATCGCGGGCGAGGGGCCTGAGCGCGATGGCATGTATGTCTGGGAAGACGCGCAATATCTGGAGCTTCTCGGTGTCGACGATGGCCAGCCGGTGGCCAAAAGTGAGACCGGGGACATGGTCGTGACGTGCCTTTACAAGGATGACATCGCGCCCTGCATTCGCTTCAACACGCACGATATCACGCATGAACTCGATGGCCGCGGCGAGATTGCCTTCAAGCGTATCGCGGGCTTCAAGGGCCGCAGCGACAACATGGTGAAGCTGCGCGGGATCAACGTCTTCCCGCACGCTATCGGCGCGATCATCGAAAACCGTCCCGACCTGACAGGCGAATATGTCTGCCATCTGCGCCGCGATGAGCGTCAAAAAGATCATATGACCGTGACGCTTGAAAGCCGAGGGGGGACGGACCAAGCCGCGCTCGCCGAAACACTTAAACAAGGCCTTGGCGTCGAAGTGGATATTGTCCTTGTAGACGAAGGTGGCACAGCCAAGGCGACCGAGATCGACACCCGGCAAAAGCCTTTGCGTTTGATTGATGAGCGGAAGGTGTAAACTGGCCCGATGATCGACGCCGAAGACATTGATTGGGACGCCATCGAAGCGGGTAACGAACCGCTCAACGCCTTTACCGATCTCGACCGCGACGCGGCGTTCGGCGAAGGGCCGCTCAGCGGGCTTACTGTCGGCGTCAAGGGGAATATCGCGGTTGCCGGAATGCCATGGCACGCGGGGCTCGAAGCGTTCGAATGCCGCATCGCCGAACGCGACGCCGACACGGTGGCGCTGCTGCGACAGGCGGGCGCGGCCATCATCGGCGTGCTCAATATGGAAGAAGGCGCGCTGGGCGCGAAGACCGATAATCCGCACTTCGGGCCTACGCATAACCCACACCGGATTGGCCATTCGCCGGGAGGCTCTTCGGGAGGCTCGGGCGCGGCGGTCGCCGCAGGAATGTGCGATATTGCGCTCGGCACCGACACGATGGGGTCGGTCCGGATTCCGGCGGCGCATTGCGGGGTTTATGGGTTCAAACCCGCGACTGCGAGCGTCAGCCAAGAGGGGCTTGAACCCGCCGACCTGACGCTCGACGCCATCGGTCCGCTGGCGCGCAATCTCGACACGCTGGAGCTGGCGTCGCGAACGATATCCGGATTTGGCGATGACCTTATCGAAGGCACCGGTGCGTTCCTTACCGAGCATGGCGTCGAGGTCGCGCCCGATATCACCGCCGCCCTTGACGCCGCTATCGCGGCCCTGCCGAGTGATCCGGTTCCGGTGGCTCTCGCGCACAAGCAAAGCCGCATCCGTTTTGCCGGCTTTATTCAGGTTTCCAAGGAGATGGCCGAGCATCTTCGCAGCGTTTCGATGTCGGATCACCTGGCCAAGTTGCTGACCTATGGCCCCAAGCGGTCGGTGCCCGACGTTGCGGAAGACTACGCGATCCTCGCCGAAACCAGCCATGCGGTTCGCACGATCATTGCGGACTACGGCTTTCTGCTCATGCCCACAGTGCCCAACACTGCCTTTGCCCATGCCGATCCTGAGCCTGCCGCGCAGGCTGATTTTACCTGTCTGGCCAATATCGCCGGTCTGCCTGCGATCAGCATCCCGGCCGGGTGGAGCGCCGAAGGTCTCCCAATTGGCGTACAGATCGTCGGCCCAGCCGGAGCGGAAGCGGCGCTGTTCGCGCTCGCCCGACACCTTGACGCCCAATTGAACGCCTATCGAGCGCCCGAAAAGAACAAAGCACGAGGAGAGTAAGCCATGCGGATTATCGTACCCTTCAATCTGAAGCCCGGCACCGATGTCGCTGAATACGAAGAGTGGGCCAAGACCAAGGATGTGCCGACCGCGAGCGCGTTGCCGTCGGTCAACAGCTTCACCGTGCACAAGGCGACCGGCCTGTTCGGCGACCCCGATACGCCGCCGCCCTACCAGTATTTCGAAGTGCTCGATATCATGGACATGGACGCCTTTATCGCCGACGTCTCGGACCCCGAATTTCAGGCCAAGGCGGCGCCGTTCCAGGACTACGCCGATGGCCCGCAATTTATCCTAACTGAGGATTTGTAAGCGATGGGCAAGTTTGCTGGCAAGACCATCGTGGTAACCGGATCGGGCAAGCAAAAGGGGCTGGGGCAGGGCATCCTACAGGCCTTCGCCGACGAGGGCGCGAACTGCGTGGTCTCAGACCTCACCATCGATGATGAGGCCGAAGCGGTCGCGGAGGAACTGCGTGGGCGCGGAGCCAAAGTCGCGGCCATCGCCTGCGACGTGTCCAAGGCCTCCGATTGCACGGCTCTTGTGGCGGAAGCGACGAAGACCTGTGGCGGCGTCGACATCTTCGTGAACAACGCGGGGATCGGCTTTAAGATGAAGCCGCTGCTCGACGTCGACACCGAAACTGAGTGGGATCAGGTGATCGCGGTCAACCTTTCGGGAGCTTTCTACGGCACACAGGCCGCCGCGCGCGAGATGGTCGACGCCGGCAACGGCGGCCGCATCATCAATATCGCCAGCCAAGCCGCCAAGACCGGCTTCCCGCATCTGCCCGCCTATGTCTCTTCCAAGCATGGTATGGTCGGCCTCACCCGCGCCTCAGCCGTGGAGCTGGGCGCGCATGGCATTACTGTGAACGCGGTGTGCCCGAACCATGTGACTACGGGGTTGGGCGCGATGCAGAACGAGTATTTCTCCAAGCTGCTCGGCTTCGACACGGTTGAGGACTATCTCGCCAACATGTCGGCCAAGAACCCGATGGGTCGGCCTGGCTTGCCCAGCGACACGGCGGCGGCCTGCCTATGGCTGGCCAGCGATGAGGCTTTCTACGTCACTGGCGAAGCGCTGAATGTGAGCGGTGGGGAGGAAATGCATTAGGTTTCGGGGCTCGCTAACGCTCGCGCCGTAGCCTCCCGCGCCCACCACCCATCCCCCCGGCTTATGTCCCGGTAAGCTCCGGGTGGAAGGGTGGAGGGCGCGGGAGGCTACGGCCTAGGACAGCGCGAATGCGCTGGCCGCACGCAGAAAAGGAAACGCAGTGATAGAAGAACGCATGGACCTTCCGAACAGCGCGAAGATGGCGCTTAGCGTCGTCGTCAACGTTGAGGAAGGCT
>JBCCBZ010000011.1:0-143338 GCA_039033755.1 Pseudomonadota bacterium | reverse complement strand
TCCGGGTGACGTGTTCTATCTCCACAGCCGCCTGCTTGAGCGCGCTGCGAAGATGAACGAAGACAACGGCCACGGTTCGCTCACCGCGCTGCCGATCATCGAAACGCAAGCGGGCGACGTGTCGGCCTATATTCCGACCAACGTGATTTCGATCACCGACGGCCAGATCTTCCTTGAAACCGACCTGTTCTATCAGGGTATCCGTCCCGCGATTAACGTGGGTCTGTCGGTTAGCCGTGTGGGCGGCGCCGCTCAGACGAAAGCGATGAAGAAGGTTTCGGGCTCGATGAAGCTGGACCTTGCGCAGTACCGCGAAATGGCGGCGTTTGCGCAGTTTGGTTCGGACCTCGACGCGGCGACGCAAAAGCTGCTCAACCGCGGCGCGCGCCTGACCGAGCTTCTCAAGCAAGCGCAGTTCTCGCCGATGCCGTTTGAAGAGCAGACCGTGTCGATCTTCGCGGGCACCAACGGCTATATCGATAATGTCGATGTGAACCGTGTGAACGAATACGAAGCCTCGATGCTCGACTTCTTCCGCGCGAACCACGCCGACATCCTTGCCGAAATCCGCGAGAGCAAGAAGTTCGACGGCGACGTCAAAGACCGCACCGTTGCGGCTCTCGAAACCTTCGCCAAGCAGTTCGCTTAAGGGGCTATGCACGACGTCGCTAAGTTACTGACACCGCCCCAAAACGGCGCAGTCGTCCAGCTACCGGGACGGCAGTTTCCAGGGGTAGTCATACAAGGCGACACACTTAGGAATCTGGTTTCGTTGCTGAAAAACCACGGGAACGAGACTGACGAAATTGAGAAGGCAGCAATCGTAGAGGAAGTACTCGATATCTTGGAAGGTAACCTAGATGGTTATTTCCAAGTTTGTGCTGAAGCTGGGATTGAAGTCCCTTAGGAAAAGATAACGGAATAGAATGCCAAGTCTTAAGGAACTCAAGGATCGGATCGGGTCGGTTAAATCGACTCAGAAGATCACCAAGGCCAAACAGATGGTCGCCGCGGCGAAGCTGCGCCGTGCGCAGTCGGCCGCCGAAGCCGCGCGCCCTTACGCTGAGCGTTTGTCGAACGTTATGTCGAGCATCGCGAGCAAGGTGTCCGGTGACGGCGCGCCCAAGCTCCTGGCCGGCACAGGATCGGATCAGAAGGTCCTTCTTGTCGTGGTCAACACCGACAAGGGCCTGTGCGGCGGTCTCAACTCGAACCTCGTCAAGGCCGCCAAGGTCAAGGCGCAAGAACTGATCGCGGCGGGCAAGGACGTGACGTTCTACCTCGTTGGTAAGAAGGGCAAGGCCCCTCTGGCGCGCGATTTCGCGGGCCGTATCGGCAAGCACTTCGACACCAGCACCGTTCGCACCCCCGGTTTCGACGAAGCCGGCGCGATTGGTGACGAACTGCTGGCCATGTTCGAGAATGGCGACTTTGATGTCGCCCACCTCGTCTACCCGACCTTCAAGAGCGCGCTGGCGCAGGATCCGACGATCGATCAACTGATCCCGGTCCCCTCCCCCGACGTTAGCGAAGACAGCGGCGCTGTCGTCGAATACGAACCGGGCGAAGAGGAAATCCTCGAAGCTTTGCTGCCGCGCTACGTCAAAACGCAGCTGTTCGGCGCTTTGCTGGAGCGTGAGGCGTCCGAACACGGCGCGTCGATGACCGCGATGGACAACGCCACGCGCAATGCGGGCGATCTCATCAAAGATCTGACGATCCAATACAACCGCAGCCGTCAGGCCGCGATTACCACCGAACTTATTGAAATTATTGCCGGAGCCGAAGCGCTATGATCCGCACCCTCCTCGTCCTCTCTCCGATCGCACTCGCCCTTGGCGCTTGCTCGGAAACACCCGCCGAAGACGCCGAGCCCAAAGCGCCGACCGCGCGCGAAGTGGAAGCCGCCATCAAGGAAGGCGGCAAGCTTAGCCCGCCGAACCGCGATCTCTTCGCGGAAAAGCTCGCCGCAGCTTGCCCCGCGCTTAAGCCTGTGAACCAGGCCGAATGCCGCGCTCAGGGCATGGGCAGCCATGATTTCACATGCAAGTACGGCCTCGGGACGGATGAATACCTCCGTCACGAAGGCGTTCTTGCCGAAGTTGAAGGCGAATACGTCCTTCAAGACACCGACACCGTTTGCGCCCAAGGTGCTTAAAGCACCGCGCGCTCAATACACCGCCTAAGTTCACGAAGCAGGAACCAAAGAAATGGCCACCGCAGCACTTAACCAAACGACCAACGGCACGATCGCCCAGGTCATTGGCGCCGTCGTCGACGTGCAGTTCGAAGGCGAACTGCCCGCAATTCTGACCGCGCTGGAAACCAAGAACGACGGCAAGACCCTCGTTCTCGAAGTCGCCCAACACCTTGGTGAAAACACCGTACGCACCATCGCGATGGACGCGACCGAAGGTCTCACCCGCGGCGCCGAAGTGGTGAACACCGGCGCGCAGATCAGCGTTCCCGTCGGCCCCAAAACGCTGGGCCGCATCATGAACGTCGTCGGCGAAGCGATTGACGAGCTTGGTCCGGTTGGGGCGGAACAGACCGCTCCGATCCACGCCGAAGCCCCTCCCTTCGTAGACCAGTCGACCGAAGCGGCCATTCTGGTCACCGGTATCAAGGTTATCGACCTTCTCGCTCCGTACGCAAAGGGCGGTAAGATCGGCCTGTTCGGCGGCGCGGGCGTGGGTAAAACCGTGCTTATTCAGGAACTCATCAACAACATCGCGAAGGGCCACGGTGGTGTGTCCGTCTTCGCCGGTGTGGGTGAGCGCACCCGCGAAGGGAACGACCTTTATCACGAATTCCTCGACGCTAACGTCATCGCCAAGGATGAAAACGGCGTCGCGACCAGCGATGGCTCGAAAGTGGCCCTCGTCTTTGGTCAGATGAACGAACCTCCGGGCGCGCGCGCTCGTGTGGCTCTTTCGGGTCTGACAATGGCGGAATACTTCCGCGATCAGGAAGGCCAGGACGTGCTGTTCTTCGTCGACAACATCTTCCGCTTTACCCAAGCGGGTTCGGAAGTGTCGGCGCTTCTCGGCCGTATTCCTTCGGCGGTGGGCTATCAGCCGACCCTGTCGACCGACATGGGCAACCTGCAAGAGCGTATCACCTCGACCAACAAGGGTTCGATCACTTCGGTGCAGGCCATCTACGTTCCCGCGGATGACTTGACCGACCCGGCCCCGGCGACCTCGTTTGCTCACCTTGATGCGACGACCACGCTAAACCGCGCGATCTCCGAACTCGGCATCTACCCGGCGGTTGACCCGCTGGATTCGACCAGCCGCGTTCTCGAGCCCAGTGTTGTCGGCCAAGAGCACTACGACACCGCTCGCCGCGTTCAGGAGACGCTGCAGAAGTACAAGTCGCTTCAGGACATCATCGCGATTCTCGGCATGGACGAGCTTTCCGAAGAGGATAAGCTGACCGTGGCCCGCGCGCGCAAGATCCAGAAGTTCCTGTCGCAGCCGTTCCACGTGGCCGAAGTCTTCACCAACATCCCCGGTCTGTTCGTCCAGATCGAAGACACGGTGAAGTCGTTCAAGGCGGTTGTCGATGGCGAATACGATCACCTGCCCGAGCAAGCCTTCTACATGGTTGGCGGCATCGACATGGTGATCGAGAAAGCCGCGAAACTGGCTGAGGAAGCCTAAGGCGAATGGGCACCTCAACGCTCGATCTCAAGGACTGCGTCAATCAGACCTGTCCTTGGTCGGGCAAGCCGGTGTCCGCCGATAGCCTGACGCTCTATCAGGGTCAGGTCATGGGCTTTTGCAACCCGGGATGCCGGGACAAATTTGAAGCGGCGACCACGCATTTTGACGCCGCGCTGAATGGAAACGGATAATGGCACTCCACTTCGAACTCGTAACGCCCGCGAAACTGGTGCGCTCGGAAGAGGTCCATATGGTCGTCGTGCCCGGCGCCGATGGCGAATTCGGTGTGCTCGAAGGCCACGCGCCGTTCATGAGCACGATCCGCGACGGCGCGGTGCAGGTCTACAAGACCGCCGGCGCCGCCCCGGAAATGATCGAAGTGCGCGGTGGCTTTGCCGAAGTCGGCGACGTCGGCCTGACCGTTCTTGCGGAGCATGTTGAGGGTTAAAGCCCAATCCGTCGGACACCGCCCGTCGTTTGGTGGGAACGCCGACTAATCCGATAAAATCGATTTCGCCAGTCGGCGGCCGCCTTTTCCTTCGCCTTGGATAAGGCTTTCGACCACGTGAGTAGCGTCGCGAATGTCGTCTGCGAGACGCTTTACTTCGTTCGCCACGACGTTGAAGGGGGCTCCATCTTCCCCGGCCCGTGCGGCCTCCAAACTGGCGTTAAGCGCGACGATATTGGTCTGATCTGCGATTTCATCGATTGAACGAACAATAGCGCCTACCTCAGTGATTAGGGCTTCAAGGGTTTTGTTCTTGTCGGACACATCTTGCCGCAGCGCCTCGCTCTCTTCCAACCGAGTTTGCACCTCACGCTCCAGCTCGATCCGGCGCGTGGCGTTGCCAGCGATCTTAACGACCCTTTGCGGTTTTCCGGCCTGGTCGAACACCACATTGTACACGGCGCTTAGAAAGATCTCCTCGCCGCTGCGGGTCACGCGAGCGTAAGTCGCGTCTTTGGTTTGCCCATTGGACAGATCACGCCAAAACTGCGCGTATTCCGCGCTCGCGGTGAGCTCCTTAGCGCAGAACATACGGTGATGCGCGCCAATGACCTCTTCGCTGCAGTAGCCAAAAGTTTTGAGAAACAGATCGTTGGCCCACAAGACATGGCCATCGAGGTCAAACTCAGCCACCATGCGCGCCCGGCACAAGGCGTCCCAAGCGGCCTGAGTGATGTTTGAATCCTGCATTGATCTTTTCCTTGCTTGATAAGCAATTATCACGAGCCAGACGCGTCCGCTTCCGGCAATACCGGGTTATCCATAAACGCGTTGGGGTACCGAATATCGATGGGATTGTTCTACGCGATTTGGCGCTGAACCCAGTTGGCGATTCCCATCATATGCTCAGGCGAGGAGTTGCCTGCTGCTTCCTGCATGATCGCAGCCAGGGTCTGCGATTGGAGCGCTTCGCGATAGGCGACTTCTGCCTTGGCAAAGGCACTCGCGATTTCGCACGGGCGTTTGCAATCCTTGGGCTTCAGGCCGCAGGGACCATTCTGCCGGATTTCGGTGCAACGGAAAGCGGGCATCGACCCCTCAATCGCGCGCACGATATCAAGTAGCGTGATCGCATCCACGCTTTTGGCGAGGCGATACCCGCCCCGCTTGCCGCGCACTGATTGGACGATTCCCGCCCGACGTAACAGCTGCATCTGCTTTGCCAGATAGGCCGAAGGCACTTCGAAATGGTCCGCCAGCGCGTCCACATTGATGCCCTTCCCTTCGGGTACGAGCGCCAGGATGGTGCAGATATGCGTGGTCCATTCCACGCCCTTTCCTAATTGCACGCTTGACTCCTTAACTGGACAAATTTTATCTGGATATAGATTGTCCAGATAAGGAGGGGTGCCATGGGGTTAAGTGCAATGCAAGCGAAGGAGGCGCATCAACGCGTGTCGATCTTTCTGGGTCTGTTCCTGGTGATCCACTTCGCGACGCATTTTTCCGCTCTCGCCGGTATCGCAGCGCAGGACATGGTGATGCAGGCCGGGCGCGCGGTGTACCGCATCCCTGTGATCGAAATCGCTCTGGTGGCCGCGCTGGCGGCTCAGGTTGCGCTTGGTATCGATCTGTTGCGCCGCATCGCCAAACGACCTCGCAAAGACGCGTGGCATTGGGCCCAGTTTGGGAGCGGTTGTTATCTTGCCTATTTCGTCGTCATGCACACCACCGCTGCGCTGGTGACGCGGTTGGGCTTCGGGCTTGATACGAACTTTTATTGGGCAGCAGGCACTCTGGCGATTGAGCCGCTGAAATATGGGTTTGCGCCCTATTACACGCTCGCCGTGACCGCCCTGGCGACCCATCTGATCGCCGCCCTACACTTTCGGGGAGCTAAGGGCTGGCACGCCCCCGCCCTTATCGCAGGACCGGTCGCGGGCGTAAGCATTGTCGCCGCCTATGGCGGCGCGCTGTTCCCGATCGAACTGCCGGCCGCCTATCTGGAATACTATTCCGCCTTTCCCGGCGTGGGAGCCTAGTCTCCCCTTCACAAGCCCCCCGATCCTCGCCACAAAGGGAGTAGAGACATCCCCACAGGAGAGGACTTTTGAAGCTTGTTTCAACACTCGCCATCACGGCCGCGCTTGCCATGACCGCCGCCACGCCCGCCGCCGCTGACGGCCATATGGAAAAGAAGGACGAGGCCGAAATGGCTCCGATCCCCGGCCCGGAAGAAGATCCCTACATCTGGCTCGAAGAAGCTCGCAGCGACGAAGCGCTGGCCTGGGTTGAAGCGGAGAACACCCGCACGCTCGGCATGCTGGAGACCGATCCGCGGTTTGATGGACTAAAGGCCGAAGCGCTCGCCATCTTTGACAGCGAAGATCGCATACCTTTTGTGAGCTTTCGTCCCGATGGCCTGTACAATTTCTGGCAGGACAAAGAGAATCCCAAGGGTCTCCTGCGCCGCACCACATTGGAAAGCTATAAGAGCGACAAGCCCGAATGGGAGATCATCCTGGATGTCGACGCGCTCGCCAAAGCGGAGGGCAAGGAATGGGTCTACAAGGGTTCCACCTGCCTGCCGCCGTCCCTTGAGAAATGCATGATCGCGCTGAGCGATGGGGGCGAAGACGCCACCATCATGCGCGAGTTCAACATGAAGACGAAGACCTTCGTCGAAGGCGGTTTTGAACTGGCGGAGAAGAGCCAGGGCGGCGTCCAGTGGGTGGATGAAGACACGCTAATGGTGGGCCGCGACTTTGGCGAAGGCTCACTCACCGACAGCGAATACCCCTTCACTACCCGCGTGTGGAAGCGCGGCACCGATATTGCCGACGCCAAGGAGATCTTCCGCGGCGAAGCGAGCGACGTCTGGGCCGGCGCCAACCTGATGCGCGACGCAGCGGGCGAAATTCACGCCACCACCGCTTTCCGGGGCGTCAGTTTTCACGAAAGCGAGTATTTCTGGCTCAACCCCGGCTTTGAATGGGTGAAGCTCGATATTCCGAAGAAAGCCTCGCCCTATGGCATCGTCGATGGGCACGTGTTGATGTCGACCGATGTCGATTGGGAAGTCGAAGGCCAAACCTTCCCGGCGGACAGCCTTGTGGCCGTCAGCCTTGAAGAGTTCAAGAAAGACCCCAACGCGGCCAAAAAAACGCTGGTCTGGGCTCCTGGTGAACGCCAGACCAAGCGCGGCGGCGGGATTACAGCGGGCGCGCTCTATGTCGGTCTGCTCGACAACGTCGTAGGCAAGGTTCTGAAGTTCAACTTTGACGAAGCGGCGGGCAAATGGACCAGCGAAGAGGTTGATCTGCCCGACAACGCGACCGTGGGCATCGCGGCCAGCTCAAACGAGAGCGAGCAGATCATGTTCACCGTCACCGACTTCCTGAACCCAACGACGCTCTACTACTCCGAAGCGGGCGAAACGCCGCAAGTGCTGAAGACATCACCAGCGCGCTTTGACGCGGCGGGCATGGACGTCGAACAGCACGAAGCGACGAGCAAGGACGGGACCAAGATCCCCTACTTCATCGTCAAGCCCAAGGGCATGGAGCTGACCGGTGAGACCGCCACGCTGATGACGGGCTATGGAGGTTTCCAGATCCCGCGTCTGCCGAGCTATCTCGGCTCGACCGGCAAGATGTGGCTGGAGAAAGGCGGCGCCTATGTGCTGGCCAATTTGCGCGGCGGGGGTGAGTTTGGGCCGATGTGGCACCAGACCGCGATCCGTGAGAACAAGCAGCGAACCTGGGACGACTTTATCGCGGTCGGCGAAGATCTGGTTGCACGCGGCTTCACCTCGCCAGAGCATCTCGGCATCCAGGGCGGCTCGCAAGGCGGGTTGTTGGTCGGCACGGCCTTCACCCAGCGTCCGGACCTGTTTGGCGCGGCAATCGTTCAGATCCCGCTGTTTGACATGGTGCGCTATCACCTGATCGGTCGCGGCGCTTCGTGGATTGGCGAATACGGTGATCCGCGCATTCCCGAGCAACGCGCCTGGATCGATGGCTACTCGCCCTATCAGAAAATCGTGGAGGGCGTGGATTATCCCATGCCGTTCCTCTGGGCCTCCACCGCGGATGACCGCACTCACCCAGCGCACGCGCGCAAGGGTGCAGCCAAATTGAAAGGTCTGGGCCAGCCCTACCTCTATTATGAGGACACAACCGGCGGCCACTCAGGCGGCGTCGACAACGAACAGCGCGCCAAGCTTCAGGCGTTGCAATTCATCTATCTGATGCAGCGTCTGATGGGCGCTCAATCCGGGGGCTAAACCCAAGACTCGGGACCAGTTGAGAGGCCTCGGCGAGCGGATCGCCGGGGCCTTTTTGGTTCGGCTTGTCTATGAATGTAAAGCAATCCGACACTTTGCCCTCCGTTCACCGCAGCCACAGCACACAGAACGGGGTTAGGACAGTATTAACCCTGTTTCGAAAGACGCGATTAAGTCTTTCAGCCAAATCTGTCTTCACCAAGCCCACACTTCCACCCTGGTCTATCGTTTGGGATCAACGGTTTGGGACGAAGCGCCGCGGAGGAATTGGTCACCGGGGTGAAGCAGGAGACAGGAAAAATGGCGTATCCTCGCGACATGTCCATCGCCGATGCGATTAAGCAATACGGCCTACCCAAAAGCCACCGCGTTCACTGGTCCGACGCGCGCAAGGCTGATGTGGTTCAGGCCGTTTACGACCGCGTGATCAGCTTTCACGAAGCGCGCGAGCGTTATCTGCTGAGCCGCAACGAATTCGAGCAATGGGAACAGGATTATCCACCCGAACGCCCGAAACGCGTGAGCCACGCGGCGCTCAACCGTCAGCGCGAAAACGCCTGACAAACTGGTATCCCATAGGTCCGGCGCGATCTTCCCCCTGATCCGAAGAGCCATCTTGGCTCAGGACCTATGGGACAACCACTTCCATCAGCACTTCGTTGCGCCGCATGCGCCCCGGCACCATCGGCGCGTCGTAAAAGGCGTATTCAAAAGCGCCCTTGGGTGTCAGCCCTTCTTTTACGATCCAATCGGTTAGAAACGTCTCCATCTGCGCCAGATCGCTGGCGGAGCCGTATCCGTTGAATTTCACCGTCGCGAGACGGCGCGCGGGTACGGTGGTGAGAGTGACATCCTCTGGCGCTGTAGGGAGCGTCTCCATCGTATACTTGGCCGGCATCACAAAGCGCATGCGCCACGTGTCGGTACCCGTCTCTTCCTGGATGACCGGCGACGTCATCGCGATCTTTGCATCCTGATCCACCTTCGCCGTATCCACGCGATCCTGTATCACCGGCGAGGTCATCGCGATGGGCTCGCCGCCATCAGGCCGATCCTGACCAAAGATGTAGGCCGCGAGACGCCTGAAACTGCGCCCGCTTGCATCGCGCCGGCCACCGGAATGGGTGACCTCCGCAACAATTATAGGCTCGTAGTCGCGCAATTCGAATGCGTTGTCCGTCTTTACGACCGTGAAGGCGGGCTCTTCGCCGCTATCGCGATTTTGGGCGTAGCTCACGCTGGCGGGCGCTCCGAGCGCCAACGCGGCCCCAAGACCAAACCCAAGACGTTTCGTCCAACCCATGCGTGTGTTCCTTTTCGCGTCACTTGAGACCAGCAGTTACGCGCAGCAAAGGTTCCCGGATGAGTGGGGTTTTGGTTGGAGTGATCACCTGATTTTGTCGTCTTAAGTTCGCTATCGCTTTCCGATCTCCCACCCCGCCTCCCCGCCCGTCCACCAATGGTTCCATTAGGACATGCTGGACGCCGTCCGGGAGAAGCATTCCCCCGGAATCCTTCCTAGTCCCGAACGCGGGAGACGGGGTGGGTGATCGCTCTTTCAAGAACGCGTGGGTGCGTGGAAATCAGGCGGCTTGTTTGCGATCCACTTCACAAACTTCGCGACCGCCTCATTCCCACGGATGGCGTCAACGTCATCGCCAATGCGCGCCAGTTGCGCGTTAGTGAAGTTGGCGTGGATCGTCTTGTGGCAGATCGGGTGGACGGGAACGGTGCCGCGGCCTTTCTTCGATCTGGGCACCGGGTGATGCCACTGGATCCGGGTCTCAAACGGGCGTCCGCAAAGCCAGCATGTGAGTTCCGGTTCTCGCGTCACGCCACCAAAGTCATGGTCAAAGTGGGATAGGGCCGGCCGTGATCGTCGGTCTCGGTGCGGCCGGTCACTTCGAAGCCACAACGCTTGTAGAACGCCACCGCTTGCGGGTTCTGTTCGTTCACCTCAAGGATTCTGGCCCCGTATTTGTCAATCGCGTGGCGCATCATCGCGCTGCCCAGCCCCTGTGCCAGTCGGTCTCCCGCGACAAACAGAGCGTCGATCATCTCGCCATCCATTTTCAGAAAGGCGTGCGGCGTGTCATCTTCGTCAACCAGCACATCAAGGTTGGCTTTCGGGATATGCTCCGCCACCAGCGCTTCGATCGACACGCGGTCCTCGGCGCTCAGAAAGTCGTGCGTTGCGTCAACGCTGCTGCACCATATTTCGACAATTCGGTCCGCATCTTCGGGCCGATTGGCGCGAATGACATGGGCCTCAGTCGTCATGACTTCTTCTTTCGTTCCGTCTCCTTCTTGCGCTTCATCGCGTCGTGAAAGCGATCCGCCCAGCCGTCTTTGATCAGCTGCTCCGCCCGCACCATGCGCATTTCGCCCGCCGCCACATCGCGGCTGACCGCACTGCCGGCCGCGACAATTGCGTCCGCGCCAATATTGACCGGAGCGATCAGCGCGCTGTTCGATCCGATAAAGGCGCGCTCGCCGATCGTGGTTTTGTATTTGAAGTAGCCATCGTAGTTGCACGTGATGGTGCCCGCGCCGATATTCGCGCCCGCGCCCACCTCGGCGTCGCCCAGATAGGTCAGGTGGCTCGCCTTGGCGCCTTTACCCAGAACCGACTTCTTCATTTCGACGAAGTTGCCGACAAAGCTGTCTTCTTCCATCACCGCGCCGGGGCGAAGCCTTGCGAAGGGTCCAGCCTGCGCGCCGCTTTGCAACATTGCCCCTTCCAAATGGCTGTAGGCCTTGATGTGGACATGATCGGCCACGGTCACTCCGGGGCCAAAGACTACGTGAGGATCGATGGTAACATCGCGGCCCAGCTCAGTGTCATGGCTGAAGAAAACCGTGTCAGGCGCGCGCAGACTGGCGCCTTCAGCCATGGCCCGTTCGCGGCGGGCGGCCTGCCATTTGGCTTCGACGGCGGCGAGTTCGGAGCGGCTGTTGATGCCGGCCACCTCGTCCTCATTGGTCTCGACCACCACCACTCGGTCGCCGCGCGCAATGGCGTTCGTGGCAACGTCGGGAAGGTAGTATTCGCCTTGAGCGTTATCATTGCCCACGCTTTCCAGCAGCGGCCACAGATCGTCCGAATGCGCGACCAGCAGGCCTGAATTGCACAGCCGTGTTTTCTTTTCGCGCTCGGTAGCGTCCTTGAATTCGACCATTTTGCGAACCGTGCCATCGTCATCGGCGATGATCCGTCCATAAGTGAGCGCGTCTCCGGGCCGGAAACCCAGAACCGCGACTTTGGCGCCGCCGTCCAACGCCTTTAACAAGCCGCTGACCGTTTCGGCGCGGACCATCGGCACATCGCCAAAGCAGACTAGAATGTTGCCCGAGAAGTCCTCCAACGCGCCCCTAGCCATAAGAGCCGCATGCGCGGTGCCCTCTTGCGGCTCTTGCAGAGCGGTTGTGACCGCGCGATCTTTCAGTGCCGCGTCCAATTGCTCGCGCCGATCCCCCGCAACAACCACGGTACGCTGGGGCTCAAGCGTGCCCAAGCTATCCAGCAAGTGCATCAGCATGGGCTTGCCAGCAATCGGGTGGAGAACCTTATGCAGATCGCTCTTCATCCGCGTGCCCTTGCCCGCAGCCAGAACTATTACAGCGAAGTCAGTCATGCATCGGCCCGTATTTCTGTCCAGTTGCTTTTGTGTGACGAAAGCGTCCGAAAGCTGTGGCAGCAAACGCTTGCGGTTTGAAGCGCTTTCGACCACCGCAGGCCCACCATGAGTGATGTCCCTTTCGAAACGGTCGGATTCGACCTCGACGGCACCCTTCTCGATACTTTTCGAGATCTGGGCGCGGCGGTCAACCACGCGCTGGCGCTGGGCGGCTTTTCGCCCGTGCCGATGGAAAGCAGCCAGGACCTGATCGGCGGCGGCGCCAAGATCATGCTGGCGCAAGCGGTCAACGCGCAAGGTGGCTTGCCCGGCGGGCTGGAGGGCGATGACTTCCGCTCGCTCTATAAGGCGATGCTGCGCTTCTATTCAGAGAATAACGCCGTTTACACCGCGCCATACCCCCACGCCCGCGAAGCTGTGGCTGGGCTCGCCGCGCGCGGCGTCAAAATGGTCGTGGTCACCAACAAGTTTGAAAGCTTTGCACGTTCAATTCTGACCGAACTCGACTTTCTCGACCCTTTTGAGAGCGTCATTGGCGGAGACACGATGGGCAAAGGGCCCGATGGAAAGTTCCGCTCCAAGCCTTTTGCCGACCCCATCATCGAAGCGCGCAAACGCTGCGCCGCCAATCCGGATAATCCGGGCGCATTCGCCTTTGTCGGCGACAGTTCGTACGACGTGAAAGCCGCGCGCGCGGCGGGCGTTCCGGTGGTCGCGGCAGCCTATGGCTATTGCGACGCCCCGCCCAAGGAGTTGGGCGCGGACACGGTGATCGATTCGCTCGACCAACTGATCCCCGCTTTGGGCGCTCTTGAAGCGGTCAGCTGACCCTACGGCATCGCGCTGAGTTTCAATTTCTGCAATTCCCAGTGTTGCAACGCAGCACCAAAAGTGCCACGCAGCGCCCACCGATTGAGTTTACGCGCGCGTCAAGCTGCACAGGCCAAGCGCGCAACCCCAACGATAGAGTCTGAGAGGAAATTTCCATGAGCATCGACTTCAAGGATAAGGTCGCCATCGTTACCGGAGCCGGCGGCGGTCTGGGCCGCGCTTACGCGCTCGAACTGGCCCGCCGCGGCGCGAAAGTCGTCGTCAACGATCTGGGCGGTTCGCGCGATGGCACGGGCCACTCTGACATGGCGCTCGAAGTCGTCGAAGAAATCGAGAAAATGGGCGGCGAAGCCATCTCGAACGGCGGATCGGTCACCGAATACGACCAGATGGAAAAGATGGTCGCCGACGCCAAGCAAAAATGGGGCGGCGTGCATGTCCTGATCAACAACGCTGGCGTTCTGCGCGACAAGACTTTCGCCAAAATGACGCCGGACGATTTTGAGTTCGTTCTCAAAGTGCACCTCACCGGTTCGGCCTTCGTCACCAAGGCGTGTTGGGAAACCTTCCGTGAGCAAGGCTATGGCCGCATCCTGATGACGGCGTCCTCAACCGGTCTGTTCGGCAACTTTGGCCAGGCCAACTACGGCGCCGCCAAGCTGGGTCTCGCGGGCTTTACCAAAACGCTTCAGCTCGAAGGCGCCAAGTACAACATCCGCGTCAACTCGCTCTCCCCCGTCGCCGGCACACGCATGACCGAAGACCTCTTCCCTGAAGAAGCCTTCAAGCTGTTCGCGCCGGAAAACGTAGTTCCGGCCGCGCTCTTCCTCGTCAGCGAAGACGCCCCAACCAACCAGATCGTGGGCGCGGGAGCCGGCGGCTTCCACTCTTCGTGGGTTGTGATGAACGACGCCGTGTGGCTGCCCGATGGCGAGCGCACGGTTGAAGGCTTTGCCGCCAACTGGGACAAGATCAACGAATTCACCAACCTCAAGGCACCGCAAAGCGGTTCCGAGCAGTCGGGCGCGATCCTGGCCGCGATGCAGAAGGTGACCGGCACCGGCCCGGATTCAGCGCGCGGGTAAACTTCGACCAAGTTGCAACAAGCTTGAAAAGGAGCGGGAGGTCGTAGGACGGCTTCTCGCTCCTTTTTTGTGCCCCCTTGCTTGATCGACTTCACCCGCAATCCAACCACTTAGTCCACGAGCCAATTGGTTCGTCCTCTTGTTTTGCGCGGTGCGTTACGGCACGTTCGATAGACCGAAAAGCGCGGTACACAGGGGGCATCACACGTGACTAAAATTGATAATGCATCCGGCCTTGAAAACCGGGGTAGGCTGGCAGCACTTGGACTTTATGCCTTTTTGGCTTCCACAGCGGGAATGCTTGTCTGTGAACTACTAGAACTCGCTGGAATGGTTGATTTGGACTTGTTTGAGCCAGCCTTGCTCGCCGGTTTGGTCAGCGCTGTTTATTTGATCAACTTGCCGATCATAATCGGTTGCATCATTTTGGTGGCTATGTGGCTCTACCGCGCGCACGCTTCGCTGCGGGAAATGGGTTACGAGACGGAAGTTTCACCTGGCTGGGCCGTCGGTTGGTATTTTATTCCGCTTGCCCATTTGGTGATGCCCTACAAATCGATGAAAGATCTTTGGAACACCAGCTTTAGCGAAACCGGCGATTTTTCGAGCTCCGCCCCCTCAGCGATCAACTTTTGGTGGGGATGCTGGATTGTATCGAACATGGTGAACTGGCAGTCGACCAGGCTTTCGTTGAGTGAGAACGCGGCGGAGTATGAACTAAGCCTTGTTCTGGGTGCGGTTGGCAGCGCGATATCAATCGCAGCGGCGTACTTCCTGATCGGCCTGATACGCGATATCACGCGTGCCCAGACTGATGGACTGGCCGCGCAAGAGGTGTTTGCCTGAGGCGCACTGACCTACTCCTCCTCCACCGCCTTCACCAATCGCCGCTCCACGGGCGCAAGCACATTGACCAATTCGTGCCCGCGTTTCAGCACCTGTCCGTGTTCGCCAAACAGCGTCCACATGCCCTGCTTGTTGCGCAAGGACGGGCGTTTTTCGATGCGGGTTTGCGGCCGTTCCGCAGTGCGGCGAAAGGCGGAGAAGCTGGCGAAGTCCTTCTCGAAATCCATGGCGTAGTCGCGCCATTCCCCTGCGGCGACCATGCGGCCGTAAAGATCAAGGATGCGCTGCAATTCGTCGCGCTCGAAGCCAATCTGACTCGGCTGTTTTCCGGGAAACGCAACAACCTGGCCCATAGGCGGACCGTTACCGAAGCTCATTAATCATCAGTCCCGCTTTTAGCCCCAAGGTCCAGGGCCGCTTGCATAGGCTCGGGCTCAGCTTGAGGCTTCTTCACCTTCGTCGGCTGCGCGGCCTTCAGCGCCGCCAGATCCGCTTTAAGCGCGGCCAATTCGCCTTCGAGCTTCTCAATGCAATCGACGCGGTTGCCGTCTTCGTCCTCGCACAGGCCTGGCGTAGTTCCATAGGGGATGAATTCCTTGATCCATTCCTCCGCCGGAACCAGCGTGGATCGCGCCTTAAAGCCGACCATGGTCGCGCCCGACGGCACGTCCTCCATCACAACCGCGTTTGCGCCAACGCGCGCGCGTTCGCCCACGATGATGGGGCCGATGATCTGCGCACCGGAGCCGATGATGACGTTGTCTTCCAAGGTCGGGTGCCGCTTTCCACCTTGGCCGTTGGTCGGGTTGGTTCCGCCCAAAGTCACGCATTGGTAGATCGTCACGTTATCGCCGATCTCAGCGGTCTCACCAATGACGGTAAAGCCGTGGTCGATGAAGAAGTTCTTTCCAATGGTCGCGCCAGGATGAATGTCGATCGCGGTCAAGAAGCGCGACAGATGGTTCACAACGCGTGCAAGGAAGAACAGCTTCGCCTGAAACAGCCAATGCGCCACACGGTGCAAGCCCAAAGCCAGAACGCCGGGGTAGAGCAGTATCTCCCAACGCGAACGCGGCGCGGGATCGCGCGCTTGGATCGAATCGAGATAGGCCGTCAGCTTGCCAAACATTCTCAACCTCCTTGGCGCTGTTTCCTTAAGCGAGAACACGAGAATCCCACGGATGAGGCCCGAATGCAACCAAGCCCCTCTTGTTCCTAAAGAAGGTTCGCTTGCTCGGGTCCTTGCAAGGCTTCCAGCGCGGCGCGCCACACTGACATGGTGGCGGGTGCGGCGCGTTCAAGACTGATGCGGTCGATCAGCCGCACCAGCCGTTCAAGCGCTGCGAAGCTGCGGGTCGCGCGCGGAACAAGATAGTCAGTGGCGCCATCAGCCAACGAAAGCCCGCGTTGTTCGGCTAACGCCTCTATCAACTGAGCCGCCATAGCGTCATCGGGCTCGCCAATGTCCAGATGGAGCGAGCCGCCCAAACGCGACCGCAAATCGGGCAGCGCGACCTCCCACGGTTGCTTGCCGGTGATAAGCAGCAGCGGTTCGCCCGCGCGTGATCCCCCCTCCTGGCTCGCGTTCCAGCGGTGAAAGAGCGCGTCTTCATCTTGGGCGTCCGCGTCATCGATAACGTCGATACCTTGCCCTGCGGCCCATCGGCCCAAGAGTGATTTGCCGGAGCGCGGCGGCCCGGTCAGGATCGCGCTGTGGAATGGCCAACGTTCCGGTTCCTGCAAAGCCTCAATCACCGTCGCGTTGGCGTTGCCGATCACGATGCGAGAGGCTTGGCCCGCGCCGGCGGGTTCAAGCGGAAGAGCAATCTGCGAAACGGATCGGACAGCCTGAGCCATCGGAGTGCACCCGGCGTCGCTCAGCGCGCGATCGCGAGCGTATCGCCGCTCTGATTCACGCGGAAACCGCGCGCGCGCAAAGCCTCAGCCAGTTCCGCCGCCGATCCACCGAAACGCACGCTCATCACTGACGAGCCGCCCATGGCCGTGCTCGTCACGGCGACCCCGCGCACGCCCGGTGTGCCACGCACGCCTGCAAGCGACGCGTCAAACGCCGCCGCATCGGGAGAGGCGAATTGGACGACAAAGGCGCGCACCGTCGTGGCCGGCCCTGGCTGTTCTCCCGGTTCTTGGTCGGTGCCCGAAGCGACAGCGCCCGCGTTCACTGCAGGTGAATCCGGTGCACCGGCCACCGCGGCGTTTCCGCGGGCCTGAAGCGTGCGACCAATATCGATCAGCCGCTGCAACGCAGGGTCCACAGGGCCTGTGAGAGTTTCATTCAGAGTCGGATCCGGGCGCAGTTTACCCGCCGACAAAGCCGCCTCATAAATCCCATCCATGCGCGTCACGCCCTCTTCAAGCGTTTCAGCCAAGCCGCTGGGGTCAGCGGCCGTCGCGGTAAAGCTTTCAAGCACCTTGCTGTCCGGGCCAAATCGCGCGGTGAAGGTCGCGGTGATTGGACCACCAGGGAATTGATGCTCCAGACGCACAGCGGGCACCAGCACATCGGCGGCGCTGTATTGGTCCAAAGTGCTGCGCCACCAACTGCGGCTGCGCCGGCCGGTCTGGCCGAACGTCAAAAGCAGCGAATCGCCGCCCGCGCCGCTGGGTCGAACGTAATCGATCCGGCTGGTCCCCGGATTGAACTGAGCCCACGCGCGCTGCCACGGATTGCGCACCTCAAAACTGGTGTAAGTGCCCGCGCTCGCCATCACTGGAATGACCAGCATCGGCGCCGAACTGCGTCCCCGCGCGCGGCCACCGAGATAGCGCCCGGCGCGCTGACGATCGAAAATAACGCCCAGGGTTGCGATGTAGCGGCGCGGTCCCAATTGCTCGCGCTGGATCACAATCGAGGAGACCAGCCCGGAAATCTGTCCATCGGGCAGCTTTGGCCCGCCTGCTTTCGCCCAAGCCAGACGCTGCGCCTGACGCCAGCCGGTCTGGCGCGCGTCCTCGGCGCTCTTACCGGTCACATCGATTTCAATTCCGCGCACCTCGATGTCCGAACTCGACGCGGTCGGCGCGATTCCGCGATCCCCAGACACCTGCGCCAAGACGAAAGCGTAAGCCCCACCCAACAGCGCCAAAGCGACGCAAGCGGCGGCAAAAGGCCGCAGGACGCGCCACAACGCGCTCCCTTGCGGTGCGGAAGGCGCCTCGAAAAGCGGCGAGGATGAAGATCGTTGCGTCGTCATCGGGGAAATCGCTTTCCCTTTGCCCAAAGGCGAGTGGAATTCCAAGCGCGAAAGGCTAAAGCCTGTGAGCATGTCTGGTAAGAACTCACCCTACACCTACGCCGAAGCTGGCGTCGATATCGCGGCTGGCAACGCTTTGGTGCTCGCCATCGGCCCCTTGGTCAAAGCCACAGCCCGCCCCGGAGCAACCAGCGAATTGGGCGGGTTTGGCGGCTTTTTCGATCCCAAGGCCGCCGGGTATGAAGACCCGCTGCTGGTCGCGGCGAATGATGGCGTGGGCACCAAGCTGAAGCTCGCAATTGATTACGATCGGCACGACAGCGTCGGAATCGATCTCGTCGCCATGTGCGTCAACGACTTGATCGTACAAGGCGCGGAGCCGCTGTTCTTCCTCGATTATTTCGCGACCGGAAAGCTCGAAAACGGCATCGCGGAACGCGTGATTGCGGGGATCGCGGATGGCTGCAAGCAAGCGAGCTGTGCGCTGATCGGGGGAGAGACCGCCGAAATGCCGGGCATGTACGCAAAGGGCGACTATGATCTGGCCGGCTTTTGCGTCGGAGCGGTGGAGCGCGGTGAGCAATTGACTGGCGACAAGGTCGCGGCAGGCGATGTCTTGCTGGGCCTTGCCTCTTCGGGCGTGCATTCAAACGGCTATTCCCTCGTGAGGCGTTTGGCCGCTGATTTGGGCTGGAAGCTCGATCGCCCGGCTCTGTTTGATCAGGAACGCCTGCTGATCGACGCTTTGATTGAGCCCACCCGTATCTATGTCGCAAGCTTGCTGCCGCTGATCCGCGATGGGTTGATCCGCGGTCTTGCGCACATCACAGGCGGTGGCTTGCTTGAGAATATCCCGCGTATCCTTCCCGACGGGGCGCACGCGCATGTCGATTCAGATCTGTGGCCGCAACCGCGCCTGATGGCATTCTTGCAAGCGCAAGGCGGGATCGAACCGCAGGAAATGGCGCGCACCTTCAATTGCGGCGTGGGGATGGTGCTGAGCGTCGCGGCGGACGACGTAGGCGCGGTCACCGCGCGGCTGGAAGAAGCGGGCGAAACCGTGTTGCGTGTCGGCGAAATCCGGGCAGGTGAAACTGGCTGCACCGTGAGCGGAAGACAGGGCACATGGGGCGCTCGCGAGGCTTGGGAGGCGACGCATCTTGGCTGAAGCGAATGGTCCCAAGGCGAAGATCGCGATCTTCATCTCGGGCACGGGGACCAATATGGCCGCGCTGCTTTACGCCAGCCGACTCTACAACGCGCCTTACGAAATCGTCCTGATCGCCAGCAATCAGCCAGACGCGGAAGGGCTGGAATTGGCTCGGCTCGAAGGCATCGCCACCTTCGCCCATTCGCATAAAGGACACAGCCGTGAGGACCACGATGCGTCGATGGAGGCGGCGGTAGTAGACGCAGGCGCGCAATATATCGTGCTCGCTGGATATATGCGCATCCTGTCCAACAGCTTTGTTGAGCGCTGGGCGGGACGTATCCTCAACATCCACCCCTCGCTGCTGCCCAAGTATAAAGGGCTCGACACGTACTCGCGCGCCATCGAAGCGGGCGATAGCCATGCGGGCGCGAGCGTCCATGTGGTGACGCCGGAACTGGACGCGGGCGAAGTGCTGGCGCAGGCGCCAGTCGCCATCGCATCCGACGACACGCCAGAAACCCTCGCCGCGCGGGTCAAAATCGCCGAACACCAGCTCTATCCGCGCGCGGTTGCCGACTATGTGAGCCGAGGCAACGATCCCGACGCGCTCTATGCGAAGGTGGCTCAGCTCGCCCTCGCCCTGCCCGAAACCCACGCCAAGGACAGCCACGGCTCACCCGGCTTTCGCGTGGGCACCGAGAAATCAGGAAAGTTCTTCGCGCATTTCTCAATCAAGCATCACGGCAGCCCGCATATCGGCGTGTTGGTGAAAACGGGCGGACTCGATGAAGTCGAAGGCCTCGCCGAGACGCAGCCGGACACCTATTTCAAACCCGCCTATTACGGCGCGAGCGGTTGGGTGGGCATCGTCCTCAACCGACCCGATGTCGACTGGGATCATGTCGGCGAGTGGCTGGTGCGCAGCTGGCGCAGCGCCGCGCCCGCGCGCCTGACCAAACTGCTCGATGCGGCGGATCAGTTCTGATGGGGGCGCTGCCCAGGCGCGATCATCCGCTCGCCCGCTCTTCTCGGATTGAGCGCGCCAATCGTTTCTTTGAGCGCGCCTGGGACAAAGGTTGGCTGCCGCCGCCGGTCCTCGAACCCGAAACGCTTTGGCAAAGCGCCGCCAGCCCCTTAGGAGCCGAAGCGCGCGACGCGGAGATTGCAGGGCGACGGCCTGAAGATGTGGCCGATTTTCGCGAACGCCTGACCCGGATCACCGCCGCGATCCATGAAGACGCCGACCTCAACGCTCTAGGCAAGGTCATGGCCTATGGCCAGTTGGAGCGGGTGATCCGCAATCGCCTGCTAATGGGGCAGAAATGGACGCGCGATCCAAGCCTGCTCGCAACCCGCATTGCCCCGCCGATCATTGTGATCGGCCATATGCGCAGCGGCACCACACGCATCCAGAAACTGCTGGCAGCCGATCCGGCGCATTCGCACACGCGCTATTGCGACGCGTTTCACCCTGTGCCCGGCTCGCTGACCTGGCGACGCGCTAAGGCGGCGGGGGAGATCGCCTTTTTGAAGGCGCTCAACCCGTGGCTGCAATCGATCCACCCCATCGCCAGCGGCGACGTAGAAGAGGAGCTGGGCTGGCTTGCGGGTGCGTTGCAGCATTCGATTTACGAGGCGCAATGGCGCATCCCGTCCTATTCGGCATGGAGCGAGGTACGCGACGCTTCGCCCATTTACCGTGAATTGACCCGGGTTCTGCGCACCGATGCCGCGCATCGCAAACTGGCCGACCGTCCACGCGTAATGAAAGTGCCGGTCTTCTCAGAAAACCTGCCCGAATTGCTCGCGGAGTTTCCCGAGGCAAAGCTGATCGTGGCCGAGCGCGATCACGCCGCTGTCCATCGCAGCGCTGTCTCGTTGGTCGCGAACCAGATGACGGTGCAATCCGACAGCTGTGACTTGGCCGCCATCGAAACGGAATGGCACCGCAAGATTGCCCTGCGCGAAGAGCGGCGCGAGGCGGCTTTGCGCGACTGGACCGGACCGATCACGCGCCTGTCCTTTGATGAGCTGACGGCGGACTGGGAAGCGGCGATTTCGCGCGCTTATTCAGAGCTTGGCATGGAACTGACCATGCCCGCGCTTACAGCCATGCGCGCGCTGATGGCGAAGAATGACAAAGGCGCGCATCAGGGGCATTCGGCGCAGCTTTCGCAATTCAAGCCCGCATAGCAAAAAGGGCCGCCCCATCGGACGGCCCTTCCAAAGCTCACGAAGCATCGGCCTTTAGCCTTAGCCTACGATCTCGTCGTCGTTGAAGAAGAACGCGATTTCGATCGCGGCGTTTTCTTCGCTGTCCGAACCGTGGACGCTGTTTTCGCCGATCGACAGAGCGAATTCCTTGCGGATCGTGCCTTCCGCGGCGTCAGCGGGGTTGGTAGCGCCCATCACTTCGCGGTTGCGAGCGACAGCGTCTTCGCCTTCGAGGACCTGCACGACAACCGGCTCGCTCATCATGAACTCGACGAGTTCGCCGAAGAAGGGACGATCAGCGTGGACCGCGTAAAAGCCTTCGGCCTGTTCCTTGGTCATGTGGATACGCTTGGACGCAACAACGCGCAGGCCGGATTCTTCCAGCTTCGCGGTGACAGCGCCAGTCAGGTTGCGCTTCGTGGCGTCGGGCTTGATGATCGAAAAGGTGCGTGTAACCGCCATGGTGCAAATTCCTTGATGTAAGTGAGCGCGCGCATGCGCGCGTGGGAGAGGATTTGCGCGGCCCCTAGCCCCCAAGCCTCATCAATTCAAGTTTCGATTGAAACCAAACGCGTCGCCGATGGCATACGGCGCTCAATCGATCTCTTTGCCTATGGTCAATTGGGCGGTTGTACCGTCCTCGGTGGGGCTCGCCATGATGGAGAAGGTCAGCCCATCTCCGGACTCGCCGCCAATGATCTGAGCGCCGTTGGTTTTCATCTCCATCTGAATGGTGATGCCGGCCTTTTCAGCTTGATCCTTGTAGAAGGCCGCGACCTCGCCCGGGCTGTCGTTGGAGGACATGGTGACCAATGTGCCGGAACCCTCGCCTTGCTTGACGACCGTGTTCGATATGACGTTGGCGCCGGGATAGACGGTAAAGCCGCCGGGAAGATCGACCGGGACGCTGCTGCCCGAACGCACCGTGGTGGTGCCGTCTTCGGTTTCGATGGTCGCGCTGGTTTCACCGGTTATCTGATTGACGGTGTATTCGCCGGTTTGCTCGCCGTCTTCGTCCTCTATGGTCCCAGAGCTGCACGCCGAAAGCGCCAGAGTGACAGCGGATGCCAGAGCCAGTTTTACACGCATGTGTTCCCTCCCAAAACCTTGCAGGCAATGATCGCCGATCCACCGCTCAGGCGCAAGCAATCAGGCGACCTTCACCCATTTGCCGCCATCCTGGCGGAAGAAAGCGCGCTCTAACCCTTGGCGGTCGGACAACGCCTTCCACGTTTCACGCGCGTGCTGGAGTGTTGCGTCGTCAAACAGCAGAAACGCACGATCGAAATCGGGGGCGTCGCGAAACTGCCCGTCGGCGAAGATTGCGTGACTCGCACCGTTGGTGGCCTGGATTGAACTGGACAGCACGATGGGCTGTCGCTCCGCCCCCGCCGCTTCGGCTTCGCCATTGGCCAGGAAACTGTCCGGGCTCGCTGACCACAGGCCTTTCGAGATAGCGGCACGCTGCTGCGCCTCAGCGCTTACGACAAGCAGACGTTCGCCCTGATCCAGCACACGCTGAGCGATCAGGGCGGTGACCTTTTCAACCGGATCACGAGAAAGCTGCCAAAAGTCGATTTTCATAGAAATTCTGCGAGCCCGGCCACCCGCGCCCTCCACCCTTCCACCTGGAACCTACCGGGATGATATCCGAGTGGAAGGGTGGAGGGCGCGGGTGGCGCGGTCAAGTCTTGCGAGAGCGCTTACAGCGCTCAGAGCAATAGCGAACGTTGTCCCAGTCACGCTCCCACTTCTTGCGCCAGGTAAAGGGCAAGCCGCAAGCTTCGCAGACCTTCGAGGGAAGATCGGACTTTTTGCGCATCTTGGGCATCTTGTAGGCTTATCGCTTCGCTATTTGAGGCCTGCGCTCCTAACCCTCGTAGTGGTCCGCAATGACCTTATCAATCAGCCGCGCGCCCCAGCCGGTCGCGCCTTTATCCCAGGTGTGACCCGGCTTGTCTGACCACACGGTGCCAGCAATGTCGCAATGCGCCCACGGTGTGCCTTTGTGGATGAAACGGCCAAGGAATTGCGCGGCCGTTATTGAACCCGCGCCACGCGGGCCAACATTCTTGATGTCGGCGATGGGGCTGTCGATCAGCTTGTCGTAAGCCGGTCCAATCGGCATGCGCCACAGTTTGTCGCCGGTCGCCTTGCCCGCGGCAACCAGTTGCTCGGCCCACTCATCATCATTCGAGAAGACGCCAGCGTGATCGTTGCCCAGCGCAATAATCATCGCTCCGGTAAGCGTCGCGAAGTCGACGATGCGCGCGGGTTTGTGAACTTGCTGCACCCATTCCAGCGCGTCGGAGAGAACCAGACGGCCTTCGGCGTCGGTGTTGAGCACTTCGACGGTCTGGCCGCTCATCGTGGTGACGACGTCGCCCGGACGCTGCGCGTTGCCATCGGGCATATTCTCAACCAGGCCCATCACCGCGATGATATTGGCCTTGGCCTTGCGTTTAACCAGAGCGAGCATACCGCCCGCGACCGCGCCCGCGCCGCCCATGTCCCACTTCATGTCTTCCATGCCGGGAGGCGGCTTCAAGGAAATGCCACCAGTGTCGAAGGTCACGCCCTTGCCAACAAAAGCTGTGGGCGCTTCGCCTTCGGCCCCACCTTTCCAATGAATCGCCAACAGACGCGAGGCGCGGCGCGAACCCTGCCCAACACCCAGCAGCGCACCCATTCCGAGCTCTTCCATAGCGGGTTCGTCAAGCACGGTGATCTCCGCGCCGGTTCCTGCAAACGCCTGTTCGCATCTGGCAACGAAGCTTTCAGGGTAAAGGATGTTCGCGGGCAGCGTGATCAGCTCTTTGGTGAACTCGACACCATCCGCCAAATGCGACGCGCGCTCCCACGCCGTATCCGTGCCAGCGGGCGCGTTCACGACATGAACTGTCGTCAGCGAGACCTTCTTCTCCGCCGCCATTTTGGTGCGGTATTCGTCAAACCGCCACGCGCGCAGACGCAGTCCGAACAAGACGCCGGCCGCTTCCTCGCCCGAAAGATCGGCGTGCCCAAGGTCGAGCACCATGTCCGTTTCGCCCGAGGCCATAAACCTCGCCGCCAGCCCGGCGCCCGCCTTTTCAACGTTGAGAGCGCGCGCATCGGCTTCGACCTTGCCGGCGCCCGACAAAGCGAGACGCGTCAGCGCTCCATCGGTCATGGTAAATTGCTCAAAGACCTGTCCCGCCGCGCCCTTGAAACGGGCTGCCTTAGCGCCATCGACAATCGCCGCATCCAAGTCATCAGGTGTGTCGCCTTGATTGATAACCCTGGCTTTTAAGCGAACACTGTCGGGAGCGGCGCTGACGAAGTGGAACTGCATGGATTCTCCGATACTGCAAGCGAAGCGGGCCGAGGCGTCGCGCGGCCACGCGTAAGAAGGAATGCACAAAGCGCGCATATGGGCTCAAAAAACACAGGCAAAAGAGGCTGCGCACAGAGCCGCGAATGGCGATTGCGATTAGGCGCGAGCGGTGCAATAGGCAAGCCATGTCGGGAGGTTCCAAGCTGGCCTGTTTGAAGCGGCCATCGCCGTGGCGCGCGCGCTGCGTTGGAGCGTCGCGTGTGGCTTTGGCAGGCGCTTTTGGCGTTTGCGTGATGGCTACGCCCGCTAAGGCTTCGGCGATTGCGCTGCCAATGATGGCCTCGCAAACGGGCGCTCAATCCGACACCGTCGATACCGAAACGCCGCAAATCAACGAATTCGATCTTCCTCTGGAAGAACGCCTGCTGGGCGACACGATCGATTTCGAAGCTGAGCAGCTGGCTTACGACAACACGACCGACACCGTGATCGCGCGTGGCAACGTCGTACTGCGCAGTGCGGATCGGTCGGTTCGTGCGGATGAAGTTGTGTGGGTGCGCGGCGAAGGACGCATATACGCGGCCGGCAATATCCGGTTGGTCGATGAAAGCGGCAACGAACTCTACACCGAATCGCTGGAGCTGACGGACCAATTCGAAGCCGGCGCGATGAGCCGCTTGTTGATTGCACTTCGGGCCGGTGGACGACTTGCCGCCAACAGCGCGGCGCGTGGCGAGGATGGCACGATCCTTATGACCGACGCCGCCTACACCGCCTGCGCCGTGACGGATGACAAAGGCTGCGACAAGGACCCCAGCTGGCGCATCACCGCGGACACGGTGCGGTTCGATGCGGAGACCAACAAGGTCAGCTTCACCGGCGCGATGCTGGAGCTGTTCGGCGCGCGTATCTTGCCGCTGCCGGGCCTTACCATCCGCACCGATGGCCGCGCCGAAACGGGTTTTACCAACCCCAATTTCCGTATCTCGAATGTCAACGGGATTGAGGTGTCAGGCGAGTATTACGCGCGGCTGGCGGACAATCAGGACCTCACGCTGGGCGCTTACATTTTCAGCGAAGTCGCGCCCATGGCGAGCGCGCAATGGCGCCATCTTACCGAAAAGGGCGCCTATCAGATCACCGGCTACGCCACCGCATCCAGCCGCGTGTCCGATTTCACCGGCGTGCCCGAAACGCAAAGCGACCCGCGCGGCTACCTGTTCGCCAACGGTCGGTTTCAGTTCAGCCCGGAATGGAGCCTGACGGGATCAGTCCGCCTCGCCAGCGACCGCACATTCCTGCGCCGCTATGACCTCAGCCGCGATGACCGTTTGCGCTCGACCATCAATCTTGAACGGATTTCCGACAATTCGTATTTGAGCCTCGCAGGATGGGCGACACAGACACTTCGGATCAACGCCGAACAGGGCCAGATTCCGGTGGCGCTGCCCGCGTTTGACTATCGGCTCAATCTGGATGATCCGGTGCTCGGCGGCAATGTGCAATTGCAAGCCAACACCTTGGCGCTGGTGCGCGATGATGGGCAGGACACGCAGCGCGCTTTTGCTGGCGCGCGGTGGGACTTGCGAAGGCAGACCGGGCTTGGCCAAGTGGTGACGTTCAGCGCGCTGGCACGCGCCGACATCTACAATACGGACAACATTCTGGCGACTCAGACGCAGGTCTATCGGGGGACCGAAGGCTTCACCGGCCGCGCCATTGCGATTGGTGCGGTGGATGTCGAGTGGCCCTTCGTCAACGAAGCTTTTGGCGGCACACAGGTCATCACCCCGCGCCTGCAATTCGTGGCGTCCCCGCCGATCCGTAATCTCGCCGTCCCCAACGAAGATGCGCGCGCGATCGATCTGGAAGATTCCAACCTATTCGCGCTTAACCGTTTCGCCGGATACGACCGAGTCGAGGACGGCGCGCGCGTGACCTGGGGCATCGACTGGGAGCTGACCAAGCCAGGCCTGCGCGTCAAAACCAATGTCGGCCAGTCCTATCGCTTTGAGGATCAGGAACAGATCTTCCCGGACGGGACCGGTCTGTCTGAGCGTGTGTCCGATTTCGTCGGCCGTACCGAAGTGCGCTGGCGCAATTTCATCCAGTTCACGCACCGTTTCCGCATCGACAAGGACAACCTCGCCGTGCGTCGCAACGAAATTGACGCGGCTGTGGGCACCAAGCGAACCTATGTGGAACTTGGCTATCTGCGCCTCAACCGCAACATCACCGAAGTTGAAGACTTGCAAGACCGCGAGGAAGTGCGCGCCGCGGCGCGCGTGGCATTCAATCGCAACTGGTCGGCCTTTGGCTCGGGCGTCTTCAACCTGACCGACGCGGATGAGGACCCGGTGTTCCAGCCCGATGGCTTTGAGCCCATCCGCACCCGTTTGGGCGTCGCCTACGAAGACGATTGCATCGAATTCGGGCTTACGTGGCGGCGCGACTTTATCAGCGCAGGCGACGCAGCGCGGGGCAACTCGTTCCAGCTGTTCTTTGCGCTGCGCAATCTTGGATTCAATTAGAGCACGCCGGGCGCAAGAGCGCGCTTTTGCACAGCCCCTTCCGGCCGCGCTGCGCGCCGTTGGCATTGGACGGAAAAGGCGCTAATAGCCCCGTCGTCAGGGGGCTTGCGCGGCTCAGCGCCCGTTCAGATGCCGCTTGTTAACCGGGATGTTGAACGGACGGCGCCGAGCTAAAACGGGGCCACAACGGGGCCAGAACAGATATATAGGCCGAAGACGCTCCACGAGGGGTCTGAAGCGTCGTCGGCACAAGAATAGAAAATTCGGGATACGAATATGCGGTTTAAGGACATGACTTTGAAAGCGACACTCACTTCGCTCAGCGCAGCGGGCCTTTTGGCTTTGGGCGCTGCATCCATGGCCGGGTTGACCAGCGCGAGCGCCCAGACCGTCGCGCAGCCCACGGCCGACAATCCGCTGGGCCTGCCGGAAACGATCAACATCATCGGCAACAACAATCCCAATGAACGCAGCGCAACCGCGATCGTCAACGGCTTTGTGATCACCGGCACCGATGTTGACCAACGCGTGGCTTTGGTCACCTCCGCGTCCGAAGCCAAAGTTTCGGACGAAGAGCTCAAGCGTTTGCAGGTCCAGGTCCTGCGCAATCTGATCGACGAAACGCTCAAGATTCAAGCCGCCGAGGCTTTGGAACTGAAAGTCGAGCGCGCGCAGATCCAGCAGACTTACGACCAGCTCGCCGCGCAGAATTTCTCCGCCGATCCCAGCCAGATGGACACCTATCTGCGCTCTATCGGCTCTTCGGCAACGGCGCTCAAACGCCAGATCGAAGGCGAACTGGCATGGGAGAACCTGCTGCGCCGCAACGTAAACCCTTTCATCAACGTCGCCGCTGAAGAGGTGAACGAAGTTCTCAAACGGCTCGAAGAACAGCGCGGCACCGAAGAACACCGTTTGGGCGAGATCTACCTGTCGGCCACCATCGAAAACCGCGAAGCTGTGCTCCAGAACGCGCAGCGCATCGTTCAACAATTGCAAAGCGGCGGCAGCTTCGTCGCCTATGCGCGCCAATTCTCCGAAGCTTCCACCGCAGCTGTGGGCGGCGATCTAGGCTGGGTGCGTCTGGGCCAATTGCCCCCGACCCTCGCCGACGCCGCGCGCTCCATGCAGCCGGGGCAACTGGTGGGACCGATTGAGATACCCGGTGGTTTTTCGATCCTATACATGATCGACCGCCGTCAGATCCTCACAGCCGACCCTCGCGACGCGATGCTCAGCCTCAAACAGATTTCGATCGCGCTGGAGCCGGGTATCGAACAGGCCGCCGCCGAAGCGAAAATCAACGAGTTCACGACTTATGTTCAAGGTCTGCGCAGCTGCGCGGACGCCGATCTGGCTCAACAAGCCATCGGCGCGAGCGTGGTCACCAATCCGGAGATACAGGCGCGCCAGCTGCCCGAAGCCCTGCAAAACCTCATTCTGCAGCTTCAGGTCGGGCAAACCACACCCGCTTTCGGCTCGCCCGAAGAAGGCGTGCGCGTTTTGATGCTTTGTGGTCGCGATGATCCCAAGGCGGCGAACACGCCGACCTTCGCTTCGGTCGAACGCCAGATCGAAGAAGAGCGGATCAACCGCCGCGCTCAGCGTTACCTGCGCGACCTGCGCAACGACGCCTATATCGAATACAACTAAGCGCTCAGTCCCGCCTTGCCCCCCGCCAGCCCGCCTCTGCTCGCGCCCGACGCGCCTTTGGCGGTGGCCTTGGGCGATCCATCCGGGATCGGGCCAGAGCTCATCGTGGCCGCCTGGGCGGCGCTGCACGGGGACAAAGGTCTCGCCCACCCGTTCTTCGCGGTCGGCGGTATCGAAGTGTTGCGCGCCGCAGCGGAGAAGCGCGGGATCGATTGCCTTATGGTGCCCATCGCTGAGGCGAGCGAAGCGCCGATGGCCTGGCAAGTCGGGCTGCCGGTTCTGGCTGGGATCGATGTTGACTATACACCCGGCACTCCGTCGCCTGATGGCGCCAAGGTAGCGCTCACATCCTTGCGTTGGTCCACGCAGCTGGCGCTCCGCGGCGACGTCGCTGGGATCGTAACCGCGCCCGTGGCCAAGAACGAACTGACCGCGATTGGTTTCGAGCATCCGGGGCAAACCGAGTTCCTCGCCGCCGCCTGCGGACGCCAGAGCGATGCGGCGGTGATGATGCTCGCCGGGCCGACTCTGCGCACGGTGCCGGTCACGGTTCATTGCTCGCTGGCGGATGTGCCCAAGCGACTGACGCCTGAATTGCTGCTCAAGAAGGCGGTCATCACCCACCTCGCCCTGAAACGCGATTTTGGTTTGGAGAAACCGCGCATTGCTGTCGCCGCGCTCAACCCGCATGCGGGGGAAAACGGCCAGTTCGGGGACGAGGAAAGCCGCATCATCGCCCCGGCAATAAGCGCGCTGCGCTCCGAAGGGCTTGATGTGTTTGGACCCGTGCCCGGAGACGCGCTATTCATGCCACGCGCCCGCGAAGGCTACGACGTGGCGCTGTGCATGTATCACGATCAGGCGCTGATCCCTTTGAAGGCGCTGGAAGTCGATGAAGGCGTCAACGTGACGCTCGGCCTGCCGATCATTCGCACATCGCCCGACCACGGCACCGCCTTTGACATTGCGGGCAAACGGATCGCAGATCCCGGCGCCATGATCGCCGCCATCCGTATGGCGAGCGAATGCGCCACCGCGCGCGCGGCTATCCCCGCCCATGGCTGACCCCCAACCGGCGCTGCCGCCGATCCGAGAGGTCATCGCGCGCCACGGTCTCTCCGCATCAAAGGCGCTAGGCCAGAACTTCCTGCTCGATGAACAATTGCTCAGTCGCATTGCCGCGATTCCTGGCAATCTGAGCGGCGCGCGTGTGCTCGAAGTGGGGCCCGGCCCCGGCGGCCTCACTCGCGCTTTGCTGAGGGCCGGTGCGCGGGTCACCGCGATCGAGATGGACACGCGTTGCCTGCCCGCCTTGGCCGAATTGGGCGAGGCGTTTCCCGGGCAGCTTGACGTGATCGAAGGCGACGCGATGAAGCTCGACCATGGCGCGATCATGGAGGGGCAGCCGTTCCATATCGCGTCAAACCTGCCCTACAATGTCGGCACCGCGTTGTTTACGCGCTGGCTGGACGGAGCCGAATGGCCCCCGCAATGGCTCTCGCTCACTCTGATGTTCCAGCGCGAAGTCGCCGAACGGATCGTGGCTCAGTCAGGCACAAACGCTTACGGTCGCCTTGCCGTCCTTGCGCAATGGCGCAGCGCGGCCAAACTCGCGCTCAAAGTGCACCGCAGCGCCTTTACCCCGCCGCCCAAGGTGATGAGCGCCATTGTCCATGTGACGCCAAGCGACGCACCCGGAGGTGTCGTACCGGCCACTCTTGCGCGCCTCACCGCCGCCGCTTTTGGCCAACGCCGCAAGATGCTGCGCCAAAGCCTCAAATCCGTGCCCGGCGCGCTGGACGCCTTACAAGCCGTGGGGATTGAAGAAACGCGCCGCGCCGAAACGGTGAGTGTGGACGAATTCATGACGCTTGCGCGCGCGTTGGATACGGGCCGTTAGCTATTATCGAGTATCCCAAGCGCGCCCATGACAAGGAGCGCGCTGATGTTCGGTTTCAACAAAAACAAACGCTTGATCGAAGGCCCCGTCGAGTTCACCGCAGAGGTTGAGATCGACCGGCCCACGAGCGAGATTTTCCCGCTCCTTGATATCGCCGACCCGCGCTTCAAGCATGCGCAAACCGGTGCGAGAGTAACGCCCGTCGAGGGGTCCGGAAACGACTATGAACTCACCACGGACGAACTGGAAGATGTCGTCTTCCGCTTCACCGTTCTGGAGCGCGTCGAGGGATCGCTGCTCAAGATCGAAGCGGTGATCGAACCGCAAATCAACGCACTCGAAAAGTCGGTCGAAACGTACATCGTTGAGCCTATTTGTGACAAATCGTGCCGGGTCACAATGGCTACCAGCGCCACTTTCGACGCGACCCTCTCCGACGATGAAATCGCCAACGAGGTTGCGGTCATGAACATCGCGGTAATGGGCGATATGGAAAAGCTCAAAGTCCTAGCCGAACAGGGACTTGAAGCGCTTCAGAAGATGGAAGAGGCCGAATTGGGCTTCGATATCGAATTTGATCTGGGTGAACTCGACATCGATTGGGACGATATCGAACCCGAGCAATAGCGCGCGCGTTCGCTGGCTCCGATGAGGCGGAGCGGCTATGCCTCGGCGGTATGACCAATCCGTTCGACGAAAGCTTCGCCGCTATGCTCCACCATCGCGCCGGTGGGTTAGAGCCGGGTGAGCCTTTAATGCCACCGATTGCCCCGGCGAGCCTGTATCACCTGCCAGGAGAGCCCACGGCGGAGCATCAATATGGCCGCTGGAGCAACCCAACCTGGTCAGCGTTGGAGGAAGCGTTGGGCGTCTTGGAGGGCGCGACCTGTGTAACTTTTCCCTCGGGCATGGCGGCCATCGCCTCGGTAATTATGAGCTTCACTCAGCCCGGCGACCGCATCCTGATGCCCACCGATGGCTATATGGCGACGCGGGTTCTGGCGGATACCTATCTGGTCCCGCGTGGCGTCGAGGTTGAATATTGCGCGCAATTGAAAATGGCCGAACGGGATTTTGACGGACTGAAACTCGTTTTCATCGAAACGCCGACTAATCCCGAATTGCATGTGATCGATATCGAGGCGCTGGCGGCCAAGGCCAAAGCGGCGGGCGCTTTGCTAGTCGCCGACAACACGACCGCAACCTGCCTCGGCCAGCGGCCACTCGACCTTGGCGCGGATATCGTAGTCGCGTCGGACACAAAGGCGCTTAACGGGCATTCAGACGTTCTGATGGGCCACGTGGCGACCCGCGATGAAGACACAGCCGAACACATCCGCACTTGGCGCAAACTGGTCGGCGCGATCCCCGGCCATTTCGAAGCTTGGTTAACCTATCGCGGGCTCAAGACCTTTGACGTGCGTTTTGAACGGATGTGCAACAGCGCGCTGTCTCTCGCGGAGAAAATTGAAGCACATCCGGTGATCCGCCTCGTCTCTTATCCCGGCCTCCCCAGCCATCCAGGTCACGCTATCGCTAAACGCCAGATGAGGACCTTTGGCTCCCTTGTCAGCCTGACCTTAGAAAGCGCTGAGAAAGCCGAAGCCTTCATCGACGCCGCGCAATACATCGTCCCCTCCACAAGCTTTGGCGGCGTCCACACAACCGCCGAACGCCGAGCGCGCTGGGGCGACGCGGTGCCGGAAGGGTTCGTCAGGCTATCGGTCGGGTGCGAGCCGTTTGACGCGCTGTGGGCGGATATTGAGCGGGCGCTGAACTCGGTTAGCTAGCCTTTTTGACCTGCCGCCATTGGTGCAGCAGCGGCTCGGTGTAGCCTGACGGTTGCTCCACGCCTTTGAAGATCAGGTCCTTGGCCGCTGAGAACGCCGGGGCTTCTTCGTTGCCGATCAGCGGCAGATAGTCCGGGTCGCCCGCGTTTTGCGCGTCGACCTTGGCGGCCATGCGCGTCAGGCTGTCCATGACCATGTCTTCGGAGACAACACCGTGGTGCAGCCAGTTGGCGATATGCTGCGAGGAGATGCGAAGCGTCGCGCGGTCTTCCATCAGGCCCACATCGTTGATGTCAGGCACTTTGGAGCAGCCTACACCCGCATCGACCCAGCGCACCACATATCCCAGCAGACCCTGGCAATTGTTGTCGAGCTCTTCGCGAAGTTCGTCTTCGGGCCAGTTTGTGTTTTCCGCCAGCGGGATTGAGAGCAGCGCATCTAGCCCCATCGGCTCGGGCAGGTTCTTCTGAATGTCGAAGACGTTTTCCTCATGGTAATGCAGCGCGTGAAGCGTCGCGGCGGTGGGTGACGGGACCCAGGCGGTGTTGGCGCCCGCGCGCAGGTGGCCAATCTTCTCGACCATCATCTGCCCCATCAGATCGGGCGCGGCCCACATGCCTTTGCCAATTTGCGCGACGCCCGAAAGGCCGTGCTTCAGGCCAATAGCAACGTTGCGCGCTTCGTAAGACTGGAGCCAATCCGAACCCTTCATTGCGCCTTTGCGCATCATCGGCCCGGCCTGCATCGAGGTATGAATTTCATCGCCCGTGCGGTCGAGGAAGCCGGTGTTGATGAAGACGATGCGGTCCTTCACCGCGTGGATGCACGCGCCGAGGTTGGCCGATGTGCGGCGCTCTTCGTCCATCACGCCGACCTTCACTGTGTGGCGCGGCAGGCCGAGAAGATCCTCGACCGCGTTGAACAGATCGTTGGTGAAAGCGCATTCTTCGGGCCCGTGCATCTTGGGCTTCACGATGTAGATCGATCCGTGCTTGGAGTTGCCGTATTTGGTCTTCCCTTCGACGTCGATAGCGCTAATCGCGGAGGTGAACATCGCGTCCATGATGCCTTCGGGGATCTCGCTGCCATCTTCGAGCAGAATGGCGGGGTTGGTCATCAAGTGACCGACATTGCGGACAAACATCATCGAACGACCTGAGAGTGATTTCGCCGCTCCATGCCGGTCGGTGTAGGCTTTGTCGCCGTTGAGCGTGCGGGTCATCGTGCGCCCGCCCTTGTCAAAGCTCTCCGCCAGATCGCCGCGAATAATGCCCAGCCAATTGGTGTAGGCGAGCAGCTTGTCCTCGGCGTCAACCGCCGCGACTGAGTCTTCGCAATCGGCGATGGTGGAAAGCGCGGCTTCGACGTTGATGTCGGCGATGCCTGCCTTGTCGGTCTTGCCCACTGGCGTGTCGCGGTCGAACACGACTTCGATGTGTAGGCCGTTATTCTTGAACAGCAGGCCCTTTTCGGTCTTGCCGACATATTGGCTTTCATCGACCAGCTTGCCGTCATTCTCATCCGCGAGATCGACCCAGCTTTGATCCACCAGCGGCAGCGCTTGGTCGAGAAATGCGCGTCCGCGCGCGATCACCGCCGCGCCGCGCTCTTCGTCATAACCTCCGGGGCGAGCCGCCGGAGCGTCCAGCGCGTCGGTCCCGTAAAACGCGTCGTAAAGCGAACCCCAACGCGCGTTGGCCGCGTTGAGCAGGAATCGCGCGTTGAGGATCGGCACGACCAGTTGCGGGCCTGCCATGGTGGCGATCTCAGGGTCGACATTCTGCGTCCCGATGGTGAAGTTGCCAGGTTCGGGAACGAGGTAGCCGATCTCGGTCAGGAAGGCCTTATACTCGGCGGCGTCATGGGGCTTTCCGCGCCGTTCTTGGTGCCAGGCGTCGATCTTGGCTTGCAGATCCTCGCGCTTGGTCAGTAGCTCGCGATTGCGCGGGGTGAACTCGTTCACAAGCTTCGCAAAACCCACCCAAAAGGCCTCTGCATCGCGCCCCAGTGGCGTCAGCACTTCGCGCGTCAAAAAGTCGGCCAGCCGTTGATCCATGGAAAGGCCAGCAAGTGGGGTCATGGTGGTCATGCAAAAGTCCTCGGTATCGCGATGGGTATCGGATCCTGGGGAGGAGGACGGAAGCGCCTATGAAGGCCGAACGCCCCAAATGCAATGCCGCTTTTGGCTGACTTTTCACCCGGGGTTGGAAGTGCGCAGCAAGCAAGCTAGGCACATCGCTTACGGGGTCTGTCCATTTGGGGATTGTCTATGAGCATGCGCCTGCGCGCCGCGCGTCTTTCGGATCTGGAGCATCTGTATGAGATGGCCAAGCTGACAGGGGGCGGCTTCACCAACCTGCCCGCTGATCGAAAAGCGCTTTCGGGTAAGCTGGAGCGCGCCGCTGAAGCCTTCGCCAACACCGCTGATGAACTAGCGGATGAGCAATTCGTCCTCGTGCTCGAAGACGTGCAATCGGGCGCGGTGCGTGGCACCTGCCAATTGATGACGAAGGTGGGACAGCAATGGCCGTTCTATTCTTACCGCCTCAACACGCTGACACAGTACAGTCAGGAATTGGACCGCACGGTGCGCACCGAGATGCTCAATCTCGTCACCGATCTGGAAGGGTACAGCGAAGTGGGCGGGCTGTTTCTGCACCCAAACGAAAGGGCTGGGGGCCTTGGCCTGCTGCTTGCACGCTCGCGCTATCTGTTCGTCGCGATGCACCGCGCGCGTTTCGCCGACAAGATCATCGCGGAGCTTCGCGGGATCATCGATGAGCGCGGGGATTCGCCGTTCTGGGACAATGTTGCCGGGCGTTTCTTCGGCATGAGCTTTAACGAGGCCGACTATTTCAACGCGATCAATGGCAACCAGTTTATCGCCGATCTGATGCCGAAGTACCCGGTCTACGTCGCCATGCTCGACGCCGACGCGAGAAAGGTAATCGGCACCCCGCATTTGTCAGGCCGCGCGGCGATGCGGATGCTGGAGAATGAAGGTTTCCGCTACGATGGCTATGTCGACATTTTCGACGGCGGGCCGACCATGGTAGCGGTCACCGATCAGGTGTCGAGCGTGGCTAACAGCCGCTCTTCAACGCTTGCGGATGTTGGCCTCGAAGAAGGCGAGCGCGCTATCATCGCGACGGGTAAACTTGAAACCTTCCGCGCCTGTTATGGCGCGCGCGTGTTTGACGAAGATGGCGGCTTGGTGATTGACGGGCACGCGGCGGACATTCTCGATGTGAGCCCCAGTGATACGGTGTGGAGCGTGGCGCGATGACCCTTCGACACGCTGAGGGACAGCGGGATTAGGTGAAGAATGATCAAAGAGATTAATTTCGACGGGATTGTCGGCCCCAGCCACAACTACGCTGGCCTCAGCCTCGGCAATATCGCCAGCGCCAGCCATAAGGGCGATCCGTCCTACCCGCGCGCCGCCGCCTTGCAGGGCGTGGCCAAAATGCGGGGTAATCTGGCGCGGCTGGGTGTTCAGGGTTTCCTTCTGCCCCTGCCCCGCCCCAATTCCGCGCTGGCCGAGCGGCTGACTCTTGACGACACGGCGCCGCCGCAATTGCTCGCCGCGACGTGGTCCGCCTCCAGCATGTGGACCGCCAACGCCGCAACCGTTTCTCCGGCGACGGACACGCGCGATGGCAAGTGCCACCTGACGCCGGCCAACCTTGTCACCATGCTCCACCGCGCGCAGGAATGGCCCGACACGATGGCGCAACTTGAGGTCGCGTTCGGTAATAAAGACCACTTCGCGATCCATTCTGCGGTGCCGCCCACATTTGGCGACGAAGGCGCGGCCAATCATATGCGGTTTTGCGAGGGCCATGGGTCCGAGGGCGTGGAGGTTTTCGTCTATGGGAAGCCGGGCGGCAAATTCCCCGCGCGCCAGCACGAACAGGCCAGCCGCATGGTCGCGCGCCTGCACGGTCTCGACCCGGCTAGATGCGTTTTCATCGAACAAAACCCCGCTGCGATCGAAGCGGGCGCGTTTCACAATGATGTGGTCTCGGTCGCCAATGAGCGCGTACTGTTCACCCACGCTGAGGCTTTCGCTGATCAAGAAGGCGCCTACGAAGCGATCCGCGCGGCCTTCCCGGCCTTGGAAGTGGTCGAAGTGCCGAGCGACGCGGTCAGCCTCGAAGAAGCGATCCGCACCTATCTGTTCAACGCGCAGCTCATAACTCTGCCCGATGGCGCGATGAACCTGATCGTGCCCGAGGAATGCCGCGAAAGCGCGAGCGTCTGGTCCTATTGCGAAGGGCTTATGGCCTCCAACGGGCCCATCCGCGAAGTCATCCCTGTCGATGTGCGTCAAAGCATGGCCAATGGCGGCGGCCCGGCCTGCCTGCGGCTGCGTGTCGTGTGCGATCCGGCAACGGTCGATCCGCGCTTCTTGCTCGACGAAGCCAAAGCTGATCTGCTGGAAAAGGTGATCAGCGAAACGTGGCCCGAGCAAATCGATCCGTCCGACCTGGGTTCCGACGACCTGGCCAAATCGATAGTCACCGCGCGTTATGCACTGTTGAACGCGCTCGACCTCACACAACTTAGTTAACGTGTTTGCACGCCCGCGTCGGGTTCGCTTACACTCTCCTTGCCGTTAACCACTGCAATCCGCAGCCAGACTGACTTGGCACGGGCGTTGCAGTGAAAGTGTTAAAGGAGAGACCATGCTCAAGAAGATCGGCCGACTGTTTGTGATCAAGACGCGCTTTGAAGCGTTTGTGATCATTTACGCGCTGGCTCTTGGGGCAACGTCTCGCGGTTCCGCCTATCTTGAGCAACTGCCCGGCTGGCCCGGCCAGTTGCTGTTTGCCGCTGCCACCGGCGCGGTGTTTCTTGGCGGCGCGGCGATCCTGGATGGGCTCAAAGCGAAAGCCGAATTGGAAGAGCTGAAAGCCAGCATAAAGGTTTCGCAGGACTAACGGCGGGGCGCAGCCCTTAGCGAGCCTCATCCTTGCTCCACTCGGCCAAAGGCCCTTCAAGGATAGGTCTGCCCTTCTTGTCGAAGCGCGGCAGCACCACGAGGTTTTCGGCGTCATCGACCTCCAGGAAAACCCGCTTGTTCTTGAAGTCGCGGCGCGAGGCGCCCGTAAACCCGACCACCAAACGCGGCATCCCGCGCACGGCGATACGGCGATTGCGGAACGCACTGCGCATCTTGCGCAACGTCGGGCGGCTGAATTTCATATCGCGGTTGCGTTCCACGATGATGTTGCCCTCGCGATCGATATAGGGGCCTTCGGACTCGTCGCGCCCAGGCGCGGGTTCGTCCAACAAATCGAAGAAGGTCGCTTCATCCAGTTCGATGGTAACGTCGCTCGGGATCAATTCGGGCCGGATCGAACCGGGCGTTCGAGTCGCTTGGAAGAAACCAGACCACGGCTGCGTGTGCAGCATATACTTATCGTTCCAGCGGGTAACGTCGTACACCCTGACCAGCACCGCCATCTCTGAAGTCTCGTCCTTATCCCGCTTGCGCGCGGCGCGGACCATGTCGCGCGCGATCTCGCAGTCGACCTCACAAACATAGCGCAGGCGGTCGAGATACTCTTCGCGTGTCTCTGCGGCGGCGGGAGAAGCGGCGGCGAGGATTCCAGCCGCAGCGATGAACAGTCCGAAATAAGGGTTAAGCATGGTGCTCCTCTCTTTAAGCCCCCATCCTCTGACGCTCGGACCCATCGAGCCTACGTATTCCCTGTCCTAGTTTAGCCCGCGCCCTTTTTGCTCTGTTTATCCAGCCAATCGAGGTCTTCGCGCACTGGCTCACCCTCTTTGTCAAAACGCGGCAGCAGCACGAGATCATCGACATTGGCGACCTCCAGCGTAACCTGTTTATTGCGATAATCCAGTCGTCCGCCTTTCCAAACCGGCGTCAGACGCGGCGCGCCGCGCACGACGATACGGCGGTTAATCAGAAGGCCGGAGAGCGCCGACATGGTCGGTTTGATCTTATTTGGAGCGGTCTTTGCTTCGGCCTCACCCTCGACAACGATATCGGCGTCCTCTGGCGATGACCCATCCTTCGCCTTCACGACGCTCTCTGGTTCAGCCGTGACCGCATTCAGCAGATCGGAAAGCGCTTGCTCATCCAGTTCGATCACGACTGTATCGGGCGTCAGCTGCCCACCTCGTGATCGCGGCAAGCCCCCCGCGCCGGATCGGCCGGACACATCGATGCCCGCCGATCCAAGAATGGCGAGCGTTTCCAGATTGGAGCGTTCAAGATCTCGGTTGAACAGTTGGTATTTGTCGCCGACGCGCCGGATATACTCGACATCCATCATCACCGCGAGGTCGCTCGGATTGCTCTTGGATTGCTTGCGCGCTTTGCGGCGAAGATCGCGGGGCTTCAAACACTCAACCGCGCAGATTTCCTTGAGACGCGTGAGGTAACCCTCATAAGTCTCCGAATTAGCGGGGGCTGGCGCAGAAATGGAGGCAGCCAAAGCGCCAAGAACAGCAACACCGGTCAAACGCATTTCAGACTCCTTTACGGGGCGAAGAGCCGAACAACTTGATAGCCATCATCCTGACGAATGCACCGTTTCGTTTCGATGAACGGGCGCATCGTTTCTGCAAATACATGATGGGGGTTTCTGTTGCTAGCTACCCCCGGAGCCCCGGAATCCGCTTCTGTTGCCCGGTGGGTCCAACCGCGCTTAGGCTTTGTAAATTCAGGCCGTTAGGCCGTCACATTACGCAGCGATAGCGAGTGCTTCATTATCATTGGCACTTATGAGATTGAGCCTATTACGGGTTACTCAGCCCGGGTAAAAACAACGCTTTTCAGCCCACGTCGATCCTAGTTCGGCCCCGTCATAATCCCCTTATATTAGGGAGTTGTGGTGGAGCCGCCGGGTACTGCCCCCGGGTCCGTTGTGCCTATTGCACGCTGCAATTTATCACCATAGTCGGCAAGCCGACGCTCCTCATATAGCGCTTCGATGATAAATTGGAAGTGAATGGAAGTGTAAGCGCTGCCCTCAACGGCAGCGCTCTCCGCCCGGAGTGTTCTTGTTTGTGTTCGCCCATCCGGGCGAACTCCTCGCTAGACGTCCTCCGGCGAATCTTCGCCTCCGGACCCGCTGCGGGCGGCCCTTGGCCTTGCGGTTTGCTCTCGGAAACCGTTTCTCGCACCTCCTTCTCAGTATAGTACCAAGCGTCTTTGAGCTATGCAGGCAGGTTGGGCGGGATGACGAAATCTATGATTTCGCAAGCGCGACCGCGCGCCCGCAGGTGCCCCGCAGCCCAAGATTGGGCGGAGAGAATAGTACCGAGGCCGTGGCCCCGGATGGGGCCACGCACACAAAACCTCAAAACGCTGCCACCAACGCTAAGCCAATTTTATTTCTTCAAACTGTCCCGGATCTCGGTCAGCAGCTCGATCTCGGTGGGGCCGGCTGGTTCCTCCGGCGCGGGCTCTTCTTTCTTCTCCATCTGCTCCATGATTTTCATGGTGTAGCGAACCAGCAGAAAGATGATGAAAGCGAGGATCAGGAAGTTGATCACCGCCGAAATGAACGAACCCCAAGCCAGCACATTGGCGCCCGCCTCGCGCGCCGCTTCGAGCGACATGCCCGCTTCAACCGCGTCTTCGCCGGACAGGATGATGTATTTGTCGGAGAAATCGACATCGCCGAAAACCGCGCCCACCAATGGCATAATCACCTCGTCGGTCAGCGACTTGACGATCGTTGCGAAAGCGCCACCAATGATGACCGCGACGGCCAGTTGCATCACGTTGCCCTTGGCGATGAATTCCTTAAATTCTGACAGCATGTTGTGATCCCCGTCTTATGGCTGTTCTTGCAGGGGTTTTGGCACTCCCGCCCTCGCTTGCCAAGCGGTCTGTTTCGTTCCTCCACGGCTTGAAAACACACCGAGGTGGTCTATATCAGTAACACAGATATTCAGCGCCCCGCCTCTTGCGCGCCGGGCGCTTACTTGTGGAGGGATACTTCGTGAAAATCACACACACACTTCGCGCCGCGTTTGTCGGTATGGCCGCGCTTGCTCTGGCGGCTTGCGGGATCAACTCGGTTCCTGCGGCCGAAGAAGAAGCCAAGGCCAAATGGGCCGATGTCGAGGCGCAATTCCAGCGCCGCGCGAATCTCATTCCGAACCTTGCCGAAATCGCGAAGGGTGCGGCCGAAAACGAACAGACGATCCTTCGCGAAGTAACCGAAGCGCGCGCCAAAGCGACCAGCGTTCAAATCAGCGCTGACAATCTGGGCGACCCGGCAGCGATGGAGCAATTCGCCGCCGCACAAGGCCAGGTCGGCGCCGGCCTTGGCCGCCTGCTCGCCAGTTTCGAAGCCTATCCCGATATCAAGTCGAACCAGAACTTCCTGGCGCTGCAGAGTCAGTTGGAAGGCACCGAAAACCGCATCGCTGTGGCGCTGCGCGACTACAACGAAGCGGTGCGCGCCTATAACACGACGATCCGCACTTTCCCCGACACGATCGGCGCGAACATCATCCACGGCGCTGAGCCGCTTGCGCCGTACTCAGCGGTCACCCCCGGAGCTGAAGAAGCGCCGACGCTCGACCTGACGTCGAACTGATCTTGCTCTGTCCCTCTCCTTTAAAAGCGCTGGCGGCGCTGTTTTTGCTGCTGGCCGCCTTTGCTGCGCCAGCGGCTGCGCAGTCTTTCCCTGCGCTGACCGGTCGCGTGGTTGATCAGGCTAACATCCTGCCCGCTGATACCGAAGCGCAGCTGACCGCGCAGTTGCAAGCGCTGGAGACGCAGTCCAACCGTCAGCTCGTCGTCGCGACGGTCAACAGTCTCGAAGGCTATGACATCGCCGATTACGGCTACCGGCTGGGCCGTGAATGGGGGATTGGACAGGAAGGCGAAGACAACGGCGCGATCCTGTTGGTCGCTCCGAACGAACGCCGCGTGCGGATCGAAGTGGGTTACGGTCTTGAAGGCTATCTGACCGACGCGCTTTCCTCGCTGATCATTCAGAATGCCATTCTGCCGCGCTTTCGCGAAGGCGATATGCCAGGCGGCGTGGTCGCGGGCACGCAGGCGATGATCTCGCAATTGGAGCTTCCGGCCGACGAAGCCGCGCGCATCGCAAGCCAGGCGGGCGAAACCCGTCGCGCCGAACAGTCCGATGGTGGCATGCCGGTGGGCGTGCTGATCTGGCTGATCTTCATGTTCCTGTTCTTCGTGCTGCCCATCATCCGCAGCTCGCGCCGGCGCAAATATCGCAAGCGCAAGAAAGGCCCGTGGGGCAAGCGTGACGACGATGATGATTGGGACGACGATGATGGCTGGGGCCGCACCGCGCGCGACATCATTCTTTGGGAAGTCGGCTCTGCTGTGGTGCGCGGCGCCTTGAGCGGCGGAGACTCCGATGGCTGGGGCGGCGGTGGCGGCTTTGGGGGAGGCGGCGGCTTTGGCGGCGGTTTCTCCGGCGGTGGCGGTTCATTTGGAGGCGGCGGCGCCTCAGGAGGCTGGTGATGAGTTACCTCACCCCTGAACAGCACAAGATTGTCTCCGACGCGGTTAGCGAGGCAGAACTCAACACATCGGGCGAGATCCTCACCGTCCTGGCTGATCGCAGCGACGGCTACACCGACGTCGCGCTGCTCTGGGCGGCGGGCTTTGCGTTTACCGTCATGAGCGTCTTTGCCGCCTTCCCCAAACCCTTTATGCACGCTTGGGACGCTGTGGTGGTCGAGGCGCTGATGGGCGGCTGGGGTCATGAATGGTCGATCGGAGAGCTTGCCAGCCTGACCATCGGCCTCGGCTTCCTGACCTTCCTGCTCGTCTGGGCTGCGCAATTGTGGGAGCCGCTTAAATTCGCAGCTATCCCCGGCCCTGTCCGGATGGCGCGGGTCCACAACCAGGCGGTTCGCCACTTCAAGGTCGGCGCCGAAGCGCGTACGATGGGCCGCACCGGCATCCTGATCTACCTTTCCATGCGCGAACACCGCGCCGAGATCGTCGCCGATGAACCCATCGCGGCTTTGGTCGAACCCGAGGTGTGGGGCGAGGCGATGGTGGACATGCTCAAAGAGATAAAACAGGGCCACATCGCCGAAGGGCTCGCCCTCGGAGTGCGCGATGTGGGCTTTGTCCTCTCGCAGCATTTCCCGCGCGCCGATGACGACGAAAACGAGCTTCCCGACCGCCTGATCGAAGTGTGACGTTCATCAAATAATGCCGCTCATCCTGAGCCTGTCGAAGGATCGCTCTTTCCTCTTGCGCAGGCTCAAAGTAAGGGCGACCCTTCGACAGGCTCAGGGTGAGCGGGAATGGACAAAGACAACTTCATAAAAGACCGCGACGCCGAATTGCCCGAAGAAACCATGTGGGAAGGCCGTTTCATCACGGCCAAGACCCGCGGGCGCTGGGAATATGTCGGGCGCTCTCGAGGTATCCGCGCTGCCGCCTTGTTCGCCATCGATGAAGACGCCGACGGCACAAAACATGTCATTCTGGTGAGCCAGTACCGCGTCCCGCTCGGCCGGTTCTGCCTCGAAATCCCCGCTGGCCTTGTCGGCGATGACGAGGGCAGCGAAGGCGAGCCCGCTGCCGACGCCGCCGCGCGCGAGCTTGAGGAGGAAACCGGGTACAGAGCCGACACGATCGAGGTGCTGGGCGAATATTACTCCTCCCCCGGAATGGTCACCGAAGCCTTTACGCTGGTCAAAGCCACTGGCCTTACCAAGGTCAGCGAAGGCGGCGGGCTACCGGGCGAGAACATCACGGTGCACCGCGTCGCGCTGGACGACCTCGCCGATTTCGTCGCCCAATGGCGCGAGGCGGGCCACGGCGTCGATGTGCGCGTCGCCATGCTGATGACGCCGGGCTTTTTGAATTCTTGAAACACTTTTGGAGAGGGACACCAATCACATGACAACACAGAGCAAGGGGCGCTGCGAAGGCAAACTAGCCCTCGTCACCGGCGGCGCACAAGGGCTTGGCCGCGCGCACTGCATCCGCCTGGCGCAAGAGGGCGCGCGGGTGCTGGCGACCGATATCAACGATGAAGGCGCGGCGGAGACCGCCGAGATCGTCAACACCGAAATGGGCGCCGGCACAGCCTTCTCGATTGGCCATGACGTGACCGATCCCGCGCAATGGGAAGCCGCCGTGGACGCCGCGCGCGAGAACATGGGTGGGCTCAACGTGCTAGTGAACAACGCTGGCATCGGCGTGCCGGGAAATATCGAAGACTGCACATTCTCCGATTGGCAGCGCTGCTTTGCGATCAACGTCGATTCCATTTTTCACGGCTGTCAGAAGGCCCTGCCCCTGATGCGCGAACACGCGCCGGGATCGATCGTGAACATCTCAAGCATCGCCGGACTCATCGCCAGCGACACTATGCCCGCTTACAACGCGTCGAAATCAGCAGTGTGGATGCTGTCCAAATCGATCGCGTTGCACTGCGCGAAAAAGAACATGCAGATCCGCTGCAATTCGGTGCACCCGACCTTTGTCGACACGCCGATCCTCGATGGCACGGCCAAAGCCGCGCAGTTGGACAAGGACGTGCTGCTGGACAAGCTGGCGCGGCAGATCCCACTCAAGTTCGTGGGCGAGCCCGACGATATCGCCAACGCGGTGGTCTATCTGGCAAGCGATGAAAGCCGCTTTATGACCGGCGCTGAGTTGAAACTGGATGGCGGTATTAGCGCGATGTAATTTGCGAAGCCGCATCCGCGGCTTCGTCCTCGCTAGACGTCCTCCGGGGAATCATCCCCTGCGGACCCGCTGCGGGCGGCCCTTGGCCTTGCGGTTTGCTGTCGTAACCCGTTTCGAGCGCTCCGGTGGCGAGAGCGCGCCAAGCGTCTGGGCGCTATGCGGAGAGGTGGAGCGGGATAACGGAATCTGCGATTTCGCAAGCGCGACCGCGCCCGCAGGTGCCCCCCTTCGGCTGGCTGGCAAGCCAGCCGCTCAGGATAAACTTCACCCAAGATTGGGCGGAGGGAATAACACCGAGGACGCAGCCCCGGATGGGGCTTCTTGAGACGAAAAGCACCAACAAAAAGGGGCCCGACATCTCTCGATGTGGCCCCTTGCCGTTTGTCAGCGATGGCGCACTGGCTTCTAGTCAGCGACCAAGGCGATGATCAGATACAAGAGCACCGGAGCGCCCACGCCGAAGACCGTCGCGGCGACAAACACTAGGCGAATGATCATCGGGTCGATGTCAAAGTAGTTGGCGATCCCGCCGCACACGCCCGCCAGCTTAGCGTCGCTCTTGTCGAGACGGAATTTCTTCGGCGGTCCGCCGTTATTGCTTTTGGTAACGTCGTTCATGCGAGGGCTCCCATAATAATCGTACTGGACGCGGATGCCGGGGTCGCCGGAACAATCGCGATGGTCATCAAAACGCCCGCAACCACAAGGGCCGAGGCGGCCGCCAGCAGCTTGTCGCTTATTGCCAGCGGAAACTGCGTAGGGGTGAACATTCTAACGTCTTTCCTTTCGTTGCAAGTGGATTGGTCGTCTTATTGTCAGGTTGACGGTTATCGTCGCCTGCTATCAAGCGAGGCTCGGCGTGGCCGGAACGATCGCGTAAGCGAAGGTACCGATCGAGAGCACCACCGAGAAAGCGGCGGCGATCAGGCGGCTGGCAGTGTCGGTGTTGAACATGCTAATTTCCTTATCGAGGGAGAGGGGGGCCGAGGCTCAGACTTGTGGGTCTTAGGCCATCAGCGTCGGTGAAGCGGGGATGATCGCATAAGCGAACAGACCGGCAGAGATCACAACCGAGAAAGCGGCGGCGAAAACGTTGTTGGCGGCGACAGACATGAGATATTTGCTCCTTAAGTGTTTGGTTTTGTTTGTCCCTTGAGTGTTTCCCTTGGGACACCAAACACCATGCAGGAGCCGTGCCAAACTCGAAAAACGGGGGAAATCTGCGGTTTTCCGGCTGTCGCATTCTGAATGATCCGTTCATGAATCCGAAAGGTTAGGAATTTTTCCCAACTCTTAGGATTGGGGATTTCAACGCACCGCCTGACTGGCCTTCACCCGCCCGCGTGCTAGGGCGTGCAGCATTCATGGCGCTAACCAAGATCACCCTTCAGAACTTCCGAAACCACCGGGAAAGCGCGCTTAACGACACAGCGCATTTCAACCTGTTGGTGGGAGAGAACGGCGCGGGCAAAACTAACATTCTCGAAGCGCTCAGCCTGCTCAGCCCCGGTCGCGGACTTCGTCGGGCCGCCCTGCCCCAATTGGCGCGCCATGTGGGGGACACGGAAGCTCCGGTTGGTTTTGCAATCGGCGCCAGCCTGATGGAACAGGGCCAAGTCTCCGCGCGCCTCGGCACCTACAACGAGGCGGATCGCCCCTCGCGTAGGCTTGTGCGTATCAATGGGGCCGACACACCGGCCACAGCGCTGTCTGAATGGCACGCGGTTAGCTGGCTCACCCCGGCGATGGATGGCCTCTTCACCGACAGCGCGGGCGCGCGGCGGCGCTTTATGGACCGGATGACGCTGGCGGTGGAGCCGGGCCATGCGAAGGCCGTCTCCCAATACGAAACGGCTCTGCGCGAACGCAACCGGCTGCTGGAGGAACGTGGGGACGCGCGCTGGCTCGACGCGATTGAAGCGCAGGCGGCGCAACACGGCAGTCTGGTCGCCGCCGCGCGCAATCATTTGGTGGCGCGCCTGACCGATGAGCTGTCTGCGCTCCCGCCCGAACCCTTTGCCAAGCCCACCCTGACCTATCGCCCCGGCGGGCCGACCGATGCGGCGGAGCTGCTGGCGCAGTTTGCCCGCAGCCGGCCGCGCGACGCCGCCGCTGGCCGGGCACTGAGCGGTCCGCATCGCGACGAATTGGAAGTCGTGATGGCCTCTACCGGCGTCCCCGCCGCCTCATGCTCCACCGGTGAGCAGAAGGCGATGCTGATCGCGGTGACGCTCGCGCATGGAGTGCTGGCGTCGGAAGGACGACCCAGTGTGCTACTGCTGGATGAAGTCGCCGCGCATCTCGATCCGGTTCGCCGGACCGAACTGTTCCGTCGCCTGGGCGCAGGGCGCGCGCAAGTGTGGATGACGGGGACCGAGCTTGGACCGTTTGAGGATGTCGCCGACGACGCCGCGATCTGGCGGGTAAGCCATGGGGCCTTGGAAAGGCTCTAGCTTTCCTCTGTCTCGCTCTCAGGCAAAGCCGCCGCGACCTCATCCACGGTCGCTCCGACCAATTCCTCAATCCCCTCAACCGTGGGATGAATGCGGTCGTCCTGGAACAGCTGCGGGTTCTGGTAGATATCTTCGAGCCAGAACGGGATCAGCGCGGTGTCGTATTCCTGCGCCAATTCGCCATACAGCGCGTCAAAGGCTTGCTGATACTCCGGTCCGTAATTGGGCGGAGCGCGCATGCCCATCAGCAGGACCGGGATGCCTTGCTCTTTGAGCGTATCGAGCATCGCCTTGAAATTCTCGCGCGTTTCATCCGGCGAAAGCCCGCGCAGCAGATCGTTGCCGCCCAGCTCCAGAATGAACAGATCAGGCTTTTCGGTTTCCGCTTCCAACACAAAGCCAAGCCGTTGCCGACCCGCCGCGCTGGTGTCGCCCGAAACACCCGCGTTGATCACCCGAGCGTTAACGCCGCGCGCGCGCAGCGACTTTTCGAGCTTCGCCGGATAGCTGTCGGCGTCCTTGTCCGACAGGCCGTATCCCGCAAACAAGCTGTCACCAAAGGCAAGGACACGCACTTCCTCGCCCATGATCGGGATAGGGTCGAAACCCACGTCAGCCGCGTCCTCTGCCCCTATCGGCGCTGCAGACGCGTCGTTCGTCGGTTCGCTGCAGGCGGCGAGCGATAAAGCCGCGCCAAAAGCGGCGCTAAACATCACGGACTTGGCAACTTTCGTGCGTGTCTTTCGTATTGGCATGTATCAGCCTTTCGTAAGGTCCTTGCCTCTTCCCTGCCCCTATCCCATTTGGTTCCTGTGACAAGTCAAACAAGCCCTCTCGCCCCATCGTCGCTGAGCGACACGACACCACCCACCGCAAAGGCCGCAACGCCAAGCGCGACCGCCGTCGCAACCGGTCCCGCCATCAGCGCGCGCGGATTGACGCTGACATTGGGCAGCGCTTCGGCGCCGGTGGATATCCTCAAAGGCATCGACCTAGATATAGCTGCGGGCGAAGTCGTCGCGCTGCTCGGACCATCCGGCTCGGGCAAAAGCTCGCTGATGGCGGTGCTGTCAGGCCTGGAGCGCGCCAGCGGTGGCCAATTGAGCGTCGCGGGGCAGGACTTCACCAATCTTGGCGAAGACGGCCTGGCCCAAGCGCGCCGTGGCCGGATCGGCATTGTGCTGCAAGCCTTCCACCTGCTGCCCACAATGACCGCGACCGAGAACGTCGCAACCCCGATGGAGCTAGCCGGCAGCCCGGACGCCAGCGCCCGCGCCCGCGCCGAGCTGGAGTCGGTTGGTCTTGGCCACCGCACCGATCACTATCCCACGCAGCTTTCTGGCGGCGAACAACAGCGCGTCGCCATCGCCCGCGCGATCGCGCCGCGCCCCGACCTGATCTTCGCTGACGAACCCACCGGCAACCTGGATGTGCACACCGGCGAGGAGATTGTAGACCTGCTCTTCGCCCGCCGCGCGGAGACTGGTGCGACACTCCTTATCATCACCCACGACCCCGAACTCGCCGAGAAATGCGAGCGCGTGTTGACCATGGCTGACGGTGTGATCGCCTCCGACCGCCCCGGCGCGAACCCCTACAAGACCGGTCAATGAGCGCTTCGGCGGATGGCCTGAGTTGGGGTGACGCGTGGAAGCTCGCGCGGCGCGATCTCAACGCGCGGTTCAAGGGCCTGCGCCTGCTGCTGGTCTGCATCTTCCTGGGTACCGCCGCGCTGGCCGCGATCGGGACGCTGACCGCATCTATTGAGCGCGAGCTGAAATCCAGCGGCCAGACGATCCTTGGCGGCGATCTCGAAGTCGAAATCTGGCAGCGCAGCCTCAACGAAGACGAATACGCCGCGGTCGAGGCGCTGGGCACGGTTTCGGGCGGCACGCGCCTGCAAGCCATGGCGATCAGCGATGAAGGCACCGGCGCCACCGGCGAAGGCAGCGCCGCGCCGATTGAATTGAAAGCGGTCGATAATCTGTGGCCGCTCTTTGGCGTTCTGACCCTCGCCGATGGGCGCGAAGTTGCCGCGCCGACGGGCGACAACGCCTGGGTCTCGCAGGGCGCGATTGACCGGCTGGGCATCGAATTGGGTGAGCGGTTTCGCATCGGCACTGTGACGCTGACAGCCGCCGGCGTGATCGACGATGAGCCCGATCGCTTGTCCGAAGGGTTTCAGCTTGGCCCGACCGTCATCGTGGCCGAGGACGTGCCGGGCCGCGCCGGATTGCTCGCGCCCGGAGCGCTCTATCAAAGCAAATACCGCGTCGCGTTTGACGATGCGGGCATGACCCCACGCGACGAGGCCGATGCGCTCGAAGAGGCTTTCCCCAATTCCGGTTTCGACTTCCGCACCCGCGACCGCGCGTCGCCAGGCGCGGATCGCTTTGTGGCGCAGATGAGCGACTTTCTGACGCTCGTCGGCCTTGCCGCTTTGGTCATTGCCGGGATAGGCATTGCGGGCGGCGTTTCTTCCTATCTTGACCAACGCCGTCAGAGCATTGCGACGCTCAAAGTGCTGGGTGCGTCCTCGCGCGATATCGTGCGGATCTACGCACTCCAGATCGCGGCGGCAGCCATTGTGGGCAGCGTGGCGGGTCTGGCAACGGGCGTGCTGGTGACGCCGATCTTCGGTGCGGCTCTGGATGGATTGCTCCCGGTTGAAGGCGGGTTTGTGATTGAACCGGCACCTCTGCTGCTTGCGGGCGCTTATGGCCTGCTGGTCGCGTTTGCTTTTGCCGCTGCGCCTTTGCTGCGCGCGCGGACTTTCCCGGCGATGGCGTTGATGCGCAGCCGGGTCACGCCCTTGTCCAAAGACAGCCGCGCGCTGATCGCGACGGGTCTGGGGCTGGCGCTCATTTGCATCGTCGCGCTGCTCACCACAGACCGCGTAGTCCTCTCGGCAAGCTTCCTGACCGGCGCAGGGCTGGCTCTCGCGCTGCTGGGCGCTTTGGGACTGGCTATCCAAGTGATTGCGCGTCGCCTGCCGCGTCCTTCCAATCCGATCCTGCGGTCTGCGCTCGCCAACATCTACCGCCCCGGCGCGCCAACCGGAGCTTTGGTCACCGCGCTGGGCTTCGGCCTAGCCGCGTTCGTCCTGCTGGCGTCCGTCCAGACCGCGATTGACGGCAATATCCAAGCCCGCGTACCCGACGAAGCGCCCGACTACTTCGTTATCGACGTCCCGCGTGAGGGTGAGAACGATTTCAAGGGCCTTGTCCGCAACCGCTTCCCCGACGCCGAGTTTCGCACCGTACCGACCCTGCGCGGCGCGGTGCTGGGCTTCGGCCCCAAGGACGACATGAACCGCGTCGCCGACCTGGAGGAAACGCCCGAAGGCGCGTTCTTCATCAATGGTGAGCGTGGCCTGACGTACAGCGACGAACTGCCCGAGGGGAACAGCCTTGTCGAAGGCGAATGGTGGGAACCAGGGCACGAAGGCGACATGCTCGTCTCATTGAGCGCCGATGGCGCGGCGGCGTTGGGCCTTGAGGTCGGCGACTACCTGACAATCGGCGTGCTGGGGACCGAGCGCGATGTGCGTATCGCAAATCTACGCCGGATCGATTGGGAAAGCCTTGGCTTCAATTTCACCATGGTGTTCTCGCCCAACACGCTGGCCGATGTCCCGCACAACCTCGCCGCGTCGGTTGAGCTCAACGAGAGCGGCCGCGAGGCGGACATCATTCAGCGCCGGGGCGAAGTCTTGCGCAATATGGTGCGCGCTTTCCCATCAAGCTCAGTGATCGACGTCAGCGAAGTGCTGGTCGAAGCGCGCGTGCTGCTTGAACAGGTCGCGCTGGCGACACTGGCGGCGGCGGCGGTCGCGGTGCTCGCCGGGCTTGCAGTGTTAATGGGTGCGATCGCGGCGGCGCGCGCGGCGCGGATGTACGACACCGTGGTGCTGCGCGTGCTAGGCGCAAGCCGGCGGCAGGTGCTGATGATGCAGTTGGCCGAGTACGGCCTTATCGCGGCCGCTTTGGCGCTGGTCGCCTTGGCTATGGGCGCGGGTCTCGGCTGGGTGATTGTCACGCAACTGTTCGACTTTGACTGGCTGCCCGACTGGCCGAGTATCGCCGCGGTGCTGGGCCTTGGCCTTGCCATGGTGCTCGCCTTTGCGCTGGGCGGTTCGTTGCCGCTGTTGCGCGCGAAACCGGCCCAGGCCTTGCGCGAGCTTTAAGAGCCCCGCGCAAAGCCTCGGGTTTCGGATCTAAGCGAAGACGTCTTCTTCGTATAATTTCTTTGGGTCTGGACCAAATCGGTTCGGTCCATCGTTGCCCGGCAAGAACATGATAACGAGAAAGGCGAGCGAGGATAGAAAGCCCACGAAGGGCAGCATGCCTCCAACGATAAAACCCAGATACCACCACCCGGACATATTGCGATCGTGCAGCCGCCGCACGGTGACCGCGATGTTCGGGATCAGCGTCGCGAGTGCGTAGAGGCCGTAAAATCCCAATCCAACACCGGCAAACCCGGTCATTGCGTCAAATAACGCTTCGGCCGCCGCATCTTCGCCTCGGCCTGCAAGCTCCGCGTCTACGACAGCAAAAAAGGCCGAATAAAACAGCGGCCCAGCCAGGACGGCGAAAACAACCGTGTTCAAAAGCGCGAACATCCAGAACTCCATCCGGCGCGAGCGGCCTTCAAAGTCAAAATACCGCTTAAACGGCAAAATCATCCAATGCATTCTGTGATTCCCTTAAATCATAGCGGGAGGCACTTCCCAACGCCTCATAATGGAACGGCAAACACTTTGATGGTCAAGCAAACTCGTCAGGATCAAAGCCGATTTGGCCCGGGCGACCCCGGACCACAAGAGTCCGCGCAAGCAAATCGTGCAGGCCTTGCTTGCGCGGTGTGAAAGCGACCATGATGAAGCCGATTAGAAACACAGCCAGCGATAAAAACTTGGCCAAAAACCGCACAAGAACATGTGGCCAGGACAAACGCCCGCCCTCTTGATTGGTAACGACAAGGCCCATCGCCATCTTGCCCGGTGTGGCTTGTTTGGGTGAGCCCTCAAATCCGGTAAAGTAGGCCGTGAAGATCGGAAAAACGATCCATTCAGACAATTCATACCTCGTCGTACCGGTGGTTTCGTCGAGCATTGGCGTCCCGAACACGAAGGCCATGGGAAGGAAAATGAACAAAAGCACGACCACGTCGAGAAAATAGGCGAAGAACCGCGCCCAGAAGCCACCATAATCCATTGATGCGTCTGCCCCCTTGCCGCGCTGACACCGCTCAGCGCTTAAATGGCATCATGCGCGAGCGTCGCGAGAATTCAAGCGGCAACATGGGATTGTACGCAGGCCATCGGTCTATGGCCGCCAAAGAAAAAGGCCCCGCGCGATTGTCTCGCGCGGGGCCTTTTTGTTGAAGGCCGAAGCCTTATGTTCGCTTAGAAGCGGAAGCGGACCAGGCCGCCATAGGTGCGCGGCTGGTTCGGGTAGCCCGAAACCGTGCCGGCCTGCGCAACACCGTCGAACACAGTGTTGATCCACTCTGCGTCGAGCAGGTTGCGGCCCCAAATACCAAGCTCAACACCGTTCTCCATCGCGAAGGTCATCGACGCGTTCACATTGTTGACCTCACGGCGGAAAATCTCGGTGTTGCCGAGCGCCGCGTTGAAGGTCGGGAGACCGTTATTGATATCGGTGTTGCTCTCGTGCTGATAATCCACACGCGTGATCAGGCGGTTGCCGCTATCCCACTCATGCGTGTGTGTCGCCGAGGTCGAGATCGCCCAGGACGGGATGCCCGCCGGACGAACACCGGTGAGATCACCAAGCACAGAGCCCGGGAAATCATCGAACAGCGGATCAAGGTGCGTAAGAGCGAAGGTCAGGACAAGACCGTCGACCGGATTAATCGTGGTGTCGAACTCGAAACCGCGAACCGATTGTTCACCCGCGTTACGCAGCGCAAAGCCCGTACCGGTGAAGGCGAAGCTTTGGAAACCCTGGATCGACTGGTCGAAGATCGCGAGGTTGAAACCGATGCCTTCGAACTGGCCTTTGATGCCGATTTCGAAAACTTCGGTGTCTTCCGGTCCAGCAAACCGCGAACCCGAAACCAGGTTCGGAACAGCCAGCCCGGCGTTGAGCAACGGCGAGTCCGGTGCGGCAAAGGTCGAGTTGCCCGGACCAGCCACGAAGTCAGCGCCGTCGGGACGGCTGTCACGCGACAGGTTGATCGAGCTCGCTTTGAAGCCCGTGGCGTAGCTGAAGTACATGTTGAGTTCCGGGATCACCTGATATGACGCGCGCAGCAGGTAGGTGAACTTGTCATCCCGCGTGCGGCCATCTTCAACCGCGTTCGGGATTGTCACGAACGGCGGCTGGAACTGGAACGCGGCAAGGCCAAGAAGTTGGTTCACCGCCGGATCGGTCGCCGCAGCCAGAAGGCCCTGCTGAACAGCCGCCGGAAGCGCCTGGAAAGTCGCACGATCGGTGATCAAAGGCAGGTTCGGATCCGCAGCCGATGCGCCCGTGATGAAGGCATCGACCAGGTTCACCTGACCCAGAGGATCAAAGCTCTGCTGAGCGAGAGCAAAGTCCTTCTTATCGTCGGTGTAGTTGAAACCGCCGGTGAAGATCAGGCCATCAATCGGTTCGAAATCGACCGTACCGAAGACAGACCAGGCTTCGTTGTCCATGCTGAACTGTTCAGAAGTCAGCAGGGGCGTGTTAAAGATGCTTTCCTGTGGCAGACCAAGAGCCTGCTCCACGCCGTTGAAGACGCTCGGCGCGCCCGAAAGCACGGTCGCAACGTCGCCGCCAGCGAGGATCTCAAACAGGTCGCGGATTTGCGTACCGTTTTCGATGGCGCTGTCCTGGCTGATGGATTCATCGAAGTAGAAACCACCCAGCAGGAAGTTGATCGGGCCGTCGAAGTCCGATGTGATCCGGAATTCCTGGGTGAAGGTTTCCACCGCCTGATCCTGGACCTGATCCGCGATCGAGGCGCCTGTATAGTCGATGTCGGAGCGGAAGAAGTTGTCCAGCTCGCGATACGAGGTGATCGAGGTGAACGAGAGACCAAAGTCGGTCTCATAGTCCATCTGGATCGAGCCACCATAGTTGTCGACCGTGTTGCGCGGAACGCTGTTCAGAGAGGCCGTGCGATCAAAGAACGTGCTGAAATCGCCAATCGCACCCGGTCCGCCAAGGATGTTGAGGACCGGCGCGGTCGGGCCCGCCACCACGGTGCCGACCTGACAGCACACTTCGTCCAGCGTCGAATAGTCGGCGATCGCGCGAATCTTGAAGTCCGGCGTCGGCTCAATAAGCAGCTGACCACGCACCGACCAACGGTCGCGATCGTTCTGGTCTACGCCCAGATTGACAATCTCGGCCGTGCCATCGCGCTTCTGGTACGAACCATCGAGCGAGAACGCGATATTGTCGCTGATCGGTCCGGTTACGTCACCGCGAAGAAACAGGTTGTTGAAGTTACCGTAGGACGCTTCGACGTTGCCGCCGAATTCGAACTGCGGCTCTCGCGTCACGATGCTGATAACACCAGCCGAGGCGTTCTTACCAAAGAGCGTCGATTGCGGGCCGTTCAGAACCTCGATGCGCTGCACGTTGTTGAGATCGGAAAGAGCGCCGGCTGAACGCGAACGGAAAACGCCATCGATGAACACACCAACCGACGGCTCGATGCCGAAGTTGTTATCGCCGTTGCCAAAACCACGAATGATGAAGGTTGAGGCCGAAGAGGTTTGCAGCTGGCTAACCCGCAACGATGGGGTCACCGTCTGAAGGTCAAGAACGTCGCGGATTTGCGCCTGCTCGATCACTTCGCCGCTGGTAACGCTGACCGCGATGGGGGTTTCCTGAAGCGTTTGCTCACGCTTCGACGCGGTCACGATGATTTGGTTGTTGGCTTCGGGCGCCTCAAGAGCTTCGTCGTCGCTATCCTGAGCCAGGGCGACACCTGGGGAAGCGATGGCGAAAGCGGTCGCGCCTGCAAGCAGGGCAAAGCGAAATTTACCGGGCGTACCGGTGAGATTTGAACGCATGGATATACTCTCCTCAATCCATCGAGCGTCGGAGAGCTGGCTGGGTTTGGCCTGATTCCAGGCTCTTTATGTGATCCCTTGAGGCATCCCAAACATGCCTCGCTCCCCTTCTCGATTGCCTTGGGTGATAAGCGAGTGGCTCACAAGCGCAAGCCGGAAAGCGTTCGCTTACCCGGCTTTTAAGACGGAGGATGGCGAAATTGTTGCAGACGAGTCACAGATGTTAACCCCCACGGACTGACCCGCTGTCTCACAACGCTTGCCGCCCGGCGCGCCAGCGGCTAAGCGCGCGGCAATTCCAGCGCCCGATTGCTGCGCCGCACAACGCTACGAAAAACTGAAACCTCTTTTTATCGCGCTCGTTGGTTGAACGCGCGCCCGATCACCGAAAGCTGAATTCCCATGTCCAAGGCCCCTTCATCGCTGCGCAACGTCGCCATTATCGCGCACGTTGACCACGGCAAAACCACGCTGGTCGACCAGCTCTTTCGCCAATCCGGCACCTTCCGTGAAAACCAACGCGTTGAAGAGCGAGCGATGGATAGCGGCGACCTGGAGAAAGAGCGCGGGATCACCATCCTCGCCAAATGCACCAGCGTCGAATGGGAAGGCCCGGACGGCGAGACCACGCGCATCAACATCGTCGACACGCCCGGCCACGCCGATTTCGGTGCCGAGGTGGAGCGCATCCTCTCCATGGTCGATGGCGTTATCCTGTTGGTCGACAGCGCGGAAGGCGCGATGCCGCAGACCAAGTTTGTGACCGGTAAGGCGCTCGCGCTCGGCCTGCGTCCGATTGTAGTCGTCAACAAGATCGACCGTCCCGATGGGCGCCCGCAAGAAGTGCTCGACGAAGTGTTCGACCTCTTCGCCAGTCTCGACGCCAACGACGAACAGCTCGACTTTCCCTCGCTGTGGGCGAGTGGCCGCGATGGCTACGCCAGCGACGATGAAACCGCGCGCGAAGGCACGCTTGATCCGCTGTTCAAGCTGATCGTCGATCACGTGCCCGAACCGGGTCTTCAGACCGACGCGCCGTTCAGCTTCCTTGCGACGCTGTTGGATCGCGACAACTTCATGGGCCGCGTTCTGACGGGCCGTGTCCAGTCAGGGACGCTCAACGTAAACGATCCGATCCACGCCATCGATATGGACGGCAATGTCGTCGAGGTTGGCCGCGCGACAAAGCTGATGAGCTTTGACGGGCTGGAGCGTGTGCCGGTTGAAAGCGCGAGCGCGGGCGACATTATCGCTCTGGCGGGCCTCGAAAAGGCCACCGTCGCCAACACGATCTGCGATCCCGCGGTGAAAGAACCCATTGCGGCCCAGCCGATCGATCCGCCCACCCTCGCCATGCGCTTTGCCGTCAACGACAGCCCGCTGGCGGGCCGCGAAGGCGACAAGGTGACCAGCCGCATGATCCGCGACCGCCTGCTGCGCGAGGCCGAAACCAACGTCGCCATCCGGATCACCGAAAGCGACGACAAGGACAGCTTCGAAGTCGCCGGACGCGGCGAACTTCAACTGGGTGTCCTGATCGAAACCATGCGCCGCGAGGGCTTCGAGCTCGGCATCAGCCGTCCCAAAGTGCTGCTGCGCGAGGAAGATGGTCAGAAGATGGAGCCGTATGAGACCGTTGTTATCGACGTGGACGATGAACATTCCGGCACGGTCGTCGAAAAGATGCAGAAGCGTAAAGCGGATCTGACTGAAATGCGCCCGTCGGGCCAGGGCAAGACCCGCATCACCTTCTCCGCCCCGTCGCGCGGGCTGATCGGCTATCACGGCGAATTCCTGTCCGACACGCGCGGCACCGGCATCATGAACCGCCTGTTCGAGAAATACGGCCCCTACAAAGGCCCGATCGAAGGCCGCAATAACGGCGTCCTCATCTCCAACGGCGACGGCGAATCCAACGCTTACGCGCTCAACATGCTGGAAGAACGCGGCGAGTTGTTCGTGGCCCCGCAGATGAAGCTGTATGAAGGCATGATCATCGGCGAAAACGCCAAGCCCGACGACCTTGAGGTCAACCCGATGAAGGCCAAGCAGCTCACCAACATCCGTTCGTCGGGCAAGGATGACAGCATCCGCCTTACCCCGCCGCGCCGCATGACGCTGGAACAATCGATCGCCTATATCGACGACGATGAAATGGTCGAGGTTACCCCGCAGACGATCCGCCTGCGCAAGGCCGCTCTAGACCCGCACGAGCGCAAGCGTCAGCGTCGCAATAAGGGCGCGGCGTAGAGCATTGCTTCCATTGCGCCGGGCTGTAAACCGGCGTGATGCTTGACCAGATGCAGTTTGCGGGCGCCTGGCGTGATTACCAAGCCCGTGTTCTTCAGGAAATGGACGACCATCTGGGTGACGCGCGTTTGCACGTGGTCGCGGCGCCCGGTGCGGGCAAGACGGTGCTCGGCCTTGAGATCGTGCGGCGACTGGGCCGCCCCGCGCTGATCTTTGCGCCCAGCCTCGCGATCCGCGATCAATGGCGCGAGCGCCTGACTCCGCTTTTCATGCCGCAATTGCCGGCCGGTGAGCCGGGTGATGAGCCGGACGATGAGGATGTCTCGCGCGATCTGTCGGATCCGCGCACGCTGACCTTATCCACTTATCAATCGCTCGATTCCTACAGGCGCTCGGACGATTTGACCGACCTGATCGCCAAACTGAACGCGGCGGGGCCCTTCACTCTCGTGCTGGATGAAGCGCACCACCTGCGGAAGGCGTGGTGGGATTGCCTCAACCGGCTTGCCAACGAACTGACCGACGTAAAGATCGTCGCGCTCACCGCGACGCCGCCTTACGATGCGAGCCTGGCGGAGTGGAACCGATACGAGACCCTGTGCGGCCCGATCGATCTGGAGATCGGCATCCCCGAACTGGTGCGCAACGGCGATCTTTGTCCGCATCAGGACCACGTAATCCTGTCTGAACCAACGGCAGATGCGCTGGAACTGCTGGAGCAACGCCAGAACGCCATTTCCCAGTTGCAAGACGATCTGCGCAGCGACGAAGAATGGCTCAACTGGTTGGCTGCCCATCCCTGGCTCACCGCGCCCGAAGAACACGTCGAGGCGATCCTTGACGCGCCGGAAATGCTCTCAGCCGCGCTCGTGCTGCTCGGTTCGGTTGGTCGCCCTCTGCCCGCCGGTCCGCTCAAGCTCTTGGGCGTATCCGCCAAGGAAATGCCGATGCCATCCTTGTTCTGGCTGGAACGGCTGCTGGATGGCTTGCTGTTTGAGCACAAGGACGCTTTCCCGCTCGAAAAGAAACGGCGCGATGCGCTTTCCCGGCGGCTGCACAAAGAAGGTCTGATCGAGGGCAAACGCGTATCCCTTCGCCACACGCGTTCGGTCTTTCGCCTGCTCGCCTCCAGCCTGGGCAAGATAGACAGTATCTGCGACATCGCTGAACAAGAAGAGGCGTCCTTGAGCGATCGGCTGCGCATGGTGGTTTTGACCGACCACATTCGCGCGGGTGAATTGCCCAAGCGCTCGAGCGACGATTTCACCCCGGCCAAACTGGGCGTCGTTCCGATCTTTGAAAGCCTGCGCCGACGCGGAGGGGACGATCGGCGATTGGCGGTTCTGACTGGCAGTCTGGTGATGATCCCGCGCGGCGCCGAAGCAATGCTGGATACGGTGTGCGCCGATCTTCGGCTTGAAAGAGAGCGCATCCGTGTCAGCACCGTTCCGCCCTGCCCTAACCACATAGAACTACGTTCCGCGCATTCCGCCGATCTCACCCGCTTGGTCACCGCGCTGTTTCAGCGCGGCGAGATACGTATCCTTGTGGGGACGCAATCGCTGCTGGGTCAGGGATGGGACGCGCCCGCGCTCAACTCGCTCGTGCTGGCAAGCAACACCGCCAGTTTTGTGCTGTCAAACCAGATGCGCGGACGTGCCATTCGCGTTAATCCGAAGGACCCGAAAAAGGTCGCGAACATCTGGCATCTGGCCACCATTGAACCGGGCATGCAGGATTTGAGCCACGCGATCGAGACCTCGCTCGATTGGGGCATTATGGACGATAAACGCGACGGCAGCCTCACCGATATCGGCACGGTCGCCCGGCGGTTCCGTGCGTTTGAGTGTATTTCGAACGGCGCATCGCTGATGATTGAAAGCGGTCTCGGGCGACTTGGCCTTAACCCGGCGATGCCGCTGCGCAAACAGAACGAAGCCAGCTTCGCCCTGGCTCGTAACCGGGAAAGCACGGATCAAAAATGGCTCACCTCGCTCGGAACCGGACAAACACGCTCCGCCGTGCGGGAGACAGCGACGCCCAACTATGCTCCACGCGGGCTGCATTGGCCCAACACGCTGCAATCGCTGGTCTGGACCGCCGGCGGATCAGCAGCCTTTGCCGCCTCTGAGCAGCTGGCCAGCGCGGCGACACAGCCCGGCCCCTGGTATGTCGGAATGGGCATAGCGGGCGTTGCCACTCTGGCCAGCCTCCCACGCCTGCTCCAAGCGGGCCGATTGATGTGGCGCAACGGTTCGCTGGAAGGCAGTCTGAAGCAGGTCGCCGGCGTAGTCATTGAAAGTCTGAAGAGCGCCGGCGCGATCAGCGCACACGACGCAGAGAGCGCGCGCGTAAAGGTTAAAGCGACGATGAAGGGACGCCACGATGTGATCGTCGCAGGCGTCAGCCGCGCTGCCGAACGTCAGATCATGTCCGCCATCGCCGAGATCCTTGGGCCGGTCCAAAACCCGCGCTATCTGTTGGTGCGGGGATCAAAACTCGGCTTTATCGGGCGCACCGACTATCACGCCGTCCCCTCCAACCTTGGCCATCGCAAAGAGAGCGCGGAAACCTTCGCGGAGTTGTGGAACAAGCGGGTGGGCGCCTCGCAGCTTATCTACACGCGCAGTTCGGAGGGGCGCAGATGGCTGCTCAAAGCGCGCACCCGCTCTTTCGCCGCAGGCTTTCAACGCGCGGTTGATCGCCGTTCGGCGTGGGTCTGAGAAGCCGTGGTCTGGCACGTCCTCAAACTCCTCCATTCTGCCATCAAGTCGCGCACCTGGGTAAGAAAAGAGCTACCCTAAAACAGCTCCGTCACGACTTTGTCCCGAGCACTAAACCCTCTTTTGCCTTCATCGCTTGAACCATAAAATCCATCACCGCACGAACGCGCGGCGTGTGGCGCAGGTCGGGATGGGTTAGAACCCAGAAATCCTGCTGCGGTATAGGATCCTGATCGGTCAATCGCACCAGATCAGGCTCAGGATCGGCCATAAAGCACGCCCCTCGCGCAAGGCCCAGCCCCTTCACCAACGCGCGGTGGCGCGTGACGATATCGTCGCTCAACAAGGCCACGGGCGCGTTGGGGTAAGGCGAGCTTTCAAGCCAGTCCGGCCACATTCCCGCTGATGTGGGCGCAATCCAGCGCAGTTCATCCGGCGGTGTCGATGCCAGATAGTGGCGGTTCGCGTAATAGGTGATGCAGTTGGGAAACAACCGCCGCCCGACAAGGTGATCGGGTGGCTGCTGCGTACCGCGCACGACCACATCCGCTTCCAACCGGTCCAGATCCACAAAGCGAATGCTGGTGTTCACTCGCAGCTCGATCTGCGGAAACGTCTCCGCCAACTCAAACAGGTCATCAAGCAGAAGATACTGCGCAACCGGTTCTGGCAGGGAAAGGGTGACCACCCCCGAAAGCTCCTGATCCACCGCCCTCGCATAGCGCGCGCCGGCGTGCGTCAGACTTTCCATCCGGCCAGCCACATCGATCAGCGCGTCGCCCAGCGACGTCGGATGATAGCCGCCCGCCCGCTTTTCAAAGACCGCTCCGCGCGCGTCCTCGATGATGGCCAATCGTCGGGAGACCGTAGTGTGTGTCATCCCAAGCTCACCGGCCGCCGCCCGCAAGGTGCCACCGCGCGCCAGCGCCAAGATCAATCGATAGTCATCCCAATCGCTCATTGGTGCAATTTTGCACCGAATGCCGGAAAAATCTAGCCGTTACAAAGAGGAGAGTCCGCTTCATGGTGCAAATTCAAACCAAAATGGACGGGAACACCAATGCCAAAGCTCACAGTTCGCTACCCCCTATTCGCCGCCGCCTGCGCAAGCCTTATCGCCACAACAGGCCTTGCAATGGCCAGCGCACCCGCGCACGCGCAGGAGGCAACCGCACCGGCCAGCAAGGGCTTCACGCTGTCGCTCAAGAAGGGCGAAGTGCTTCAACTGATCGCGCCGGAAACCCAACCAGAGGGTCGCGAGGCGCGGCAGAACTACTACCGCACCGTGTTCCCCATCGCCGAAGCCCTTGGTTACCAGCGCGAAGGGCAGCTCAATGTTCGCCAAAAAGTGCGCAGCGACTACGATCCGGGTGCCTTTCTGTTCTTCTCATGGCCAAGCGCGGCATCGGTTCAGAGCTTCCGTGACAACCCGCAGTTCAACGCGTTCAAAACGCTGCGCCGCGAGGCTTGGAGCGAGTTGAAGATCTACGATACGCAGGTCACGCAAGATCTTGATCTGACCTTCGATCCGGCAAAGCATTACACCGTTCTTGTCGCGTGGCTCGATGACGAAACGCGCGCCGACTACACGCGCTATCTAGAGGGAATCGAACCCGCGGTGACTCGCGCCGGCGGCCGCTTCATCTACAAGATCTACGATCCCACGATGCAAACGCTTGGCGAGGAAAGCAAAGCTCCCGGCCAAATCACCTTTGTGGAATGGGAAACCACGGATGGCTTTGCCAAAGTCCAGCAATCCTCCGAATACCGCGCGCACCAAAAGTATTTCGGCAGCTCTGTGCAGAAATTCGAATTCTACTGGCTCAAGACGCCCGCCTGATCCACGCGTTCCGTCCTCAAAGACCGGCGGCCAGCTCACCCCATTATGGGGTCAGCCCATAAAGTTGGGCTGGCCGTTCGACGCACTCACGCCGCCATCCACCGGCAGGTTCACACCGGTGATGAAGCTGGCGTCCTCACTGGCGAGGAAGGCGCAGGCGGCGGCAATGTCTTCGGGTTCGCCCACGCGCTTGATCGCCATGCGGTTCATGACCGCCTTCATCGCCATCTCGTTGCCCAGGATGCCGTCGACCATATCGCTGCGCGTGACCGACGGGTTGATCGCGTTGACTCGCACGCCCATCGCGCCAACTTGCAACGCGAGGCCCCGCGTGAGGTTGGTCACCGCGCCCTTGGACGCGTTGTAGAGCGGCAGCATGGAGTCCCCGCCAATCCCCGAAACGCTGGAAATGGTTATGATCGAACCCTGCGTTTTTGCGAGCTCAGGAATGGCGGCGCGGCACAGATACAGGACGCCTTTGACGTTGATGTCGATGACGCGGTCGATCTGATCATCGCTCATCTTGTGGAGCAGGCCCTGGTCGGCGACGCCCGCGTTGTTGACGAGGCAATCGAGGGCGCCAAAGCGCTCAACCGTCTTGGCAACGATCTCGTTGGCGAAGTCGGAACTCGACACATCGCCCGCGACGACCAGCGCGCGCTCTTCGCCAAGGTCGGTGGCCACGGCGGCGCATTTCTCGGCGTTGCGGGCGTTGATGACGACGTTGGCGCCCTCATCATGGAAACGCCGCGCAATCCCCTCACCAATGCCGGTGGATGAACCGGTGACGATCACGGTCTTGCCGGCGAAACGGGTAGATTGGGTCATGTTGGGTGGTGTCCTTGTAAGAGCGAGTGGGCGATGGACGCCCTTTGCCAGAAAAATGCAGTTGGGCTGTAACCGATCCTCAAGCGCGCGCGAACCCCTTGGTGACCCCGTCGGCTCCGGCCGATCATCCCTATTGAAGGATCACAGACCCATGTTCCGCCTTTTCGCCCTTATCGCCGCTGTCGGCGCGCTCTTCGTTGGCGCCATGCAGCTTTCCGCCGCCGCTGATACGAAGGGGTGGACAACCTACGACGCCGCCGACTTCATGATGGCGCAGAAGAAGGGCAAGACCATCGTGGTTGATGTCTACGCCGACTGGTGCCCGACCTGCCGAGCGCAGGCTCCGATACTTGATGAGCTTCGCGTGGAGAAGCAATCGAGCGACGTGCTGTTTGTGAAGGTGAACTACGACGAAGAGAAAGCCTTCCTACGCGACCACCGCGTGCCGCGCCAGTCGACCGTGTTGGTCTTCAACGGCATGGAAGAAAAAGCACGCTCAATCGCGCAAACCAACCGCACCGCCCTGCGTGGCGTGGTGCTGGGCGCGCTGTAAAAGCCCCGAATAGAGCTACACCATGCTCACCAGCGTTGCCCTCGCCTTCGTCGCCGGTCTGGTGACGATCCTGAACCCGTGCGTGTTGCCTTTGGTGCCGATCCTTGTGGGCTCGGCCCTGGGCAAGGCGCGCGGGGGACCGCTGGCGCTGGCGGCGGGGCTGGTGACGAGCTTTACTCTGTTCGGCTTCACCGTCATCGCGTTTGGCTATTCGCTGGGCATTGATGAGCAATTGGTGCGTTCGTTCGCGGGCGGATTGCTGGCGGTGGCGGGCGTGGTCCTGTTGGTGCCGCAAGCGCAAGCCGCGTTAAGCGCCGCTGCCGCGCCGTTAACAAATGCTGGCAATCAGCAACTGGAGCGGATCAGCTCCGATGGCGTTCTGGGTCAGTACCTCGTCGGGCTGCTCTTGGGCCTTGTCTGGGCTCCGTGTGTCGGGCCGACTCTTGGCGTGGCCATTGCTGCGGCCAGCCGGGGAGAGAACCTCGGCAGCGCCTTTCTCATCTTTCTCACCTTCGGCTTGGGCGTCGCAATTTCAATCCTCGCCTTTGCCTATGGTTCGCGGCGCGCATTGGGCGAACGAGGCAGGGCGCTGAGGACGCTAGCGCAATACGCCAAGCCAATCTTTGGTGCGGCTTTGCTCGTGGTCGGTCTGATGGTCCTAACCGGGTTCGACAAAGTGGTGGAGATCGCCGTGCTCGATGTAATGCCGCAAAGTCTGGTGGAGTTCACCACCAGCTACTGACCCGGACCCGCGCGCAAAAAGACTTTCCATAAAGCGGGCTGCGGCGCACACTATGTCCGGGGTCATGGACAATGGGAGGAAAGCAACATGAGCGACAGCACTGGACCACGAGTCACCGGATTGGGCGGCGTGTTCTATGTGGCCGGGGATCCGGAGGCGACCCGCGCCTGGTATCGCGATAATCTGGGTATCGACGGGACTTACGGACCTCAGTTCGCATGGTCTGAAGAGCCGATGGCGAACCCCTATTCGTTGATCAGCCACTTCAAAGATGATGAATATATCAAGCCAGGTAAAGGCGGTTTCATGATCAACCTGCGGGTCCATGATCTGGATGGCTTCGTGAAAGAGCTCAAAGCCAAGGGCATCAAGATCCTCGATACCGCTGATGAAGGTTATGGAAAATTTGCCTGGCTGCTCGATCCCAACGGCGTGAAGATCGAGCTTTGGGAACAAGTGATCGACGAACTGCCCGAATAGAGCGGTTTCGCGGGCGCCAGGAGGTGGAAGTTAACGCCGCGTTAGGCATAATTACCTAAGTTTTGCGAAGGGTTCGGTTGAGGCTGATCCTTTCCGCAATGTTCAGCAAAGCTGAGCAAAGGTCCTTAGGCATGGAACGCGCGATGGCTCCTTTTCGCCGCACTCGGCTGCTTCCGCTCTTTGTCGGAGCCTCGGCCCTGTCGGCGTGCGGCGGGATCGTCCCGGCGTCCAAAGCGCCTTCCTCCTACGGGTCATCGAATGATGCGGTGCAAGTCGGCACCGGCAGAGACTATCCGCCCGCGGATCGCTCACAGCGCCAATCTTTGGCCGTTGGCTCCGCGCAAACCGGCTTCGCCGTCAGTCCAAACGACCGCGCCTGCCACGCCGAGCTCAGCGCAGCCGGAGCCCGGTTTAGCCCCGTACCAGACACCTATGACGCGCCCGGTTGCAATATGGTCGGCACGGTTAAGCTCACCGCACTCGCCGGGGATAGCGCGCCATTCGGTCTGTCCAATCTGGGCGCGGTAAAGTGTCAGACAGCCAAGGCGTTCAGCGCCTGGGCGCGCTACGGCGTTGACCGCGCGGCGCGCCAAATCCTGGGCAGTCCGCTTGCCCAGATCGAGACGATGGGCAGCTACGCCTGCCGCAATGTGTTCGGCACCAGCCGCCGATCGGGCCACGCTACTGGCAACGCGATCGATGTGTCGGGGTTTGTCCTGGCCGATGGTCGCCGGATCACCCTCAAAGGCGATTGGAGCGACGGCACGCGAGCCGAGCGCGAGTTTCTAAGGGTCGTCCACCGCAGCGCGTGCAAGCGCTTCGGCACGGTCCTTGGTCCCGAATACAACCGCGCGCACGAAGATCATTTTCACTTGGAGGGCACCGGTGCGCGCTTCTGCCGCTGATCGGCGGTGCTCTCGTCCATCACCACACGACAAATGTCAGGCCCCGCATCCAGAGCGGGGGCGTGCTTTGGATACGGGGCCTGAGTTGCGCCAAAGACCAGTTCTTGGCGAAAGGATTAGGGCGATTTCAGATCAAGCGCGGATTTCCGGCTCAAGCTTCGCTTCGAGCTTCAAACGCACCGCTTCGGCGGCGTGGCGCGCGCCCAGTTTGCTCATCATGTTGGCGCGGTGAATTTCAACGGTGCGTGGACTGATATCGAGTTCGCGTGCGATGACCTTGTTGCTGCTGCCTTCAGCAAGCCAATCGAGCACTTCGCGTTCGCGCGTCGAAAGGCTGGAGATACGATTGCGCGCTTCGATCATGCGGCGGCGCGCCTGACCGAACAACTCGGCCTCTTTTTCGATGCGGCCCAGGCACCGGGCGAACCGGTCGGGGTCAAGCGGCAAAGACAGGTAGTCGAGCGCGCCCGCCTTGATCGCTTCGACGATGCGTCCGGGGCGCGGCTGAGCTTCGAACGCGATGAGCGGAAGCCAGATGCCAAGTCGGCTCAATCGTTCGAGAATAACGGAAACCCCGCCCTCCTCCACGGTATCGCGCGCAACGATAATACCTTCGCGCGGGGGGTGGATCGAAAGCTCGGAGAGGTCGCCATAGACTTCCGCGTGGTGGCCAAGGGAAAACCCGATCCGGGCCAGCTCCGCACGGTGCCGGCTCGACGAGTCAATGAAGTGGAGAGAGGCTTTGCGTGACATGGCCATCGTGTTGCGACAGCCGCGATCCTAATTCACGCAGGACCTCTTCCGATACGGAGCAATGATTAGAGAACCTTTGTATAACCCCTTGAAAATTAGGGTCTAACAACCCTCCGAAATGAACGTGAATTACCTATAGAGCCTGCGGGTTGGTCCTGAGGGGCACCCCGATATGGTTTATCCCTTATCCGACTCAAAGCTGTAATGAGGCAGCGAGTGAAACGCAGATTTGAGCGCGTCACCCCACCCCGATGATATCTCGGTGAAATAGGGGTCCTCGGCCGTCACGCGTCGCTCATGCGTGGGCGCAAAATCATCTTTGCCAATAACCAACATATCAAGGGGCAAGCCAACCGAAAGGTTCGCCTTGAGCGTGGAATCAAACGACACCATCAGCAGCTTCACCGCGTCTTCGAAACTCATATCCCGGTCGTAACCGCGGATCAGGATCGGGCGGCCGTATTTGGTCTCTCCAATCTGGAAGAACGGCGTATCCCAGCTGGCTTCGATAAAGTTGCCTTCCGGGTAAATCATAAACAGACGCGGCTCCATTCCGGCGATCTGTCCGGCAAGGATGATCGTCGCGGTGAAGCGCTTGGAATTGTTCGCCGCCTGCACCTCGGCAATGGTCGACCGCAGCAACCGCCCAACCTCGGTCGCCACGTTGAACATGGTGGGTCCGTTCAACAGCGTCGTCTCGCGTTCGTCAGGCTGCTTCGTGCGCTCTTCCAGCTTGCTCACAACCGCTTGCGTTGTCGCAAGGTTGCCCGCTGTCATCATCGCGATCATCCGTTCACCCGGCACTTGCCAAGAGAACATTTTGCGGAAGGTCGATATATTGTCGACGCCCGAATTGGTGCGCGTGTCGCTCATCAGGACGAGGCCCTTATCCAGCACCATTCCAACGCAATAGGTCATGTCATTATCGCTCCAACGTGAGAGACCCGCGCCTTAGTCGAGCCGGATCGACGCGCCCAGCCCTATTCGCTGCCTATTGCTGCTTTTGAGATTGGCCCTGGCTTTGGGTCTGTCCGGTTTGTTCCTCGACCTCGACATTGACCGTTAGCATTTGTTGCGACTGGCCAAAGCTGATTCCGGTAACCGGCGCGGCGTCGCGGTAATCGCGGCCCGTTGCGACGCGGACATAGCGCGGATCGGGTGAGATACCATTGGCGACGTCAAAGCCCACCCAACCCAGACCATCAATATGCGCTTCGGCCCAGGCGTGGGTTGCGTCCTGCTCCACACGGTCGTTCATCATCAGATAACCGCTGACATAGCGCGCCGGAAAGTCGGCCGCGCGCGCCGCGCCGATAAAGATATGCGCCATGTCCTGACACACGCCCTTGCCGTTGGAGAACGCCTCTTCGGCGGCGGTGTGTACATCGGTTCCCTTGGTGTCGAACTCGACCTGATCGCCAATAGCTGCGGAGAGCGCGTGCAGATAGTCAAGCCCCGCGCCTTGGTCCGGCGCCGCGACTTCCCTTAAGAGCGAGCGCACTTTTGGCCCGGGTTTGGTCAGCGGCGTCTGCCCAAGAAAGCTCCACAAAGGCAGATGCCCGGAATGTTTGCCGATAACGCCAGAATTGTCGGTCGTTTCAACCAGGCCATTCCCGGAAACAACCACTTCGGTCGCTCCCGGTTCAACCGCGATTAGCGTGACCGTGTTGAAATGCTGATCGTCGTATTCAAGCTCCGGATGCGCGTTGGTGAATTGCATGTCCCAGCTCTCAATCGCCTGCCCCTGCGTCGCCTTGGGTGTCAGGCGCAAGCGTTGCAGCGCGTGGATTACGGGCTCGGAAAACTCGTAGCGCGTGGTGTGACGGATTGAGAGACGAATAGCGCGGCCTCCTAAGCCAGGAATCGGTAATCTTCGGCGATCGCATCGGCGATGGCGGCGTTGCGCGACATGAACTCGATCAGAAATTCATGTAGGCCCTGATCAAAAATGTCTTCGACGTTGATGTTGCTCAGACGCATATCTGCCTCGGCCATCAATTCGTGGCAGCTCCCACGATCGCCGTGCATCCGGGCGAGAGCCGCAAGATTGTCGCGCAGCGCGCTGCGGCAAAAGGCAAGGCTGCGAGGGAAACGATCATCCAGCACCAGGAATTCGACGATGCCGCGCGCGTCCACATGGCCAGCGTTCAGCCAGCCATACGCGCTTGCCCCGGCGACCGAACGCAGCACCTGGTCCCATTGCCCAGTGTCCAAACTGGACCCGACATGGCCAAGCGAAGGCAGCAGCAAAAAGTACTTCATGTCGAGAATGCGCGCCGTGCTTTCCGCGCGTTCAATATAGGTGCCTGCGCGCGCGAAGTGGAACCCTTCGTTGCGCAGCATCGACCCATCGAGAGCCCCGTGCACCCGCGTACCCGCGCGGCGGATCATCTGCACCACTTCGCCCACCGCGCTTTGGCTGACCGGACGCGAGAGCAGCGGATCAAGCTTGAGGTAACTCTCGTTGACCGCCGTCCACACTTCCGAAGAAATGTTGGTCCGCGCCACTCGCGCGTTGCTGCGCACCGCCCCGAACATCTCGCGCACGCTGGCCGGATTGGCCTTGTCGCGCAGCACAAAGTTCCACGCCGCATGGCCTTCAAACGTGTCGTTGCTTTCCTGATAGAGCTGGCGAATGCCCAGAGTGGAGACGACGGAGCGCCATTCTTCCTGCGCTGTTGTCACGTCGCGCGTAATTGCCATGCGCAAAGCGGCGTCAAGCAGGCGGGCGGTGTTTTCTGAGCGTTCCAGATAGCGGAACATCCAGAACAGGGAATTGGCGGTGCGTCCTAGCATCTCTCGACCCCTTTAGTCCTTCAGAACCCAGGTGTCTTTGGTGCCGCCGCCCTGGCTCGAATTGACCACGAGCGATCCCTTCTTAAGCGCCACGCGGGTCAGGCCGCCGGGCGTAATATCGATGCCGTTGGGCGACACCAGCACAAAGGGGCGTAAATCGACGTGACGCGGCGCAAGGCCTTTCTTGGTGTAGATTGGACAGGTCGACAAAGCGAGCGTGGGCTGCGCGATGTAATTTTCGGGCCGCGCCTCCAATTTGGCGCGAAACGTTTTGATTTCCTTCTTGGTCGCGGTTGGCCCGATCAGCATGCCATAGCCGCCCGAGCCGTGCACCTCTTTCACCACCAGCTCTTCCAGATTGTCGAGCACATAGGCCAGGCTGTCCGCATCCGCGCAGCGCCATGTCTGGACGTTGGGCAGAAGGGGTTTTTCGCCGGTATAGAATTCGACGATCTCCGGCATGAAGGAATAGATCGCCTTGTCATCGCAAATGCCCGTCCCCGGCGCGTTGGCGATAGTGATTCCGCCCGCGCGGTAGACATCCATGATGCCCGGTACGCCCAACACGCTGTCCGGGTTGAAGGTCAACGGGTCGAGGAATTCGTCGTCCACCCGGCGATAGATCACATCGATCGGCTTATATCCGCGCGTGGTGCGCATCTGCACCCGGCCATCGACCACACGCAAATCCGATCCTTCGACCAACTCGGCGCCCATTTGATCCGCCAGAAAGGCGTGTTCGAAATAGGCCGCGTTGTAGATGCCCGGTGTCAAAACCGCGACCGTAGGTTTGCCTCCGCCGCTGTTGCTGAAAGCGGGCGGCGCGCAGGAGGCAAGGCTGCGTGCAAGGCGGCGCGGATAGTTGGAAACCTGCTCAACCGGAACGCTGCCAAACAGATCGGGGAACATCGCCATCATCGTCTCGCGGTTCTCCAGCATGTAGGAGACACCCGATGGTGTGCGCGCGTTGTCCTCCAAGACAAACCACTCATCCGGCCCGGTCCGCACCAGATCGATACCCACAATGTGCGTGTAGATCCCACCCGGCGGCGTAAAGCCCACCATATTCGGCAGCCACGCCTCGTTATGGCGAAACAGCCGTTCGGGCACGCGGCCGGCGCGGATAATCTCCTGGCGATGGTACAGATCGTAAAGAAACGAATTGAGCGCGCTCACCCGCTGTTCAATTCCGCGCGTGAGCTTGCGCCATTCCGCCGCCGTAATGATGCGTGGCACCATATCGAACGGGATCAGGCGTTCCTCAGCCTCATCCTCGCCATAGACGTTGAACGTGATTCCGGTGCGGCGAAAACTCTCATCAGCTTCAGCGCTCTTGCGCTTCAACGCGGCGCCGTCCTGTTCGCCAAGCCAGCCGCAATAATCAGCGTAAGCGGGGCGAATATTGCCCGACGCGTCCGTCATCTCATCGAAGTTGACAGGGGGCTCCCCCATAGCCGGCCCGCTCGATCCCGATTGCGATTGCTGCATGGGCGAAGACACTAACACCCCTTAAGCAAAAGGAAAGGCATCAATACCGGCCAAATTGCCTTTCAGAAAAGACAAGTGGCCGGTGTTGATGCCCTATCGCATTAAAGGAAGTTCTTGCGATCAGTCGCAGTCCCCGACGCGCTCCTGTTCGAAGTCCATCGTCATTTTGACAGGACCCAATTCAGGAATGGTGCCGTCCATCGTCATCGTCATATCCGAACTTGTCGACGTGACATCGCCGTTCATCGCGACCGTCATTTCACCGCCGCCTCCTTCGACCGCGCAGGTCATTTTCATATCGACCTTGCCACCGCCCATAGTGAAGCTGTTGACGTCGCATTCGCCGTTCTGGCCTTCCTTGATCGACTCTTCCCAGCCCTTCTCCGCCATCTCCGGGGTCAGGCAATATTCCATCGTCTGGCTCATTGAGGAGGCCATAATGTCTTTAAACTGCTGCGGGGCGTTCGGCATATCGACCTCGGTGAGCTCCATCTTGGTCGCGTATTTGCCGGGTTCGGGTTTCAGATCGCCGCCGACTGCCTCTGCGGCTTCTTTCATTTCAGCTGCGGTGACATTGCCATCGCCATCCGCGTCGGCGTCAACCGAGGGTGAACCGCACGCGGTCAGCGCGAATGCGGCCAGAGCCGGCGTCAAAAGATACTTCATCAATTTCCCCTCAGGTGGTGTGTTCGTTTGGCCCGGCCATATCCGGTGTTCTAGCAGTCGCCGATACGTGTCTGCTGCACGCGCATCGACATCGATCCGGGGCCGGTGCCCATATCGCCCGTCATCTTCATCGTCACATCGGACGTCGTCGGCGTCCCAGTGCCGGACATCGTCATCGTCATCTCGCCCTGATCGGTGTCGCAAACCATGACGGCGTCCATCTTGCCGCCAGTCGCCGAAAAGCTGTTGTACCGGCAATCGCCATCTTGCGCCTTGCGCAGGGCGTCCTTGTAGCCCTGCTCAACCTCTTCGGCTGTGACGCAGATCTTGGTCTTACGCTCAAAAACGCCCTTCATCATGCCCATCATGTTGGCGGGCATTCCGGGGATATTCATCGAAAGCAGAGTGATCTGGGATTCGTACTGCCCCGGCAGCGGCTTCATATCCTCATCCACCGTCTGCGCGATCACCGCGCCCGTACCAAGCAGCGCGACCACGCCAGCCAACCATACTTTCATCGACCCAAACTCCTCTGAGCTTCACCCAATCGCCGCGACCCTGATTGCGGAAGTTGCGCACGCTAAGGCCCAAGCGACCACTTCACAAGCGTCCTTCCCGCGACCATATCCACACCCATGGCAGAACTCGTAATCCGCAGGGGCCTTTCCGAGCCCGAAACTGGCGAAGACTTCACCCCGCACCGGCCTGAACGGCCTGAAAAATCGATGCCGGGCAAGGCGTTCGAGATCGTCTCGGACTACGAACCCGCTGGCGACCAGCCGACCGCGATTGCGGAATTGGTGCAAGGCACGAAGGACAACGAAAAGACGCAGACGCTGCTGGGCGTGACGGGCTCGGGAAAGACTTTCACGATGGCCAAAGTGATCGAGGAATTGCAGCGCCCCGCGCTGATCCTGGCCCCCAACAAGATCCTCGCCGCGCAGCTTTATGGGGAGATGAAGAGCTTCTTTCCGAACAACGCGGTTGAGTACTTCGTCAGCTATTACGATTATTACCAGCCCGAAGCCTATGTGCCGCGCTCCGACACCTATATCGAAAAGGAGTCGAGCGTAAACGAAGCGATCGACCGGATGCGCCACTCCGCCACACGCGCGCTGCTCGAACGCGACGATGTGATCATCGTTGCCTCGGTCTCGTGCCTTTACGGTATCGGATCGGTCGAAACCTACTCGGCGATGATTTTCGACATCAAGAAGGACGAGACCGTCGACCAGCGCGAACTGATCCGCAAACTCGTCGCGTTGCAATACAAGCGCAACGACGCGGCGTTCACGCGCGGGTGTTTCAGAGTGCGCGGGGACAATCTGGAAATCTTCCCCAGCCACTACGAAGACATGGCGTGGCGGATCAGTTTCTTTGGTGACGAGATCGAGGAAATCGCCGAATTCGACCCGCTTACCGGAAAGACCGGCTCCACGCTCGACAAGGTGCGTGTCTATGCGAATTCGCACTACGTGACGCCCGGCCCGACGATGAAGCAGGCTTCCGAAGCGATCAAGTTTGAGCTGCAAGAGCGGCTCAAGGAGTTGGAGGAAGAGGGAAAGCTGCTCGAGCACCAGCGGCTTGAACAGCGCACCCATTTCGATCTTGAGATGATCGCGGCCACGGGCAGCTGCAATGGGATCGAGAACTACTCGCGCTTCCTCACCGGCCGCCTACCCGGCGAACCGCCTCCTACGCTGTTCGAATACCTCCCCGAAAACGCGCTGCTCTTCGTCGATGAAAGCCACCAGACCGTGCCGCAGATCGGCGCGATGGCGCGCGGGGACCACCGGCGCAAGATCACGTTGGCCGAGTACGGGTTTCGCTTGCCGAGCTGCATCGACAACCGCCCACTGCGCTTCAACGAATGGGACGCGATGCGCCCGCAGACCTTCTGCGTTTCCGCCACGCCCGGCCCATGGGAGCTTGAGCAGACCGGCGGCGTCTTTGCCGAACAGGTCATTCGCCCCACCGGCTTGATCGATCCCCCGGTCGGCATCCGCCCGGTCGAGGATCAGGTGCAGGATTGCATCCAGGAATGCCTCGCCACCGCCAAGAAAGGCTACCGCACGCTCGTCACCACGCTGACCAAGCGGATGGCCGAAGACCTCACCGAGTTTATGCACGAGGCGGGAGTGAAGGTCCGCTACATGCACTCCGATGTCGAGACGCTGGAGCGTATCGAGCTGATCCGCGACCTGCGCCTTGGCGTCTACGACGTGCTGATCGGGATCAACCTGCTGCGTGAGGGCCTCGACATTCCCGAATGCGGGCTGGTGTGCATCTTGGACGCGGACAAGGAAGGCTTCCTGCGTTCCGAGACCAGCCTTGTGCAAACCATCGGCCGCGCCGCGCGCAACGTCGATGGCCGGGTCATCCTCTACGCCGACCGCATAACCGGATCTATGGAGCGCGCGATGGCTGAAACCGACCGCCGCCGCGCCAAGCAAGAAGAGTTCAACAAGGAACACGGCATCACGCCGACAACAATCAAACGCGACATCCAGAACATCGTCGAAGACACCGCCAGCCAAGACGGCGTGGTCGTCGGGACAGGCGATGACGAGGTCAACAATCTCGTCGGCCACAATTTGCGCTCGTATATCGAGGACTTGGAGAAGCGGATGCGCGACGCCGCGGCGAACCTCGAGTTCGAAGAAGCTGGACGTCTGCGGGATGAGATCCGGCGGCTGGAGAACGACGAACTCGGCCTGCCGGATGAGCAGAAGAAAGCGCCGCGTGTTGGGCGAAGCAACGAGGGTAAGCCGGGGACGCGGAAGACGCGGTATGGGAAGACGCGGTACAAGCGGATGGGTGGGAAGCCTTAGATGTGGATAAGCCCTTAGCTCAGATGACCCTCTATCCCCCGTTACTTCCTCTTACGTCCCGTTACGCCCCTTTTAGTTCTATTTGGCAAAAACGTGCTTGCTTGACGGACTGATCATCGATGTATTTCTCAAAGGCTGCATTCAATCAGGAGCGCAGTCATGACCCCATTCGAAATCACCTCACTGATCATCATCATTCTCGGCATAGCGGGGGCTTCTGGATTTGCCGGGATCCAAATCGGTTGCTTGACGGAAAGAGAGCGCTGATCCCATATCCCGTCATGCTGAACTCGTTTCAGCATCCATCGCCAGCGCCATGCCTCGCGTTAGGCGATTGAGATGGACCCTGAAACGAGTTCAGGGTGACGAAGTGAGAGCCTTGATTGCTCGCCATGCGACTGCTTAACAGCGCCCCATGAAAACCCATCTCCTTAGCGCCCTCAGCGCCGCCACTCTTTCGCTTTCGCTCACCGCCACCCCGGCTCTCGCAGACGGGCACATGGAGAAGAAAGCCGCTCCCGCCGCCAAGATCACCCCGCAGGAAAAGACCACTTCGCATTCCGGCACCTTTGGCGGCGTGCGCTTGAGCTACACCGCGACGATCAAAGAGACGATCCTCGAAGGCAAAGACGGCAAGCAGGAAGCCGTCATCGTCACCACCACCTATATGAAAGACCCGTCGGACACCTCGCGCCCGGTGTTCTTCATCTATAATGGCGGGCCGGGTTCGGGTTCGGTCTGGCTGCAGATGGGCGCGTTTGGGCCCAAGCGTGTGGCGATCCCCTCCGACGCCAAGGATGACGGCGCGCCGCCCTATCCGATCCTCGATAACCCGGCGAGCTTGCTGGATGTGGCTGACCTTGTGTTCATCGATCCGCCGGGCACGGGGTTCAGCTATCTGACGCCGGGCACCGACACCAAGAAATATTACGGCCTGCGCCAGGACGCGCGCGCGGTGGCGCAGGTGATCCGCCGCTGGATCAGCGACAATGGCCGCTGGAACAGCCCTAAATATCTGGGCGGCGAAAGTTATGGCACCACACGCACCGCGATGGTCGTCGATGAGCTGGAAGGGTCGACCTATAACGACGTGGCGCTCAACGGCCTGATCCTGATCTCCACCATCCTCGATTTCGGCGCCGAGGCGACCGTGCCGGGCAACGAGATGGCCTATGTCATGCTGCTGCCTAACATGGCGACCGCGGCCTATTACCACGGCAAGGTTCAGGCCGCGTCCGTCGAGGCGATCGCGCAGGAAGCGCGCGAATTCGCCATCGGGCCCTACGCCACCGCGCTGCTCAAAGGGCAGAGCTTGCCGGACGCCGAACGCACGGCTGTTAGAGCGCGGCTTTCACAACTCACGGGTCTCTCAGAGACCTATCTCGACCAGGCCAATCTGCGCGTCACTGATCAGCGGTTCTACAAGGAATTGCTGCGCGACCGGGGCCTGACGGTTGGGCGCTTGGACTCGCGCTACACCGGGGTCGATTACGACAGTGCGGGCGAGTACCCGGACAACGATCCCAGCTTTTACGGCATCGACGCGGGCTACACCGCCGCGATCAATCAGTGGGCGCGCGAAGGGCTGAAGTTTGAAACTGACCGGCCCTACAGCTCTATCGGCGGACTTGGCGGAAGCTGGGACTGGTCGCTCGGCGGGCGTAACCGGGGGGCCTATCTCAACGTCGCACCGTTCGTCGGCAAAGCCATGCGCCAGAACAGCGGCCTCAGGGTCTTCAACGCGCAAGGCTGGTACGATTTCGCAACGCCGTTTTTCGGCGCGGAGTACTCGCTCAACCGCATGGGCATCCCGCAGGACCGCGTGACCTACAAGTACTATGACGCGGGCCACATGATGTATATTCGCGACGAAGACCGGGCCAAGCTCTCCGCCGACATCCGCGCCTTCATCAATGCCCGATGAGCCGCTTAGCGGCGTTTAATTGGGTCGCGCTCGCCATCAGTTTTGGCGCTTTGTCGGCGTGTAAGCCGCCGCCGACCGATGCCGATATGAACCGCGATTTGCCCGAAGCTGCGCCGACTTACGCCTCGGAACCCCTGCCCTCGCCCGAAACCGAAGGCGCGTTCTGGGCTGTCAGCCCCAACGATCCAAACCGCCTGATCTACGGCGTGCCCGGCTCGCCGGCTCTACTGGCGCTCACATGCCTTTCTGAGAGCGCTATTCCCCGGCTCCGCATCACCCGGATGAGCCCTGCAGACGAAGACGCTGGCGCGCTGCTCGCCATGGTCGGCAACGGCCATATCGGACGCGTCGAAGTGGACGCGGTGGAAGTGAACGGACGGTTTGTCTGGCAAGGTGAAAAACTCGCGGCGGACGAGAAATGGGAGCCGCTTGCCGGCCCGCGCTCCTACACCGTCACAGTGCCGGGCGCCGGGATGGTGACGGTCAACGAAGGCGAGGTGGCGATGGCGTTTCTCGAGGAATGCCGTTCCCGATAGCGCTAACGCTCGCGCCGCGCGCGCTCAATCAACATATCAGGCGTCAACACCTGCGGAAGCTGCTCGGGTTCCCCCGCTCCGGGTTCGTACCAGAGGTAGAGCGGCACGCCTGCTACGCCTCGCTTGGTCAAGAACTCGGTGATTTCTTCATCGCGCACCGTCCAGTCGCCTACGATGGCGACGACCCCTGCCTCCTCAAACGCGTCACGAACTTCTTCACGCTCAATCGCGACGCTCTCATTGACTTTACAGGTCACGCACCAGTCAGCGGTGAACCAAAGGAAGACGGGTTTCCCTTCGGATTGGCTAACGTTGAGCACTTCCAACTCGCTGAACTCTCGGGGCTGAAGAAGCGAAGCCGCAAGGCTTTTATCGGGCCGCTCAAAGCTGGAGGGCAGCGCGAAGGCTCCGAAAACAAGAAACGGCGCGGCGATCAGAGCGAAGGCGGGCCACGCCGATTTGCCCGCGCGCTGAAGCCGGCCGACCACCCACAAAGCGAGGATCACGCCAAAGGTCATAACCAGCGCAAACAGCGCAAAGCCGCGCCCGCCCAATTGCGCGGTCAGCCAGATCAGCGCCAGCGCCGTCAGCCCCATCGGGATCGCCATCACGCGGCGGAACGTGTCCATCCACGCGCCAGGCTTGGGCAGCCGCTTGCGCAGCGCGGGCACGAAACCGAGCGCCAGGAATGGCAGCGCCAGCCCCAGCCCCAGCATCGCAAACAGCATCAGCGCCATTGGAGTGGGCAGCAGCAACGCGGCTCCCAAAGCGGCGGCCATAAACGGCCCGGTGCACGGCGTCGCGGCGAAGGCGGCCAGGAGTCCTGTGGCGAACGCCCCGCCCGCGCCTTTCTTCGCTCCCGAACCCGTGTCGACGCTCGGCAGCTCAAAAACGCCCGCAAAGTTCGCGGTTATCGCGGCGGCTAGGACCAACAGCACGATCACGACTGAGGGTTCCTGCAACTGGAACGCCCAGCCCACCTGCTCCCCCGCCGCGCGCAAGGCGAGCATCACCGCGCCCAGCGCAACGCAAGCGAGCACCACGCCAGCGGTGTAGGCGATCCCCTCAACCCGCGCCGCTGCTTCGCTCTCGCCCGCACGCGCGAGGCTTAGCGCCTTGAGGCTCAGGATCGGGAAGACACAGGGCATGATGTTGAGGATCAAGCCACCGACCAACGCGCCCAGAGCAAGGGTCCAGAGCGGCGGTGTCACACCCTCCGCGCTGTTCATGGTCACAATCGCCTCACCGCCCGTCGGCACTTCGCCGGGCTGCGCTTCGAAGCGAACGCCAGTCTCGCCGCCAAAGGAGAGGATACCCTCAATCGCCTCAGGCGCGTTGTCGTCGAACTTCAGTGGTATCTCGGCTGTGACTATGTCTCCGTCGCGGCGGAAGGTCTGGAACGCGGCGTAATCGATCAATTCGGTGTTGGCGATAAAGGCGTGCGGCGCGGTAAGCTCAACGCTTTTAGGCAGCGGGATCGCAAGGCGCAGCGCGTTGGCGGTGACTTCAAAAGTTCCCACAGCGTCCAGCAAAGGTGCCACCTGCGCGCGCCATTTGGGAAAATCGCCAAGGCCTATCGCGGCCTCCAGCACCGCGTCTTGCGGCACGCACACGCGGTCGGTGCAAGCGAGGAATTCGACATAGCCGTTTAGGCTCGGCACGCCGTCTATCACCGCATCCGCTGGCACCTGGACGGGGACCAGCACCACGTATTCGCCCTCGTAAATGTGGTTCATCAGATTGCCGATCAGCAGCCGCTTAGGCACCGGGTACAGCCCCTCGCCTTGCGTCCAGCCCTCTGGCAGGTCGAGCTCCAACCGTAGGCCCTGCCCCGCATCACCAGGGTTCTTCCAATAACCGTGCCATTCGGGCGCGCTGGGATCAAAGCGCAGCGCCAGCGTCCATTCCTCGCCCGGCACGGGCAAGCCATCAGCAAGCAATTCCACCGCGATATTGTCATCGCCGAAATAGGGCCGCTCGCGCTCGGTCTGCGCCCACGTTCCGCCCGCCAAAAGGACGCTTGCGAACAGCGCAAACGCAAATGCAGCGAAGTGTTTAAGCGAAAAGGGGAAGAATCTTGCCTGCGTCACACCTGAGCCTCTAGAGCGGGTGACATGGTATTCGCAAACACTGCGCACAAGGTGACACTATGACGAGCAATTCCGACACCGCCGATCTGCTGATCCTTGGCGGAGGGCTCGTCGGCATGGCGCTCGCCCTTGCGGCGGCGAAAAAGGGCATGTCGAGCCACGTTATCGACCGGGCTGATCCCGCTGAACTCACCGCCGAAGGGTTCGACGACCGCGCCACCGCGATTTCGACCGCGAGTTGGCACATGTTCACAAATATTGGCATCGCAGAGGGGCTGGAGGAATTCGCCTGCGACATCGCCAGCATCGCGGTGACGGATCAGCAAAAGCCGGGTCGGATCGACTTTCAGCCCGACGCATCGCAAGGCACTTTGGGCCGGATGTTCCCCAACCGCCGCTTGCGCCTCGCGCTGTTTGAAGCGGCGGCGGATGAGCCGCTTATCAATTGGGTGTCGAAGGCGGAGATCACCGAACGTGAGCGTTCCGAATATGGCGTTGCGGCGATCCTCCAGTCGGGCGAAAAGCTTAAAGGTCGCCTGATGGTCGCCGCCGAAGGGCGCGGATCGCCAACACGTGATGAGGCCGGGTTCAGTCTGGCCAAATGGGATTACCAGCACCGCGCCGTGATCGCTGGCCTCACCCATTCCAAGCCGCATGACAACGTTGCGTGGGAAATCTTCTACCCCGCTGGACCGTTTGCGTTGCTGCCGATGAACGACGATGCGGATGGCACACACCGTTCCTCGCTCGTCTGGACCGTTTCCGAAGAGGACGGCAAGGGCGTGATGAAGCTGGGTGACCGCGCGTTTCTGGCCGAAGTGCAAAAGCGCATGGGAGACGTTTTGGGCGAGGTGACCAGCGTGGGCTCGCGCTCCAGTTGGCCGCTGGGTTTTCACCACACCGCCAAGATCACCGACGAACGCCTCGCTCTGATCGGCGACGCGGCGCATGGCATTCACCCGATTGCGGGACAGGGTCTGAACCTTGGCCTGCGCGACGCGGCGGCTTTGGTTGAAGTGCTGGCCGACGGCGCGCGTCTCGGCCTTGATCCTGGCGATGCGCAATTGCTCAAACGCTATGAAAACTGGCGCGGTCTCGACAGCTTTATGGTGAGCCTTGCGACCGACACGCTGACCCGCCTGTTCGGCTTGCCCGGCCCGCTGGCTTCCGCCGCGCGGCGTCTGGGCATGGGGGCGGTTCAACGTACTGGCGCGCTCAAGACCTTCTTTATGGACGAAGCGCGCGGCGTGTCGGGCGATTTGCCTGAACTGCTTAAAGCCTAACCGGCTCCGCCCTTATTGATTTGAGTCGACAGCGCTGGGTTGGCTCACGCGGTTACCCGATCCATCGCGCAGGCCCCTTTGGTCAAGCACAGCGGCGGTCTCGATATTCTCGAGCGCTTCCATCGCCGCCGCGTAGCGTTCGGCGTCCGCGATCCACGCTTCGGCTTTTTCCGCGCCGGGCATGCCGCGCACTTCTTCAATCGCGCTGCGATAGCGGCCCTGCTCCATGGCAAAGCGCGCGCGCTGCAGGCGTTGTTGAGGCTGGCTCGACGGGGTCGATTCACGCCGGATAACGAACAATTCGCCCAGCTCGCGTTGGAACGCACCCCAAGATGGTCCTTCGCTTGTTTCCTGCAATTGCGGGCCGAGACCGTCGAGCCTCGCCAGCAAGCCATCGATCCGAATTGGCGGATCGCTGCGCGAAAAAGAGATGATTGTGCTGACCGCGTTGGGACGCTCATCGCCAAAGCGTAAACGCAACTGGTCGGCGAGATAGCCAAGCTCATCGCCGCGCTCGATCAGTCGGCGTGTGGCGAAGGCGATCAGCAACGCTTCGGCGCGCGCGGCGTTGCCCGCAGCGGCCTGCGCCTGAATATCAAGCCGCGTGAGGCGCTGCTCAGCGGCGGCGAGACGCTGGTCCAGACCACCCTGCTGCTCGGCCACACGGGTAACGGCTTCGACCGCCTCTTCAGGCGTGCCGGCTTCTTCCAAGGCCTCGACCAGAGGCGTAGGCGATGGCGCGATCGCCGCGCTGGGCGGATCGTCGGGCGTGGGACTAGATGCAATGGCGATGGTCGCCCCGTCAGACGGCACTTCCGCCTGCTCCGCATCACCCTCCGAATTCCAATAGAAATAGCCGACCGCCGCTCCGCCCAACAGGAACGAGGCTGCCGATGCTAAAAGCGGTCCCTTGAGGGAAGGCGCTTTTCGCCGGCTGCTGTATTTTGATGCCATAGGTGTCTTTGCTCAAAATGCGTGCGCGACACGGCCCCCAACCGCGCTGCAAATGCTTTCAGCGCTCGAAACACAAAGCGCCGCCTAAGAAAATGTCGTCTGCCGCCTTAGTGGCACAGCTCAGCGACCATGGCCAGCAAGGCTGTGTCGCTCGGTTCGTCCGATATGTGGATAGCGGCCCAGCTCTGTTCAAGCGCGCCGCGCGCCGGGGCCGCTATTCGTTCGCCCATGGCCGCCAGAGTGACGCGGCTGTGATCCACACCCAATCGGTCGCATTCGGCGATGAATTGGCGCGTCATTGCAGCGGAGTGAAGGAGGACGATGGCCTCGCTTTGCAACAGCTTGGCAGCGTAGTCGGACAGGCGACGCGGGCTTACCTCGTAGACCTGAACCGGCTCAAAAGAGACACCATCGGGCCAGTGGAGATCGACATATTCATTGCCGACCAGCCGCAGATAACGGACCGGCGGTTTGACCGCGTCGAGCACGGTCTGCAAGCCGCCTTTCCCCAACCGTTCGATGGTGAACCCCGCCGCGCGCGCCTCTTTCGCGGTGGATTCGCCAACCGCGTGGACGGGCAGATGAGTGAGGTGCGCCAGATTCGCACCTCCATGCCGGATCGCGTTGGCGCTGCCGATCAAGAGCGCGTCGAAGCGCGAAAGGTCGGGTATGTCCCACGCCACGGCCGACACTTCGGAGAGCGCGCAGCCGTGCATTGGGAGGCCAAGCCCCCGTCCTGCTTCGACCGTAGAAGCAAGGCCGGATTCGGGCCGGATCGCTAAAACAGGCGTGCTGGCCCCGCTCATGCGCCGGTGAAATGCTCCGTGACCGCCGGGCTGGCACGGCTGAGCAGATCCTTGGCCAACGCTGTGATCGGGCCGTGTTCGCCGGGGGCGGATAAAACTTCGCCCTCCACCCGTTCCGCGCCATCAGGAGAGAAAATAGCCGCGTGCATTGCAAGACCTTGCTCCCCAAGCTCGCACAACACCGCGACCGGTGAGTGACATGTACCGCCCAGCGCCGCCAAAAGCGCCCGCTCGGCTTCCAATTCGGCGCGCGTGTCGGCGTGATCGAGCGCAGCGAGCGCTTCCAGCGTCGCCTCATCGCCCGCGCGGCATTCGAGCGCAATCGCGCCCTGCGCCGCCGCCGGGATCCACTCATCGACTTCTATGGCGGAACCCACCGCGCTTTGATCCAACCGCTCCAGCCCGGCAGCGGCTAGGAAGGTCACATCAGCCTCTCCCGCTTCCAGCTTGCCCAGACGCGTTGCGACGTTGCCGCGAAAAGTCACGACTTTGCAATCGGGCCGCAGGTTCAAAAGCTGGGCCGCACGGCGCGGGGCGCTGGTGCCGACGACAGCGCCTTGAGGAATGCTGGAAATGCTATCCGCCCCCACAAGACAATCGCGCCGGTCCGCTCGGGGCAGGACCGCGCCGAACACGAAAGCGCTAGGCCGTTCGGTCTCGACATCCTTGGCCGAATGCACCGCAACATCGATGCGCCCTTCGTGCAGCCACACGTCGAGCTCTTTCGTCCACAACGCCTTGCCGCCAATCTCGGCCAGCGGGCGGTCGAGAACCTTGTCCCCGCTCGCCACCACCGACACCAGTTCCACCTGCTCCTCGGCCCAGCCATGCGCGGCGCACAGCCTCTCGCGCGTCTCATAAGCCTGCGCCATGGCGAGCGGCGAATTGCGCGTGCCCAAGCGGATACGCACCGAATTTATCGGTTGATCACTCATTCATGTCCCTTCCGTCACGCTTGCCCTAGCTCTCAGAGAGACAAGGGTCCAGATGCAGGCCCTGGAACGACCGAGACGGAGCGGATTTTCCTGTGTGGATAGGAGCGAGGAGCGAGCGATACTAAAGTATCGTGACCGACGAGCGACGCCGCCACACGGGAAAAGGCGACCGCAGCCTCGCTGTCACCCTTTGGGGGCCAATGAACGGCGTCACTTGCTTGCGCGTAGCCCGGCTACGCATCTGTGCAGCGCTTCTTGTCGTTGGCCCACAAAGGGTGATCTCGGTCATTGCAGGGCCTGCATCTGGCCCCTAGATGGAAGCGCGATGGGACGCACAACAGCCAAAATTGTTCTGGGCATCGAATCCAGCTGCGACGAGACCGCCGTGGCCTTGGTTACGAGCGACCGGCGTGTTCTGGCCGAACGCATCGCGAGCCAAGAGGCCGAACACGCGCCCTATGGCGGCGTGGTGCCCGAAATCGCCGCGCGCGCGCACGCTGAAAGGCTCGCGCCGATGCTGGATGTGGTCTTGAATGAAGCCGGCCTAGGTCTGGATCAGGTCGACGCCATCGCGGCGACCGCCGGGCCGGGACTGATCGGTGGCGTGATGGTTGGTCTGGTCAGCGCCAAGGCTTTAGCCATGGCAAGCGACACGCCGCTGTTGGCGATCAATCATCTTGAAGGTCACGCCCTTTCGCCGCGTCTGGCGGATGCGGAACTGGGTTTCCCCTATCTGCTGCTGCTGGTCTCCGGCGGGCATTGTCAGATTCTCTTAGTGGGAGGCGTGGGCGAATATCGCCGCCTTGCCACTACGATCGACGACGCTTTGGGCGAAGCGTTTGACAAGACCGCGAAGATCCTGGGTCTTGGCTATCCCGGCGGGCCCGCGGTTGAACGGTTGGCGCGCGAGGGCGACGCCAAGGCTGTGCCCCTGCCCCGCCCCCTCAAAGGATCGAAAGAGCCGCATTTCAGCTTTGCCGGCCTCAAGAGCGCGGTGTTGCGCGCCTATGAGAGCGGCGATCACAAAGACGCCGATATCGCGGCGAGTTTTCAGGCCGCCGCGATCGATTGTCTCATCGATCGATTGGAGCGCTCACTTGCCACCATCGAAACGCCGCCAGCGCTCGTCGTCGCGGGTGGTGTCGCGGCCAATATGGCGGTGCGCGGGGCGCTTGAGGCGCTGGCTGATAGGCACGCTGTGCGCTTCACCGCGCCGCCGCTAAAACTGTGCACCGATAACGCGGCGATGATCGCCTGGGCCGGGTGCGAGCGTCTACCCATGGATGACACGTCCATCGCCTCGGACCCGCTCGATTTCCGGGCGCGCCCGCGATGGCCGCTCGATTCAGAGGCTGAAGCCGTGCGCGGCGCGGGAGTGAAGGCATGACTCAGACAGTAGGCGTTGTTGGCGCAGGCGCTTGGGGCACGGCCTTGGCCCAAATGCTCGCAAGCGACTCCGATTCTGGGGACCGCGACGTCTTGATCTGGGCCTACGAGCCCGAAGTGGTCGACGCGATTAACACCTCGCACACCAACCCCATCTTCCTGCCCAGCGCCGATCTGCACACCACCATCCGCGCGACCGGTGATCTGGCTGACTTTGCAGAGATCGACACCGTTCTCGCCGTCACGCCAGCGCAGGTGTTGGGCAAGGTGCTCTCTGGCCTGCCTAACGACCCGCAAGACCTTGTTCTGTGCTCCAAAGGTATCGAAGCGGGCACAGGGCGCCTGATGAACGAAGTCGCGCGCAACGCCTGTCCGCAAAGCGAGATCGCGGTCCTGTCTGGCCCGACCTTCGCGCATGAAGTCGCCGCCGGGCTGCCTACGGCGGTCACGCTGGCGTGTTCGGGCGGCGAAGCGCAATGGGAGCGCCTTGCCCCCGCCATCGCGCGAACCGCTTTCCGCCCTTATTTCTCGGACGATATCACCGGCGCGGAGATTGGCGGGGCGATCAAGAATGTCCTCGCCATCGCCTGCGGGTTGGTCGACGGACTGGCGCTTGGCCAGAACGCGCGCGCGGCGTTGATCGCGCGGGGCATGGCCGAAATGCTGCGCTTTGGCACCGCGTTAGGTGCGCGGACTGAAACCTTGTCGGGCCTTTGCGGCATGGGCGATCTTGTGCTCACCTGCACCTCCACCTCGAGCCGCAATTTCTCGCTCGGCACAGCGCTTGGCGAAGGGCAAAGCGCCGAGGACCTGATGGCCGATCGCCGCACCGTGGCCGAAGGCGCGCACACCGCGCCAGTTCTGGCGCAATTGGCGGTGGATCGCGGTATCACCATGCCGATCACCATCGGCGTGCACGCAATCCTGCAAGGCGCATCGCCGAGCGAGGTGGTTGCGCAATTGCTCGCCCGCCCGCTTACGGCTGAAAACGAAGCCTGAGATGACCGCGACCGCGCCCCCTCAAGATCCCTCCGCGCACAACTCATCCTCCCAAGAGGATATGGCTGCGCTCGCTAAAGGCGGGCGGACCAACACGCTGGGCTTCATCCTGCGCTTGCTGGGCGGCATTCCGTTTCTGTTTATCGGCTTTCGCCTGTACGGCGTTGATGAAATGGGCCGCTTCGCCGCCGCCTTTGTTGTGATCGAGATTGTCTCGCTAATCTGCGCCTTGGGTGAAAAACGCGGTCTCGCGCAGCGCCTGACCGAAGGGGCCGAGGATCATGAAGGATCGCCGACCAACCTGGTCTTTGACGGGATGCTGGCGTCGATTTTGATCTCTACAGTCGCTTGCGCGCTGCTCTTGATCTTTCCCACGCTGATCTTCCCAAGCGGGACCAACAGCGATTTCGACATGTGGATGATAGCGGCCATCCCCGCCTTTGCGCTGACCGAGATTCTGCTCGCCGCGCAGGCGTATAAATACGATATCGCCACCACCGTGCGCGCGCGCGCGCTGGTGGAGCCGTGGACCAAGTCGATCCTGGTCGTTGCGTTGTTCTTTGTGCCCGGTGTGGCCGATGGTGGTCTGGCGCTGGCCTATCTTGGCGCGATTTACGCCGCTTTGTTCACCGCGCTTTGGGCGTTCTTGCGCACCTATGGATGGCCCAAAGGCTGGCGTCCGCGTCCCAATTATCTGGCGAAGATGACGGCGCGCGCTCTGCCGCTGATCGGGGCGGACGTGATTGAGCGCGGGACGCGGTTGGTGGATGTGTTCCTATTGGGCCAGTTCACATCGGCTGGAACGGTCGGCATTTACTGGTTTGCGAAAGAGGTCGTCAGCCTGCCGCAAAAGCTCAAAAGCAGTTTCGAGCCGATCCTGGCACCCGTCATCACCAAGAATTTGAAGACCGGCAATATGGCCGCCATCGCCGCGCAAGTGCGGCAGGTGGGCTTTTGGATCATCGCGCTGCAATTCGGGATCGCGCTGACGCTGGCGATACCGGGCGAAGCGGTGATGGGGCTTGGCGGGCCGCAGATTGTGGGCGGCACGGGCGCGCTGGTCATTCTGCTCGCCGCTGAAGTCGTCGCATCAATGGCGGTCGTATCGGAAAGCGTGCTGGTCTACATCGCGCGCAAACGCAATCTGGCGATCTCGGTCGGGATTATCACCTTGCAAGCCGCGTTGACCGTTGGCCTGATCTTCCTCGCCAAGCATTGGAAACTTGATGAAGGCTTCCAGGCTGCGGGCGCGGCCTTGGCGATGTTTATCGCTCTGGCCGCTTCCAGCGGGATCAAGGCGCTGGTGCTCAAAACGCTGCTAAAGGCGCCTGTCTCCAATTGGCGCTGGGTGCTGGTTCACGCGGCGGCGCCGGCGGTGATTGTGGGCTTTATCTTCACCGAATTCACGCCTGAATGGGTCGAGCTCATCATTGGCGGCCCGGCGATCCTCGCGGCGTATCTCGTGGTGATTTGGAAGCGCGGCTTTGACGAGTCGGACAAAGTTCTGTTCCGCAAAAATGTGGCGCCCCAAACCGAAGACGCGCCCGATTTGGAAAGTTCTCAAAGCGCCTGATTTTCTTCGATTTACCGAGTTTCCGGTGGGGTGCGCGTCAGACATCTTGCCCCAATTATGGCGAAAATAAGGCGTTTTTGATCGAAACTCATGCACCGTTCATCTCACAAAGCGGACTTTGCTCGTGTGAGATTTGGGCGTCCCTAACGCTCGCGTCTCACGCTTTTCGGAGGTGGCCGAATGGCGCTTGCGTGGAAGGGTAAGGCTTCCTCACATGCGCTCCCCTCATCGGCTCCTTCGCGCAAACGCGTTGGCAGGGACTACAGGTCAAAGGCCTGATCTGCCGAGGGGACGAAGGAGGATAACGATGCCGACATCCACGCATTACACCGAACACTCTTCATCACGTCGCAGACTGACGATCCTGGGCACGGTTACACTGGCGCATGTGCTTGCACTCGCCGCGTGCACGGCCACCAATGGCAGCGCGCCGCAAAGCGCGGACGCGGGTCAAAGCTACGAACGCGTCACCACGGTCGACATCGAAGAACCGATGGAAGCCGAGGCGGACGTTGCTTACGAAGCGCAATCGATCATCGTGACGGCATCGCGCCGCGCTTCGAACTCTTACGACTCACCAACGGCCGTAATGGCGGTACAAACCGCAACCGATCCGGGGCGTGAACGGTATGAGGGCAAAGAGGTCTCCGCCGTCAAACTGACCGGGATGGAGCCGGTCTCGACTTTCAGCGTCGATGTCGACACCGGCGCCTACACCAACACCCGGCGGTTCCTGAACCAAGGCATGCTGCCACCCAAGGCGGCGGTGCGGACCGAGGAGATGATCAACTATTTCCGCTACGACTATCCGCGCCCGATCAGCACCAAGACGCCGTTCAGCGTGACAACCGATGTCGCCACCAGCCCGTGGAATGAGGGCACCTATCTGATGCGCATCGGTCTTCGTGGCTATGACATTGACCGGGCCGAGCGCCCGCCCGCCAACCTTGTCTTCCTGATGGATGTGTCGGGCTCGATGAGCAGCGCGGACAAGCTGCCGCTGGTGAAAACGGCTCTGTCGGGCCTCGCCGGAGAGCTGGGCCCGCAGGACAAGGTTTCCATCGTCGTCTACGCCGGGGCCGCCGGGCTGGTGCTGGAACCAACCAACGATATTCGTCAAATCCGCCGCGCTCTGGAGCAACTTGATGCAGGTGGGTCGACCGCGGGAGGAGCGGGGATCAAGCTCGCCTACAACATCGCCGAAGACAACTTCATCAAAGGCGGCGTCAACCGCGTGATCCTGGCGACCGATGGCGATTTCAACGTCGGGGTGTCGGACAAGGACTCACTGGTCGAAATGATCGAAAACAACCGCGAACGCGGGATCACGCTTACCACGCTCGGCTTTGGTCAGGGCAATTACAACGAAGCGATGATGGAGCAGATCGCCAATAAGGGGAACGGCAATTACGCCTACATCGACAGCGCTTTGGAAGCGAAAAAGGTGCTGGGCGATGAGATGTCATCGACCCTGTTCACCATCGCCAAGGACGTGAAGATCCAGGTCGAATTCAACCCGGCGGTGGTCAGCCAGTATCGCCTTGTCGGCTATGAAAATCGCGCGCTTCGCGAAGAGGATTTCAACAACGACAAGATCGACGCGGGCGATATCGGCGCGGGCCACCAGGTTACCGCGATTTATGAAGTGGTGCTGACCGGCAAATCGGGCTGGGTCCCGGCGCGCCGTTACGAGGATCGCTTCCCCGCCGCCGCGTCCAAGAAGATGGCCGAGGCCGCGCATGTGAAACTGCGCTACAAATTGCCCGACGGCAATCGCTCAAAACTGCTCGACCGCGTGGTCACCTACGAACAGATCCGCCGCGCAAAAGCGCCCACCGGAGATTTCGCCTTCGCCGCTTCGGTCGCCGCCTTTGGCCAGATCCTGCGCGGCGATGCCTTGATGCAGGATTTCGACTTTGACGATGTCGGCACCTTGGCCGGGCGTCAGAACACCTATTGGCGTCAGGAATTTTTGCAGCTGAACGCAGTAGCCGCGAGCATGAAAGGCGGCTAAGATGCTCTGCAGTCGCCGGAACGGGGGTCCCGGCGCGTAGCAGAAGGGTCGGCATCGAGCGGGGATCGCTCGTTGCCGGCCCTTTTCGCTTTCTAGGGGCTGCCTCGCCGTGAAACGAAGGTCTCAGAGACAACTCATCCATTTGCGCGCGGGCGCGGCGCTGCTAGGCTCGGTGAGAAACTTCATTCTTTTGAGAAAGGGTCCTTTGCGCCATGTCCGCTTCGCTCAACACTGCCATTCCTCTTATTATTATCGGTCTCGTCCTTTTCGTAATCGCCATTTGGTTGATTATGCGCCTTGGCCAATCAACCACCGTCGTCGGTGATGGGGCGATTAAGCGCGACGTTCTCGACGAAGGCGCGGCTCCGGCGCAGCGCAACCAGGCCTTGATCGACGCCGCGCCAGCGGTTCAATCGAAAGTCGCTGTCGCCGTCGAAGAGACGCCTGCGCCCGTGCCCGCTGCCCCGGCCCCGATGCCGACGCCAGCGCCCGAAGCAACTCCTGCTCCTGCTCCCGCTCCGGCGGCCAAAGACGATCTGCGCCAGATCAAGGGCGTTGGTCCCAAACTGGTCACCATGCTGGCCGACGAAGGCGTCACAACCTTCGCTCAAGTCGCGGCTTGGACCGATTCGGACGTCGCAAAGATCGACGCCAAGCTCGGCCGCTTCTCCGGACGGATCACCCGCGATCAGTGGGTTGAGCAGGCCAAGATGCTGATTTCTGGCGATAAAGACGCTTACGCCGCCAAGTTCGGAAACAATGGTTGAGAATTCAATCCGGCATTTGTCAATTTTGTGATACACTCTCTCCTGTCAAGACAATGGACGATGGGACCGTCTTGTGGAGGAGGGTGTGATGCTGAGAATTCTCGTTGCCGAAGACGAACCTATTGTGGCTTTCGATCTGTGCGACACCGTTGAAGAGGCGGGCTACGAAGTGGAAGGGCCCTATGCGGGTATTTCTTCGGCCAGTCGCGCCTGTGATGGCGACACACCGGACCTTGCGATCCTGGACATCACGCTCGAAGATGGCGAGGTCTACGCGCTGGCTGAAAAGCTTGAGGCGGCGAGCATTCCGATTATTTTCCATTCGGGTAGCCACCAGACCAAAGAAGTGAAAGCCCGCTTTCCGCGCGCCACCACTCTCACCAAGCCTTGCCCCCCGGCCGATATGCTGAGCGCGGTGAACGAAGCGCTTGAGACCAAGCTCGTCGACGCCTGACCGGCCAACGCGCGCCGCGTTTCAAGCAAGGCCAGAACAAAGCTGTGCAACACGTTGGGGGTGACCCGGCGCGCGCCCGCGTGTATCGCGGCTCCATTGTAGGAATAAAGCGATGGGTCGGACCCGCCGCGCAGAGGAGCCAGCACCGTGAACGCCCCTTTCAATTCTCCAGAGGCTGAAGCCGAGGACCGCAACCCCAGCGCTGGGATCGTTCCGTTCAAATGGGAAGACCCGTTTGATCTGGAAAGCCAGCTGACCGAAGAAGAGCGCATGATCCGCGACTCGGCCAACGGGTTTGCGCAGAGCGAGCTGCAAACCCGCGTGATCGAGGCCTATCGCAACGAGGTTTCCGCGCCTGAGCTCTTCCCCCTGATGGGACAGGCCGGCGTTCTGGGCGTCACCATTCCCGAGGAATTCGGCGGCGTGGGCGCTTCCTATGTGGCCTATGGCCTCGTCGCGCGCGAGATTGAGCGCGTGGACAGCGGCTATCGCTCTATGGCGAGCGTTCAGTCGAGCCTCGTGATGCACCCGATCTACGCCTACGGTTCGGACGAACAGCGCCGGAAATATCTGCCCGGCCTCGCCAGCGGCGAGCTGATCGGCTGCTTTGGCCTGACCGAGCCGGACGCGGGTTCCGACCCGGCGGGCATGAAGACCTACGCCAAGAAAGACGGCGACGATTACGTCATCTCAGGCAGCAAGACCTGGATTTCGAATTCGCCCTTCGCCGATGTCTTTGTGGTTTGGGCGAAATCGGAAGAGCATGGCGGCGGCATTCGCGGCTTTGTCCTTGAAAAAGGTATGGAAGGCCTTTCCGCGCCCAAGATCGAAGGCAAGATCAGCTTGCGCGCTTCGACCACCGGCATGATCATGATGGACGAAGTGCGCGTGCCCAAGACCGCGCTTCTGCCGCATGTGCAGGGTCTCAAAGGCCCGTTCGGCTGTCTTAACCGCGCGCGTTACGGCATCAGTTGGGGCGCGATGGGCGCGGCGGAGTTCTGCCTGCACGCCGCGCGCCAATACGGCCTCGACCGCAAACAATTCGACCGCCCGCTCGCCGGAACTCAGCTGTACCAAAAGAAGCTGGCTGACATGATGAGCGACATCGCACTGGGCCTGCAGGCGTCCTTGCGGGTCGGGCGTCTGATCGACGAGCATCGCTTTAGCCCCGACATGATCTCGATCGTAAAGCGCAACAATGTCGGCAAGGCCCTCGATATCGCCCGCATGGCCCGCGACATGCACGGCGGCAACGGCATCAGCGAGGAATACCAGGTGATCCGCCACGCGGTGAACCTGGAGACTGTCAACACTTACGAAGGCACACACGATGTCCACGCGCTGATCCTGGGCCGCGGCATCACGGGGATTGCCGCGTTTTGATGAGCCTCCTTGGTCGTCATTGCGAACGACCAAAGGAAGCGCAGCAATCCAGAGCGGCCGAGAATGAGGTTGTGCACTGGCGAGATGGATTGCTTCATTCATCGCTCCAATATCAACGGACCTGCCAAATGACCGGAGAAGACCGATTTAGCGGTTGGCCGTAGAACAGCCGACGTTCTGAAAGCGCCCTACCAACACGCATTCGCGAAGTTTCTCTTCTTGATCGCGCGCCGGCCAAGGCATCCGAATAAAAGGCACCAATCACTTCGTCCTTCGCGATGCATTGCAAACCTTGCTTCGTTCTGTATCGATGGAGCGGGGGGAGTAGATGCAGGAACAGAGTGCGGAAACCGCAGGACGTTTGACGCTCAAGGCAAGCGTCTTTGGCGAGCTTCGGTTGATGACCGCTGATGGTCGTCCGCTCACGCTGCACAATCAGCGCGCCACCCTCATCCTGGCGATCCTTTGTCTCCAGCCTGAAGACTCAATCAAGCGCGCGGTGCTCGCCAAGCTTCTTTGGCCCGATCGTTTTGCCGCGCAGGCCAAGGCGAGCCTGCGGCAGTGCTTGTTGGATTTGCGCAAATCTCTCGAAGAACATGGCTTGCAAGGGCTTAGGGTCACGCGCGCAGAGGTCGCGATGGAGCCTGGAACTCTGGTCAGCGATTTGAGCGCATTTGAATTCGCGCTCGAAGACGCCCCTGAAACGGCGTCCGATCATTTGCTCGCGATCGGCAATCAAGCCTTGCTGCAATCCATCACGCTTAATCCAGAATTGGCGGCTTGGCTCGCCGCCCGGCGCGAACACGTTGATACGCGCATGAAAGCTCTCATTGCCAAGGCGCTGGGCACGATGAACGGCGGGCAAGGCAAGGCCTTGCTCGACGCCGCTCGCTTGCGCTTCCCCGGCTTGCAGGTGGCCTTACCCCGTACTGAGGGGATAAACCTCGCCGTGCTGCCTTTCTCGCAGATCGATGAAGTTGGCGGCGCGTTCTTTCTGGCGGACGCAATTGTTGATGAGTTCTCGTCACGGCTGGGCCGGATTGATGGCCTGAAACTTGTCGGACGAACCTCGATTGCAGCGGTCATGGAAAAGGGCGGAGCCTTGCCCCAGATTGCCCAAGAACTGGGCGTTTCCTATTTGATTGAAGGTGAAGTGCGTCGAAAGCACGAGGTCACCGAGGTGCGTATTGCGCTGATCGAGGGGCAATCGGGGACCGAAGTGTGGTCGCGCAGGATCACAGGATCGATCGACGAGTTCCTCGAAACGCGCAGCCTTGTAGGCTCCAATATAATCGCTGCGATCAGCCGCGCACTCGCCATCGATGCAGCGCCCGGCCCAACCCGGCCCATGACCGGCAACCGTGAAGCCTACGCTCTGTACCTTCAAGGGCGCTCGCTTGGGCAACGGATCGGCGGTGACGGGGCCCTGCCCAAAGCGATTGAATTGCTCAAACACGCGTTGGAGATTGACCCGCGCTTCGCCGAATGCTGGACGGCTTTGGCGGATGCACACATCATGATCGCAGCGATAACCCCAACGCTTGAACGCAAGGCGCACACCGAGAAGGGGGCAAAATGCGCTCATCAGGCGCTTCAGCTCGATCTAAGCCAAGCGCACGCTTATTCGGTTCTTGGTGTAGCTGAGTGGTGCGAGTTCAATCCGGCCAAAGCGCTCGATCTGGCTTACGAAGCCTACGAACGCAATCCGAACGACGCGGACGTCTCTTCGCGATTGGGATCAACGCTGCTGTACCTCGGCAAGAGCCAGGAGGCGCTTCCCTTTGTACAGGTCGCGGTTGACCGTGATCCGGTGAACCCGCGCAATTATGTGATGCTATCTTCGGCTTATCTCAATGTTGGCGACATCGCTAAGGCCCGCAACGCAGCACAGAGCGTTATCGATCTCGGCGGCCCGCGCATGTGGCTAGCCATTGCTCAATATATTGAGGGTGACTTCGAAAACGCGGTCCAATCGCATTACGATAATCGTTTTTTCCTTGGTAATACGATCATGCGCCCACCCGGCATGCCACCGATGGATGATACGGCGAGAGACGCCTATTTCGACATTGCCGCGCGGGGCATTTTCAGCGGTAAGGCCGACGAACGCGCGGCGTATTGCCAAATGCTAGGTGGCTTGCACGCGACGATGCCAGACCCTCACGATTCCTCAATCATCTTGCCTGCGCTTTGGATGGGCCACGCCGAGTTGGTTATGAAAATCTATTCCGAGTGCATTCACCCCGCCAACATCTGGGGTCTGATGAACTTATGGATCGACGCGGATCCGTACAATCGCACTCGTCTGCACCCGAACTTCATGAACTTTGCTGATAAAGTCGGCATGACCGAAGCCTGGAACCGCCATGGTTGGCCCGACCTCATGCCGGCTGACCCCAGAATAGCCTGATTGGCCAGAGATTGACGCTTTTTTGACGGTCGCGCGGGTTGACCATCGCCCGCGTTGACCGGCATCTAGCGGCCAACGGGGAAACACTTCAATTCAGACGCTTACCTAGGCTCAGCGGGCGATGGCTCGCTGCGCCATGGCGACGCCTTGCCTGACTTGAACGCGCTTCGAGTGCCCGTTGATCGAGCATCGCCGGAGCCCGGCGAAATCGATCCAAGTTGGATAGAGAGGACCCAATTATGAAAAAACTGAAAGCCCTTGCCGCCGCCACCGCGATCGCTGTCGCTTTGCCGATGGCCGCACCGGCTGCGGCGCAAATGGAAATCTATGAGAATTGGGAACCCGGCGAAGCTGTGACCGAGCTGACCTTCGTCAAAGTCGAAGAGGGCCGCGAAGAGGATTATGTCGAAGGCCTCAAGAGCACTTGGGTGGCCGCCAACAAGATCCAGCAGGAGCAAGGCGTCATCAGCGGCTTCTCGATCTACATGGTGCCGTACAAGGACGACTATAACATGATCCTGCGGGTCACCTTTCCCAATGGCGAAATGATGCAGCCAAACAAAGAGCGCTACATGGCGTTCCTCGAAGCTTTCGGGAAAGCGAACATCGAAAAGGGCAACGAAACGGTGCTCAAGATCTACAATGAAATCCGTGAAATCCAGAGCGTGGCGATGCTGCGCGAAGTCAAACTGATTGACTAGGTAACGGACGGTTTTTGGAGATGTCAGCTGCTCCCGCCTCGCGAAGCTGACGTACCCAAGAATAAAACGCGGCGCTGTCTTAGCGCGCGACGATCTCGGCGGGCGGATTACTGCGACCCGACCGCCCGCCGAGGTCATTTCCATCCTTGAAGGAGCTGGATTTGACTTCGACTATTAGACCAACTTTGGCTGGGCACTTGGCGATGACGTCGAGGCCTGCGCGCTGTTAAACAGCGCAAGGAAGACCCGACCTTTCGCCAGGAGAATGCCCTGTGCAATACCTGTCTTCCTTATCTCAGAGCGATCGGCGATCAGAACCCTGACCTCACCGCCCGACAAGCAATCGAATGCTGGTACGCAAAAAAGCCGCGTCCAGCGTTTGATGGAACGGTTGTTCATGCAGACACCGCCCCGCGCTTCCTAGAGCCATGGTGCAACACGGAGACCGGCCACTGGGCCGCTTCGATTGTCGACCACTTCAAGATAAATCAAGCATCGTTTCGGCAGTCTAAACGTGTTGCCCGAGCTGGTCAGAGCATCGCAACCGATAATGGTTCGCAAATCGAAGCGTTGGGCGCTGAGGCAAAGGATTTTGCCGCGTCCGGGCCTCGTGCCTAAAGTGATAAGCTGCCTCCAGCCTGAGGCCAATGCGATGCCCGCTTTCCACCACCACCCTTTGCCCTTGTCTCGACCTCTGCATCCCTTCACCAACTCACCTGAAAGCGGTCAGCAGAGCCCTACCTGCTGAGGCCTCTGGCTTGGCTCGCATGACACAATCGGGACCACTGTCCTACGCCGTCTTTGTTCGCTAGAGAGCGTATTGATGGCTTTGAACCCCTATCCAACATGGCGTCCGCTGCGTCTTTGCAAAAACGCCGGAAATCCGCCAATTTTTCTTCCCCTGGACCGTGTAACACGTGGTCCATGTCTCGGCTCTTCTGAAACGTGGAGGACGCGAGTGGCCTGGGACTCTCAAGGAGAGCGCTCATGAAGCTCTACGGCTACTACCGTAGCTCCACTTCCTACCGCCTGCGGATCGCGCTGGAGCTTAAGGGGCTGGCGTTCGAGAACGTGCCGGTCAATCTGCTCAAGACCGAGCAGAAGGGAGAGGCGTTTACCAGTCGCAACCCGTTCGGTTCGGTCCCCATGCTGGAGGCCGATGGCCGCGACCGGGCGCAGTCGATGGCGCTGCTTGAATGGCTGGAAGAGGCCTACCCGACACCGGCGTTGCTGCCGAGCGATCCGGAAGAACGCTATACCGTGCGCGAGTTGACCTACGCGATCGCGACCGAGCTGCACGCGCCGCTCAACCTGCCGGTGCTCAAATGGCTGAAAGACGAATACGGCAAATCGCAGGACGAGATCGGCGTCTGGTATCGCCATTGGCTCAAACGCACGCTCGACCCGGTGGAGGCAAGGCTGGCGCAGTTGGGCACTGGCGACTTCCTGCATGGCGATGCGCCCGGCCTGTTCGAGGTTGTGCTGTTGCCGCAGGTCTACAACGCGCAGCGCTTTGACTACGACTTTGGCGACAGCCCCCACATCCAGCGCATGGAACGGGCCTGCCTTGCCCTGCCCGCCTTCCAACGCGCGCACCCTGACAATCAGATAGACAATCCGGAGAGAAACGCATGAAGCTCGCCACACTCAACGATGGCACCCGTGACGGCAAATTGGTCGTCGTATCGAAGGACCTGACACGCTGCTGCGCGGCTGGCTACATAGCGCCCACGATGCAGGCCGCGCTCGACAACTGGGAACGAGTGAAGCCGGAGCTGGAACTGCTCGCTACGGATGTCGAACACGAGGCGGTGCCGTGCGAGCGGTTCCATGAACGCCAGGCGCATTCGCCCTTGCCGCGCGCCTATCAGTGGGCCGATGGCAGCGCCTATATCAACCACGTTGAACTGGTGCGCAAAGCGCGCGGCGCCGAGGTACCCGAGAGCTTCTACCACGATCCGCTGATGTATCAGGGCGGCAGCGACAGCTTCCTGCCGCCGCGCGCCGATATCCCGCTGGGCGACACTAAATGGGGCTGCGACATGGAAGGCGAGATCGCGGTGGTCACCGATGATGTGCCGATGGGCGTTACGCCCAAGGACGCGGCGGGTCACATCAAACTGGTGATGCTGGTGAATGATGTGAGCCTTCGTGGGTTGATCCCCGGCGAACTGGCCAAAGGCTTCGGCTTCTTCCAGAGCAAGCCCGCCAGCGCCTTCTCCCCCGTCGCCGTCACGCCCGACGAATTGGGCGAGGCCTGGAAAGACAGCCTCGTGCATCTGCCGCTTATGGTTGACTATAACGGTGAGCCGTTCGGCCGCGCCGAAGTGGGCGCGGACGCGACCTTCAACATGGCGCAGCTGGTCGCCCACGCCGCCAAGACGCGTTCGCTGTGCGCGGGATCGATCATCGGTTCGGGCACGATCAGCAACAAGGGGCAAGACGGCGGTCCGGGCAAGCCTGTTAGCGAAGGCGGGCTCGGCTATTCGTGCATCGCCGAAATCCGCATGATCGAAACCATCGCGAATGGCGAGCCCAGCACGCGCTTCATGGCGCCGGGCGATACGGTGAAAGTGGAAATGCGCGACGCAGACAACCACTCGATCTTCGGTGCGATTGAGCAGAAGGTGGTTCAGGCTTAGACGCGATTAGTACTAGTTACGGGATGTGCGCGGAGTATCGAGTTCTTCGAACCAGAGAAGGGCAAGATACGATCCAAACCAAACGCCAACGACAGCGAGGAGCAGTCCAATTGCCCCGTCAGTGCTGAGTTCTCCATCCAGAAAGGAACCATCACCGAACCACTCCGAGTAGAGCGCGCCGAAAGCGAAAAGCGTGAAGATACAGGCAAAAACCCTGATCAGGATGATCTGTATCTGAAGTGAGGTGCTAAGTTGCCGCTTCATGTCAGTTTCGGCAACCTGACCACTAGGGGCTCGTGGCCCCAGCCGCGCGACGCGGCGAGGATATCGGTGCCCTTGAGCACCATGGTCGCGGTGTTGCGCAAGGGGTGGACGCCAACCGGTTGTTCCACAGCCAGCGCCTAATCCAGCACCAGCGTGATCGCGCCCGCATCGGCGTTGATCATCGCCAGCGGAGTGACCGATCCAGGCGTTACGCCGATTAGCCGCTCCATTGCATCGGGCTTGCCGAAGCTGAGGCGACGCGAGGGCAAGAGCGGGTGCACGCGTTTCAGATCAATCCGCGCCTCGGCGGGGACGGTGAGCAGGAAGAACGCCCCGCCCGCGTCCTTCAAAAACAGGTTCTTGGTGTGCAGGCAGTCAATATCGGTCTTGATCGCCGCGGACTCTTCGACGGTGAAGACCGCTTGGTGTTCGTGAACCTGATAGGCGATGCCAGCTTCGGTCAGGTCAGCGTATAGTCGCTCTTCAGCGGTCACGCGGCTTAGACCTCCACAGGCGTGTACGCGGTCGCTTCATCGCCCGTGTTGGGTGTGCCTTCGGCGTCCATGATCAGCACCTTGACCTCGCCCTTTGTGGCGCGTGGGCAGTGTTCGACACCGCGCGGCACGACGATCATCTCGCCCGCCGCAAGGGTCTGCGTGCTATCGCGAAACTCGATATCGAGCTCGCCTTCGATCACAAGAAACAGCTCATCCGTATCCGGATGCGCGTGCCAGTGAAAGTCGCCCTCCAGCTTGGCCAGACGCACCTCATTGCCGTTGTAGCGCGCGGCGAGACGCGGAGCCCATTGCTCGTCAAACAGGGCGAACTTGTCGGCGAGGTTCACCTTGTCCGACATCAGAACACCACCACGCTGCGAATGCTCTCGCCCGCGTGCATCAGGTCGAAACCCTTGTTGATCTCCTCAAGGCTGAGCCGGTGGGTGATCATGGGATCAATCTCGATCTGGCCGTCCATGTAGAGGTCAACGATACCGGGCACATCGGTGCGCCCCTTTGCCCCGCCAAACGCGGTGCCGCGCCAATTGCGCCCTGTGACCAATTGGAAGGGCCGCGTCGCGATCTCCTTGCCCGCTTCGGCCACGCCGATGATGATAGAAGTGCCCCACCCCTTGTGGCAGCATTCGAGAGCCTGGCGCATAACCTCGGTGTTGCCCGTGCAGTCAAAGGTAAAATCCGCGCCTCCGTCGAGCATCTCGACCAGCAGCGCGACGATATCGGGCACGTGGCGCGGGTTTACAAAGTCGGTCATGCCAAAGCGTTTGCCCCAGCCCGCCTTCCCACCGTTGATATCGACGCCGACGATCCGGTTCGCGCCCGCCATCTTGGCGCCTTGAATGACGTTGAGGCCGATGCCGCCGAGGCCAAACACCACGACGTTATCGCCCGGCTGCACCTTCGCGGTCTTGGTCACCGCACCGATGCCTGTCGTTACCCCGCAGCCGATGTAACACGTAATGTCGAACGGCGCGTCCTTGCGGATCTTGGCCACCGCAATTTCGGGCAGGACAATGAAGTTCGAGAAGGTCGAACAGCCCATATAGTGGAAGATCGCCTCGCCCTTATAGCTCATGCGCGAGGTGCCATCGGGCATGACGCCGCGCCCTTGGGTCTCGCGGATCGCCTGGCACAGATTGGTTTTGCCGGAGAGGCAGAATTTACATTGGCCGCATTCCGGCGTGTAGAGCGGGATAACGTGATCATCCGGCGCGACCGAAGTGACGCCGGGACCGACTTCGCGCACCACGCCGCAGCCTTCATGGCCAAGCACGCTGGGAAAGATGCCTTCGGAATCGAGCCCGTCGAGCGTGTAAGCGTCGGTGTGGCAGATGCCGGTCGCCATCAATTCGACCAGAACCTCACCCTGCTTGGGCCCCTCCAGATCGAGCTCCACAATCTCAAGCGGTCGCTTAGCTTCAAATGCGACAGCGGCTCTGGTCTTCATGGCTTTACTCTCTCCCCGGATTGCGCCGCAGACGCAGCACGGAGAGGAGCTCAGGTCAAGCGTGGCTTATTCCGCCGGCTCGTGCAGCGAAGGCTTGGGCAATTCCTCTTCAGAGCTAGCCAGCGCGTTCGTCCCGATCAGCTTGTGCCCTCTGCGCGCGTCCATCACATCGACAAAGCTGTGGTTCACATCGCGGTGTTCAGCCTCATCGGCGCGCACCGCAATAATGACATCGCGCAGGCGCGCGTCTTGCGGCAACTGCCAGTAATCAATCGCGATCTGCGGCGCGGACACGTTTTCGTGACGCCCGGCGTCCACCTCGGCAAGGTAGGACGTGTAGCTGATAACCGCCTCCTCCTCGAAATAGCCAACCACGCGGTGCGCCGTGCGCGGGGCAAACAGGTAAAGCCAGAAATAGAAGTTGTAGAACACCATCTGCGTGATTGCGATCAGCGCACGCTCAAACCAGTTTGGCTGCGCTATTTCGATGAACGTCATCAGGTGCATCCGCTCGTTCTCGGCTTCGTCCAGAAGCGTGCGGATCCAGCCTTCGTCATCGCGCATAGTGCGCAGCGCGGTGAGATGCTGCCACAGACCGCCGACCATGCCGGGAACCGCCGCCACCGTTTCAAGCACAACCGCGCGGTGTCCATAGCGTTTGGCAAAGAACGTGTCCGCAACGAACCGGAGCGCCTTACAAAAGCCATAGGCGATTTTATCGCTGGTGGTTTCCGGGGCGACGTGGCTGTCGATCACGGCGTCAAAATTGACCTGCCGGACCAGCGGAAGTGGGCTTACATGTTTCATAGCAAGGGTCTGCAAAATCGCTGCGCAGCCCCTTCGACCCGATCGCATATCGGGCGCCCTGACCGCGTATCGTTCGGCAAGTGCTATGTAGGCGTTCTCGCGAGAATTTCTGCTGAATTGCGCTCATGAATTGTTCGATTTGGCGCAATCATTCTGCCCAGACTTGTCCGGAAGCTGCGAAATTTGCACATTTGAGCGCCTTGCGAAGGAGCTTGAGGTCTACCACCTCGAACGCTTCCGCATTATGGGTCTGTAAAACGACGCCGCGCGCGCATTGGGAGACAACAACATGACCGCCTTTCCTCAAATTAAGATGCTGATCGCTGGCGAATGGGTCGCGAGCGGCGGCGATGGTGAAATGCCGGTTGCGAACCCGGCAACCGAGGCGGTTATCGCGCCCTGCCCCAAGGTTTCAAAAGAGCAGATGAACGCGGCACTGGCGGCGGCTGAGGAAGCGTTTCCTTCATGGTCGGCGACGCCGGGTGCCGCAAGGCACGCGATCATGCGCCGCACCGCCGATCTCGTGCGCGAACGCGCAGAAGGCATCGCACGGATTGTGACGCTCGAAATGGGCAAGCCCCACGCGCAGGCCATAGGTGAAATTCTCAACGCGGCGGAAATAATCGACTTCATGGGCGAAGAGGCCAAGCGTCAGGGCGGCCGCCTGGTGCCCGTGCGCGGCGCGCACCTGCTCGAACAGCGGGTGACTAATGAGCCGATTGGCCCAGCGGCGCTGTTCACTCCCTGGAACTTCCCGATCAACCTGCCCGCCAAGAAGCTTTCGGGCGCGTTGGCCGCTGGTTGCACCTGCATCCTCAAACCTGCTGAGACCACCCCAGCCTCCGCGCAGATGCTGGTCGAATGCTTTGTCGAAGCGGGTGTGCCGTCGGGCGCGATCAACCTGGTCTACGGCGATCCGGCGATGATCTCGAACCACCTGATCACCGCACCCGAAACCCGCAAGGTTAGCTTCACCGGATCGACCGCCGTTGGCAAACAGCTTGGTGCGCTCGCCGCGCAAGGACTCAAACGCTTCACCGCCGAGCTTGGCGGCCACGCGCCTGTTGTGATCGGCGAAAGCGCTGATTTCGAACGCACCGTCGCAGCCTGCGCCACCACGAAGTTCCGCAACGCCGGGCAAATCTGCGTCAGCCCGACGCGTTTCCTTGTTGCGCGCGGTATCTACGACAAGTTCGTGGCCGAATTCGCCGCAGTCGCACAAGGGTTGAAGGTTGGCGACGCCAGCTCGGACGAGAGTGTCACCATGGGTCCCCTTGCCCACGCTGGCCGGGTCAACGCGATGCAGGACCTGATGGGATCAATGGGCGGCGCAAATGGCGAAATCGTTACCGGCGGTTCGGCGATCGATGGGCCCGGCCACTTCTTCCAACCCACCGTTGTTGCCAGCCCTGCGGCGGACAGCCGCCTGATGACCGAGGAGCCTTTTGGCCCGGTCGCCGGCATCGTCCCCTATGACGATATCGAAGACGCGGTGCGCATCGCCAACTCGCTTCGCTATGGCCTCGCGGCTTATGCCTTCACCGGATCGCTGGATGAAAGCCACTACCTGGGTGGCGCTCTGAAAGCGGGCATGGTCGCAATCAACCATTTCGCGGTTGGCTCACCCGAAACCCCGTTTGGCGGGACCGGGGATAGCGGCTTTGGATCAGAGAGCGGGACCGAAGGCTATCTCGGCTACACCGAGACTAAGCTGGTTACCGTCGCCAAATCGGCAGGCTGAGCTTAGTCATAGTAAAGCGTGCGGGGGATTACCCCTGCGCGCTTACCTTTTGCAAGTCGCTAACTTAGCCGCGCACCCAACGCATTAAGCGGGCGGAAAGCGACCGCCTTTGAGGCATCGGGCGAAGCCTTCCGTATCGGGCCTGTCTCGAAAATTCGTCGCCAAAACAAACAGTGCGGCCCATAGCATCCGGCCCGCTCGATACGAACGTTGGTTTTTCCATTATTGCGCGTCCCCGATTCGCGTCTGTTAGTGTGGCAAAACTAACACCACACCTGTGGGAAACGAACACCTTTTTGCAAGTGCGAACAATTTTTTTACCGATGGGTCAATCGGCTCCGCGATTGCCCTTGCGATCTATATCCGCCGAACGCCCGCTTCGCGCACCGCGTCGAGGGTGGGATAGCCGTTTACGGCCATCAGTAGGTCGGCTTCGGCAAGGATGGATTTGAGCACAAATGCCGCTCCGCGATCCCCGCCGAGCGCCAGTCCATAGGTGTAAGGCCGCCCCACACCGACCGCCGTCGCGCCGATCGCCAAAGCCTTGACAGCGTCCGTTCCCGATCGAACGCCGCTGTCAAACAGGACGGGCGTGTCGCCCGAGGCTTTCACCACGTCCTCCAAGAGATCGATGGTCGCGATCCCGCCATTCGCCTGCCGCCCGCCATGGTTAGAGCAATAAATGGCGTCCGCTCCGCAATCGACCGCGCGCCGCGCGTCGTCGGGGTGACAAATCCCTTTCAACACAATCGGCATGGACGTGACCGACTTGAACCACTCCATATCGTCCCAGGTCAGTTCGTGCCCGAAGGTTGCCGCCCAGGTGAAGATGGCCGCCTGCGGGTTTTCATGCGGTGGTTTGTCGAGCAGCGAGCAGAACACCGGATCGGTGAAGTAGTTTTCGAGCACCCGTCCGCGCAGCTGGGGAAAATTCGACGCGTTCAGATCGCGCGGCCGCCAACCGGTCACCTTGGTGTCGAGCGTGACCACCAAAGCGGAATAACCCGCATCCTCGGCTCGGCGGATCAGGCTCTCCGCGACGCCGCGATGCTTGGGCGTGTAGAGCTGGAAGAAAGCGGGCGTGTCGCCGCAGGCCTCTTTCACCTCTTCGAGCGAATGGTTCGCGAGAGTCGAAGCGCAAAACGGCACGCCCGTTTCCGCGCTCGCCCGCGCGGCGGCCATATCGCCGTCCTTGTCCTGCGTTGCATCGCCGTTGAGGCCGATGGGCGCCATAAAGAGCGGTGTTTTGTAGCGATGGCCGAACAGCTCAATCGACAGATCACGCTCCGAGCAATCGACCATCATGCGCGGCACCATGCCCCAACGCTGAAACGCGCTCACATTGGTGTCTTGCGTATGCTCATCGCCGCAACCGCCCGCGACGTAATTGGTCATCATCGGACCAAGCGCTTCGTGCGCGCGCGCTTCGAGAGTGGCGAAATCGACCGGGAATTCGGGCAGCACGCCTTGAAGCCCGGCGTTGTAGATCTCGTTCTGCATCCCGCCGAAATTGAGGCCCCTGTACTGGTTTTCGTACTGGCTCATCCGCGCGTCTCCCATGGTCTGTGTTTTTTGGAAGACTGCGCGCTGAAGGGCTGTGAGGCAAGCCCCATTGGGGCCGCCTCAGGCGGTTAACTGACCAGTTTTTGCAAGCGCGGGCGGACTTTGAGGAAGTGGATATAGGCGCGCTCAAGCAGGTTCAGAACCAATCGATTGCGCGCTATCAGGCCCAGCGGGCGCAAGAGCGGAATGGCGCGCCACATCGCCGCAAAGGCCGCGGCGCCGGATACGATGTTGCCGTTCTCCGCCGCGTGGAAGCGCGCCAGCAATTCACTCTGATCAATAGGACAGGACGGATCGGCGCTGTCTGAGACATCAACAAAATCAATCGCCCCGCGCCGGTCAAGCCGACGCATCAACCCGATCTCGCGCAAGCAAAGGGGGCACGCGCCATCGTACCAGACCGTGACGGCGGCGTTGGTGTCGGCAGTGGTGTCACGATGGGTCATGCCCAAGATACGGAAGGCGGATCGAAAAGTTTCCGTGTCACCCCTCTCGTCAGGCCGTGAAGTCCGCCCAACTCAGCCCAAATCGCGCCAGATATTTGCGCAAACGGTCCGCGTCGTTGGTCGAGGCGCGCGCCTTTCGCGATTCCGAGAACAAGGTCCGCCCCGCCTCCGAAAGAGTGCGCGAGGATTGGCAGATCGCGGCGACGTAATCGAGCTGCACCCGATCAAACGGATCAATGGCGTCCAGCGTTTCTCGCGGCATCAGATCTGCGAGCGCGCCACTGTGCAGGCCCTTGCCCGTTGGCTCGCCTTGCCACAGCGCGGACAGGCGAGCGACCTCCGCCTCCACCGCACCTGCGTCGATGCGCCCGCTCGGGCTAAGGGTCGCCATGCGCGTCACGCTGGCGGCAAGATCGCGAAAATTTCCGCCCCAGGCGGCATCGGGCGCTTGGGCAAAGGCGAGATAGGCCCGGCGAGCCTCAGCGTTGAAGGTCACGCGGTCGCCTTCGATTTCGGCAAAGCGTTCCAGCTCGTATTCGAGATTGGGAGCGATATCCTCGCGCCGCTCCGCCAGACCGGGAAGCTGGAAGGTCCACAGGTTAAGCCGCGCGAACAGGTCTTCACGAAAAGCGCCTTGCGTCACCTCCTGCATCAGGTTGCGGTTGGTGCCCGCGATCAGCTGAAAGTCGGACGTGGCCTCCTTGTCCGCGCCCACCGGCAGGAAACGACCCTCCTCAATCGCGCGCAGGATCATCGCCTGTTCGTCGAGGCCAAGTTCGCCAATCTCATCGAGAAACAGGACGCCGGTGTCGGCGGATTTGAGCAGCCCGGCCCGCTCGTTCGCCGCGCCGGTGAAGGCGCCTTTCTTGTGCCCGAACAAGGCGGACATCGCGCTGTCACCCTTTAGCGTCGCGCAGTTCACTTCGACAAACGGCCCCGCCACCTGATGGCGCAGCTTTTTCAGCTCATAGATCTTGCGCGCCAGCTGGCTCTTACCCGCCCCCGTCGGCCCCATCAGCAGGATCGGCGCGCGGCTGCGCATCGCGACCTGCTCAATCTCCTCGATCATGCGGTTGAAGGCGCGGTTGCGCGTCTCAATCCCGCTTTTGAGAAAGCTGGCGCTTTCCTCGGCAGTCTCGGCAAAGCGCGTGGCGATGGAATCGTAACGCGACAGATCGAGGTCTATTGAACCCCACGTGCCGACCGGCTGCTTCATCCCCCGCGCGCCTTTCCCTTGGGGCTGGGTCTGGAGCAGCTTGCCCGGCAGAAAGCGCGCCTCGGTCAGCAGGAACAGGCAGATCTGCGCGACATGCGTACCGGTGGTGATGTGGATGAGGTAGTCGTTGTTCTCCGGGTCAAACGGGAAGCTTTGCGCGAAATCGAGCAGCTTGGTGTAGACCTCCTCAAAATCCCACGGATCCTCAAAGTTGATGTGCTGCGGCGTGACCTCGGTCTCGGGCGAAACGTCGCGGATATCGTCGCACACAAAATCAGCGAGACGCTGATGCTGTTCGCCGTGGAGCAGCAAGAACCGGTCGATCCGCAAATCCTCATGCATGCACACGCCCACCGTTGGGCGCCACTTGTTCCAACGCGTGGGGCCGAATTTAGCCGCATCAAGCGTGGTGCCGAGGAAACCGATAACGGTTGTGGGTTTGGGGGAGGCGACTTTCATGCCATTCTTATACTGTTGTATAACTTCTTATACAACTGGCGTTGTATTGCGAAAGACCCCTCCCCTCGGCACCCGTACCCAGAACCTCTATAAACATATTAACATCAGTAGTTTGGGAGATTTCTTCAGCACCTCTCACGCTTTTGGCACACCCGCTGCAGTACTCTGAGCGTCGGGCACGTCGAACGCCGGACACTAGCAAGCGGTGGAAATGGGCGGCCAGAATGGGCTGGCCGCCCTAAGCCACCGACCAGAGTTTACGAAGTGGAGTTGGACAATGGCCAACAAGAACCTTTTTTCCAGCGCTCTCGCGAAATTCGCGCCGCGCACCGACACGATCAACCAGGCGGGAGCGGTCGCTTACGCCTATGGCCCCGAGGCCAAGCTCGCGCAGCTAGCCGCCACCGGTACGCTGTCGGATGGCTTCTATTCGGGCGCGGACGCTCAGCTGGCCGATGTCCTCGAGACGGCGTCGAAGGTTGATCCGGAATGGGTCGCCAAATGCGCGATCTACGCCCGTCAGTCGGGGGCTATGAAGGATATGCCGGCTTTGCTGGCGGCGTATCTGACCACGGCGGAGCCCGATCTGTTTGTGCCGGTCTTCAACCGCGTGATCGATAACGGGCGTATGCTGCGCAATTTCGTGCAGATCATGCGTTCGGGTCAGGTGGGTCGCACCTCGCTCGGCTCGCGTCCCAAGCGTCTTGTGCGCGAATGGCTTGAGCAGGCGTCGTATCGTCAGCTGATGAACGCGGCCACGGGTCGCGATCCGAGCCTGGCGGATATCGTCAAGATGGTTCACCCGGCGCCCAAGGATCCGACGCGTCGCGCGTTCTACGGTTGGCTGATTGGCAAGCCGTACGATGTCGCCGCGCTGCCGGCCGAGATCGCCGCGTTCGAAGCGTGGAAAGGCGATAAGTCGCGTCCCCTGCCCGAGGTGCCGTTCGAATGGCTGACGTCGTTCGACCTCACGCGCAAGCAGTGGGCCAAGCTCGCCGATCGTATGGGTTGGCAGGCTCTGCGTATGAACCTCAACACTCTGGCGCGTCACGACGCGTTCGGCGTGAAAGGGGTAACGAAGCAGGTGGCCGATCGCCTCGGTGATCCGGACGCGTTTAAGCGGGTTAAGCCCGCACCTTACCAGTTGATGACCGCGCTGACGCAGGTCGTTGAGGGCGTTCCGCTGGAGGTGCAGGCGGCGCTTGAAAAGGCGCTGGAAGCCTCGGTTTCCAAGGTGCCGAAGCTGAAGGGCAACGTTGTTGTGTGCCCGGACGTCTCGGGTTCGATGCAGTCCCCGGCGACGGGCTACCGTCCCGGTGCGACCTCGGTCGTGCGCTGCATTGATATCGCCGCCTTGGTCGCCGCCGCTGTGCTGCGCACCAACAAGCAGGCCCGCGTGATGCCCTTTGCGGAGCGCGTGGTCGATATTGAGCTAAAGCCCTACGCCCGCCTTGCCGTGAACGCGGAGAAGCTGGCGTCGCTGTGGGGTGGCGGGACGAACGTCTCGGCGCCGCTGGCCAAGCTCAACCGCGAGAAGGCTGTGGTCGACACCATTGTGATCGTTTCGGACAACCAGTCCTGGATCGATAACAACTATTACGGGCCGACCGCTGTGATGGACCAGTGGAACACGCTGAAGCGCCGTAACCCGGACGCCAAGCTGATCTGCATCGACATCCAGCCCTACGGCTCGACGCAGGCAAAAGACCGTAAGGACATCATGAATGTCGGTGGTTTCACCGACGCGGTGTTCGGCGCGATGGCACGCTTTGCCAACGGTAAAGCGAAGGATTGGGCCGAAATCGTGGATGAAGTGGAGATTTGAATGAAGTGAAAACCGGGCGCTTGGTCAGCGATGATCGAGTGTCCAACGAAGCTAAGGCTCAGGACCTATCGATCACGTGTTTGAGGCGCCGGAATGACGAACATATCGGGCGAAAACGCGCGCCGGGACAGCTCGCTGCTATGCCAAGCGTGTTTTTGGTCGAGATGGAAGTCATTCCGTCGTCCCGGAAGGATTTGACCAAAAGGGCCGATTGCCACGTCACAAAGGCTTGAAAGACCGCCAGTCTTCCTACGCCTTCGTTCCTTGCACTCGGCCCTTTTGCTTCAAACCTCAACCGCGAGATCCATAGGTCCTGAGCCTCAAGGTCACGGCGAATGCCGGAAAGGACTACATCCTGTCACGATGGTGGCTCTCGCAAGAGGGCGCCGCTCTTTCGAAAGAAGGGGCTTGTCTTTTCCAAACCTGGTCGCCGTGACCGTACGCGTTGCAAGTTCCAACAAAAGTCTCGGCGAATGCCGGTGAGGACTACATCTGGCCGCGGGTTCGAATCCCGTCTGGTGGGCAACCATCAGTAGCTCAGTTGGTAGAGCAGAACGCCTCTTTGAGGCGCGTCCGTCTTCTCCATTCTCGTCGCCGAGACCTTCGATGGAACGATCTGTTTTGGAAAAAGCTGGGGCGAATGCCGGTGGGACTACATTGGCACCAACCCCGAAAGGGAAGGCCCGACGTGTAAAGCGCCTCATACCCTGAATTGGGAAGAGGAGATGCGGGTTCGAATCCCGCCTTGCCATGTAGCTTAAGGGCCGCGTCTCACCACAACTGGTCGCCCCAGCTCTTTCCAAATCCACGGCGAATGCCGCAGAGGACTACATCGTTCTGCAAACGCCAGATGCGGGTTCGATCCCCGTCAGCTCCATCATTCTCAGGGGCGCAGAAGCTGCGCTGCTTGAGCGCTCATTGTGGGGCTGTAGCTTAAATGGAAAAGCGGGAAACGTCTTTTGCACCAACTGGTCGCCGTGGACCTATGATTTTGGACGCCGGGCCTCCCGGCCAACGCAAACAAACACATTCGGCAAATGCCGATGGGATTACATCGTAGACGCGCCCCAAATCGGGGTGGAGCCATTCGGCTCCGTGCTGGTGCAAGTCCAGCCTTGCTCGCTCAGAGCAAGTGGCGGAATTTCAATCTCGTCAACTCCTTGTTGCCGAAACCGAACATACGCTGGCGAATGCCGGTGGGACTACATTGGATACAGGTGGTTCGAACCCGCCCCTGAGCTTGCTCAGGATGTCTCGCCAACCCTTGTCGCCAGTGCCCTCGCGCTCAAGCAGCGAAGCGATAGCGCACAAAAACGCGCTAAAGCAGCAAAGCGGTAGCGCGCATAAATAAAGAAGGAGGTCGTCATGACCGAGGCGCTGTACGAATACACTCCCGTCGAAGGCGGGGCGCCGATCAAATCGTGGACGCGGGATGTGCCCGTGGATGAAAAGGCGAAACAGCAGCTCGCGCTCGCAGCCAAGCTGCCCTTCATCTTCAAGCACGTGGCCGCGATGCCCGACGTTCACGTCGGCATCGGCGCGACCGTGGGTTCGGTTATCCCGACCAAGGGCGCCGTTATCCCGGCGGCTGTCGGCGTGGACATTGGCTGCGGCATGATGGCCGCGCGGACCTCGCTTGTCGCGAGCGACCTGCCTGATAACCTGGCCGGCATCCGGTCCGCGATCGAAGCGTCCGTGCCGCATGGTCGGACGAATGGTCGGGGTCGGCGCGGCGCTCAACGTGATCGGGGCGCCTGGGGTGAACCTCCAGCGTCGGTGGTCGAGGCCTGGGCGTCGCTCAAGGCGCGGTTCGACGCGCTGTGCGAGAAGTATCCGCGGCTCAAGAACACCAACAACGTCCTGCATCTCGGGACTTTGGGCACGGGCAACCACTTTGTGGAAGTCTGCCTCGACACCGAACAGCGGGTGTGGGTGATGCTTCACTCAGGCTCGCGGGGCGTGGGCAACGCTATTGGCCGGTTCTTCATCGAACTTGCGAAGAAGGACATGCGGCAGTGGCACATCAACCTGCCCGACGAAGACCTCGCTTACTTCCCGGAAGGGACGGAGCACTTTGACGATTATGTCGAAGCGGTCGAGTGGGCGCAGGATTTTGCCTTCCTCAACCGGCGGGTGATGATGACCAACGCGCTCGACGCGCTGCGGTCGCAAATCGCCAAGCCGTTCGACGCCGAATGCGAAGCGGTGAACTGCCATCACAACTATGTGACGCGGGAACACCACTTTGGCGAAAACGTGCTCGTGACCCGGAAGGGCGCGGTGCGGGCGGCGAAGGGCACGCTCGGGATCATCCCGGGCTCGATGGGTGCGAAAAGCTTCATCGTGCGCGGTCTGGGCAACGCGGACAGCTTTGAAAGCTGCTCGCATGGCGCAGGCCGGGTGATGAGCCGGACTCAGGCGAAGAAGCTGGTGTCGCTCGACGAGCACATCGCGGACACCGCCGGGGTGGAATGCCGGAAGGACGAAGGCGTGATCGATGAAACGCCCAAGGCCTACAAGCCGATCGACAAAGTGATGGCCGCACAGGCCGATCTTGTTGAGATCGTGCATACACTTAAGCAGGTGGTATGTGTGAAGGGGTGACGCCCTTTCGCGCATGCCCCCTGCCCTTTAGGAAACACCCGTGTTCGAAAATGTGATCCGAAACGAGCGGCCAGAGGGTCAATATCGATGCCCTTGCTGCAAACATAGGACGCTTGCCATGCGGGGTGCATTTGAGATCTGCCCTGTGTGTTCTTGGGAGGACGATGGGCAAGATGAGCACGATGCACAGGTCGTTCGAGGCGGACCAAATGGATCACTCAGTCTTCGACAGGCCCAACGAAACTTCGAGGAATTCGGAGATTGCGAAGATCCGACAGTCGATGATGTTCGAACGCAGACGAAAAACGAAAAGAAAGAAATATGATCACTATCGATGGCTCCAAAGGCGAAGGCGGGGGGCAAGTGCTGCGATACGCGGCGGGCCTTTCGCTGATCACCGGGCAGCCCTTCACTATTGAGAACATTCGCGGTGGGCGCAAAAAGCCGGGCATGATGCGCCAGCACGTGACCGCGCTTGAGGCCGCCTGCGCGACTGGCAACGCGGAGGCCAGTGGCCTCACTGTTGGTTCGGAGACGCTGACCTTTCGGCCTGGTTCGGTCACGCCGGGCGAATATCACTTTGCCGTGGGTACGGCGGGCAGCACCGGGATGGTCCTACAGGCCATTCTCGGGCCGCTTATGCTCGCCGATGGGCCGTCCAAGGTCGTGATCGAAGGGGGGACCCATGCGAGTTTCGCCCCGCCCTTTGAATTCACCGCCAAGACGCTGCTCCAGCTGCTTTCGCAGATGGGGCCGAAGGTCTCCGCCACGCTCGAACGGCACGGTTTTTTCCCACGCGGGGGAGGCCGTGTGGTAGTTGAGATTGAGCCGGGCGCGCTGACGCCGCTGGAGCTGGTGGAGCGCGGGGAACTTGTGGCCACCTCAGCTGAGGCGCTGGTCGCCGGCGTCCCGTTTGACGTGGCCGACCGGGAGCTGAAAGAGGCTAAGAAGGTCCTGAACGGATGGCCCGAAGAGGCGTTCGGTCCGGTTCAGCTGCCCGCCGATCATGGCCCCGGAAACGCGCTGCTGCTCACCGCTCAGTTTGAGCGCGTGACCGAAGTCGTCTCCGGCATCGGCCAGATGGGCCTGCCCGCCGAACGGATTGGCAAGACCACGGCCAAGCGGATGGCGGGCTACCTCGAAAGCGGCGCCTTTGCGGGGCCGTATTTGCAGGATCAGTTGCTGCTGCCCTTCGCGCTGGCGCGGGGCGGAGCCTTTACGACCGTCAAGATCAGCGAGCATTCGCGCACCGCGATGGAGCTGATTGAGCGGTTTACCGGCACCGGCTTCCGCGTCAGCGAGGAACCCAGCAAGGGCTGGCGGATCGAGGTGGCGCGTTAGGGGGTCAAGGACCCACGCCCATTGCCTAGCGCGCCATTCGGCGCACCTCGATCTCCGCTCCCGCAAACGCGTCTTCGATTACGTCGATCGCCGCATCGATCTTCGCCGCGCCGCACATGAAGATGTCGAGCGCGGCGAAGTCGGTTTCGGGCCAAGTGTGGATCGAAATATGGCTTTCGGCCAGCATCAACACGCCCGTCACGCCCATTTCAGGGCCGAAATGATGAAAGTGCGCCTGCAAGATCGTCGCGCCCGCCGCATCGGCCGCGCGGCGCAGGATGGCTTCGATATGGACGGGCTCATCCAAACGCGAGGCCCCGCGCACGTCGATCAAGGCGTGCGTACCCACTTGAGTGAGGGTCCGATCAATCATCGCCGTAGGCCCTCCATTCGCTGGTGAAGAGCCGAACCAGAGCTTGGTTTTCCAAGCGGTTTATATCGGGCGGATCGGCGCGCATGTCGGCTGGAAACTCGCGCATCCGTTGCTCCTCGCGCGGGGTGAAATAGCGCAAGTCGTCGGGCAAATCGCCAATATTGCCAAAGCCAGACCCCGAGGCGAGCGTGTAGCCCCAATCGCCGAAGCTGGGCACATAGGTGTGATACCCTTGCGTCTCGAAACCCGCCTCTTGCAAGGTCGCGCCAATCATCGCGAAGCTTTTGGTCGAGACGTAAGGCGCGGTGCTTTGCACGCTCATGACCCCCTTTGGGGCGAGCAGCGCGCCGAGGTTGCGATAGAAGGTCAGGCTGTAGAGCCGCCCAATCGAATAATTCGTCGGATCGGGAAGATCGACGAGGATGACATCGAACTGGCGGTCCGCATCGCGTGCCCAGGTGAAGGCGTCGGCGTTGATCACCTCAACACGCGGGTCAGCGAAGGCATCGCCGTTGAGGCGGGTCAGCACCGGAGCGGCGCGGAACAATTCGGTAATCGCCGGATCAAGATCGACCAGGGTCACTTCGCGCACAGCGTCCTCGCGCAGCACTTCGCGCAAGGCAAGGCCGTCCCCTCCCCCCAATATCAGGACGCGAGCCGGGTTCGTCACCCGCCCCATCGCAGGCCAGACAAGGCTTTCGTGATAGCGGTATTCGTCGCGGCTGGAGAATTGCAAATTACCGTCGAGAAACAGGCGAATATCGCCCTTGCTCTGGGTCAGAACGATGCGCTGATACTGGGACGATTTCGCGTAGATCAGATTGTCGTTGTAGAGCCCGGCTTCGGACAAGCGCTGCAAGGCCTCGGACGCCACCGCGCCTACGACAAGCAGCCCGGCGACCACCACCGCCGCCAGCCGCTCCAAGACCAAAGCGCGATCCTTGCGCAGGCGAAAGACCAACAGCAGCGCGACCAGAATGTTCACAAAGCCGATCACAAACCCCGCGCGGATCAACCCAACAAAGGGCACCAACACCAGCGGAAACAGCAAAGACGCCGCCAGCGCGCCGATATAATCATAGGTCAGCACATTGGAGACGAGATCGCCAAAGCTGAACTCATCCTTCAAAATGCGGATCAAAAGCGGGATTTCGAGCCCGACCAGGAACCCGATCAGCAGCACCAGCCCATACAGAATGGGGCGGAAATCATCGACCAGGGGGAACAGCAAAAACAGCACCGCCGCCGAAGTCCCGCCGACAAAAGCGATCAGGATCTCAATGCGGATAAACCACGCTAGCAGCCGCCCATCGATATAGCGCGAGAACCAACTGCCGATCCCCATGGCGAACAGATAGGTCCCGATCACGGTCGAAAACTGAGTGACGCTGTCGCCCAGCAGGTAGGTCGCGATGGTGCCCGCCAACAGCTCGTAAATCAGCCCGCAGGTCGCGACCACGAACACCGAAACGAGCAGGATCAGCGACAGGCCATCGGCCTCACGCTTATCCGCCTGTCCTAGGCGCGCCGAATTGTTGTCATCCCCGCCCCCTTGGGGCTCCGCCGCAAGCGCGGCGGAAGGGGCGTCAGCCATGGATGGCGGCGGCGATGATGATCGCGATCGAAAGCGCCACCGCGCCCGCCAAGACGGCGACCCCGGTGTTCTTGTTGTCAACAATCTCAACGCGCAATTTGGTCGGCGTGATGATGTCGACGATCACGAAAGTGATCAGGAAGACGAATATCCCGAGAAAAGAATAGGCGAGGCTCGCCAGAAAGGTGTCGAGAGTGAGCATGGCGCCCCCCGTGGTTGAAGTGGCTAGAAGGTTTGAAACGGTCATTTGTGGATGGGCCCTCCCCCGCGTGAATAGATGTTGCGCGCCTGAACCCCGTCGCCAAACGGGGAATATCCGTACCAGCCCGCCGTCGCGTGCAAGCCGACGCACAGCGCGCACCAGATCAGAAAGGCGTTTCTCATGTCAGCGCTCCAGAATTGTGGGTGTGAACCCTAATCATCATCATCCGCTCCGTCGTAGCCGCTGGAGCGGGCGCTCTCGAAACTTGCCGCGCGGATGCCGATCCAGATGACCGGACCGAACAGCGCGAGGAACAGCAGGAAGAAGTGCGAATTGAAGGTGCCGTTCGAGGTGACTTCAACCGAAACCGGTCGGCCTGTACCCGAGAGCACCAACGGTGACTGCCTCCCTTGGCGTGCCGCCGCTCCGGCTCGCTCGTCTTCGGGCAAAAGCACTTCGGCGGTGAGTTTGTAGGTGCCTGCGGGCACCGAGGAGAGCTTCACCGTCCCGCGCCGGTCGTCTTCTTTCCAGTCGCGCCCATAGTAATACTCAATCGGTTGGCTGGCGATGATCTCTTCATCGGTCGCCGTGTTGGTGAGCGTGTATTCGAGATACATCCAGTTGTTGTTGCCCGGCTCTCCGCGCGCGGTGATCGTCACCGGTTTGGGACGCCCGGTCATCGTGAAGGTACCCACGTCAAAACTGCGCGCGGCGCTTGCCGGATTGGCGGTGAAGCTTTGGACCCGCTGTTCGCCTTCGAAAGAGAACAGGATCGAAATGAGCAACGCCGCAACAAACGCGATGCTGGCGATCAGCGCCGATGTCTTGAAGCCATCGCCATAGGGATTGGGCTGGTGCGGTTGCGGGTAATCGCCCATTTGCGGGTATTGCCCGGTGTTCTCCACGCCAAACGCCTGAGCGATCGCTTTGGAGGAGACGAACTCTTCGAGTGTCCAGTTGAACTCATCACCGGTCATCTCGCAGCTGAGGACTTTGCCGCCGCCGACATAGCTCGTCGATTTGACCTTATCGCCTTTGTTCACCTGCCAGTAGAATTCGCCAATCGCGCGTTTGATAGTGCTTTCAGCCGGATCATAGATCCGTTTCATCCGCGCGCCTTCATACTCGAAGGTGTGGCGATGAGGATGCGCGGGCTGCGAAAGGATCGGCGTGCCCACGCTCCACCCGTTCATCTGCCAGACCAGCCAGCGATAGCCGTGATAGGGGTTGAACAGGAGGAACTCCTCCCATTTGTCCCAGCCATCGTCTTTCTCAATATTGCCGACACAGATCCACTCGACCCCGTTGATCACACCCTTGGTGCCCAGCGGGATCTGGAGCTTTTTCGCTGCGTCAACATGCTCAGTGATCAGCCGCGTGTCATCGTTGGTCAGGTCCAGCTCGCTGCCGCAATATTGACAGACATGCTTGGTCGAATAGCCGGCTGCGTAGAGGTCAAACGGGCTGCCGCATGATGGGCATTCCAGCGCCTTGGTCGAGGCGACCGTTTCCGTCACGGCGTTCATCGCGCCGCCTCAAAATCGGGCGCGGACCAATGCTCAAACCGGCGCAGGCCAGCGGGTTCAAGGTCGGCCAGCGTATAATACGCGCCGCGCCACAGGCTGTCGCCGTCCTTGTCGGACTGAAATGTAAGGACTTCGCTGTTGCGGGTGCGCAGATCGAGGCTCTTGCGCATGACATCGGCCCCGATGGGGTGCGGCAGAGATCCTTCAACCGCGACACAGCGAACCCGCTTCACATCGGCAACGGTGTATTTCTCACCCAGAACCTGCACCGTCTTGCCAACCGAGGTGCCAAAGCTTTGCAAGATTCCGCGCAATTGCTTCGCGTCGTGGATCGGCACATCGACCTCGGTCATGACCATATATTTGCCGGTTTCTTCGGCCACCCAGAACGCATCGCCATTCGGGAATTGGAGCAACCATTCGTTCCAGAAACCGCCGTCATAGGCCCAGCGCTCGCGACCCACGATCTCACCGCGCGCACCGCCCACGGTCAGGCGCGTGCCGATCTGGATCGGGCTGACATCGAAAGGCACACGGCCCGCTTCGCCCACCTTGCTAAGCTGGTCGCCGGCCTTGCTCAGCAGCGAATTGCAAGAGCCACAGGTGACGACCGGCAGACCGGGCACGCCGGTGCCGATCAACGCCCCGCAATTTGGACAGTTCTGTTCCGCTTCCACTGATTAGCCCCCTAACGTGGTCGCTTACATAATCTTGGCGAGGAGTTGCGCTTTCTTGGCCTCGAACTCTTCTTTGCTCAAAGCCCCCGCCTCGTGGAGCGCATGGAGCTTTTCGATCACCTTGATCGGGTCTTCAGCCGGGGCTGCCGGAGCCGGCGTGGCCGCGCTAGCCGGAGCCGCGCCGCCGGTCAGTCCACCCTGCATTACCTGTCCCAGCGCCATCGCCGCCGCGACACCCGCACCGGCGCCCGCAACACCTCCCGACGCCGCCATCGCTTCGTCGAGCGAATCCGCCGCCTTGAACGTGGCGTAGTCCTGCAGGTTGCCGATCGCGCCCATCGACGCGCGGTTGTCGATCGCTTCCTGCACCTTTTCGGGCAGCGACAGGCTTTCCACAAACAGCGACGGGATCACGATGCCCCATTGATCGGTCGCGTTATCGGCGGCCTTTTGCAGTTCTTCGCTCAGCGCGGCCTGGTCGGCGGCCATATCGAGGAACGGCGTTTTGCCTGATCCCAAAAGCGCGGCGAGGCTGGTGGCGATGATAGAGCGCATCTGCGCTTCCATATCGCTGATCCAGAGTTGATCGAGGTTGGCGAAGGTCGTGTTGTAGAACTGGTCCACATCGCCAAGTTTGAACGAATAGGTGCCGAACGCGCGGATGCGCACCGCGCCGAATTCGGGATCGCGGACCGTGATCGGCTGCGCGGTGCCCCATTTCAGGCCCGTAATCTCGCGGGTCGAAAAGAACATCACGTCCGATTTGAACGGGGACTTGAACATCTTATCCCAGTTTTCGAGCGCGGTGATGATCGGCAGCGTATCCGTCTGCAGTTCATACATGCCCGGATCGAAGTGATCGGCCAGCTTCCCGTTGTTGAGGAACACCGCCTGCTGCCCCTCGCGCACCGTCAGGTTCGCGCCGTACTGGATTTCATTATCCTCCATCGGCACGCGCCAGGCGAGCTGCCCCGGCTGTTCGACCCATTCGATGATGTCGATGAACTGTTTGGAAAAGAAACCCATGGGTGATCCTCAAAATGCGTGACTGGAGCGCTCCAGCGCGTGGTAACCATGTTAGGAGGAACATGGCCCCTGTGCCAAGGGCGCAAGCGATACAAATACACGATAAGCGCTACACACCAGTTAGCCTTGTACAAAAGAGGTTAACGCACCAATCGGAGCGCGGGTCGACCGTGACGCTACGGAAGTGTCGCGAAGCGGCGGCTTTACGCAACGTAAAGCCGGAAACAAAAGTTTCCGTGCACGTCAATCGCCCCTTGATCTTTGCCGCGCAGGCGGCATGACAGCCGATGTGAGAGGATGCCGAAGAGAGATTTTGGGAGCCACAAGACATGAACCTCGATTTTACCCCCGAAGAGCAGGCCTTCCGTGAGGAAGTGCGCGCCTTTATCGAAGCCAACTATCCCGCTCATCTGAAAGATGGCGGTCAACGTGAAGACCTTCCGCCCGAAGACTTTGTCGCCTGGCACAAAATCCTTGGTGAAAAGGGCTGGTCAACTCCCGCCTGGCCGACCGAATATGGCGGCACCGGCTGGTCCCCCACGCAGCGTTACATCTGGTCCGAAGAAAACGCCCGCGTGAACGCGCTTATGCCGCTGCCCTTTGGCGTCTCGATGGTTGGCCCGGTGATCTACACCTTTGGCAACGAAGAACAGAAGGCCAAGCACCTGCCCGGCATCCGCGATGGCAGCGTGTGGTGGTGTCAGGGCTATTCGGAGCCGGGCGCCGGGTCCGACCTCGCAAGCCTGAAAACCACCGCCGTGCGAGATGGCGATCACTACATCATCAACGGCCAGAAGACCTGGACCACTCTGGCGCAGCACGCCGATTGGGGCTTCTTCCTGTGCCGCACCGATCCCGACGCGGCGAAGCCGCAGGAAGGCATCAGCTTTATCTTGATCGACATGAAGTCGCCGGGCGTCGAAGTGAAACCGATCAAGCTGCTCGACGGCACGCACGAAGTGAACGAAACGTGGCTCACCGATGTGCGCGTTCCGGTTGAAAACCTCGTCGGTGTTGAGAATCAGGGCTGGACCTACGCCAAATTCCTGCTCGCGCACGAACGCAGCGGCATTGCCGGCGTCGCCCGGTCAAAGCGCGGCGTTGAAAAGCTGCGCGATATCGCCGCCAAGGAAGAGCTGTATGGCGAACCGCTGATCCAGGATTTCGACTTTGCCCGCAAGGTCAGCCAGCTTGAGATCGACCTCGCCGCGCTCGAAATCACCGAGCTGCGCACGCTGGCCGGTGAACAGGCGGGTAAAGGCCCGGGCCCGGAAAGCTCGATCCTCAAGATCAAAGGCACCGAGATCCAGCAGCGCCTGACCGAACTCACATTGGAAGCGGTCGGCAGCTATGGCGCGCCGTACTACCTCGAAGCGGCGAACGACGAAGGATCGAACGAATACCCAATCGGTCCCGACTACGCCGCGCATTCGGCGGAGAACTACTTCAACATGCGCAAAACCTCGATTTATGGCGGGTCGAACGAAATTCAGCGCAACATCATCACGAAAATGATCCTCGGCCTTTAAGGTCGAGGACATCCCCCCAGAAAAGAACACCGCGGAGAGAGACACGTGGATTTCAACTTCACCGAAGAACAGGACATGGTGCGCGACGGGTTGTCGCGCATGGTCCGTGAACAATACGATTGGGAAACCCGTCAAAAAGCCATCACCAGCGAAGAAGGCTGGAGCCCGAAGGTTTGGGCGCAGCTGGCTGAGCTGGGCATCCTTGGCATGCCGTTTTCCGAAGAAGTCGGCGGATTTGGCGGCGGCGCGATCGACGCGATGGTTGTCATGGAAGAATTCGGCAAAGGCCTTGTGGTCGAACCGTTCGTTCCGACCGTCGTGTGCGCGGGCGGCTTTCTGAAGCACGCTGGCACCGAAGCGCAGCAGGAAGAGCACCTGTCCGCCATCATTGGTGGTGAGCGTGTGTTCGCCTTTGCCTATGGCGAGCCGAAGGGTCGGTTCGACTACGCCGACATTGGAACGACGGCCAAAAAGGACGGCGACGCTTACGTGCTCAACGGCCACAAAGCGGTTGTCATCGGCGCGCCGTGGGCCAGCCACCTGATCGTCACCGCCCGCACCGGCGGTTCGCGCCGTGAAGCGCAGGGCGTGAGCGTCTTTGTGGTCGACAAGTCGACCTCGGGCATTTCAACGCGCGATTACGCCACGGTTGATGGGCGCCGCGCTTCGGAAGTGTATTTCGAGAATGTCTCGGTCCCGGCGGACGCGCTGATCGGCGAAGAAGGAGGCGCGGTCCCGCTGATCGAGCTGGTCACCGACGAAGCCATCGCCGCATTGTGCGCCGAAGCGTGCGGCGCGATGAAGGTCGCGCACGCGCAAACGCTGGAGTACTCAAAGCAGCGCAAGCAGTTCGGCGTTCCGATCGGCAAGTTCCAGGTGCTGCAACACCGTATGGTCGATATGTACACCGCATACGAAACGGCGGTGTCGCTGACCTATCTCGCCACGCTGAAACTGGGCGAAGAGGCATCGGTGCGCATGCGCCATGTTTCGGCGGCCAAGGTGGGCGTTGGCCAATCGGCGCGTCTGGTGGGGCAGGACGCGGTTCAGATCCACGGCGGCAACGGCGTGACCGACGAATACCAGATCGGCCACTACTTCAAGCGGCTGACGCTGTTCGACACCGAATTCGGCAATGTCGATCACCATATGAAGCGGCACGTCGCGCTGTCCTGATCGAACGACACCAAAGATAGAAAAGGCCGGTTCCGCTTGAGTGTGGAACCGGCCTTTTTCTTGTGCCTTTTCGGGCGTGATTAACGCGGCCAATCAGGCACACCGCTGCCCGGCGTGTAGGGCGCGCCCTTCGTGCCCAATTCCGCTTCAAGCGCTTCGACCCGCACCTCAACATCCTTGAGGCTGGCGAGCGCCGCAGCAAAGTCCGTCTTGGCGATTTCGAGCGCGGTCTTGTCCGATCCGGTCACCGGCGCTTGGTGATTCCAGCCCCATCCCCGGATCTGCCCCACGCGCTGCGCGATGGAGAACGGCACCGGCTCATTCCGGCTGGCAATCGTGCTGTCGCCGTACATCGCCACCCGCGCGTTATCGAGCAGCGTCTCGATCGCCTGCACGTTGGCGCGTTGCGCTTCGTTGGGTTCGCGTAGAGCCTCAATCGCGGCCTTCAGGTGGTTCACGCGGTTTTGCAGCTCACCCCCAGCCGCGCCCGCCGCCGAAACGGCGCGTGACAGTTCGGCGGTCTCCTGCTGGAAGGCCAGCACGGCGGCGCGATCATCCGTCGCCTCGTTGCTGCGTTCGAGCTCCTTGACCGTAAAGGTCTGCGGCGCGCCCAGAGGCGTCACAACGCCGTTGATCCGCTTACCCATTTGCACCGTATATTGGCCCGGCAGGACGAGCGGCCCCACCGGCGGTCCCGCAAAGATCGACGGCGGCGCTGGGTTAAGGTTGACGGGATCGGGCGCGTCAAAGCGCAAATCCCACGCGACCCGGTGCAGCCCCTTGCCCGAAGGCCCGGTCATGCGCCGCACGATGTTGCCTGCCGCATCCGTGACGGTGAAGACAATCGCGGGCGGATCCTCGCGATCCTCGGCGCGCAGGGTCTCCCACGAAGGGTACGGCGTGTCGCCGCCCTTCTTCTGCGTTTCACCCTCAGCCTTGCGCCGCGCGTCACCCAGCGAGGTCAGGCCATCGCGAAGCGTGTAGGTGAACACCGCGCCAAAGGGCGGGTTTTCAGCGAACCAATAGTCATCCCCGTTCGAGGCTTGCGGGCCGCCATAGCCGCCCCACAGATCGCCCTCAATATAAAGCCACGGATCGCGCACGCCGAACAAGGTCGCCTCCGCGCTCGCAACCGAGTTAGCGTTGGTGCGTAGGGCGGAATAATCGTCGAGCACATAGATCGAGCGGCCAAAGGTGCCGACCACCAGATCGTTTTCGCGCCGCTGAATCTCCAGATCGCGCACCGCGACGGTGGGGAATTTGGTCTTCAGCGCGTTCCAGCTGCGCCCGCGATCCTGCGAGTAATACAGACCCAGCTCGGTGCCCAGGAACAGCAGGTTGGGATCAACGTGATCCTCGGCAATCGTGTGCGCCGCGCCGCGCATCGGCAGGTCGCCCATGATCGGAGCCCAGGTGCGGCCCTTATCAGCGGTGCGGTAGACATAGGGTTTGTCATCGCCGCGCTTGTGGTTGTCGAACACCGCGTAAGCGACATTCGGATCGGTTTGCGAGGTGACGATATCCTCGACCAGGGTCATGTCGGGCACGCCGCGCACCATCTCGACCCGGCGCCAGCTTTCCCCGTTGTCTTCGGTGACCGAGATCACACCATCATCGGTGCCGACATAGATCAGGCCCTGTTGGACCGGGCTTTCGCTGATCGAGATCGCCGCGCCAAAGATTGAAGTGGAATCGTTCTTCGCAATCGCATCGACGCTCCACACCCGGCCCATGACCGGCAGGGCGTTCCGATCAATCTGGCGCGTGAGATCGGGGCTGATCTTCGTCCACGAATTGCCGCGATCATCGGAGGCAAACAGGTATTCAGCCGCGTAGTAAATGCGGTCCGGATTGTGCGGGCTGATCAGGACCGGCGTGTTCCAGTTCCATTTATAGGCGGGCTCGCCGGGCTCGGGCTGCGGGGTCAGAAACACCCGCTCCTGCGTGCGCCGGTCATAGCGAGCGAGACCGCCATATTGATACTGGGTGTAGACGATATTGGGATCGCGCGGATCGATCTGCGGCTTGTAGCCATCGCCGCCCAGCACGATGTGCCAGTCGGAGTTGGAGATGCCGTGCACCACCGTCGTGCGCGATGGACCGCACAGCGAGTTGTTGTCCTGCGTCCCGCCGCACACATTGTAGAACGGCGCGGCGTTATCGGGCTGAATGCGATAGAATTGGACGATGGGCAGATTGCGCGTGTGGCGCCATTTCTGGCCCCCGTCCCAGCTTTCATAAATGCCGCCATCGCCGCCCATGATCAGGTGCTGGGTGTTGCGCTTATCGATCCATAAAGCGTGGTCATCGACGTGGCGCGCCGCGTTGCTGAGTGGGGCGAAGGTCTTGCCGCCATCGGTGGATTTCGATGAAAATGTGTCGAGCGAATAGAGCGTCTCGGGATCCTTGGGATCGACGAAAATCTCGTTGTAGTATTGCGGGCTGGTCGTCATGTGGCCCGATCGTTTGGCCCAGCTTTGGCCGAAGTCAGAGCTGCGATAGACGCCCTGTTCCTTGGGCTGGCCTTCAATGATGGCGTAGACCATGTCCGGCGCGGATGGCGCCATGGCGAGGCCGATGCGCCCCATCTCTCCACCCGGCAGCCCAGCGCTGACCTTGCTCCAGCTTTCGCCTCCATCGGCGCTGCGGTGCATGGCGGAACCCGGCCCACCATTGATCAGCACCCACACATGGCGACGCCGCTGGTAAGAGCTGGCAACGATCTGATCGGGGTTATCGGGATGGACGACAAATTCGTTGATGCCGGTGTGCTCGTCGATTTCGAGCACGCGCTCCCAGCTTTTGCCGCCATCCATGGTCTTGTAGAGGCCGCGATCGCCGCCTTCGGACCACAGCGGCCCCTGGGCGGCGACCAGCACATGATCGGCGTCTTCGGGATTGATCCAGATCTGGCTGATATGGCCTGATTTCTTCAAGCCCATATTTGTCCACGATTTGCCGCCATCGGTAGATTTGTAGACGCCATCACCCGCCGCGACCGAACGCTGCGCGTTGTTCTCGCCCGTGCCGACCCAGATCACCTTTTGATCCGATGGCGCGATTTCGACGACGCCAACCGCGTAAGACCCTTCGCGATCAAAGATTGGGGTCCAACTGGTCCCGTTATCCTTTGTCATCCACACCCCGCCCGACGCGGTCGAGACGATGTAGTGGTGGTGACTGTCACCAAAGAAGGCGAAGTCCGAAATGCGGCCCGAAACATAGGCCGGACCGATCAGGCGCAGCGGCAGCGAGGAAAGCGCGCTCGGCTCTTTCTTTTCATCCTTGGATTGCGCGACCAGCGGCGCGGTCAACGGCGTTGCCAGTCCCAGTCCCAAAGCGGCCGTGCTCAACATCGTGCCCACGGCGGCGGCGGCGCTCACGCGCTTGGCCCAATCGATCATAATGGGAAGTCTCCCCTGTCCCTCTTTAAAGTCCAGCACGAACCTTAAAGGGACAGAGAGATATTACAAACGCCGTTGGTCGAACGGGCTAGGTCCGCCACGGATTACGCCGCAAACGTCAGGCTTCGGCCAGCGATCCCGGCGCGCCGTGATCAACCGTCATCCGTTTGCGCGTGCTGATCGCACCGCCTTTGGTCGAAATTTTGTCGACCACCTTGAACTCGGTCAGCCACTGATCGCGGTTCACGTCGCAGATGACATAGCCGCGCTGCGAGTTGAACCATTTCAGGCACTCGTTCTCCTTCTGGATCGCAGCGGTGTCGGCGCGCTTATCCTCGCCATCGCCGCTCGAAGAGATGGAAGTTGTGACGAATTCGGTCGCGATCGGTGTCTTGCCGGGACGCTGGCCGTCCATGTGCAATTCGCCCGCGTAATTCTGGTGCTCGTCGCCCGTCAGCACGATCACGCTGTCGCGGCCCAGATCCTTGATCTGATCGAGCATCCGCGCGCGCGGCGTGCGATACCCGGCCCAGCTGTCGAGATTTTCGGTGCGGCCTTCGCCCGGTCGCCGATCAAGGTCCATCACCATGATTTGCTGCGCCAGAACCTGCCAGCGCGATTTGGACGCGCCGAGTTTTTCGTAAAGCCATTGTTCCTGCACACGGCCCAGCACTTCGAGGTCTTTCTCCCAAACCGCCGCGCATTCCACACCCCAGCGATCCTCGCACGGCTGATCGCTGCGATAGCTGCGCGTGTCGAGCAGGTTGAGGTCCAACAGATCGCCAAACTGCGCCTGACGGTACAACTGCATACGCGCGCCCATCGGCATAGAAGACATGCGCAGCGGCATATGTTCGTAATAGGCCTGCATGGCCATTTGTTGGCGCAGTTGGAACGCGTAGGCGGGCGTCTCGTCCTGATCGAGGCCCGCCACCCAGTTGTTATCAATCTCGTGATCGTCCCAGGTCACAAACCACGGCGCGCTGGCGTGCGCGGCCTGAAGATCGGTGTCCATCTTGTACTGCGCGTAGCGGCGGCGATAGTCGGAGATCGTATAGATCTCCTGCCCGAAATGGCGGCGCGGGTTGACGATGGGCCCGTTGCGGCTGTTCCAGACGCGGTTCCCGCGCCCTTCGTAGATATAATCGCCGTAGCAGTAGACGAAGTCGGCCTGTTCGCGCGCCAGATATTTGTGTGCGGTGTAATACCCGCTTTCGTAATGCTGGCAGCCTGCGATCGCAAAACGCACATTATCAATTGGTTGCCCGACTGCGGGCGTGGTGCGGCTGCGCCCGGTTGGGCTGCGTTCGCGGCCTGCGAAAAAGCGATAGAAATAGGGCCGGTTGGGTTCAAGCCCTGCGACCTCGACATGGACAGCGTGGCCGAGTTCCGGGCGGGCGATAGCCGTGCCTTTGGCGACTACTTCGGCAAAGCGTCCATCCTTGGCGACCTGCCATTCCACCTCAACCGCGGCGGGCGGCATGCCATATCCGATTTCAAACGGTTCAGGCGCGAGGCGCGTCCACAGCACAAAGCCATCCGCGGATGGTTCACCCGAGGCAATGCCCAGCTGAAACGGATAGGCTTGAAAGATTGGCTGAGCGATAGCCGCCACACCAGACATCAGCGAAAGGCCAGTGATAGCCGAAGCGCCAAACGCTTTGAGCGCGAAACGACGGTTCAGCTCCAGGCGCCGGGAAGTGAAATCGGTCATGTGTGGTGGGGTCCCTGCTTTTCTCATTGGTTAACGCTCATGGCGTCACCGTGTTTCCCTTTTATGGCGCTCGCAGGCCTGGCGTCCAGTGGTGGCCCGGCGGTGTTCACCAGCGCAGAAGCGGAGAAAGGCCGGCGGTTAGCGCCCGCGTTAGCCACGTCAGACACGCCGTCTTCCAGTTTAACCATATCTACAGCCCTGACCGGTATCGCGACCATGGTTCTATCCACGCAGACGACCCAAGAGACCACCGCCATGAGCACAGCCGGCCTCGACGCCAAGACAGCCCCAACGGCCGATGCTCTGATCGGGTACACCGGCTTTGTCGGGTCAACTCTTGCGCGTCAGACCCGTTTTGCGGCGCGCTTCAACAGCGCCAACATCGCTGAGAGCGCCGGGCGCAGCTTTGGCACGGTGGTGTGTGCGGCGGCTCCGGGATCGATGCTCGAAGCGAACACCGCGCCGGAGCAGGACCGCGCCAAGATCCACGCGCTGATGGATCAACTGTCGGCGATCAGGGCGGAGCGGTTTATCCTGATTTCGTCAATCGCGGTGCTGGCCGACTTTGCAGGCGGCGACGATGAAGGCACCACCGCGTTCCAGACCGATCTCGCCTATGGCCGCCACCGCCGCGAGCTGGAGGCGTTCGTGGAGGACCGCTTCGCCGACCACTTGATTGTGCGCCTGCCCGCTCTGTTTGGCGAAGGGCTGCGCAAGAACTTCCTCTTCGATTTGATGAACCCGGTCCCCTCGATGCTCAAAGCGGATCGGTTCGCGGATTTGACCGCCGCTCTCGATACCAATCTCGCGGGGCTGGTGGAGGATCTGTACTCGCCCGACGCTGCAACGGGGATGCTGCGGCTGAACCGGCAAGGTCTCGCGGCGGACGTTCGACGGCGCGCGCTGGAAGAGGCCATGACCGAGCTGGGCTTTTCGGCCACTCAATTTCACAACCCGCAGACAACATACCAATATTACGAGATGGCGGGTCTGTGGTCCGATATCGGCGTTGCGCTGGAGCATGGGCTGACGCATTTGCACCTCGTGGCTCAGCCGCTCGCCGCCGCGCGCATTCACGGGGCGCTGACCGGGCGCGATATGCCGGAAACGGGCGCGCGCCTGCACACCGAAGACATGCGCACGCGCCACGCCGATCTGTGGGGCGTGGAAGGACCCTATCAATTTTCCGCCGGGGGCACTCTCGACAGCCTCAAAGCGTTCTACGCCGAACAGAAGGCGCCCGCATGACCGGCCTGCCCTTCACCCTTGCTATGTCCAACATCGCCTGGGCGCCGGATGAGCGTCTGGACGCCTACCGTCTGATGGCGAACGCCGGGATGACGGGTCTCGAGATCGCGCCGGGCCTGTTCTTTCACGAAGCAGACGATGCCTTTGTGCCCGACGAAGCCAGCGCCGCCCAAGCGGTGCGCGAAGCCGACGCCTTCGGCTTGAAGCTGGTGTCGATGCAATCGCTGCTCTTCGGCGTGGAGGGCGCTGCCCTGTTCCAAGGCCGCTACGCCCGCGCTGACTTTATCACCGCCATGAAACGCGCGATTGATCTGGCGGGCCGGTTCGAGATTCCCAACCTCGTCTTCGGCTCACCCGCGCAGCGCAACGTGCCTGAGAAAATCTCGATGGACCAAGCGCTCAGCGAAGCCGCTGAGGTGTTCCACGACCTCGCCGAATACGCCGCGCAGGCCGGCACGCGGATCGCGATGGAGCCCAATCCGGCGGCCTATGGGACCAATTTCCTCAACACGCTGGACGACGCCGCCGCTTTCGTGATGCGGGTCAACCATCGCGCCCTGTGTCCCATCCTCGACACTGGCGCGATGCATATGAATGGGCAGTTTCACGATATGTGGGACCGCACCAAATCGCTCGTCCCGATCCTGAGCCATGTGCATGTCAGCGAACCCGGCCTGCTGCCCGCCCCGGCTGTGGTCGAGGAAATCGCGCCCCTCCTGCAAAACCTCGCCGCCAGCGGCTACACCCGCGCGGTCTCGATCGAAATGAAGCGCCCGGAAGGCGGCCTGACCGAAGTCGAAGCGTCGATCGCGCGGTTCGTGGAGGCGGCCCAGACCGCGACGGCTGCCCATGCGTGAGCCGCCCGCCCAATCCTTCCAGCCACCGACACCGGAGGCGAAACTGCGCGAAGACGTGGTTATCTCCGCGTGCTTTTCCGACGTGCCCGCCACGCCGCGCGCGTTCGAGATCATCCGCACCCTCGCCGCCACGCTCGACACGCAATATCGTTTTCGCGAGATCATTATCGTGGTCGAGGACCACGTGCGCGAAGCGTTCTTGCCACTGGTGGAGCAAGTGCCGGACCTGCGCCTGTTCGTCGTTCGCAAGGGCACCGAATATTACCAGCGCCGCGTTATCGCCGCCGAAGAGGCCATCGGCGATCTGGTTCTGATCGGCCATATCGAAGAGGTCGCACGGATGGATGTTCTCGCCTTTCTCGCCCGCGCGGAAAGCTCGAACGCCATCGCCATTGCGAACAATTTCGCACGGCGCCCGGTGAAAGACCTGATCGCCTGGCCGTTTCGCGCACTTGGCCGCTTGGCCGGTTTCCGCGTCGATCCCAGCGATTTTCAGACCGTCGCCATGCCGCGCACGTTGCTCAATCCGATCCTCGCGCATGACGAACCGCGTCTGGCCCTGCGCTATCCGCCGCGCGATCCGCGCTTGCCAGTGGCCGGCTTCCGGGTTGGGGACAACATCCCCTCGCGCAGCGCTCTGCGCGATATTGGTCGCCGGGCCCAGCTGTTTCAGACGCTGCTCGTCTATCTGACGCCGATCATCCTATCGGCGGTGGCGATTTCCTCCTCGATCCTGACGCTCGTTGGCCTCGCCTACGCCGCCTGGATCGTCGGCGCGGTGATCGTCGTTGAAAAGCTCGCCGATGGCTGGCTGACCACCAACGCGATGCTGGCAATGAGCGCGGTGTTTATGGGTGTTTCGACGCTCGGGCTTAGCCTTGGCCTGCAACACCTCTTGAAACTGCAAAGCCGCGATCAGACCGGCGATGTCCCCGAAGAGATCAACCGCATCGACCTGTTCGGCAAAGTCGCAAGCGACCTCAACGTCGAGCACGAAAGCGCCACCCCAGCCGCAGAGGCGATCCCGGCCAAGGGCGATGGCTGATGGCGGGTGGCTCTAGCACCCAATACGATTACGTCGTGATCGGCGGCGGCTTTTATGGCTGCTGTCTCGCTTTGTATCTGCGTTCGATTTCAGACCGGGTGCTGTTGGTTGAAGCGGGCGATGCGCTGATGACGCGCGCCTCGCGGGTCAATCAGGCGCGCGTCCACACCGGCTTTCACTACCCCCGCTCTGCCATCACGGCGGTCAAATCGATGCTGCTGCATCAGCGGTTTCTCGCCGACTTTCCCGAAGCCGTCGTCGACGATTTCCAGATGCTTTACGCGGTCGCGCGGCGGCGTTCGAAGATCACAGCCAAGAAATTTCACCGCATGTTTCGCGATATCGGCGCGCCCATCGAACTGGCGCGGCCCGACCAACGCGCCTTGTTCAACGAGGATCGGGTCGAGGATGTCTTCGCCTGTTTCGAAGTCGCCTTTGACTATTCCATCCTGGCGCAAGGCATGGCGAAACGCCTGGCCGAAGCGGGCGTCGACGTGCGCCTATCGACCGAGCTTTTAACTCTGCAAGACCAGAAACGCGGCGTGGTGGCCGGGCTATCCGATGGCCGCGAGGTAAGCGCGCGCTACGCCTTCAACATCACCTATTCGCAGATCAATTCGGTGCTCGCCAAGGCCGACCTTCCGCCCGCCAGCCTGAAACACGAGATCGCCGAGATTGCTCTGGTCGAACCGCCAGAGGAACTGGCCGGAGCCGCCGTGACCGTGATGGACGGCCCGTTTTTCAGCTGCATGCCATATCCTGCGGCGGGTCTCTATTCGCTCACTCATGTGCGCTACACCCCGCACGAAAGCTGGTCAGACCCACTTAGTGGGCAAGAACGCGACCGCGACCCCGACGCGCATTTCGCCAAGCAAGATCCGCAGACCCGCTACGCCTTTATGCTGCGCGACGCTCAGCTGTACATGCCCGCGCTGGCGGGCGCGCGATACGACCGGTCGATCTTCGATGTGAAGACGGTTCTGATCAAGAACGAGCAGGACGACGGGCGCCCGATCCTTTATCACCAAAAGCCGGAAGACAGCCGCGTGATCTCGATCCTGGGCGGCAAGATCGACAACATCTACGATCTGTTTGACGCGGTGAAGATGACCGCGCCCGAATTCGCGCGCGCCGATGCCGGGTTCGTGTTGGGCAAGGCCTATGCCTAGTCTCAGCGAACCGCTTGCGCCGACCTTCCAGCCGCTCGCTGACCGTTCGCGCAGCCGCACGCTCAGCCTTGGCCATGGGCGGTGGGTATTGGTCGCGTTGGCGGCGGTTCTGACCGCGCTTCAGGGCGTTAAGCTGCTGTTCGATCACAGCCTGCACTCTATCGACGGCGCGATGCAGACGTGGTTTGCGTTGCAAGGCTTTGCCAGCGGAGAGGCGCTGGGAAGCGCGTTTCAGTCCTATCTCGGCATCACTATGATGCTGGCGCTGTTGCCGGTGTTCTTTGCCTTTGGTCAGACGCTGCTCGCGTCGACCTTTGCCGCTTACGCTGGGGTGATCGCGGGCGCGTTTGCGGGGGCCTACGCCATTGCGTGGTTCCTGCGGGTCATCCCCAAAAGCCTGCGCACCTGGGCGGCGATCCTGATCGTCTTTGCGTTCTACTATGTGGGCCGCGTGCCGTTCGACCTTGTGGGATACCCCTACGCGCCGACCTTTGATCCGGGGGTGTCGTTGCGCCCATTTCGCGGGTCGCTGGCCTTTCTTACGCTGCCGTTATTTATCATAGGGTTACGAGGTATCCTTCGTACACACTCTGCAAAGAATGGGATCGTTCTGGGAGCCGTTGCCGGTGCCGGACTACTGTGGTCGAACGACGCCGGGATACCCTTGGTGATCGCTATGGGGCTGGCTCTCATTGCTGCTTTGTTTCCGCGTTGGGGGTTGCTCTCCCGATCGCTCGGCGCCTTTGCTTTGGGCGCCTTCGCCTCAAGCGCGGCGCTGGTGCTTATCGTCACCCACGGCGATCCATCGGGCTGGCTGCAATACAACTTCGTCGACGTAAGCGGCGATCAGTTCTGGTACTTCGGACCGTGGAGCCGCGAGAGCCGCATTCTCTCCCCGCTCGACTTGCCCAACATCCTGACCTCGGGTGAGCCGCTGCGTATTCTTAGCCTGTTGCTGTTGGCCGCTTCGGTCATCTCGGTTCTGGTCCGCCGCCTTCGCGGGCGCGGTTCTCCTGTGCGCGATGCGGGCTTTGTGCTGGTGGGCGCGAGCCTTGTGGGCACCGCGCTGATCCCGCAGATCGGCGGGCATATTGGCGCGGAATACAACGCGATCACTTTCGTGCTGGGCTTTTGCGCTCCGCTGATCGTGTTTCAGCGCGCGGTGCTGCGCTGGGTCAAACCGCTGGTGCGACAGATTGCGCCCGGCGGTCTAAGCTACGCCGCGCTCGCCGCTGCGGCGGTGATGCTGCTGGTCGATGCCTCCGCCACCGTCTCTGTGGCGCGGGCGACGGATCGCAGCGTGTATTCGCAAGAGCTTGGCTTCTACGTGACGCCCGCGTTCAAGGCCGACATCGAGGCAATGCAGCGTTTGTCGCAGGCTTTGACCGACAAAGCCGTGCCTGAGGACCGCCAATTGCTCTCGGTCTACACCTCCGCGCTGGATGTCGCGGCGGGCACCCGGAGCCCAGCCCCGGTCGGGTCGCTGATTCACGCTTTAGGCGCGAAAAACCGGGAGTATTTTACCCGCCTCGTCGCTGAGCAAAAGGTCGCCGCTGTCACCACCATCGCGCCCGATTACAGCGGCTGGGAGGGGTGGAACCTGCGAGCGAACTGGCCTTTCTTCAAAGCTTTGCGAGAGAACTACACTCCGATCGCGCGCAACGATCAGCATGTTCTTTGGGTGCGCTCTGGGGGCAGCGCGCGGCGTGATGCGCAATGCGAGGTGGCCCAAAACCAGACTGGCGAAATGGTGGTCACGTTTCGCGCCGCGCACACTGGAATGGCCTCGCTTCGCCTTGAACGCAGCGAAGAAGGAACTCGGCGCGGCCAGATGCTGACCGTGACCGAAGACTCCCCCTTCACCCGCAGCGCCAAGGGCGAACCCTGGGGCGACTTCCCGCGCTACGGCGTCGGAAACACCTCTGTGATCGAAGTGCCCGCGCCCGTCATCGCAGGCGAAGAAACGCGGCTGGTTCTAAGTGTGCTCGACGGTTCCGATATCGGCCGGGCAAAATGCACCGCGTCAATTTATGAAGCCATTGATTTTATTAAACTTCCTTCGCTCACAAAGGGGCTCAAAGCCTATCTTGAGAGCACGCCCCTATGAGTGAACTTATTCGCTTTCTCGGGGTCACAGTCCTCGGCGTCATAATCGACATCGCAATCGCCTGGGCGCTGCACACCTACGCCGGTGTGCCGCTTTGGATTGCCGCCACGGTCGGCTTCGTGCTCGCGGCGAGCGGCAACTACATTCTACACCAGACCTGGAGCTTTCAAGGCGGGCCACGCCAACTCTCCGTGGCCCGAGGTGCGAAATACGGCGCGGTGGCGCTGCTAACGCTGATCGCGCGTATCGCGACGGTCGCCGGGCTGGAACGCGTTTGGGAAGCGGCGCCGGCGCTGATCATCCTGATCGGCGGCGCGGGCGTTTCGTTCTTTGTGAACTTCACACTGAGCAAGCTGTTCGTCTTCGCTGAGCGTCAGCCGGAAGGGCGCGCCTCGTGAGAGACCCGACCGTCATCGCGCTCGACGACAGCGAGTGGGACGTGCCGACGCACAAGGTCGCGCTCTATGGAGAGAAGCGCCACGCCCACGCCCTCATCATCCCCGTGATCAACGAGGATGAACGCATTCGCGGGCAACTGTTGCGGGTGCAGGCCGCCAGGCTGCCGGTTGACGTGATCGTCGCCGATGGTGGCTCCACCGACGGCTCGCTCCACGCCGATTTCGTCGAACCCGCCGGGGTGCGCTGCGTGCTGACCAAGACGGGTCCGGGCAAACTCTCCGCCCAATTGCGTATGGCTTACGCATGGGCCCTGCGCGAGGGGTATGAGGGCGTCGTCACCATCGACGGCAACGGCAAGGACGGGGTCGAAGCCGTCGCGACCATGGTCGAAAGGCTCGAAGCGGGCTGCGACTATGTTCAAGGTTCCCGCTACCTTCCCGGCGGCGAGGCCGAGAACACCCCGCTGGAACGAACCATCGCCAACCGCCTGATCCACGCCCCGCTGTTGAGCGTTGCGGGGCGGCACTGGTTCCTCGACACCACCAATGGCTTCAGAGCCTATTCGGCGCGTTATCTGACGCACCCCGAAGTGCAGCCGTTTCGTGAGGAATTTCAGGTCTATAACCTGCTCTTTTATCTAACGGTGCGAGCGGGACAGTTGGGCCTTAAGGTCGATCATTGTCCGGTCATCCGGCGCTATCCGGAAAGCGGAAAAGTCCCGACCAAGATCGGCGGCCTCGCCTCGAAACTGGCGCTGCTCGGCGAAACGGTGAGGGCGGCGACGGGCGGCTATACGCCAAGCACGGAAGAGCGCGGGCCGGCGCTCTTGGGCTGGCCGCTTCTGGCTGCGGTTTTGGTGTGCCTACCCTTCCTGATAAGCTCTCTGATCTCACCGGCCTATTCACCGGACTCCTGGGCTTTTTATGAATTGAGCCAAACCATCTTTGGCGACTTCTATCGCGCGACACATGTCCGCAGTTACGCCAACGATATCCCTTATTCGGCGGCCTTTCCGCCGCTTTGGCCCACGCTTATCGCGGTGGCTGACGCGGCTTTTGATACCGGCGCTCGCACCGGATTGTATCTCGCCTTTGCAAGCTTTGTCGGCTTTTCCCTTTTGTCCGAAGTGATCGGCCGGCGCGTCACGGGCGCGGCCTGGTTTGGCCTCGCGGTGGCGCTGGCGCTGCTGCTCGGGCCGAAGATGATCACCGACGAACTGGCGGCCGGGCGCACACTGCCTTTCCAATTGGTGCTGAACGCTGTGGTTCTGCTCGGCCTGCTTAAAGGCCGTGCTATGAGCCTACCAGCCGCGATCGGCGTGGGATTGGCCGCGGGCCTTGCCGTGCTCAATCGATTTGACGCGCTGCCTCTGCCATTTCTGGCCGCTGGATTGGTGCTGTGGCTGTCGCGCAAACCCAGCTACGCACTGGCCTCTTTGGGCGCAGCCTTGATCGCCGTATCGCCGTGGATCGCCTATTCGCTTGGTACTTTTGGAACCGTGTTCGCGACCGATAACGCGGGGATCGCGACCTCGCTCGATCCCAACGCCTTTGTTACCGATTGGTGGCCGATTGAGCGACCGGGCCTTGCCGATGATCCGGCTGCGTGGATCGCCAAAGTGTTGGGAGCCCTACCACGGTTTCTCTACATCGCGGGCGCGGTGGCTCTATCGCCACTTGGGCTGGCCGCCGCGATGACGCTCGCCGGGCTCGGCGCCTTTGTCTATCTCACAGCGCAGGCGCCCAAGACCAAGAGCCTACCGCCGCACCAACAGCCAGCCGTTCAAGCGAGCTTGGGGTTCGCCGCGATCTGCGCGCTACTGCTGACGCCGCAGCTTTTTACGGGCTACATCGAATATCGCTATTTCACCGCGCTGGCATGGGCTGCAGCGATGGCGGCGGGAGGCTGGCTGATCGCGACAGGCGTGACACCCGCGCAAAGGCGGGTCTACGCGCGTCTGGCCGCGCTGGCCTTGTCGGTTTGGATCGTGCCCTTTGCCGCGATGACGGCCATCAACGTCGCTCAGGCCACGCCAGCGCCTTGGGAGGAATTCGAACAGCCTGCGGATGTCACTACGCTTGGCCAGTGCCTGCAAGACACGCCAGAAGCGCGAACTTTGGTAATCGGTGACAACCTGTTCGCCGCCAGGGCGGGCGCGCTTGGCGGTATCGCCGCCATGATGGAACCGCGCAACATGGCCGAAGGGCGCTTGAGCGATGACGGCATTCGCGCTTTCCTAAAGGCGCAGAGGGTCGACTATGTGTTGGTCATGGACCCTGCGCGCACCGCCTTCGCTGCTGAAACGCTCAAGCTAGAACGTGATCCCGGCTGCGCCTTACCGCTCTATCGCTCCGTACCTTAGCGCCGGGTCACCAAAGCAAGGCGTAAAGCCCGACTAGAATGGCCGTTGTGACCACGGCCATGGAATTGAACAGCGAACTGGTGCCAAAGCCGATATCGGCGAGCTTCACCGTTGCGCCATCCTCCGGCGCTTGCGTCATGCGGCTTACAGTCATGGCGGCGACCAGCGCGACGAGGAACACGATCCATATCCGCACCACGAACGGCAGATCACCGCCCACGATCGCCACGATGATGTTGAGCACCAGCGATCCGATCAGCGCGGTGAACGCGCCTGCCGTGTTCGCTTTTTTGTCGAAGAAACCCAACAAAAAAACCACGACGACGCCGGGCGCGATAAAGCCGGTGTATTCCTGCACCGTCTGAAACGCGCTTTCGAACCCACCCAAGAATGGCTGAGCGAGCGCCAGCGCGAGTACCATCGCGGCAAAGGCGCTGATCCGGCCCACGGTCACGTAATGCTGTTCCGGCTTGCTCGGCTGCATTGGGCGGTAGAGGTCCATCGTGAAAATGGTCGAAATCGAATTCATCATGGAGGCGAGCGAGCTCACGACGGCAGCAATCAAGGCGGCGAAGACGAGACCACGCAGGCCCGCCGGGGCAAACGCCATCAACTCGCCGTAAGTGCGGTCCGATCGCTCCGCCAGCGCCGCGCCGTCGATCACACCTTGCTGCGCCAGAATGACCGCCGCAATCCCGGGAATGACGACGATGAACGGGACCAAGATCTTGAGGAACGCGGCAAAGGCCAGACCCTTTTGCGCTTCGCCTAAGCTTTCCGCGCCAAGGGCGCGCTGGATGATATACTGGTTGAACCCCCAATAGCTGAAATGCAGCACCCAAAGCCCGCCGAGCAGGGTCCAAATGCCCGGCAGATCGCCATAAGCCGGGTGGTCAGGCGCGAGGATCATCTCAAAGTGGCCCGGCATCTCATCCCATAGGAAGCCTAGTCCACCAAGCGCGCCCTCGGCGGGCAAAGCATCAAGTGCAAACCACGTGATGGCGAGGCCACCGATGATGAGGATCACGACCTGAATGATATCCGTCAGCGCCACCGCCTTTAGCCCGCCATAAAGCGAGTAAAGCGCCGCGAACGCGGCCAAGGCTGCCATCGAAGGGAGCACGCCCCACCCGGTTAGCGATTGCACGGCGAGGCCGCCGAGCCACAGCACTGTGGTCAGGTTGACCGCCGTGTACAGCGCGACCCAGAACACACTCATCAGGTTTTTGACGCCGCTGCCGTAACGCTGCTCAAGGAATTGCGGCATCGTGTAAATGCGGCGTTTGAGGAAGATCGGTAGGAAGTATTTGGCGACAATGATCAGGACTATCGCGGCCTGCCATTCATAGGCGGCGATCGCCATGCCTACGGCAAAGCCCTGCCCCGATTGGCCAATGATTTGTTCGGCCGAAATGTTCGACGCGATCAGGGAAGCGCCAATCGCCCACCATGGCAATGCGCGCCCTGCTAGGAAGTAGTCTTCAGTGTCTTTTTGATGCCCCGCTGGCTCACGGCTGATGAAAAGCGCTATCCCAAGCAGTGCCAGCGCGTAGCCAGCAATGATGACGATATCGATCGTCTCAAGTGTCATGATCCCAAACCCCAAGCCTATTCCGTGTATCGATCTCGTCTAGCGCGAGCCTGGCGGGCACAAGAACGCACCCGGTCAACACATGCAAGAGCGCATCGGAGTTTTGAGACCTCTTTTTGCAAAAGAGGACGCCAACTCACCTCAAACCCCTCCTTTCCCTATAGGAAATAGATGCAAATTTCTGCAAATCGTTGAAAAAAGCGCTCTAGCAAGCGCTGCAAAACGCGATTATAGCTACGACCTAACGGGGTAGAGCCGCGTGAGGGATCGGGACAAGCGCGGCGCTCAGAAGGCTCCTGTAGGGATCAAGTTCATGACTGAATTCACGGCCGATCGGCTGCTTTTGTTTGGTGCCACCGGCGACTTGGCGCGGCGCAAGCTTATTCCCTCTTTATGCGCGCTGGACGCCGACGGGCTGCTGCCCGACAATCTCAACATAATCGGCACCGCTCGCAGTGAATTGGATGACGCGCAGTTTCGTGACATGGCGCGATCCGCGCTTGAAGAGTTTCTTGCGCCTGAACGCCGGGGATCGATGGCAGGCTTCCTCAACCGGTTAAGCTATCAGACGCTCGATGCGACCACGTTGGAAGGCTACAAGGAGCTCGCCCAAAAAGTCGGCACTCCCGAAAACGGCCTGGCCATTTTTCTCTCCACCGCGCCGAGCCTGTTTGGCCCGACCATTGAAGGGTTGGAGCATGCGGGTCTGACCGGTGAAACGGTGCGCATCGGTTTGGAAAAGCCGCTGGGTGTCGATCTGCAGTCGAGCTGCGCAATCAACGATGCTGTGGCGAGCGCCTTCCCGGAAAGCCGCATTTTCCGCATCGACCACTATCTTGGCAAAGAGACGGTGCAGAACCTGCTGGCATTGCGGTTTGCCAATATCCTGTTCGAGCCGATCTGGAACTCGAACTACATCTCTCACGTGCAAATCACCGTGGCCGAGACGGTGGGACTGGAAGGCCGTGTCAGCTTTTACGACGACGCGGGCGCGCTGCGCGACATGGTGCAGAACCACATGCTCCAACTGCTCAGCCTTGTGGCGATGGAGCCCCCGACCAGCTTTGACGCAACGGCGGTGCGCGACGAGAAAGTGAAAGTGCTGCGCGCGCTGCGCCCGATTACCGATGGCGAGACTGTCACGGGCCAATACCGCGCAGGAGCGATCGCAGGTCAGGCTGTGCCGGGCTATGATGAGGAGCTGGGCAAAGCGTCCAACACCGAAACCTTCGTGGCGATCAAGGCGCAGATCGACAATTGGCGCTGGAAGGGTGTGCCCTTTTACCTGCGCACCGGCAAACGTCTGCCCGAACGCGTGACTGAGATCGTGGTGAAGTTCGAATGCGTCCCCCACTCGATCTTCGAAGGCACCGGCGCCGCCATGCAGCCCAACGAACTCGTCATTGGCATTCAGCCGGAAGAGAACATCTCCTTGTCTATGATGGCCAAAGTGCCCGGTCTCGACGAAGACGGCGTGCGTTTGCGTCAGGTTCCGCTGGATATCGCCATGCCCGATGCTTTCTCCGAGGCGCAGCGACGGATCGCGTATGAACGCCTGCTGCTCGATCTTGTGAAGGGTGACCAAACGTTGTTCGTGCGCCGCGACGAGGTCGAAGCGCAGTGGAACTGGATCGACGCCATTCGCGCCGAATGGGGGGCACACGGCGCCACACCCAAGACATACACTGCGGGCAGTTGGGGACCGACCGCGGCGATTGCCCTGGCCGAACGCGACGGAGTGAGCTGGCATGAGTAATCTCAACGATACGCTTCACCGGGTAACACAGCGCATAATCGAGCGCTCCAAACCGTCGCGCTCCGCCTATCTCGACCTGATGCAACGCGAGGCCGATCGCAAGCCCGAGCACAAGGACGTCGCCTGTTCGAATTTGGCCCACGCCTTTGCCGGTGCGCTGGAAGATCAGGACGTGATGAAGGCGGGCAAGACCCCCAATATCGGCATCGTGTCCGCTTACAACGACATGCTCTCCGCGCACCAGCCTTATGGTCGCTACCCCGACCGTATGAAAATCTACGCCCGCGAAGTGCGCGCTACGGCGCAAGTGGCGGGCGGCACGCCGGCGATGTGCGACGGCGTCACACAGGGCGAAGACGGAATGGAGCTGTCGCTTTTCTCCCGCGACAATATCGCGATGGCGACCGGCGTTGCGCTCAGCCACCAGATGTATGACGCGGTCGCCTGCCTTGGCATTTGCGACAAGATCGTGCCGGGCCTATTGATGGGCGCGCTGCGCTTCGGCCATTTGCCAACTGTCTTCGTCCCCTCCGGCCCGATGCCTTCCGGTATTTCGAACAAGCAGAAGCAGGAGACCCGTCAAAAATACGCTGCGGGCGAGGTTGACCGAGCGGAATTGCTCGAAAGCGAGCTTGGCAGCTATCACTCGCCCGGCACCTGCACTTTCTATGGCACGGCCAACTCCAATCAGATGATGATGGAGATGATGGGGCTGCACGTCCCCGGCGCAGCCTTCGTTCAGCCGGGGTCCAAACTGCGCCAATCGCTCGACCGGGCGGCGGTGCATCGCTTGGCAGAACTGGCTGGCACAACCGAGCGGACGCTCGCGAAAGTGGTCGACGAAAAAGCCATCGTGAACGCGATTGTCGGCCTGCTCGCCACGGGCGGATCGACCAACCACGCGATCCACATTCCCGCGATGGCGCGCGCCGCAGGGATCATCGTCGATTGGTCGGACATGTCGGACCTTTCCAGCGTCGTTCCGCTGATCGCACGCGTATACCCTAACGGCACGGGCGACGTGAACCAGTTCCACGCCGCTGGCGGAATGGGTCTGGTGATCAGCGAGCTGTTAGAGGCGGGCCTCGCGCATGGCGACATTCTGACGGTGTGGGAGGCAGGTTTTGACGCCTATCGTTCAGAACCAATCGAAGACGCCGAGCAGAATATGCATTGGGAACGCGTTGCCGAAAGCCGCAACCCAGAAATGCTGAGCACCGTCAGCGAGCCCTTCCACGCCGACGGCGGTATGAAGCTGGTCGAAGGCAATCTGGGCCGCGCGATCTTCAAAACCTCGGCCGTGCCCGAAGACCGCTTGACCGTCGAAGCGCCTTGTCGCGTGTTCGAGACGCAGGAAGCGGTGAAAGACGCTTTCAAGAACCGTGAACTCGACAAGGACGTAGTCGTCGTGGTGCGGTTCCAAGGGCCGCGCGCCAACGGGATGCCCGAACTCCACGCGCTGACGCCTACGCTGGGTCTGTTGCAGGATCGCGGGCACAAGGTCGCGCTCGTCACCGATGGCCGTATGTCAGGCGCGAGCGGGAAAGTTCCCGCCGCCATCCATGTGACGCCCGAAGCGTTGGGCGGCGGACCTCTCGCTCTTCTGCAAGACGGCGACATCGTACGCGTCTGCGCGCGAACCGGCGAATTGCTAACAGACGCTGACCTTTCCACCCGCTCCCCTGCCCCCGATCCCAAAGCCGAATGGGGCGTGGGCCGCGAGATGTTCCGGATGATGCAGGTTCAGGCGGACAGCGCTGAAAAAGGCGCCTCGGCCATGCTCTCGAGCGCCGGGTTATGAGCGCGCCCCGCCAGGTTGCCGTTGCCGATATCGGCGGCACGCACGCGCGCTTTGCCATCGCCAATGTGGAAGGCACTTCGGTTCGCTCGCTCGATTGCATGGTCAAGATGCGCGCCGCCGATCACCCTTCGCTGCAAACCGCGTGGGAGCAATATCGCCGCGATTGCGGGCGTGATCTGCCAACCGATGGCGCCTTCGCCGTAGCGGCTCCGGTTCGCGGTGATGTAATCTATTTCACCAATTCGAGCTGGATGCTTCGCCCCGCTCAGGTTTCGGACAAGCTGGGCCTCGAACGCTTTACGCTGGTCAACGATTTCGGTGCTGTGTGCCACTCGGTTGACCAAATGGGCACGGACGAAATGGCTCACATTTGCGGACCCGACACAGGCCTGCCTGAGCAAGGCCCAATAACTGTCATCGGACCTGGCACAGGTCTGGGCGTCGCTTACGTCACCCGCACACCCAACGGTTCCTTCGTTCACGAAACCGAAGGCGGCCATATCGATTTTGCTCCGCTGGACGAAGTTGAGGATCGCATCCTCCATCGTCTGCGAAAAATGCACCGCCGGGTTTCGTTGGAGCGCGTCGTTGCCGGCAAAGGACTGCAAACAATTTACAGTGTCTTGTGCGAAATCGAGGGCGCCGAGCCCCAGCAGTTGGATGATCGAGAGCTGTGGGCGCTTGCCCTAAGCGGCGCGGATCCCGTCGCGAACGCGGCGCTGGATCGCTATTGCTTGTGTCTGGGATCGGCAGCGGGCGACTTTGTTCTGACGCACGGAGCCAAAGCCATCGTCATCGCGGGCGGTTTGGGACAGCGTATTGGCGAACGGCTGACCAATTCCGGCTTCCGCGAACGTATGGTCTTCAAAGGCCGGTTCTCCAGCCTGCTTGAAAGCATCCCCGCTTACCGCACGCTGCAGGCCGAACCTGGCTTGACCGGCGCGGCGGTTGCCTTTGCCAAGGAGCACAATTGACATGAGCGATATCGGGACCCTCATGCGCACGGCGCCGGTCATTCCGGTACTGATTATCGAGGATTTGGACCACGCCAGACCCGTGGCCGAAGCTCTCGTCGAAGGCGGCTTGCGTGTTCTTGAAGTCACCTTGCGCACTCCCTGCGCGCTCGACGCCATCGCGGCGATGCGCGAGGTCGAGGGTGCAATTGTGGGAGCGGGTACGGTGGTCAACACGGACACGCTCAAGCTGGCTATCGACGCCGGCAGCGAGTTCATCGTTTCCCCCGGCCTAACCGATACTCTGGGGCGCGCGGCGATTGACGCTAAGATCCCCTTCCTGCCCGGCGTCGCCAACGCGGGCGACATCATGCGGGGGATGGATTTGGGCTTGTCACACTTTAAGTTTTTCCCCGCCGAAGCCTCAGGCGGTATCAAAGCTTTGAAAGCGATCACCGGTCCTTTTGGCGAAGCGCGTTTCTGCCCGACGGGCGGCGTGACGCAGGACGGCGCAGCCGATTGGCTCGCGCTTGATCCGGTGCTGTGCGTCGGCGGAAGTTGGATCGTGCCCAAAGGACCGCTGGACACCGATGCGATCACGCGCAACGCCAAGGCAGCGAGCGCCCTTGGCGCTTAACCGATGCGCATCGCCTCGATGAACCGCAGAGCTGTCGTGGCCGCAGCCGTAACCGGGGCGGCATCGGCAGCGATATCTTTCACGGCTTTTGCAGCGGAGGGTGGGCGGTTCCTGGAATATCGCAATCTCGCCGTGCTCGGTCTCCCCGATCAGCGCCTCACCATCTGGCTTCCGCCCGGTTACGACGCCGCAGCCACCCGCTACCGCGTCCTTTACATGCACGACGCGCAGAACCTGTTCGATCCGGCGCTCTCGAACTTCAACAAAGTGTGGGCGGCGGACAAGGCGATGATGGCGCATGCGGCGAAGCGGGGCGAGGATCCGTGGATCGTAGTCGGCCTCTGGTCACCCGGCGCGGACCGCTATCGCCAGTACATGCCCAAGCCCGCCTATGACGACGCGAGCCTGGAATTACGCAGGCGAATGGACGCGTTTGGCAACGGAAAGCCGATTGTCAGCCACCTTTATATCGACTGGATCGCAACCACGCTAAAGCCTTGGGTGGACCGCGCGCTGCGCACCAAACCGGGCCGCGACGACACCGCGATCATCGGATCGAGCATGGGCGGGCTCATCAGCCTATACGCTTTCCTCGAACACCCCCGCGTCTTTGGCCGCGCAGGCTGTGTCAGCACTCATTGGCCAGGCACTAATCCCACCGCCGTCGATGGCGTCGACGTCGAAATGCTGCGCATCTGGACCGATATGATCGAAACCGGTTTAGGCGATCCCGAGGGTCGAAAGATCTGGTTCGACCACGGCGATGCGACCCTCGATGCCAATTACCCGCCCTATCAGGACGTGATCGACGCCACGATCGGCAGCACCGATTGGGTTAAGGGCACGCATTGGCAAAGCCGCCTCTACCCGGGCGCCGAGCACGAAGAGAACGCCTGGGCGCGGCGTCTCCCCGATGTGTTCGATTGGGTTCTGACCTAGCTTCTAGTTCTCTACGAAGCGAACCGCGATCCCGCCCGAAGAGGCCAGCTTCGCCGTCATCGCCTCGCCTCCGGTGACCTCTACTTCCTCAATCACGATGTCATACGGATTGTGGTCCCAATGAGCGTGCGGGCCGTCGCGATAGACTTGCGCGGTGTAGCTCTTGCCGTCTTCAAGGAAGCTCAGCGGGATCGACAGTTCGCGCTCGTCCTCATCCGTCACTGCGCCCAGGAACCACTCGCCACCGGCACGCCCCTTGCGCGCGATAGCGACATATTCGCCGACCTCGCCCGCGACCGCGACGCTCTCTTCCCAATCGGCCTCAACGTCCTTGATGAACTGGAAGGGTCCGGGGCGCGCTTCGTAGTTCTCTGGCAGATCCGCCGCCATTTGCAGCGGTGAGTAAAGCACCACGTAGAGCGCCAGCTGCTTAGCAAGCGTTGTTTGCGGACGGTTCGACGGATCGCCCCGCGGCATGTCTTCACGCATTGCCGGTTTCTCATTCGGCCGGAGGTCGAAGATACCGGGCGTAAAGTCCATTGGACCTGACAGCATGCGTGTGAAGGCCAAGATAGAGATATGCTCAGGTGGATTCGGCGGCGAACCCCAGGCGTTAAATTCCATGCCCCGCGCGCCTTCACGGCTCATCCAGTTGGGATAGGTGCGGCGAAGCCCAGTGTCCTTCACCGGCTCGTGCGCGTTGATCGAGATTCGGCGTTTGGCCGCGGCCTCGACCACGCGCAGGTGGTGACCGACCATGAACTGGCTGTCGTGCCATTCATATTGGCGCACGCCGTTTTCGTCGATCCGCACGATATCGCCCGCATCGGCTACATAGCCGGTTTTCACTTCGCGGATGCCGTGCTTTTGATAGAGGTCGAACCCGGCCTCCATCTGCGCTTCGTAATTGGCTACGTTGCCGCTGGTTTCGTGGTGGCCGATCAGGCGCACGCCCTTGTCGGCGGCGTATTTGGACAGCATCGGGAGGTCGAAATCGGGGTAGGTTTCGGTGAAGCTGAACACCTCGCCATTGTTAAACCAGTCGCCATCCCAGCCTACGTTCCACCCTTCGACCAGCACGCCCTTAAAGCCATGCTTCGCGGCGAAGTCGATGTGGCGCATCACATCCTTGTTGTTCGCACCATGTATGCGATCATTGCCCCAACTGCGGTCGCGGATATGCATTTCCCACCAGACGCCGACATATTTGCCGGGCTCCACCCAAGAGACATCGCCCAGCTTGTTGGGTTCGTTGAGGTTCAGGACGATGTCGGAATTGATCAGGCCGACCGCGTCATTGGCGATCTGGATCGTGCGCCACGGTGTCTTAAAGCCAGCCTTCGTGTGAACCTTGATCCCGTCCGATCCGGCGCGCAATTGCGCTTCGAAACTGCCCGGCCGCGTCGCCAACAGCGACATGGCCGAGTAGTCCACCAACGCGGCCTCGTGGATCGAGATGTGGACGCCGTTTTGCTTGCGGAAGGTCACCGGCGTGTGCGCGTCGTCGACCGTGCCCGCCGGACCTTTGCGATAGATGTATTCGTAGCGGTTGAACTGACGGCTAGGCGTCCACCAGGCATCCGCTCTGTCGCCGATCGCGAACTGGGTCAGCTCATCGGTGATGGCGAGCGGGCCTTGAAAAGCCGCTTGTTCCGGCAACTCATAGCGGAAGCCGACACCGGTATCGAAGACGCGGAAATGTGCCAGGATACGGCGCTCCGGCCCTTTCGTCGCGTTGATCGTCACTGTCAGGCCGTTATGCTCGTCGCGCACCATGCGGCGTTCGCCCCACGGCTGTTCCCAAGTCATCGCGCGCGTCGAGCGTTCTGTTTTTGAGATCTCCAGATCGCTCTCAAAGCCGTGATGGTCCCTAAAAAGCATCCCAAGGCGTGATTCGCCAATCGCGGGCTTACCGTCCTTCGTGACGGTGAAGGTCACCGCCCCGCTCGCGTCGCTGATTGCGACTTCGATGGTGCCATCAGGTGAGCTAACCGTGTGCGTTTCAGCCTTCAAAGGCGCCATCGCGCCCAAAGCCATCGCCACAAATGCAAAGACACGTCCCGCGAAACGCATTGATCCCACTCCCATACCAGAGGCGCCCACTTTGTCGCGAACGCTCTCTTTTGCAAAAATTTGCAATCAGTCTCTCTCAAGAACCTTGATAGCATAGATTTGCGGCTTTTCTTCAAGGCCTTTTTCTGCAAATCTTTGCAATATTCACCGTAGAGTGAATCGCGGAGGGGTATCAGTGATGGCACGTTCAGGCCTGCATTCGGCAATAAGCGCGTGTGCGCTCACCTTGGCTCTCGCCGCGTGCGGGGGTGGCGGTGGGTCGACCACCACGCCCACAGCCGGCCCTGTTGGTGGCGGCGCAACACCTACGCCGACGATCACCACCGCCACCCTGCCCGCTGGAGAGAACACCAGCTTTGCCGATCGAACGGCAGCCCTTGGCTTTGGCCACAGCTTTGGCTTTTCTGATGGTCTGAACGTTATGGTGGCCCAGTTTGCAGGCGGTGCGGCCACGGGCGATATTGACGGCGATGGCGACCTCGACATTTTCATCGCTCGC
>JBCCBZ010000010.1:0-148688 GCA_039033755.1 Pseudomonadota bacterium | reverse complement strand
CCTTCCATCCCGATCACTTCGGTGATGTTGGTGGTGCGGCGCGAACCGTCGCGCAGACGTTTCACCTGCACGATCAGGTCTACCGATTCCGCAATCTGGCGCGAAATCGCCTCTTTCGGGATCTTGATGTCGCCCATCAGGATCATGTTCTCCATACGACCAAGGCACTCACGTGGCGAGTTGGCGTGAAGCGTACACATCGAACCATCGTGGCCCGTGTTCATGGCGGCGAGAAGGTCGAAACATTCCGCGCCACGAATCTCACCCAGGATGATCCGGTCCGGACGCATACGCAGGGCGTTCTTGACAAGGTCACCGATGGTAATGGCGCCTTGCCCTTCAAGGTTCGGCGGGCGCGTTTCCAGCGGCAACCAGTGCGGCTGCTGCAGACGAAGTTCGGCGGCGTCCTCGATCGTCAGCACGCGCTCACCCGGATCGATCATTTTCGACAGCGCGTTGAGCATGGTCGTTTTACCCGAACCCGTACCGCCCGAGATAACGACGTTCATCCGGCACGCGCCCGCAATTTTGAGCGCGGTGCACATCTTGTCGGACATCGAGCCGAATTCCTTGAGCATGTCCAAGGTGATCGGTTTCTCGGAGAACTTACGAATCGAGATCGCGGTGCCGCGCAGCGACAGAGGCGGAACGATGACGTTCACACGAGAGCCGTCTTTCAAACGGGCGTCAGCGAGAGGCGTGGTTTGGTCAACGCGGCGGCCAACCTGGTTCACGATGCGCTGAGCGATGCCGAAAAGATGTTGTTCATCGCGAAACCGGATCGGTGCGATGATCAGCTTGCCCTTTTTCTCGATGTAAGTCTGATCAGGGCCGTTGACCATGATATCGGACACGTCCGGATCATTCAGCAGCTCTTCGAGCGGACCAAAGCCGAGCAGTTCGTCAATAAGAACCTTTTCGAGCGCAAACTGCTCGCGACGGTTCAGCGTGACCTTCAGTTCGGCCAGCACTTCCATGATGATCGGGCGGAATTCTTCCGACAGCTCTTCTTTGGAAAGCGTCGCGGCGGCTTCGGGGTCAACGCGTTCGAGCAGGCGCGGCAGCACCTGTTCCTTGATCTTGTGGACGCTGGCTTCGAACCCTTCGGGCGCGCCGGTTGCGTTCTGAACGGCGGCGGCGCGTTCGGCCAGCCGGTCCATCGCTTCGGCGGTGCTGCCTTTGGCCGGGGCAGCGGGCGCTGCGGAAGGGGCAGGGGTTGCTTTGGGCGAGGGGCTCTCTTGGGGAAGGGGCGGGAACTGTTCGCCGCCTTGAGGCTCTTCGGCTTGTTTCGCGCCGCCCTTCATCGGGCGTGCGACGCCGAAAGCGGGTCGTCCGCCCGGCTTCATGGCGCCAGCGTTACCCTTTTTTCCGAATGCACTCATTGCCAAGCCCCCAAGGCTTTCCGAAAGAATTCCAGTCCGGCGCCTCTCTCGCTCTATGGCGAAGGGCGCCTCTCGAGAGATGGTCAATAATTTGGAAAGCTTATTTTTTTCCTAAGAACCACTCTATGGGGCTGCGGTGTTCATCGAATGACACCACGGCACAATGCGCGGCTTTTCCGTGGAATTACGGCCAATTACGTAGAGGCTGTAAGGGATCCCATCATAGCCCTCCTCAACGGTCACGAGAAGAGAAATGAGATCGGGATCGAAGCCGATGAGCTCAAAGTCCGAAAGAAGATATCCGCGCCCATTCGCGGCGATGTCGGCTTGAAGCGCGGCGATCAGAGCCTGCCGGGAATCCAGAGCGTCATACGAATGGTCCCAACGTATAAAGGTGAAACGGCAGTCCTCGCCCAGCCGCTCAAAAGCGATGTCGCTTCGAGCCGAAACGGCCGGCACCCGCCATTCGGGAAGGGCAATCCAGCGCTTCTCTTCCAGCCCGCGGCGTTCGATCTCATTGACGACCTGTGCGCCTGCATCAAAGCCACGGATCGTCGAAATGGCACCGGTGGCGATTCCGCTTATCGACAGTACGATCAACCACACCCTCCAAGACGTGCTTGTTTGAGTAACGCAAGGCTGTCCGCTTGCGCGTTGCAGCCAGACAAGCGCGAACAGGAGCAAGGCACCAAGCATCAAGTGACGAAGGCCGATAGGATAGACCGCCAAGGTGAACGCGAGAGTGAATCCAAAGAAACCGAAGATCAGCAACCTATGCCAGGCAAATCCCTGGGTAAGGTGCAAACACAGCCAGCCCATTGCGATCCAGGCGAAGCTGGCAATCGGGTTTACCGGTGTGTTCCATTGCGGCGCGATGCCGCCTTGGAATGGCAAAGGCAGGCTGCCCATCCTGAGGAACCAACCCACCAGGGAATCCACAACAAGCTCGATGCCCTCCGAACCGCGCATCGCATCAAAAGCGCTGACCATGTCGGGGGCGGGAAGGACGGTCCAGCCAGCCAAGGCTGATCCTGTGAGCCAAGTGGCAATTCCCGGCCACCACAACTCGCCTTCGCGCCATTTGAGGATCAGAAAAACGCCGGAAACCACGCCAAACAGGAAATCGACCAACGGCAACAGAGCCATGATCAGCCACAGCCACCGACTGCGCCAGAACACCAGTGCCAACATCATTAGCGCGGTGCCAAGACTGGCCCCGCGTGAGATAGTGAGCGCCTCGAAAACCACATATTGGCTTGATGCAAGCAACAGCTTCTCAAAGCGAGAAAACGGAGATGCAAAGAGAATAGCGCCCTGAAGAACGAACGCGCACAACGTCGCTGCTGCTGGAAGGACGAAAGCGATGGGCAAAGCGGTGGAGAGCCCGCGCAAAAACCAATACCAGGCTGGCGGATGACCTTCATAGCGCAGCCAGGCCAGCAACTCGCTTTGAGAAGATGCCTGAGTCGCCAAGAGCAACGCTTGATATTCGTCCGGCCAAGCTTGGTGCGACCATATCAGGACAAGTTGCAAACACGCTATGGCGCTGAGGCTAAGCAGCCAAACCCACTTGTTTGAGAGGAGCATATCCGGTGTCCAACCGGCGCGTTTCGCGAGAGGAGGAGCCGCTAGCATCATATCTTGCTGTTATCGTATCGTCGCTCTCGTATCCTGTGACTTGCCCGGCTTTTCCCCACTTTGCTGTAAGTGTGCAAAACACCCTAGCAATCCTAGGCGCAAGACTAGCACCAGCCCTACTACAATGAGTTCAAACCCACGTCGGCGGGCCGGAGCGACCGCAGCGTCTTGACACTGATAAGGACAGCACCTGAATGCCCACGGCTCTGCCAGATCAGAAACGCGTGCTTTTGGAGGCCGCAGGAGCCTTCGCCTTTGTGGCGTTGCTTTTGACCTTCATGACCAACGAGGATCTGCCGCGCACCTATTTTGTGATGCAAGACCGGTTTGTCGCCGTCTTTGCGGCGGTCATTCTCGGTCTGCTCGCTTTTCAAAAGCTGCGGATTCAACGAACCCTGTCGGTGCCCACACGGCTCCAAATTTGGGTTATCGCTGCAGCTTTGGTGGTCCTGCTTTGGGCTGGAAACTATTGGGTGATGCTCGACTATCCGGTCACGCGCGATGAGCTGATGGCGCGCTTTGATGCGGAGATATTCGCAACTGGGCGAGTGGCGATGCCCACGCAAGAACAATGGCGCGAATACACGCTGGCTTTGATCCCCAATTTCCTTGAACCCGTTCAAGGCTACGAGACATGGGTGTCGTCTTACATGCCTATCCACGCGGCGATGCGTGCAGGGGTGGGGCTCCTGTTCGACCCGGCGTTGCTAAATCCCTTTCTAGCGGCGGTGGGTTTGATGGCTTGCGCGGCCGTTGCGCGCCAACTTTTTCCCGAAGAAGCCGGGGCGCAATGGGTCGTTGTTCTAGGATATGTCTTGAGCGCCCAAATCCTGATCAACGCCATGACCAGCTACGCAATGACAGCCCACCTCGCTTTCAACGCGGTGTGGCTATGGCTTTTTCTGCGTGATCGGTGGTGGTCGCACGCTGGTGCGATGGCGATTGGAGCGTTGGCCATAGGATTGCACCAGATTATCTTCCATCCCCTATTCGCTGGCCCCTTGCTGCTCACGCTATTGGCCAAAAGGCGCTTTACGCTCTTTGGCGTGTATTCGATCGTGTACGCAGGAGTGCTGCTCACCTGGATTGGCTTTCATGGTTGGGCCACCGGCGGAGCGCCGACGACTACAACTGGCGGATCGGGAGGCGTCGAATTTATTCTGCGCCGCGCACTGCCCCTTTTGTTGAATATCAACCCGCAGTTCGTCTCGCTCACGCTTTATAACATGCTTCGCTTTCTCGCCTGGATGCCATTGTTTTTATTGCCGCTGCTGCTCCTCGCGTGGCCATCAATGAAGTCGCGAGACAGTTTGGCTTTGCCTTTGGCGGCCGGACTGTTCGGAACCCTTTTCGCCATGGCGTGGATGCAGGCTTTTCAGGGACACGGTTGGGGCTATCGATACGCGCACCATGTATTGCCGAACGCATTGTTGTTGGCGGGATTTGGTTACGCCAGGTGCGCCAAGGAAAACCGTGAAAAGGCTCAAGCGTTTGTGCTCGCCGGTGCGGGGGCGACTATTCCGGTGCTGATTTTCCTTGCTGCAACAGCGCGCAGTTTCATTGCGCCTTACGCCGCGTTGACGGAGCGCATTGATCGGCAGCCTACCGATTTTGTGATGCTGGAGACAAAGCACCCAGGAACGGCCGTTGATCAGGTGCGCAACCGGGCGGACTTATCCAACACTCCGATCATATTGTCGGCCGACCACATGACCTTTGATCAAGTTGTGGAGCTGTGCAATCGCGGGACAGTCACACTTCTTGAAAAAAGCGATTTTAAGCTAATCGACTTTGGCTATCCGCGAGCCATCAATCCCGATTACGCCAAGTCTGCAAAGTGGGTCGTTGAACAGGACTGCTACCGTGTTCCGCAACCATAGCCGCGGCCTTCTCGCGCCCTATGCGCTCTATCAGTTGTACATAGTCGCTGGCCATTCGCGCGGCGCTGTAATCGCGCTCAATGGCGGCACGGTCCGGGCGCGATTGCGCGATCGCCGCGTCGATCTCACGAGCCCAGATCGCAGCGGTTTTTTTCGGGTTTTCGACATCCACCGGCAGGTTCGACATTTGCGAATCAAGGATGGGGTCAGGCGCTTTGCCCATTTCCCCAATGACTGTGGGCGCGTTGCAAGCAAGAGCCTCCAGCGCCACGAGTGGTGTTCCTTCAGTCTCGCCGGGAAAGATCGCCGCGCGGCATTGCGAGAGGAGGGCGGCGATTTCTGTCGGTTCAGGCTTCCAGTGACACTTGACGTTATCAAGACCCCATTGGCGCGGATCGTCCGTCCCGTACCCTGCTACGACAAAATTGCGATCCGGCATCAGCCGCGCCATTTCGCGGATGATCTGACTGCCTTTTTTCGCGACGAAACGGCCAACAAACAGCAAGTCGTCCGAGCGCGGCGCGTCGCCGGGCTGAAACACGCGGGTGTCGATCCCGTTTGGAATGACCAGCATGCGGGGACCGTCAAACTTCGTGGTGTTATCAAGCTTGGCCTGAGTGACGAAGGCCAGCGCATCGGTGTTCTTGAGCGCCTTTGGGGCAATGATCGAGTTGAAAGCGCCAAAGGCAAGTCGGCCGAAGATACTCGAGAACCGCACTTCGCCCGTGTGCTTCACGACGATCGACTGCGTTTTGGAACTCACGGCCTGCAACGCGGCAAGGTTCGCGAGGTAAACGCTGTCGTGAACAATCAGGACATCGGCGTCACGAGCGGCTTTCCGCAGTCTCAGCAGATCGCTGGGGTGCGGGATAAGCAAGGGCACGCCAAGCCTTCGTTCGAACCAGTTGGTCGCCCGAATATCAAGGCGAGCGTAGGGTTCATTGCACGGGTTCGGTCGAGCCGCTTCTCCTACATGCGCCGCAACTGTGACATTCATCTCTGGCAGCGTCGCCAATTCACGCGCCAACAGATGCGCCATATGCGCAACGCCGCCGCCTTCCTCGCGAAAAAAGCTGGAAACACACAGAATATTCACGCCGCGCGCATAGCACGCTGATGGAAACTTGGCATGATTGAAAAGCGCGCTACTCCCCAATCAACTGGTACGCTCAGCCATTCTAGGAAGTGGTGGCCTTCACTTGCGGGTGCGGTTCTTGCGGCGGCGGTGGTCGCGGCGCTGATCAAGAACACGTCCTTGATTGATGCCGGGGTTTGGTCCGCCTTGGCCCGCTATTCCTTTACGATCGGCGCGATCGGAGTAGCAGCGGCTGGAGTGCAGAGCCTGATCAGCACGTTCAAATGGCGCATGCTCCTAATGCGGGCCTTGCCCGATGCGGCCCTTCACGCAGGCTTTGATCGCCTGTTTGCCTACACCGCGGTTAGCAACTTGCTCGCCCAATTTCTGCCGGCCTATATCGCTGCCCCCCTGGTTCGCGGCGCGGCGATGCGATCCCAGCACGAAGCTGGCTTCGCGCAAAACGCGATGATTTCAGCTTACGAACAGGTTTTTGATGTTGCGATGGTCGCGATCGGAGGCGGCTTAGCGCTGGTTCTTCTGGCGGCAGGATTCGGGATGCAGACCAGCGGCATCATCCTGATTGCAATCGCCCTTCTGCTTGCGCCTTTGATCCTTGCCGCAATGCCCGAAGCGTTAAGACCCGGGCGTCTGGCGCGCATACTGCCGCGCCGCTGGCGGTTTACCGCTAGACTACGCGATGGCTTTGAAGGCGGCTCAGACGTTGGATTTGATGCGCCCCGATTTATGGGAGCGCTCGGCGCGCTATCGGCGTTACGCTACGCCGCGATAGGCGTGCGAACGGTGTTGCTCGGCATCTTGCTGTTGCCGGATGTCGCCTATCAAACGCTCGGGTTGGCCTTTGCCGCGGTACAGATTTCTGCGGTGGCGGTCATAACCCCCGGCAATCTGGGAGTAACCGAATTGGGCTGGGGCGCAATGGCGTCCTTCTCCACCGAGGCTACTGTCGGTGAATTCGTGGCCTTTGCCTTGGCGCTCCGGCTAATCAGCTTGCTGTCCAGCGCGTGTGTCGCTGTCTGTTCTCTGCTTGCCTTTAGAGACCGCTGACGGGCGCGTTTCGCTGTTTAAACGCGAGTGGACTGGAGAACTGCAAATATTGCAGTCGTTTGGTCTCCTTGCGACCGCGCGTAACTGTGTCCAGGATTAGGCCGCTAAAGAGACTGAGCGAGGCGAGGATCATGGTGCCCGCGGCAAGCAACGCAGTCGGCAGACGGGGGACCAAACCGGTCTCCAGATATTCTACGATAACGGGCACCCCAAACAGCAGAGAGAAGCCCGTAAGGAGAAGCGCCAGGACACCAAAGAGATAGAGCGGTCGCTCTTGCTTCAAGAGCCCGGCGATAGTGCCCAAGATGCGAAGCCCATCCTTGATCGTGTTAAGCTTACTCTCGGAACCAACAGGCCGTTCATTAAAATCTGTAGGCACTTCCAAAGACGGCATTTCCAGTTGCAGCGCATGAATAGTCAGTTCGGTTTCGATCTCGAAGCCTTGCGCCATGATGGGAAAAGATTTCACAAATCTACGTGAGAACACACGATAGCCGCTCAGCATGTCTTTGTATCCGCTGCCGAACATGAGTTTAACGAGGCTTGTTAGGAGCCAATTACCGAATTCGTGCGCGGGGCGATAAGCGCCCTGTGTTGCGTTTGATCGAGCACCGACAACCATATCCAAGCCATCTTCAATGAGGGTGCTCAAGAGAACAGGAGCGGCCTCCGCTTCATAGGTCTCGTCGGCGTCGCACATGATGTAGATATCGGCGTCAATGTCAGCAAACATACGGCGCACCACATAGCCTTTGCCCTGACGCAGCTCGGTGCGCACAATTGCTCCGGCATCGCGGGCGATCTGTGCAGACCCGTCGGAACTGTTGTTATCGTAAACATAGATATCGGCGTCGGGCAGAGCCTTCTTGAAACGGCCAATCACCGAACTGATAGCAACGCTTTCGTTATAGCATGGAAGCAACACCGCAACGCGTGGGGTCCCTGTCGCTGTTGCAATGGCGGGTTCAAAATTCGACTGCAACACACTCACGCAAACTCTCCGATCCTGTCGGCAACTGGCCCCGAGGACGCGTGCAACTTGCGTCCTTTGCGGCGGTGCTACAGGCATGGATTTAAACAATCGTAAACTATGTCTGGAGGCAGGCGATTAACGTGGAAACTGGGTCGGGCAACACACCGCTTGCCTCATAGCGCAGGCTGGCCCAAGGGGACCCATGGCCTCCGCATCTCCGTTCTCGTCAGCCGCAAACAACGCGGCCACACTAGGCTTTGCCTACGCGGTGCTTGGTTTTGCGACGCTTTCGGTGGGCGATGCGGTGATCAAGAGCATGGCCGGAGAATGGCCGCCATACGCCGTGGCGGCGCTGCGGTTTTCTATGGGGGCGTGCGGGCTCGCGCTGCTGTTATGGCGATCGGAGGGGCCGCAATCCTTTGTTCCGGCTAGTCCCTGGCTCCAGGCGGCGCGCGGCTTTTGCGTGGCGACCGCTTCGATGTGCTTTTTCTCCGCGATTTACATCATGCCCCTGGCCGAAGCTTTGGCGATCGGATTCCTTTCACCAATTCTGGTGCAGATTTTCGCCGGCATCATTCTAAAGGAGCGTGTGTCGATGCGGGTTTATGCCGTGTCACTTTTGGCGCTTGCCGGTGTGGCAATCATCTTGCGGCCCAATCTGGCGTTGCTCGGCTGGGCGGCCCTGTTGCCGTTGGTGTCTGCGGTGTTTTTCGCGCTTTTGATGGTGCTCAACCGGATGAGCGCGGGGCGCAGCAGCGCCCTTGCCGCGCAGGTTTACGTGGCGGCGGCTTCGGCGCCGATCCTGATCGTGGCCTGTATCGGGGCCAAGCTTTCCGATGTTCCGGCCCTCGATTTTTCCTGGCCGAGTTGGGACGTGGTCGCTCGCTGCGCCGTCGTCGCGGTCACCGCCAGCACGGCGCATTGGCTGGCCTATATCGGCACCGCAAAAGCGGGTGCAGCGCGCGCGGCGCCTGCAATTTATGTGCAGATGGTTGTGGCGGTCATATTGGGCTGGATGTTTTTTGATGATGTGCCCGATGTTTGGACGCTGCTAGGCTCTGCGCTCATTATCGCGTCGGGTCTGATCGTTTGGCGCGAAGGGCTGCGTGAGACGAGTTAATCTTCTCAAGGCTATGTTCATCGCCTTTCATTAAGCGCGGCGCGGATTACTCAACCAGACACGGATTCAAAAAGGGGGCAATTCGCAAGAACTATGTGCGGTATCATTGGAATTGTGAGCGAAGAGGCGGTCGCGGATCGACTGGTCGACGGACTTCGCCGGATGGAATATCGCGGGTACGATTCCGCTGGCATCTGCGTGGTCAAGGATGCCGAATTGGTCCGCCGCCGCGCGCCTGGAAAGCTGTCGAACCTTACAAAGGTTCTTGTTGAAGATCCCGCCGATAGCGTGACCGGAATTGCGCACACACGCTGGGCCACGCATGGCGCGCCAACCGCAGGCAACGCCCACCCGCACGCCACCGACGAAGTGGCGATCGTGCACAACGGCATTATCGAGAATTACAAAGAGCTTCGCGCTGTATTGGCCGAACAGGGCCGCTCGTTTCAAAGTGAAACTGACAGCGAAGTCGTCGCGCACCTGATTTCGCATCAGGTTGAAGCCGGGAAAAGCCCGGAAGAAGCCGTCCGCGAGGTGCTCCCGCGTTTGCGGGGCGCTTTTGCCCTGGCAATCGCTTTCCGCTCGCACCCGGATATGCTGATCGGCGCGCGGCTGGGTTCGCCGCTCGTGATCGGCCATGGCGATGGCGAGATGTTTTTTGGGTCAGACGCACTGGCGCTGGCCCCGCTGACTCAGCGCATCACCTATCTCGAAGAAGGCGACTGGGCGATTGTTCGGCGTGACCGCGCGCAGATATTTGACGCAGAAGGGCGCGAAACCTTCCGCCCTGTGCAGCCTTCGGGCGCTTCGGCGGCAGCGGTGGAGAAGGGCAATTATCGCCACTTCATGCAGAAAGAGATATACGAGCAGCCCACTGTGGTGGCGCAGACGCTTGGATCTTACCTGCGCCGTGAAGACAACGCCGTCGCGCTTCCGCAGTTCGAATTCGATATCTCAAAAATCAATCGTCTTACTATCGTCGCGTGCGGCACGTCTTTCTACGCGGCAATGGTCGCGAAATACTGGTTTGAGCAGTTCGCCCGCGTCCCCGTCGATATCGATGTGGCGAGCGAGTTTCGTTATCGCGACCCGGTGCTCGAAGACGGAGGGCTGGCGCTCTTTATCTCACAATCGGGTGAGACCGCTGACACGTTGGCTGCACTGCGGCATTGCAAGGCCCACAGGCAAGTCATTGGTGTTGTCGTGAACGTGCCGACCAGCACCATGGCGCGCGAGGCAGATCTCCTGCTGCCCACCCATGCTGGCCCAGAGATTGGGGTCGCTTCGACGAAGGCGTTTACGTGCCAGCTCGCAGTTTTGGCAGCCCTCGCTGCACATATGGCGGTCAAGAAAGGCCGAATGACCCGCGAGGAAGAGACCGAGGTGGTGAGGCACCTGCTCGAAGCGCCCGCTGCACTCAACGCCGCGCTCGATCACGATGACGATATCGCGGCAATGGCGCCGCTGATCGCGCCTGCACGCGATGTGCTGTATCTGGGGCGCGGGGCGGACTATCCACTCGCGCTCGAAGGGGCGTTAAAGCTTAAGGAAATCAGCTATATCCACGCCGAAGGCTACGCGAGCGGTGAAATGAAACACGGCCCCATCGCGTTGATTGACGACGATGTGCCGGTGGTGGTGATCGCGCCTTCGGGCCCGTTGTTTGAAAAGACGGTCTCCAACATGGAAGAGGTGCGCGCGCGCGGCGGAAAGGTGGTGCTAATCTCCGACGCGGATGGCTTGGCCAAAGCGGGTGAGGGCTGTCTGGCGACTATTGAGATGCCCGTGGTCCACCCGCTTATCGCGCCGCTCGTCTATGCGATTCCGGTGCAATTGCTCGCCTATCACGTGGCGGTCGTGAAGGGCACCGATGTCGACCAACCACGCAACCTTGCCAAATCCGTCACCGTGGAATGAGCGACCTCGTCCCGATTACCGGCGGTTGCCATTGCGGGGCGGTGCGTTTTGAAGCGTTGAGCAAACGCGAACCAGCGATGCTCGACTGCAATTGCTCAATCTGTTCGGCGTCTGGTTATCTGCACCTTTTCATCCCGCATGATTGCTTTACGCTTGTTTTCGGGCAAAACCACCTGGTCAGCTATCGGTTCGGCAGCGGCAAGGCGGATCACCTTTTCTGCAAGATCTGCGGTGTTAAGAGCTTTTATCAGCCCAAATCGCATCCCGATTGCTGGAGCGTGCATTTCAAATGCGTCGATGATGTTTCTGCCTTAGCGCCATCGATCATTCCATTTGATGGCCGAAATTGGGAAAAAGCTGCGGCAGACAAAGGGTTGGGTTAACGGCTGGTCACTATCGAAGTATGCGAAAAGTCGCGGTAATTTCCGCACGTGGCTGCGCCTTCGAGAATGAGCCTTTACTTTACCTCACCCTAACCTTTTTTCCTTAATTCTGCGCGGCGTGAACGCCCCTTCTCCTCTTCCTGATGACACCACGCATAAGGTGTCTCTAGCCGCCGTGCTTGGCTTGACCGGACCCAAGGACGCGCAGTGGGCAAAGCTGCGCGGTATGCAGTACGCGGCCTTGTCCAGCGTCACATTCCTGCGGGTCTACGCCCACGCTATCCTCGTCGTGTTTATCGCTCAGGTTTACGCTTCCAAGGCGCCCATGCTGCTTTTGGTTTGTTGGGGATTGGTGATGGCGTCGGTGCACTATGCGGGCGCGAAGTTCGATCGAACCCTGGTTGATGTCGACCGGCGCAAAATTACCTTGGCGGAATTCCAGCGGCAGTCGATGACCTCTTTGATGTCGGGCGTGTTCTGGGGCGGGGCGGTTCTGGTCCTGGGACCGATGGGCGATGCGCATCAATTGACCGCTCTCATTCTGGTGATCGCGATCCTGGCCTCCGGCGCCATCTTCTTTCGCACGTCCCCACCGCTGGGAGCGGTGCTGTTCACCGGGGCATCTGGCGCCATGATTATCGCGCATTTGGCGATGTCGGGCCTCTGGTTTGCGCTGGCGGCCTACGCCGTATTCATTGTTACGACGGTTCTTGGCGCGCTGCAGGCCGGGCAGACCTATCTCGAAGCGTGCCTTTCGCGCGATGCGATCCTGGAAAAAGAGGAAGTGGTGTCGCTGCTGCTGCGCGAATTCGAAGAGAACGAGGCCGACTGGCTTTGGGAAGTCGACACGCACCGCCGTCTTCGCGCGGTCAGCCCGCGTTTTGCCTACGCGCTTGGCGTCAGTCAGAGCGAGGTGGAGGGCAAGAGCATTATCGAGTGCATTACGGGCCGGGTCTGGGGCGAAGGGCACTTCCCGGACAGCCTGCATCAACTGGCTGACCGGCTCAAAAACCGTGAGAACTTTTCAAATCTCCTGGTTCAGGTCACGATCAAGGGAGATGTCCGATGGTGGGAGCTGTCTGGTACTCCGATGCGCGACGAACGGGGCAGATTTGTCGGCTTTCGCGGTGTCGGTTCGGACGTAACCGAACAGCGTGAATCGGACGAAAAGATCGCCTATCTTGCGCGGTTTGATCCGCTCACCGCACTGCCGAACCGCTTGCAGCTAACCGAAGCCTTAGGCGACGCGCTGCGCTATTCACAGCAATGGCGCACACGCTGTGCGTTCCTGATGGTGGACCTCGATCGCTTTAAGGCCGTGAACGATTCTCTTGGTCATATGACAGGCGATAAATTGCTGACACAGGTGTCGCTGCGTTTGCAGGCCTTCATGAGTGACAATGCGGTCTGCGGTCGGCTGGGTGGAGACGAATTCGGGATTGTCATTCGCGATGCCAAGAATGGTGACGCGGTGCGCGATATCGCACGCCGCGTGATCGAGAGCCTCTCCGAACCCTATTCGGTTGATCATCACACTTTGTATGTCGGGGCCAGCATTGGGTCCGCTTTTGGTCCGCGCGATGGCGAGACAGTCGAAGAATTGATGCGCAACGCGGACCTCGCGCTTTACCGAGCCAAGGATCAGGGCGGCGGCGAGCATTGTCGCTTTGAACCCGTGCTTCACGCGTCAGCCGAAGAACGGCGCAAGCTTGAATTGTCGTTGCGGCAGGCGTTGTCGCGCAAGGAGCTGCTGCTTCATTATCAACCGGTGGTCGACGCCCGCGAAGAAAGCGTTGTCAGCTTTGAGGCCCTGGTGCGTTGGAACAGCGACGAACACGGCTTTGTGAGCCCGGCGAAATTTATCCCACTTGCGGAAGACACGCGCTTGATTGTCCCCATTGGCATCTGGGTGCTGCGTCAGGCGTGTCTGGAGGCGAGAAACTGGCCCGAACACGTGAAAGTCAACGTCAACGTTTCGCCAGAGCAATTGCTTGAGCCTGATTTCCCGCAGCAAGTCATCGACGCGCTGGCCGCCAGCGGTCTTCGTCCTGAACGGCTTGAGATCGAGGTGACCGAAAGCATCTTCGTGCGCGACGCATCGGTGGCGCGCAACGCGCTGGAACAGGCGATGGCGTTGGGATGCTCAGTGGCGCTCGATGATTTCGGTACCGGCTATTCATCGCTCGGTTACTTACGCAAACTGCGGTTCTCGACGATCAAGGTCGATCGGACATTCGTGCAAGGCGCGTCTCAAGGGAGCAATGAAAGCCTCGCCATTATCAACGCGGTTGTGGCGATGGCTAAAAATATGAACATGACCACCACGGCCGAAGGCGTGGAAAGCGCAGAAGAGGCCGAACTGATCCGCAATCTTGGCTGCGACAAGATCCAGGGTTACTACTTCGGTCGTCCGATGGGTGCCGAGGACGCTAGGCGACTGTTCAAGACCAAAGGGCGCCTTCGCGCCTGATCGCAGGCGTTACGCGCTGACCAGGCTTTCCACGACATTGCGGAACAGGCGTAGGCCGTCTTCGCCGCCAAGGCTGGAATGCGCCGCCGGGGTCATGGCGCGTTCGGGATGCGGCATCATGCCAAGCACGCGACCATTCTCGCTCAAAACGCCCGCAATATCGCGCTGTGATCCGTTGCAGGGCTCGGTGTAGCGAAACGCGACACGTCCATCGGTCTCGAGGGTATTAAGGGTTGTCTCATCGGCGAAATAATTGCCGTCGTGATGCGCGATCGGCACGCGAATGATCTCGCCTTTGGCAAAACCACTGGTGAAGGGAGACGACGTGTTCTCCACTTCCAACTTAACCGTTCGGCATACGAAACGCTGGCCCGCGTTGCGCATCAACACGCCTGGCAAAAGGCCGCTTTCACACAGCACCTGAAACCCGTTGCACACACCCAGCACCGGCACGCCCTTTTGCGCCGCGCAGACCACTGCCTTCATGATCGGGCTTTTGGCCGCCATTGCGCCCGCACGTAGATAGTCGCCGTAGGAAAACCCGCCCGGCAGCGCGATGAAATCCAACCCAGCGGGCAAATCAGCATCGCCATGCCACACGCGATGCGGTGCGGTGCCTGTGACCGTTTCCAGCGCCACCGCCATATCGCGGTCGCAGTTGGAGCCGGGGAAGGTAACGACAGCGGTGTTCAGGCCCATCAGGCGCTCTCCGTCTCAACCGTTTCGATTGCGAAGTCTTCGATCACGGTGTTCGCGAGGAGCTTTTCGCACATGGATTTGAGCGTTTCCGGCGAAGTCCCGTCCTCGACATCCATTTCGATCAAGCGGCCAATGCGCACATCATCCACACCTTCAAAGCCCATGCCTTCAAGCGAATGATGCACGGCGCGGCCCTGCGGATCGAGGACACCGGGTTTCAGGCGGACGAAAATGCGAACTTTCATGGCGTGGGGTGCTTTCTGTTCGAGGTGCGCGCGAGACGCGGATAGTTGCGGCGCCCCTTAGCCCGATTTTGCTCCTAACGCACCCCATCCAGGCATGGTTTTGCGCAAGAGCGGTGCCCGCAACCGCTCATTGGGTGGCAAAAACTGTCGCCGGGCTGCAACAATCGGTTGCAGAACGACACGCAAAAGCCACTTAACCGCCGCATTTGCGACCAACCGTCTCGCTCGAATCGACTAAATCTGTCAGCGGCAATCGTGCACGAACCAGCGTGTCCATCAACGAAGAGGGGCCTCTCCCATGCTACTCCGACTTCCCACTGCCCGCGCCACTTGGGCCAGCACCACCGCCATCACCACCCTTATCACCGGCGCCGCTTTCGCGATCGCCGCTCCCGCCGCTGCGCAGGACGCGGGCGCTGAAGAAGCCGAAGAGGGCAAACTGCCTTCGATCGTCGTCACCGCCAACCGCCGCGAAGAAAACATTCAGGATGTGCCCGTCTCGGCCGAAATCCTCGATAAAGAGCGCATAGGCGCGCTGTTCTCTGGCGCCGCTGATAACACGATCCTCGCCGGCACCGTTCCTGGCCTTAACGTGGAAAGCTCCAACGGCCGTGTCGCGCCGCGCTTTTACATTCGCGGCCTTGGCAACACCGACTTCGACCTTGCCGCCTCGCAGCCAGTTTCGGTCCTGCTCGACGAAGTGGTGCTCGAAAACGTGACGCTCAAATCGTTCCCGATCTTCGATGTGGAGCGCGTTGAAGTTCTGCGCGGCCCGCAGGGCACCTTGTTTGGCCGCAACACGCCCGCCGGGATCGTCTCGATCCAGTCGGTGAAGCCAAGCTTTGAAGAAGACGTGCAGCTTGGCCTTAGCTTTGCCTCGTTCGACACAATCACCGCCAATGGCGCGATCGGTGGCGGCCTCGTCGACGACATGCTCGCCTTCCGCGTCTCGACCCAGTTCCAGCGTCGCGGCGATTGGATCGATAACGGCTTTACTGGCGAAGAAGACGTTCTGGGCGGCTACACCGATTTCGCGATCCGTGGCCAGTTGCTGCTGACCCCGGATGAGGAAAAGCGTTTCTCGATGTTGGCCTCGGTTAACTTCCGTGATCTCAACGGCAGCTCGACTTTCTTCCGCGCCAACGTGCTTGGACCGGGCAATAACAACCTGAATGACAACTACGATCGCGGCACCGTGTTTTACGACGCGGGCGGCGGCAACCCGGCGAATTATCAGCAGTTCGGCGCGACGCTGAACACCAAATACGCCTTCGACAACGCCGAGATCACCTCGATCACCAGCTATTGGGAAAGCGAAGGCTTCTCGCGCGGGGACATCGATGGCGGTTTTGGCGCGGCGTTCCTGCCGGTATCGGGTCCGGGCTTCATCCCGTTCCCGTCGGACACACAGGACTCGATCGACCTGCAGCAGTTTACGCAGGAAATCCGCATCGCTTCGACCACCGAGGGCCCGCTGTCCTGGCAGGTGGGCGGCTTCTTCTTCACCAGCGATTTCGACGTGACCACGGAAGGTTTCACCTTCCCGCCCGCCGCGACGGTGAACCACAAAAACGACGCTTATGCCGTGTTCGGCCAGCTGACTTATCAACTGTCCGATATGCTGCGCGTCACCGGTGGCCTGCGCTACACCGACGATGAGAAAGACTTCATCGTCACCGCTGGCCGCGCGCCTCAGCCGGTTTCGGTTCAGGACGACAACATCGACTGGGATATCAGCCTGTTTGCTGATCTCAGCGATGACAGCAGCGTCTATGGCCGCGTCGCCAACGCCTTCCGCGCGCCGACCATTCAGGGCCGTGATATCGCGTTCTTCGGCGCGCCCAGCGTCGCGCAATCGGAAAACATCACCAGCTACGAAGTCGGCTTCAAAAGCGAGCTCGCGGACAACGCCATCCGTCTGAACGGTGCGGTGTTCTACTACACCGTCGAAGATCCGCAGTTCACTGCGGTGGGCGGCACGGGCAATCTTGTGCAGTTGATCAACGCCAACGAAGGCGAGGCGTGGGGCTTTGAGCTCGACACTGCGTTCCAGCTGAGCTCGGAGCTGCTCGTTACGATCGGCGTGGCTTACAACGACACGCAGATCAACGATGAGAACCTCGCGGTTGGCGTGTGCGCGCAGTGCACCGTGACCGATCCGCTCAACGCCAATGGCTTTGCGCTGGTGGATGGCAACCCGTTCCCCAACGCGCCCGATTGGAGCGGCGATTTCACCGCAAGCTACACCGTGCCGGTGGGTGACAACGATGAATTCTTCATCTTCACCGACTGGGTGTTCCTGGGCGACACCAACTTCTTGCTGTACGAAAGCCTCGAAAACAATGCGGGCACCCGCATCGAAGGGGGCTTGCGCGCCGGCTATCGCGGCAACGATGGTGAGTATGAAATCGCTCTGTTCGCCCGCAACATCACCTCAGAAGACAACGTTTTGGGCGTGGTGGACTTCAACAACAACACCGCGTTCGTGAACGAACCGCGGGTTATCGGTCTTTCGGTTGGCTTTAACTACTAGGGCCGCTAACGGGATCGCGTCGCTACCTGATCGCTCGAAAGAGCGCAGTGGTGGCGCAAAATGAAAGGGCTGGTGGGAGGCGACCCACCAGCCCTTTTTTGTGCCCCGGATGGCCGCCTTTTAGTCGGCTGTCGTTTCGCCGGATTTGACTTCTTTCGCTTCGGCCTTCGCCTTTGCCTTTTCGCTCGGAACCACAAGGAATGTCACCGCGTCCTCCGGCTTAAGGTACTGCTGGGCGAGCGCTTTTAGGTCGTCCGTCGTCACCGCTTTCAAGATGTCAGGGTAGACAAAGAACCGGTCGATCCGTTCGGGATCGGTCTGCGCGCGCGCGCTGAGCGAGGTGTAGGCGCCAAGCCCTTTAAGCGCGTTTTCGTGGCGCTCCAGCATCGGTTTGCGCGCGCGTTCAATCAGGTCATCGGTGATCCCATCGCTCGCCAGATCGGACAGCAGCGTGGCGATCGCTTCGCGAGCGGCCTCTACCTGGGTGTCTTCGAGTGAGACGTTGATCGTGATCGTGCCGTAATCGTCATACACCCGGCTAAGGTTGACCCCGGCGCTGGGCGAATAGGCTTGCCCCAGTTCTTCACGAATCCGGTCGATCAGTTCGAGCCGCATGACCCCGCCCAACAGGCGCAGTCTGGTCGCCTCTTCGTAGTCGTCATCATCGGTTGCTGGCCAGATCATCCGTAAGATCGACTGATCCGCCTCGCCATCGTGTTCGACGGTACGGGTGGAACGGTCCGCGGTGAAGCTGCGAACGCGCGCGTCATCACGGCGGCGGAAGGTGTCTTCGCGTTCGGTCAGCGCGCCAAAGGTGGAGGCGACAGCGGCGATCGCGGCGTTTTCGTCGACATCGCCGACAATAGCGATCTCAATCGCCCCGCGCGCTAAGCGGTCGCTGATAACCGCTTTCAGGCCGTCATAGTCAAGCGCTTCAAACGCTTCGGGCGATTGCAAAGTGAAACGCGGATCATCGTCCGACAGCTCGGCCCCTTGCACGGCGCTGAGCGCGCGGCCCGGCGTCGAGGTGAGGGTTTCGAAGAAATTGTCGATGCCCTTGCGGAATTGCTCGACCCCTTCAGCGCGGTAACCCGGATCGGTCATTAGCGCGGCAAAGACCTGCATCTGCAAATCAAGATCGCGTGGTGTGGTTGAACTCGACATGACAAAGCTATCGGGTGACGCGCCCATGCCGAAGCCGACGCTACGCCCGGCCAGAATAGTTGTCAGTTCATCGCGCGTGTGTTCACCCAGGCCGCCCGCGCTCAGAAATCCGGTGAGGTAGACAGCAAGCGGGTCTTCCTTGGTTGCCATCAGAACGCCGCCATCGACCGCTACGCTGACATTCACGCGGTCTTCGCGAATGTCGGTCGATTTGACGTTGAGCTTTACCCCGTTGTCGAACTGGAGCTGACGGACGCCCAATTGCGGTTCGACGATGTCGGATACGACGGTGCCCGCAACGCCGAACTGGGTGTAGGCGAACTCCGCCTTGCCGGTGTCCTCGGGCGGGCTGATCGGCAGCGCCATGGCTTCGTTGAACGCGGCGCGCAGGGCTTCCTTGCCGCCTTCGGGCGCGGTCCGGCCTTGGAAGCGGATCATCGGCTCTTCCAACGGCACAGCGTGCGCTTTCAACGCGGCGAACACGCTGTCTGGCGTGATCGTGGGCGCGACCTCTTCAAACATGGCGAGCCGGAATTCCGGCGTCGTCGGCACGCGTTCGTTGCTGACCAGGCTAAGCGCCGCTCCGGCAAAGGCGCCATTAGTGCGTGTGTCTTTGGCCTGCACCGCGTTTTCAAGTGCGGTCCGGCGGCGGGCGAGCTGTTCGTCCACTTCGGTCTGGGTAAAGCCGTAGGTCATCGCCTGATTGTATTCGCGCACCGCGGCGAGCAGCCCTTTGCGCCATTCGCCATCAAGGCTGCCGATGTTGACGCCGGTCGAGCGCGCGTCTTCAAAGAAATCGCCCCGACTGGCGCTCGCGCCCACAAAGGGGGCATCAGCCCCGCGCGCAAGCCGCGCCAAGCGACGGTTTATGATCGCGTAGCCGATGCTGCGGATCGCCGATGCCTTACGGTTGGCGAGGGTGTCGGGCTCGTCAATCCACGGCGCAAAGCGCACGATGCTGACGCTCTCTGAAAGAGAGGGGTCGGTGTAGATATCGGTTAGCCCCTTGCGGCTCACGTCGAAGGGGCCCGTGACGGGGTCTTCCGGCGCGGCGCCGCCGCTCCAGTCGGCAAACTTGGCGCGCAGCTTGGCTTCCATCATTTCGACCGAATAGTCGCCCACGATCACCAGCGTCGTGTTTTCCGGCACATAGGTGCGTTCGTAGAGCGCGCGAATGGTCTCTGCGTTCGCGTTTTCCAGCACTTTGAGCACCCCGATGGGAAAGCGATCACCGAAGCGAGCATTGGGGGCGTAGAATTCAAACCCGTCTTCCTGCGCGCGCTGGGCAAAATTGCGCCGGTCGCGTCGTTCGGCCAGGATCACACCGCGTTCGCGGTCGACGGCGTCTTGGGCGATGGTCAGCTCGCTCGCCGTCTCGCGCATCAGCATCAACGCGGTGTCGAGCAGGTCCTCATCGTTGCGCGGCAGGTTGAGCATATAGGTGATCGCTTCGAACCCGGTCGACGCGTTCGTGTCCGCGCCAAAGGCAAGGCCTTCGCGTTCGAGCAGCTTGATCATTTCGCCTTCGGGAATGCCCTTGGACCCGTTGAAGGCCATGTGTTCCAGATAGTGCGATAGGCCCTGTTCCGCGTCGGTTTCGTCGAGTGAACCGCTGTCTACTCGCATCCGCACGACAGCGGTGCCTTCGGGCGTTGCGTTTTGGCGGAGGATGTAACGCATCCCGTTTTCAAGCCGGCCGAACGTGTAGCCGCCATCAACCTCGACATCGCTTTCATCGAAGGCCCAAACGGGTTCTTCGGTTGGCGCGCTTTCCGCGTGCCTTTCGGCGGCGAGAGAATGGACCAGAGCGGTGTTGGAAGATGCAAGAAGCAGCCCGGAGGCAACGGCGAAGCGAATGGTAGCCTTTTTCATACCCGACAACGCTGCCCGATAGCGCGCGCGATCACAAGGGTTTCAAGCGCATTTCGGCGTCAGGCAACGCCGCGCTTTACTGAGCGGGAAGGGCGTCTGGATCGTCCAGCCCTTCGCGGATCATCACAAACTTGGTTGGAAAGGGGAAAGTCCCGATCCTCACATCCAGATTGCCGTCCGCGCGCAAGGTCAGCTGGCTATCGCCGTTTAGAAGAATATCGCGTCCTTCGTAAACGCCGGGCTCGCTTTCGCGCAGGTTCACCATCGTCACCTGTTCCGGCTTCACCTTAAAGACCAAGCCGAAGTTCCAGCCGTCCACGGCAAAGGCGCGGCCGCGCTCGATCCGCATTCGCTTGCCGTTGGTGGAAAGGCGCCAAACCCCATCAATCGCCAGCGGCTCTCCAAGGTCGACGGCGTAGCGATTTGGCAGCGCGGCCCCCAAGGAAATGATCCACGGTTTGTCGCTGTTGAGTTCGCCCTTGGTCGCCGTGGGATCGAGCAATTGCTTCACGTTCGCCTTTGCATAAGGTGCGTAGAGGCCGTCGGGGAACTGCGCCAAATAGGCCTGATAGGCGGGGATTGTATCGGCCTGGAGGGTTTTGAGCCATGTCTCTTCATCGAGCCATTCTGGGCTCACATCGCTTACCCCGCGTGTCATGGCGAGCGTGTCCGCCACTTTGACGAAGTCGACTTTCGGCGCAGTTGTGCTGGTGTCCGGCGCGCCCTCAGGCGCGTAGAGCTCAGAAAGCCACGCCATTTCCGTTTGTGGTCCTTCAACCAAGAACAGCGGGCGACCCGTCATCGATGCGGAAATAAACGGGCGCTGTTCGCCTTTGGTCGCGGCCAGCACATCGTCGCGCACCATTCCGCCCAACATCTGCACCGGCAGACCGGGCTGAACCAAACGGCGCGCTAGAGCGAGCGCGAAGGGCGAATTGCCATCAGCCCCGTCATACGCCACCTGTCCCGGAGCCGCGGCGTAGATCACCAGCATGTCGTCCATTTCAAACGGCGCGAGGCCGCGCGTTACGCTGCGGTTCTCGCTGGTCCAGCGGTTTTCGTAAGGGTTGTTGCGGCACGCATCGAGCACCGCAATCCGCAATCTCGCGCCATCAAGCGTGTCGAGCAGCAGCTGCAATTCGACCGCTTCGAACGGCAAGTCTTTCTCAGCGTCCAGCTTGGTATCGGTGGGCAGCAGCCAGTTGCGTCCGTCGCTTTCGATGCCGTGTCCGGCGAAATAGACCAGCGCGGCCTCGGCGCCATCGGCGGCGCTGCGAAAAGCGCGCAGGCGCTCCATGAACTGCGCACGGGTGAGGTTGGTGCCCAGCTCAACCGTATCGAAACCAGCCTGCTTCAGTGCGGTCGATACGAGGTTCGCGTCCTTCAAGGGGTTTGCGAGTTTCGAGGTGTGTTGGTATTCGGCGTTGGCCACGACCAGGGCGACCTGCTTCGCGTGCGCACCGCCGGACAGGGCGAACGCTAACAGCGTCAGCGTCGCGCTTATGATCCGTGCAAGTCGCAAATTGCCCCCTTCCGCTAAAGCTACGCAGCGCAATAGCGTATTGACGCAGGGGCGTCCAAACAACGCGCGTTTGGGAGGCTATTTCTTGGGCGGCGTACCGCGCAGGCGAGAGCGGTGGCTGGATAGGTCCAGAACCTCGCCGGGTTGGTTGTCTTCGCCTTGAAGCAGGCCAAGGCGTCGCGCGACTTCGCGATAGGCCTCTTCTTCGCCGCCCAGATCGCGGCGGAAGCGGTCTTTATCGAGCTTCTCACCCGTCGCCATGTCCCACAGGCGGCAACCATCCGGACTGATTTCATCGGCCAGGATCACGCGGCTGTAATCGCCATCGTAAATCCGCCCGAATTCCAGCTTGAAGTCGACAAGACGGATGTCGATCGCGGCAAACAGCCCGCACAGGAAATCGTTGATGCGGATTGCCATCGAAGAGATATCCTGCATTTCCTCCGGGCTCGCCCAGTTGAAACATGCGATGTGCTCTTCCGCGATCAGCGGGTCGCCGAGCGAGTCGTCTTTGTAGTAATACTCAATCAGCGTGTGTGGTAGCGGCTCGCCCTCTTCGAGACCGAGGCGTTTACAGATCGAACCCGCCGCGACATTGCGCAGTACCACTTCTATGGGAATGATTTCCACCTGCCGCACCAATTGTTCGCGCATGTTAAGGCGGCGGATGAAGTGCGTCGGGATGCCGATATGCGAAAGGCGCGTGAAAACATGTTCGCTGATGCGATTGTTGATCACGCCTTTGCCGTTGATCGTGCCCTGCTTTTCCGCGTTGAAGGCGGTCGCGTCATCCTTGAAATACTGGATCAGCGTGCCGGGCTCAGGCCCCTCATAAAGGATTTTGGCTTTGCCTTCGTAAAGCTTGGTGCGGCGGGACATTCAGGAGGACCCCTTTTTTGCGAATGGTGCCCGGGGGCGGAATCGAACCACCGACACGCGGATTTTCAATCCGCTGCTCTACCCCTGAGCTACCCGGGCATTCGCTGCGACAACGATGGGGTCAAGGCCCTATCGGTCAGCCAATGAGAGCGGCGCTATGGCGAAGGGCGCGAGGCTTTGCAAGACCTAAATCAGTCTTGTTCTGGCCAATTTGCGCTGGCGATCTCATCCGGGCTCGCCGGGCGGCCGGGTACGGCGTAGCCATCACCGAACCACTGCGCCAGATCGCGGTCCTTGCACCGTTGCGAGCAGAAGGGGCTGAAGTCTTTTGTCCGCGGTTTTTTGCAGATCGGGCAGGGTTTTGAAGCGGTCGTTTTCATGCTTCCAATATCTGAGCGCTAGGCCCCTCGAGTGCAAGGGAGGGGTTGGTTTCGATCCGCACTTGTTTGCCGGTTCGGCGCGCCAGTTCGTCGATCCATTCCGGTTTGAGCTTCGCCTTCAAGGCCGGATGCACGCCTAGCAACAGGACGGGCCCCGCGCCTTCCGCCCGTTCCGCTGCTCTTAAGGCGAATCGTGCGCACATACCCGTGCGCGACGCGGCGAATCGGTGCAGCAGGGACGGCCCTTCGAGGCGGGCGATCAGTTGGACAAAGCCAAAGCCGTTCATCGCGGTGCGTTCATGCGGCCAATCGACGAGCGCGGTGTCCAAAGCTTGGTCGACTGTCCGTCGGTCCGCTTTCGCCTCAATTGACGGAAAGTCGATGCCGATATTGCCGGCGATATCGAACCATCTGAGCGCGCGGGCGATGGCGGGAACAGCCGCTAATCCAAGCTCTTTGGGAGAGCCATCGCCGTCGATGTCGATCACCGTCATCGCCGGAGTGGCGCTGCACACGATTTCACCACCGGAAAAGGCAAGCGATGCGGATGAGGCCGTGTGCCAGACTTCTTCCCACTGGCCTGCTTCAAAAGCGGACACTTCGCGATGCGCTGCATCCTGGTTTGCAGAGACTGCCTCATCTTTGGGCAAGCTATCGGCCAAATACCGTCCCTGTGCCCGCTTGAACCGCCCACGTTCCGCTATCGCTGACCGGCTGATGCGCAGCGCGAAGCTTTGTCCTTCGGTGAGGGAGGTGGGCAATTGATCAACGAGAACTTCTCTCCCGTTGTCCAAAGCCGCTACCCCGCGCCGAGCGCCCTTGGCCTTGGAAATGAGCCGCGCGCTGTGCGCCTCGCCCGCCCGTAATTCGCCCGGCCAACACAGCTTGGCGGCGATGACTTCGCCGTTTTCGACCAGCAGCGATCGGGTCTCTCCGATCCCGCGTTCGACCAACCACTCAGCCAATCGCGAAGCCCGCCGATTTAAGCAGCGCGCGCGTTTCGTAGAGAGGCAGGCCCATGACGCTGGAATGGCTGCCGCGCATCCACTGGATCAGCGCCTCTGCCGCGCCCTGGATGGCGTATCCGCCTGCCTTGCCGCGCCATTCATCACCCGCGAGATAGGCGTCGATCTCTTCGTGAGAAAGCGATTTGAAACGCACGATGTTTTCCGAAAGGCGCGCCTTGGTCGATCCATCGGGCGCGCGCAGGACCACACTGGAGAGCACTGTGTGACGACGACCCGATAGCAGTTCGAGGCACGAGCGCGCTTCGTCGGCTTCCTCGGTCTTGGGCAGGATGCGACGACCGGCGGCGACAACCGTGTCACCCGCCAGCACAAAGCCCGGTGTTGTGATCGCACACGCTTTCTCTTCGCCCATACGCAGCGCGTAATCACGCGGGCGTTCGCCCTTGTGCGGTGTCTCGTCAATATCGGCGGGCTGGATTGCATCGGGCGTCACGCCAAGGCGCGCCAACAGGTCGCGCCGGCGCGGCGATGCGGATCCCAGAGTTAAGTGAAGAGAGCCCATCGGATGGGCGTCAGGCCCCTATTGTGGGCCGGGGCCGCCGCGACCCGGCATAAAGCGATACGTGATACGCGCCTTCGTCAGATCGTACGGCGTCAGTTCGCACAGCACTTCGTCACCCACGAGCACGCGGATGCGGTTTTTGCGCATCTTGCCCGCTGTGTGACCCAGCACTTCGTGGCCGTTTTCAAGCTCTACCCGGAACATCGCATTGGGCAGCAGCTCGACGACGCGCCCGCGCATTTCGAGGAGTTCTTCTTTGGCCATGTAATCCCTTAAATCGGTTGTGACGGAGATATTCCGTCGGTCTGCGCGGGGCATTTAGCGATGAAGAGAACAAAAGGGAAGCCTCGTGCGTTACTGAACAAATCCCGTCCCGCCGAGCGTGCATCCTTGCGGGCGGTCACGCCGTAGTCTGGTGCAAATCGATACACGCCAAGCGCTTGTTCGCGCGCGCGAAATGCTGAAAAGGCCGTTTCATGACCCCGATCCCCTTCGCGCGCCTTTCCCTGATGGCGGGGGTGTGCCTTGTCTCTATCGCCACCCCTGCGAACGCGCGCCAGCCGGACGAGCAGACCGCGCCCACCTCGGCCCCACCGCCCGCTGACGGGCAAGATCCAGCCACCGACTTTGGCACCGATAGCAGCGCTGATCCGCGCCAAATCATCGTAAGCGGCGCGCGTTTGCGCGGGCAGCTAGACGTTGAGCAAGAACCGCTGTTGGAGCTGACTGAGGAAGACATCGCAGCCGAAGGTGTCGCTTCGATCGCCGATCTTGTTCAGCAGATCCAGAACCAAACAGGCTCCGCGCGCGGCAGAGGGAGTGGGCGGCCCGTCATTCTTGTGAACGGTATCCGCCCGGGCAATTTCCGCGAACTGTTCCAATATCCTCCCGAAGCGCTCGCCAAGGTGGAAGTGTTTCCCGAAGAGGTCGCTCAACGTTTTGGCTTTCCGCCCGATCGCCGTGTCATCAACCTGATCCTCAAAGAGAATTACTCGAGCCGCGAGGTCGAGCTGGAGTTTGAAGGCCCTGCGCGCGGCGGGCGGTTCGTGAATGAACAGGAGTTCGGTTATCTCAAGATCGCCGATGGGGGACGGCTCAACTTCAATTTCACGGCAAACGACGCTTCTTTGCTGACCGAGGACGAGCGAAACATCATCCAGACGCCGGGCTCGACCTCTGACCTGGAAAGCGACCCGGCACAGGCTGAGTTCCGCTCTTTGGCCGCCGACACGCGCAGTCTTGAGAGCAATCTAAGCTGGGCCAAGGCCTATCTCGACAGCGGGATCACCGTATCCGCCAACGCCGGATACGATCGTTTCGACAGCCGCAGTCTGGATGGTCTCAACCTTGTACAGTTGACCGATGCGAGCGGCGAAAGTCTGACACGCACCTTTGGCGAGAACGACCCGCTTGAACGGCGCACTGAGAGCGACACCTTTTCGCTCGCGGGGTCCTTGAGCAAGCCCATCAACGCTTTCCGACTGACCTCGACCGTGGACGGATCGTTGGTGGAAAGCACAACTCAGATCGACAACCGCTTTGATACAAGCGGCTTTGAGCAAGCTGCGCTGGACGGGACGCTAGCGCTGGATGGCGCGCTGCCGAGCAATGCGGAGGCGGGGTTTGAGAGCGCGTTCTCTCGAACAACAAGCGGCGAATCGCTCACAACAATTCGCGGACCTCTGGTCGATCTCCCCGGTGGAGAACTGCTGGCGACCTTTGATGTCGGAGCCAATTGGCAGCGGCTGGAAAGCGACGACACCCGATCGATGAGCTCGGTTAGCCTTACCCGGCGCGTTCTGACCAGCGGGGCCAATTTCGTTATCCCGATCACCAGCCGTCGCACCGGATTTGCGGACGCGTTGGGCAGTTTTACACTGAACGCTCAGATCGGATTTGATGATGTGTCAGACTTCGGAACGTTGGGCGATTACAACGCCTCGCTCAATTGGGAGCCGACCGATGGCCTGAACCTTTCGGCGACGTACATCGTCCGCGAGGTGGCGCCGGGCTTGTCTTCGTTGGGTAATCCACAAATCACGAACCTGAACGTTCCTGTGTTCGATTTCGTGAATGGGGAGACAGTGCTGGCGGATGTAACAACCGGCGGCAATCCAAACCTGCTTGAGCAGACGCAGCGCGATTGGAAATTCGCGGTCAATTGGCGGCTGCCATTCCTCGATGGAACCCGCTTCACCGTCGAGTACATCCGCAATCGATCGGACGATGTGACGAGCGCCTTTCCCCAGATCACGCAAGCGATTGAGGAGGCCTTCCCGGACCGGGTGACGCGCGACGAGTTCGGTACTCTCATCGCGGTCGACCAGCGCCCTGTTAACTTTGCCGAGACGCGCGCGGACCGCTTGCAATTCCGCTTGTCCGCGCGCGGCGGGTTTGGGCAGGTGCGGCGCGGCGGGGGTCGCGGTGGTCCTCCGCCTGGTGTTCGCGGCGGCGGTGGCGGTCGCGGTGGCCCGCCAGCGGCGGCCACACGGCCTAGTGGCCCTCCTCCGGGGGTAAGCGGCCCGCCGGGTGCCAGCGCGCCTCCAGCGCCTGGGAACGTGGGTGGCCCTCAGCGCGGCGGACGGCGCGCGGCGTTTATGGCTCTGCGTGAAAAAGTGTGCGCGGATGATGGGCTCGATTTCCTAAAACGGCTGGCCACGGCGGCCAAGAACGGGGAAGACATCTCTGAGATGGCGGGTGGGTTGCCGCCACAGGCGATAGGACGCATTCTGTCGCGCCTGAGTGGCGGGGCCAGCGAGCCGACCGATGAAGCTCTGGCTAAAGCCCGCGAGCGGCTGTGCGCTATTGATCCAACCGCAATACCCGAACGCGGTGATCCGGAGGGCGCGCAACGCCCACGCGGTTTTGGTGGTCCTGGCGGCCCCGGTCGTCCCGGCCGTCCAAGTCCAGAGCAGATGGAAGCCATGCAGGCGCGCTTGTGCGGCGATGATGGTCTGGCCGTTATGCGGCGGTTGGTCGGCATGATCGAACGCGGTGAGGATGTCTCGGCGATCCTGCCGGGAATTGATCCGGAATTCCTCAAGTTTGGTCTGGACCGGTTGCGCGGCGATAACGGCACGATCCCGGACGAAGGTCTTGAGCGGATCCGTAGCCGTATTTGTTCCGCCGCAAACGGCCAAGGTGGAGCGTCGAACGGTCAAGCGGGCGGACGTACCGGTAGTGGTCAAGGCGGTCGTCCCGGGGGCTCTGGAGGGCCGGCGTTCAATCCGCTTGCCGCCGGGCGCGGTGGCGGTTGGCGCTATTTTGCCAACCTGACCCACACGATTGAGCTTCAGAACGAAATCCTGATTGGACCGGGTGTTCCTGTGCTGGATCAGCTCGATGGCGATGCGACGGGCGCGTTCGGCTTCCCGCGCCATTCAAGCCGTCTGGAAGCGGGCGTGTTCGGCAAAGGCGTCGGCTTCCGCTTATCCGGTCGCTACACCGGGGAAACACGGCTCAACGGATCAGGCCTTCCGGGCAGCAGCGATTTGTTCTTCGGTGATCTTGTCACCTTTGACCTGCGCACTTTCCTCAACGTCGATCAGTTGACCGGCAGCCAAAGCCCCGCGCTTAAGAACCTGCGCATCTCTCTGCGGATGGACAACGTCTTCGACGGACAACGCCGCGTTCGCGACGAGAACGGCGATACGCCGATCAATTACCAACCCTTCGTGATCGATCCGATTGGCCGGTTCGTCGGGATTGATATTCGCAAGCTGTTCTAGAGGCCGCTCTTAGTCGAACAGAACCTAGTCGAACAGGGGCGGCTTCTCATCCAAGCCCGGATACATCCACGCCTGCGCCGTTGAAGGCTCGAACGGTTCCCACTCGCCTTCGGGTTGCGCCAGACGGTCAGCCATGGCGATCATCACGCTGGGGTTCACGCCGAGGCCAAGGTGGCTGGCGTAGACGCGGATGTTCTCGCTGGGATGGCCGTTGGTCTTGTCCGGATCCTGCACGCTGCCGCGCCAATGGACGACTCCATCGGTCTTGGTCAGGACAGACGTTGTCGGCACAGGCGGCGCGACATCGAGGCCCTCGAACTGGCCGCCGCGAATCTGCTCTGGCTCGTCACCGTTAAAGAACTTGAACAGGCGCGCCGCGTTCGTGTGGTTGCGATCATCCGAGATCGGGCTGCCAAGGCTCATCACCAAGCGCACTTTCTCAGGCTTAAGCTTGGCGAGCTCGCGCGCAAGTACGCCGCCCAGGCTCCACCCGATCAACGAGATCTTGCGCCCGCTTTCGTCAAAAAGGCGGTCCAACTGATCTTCGAGTTTCACAATCAGCTCTTCGTTGACCCGCACGTTGCGGCCCGAATCCCAGCCATGCGCGTCATAGCCCAGGCTGCTCAAAAGGCTCCGCATCGGGGCGGTGGAACTGTTGGTGGCCATGAAGCCCGGAAGCGTCATCACCGTGTGCCCATCGCCGTGCGGCAGAGTTCCCAAAAAGGGGCGCATCGCATAAAAAGTGGCGAATTCGAACATCGCCCGACCTTCGGACAGCGTCCAGATCCGGTGCGGGGGGCGCGGCAGCTCGGTCGGAGCGCCGCCTTTCAGTTTGCCATCATCGACGATGATCGAGCCGGGCAACGGCTTTTGCAATTGAGGGGGGACGGTCGCCATTACTTACTTTCCTCCGTGATGCGAGCCGCCGAAGCTTTGGCGGGCTTGCGTTTGGCCGGAGATCCCTTCGCAGCCGTTCGTCGTGTTGTCGTTTTACGCGGTGTGGCGGGCTTCTTAGCAGCGGTTTTCGCTGTTGTAGCCCTTTTTGTCGCGGGTTTCGTCCTTGGTTTCTGGACGGGCGCGGGTTTGGCCGGCGCTTCGCTTGCCGTTTTGGTGGCTGCCAAAAGCTCGTCAAAGCTGTCTTGCAGGCACTGCGCGTAGAATTCCGGGTCGGGCATAATGTCGCGGCAGGCGGTGAAACTGATATACGCTTCATCGACATAGGACTGAACGACGTGGGCGAGGCCCAGTCCGTCGGTCAAGCAGATCAGCGAAGCCGCCATGCTCTCAAGCCGCGCGCTTGACGAATAGATGTGCACCGGCGGGCCGGGCACGTTCGTCACCACTGTGTTGAACGGCATGGCGCGGTGGGCCAAGCTTACCCGGTTAAACAGCTGCGCGCCCAGCGCCATGTAAAGCAACGGGTTGACCTTGCTCACCTCGGTCATGGTGCGCGCGCCAATGGCGTTCGTCATGGCTTTCGAATTGCTGGTCTGGCTATAAACATAGGCAAGACGCTCTGTCGGATCGGCGATATGCGTGCCAAGCGGAGCGACCATGGCCGACACCTGGTTGCCCATATCGCCTTTTTCCCCGTCGGAGCGGACCGAGATGGGAGCCATCGCTGTCATAGTGGACTTGGGCAGATCGCCCTTGGCCGTAAGATATTTGTTCAACGCGCCGCCAATCACCGCGATCGCAACGTCGTTGACCTTGGCATCGGGCAAGAGCCCGCGGATCGACTTAAATGCCTTCAGATCAAAGGTGCGTCCCTCGATCACGCGGTGCGGCGAGATCGTGCGGTTAAAGCGCGTGCGCGGGGGCACCATGTCGCTTGTAATCTTGAATTCGCGCGCGATCAGGCCTTTGATAGCGCTGGCGACGCCGGGAATGCTCTGCGCGGCGACCTGCGCTTGCTTGAACGGGTTGATGATCGAGTTGACGTAAGACTTGCCCAGCAATTCGACCGGTCCCGGTATCTTCTCAGGCTTCCACTCATCGGGCTTGTTGGGAGGCGGCGTGTTGGGCTGAAGCGTGTGCAGAGCGTCCATCAGGTCGATCCCGCTCATCCCATCGATCGCCGCGTGGTGCACTTTGGTGACCATGGCAAAGCATCCCGGTGGATAGCCTTCGACCGCGTCGAGGCCTTCAACCACGGTGAATTCCCATGGTGGACGGTTAAGGTCGAGCGGGCGCGCGTGGATGCGGGCGGCCTGAATGCACAGCTGACGCCAATCGCCCGGCTTGGGCAATGCGACATGGCGCACATGGTATTCCAGGTCGAAATCGGGATCCTCGACCCAATAGGGGTAATCGAGGTCAAACGGCACGCGAACCAGACGCTGACGCATGGTTTTCGAGAGCTGCATGCGCGATTCGATGAAAGCCAGGATGTCCTTGAACCGGACAAATCCGCCGGGAGCGGTCTCCGGATTGTAGATCAGCACGCTGCCGATATGCATCGGCGAATTGGGCGATTCCATCGCCACGAATGATGAATCCATCCCTTGCAGTTGACGCAAGCCGCTCTCCTATCCCCGTTTGATCCCTTTTCAGGCTTCAATACCTAGAGGTAAGGGGCTTTTCGCAGTTGCACAAGTTGACGCCCGCGGCAGGTGGGGGCCTAGTGCCTAGGGCTAGGCCGCGTCCGCCAGCGCTTTCGCGCACGCGACGCCGCTCGCCCAGGCCCATTGGAAGTTGTAGCCGCCGAGCCATCCCGTGACATCGACCGCTTCGCCAATGGCGTAAAGGCCGGGTATCTTTTTCGCCTCCATAGTCTGCGAAGATAGCTCCGAAGTGGAAATCCCGCCGATAGTCACTTCCGCCTTCGCAAAACCTTCAGTGCCATTGGGCTTGAAGGTCCAGTTGGTGAGCCGATCCTGCGCCGCTCTCAAGGCCTTGTCCGAGGTGTTGCCCAATTCCTTACCGATACCGAGCCTTTCGGCCAGCGCGTCAGCCAGTCGATCAGGCAGATGCTCTCGCAGCGTTGATCTGAGCGTAGCGCGTGGGCGGTCACGCTTTGCCGAGAGCAGCCAATCGGTTTCAGCGGAAGGCAGAAAGGTAATCCCGATCTCTTCGCCGGGGCGCCAGTAGGATGAGATTTGCAGGATCGCGGGGCCTGAAAGCCCTTTATGCGTGAACAGCGCTGCCTCTTCGAACCGCGTCGCCTTCTTACCCCTGCCATGCGAAGCTAGAACCGGGGCGGAGACGCCCGACAATTCGCGGAACAGAACATCCTCTCCGCCCAGTGTCAGCGGGACGAGGGCGGGGCGGGGCTCAACCACTTTGAGACCAAACTGCCGTGCCAGATCATAGGCAAAACCGGTCGCGCCCATTTTTGGGATTGATGGCCCACCAGTGGCAATGACCAGAGAGGGGGCAGAAAAGGACTGACCGGACGCGGAAACCCCGTAGACGCCTTCTTCGTGGACCACAGCGGTGACCTCGGCGTCGCAGATGACGTCGACCCGATCATCGGGGCATTCGTCCAACAGCATCTGCACAATCTGCTTGGCCGATCCGTCGCAAAACAGTTGGCCCAGCGTCTTTTCGTGCCAAGCGATACCGTGTTGATCGACCATGGCGATAAAATCCGCCGGCGTGTAACGCGCCAGCGCCGACTTGGCGAAGTGCGGGTTGTTTGACAGAAAATTCGCAGGCCCGGCGCCCAGATTGGTGAAGTTGCAGCGCCCACCGCCTGAAATCAGGATCTTCTTTCCCGGTTTTTCGGCCTTTTCCAGAACGGCCACGCGCAGGCCCGCCTGGCCCGCCATGGCGGCGCACATCAGGCCGGCCGCGCCCGCGCCCAGAATTACAATATCGTAGGTTTTCATCTGGCGCCCTTTAACGATCCTTAGGCCCCTTGGGCAGGGGGCTCTTCCGCCGAGAGGGTGTCTTTTCGTCTGGCCGCAACGAAGAACATCATCGTGCCCGCAAGCAGGATGAAGCCCAGCATCTTAAACGCCTCGGCGCTGGCTTGTGCCGCGACCCACAGGCTGGACAAGGCCGCTAGCGCCGCGACCGCGAGATGCCACCAAGGGGCATCCTCGCTGGTCCTTCGGTCGAGCACCGGCAGGGCCAGCGCGGTCAGCAGATACATAACAAGGCGCGCGAGCGTGCTTGCCACCGCGAGCGCGGCAAAGCCCGCCCATAGGCTGAACAAGATTGCCGCCGCGCCATAGAACAGGATCGAATAATCCGGCGTCTGGAAGCGCGGCGATATGTGCATGAAAAAGCGCGGCAGAAGGCCCTGTTCCGCCATGGCGTAGGTCATTCGCGGCGTGACGATACCGCCGGACAAGGTGTTCGCGCTGATCGAAAAGGCGGCGGCCAACGAAAGGACAATCGCGCCCACCGGGCCCATCAACGCGCCAGCGGCTGCAGCCATGGCGCTTTCATCGCCGGTGACGTTCGGTGAAATCGCCAGATAGGTCCAGATCACCGCCATGTAAAACAGCGCCACACCCGCCACCGTGGTGATCAACGCCAACGGCACGGTGCGTTTGGCGTCTTTCATCTCACCTGCGGCAAAGGTCGCGTTTTCAAACGACATATACGCGTAGAAGGTCAGCAGAATGACGCCTTCAAACGCGCTGAATTGGGGCAGGGCAAAACCAATCGCCGGATCGCGCATCGCCAGACCCGCGATCACAAGGATCACGAGCGGCGCCAGTTTGATCAGGGTCATGACCCCAAGTGTGCCGACCGACAGGCGCATGCCAACCAGGTTCACCACTGTCGAAAACACGATAAAGGCGATAACCGCGCTCGCCTTCAGCACGGGGTCTTCCAGCACCGGAAACAGAACGGCGAGATAAGCGATGGCCACTTGCGTGTTCGCGGCGACCGCCACTACGCCTGAGGCGTATCGCGTCCAGCCCGCTTGAAAGCCGAAGAATTTCCCGAACGCTTGGCCAGCGTACAGGACCGGGCCGCCATGGCTGTCAAAACGCGTGGCGTGGATGGCGAACACCATAACCAGCGGCAGCATGAGCACCGCGCCTACGAGCATCATCCAAGGGGCAAACGAACCGACAGCGGCGGCCAGAATGGCGGGCAGGGCGAAGATGCCTGAACCGATCATGCCGTTGATCGGGAAAAGCGCCGTGCCCCAGAAACCAACCGTGCGCGGCAACGCGCTATCTCGCCCTACCTTGAGGGTCTCTTGATGTGCCATGTTTGGATAGTCCCCGTAACGTGTCGCAAGACTGCCCTTTGCGTCGGGGTGGCGCAAGCGTTGCGCGGCTTGGCATCCAAAGAGAAAGGCGGAGCGCGCGGCCGGGGCAAGGGTGGCCATCGCGCTCCGCCTAAAGATGATCAGACCCCGCTACCGGGGACCAGCTATGGCCTGATCATCAAAGCAATCGGACGTGAGGAACACCGATTGCGGCACGCTCATTTCAAATCGACTGCTCAAAGCGAGGCATCAATTCAAAAAGAAATTAGCTATGTTTACTTAAAAATGCCCCATGTTAGCTAAATCGAAATAACAAGATCATTGATAATGTGATTCGAATATTTGCTAACATGAAATCAATGAGTCAAGAACAGATTAATTCAACTGGGCTGGCGGCGCGCTTTCGGAATCTTTCAGTCATGTGTTGAAGCCCACCCTAACACGCCTTCACGCGGCGGTGCGCGCGCCCTATCTGTCGGAAATGTCGAAGACCAAGGCTGGCACTCCCCACGACCCCAGAGGCGCTGAGCGGTTCAACGAAGCCAGCGCGGCGCAGACGGTTGCGTCCGCGCAGCCAAATCTGGAAGCCGGGGTGGAGGCGATCCGCAACACGGTCGCCACGCTTAAGCCCACGCCGGGCGTGTACCGGATGCTCGATACGCGCGGGGGTGTACTGTATGTTGGCAAGGCGCGCAGCCTGAAGGCCCGCGTGGCGAATTACACGCAGGTCAATCAGCTGACGACGCGGTTGATGCGCATGGTCTCCCAATGCCGCAGTATGGAGATCGTCACCACCAATTCCGAAGCTGAGGCGCTGCTGCTCGAAGCGCAATTGATCAAGCGGTTCCGACCGCCATTCAACGTACTGTTGCGCGATGACAAAAGCTTCCCTTTCATCCTGCTGCGAGCCGATCATGACTATCCGCGCATTCATAAACATCGCGGCGCGCGCCGGGCAAAGGGCAATTATTACGGCCCCTTTGCCAGCGCGGGCAGCGTGAACACGACGCTCAATGCGCTTCAGAAGCTGTTCTTGCTAAGGAGCTGCACTGACAGTTTCTTCAACAATCGCGACCGGCCTTGCCTGCTCTATCAGATCAAGCGGTGTTCGGCCCCATGCGTCGGTCGGATCGATGAAGAGGGCTATGACGCGCTGGTCAGACAGGCGAAGGACTTCCTCGCGGGCCGATCAAGCCAGGTGCAGGCTGATCTGGAAAAGCAGATGGCGAAAGCGGCGGCAGACCTTGATTTCGAAACCGCCGCGATCCTGCGCGACCGCTTGCGCGCGGCCACGTTTATTCAAGGCAGCCAGGCCATTAACGCGCGCACGGTCGGCGACGCCGATGTCTTCGCGCTGGCGAGCAAGGGCGGCCATGTTGGCGTGCAGGCGTTTTTTATACGTGGCGGGCAAAACTGGGGGCACCGCGCCTTCTTCCCCAGCCACACCAAGGATGTCGAAGAGGCGCAGGTGCTCGCCAACGTCATGCTGCAATTCTACGAAGAAGTGCCGCCGCCACCCAACGTTCTGGTGGATCGCAACCTGCCGGAAAGCGAGCTGATGGAGGCGGCGCTGTCCGAAGTGGCGGGCAAGAAAGTGTCCATCGCCATCCCGCAGCGTGGAGACCGGCGCAAGCTGCTGAAACAAGCGGAGCGCAACGCGGTTGAGGCGTTGGAACGTCGGCTGGCGGAGAAGGGGACCAAGGCCAAGGTCAACCGGGAGCTTGCGGAATTCCTTGAAATGGGAGAGCCGCCCGAACGTATCGAAGTCTACGACAACAGCCACATTCAGGGCGCGAAAGCGGTGGGCGCGATGGTGGTCGCCAGCCCGGAAGGCTTCGAAAAGTCGCAATATCGCAAGTTCAACATCCGCGAAGCGCAGACCAACGACGATTTCGGCATGATGCGCGAGGTGATGCAGCGGCGTTTCCGTAAGTTCGCCGAGGGCGCGGACCCCGAAGAGGTCGCAAACCGCAAGAAGGGGCACGAGACGATCCTGCCCGATCTGCTGTTGATCGACGGCGGGAAGGGGCAAGTTTCCTCCGTCATGAGCGTGCTTGAAGAGTACGGACTGTCAGACGAATTCACCGTCATCGGCATCGCCAAAGGCCCACATCACGGGCGCGAAGGGCGCGAGGTGTTCCACTTCCCCGATGGCCGCGAAAAGACGCTGCCGACCAATTCGCCAGTGCTGTTCTACGCCCAGCGGTTGCGCGATGAGGTGCACCGTTATGTGATCGGCGCGCACCGGGCAAAACGGTCCAAAGCGATCACCGCGTCTCCGCTTGATGAGATCCCCGGCATTGGCCCAGCGCGTAAGCGCGCGCTGCTGTTGCATTTTGGAACCGCCAGCAAAGTTCGCGCAGCGGCGCTTGAAGACCTGCAACGCGCGCCGGGTGTGAGCGACAAGGTCGCGCAACAAATTTACGATTTCTACCATGCGGGAAGTTAGTCGGAAAACCCCGATTTTCCGTCATTTTTCGTAAAAGTCCCGCGTTTTGAAGGCCCTGTTCAGTCACAGGATATTTACCTTATTCGCCTAATCCATGCGTGTGTTGAGGAACGCGCATTGAACCATTGGGTCAAAAATATGTTGGCGTCGCCCCGTATGCGACATGGCGCGATAGCGATTGCGCTATCGGCGCTGCTTGCCCTCGTGACCCTTTTGCGTCCGCTCGATATCACCTTTTGGGCGCTTCAATCGAAGCTTCCGGGTTCCGAACCTTCCGGGTCGATTGTGCTCGTGACGGACACCAGCGGTGTTGCCGCAAATTCGGTCACCGCCAGAAACGAATTGCTTGTTCGGTCCATCGTTAATCTCGACAAGGCTGGCGCCAGCCGGATCGTCATTGATACTCCGCTGCGTTCCAGCAACGACATTGTCGTCGATGGACGTCTGCGCAACGCCATCCACGCTGCCAGGGATCGCACGCTGATAGCGGCGCCGGTGGACCCGCAGACGTCTGTATCGGGTCTGCGCCAATCCAATGACATCATGTTTGCCGATGCCGCTCCGATAGTGAGTAGCGACATGGAAACCGATTTCCTCGATTTCGTATGGTCGGTGGAAGCGAACTATTCCTCGGAACGCGCGGAGCACCCGGCTCTTTGGACGGTTCTCGCGGATTCTCAAGGAACCAGACGCGGGATACAGCCTGACTACACATTCGGCGTCACCGATCTTACGACTGTGTCGATTTCGGCCTTGGCGGCCGGAGACCAAAGCGTGCTGGATCAGGTCGCGGGCAAACAGGTGGTAATTGCTCCATTGGCGGGTGACGATCGCGTTCTGGCCGCACCAGACGGATCAGGGGCGAGCGTTACCTCGGCCCATATCAGCGCGGTGGCGGCCGAAACGGCGCTGAATGGTGGAGGGTTCTCCTTTTCATCGCTGTACACGGTTCCCGCTTTCGGACTGCTCCTTTTGTTGCTTGCGAGCGCGCCCCTGCGGACGTTGTGGCGCCGGATCGGTTACGGCGTGTGGGTGACGCTTTTCGCGGTCACGTTCGTTGTGGGGTACGCGCAGGGTCATCGGTTCATGTTGGCCGACCCTATGTTCATGGCGTTTGTCTTTGCCGTGCTGCGGGGCACGGCCAACTATCGCCGTCGCCACCTGTATGTTGATGCGCAAAGCCGCCTGCCAAACTTCACCGCTTTCCGCCGCGCTCTTGAGGCGCAAGGGACGCTGAATGATCACGTGCTTGTAATCGTCAAGATTGCCCGCCTTGATGCGATCTTCGCCACTCTGAAAGGCAACCAGCAGGGCGAGTATCTGCGCCAGGTTGCTGGCCGCCTCTCGCTGGGTGAGGCGAACGCGAATGTCTACCACGATGGCGGCAAATATCTGGGCATGGTGTTCCGCCGTTCCGACTACGCCGATCTTCAAGGACACCTGGAAGGATTGCGCGCCATCGCGTCTCAAGCGGTCATGGTGGACGGCCTTCCGATTGACGTCGCGATCACGATCGGTGTGGACCAATCGGAAGACGGAGACGCAGCCAACCGTATCAGTTCCGCCATCGCCGCCGCCGATCAAGCGCGCGAAGCGTATCGTCCGGTCTTTATCATCTCCGATTTCCAGGCCGACAGTGAGGAATGGGATCACTCGCTGCAATCACGATTGGAAAGCGCGCTTTCGGAGAACCGGATATCGGTCAAGCTTCAGCCCAAGGTTGATATGCAGTCGGGCCTGTTCGTCGGCGCGGAAGCGCTTGCGCGTTGGACCGACCAACAGCGCGGCGAAATTCCGCCCATCCGCTTTATCCTTCAATGCGAGAGGGCTGGACGCCTTGACGACCTGACCAAGCGTGTGATGGAAAAGAGCATGCAGGCCGCCAACGATCTGGAGCGGCAAGGTTTGCCGAGCAAGGTTTCGGTCAACGTGTCGGCGATCCAGTTTGTCGACAGTCGGATCGTTGATCTGGTTGAAATGGCCCTAAGCGCTACGGACGCCAGTCCAAACAACATCATGATCGAAATCACTGAGACCGCGCGTGTCGAGAACCTCGTGCAGGCGCGTACGATCATGGAAGAGATCAAGCGGTTGGGTATCACCTTTTCGATTGATGACTTTGGCGTGGGCAGTGGCAATCTCGACGCGTTGTATGGCTTGCCATTTGATGAGCTGAAAATTGATCGGATGTTCGCCAACGAGGTTGGGCGCTGCGACCGGGCGAAAGCCGTTGTGGCCTCGCTGCTCGACTTGTCGCGCGCCTTTGGGATGCGCAGCGTGGTCGAAGGGATCGATCACCTCGACACGTTTGAAGTGCTGCGCAATATGGGTGGTGATCTGGCTCAGGGCTTTTGTATCGCTCGGCCCCAAACGCTCCCACTGCTGTCTGAAACGTTAAGGTTGCAGCAGACGACACAGCTGCGTCGAACCAACTAGGTCTGACCCTAATCCTTAGCGCCGCCAACCAAGATGGTGGCGGCTCCCACTGAAAATCGAACTCGACCCAATGAGGCCGTGCCCCGGGCGCGGCCCGTTTTTGCTTGTGCGCTGCAACAAACCCATAACTCCTGTTTACGAAATACTAGGGTTAACACTTTACAAAAGAAGGCAGTTAAGATAGTTACAACCAGTGTTTCATCCATAAAGGAGTTTCGTCATGGGACGTTCAATCTGGGACTGGATCTTCAGCTAAAGCTGACAGATCAGATAAATTTAAGGGGGCTCTGCATTGCAGGGCCCTTTTTTATTTCGGCTTAAAAAACAAGGGGTTTTGCAGAGATTGGCAGGTGCTTCGGCGCCTTCCAGAAACGCCCCTGCGACGTCGGCTCTACGGGTTGTCTAAGGGGCGGCGCTCGTTGGTTTTGATCCAAAACCGAATCGATAGATTATTGATATGACTGGCGGTCTTGCTCGCTCGCTACGCCGGAATGGGGCTTTAATCTGCGCGCCAGGCATCCGCGCGTTGGTGCAGTCAGTGCGATCGGATTGGCCAAACAAAAACCCCGCAAACGCCGGGGCGCTGCGGGGTCTTTCTTGAATACCCTTTCGGGCGTTTGATGTCGTTTAATTCGGGTAGGTCCAAGCCGCGCCGCGCGCGAGGTTTTCGCTGGCGAAGGCCCAGTTCAGCTTGCTGTCAACAACCGCGTCGAGATAGGCCGGTCGCTTGTTCTGGTGGTCGATGTAGTAGGCGTGCTCCCAAACATCGACGGTGAGGAGCGGGTTGAAACCGCTGTCGGCCAGCGTGTCGCCATCGTGGGTTTCTTCGATCGAAAGCTTGCCGTCTTTTTCAGCCAGCCAGACCCAGCCGCTGGCGAAATGGCCGGCGCCGCGCGCTTTCAGCTGCGCTTTGAGCTCGTCCATCGAGCCGAACGCTTCGTCAATTTTGGCGGCGAGGTCGGCCGACGGGGCGGTTTCTTCATTGGACAGCGAAAGCCAGTAGAAACCGTGGTTCCACGTTTGCGCCGCGTTGTTGAACAGGCCCTGGTTGCTGCCACGCGCGGCGGCCACGATCGCTTCGAGAGCGGCACTGGCGTGATCGGTGCCGTCAATCGCGGCGTTCATTTTGTCGACATAGGCCTGGTGGTGCTTGCCATGGTGGAACGACAGTGTTTCGGCCGAAACGGCGTCACCCAGGTCGGCATAGGGGAGGTCGATTACAGTGAAAGCCATGATGGTACTCTCTTTGGTTGCTCTTTGGATGTCTCCCCATAGCAATGCACAGGCCAAACGAAAGTTGCATTTTTGATGAACTGAAATCGGGTTTGTTAATCGGGTGGCGCTTTTCTCCGCTCCCTTGCGGCGCAAACCGGTGTTAGTTACCGCGTCTGGCGATGTTTGGTCTGTCCTTCATACGCCTGCGCGATAGCGCGATGGAGCCGTCCTTGCCGTTGGGTGCAGGGGTGATCTTCCGCGAGGTTGAGCGGGTCCGACGCGGCGATATCGTTCTGGTCGATACCGCCGATCATGGGCGGCTGGTTCGCAAAGTTCGCGCGGTCAGCCTAAGCGGACGCGTAGCGCTGCAACGCCTGAACCGCAGCGACGAAGGTTCTGTGCGCGTCGATCATGTTGAGCCCCATGCCGTCCTGGGAAGGCTATTCTTGCGGGTTCGCTGGCTGGGGCGCCTTCCGGTCGCTGGGATCGCCCCGTTCGATGAAGGGGTTGTGGGGAGTGTCGCCCCAAGCCCTTCCGACACAAGCTTGGATCAGGAACGCGCTTAAGAACCTGCCCTAAGCCGCCGCTGTTTTTGCCATCAGACCGCGTTTGTACCTCGCATTGGCGCGCAATTGGTCGTGTTCGACCCAGGTTGAATGCACCCCGCTGGAAATCTTGTGCGGCAAAGCGGCGCAGCAGATCGGGCCTTTGGTCACATCGCTCGCATCGAGAATGGCGAGTTGCGACGTGCCGGTGTTCTCATCAATCAGGAAGGTGACAAGGTAGCCTTCATCTTCTGCGACGGCGCCTTTTCGCGGCACCATCGGGCTTTCGCTGGCAAACACGCCATCGGGTAGGGTGTAGACCTGATCCTCCCCGGTTTGCGTGTCGTGACGAACGTAGCCGTTGAAGAGGAACCACCCCGGCTTGGTCGTGGTGTGCCAGGTGTAGCGGTTGGGTTTCATCAGGTAGTCAGGGTTAATCATCCCGAATTCGACGATCCGATCCGACAGACGCTCTTCGCGGGTTTCACCCGTCTTCAGGTTGAAACGCCAGCGGTGGAAACGGCACTGGAAGGAATGCTCATCCACGTAAGCCATCATGTGGCTGTATTCGCCCGCTTCCTCGATCGGATCAGGCATCGGCTTGTCCTGGTAATACCCCTCCAGAATCACCTCATCGCCGTCTTCATAGGCGTTGGTCCAGTGAAGGACATAGGTCGGCGAGGCTTCGAACCAGCGGATCTCTTCGGGCTGTCCATGGCGAGGGATCAGCGCAAAGCGCGTCGGCACCCCTTCGTGAATGCGCGCGGCGTGGATGTTCCGCTCCAACAGCTTCTCATCCCAGAACAGCGGCATATCGTTGAGGATCGACCAGTTTTTCGTGATCGCCATATCGTGCGGCAGGCGAGGGCCGGGCAGAGGGATCGGCACGTAATGCGCCAACTTCCCCACGCGATCGACTACGCCGTAATGCATGTGGGGTGCGTGTTTTGAATAGTTGAAGAACATGCACTCGCCCGTCGCTTCATCCACCTTGGGATGCGCGGAGACTCCATCGAGCGGCCCCCACGGCGCCTTGCCCAGCGTCTCCAGCGTCAGTGGATCGACCATCCAAGCCTCGCCGCATTGGTAGAGCGTTGCGTAGGCCACGCCGGCGTGGACGATGATATCGGTCGACCCGGTGTCCTTTAGCCCGCCATGCGCGCCATAACCGGGGCGTTTGGAGGTCCCCGCCGGGTCCATCAACCCGCCCCACAATCCTTCGCCCGCGATCTGTTCGGCTTCAAAGCACCCTGTGCGCACAAAGCGGTTGCGATAGCTTGCCTTGCCGCCCGAGATGCTAACCTGATGGATCATCGCGTCGCCATCGAACGGGTGATGCCGGCCCAACGGTTGGTGCACCGGGTTTTCGGTGTTGCGCAGATAGACGCCGTCGATGTCGTCCGGGATAGCCCCCTCGATCACTTCCAGCTCGTCCACATCGACCTCTTCGTGAACCGGCGTCCACGCGCCCGACAGGTAGGGATGGTTGCTGGGTTTGAGGCTGGTTTTGACCGGCGGTTGGCGTATGATCTGCATTGGAATTCCCTCTCTCCGGCCTGCAAGACTACCCCTCCCAGCCTAAGAGGAAAGCCCTTTTACAAATTTGACCTTGATCAAAGACCAGCTTGCTCCGCGCGGCCACAAAGGGGATTATCAACGCAAGCCATTGGCTAGGGAGGCCAGGTTCATGAAATCCATTCTTCTCCACATCAACGGCGATTCCTGCATGGACGCGCGCTTGCAAGTGGCGCTCGATATGGCGCGCGCGTTCGATGGGCACGTCACCTGTCTGCAGGTGGTCAATTACGAGGTCTTCGCGCCGGGCGACTTCTATGGCTCAGCCATGGCCGCTGCGATCCCGCGCATCAAAGAGGCCGCCGAGGAGCTTCGCACCCGGATCGAAGGGCAGTTGGAGCACGAAGACGTATCGTGGGATTGGGAGTTCGTCACCGGCCGGGCTGAGTTCAAGCTGCTCGAGCGTTCCGCGCTGCACGATATCATCCTGATCGGGCCCAACGATGTCGGGCAAGATGGCATGGCGAGCCCGTCGGGCATGGCCGGGGCGCTGGCTCTTAAAGCGCCGATCCCGGTCATGGTCGTGCCCGGACATACGAAGAGCTTCGATGTGAGTGCACCGGTTTTAATCGCTTGGAATGGATCGGCGGAATCCAGCGTGGCGCTGCGCCAAGCGGTGCCGCTTCTGGCCAAATCCGACGCGGTCTACCTGGCGACCGTCACCGAAGTGTCAGACAAGCAGCGCTTTGATCTGCCGCCCATCGAAGGCGCGCGCTATCTAAGCCGCCACAATATCGAGCCGGAACTGATCGAGATCCCCAAAGGCGAGGCTAAGGTGTCTGACACCCTGTTCTCCGCCGCTAGCATGCGCGAATGCGGCATGGTTGTGATGGGCGCCTATGGCCATTCACGGTTGGCGGAAATGCTGCTGGGCGGAGTCACGCGGCGATCGCTGACCGATCCGCAATTGCCGATCTTTCTGGCGCATTAAGGGCGGTCTAGCAGCTCACTCGCGTTTCAAAGCGCTGTCTGTGCATGGCGCCAAACGTTGTGGGGCAGCGCAGGTTGGGCGGCCTAAATGAGCGTGAAAGCGCCGCGTCCTACCAATTCTGTTTGAGCCACTGCGAGCGGTGCGTCCGACTGATGGGCACCCATGTATCCTCGTTCAGTTTCAGCTCTATGCGGCCATCGGTTGAACGCCGCTCCATCCCGCTGCGTCGCGCCAGCCACCAACTGCGATGAACCTGCATACCTTCGACCGGCGCGGTTTCCCCCATCGCATCCTTCAGCCGCATTAGGATCATTTCGGAACCCTGATCGGTGTAAACGCGCAGATAATGCCCGTCTGATTTGAGAGCGAGCAATTTCGCCGATTGCAATGCGGGTGAGAGGCGTTCGAGTAGTCTTGGAGTACCCTGCCTCTCAATATCCGCGCTGTTGTCGGTGTTCGATGCAAGGGGAAGCGAGCGAGCGAGCGCGGACCCGACAAGTAGCCGAAAAGCGACAAGCGCGGCGCTGATTGCGAAAGAGTTTAGCGTGAAAAGCCCGAGATTGGGCATCTGCGACGCGGTGCCGCCGGAATTAACTAGGAAAATCACTGGGACCATCGCGACCGCCAACCCCATTGTCAGCACGGCCCACCAGACCAACCCGTTACGCGAACGTAGGCCAAGGCCCGCCGCCGCGAGTTCAATCGTAATCGCTATCAGACCGCCGACGGCGCACAGGCCTAACCACAGACCCAACCGCAGCGTGATCGGCAGGCCATAGGAGTCGGTGGCGCCGACATAACCCAGCAGCAACCCGCCAAGACCCATCGTCATCGCCCAAGACGCCAATGGCCGCGCGGGTTGACCTGTCATTCGCGCATCATGAACGGTCTTTCCCTGCGCTTCGCGCAAAATTGGGGTCGGTTCATTCATATCCGCTTGAGGCACCGGGTCGCTCATCCATTTCTCTTGGCAGGCAATAGAAAAGGAGACGACGTATGACAATCACACCGCGCCTATTGGGTTTGGTCGCTGGCTTCGCAGCGCTTGCTCAGCCCTTGTCCGCTCAGAATAAAGAGCCAACGCAGAAAGACGTGATCGAGCCCGTGCTCGAACGCTTCGTTATGGACTACCGCAAAGACCCGCTCGCGCAGAACATCACCTTCGGCATCGAAGTCGAAGGTTTGCGTTGGCGCGTTGTCTCGCAACAGGCCGAAGAAGGCCGGAGCGTTGAGCTTAAGGAAGGGTTTGGCGATGAACCGCTGTTCTACTTCACAGCAAGTCGCGAAACACTGAACCTGCTTGATCAGGGGGTCTGGAATGGGCTGACCGCGATGGGCGCGGCATCGTCAAAGGATGTCACGCCGCTCGATATTCTGACCACTCCGGACTATCAGAAAACGAGCGAATATGACGCAACTATACGTCCGCTGATCTTCCATTTCTGGACTCGCGGAACGCCCGAGATCGTACCCTTCACGGTGGAACATGCGCGTATTGTCCACGGGGCGCCCGGGGTGGCAACCTATTACGACAAGGATTTTCGCAGCGCGGTCTATACGGTGCCGGCGGGCCTAGGGCGCGATCAAGCCCCGACGTTGAGCGTGCCGTTCAAGCGCATGGTGCTTGTGATCGCGGGCGAGTCCGAAGGCGTCATGGGAGAGACCGATTTCACGATGAAAGCCGGTGATATGATCATCGCGCCGCCCAACATTCCGGTCACATTCTGGAACGCGTCCGACACGCAGCCGCTTTCCTTTGTCTGGCTGATGTGGGGTGCGGGCGCTTGAGCGCTTGATCCAAAAAGGAAGATCAAGGGAGCAGGCGAAGGCGCGTGTTTTCCTACTGTGTCCCGGCGCAATAGGATCACTGCCTATGAAAGCCAGCCCCTTGATCCCGTTAAACGCGCCCTTTGGTGATCGCCTCAGGCGATCATCGGACCATTCTGTAATCGATCCGATTTTGTCGTTAGGACCGTGTAACAGGTGGTCCATCCACCCCACAGCAGCGACGAACCGAGTGATGGGACCGGTGGGGGCGGTCGGCGAATCAGCCCTTGCGCTTGCGCTTCCGCATCATGCCCTCTTGCGCGACGCTGGCCACCAACTGGCCCTCGGCGTTGAAGATGCGCCCTCGGTTGTAGCCGCGCCCGCCGCCGGTCCACGGGCTGTCGGTGACGTAGAGGAGCCACTCATCCGCGCGCGCTGGGGCGTGGAACCACAAAGCGTGATCGAGGCTGGCACCCACCAGCTCGCCGCGCATCCACGACAGTCCGTGGGGCAGGGCGCTGGTGCCCAGCAGCGTGTAGTCGCTGGCATAGGTGATCAGCGCGCGGTGCAGCGCTGGCGTGTCGACCTCTCCTGTGATGGGCGAGGCTGTGCGGAACCAGCTGTGCGCGTACGGCGGCTTGGGCTCGGAGTTCATCCAGTGCAGTCGGTCCACCGTGCGCATCTCGATCGGGCGCGGGCGCAGCATCAGCGTGCGCTGCGCGTCGGTCAGCTTGTCGCCCGCCTTGCTGACCATCTGGCGACGCAGCTCCATGTCGGACTTGAGGTCCTCTGGCCCGGTGACATCGGGCATAGGCGCGTCGAGGTGCTCAAGCCCTTGCTCAGGCACCTGGAAGCTGGCGGTGAGGTTCAGGATCGGCTGGACACTGCCATCCTCGGCCTCCTGCGCGGCGACCACGCGGCGGTTGGCGAAGCTGCGCCCGTCAAAGTCGCGCTCAATCCGGTACTCGATCGGCGGCCCCTCAACCCCTCCGCGCAGGAAATAGGCGTGGAGCGAATGCGCGTGCTTGCCTTCGGGAACGCTGGCCTGCGCGGCCTGAAGCGCCTGGGCGAGCACCTGACCGCCAAAGACGCGGCCCATGCCGCCCTTCTGCGGACGGCCACGGTAGATGTCGGAGGCGCGCTTCTCGACGGTCAGAAGCTCTACAAGACCATCGACCAGCTGTTCAGGATTAGGGGTGTCGCTCATGGCAAAGGTCCATGCGAGCGGCGCGCGCCAGCGTCAAGGAGGGGCGTCAAGAAGGGGCTTAACGCTCCCAGAGTGGGCGCAGGACGCGGGCAAACAGCGGGCTCTTCACGAACATGAGATCGACAATCGCGCCCACTTCGGTCGCGCCCATATCGCTCTTGTACCCAGCGTCGCCAAGACCAAGGTCCATCCACTCGATCCCGCGATCCGCTGCCTTGAGGAAGTCGTCATAGATCAGGACCTTGCCCGGCGACTCCTTCTTGAAGTTCATATCGAAGTTATTGGCAATCAGCAGGCGAGAAGTCCCGCAGTCCAGGCCAAAGGTGAAGGCCACCGGATCATCCCCGATCCAGAAAAGGCTGCCCCGGATCATGCTCGCAATCTTCGGGTCCTTGGCCGCGTCTTCCCATGTGGCGCGCAGGGCGGGATCGCGGAACTTGGTGTCACCGCCATCCTCGAGCGTGCCGAGCCAGCTGTTGGCTTCGATGGTGGCCATCGCATCGCGAGTGGCGTTGGTCCAGTCTTCGCCGGTGAAGTACTCAAAGCGCACGGGAGCAATCTTCTCCATATTGCGCACATGCCAGCGACGCTTGCGCTGCCCACGGGTTGAAGGCCAGTTGCCGCTCTCGATCAGCGTCTTGAGATCGACCGCGAAGTGTTGGCCGACCGGTTTGGTAAGCACGGTCCATCCGGCGAGTGTGGCGGCTTCGCTGAGCTGGGTGATCGAAGCGTGATCGCAAACCACAGGGCCAAGGCGAAAGGCGGGACCGATAGACTTGGCGAAGGCAGGTGCGCGCATCGCGGTGGCGAGGTCTTGCGTCGAGGCCTTGGCATCCAAAGGGACACCGCGAAACGGCCAATATGGTCCAGCAATCTCGGGGATCTTGAGGCCCAGCGCTTCGGGACCGATGGCTTTGGGTCGCAATCCAAACCCTGCGAGCGGTTTGCCTGAAGGATCGCGAGCAACAGGAAAGGCCATGGCCGGTTCTGGCCCGCTCACAAACCATTGCCTACGCAGATACACGCGATCGGGCCGATCCGCCTCTGCCAAGGCGTCAAACGCATCGGTTTCGTCGATCGTATCCGGTTTGAACGGTGCGTTCACAGCGGTTGTCCCTCGGTCCATTCGCGCAAGAAGGCGGTTAGGCGAAAGGGTTAACAGACAGGTCTTAATAAAAACCCCGCCGAACCCATGGGCTCGGCGGGGCGTTTTTGTGTTCTACCGCTTCGCTTCTTGAGAACGAGCGGGAAGACTCAAAGGGCAGGGGCGCTTAGTGCGCGCTGGCCAGCGCCGCGAGGAGAAGCAGCGCGACGATGTTGGTGATCTTGATCATCGGGTTCACAGCCGGGCCGGCGGTGTCCTTGTAGGGGTCACCAACGGTGTCACCGGTCACGGCCGCTTTGTGAGCTTCGGAGCCCTTGCCGCCGTGGTTGCCGTCTTCGATGTACTTCTTGGCGTTATCCCACGCGCCGCCACCAGCGGTCATGGAAAGCGCGACGAAGAGACCGCCCACGATCACACCCAGAAGCAGCGCACCCAGCGCGGCAAAGGCGTTGTCCTGGCCCGCGATCAAATAGATCACGAAATAGGTCGCAATCGGTGCAAGGACCGGAAGAAGCGACGGGATGATCATTTCCTTGATCGCCGCCTTGGTGACCAGGTCCACCGTGCGCGCGTAGTCCGGACGGCTCGTGCCGGCCATGATGCCCGGGTCGTTCGCGAACTGATCTCGCACATCAACGACAACGTCGCCCGCGGCGCGGCCAACGGCGGTCATGCCCATCGCACCGAACAGGTACGGGAGCAGAGCGCCGAGCAGCAGACCTACGATAACATACGGGTTTTCAAGGCTGAAATCGACGTTGGCGTCCGGGAAGAACTCCCGAAGGTCAGCGGTGTAGGCGGCGAACAGAACCAGCGCGGCGAGACCAGCCGAACCGATAGCGTAGCCTTTGGTCACAGCCTTGGTCGTGTTGCCAACGGCGTCGAGCAGGTCGGTCTTTTCCCGAACACTTTCGTCAAGCTCCGACATCTCAGCAATGCCGCCCGCATTGTCGGTCACCGGGCCATAAGCATCGAGCGCCACGACCATACCAGCGAGAGCCAGCATCGCGGTTGCGCCGTAAGCAAGACCGATCAGTCCAGCGATCTGATACGCGCCAATAATAGCGGCAATGATGACGATCGTCGGAAGTGCGGTCGATTCAAGGCTGATCGCCAGACCCTGAATCACGTTGGTGCCGTGGCCCGTTTCCGAAGCCTTGGCGATTGAGCGGACCGGACGAAAGTTCGTGCCGGTGTAATACTCGGTGATCCAGATGATGATGCCAGTCAGCGCGAGGCCGATCAGCGAGCAATAGAACAGGTCTCCCCCGGTGAACTCGACCATGCCCGATCCCGGATTAAGGACCGTGTTCATATCGGCGCCTTGCGTTCCCAACGCATAGTGCGTGACACCATAGATCAGTGGAATCGAAAGCAAGGCGGTCACGATGAATCCTTTGTACATCGCTCCCATCACGTTGGTTGAGCCGCTGCCCAGTTTGACCGCGTATGTGCCGATGATCGAGGTCACGATGCAAGCGCCGCCGATCAGGAGCGGCAAGCTCATCATTGGCAGCAGAAGGTCACCGAGCTGCTTCGAAAACAGCAGCGCGGTCAAAACCATGGTCGCGCCAACGGTGACAACATAGGTTTCGAACAGGTCCGCCGCCATACCGGCGCAGTCGCCGACATTGTCGCCCACGTTGTCGGCGATGGTTGCCGGGTTGCGGGGATCGTCCTCGGGAATGGAAGCTTCGACCTTACCAACAAGGTCCGCGCCCACGTCCGCCGCTTTGGTGAAGATACCGCCGCCAAGACGTGCAAAGATCGAGATCAGCGAGGCGCCGAAGGCAAGACCCACCAAACCATCGATTACGATGCGATCATTCGGCGTCAGCCCCATCGGACCGACGAGGACATAGAAGAACACAGCAATGGCCAAGAGCGCCAGACCCGCCACCAACATGCCGGTGATGGCACCGGCGCGAAACGCGATGGTGAGACCCTCTTGAAGGCCTTTTTCAGCTGCGGCTGCCGTGCGCACGTTCGAACGTACCGAGATGTTCATCCCAATGTAGCCCGCCACGCCAGACAGCACCGCACCGATGACGAAGCCGACGGCCGCCACCCAGTTCAGAGCAACGCCAACTATGATCGCAGCAACAACGCCGACCATGCCGATCGTGGTGTATTGACGGTTGAGGTAGGCCTGCGCGCCTTCTTGAATAGCGCCGGCGATTTCCTGCATTTTAGCGTTCCCGGCGCTCGCGCCCAGAACCTGTCGGCTGGTGACGATGCCATAGACGATGGCAAGCAGTCCCAGACCGATCGAAATCAGTATCAGATTCACGAATTGATCCCCTCTCTCACAAAGCGATTTATTATTATTGTGAAAGCGTCCCCGTCCTCAGCGCCTGATCTCCCAATCAGTCCCTATCCCTCGGGGCGCTTGATGGGCAGCTTAGGGGGTTGCGGTGGGGTGACAAGGGCGAAAACACGTCGAAAAACGGCTTTTCCCGGAGTTTTCGGCGGCTTTTGTGCCGTTTTGGCCCTCAGCCGTGGCGATAACCCAGCGAAGCGGGATCTTCGAGCGACGTACCGCCGAGATACAACGGCGCTGGTCCGCACGCTTCGACCTTACCTATCAGGCTCGCTGGGACAGGCAAATTAGCATCAGGCGCAGCAGTAAAGAGCAATTCGTAATCGTCGCCCCAGCGCAGGCACTCATCCATCCGTGCGCTTTCCGCAACGGGGATCAATTCGGGATTCAGCCGATAGGACACGCCGCTGGCATTAGCCATGCGCCAGGCGTCGAGCAGCAAGCCGTCCGAGATATCCATCATTGCGCTGACGACGGGGCCGAGCGCGCGACCTTCGGCTAGCCGCGGCTGCGGGCGGTGAAACGCGTGGAAAAACTGCTGTTTGCCCTCAAAACCCAGCATGGCGCGGCCAACAGTCCCGGTGACATAGATCGCGTCACCGACCTTTGAACCCTCGCGCGAGGGAACCGGCGTGTGCGTGGCGCGACCAACAGCGGTGATGCCAAAAGTGCTCGCGCCAGTCGCCGCGATGGTATCACCGCCCAGCAACGGCATATTATAGGCTGAAAGCGCATCACGAAGACCGCTGAGGAACCCCGTATCGTCCTTACCAAGCGTAACGCCCAAGAGCGCACCAATGGGCTCGGCCGCTTTGGAGGCGAGATCGGACAGGTTCATCGCTACCAGCTTCCATGCCACATCGGCCATGTTCGCTTCGGGTTGATAATGCGTGCCTTCGGCCATCATGTCATGGGTCAGGATCAGCGTTTCCGATCCAAACTCGATCACCGCGCAATCGTCCTGAAGGCCGCGCGCGCCGGGGTGCTGCGGCAGATCTCGCAAGCCTGCAAGAAATTCAAGCTCGTTCATTTTTATGCGCCATCCCGGTATCCCAACACGCGGTGTAAAGCGCAAAAGGGGCGAAAGATAGCCCCGAACCGGTGCGGTCTTACCCGCGCGCGTGCTTGGCCACAGCGTCGAGTATGCCGTTGACGAATTTGGCTTCGCGATCGTCGAAGAAGGCCTTGGCCACATCGACATATTCGCTGATCGCGGAGGCGGTCGGAACATCGGCGCGTGCGATCAATTCATACGCGCCTGCGCGCAGCACTTGCAGCATGGTCTTGTCGAGACGGGCCAGGGTCCAGCCATCGGCGAGCCTAGCGAGCAGCAGTTCATCAATTTCATCCCGTCGCGCATCGACACCGCGTACGATGTCATCAAAGAAGTCGACTTCGGCTTCGGCGTACGTCGCTTCACCATGGTCTTCGTCGTCAATCTCACGGCCCAGGCGGTGCTGGTGAAATTCGTCGAGCAGCTTGGTGAGCGCCGTGCCCTCCATCTGCATCTGGTAGAGAGCCTGAACGGCGGCCAAGCGCGCGGTTGAGCGGGCCTGCGAGCGGGGAGGAGTGTTCATTTGAGGCGCACCTCTACCGATTTGGCGTGAGCGGGGAGACCTTCGGCGTGCGCCAGCGCGGCGGCGGCCGGGCCGATGGCGTCAAGCGAAGCCTGATCGAGTTGGATGAAGCTGGTGCGTTTCATGAAATCGAGTACGGACAGGCCGCTGGAAAAGCGCGCGCGGCGCCCTGTCGGAAGAACGTGGTTGGGCCCGGCTACGTAGTCGCCAACGGCTTCGGGCGTCATGCGGCCAAGGAAGACCGACCCGGCGTGGCGAATGTCTTTGAGCATTTGTTCAGCTACTTCGTCTTCAACCGCCAATTCGACGTGCTCCGCCGCCAGCCGGTTGGCAAGGGCAGGGGCTTCGGCGGCCAGATCATTCACAACAATGATTGCGCCGTGCGTGTCCCAGCTTTCGCGCGCGCGGCGGCCGGTGTCCAAGGTTGCCAGAAGCAGATCGACGCTGTCTTCGACGAGGCGCGCGTAAGCCTCATCATCCGTGATCAGAATGCTCTGCGAAGTCGGATCGTGTTCAGCCTGACTCATCAGATCGGCGGCGGTCCAGTCGGGATCGTTCTGACTATCGGCGATCACGAGGATTTCCGAAGGCCCCGCAACCATATCGATGCCGACCACGCCATAAAGCTGGCGCTTGGCCTCAGCGACATAGGCGTTGCCCGGACCCGTGATCACGTCGACCGGTTTGATCTTGTCGGTGCCATAGGCCAACGCACCAACCGCTTGCGCGCCGCCCACGCGCCACATCTCGTCAATGCCTGCGACATGCGCGGCGGCGAGGACCAGCGGGTTCGAATTGCCTTTTGGCGTGGGGGTGACGACGACGATGCGCTTCACACCGGCTACACGCGCTGGAATGGCGTTCATCAACAGGGAAGAGGGATAAGCTGCGCGGCCGCCGGGGACATACAGACCCGCCGCATCCACAGGCCGCCAGATCGCTCCCAGACGCACGCCCGTTTCGTCGGTGTAGTCGCGATTATCGGGCAGTTGCGCCTCGTGGTAAGCGCGAATGCGGCTCGCCGCCAGTTCGAGCGCGTCGCGCAGATCGGCGTCCAGCGCCTCATACGCTTCTTTCATGCGCTCTTTGGTCACGATCCAATCCGCGTCGTCGATCAGCGAATAGCCATCGAAACGCTGCGTCAGATCGATCAACGCCTTGTCACCAGTGCCCTTCACATCGGCGAGGATGGAAGACACCTGGCCCGCGACGTTGCTATCGGCTTCGCGGCGCGAATTGACGAGCCGTGTGAAGCGGGTCTGAAAGTCGGGATCGAGGGTGGAGAGGGTCTTCATTGCGCCGCGTCCTGCGTTTGGTCACTCGCGCGCTTTTCAGCGTCCTCACGAAAAGCGGCGACCAGCGCCCCAATGCGCGGATCGGTTTTAAGCGCCGCGCGATTAACGATCATTCGCGCTGAAATATCCAGAATGCGACTGGTTTCGATCAAGCCGTTCTGTTTGAGCGTCGCGCCGGTCGACACGAGATCAACAATCTGGCGCGCCAGACCCAGCAGCGGAGCCAATTCCATCGCGCCGTTTAATTTGACGCATTCGGCCTGAACGCCGCGTTGTTCAAAGTGGCGGCGGGTCAGGTTGGGATATTTGGTCGCCACGCGCAGGTGGCTGGCCGCGCCTTCGTCCGCGTCATCCCCCGCGAGCCGCGCGACGGATAGACGGCAATGGCCGATATCAAGATCGACGGGCGCGTAGAGATCGTCGTAGTCGAATTCCTCGATCACGTCCGATCCGACAATACCGACCTGCGCCGCGCCGTGCGCCACGAAGGTCGCCACATCGAACGCCCGTACGCGGATCAGCCGCATATCTGTGCGCGTGGTTGCGAAGGAAAGCGAGCGGTTGGCCTTGTCGAAAAAGTCGCTCTCGGGCACGACGCCAGCGCGCGCCATAACGGGAAGCGCTTCGTCAAGAATGCGACCCTTGGGCACAGCGAAGGTGAGCTGAGCAGAAGATGTATCGGTGGTCTTGGAGATCATTGCGACGGCGCACTTAGGGGCTGGGACCTGAAAGGGCAATGGAGCAAGGCGGCTCAAAGCAAAAGGATTGGGAGCGACAATGAGCACTGGGATCATGGCGATTGAAGAATTTGACAAGGCGATCACCTGGCAGGCGGACCACGCCGACGAAGCCGGGGCTGCGTGCACAGCGCGGGTGATCCGCACGCTGCCCAAAGTGCGCGAAACCGATACCGAGTTGGGCCGCCGGATGCGGGAATGGGAAGGACTGACCCTGAAAGACGCGATGCCCTTGCGGGTGACAGGCGGCCTGCACCATTTGGCTTTGACGGGCGTGGATGAGAGACTGATCCCGGTTTACGCTGGAGAGGTGACCGACCAGGGCGTGATCGATGATCTGGTGCTGGACATGGCGAAGCGCCACGACGCGGCTCTCTCACCTTGGCTTGATGGCCCGCCGCAGACCAACGAAGCGGGGCGCTCGGCCAGCATAATGGCGGGCCTTCTATGGCTGGCCAAGCGTGTTGTCCCCAGGTTCGACCTGTTTGAATTGGGAGCGAGCGCCGGGGTAAACACCATGATGGACCGCTACTTTTATGATCTCGGAGGGGTTAAGGCTGGCCTCGCAACCTCACACATGCAGATCGCGCCCGAATGGCGAGGGGCGGGCACGCCACCCGCGCCGCCGGAGGATTTTTCCATCCAGTCTGTGCGTGGTTGCGATATAACACCGATCGATTTGTCCGATCCGGCGGCGGCTCTGCGACTGAAGGCCTATGTCTGGCCCGACGCAGCGGAGCGGATGCGGCGTATCGACGCGGCCATTCAGCTAGCGTCGGCGCGTGCTCCTGACGTGGTGACCATGGATGGTGGCGCATTCGTCGCTAAACAACTCGCGCAGTTACAGGAGCACGGGACGACGCGGGCGATGTTTCATTCGATTATGTGGCAATACATGCCGGTCGATACGCAGAACGCCATCACCGCGATGCTGGAAGAGCATGGGGCAAAGGCCACGCACGACCGTCCGCTGGCTTGGGTCAGCCTGGAGACCAACCCCGCAACCTTTCGTCACGAACTGCGCGTGCGGTATTGGGATGGAGCGGATGGCGATGGAACACCGCACCTGCTCGCCAACGCGCACCCGCATGGCGCGTGGGTTGACTGGCACGTGGGTTGACTGGGACGTAGGCTAACGCTCCGTCTTCGCGTTAGCCCGCAACGCCCCAAGTGGCCCGAGGGTTTAGCCGCAGCTGGTGCAGCCGCAGTCGCAGCATCCGCTGCCCGATTTGCAATCGGTGCAGCCGCAATCACAGGTCGCCAAAGAGATATGATATACCATAGCAAAACTCCTTTTCTTTCATAGATTTACAGGATTTTTGCGTGCTTGGCTAGCCCTGCGACATTGAGCGTTATCTAGCCTTCGAGAAAGGCTTCCATCGCGCTGTTCACCGCGTCTGGCGCTTCCCAGGGGACAAAGTGCCCGCAATTCGGCACTTGGACCACAGTGAGCGGATTGATCACTTTGTCCAAACCTTCCAGATTTTCTGGCGGTAAAGCGAGATCGTCCAGCGCCCAAATCACCAAGGTTGGGATGGTGAGATCCGGCAAATCGGGTGGCGAGTAGTCCGCAGGCAATTCGAACGGTTCATCCATCGTGGGCACAACCATAGGGCTCGCGCGGTAGTAATTGATCATGCCGAAGGCCGCGTCGCGGTTTTGCCAGTCGCGCAGTAACTCGGCGCGTTCCTCGGGCTCCATTGCGCCCGGCTTGTCCCACTTCACTTCCTTTTGCATCAGTCCGGTGAGCCCGCGATCCTTGATCAACGGATCGTTGGCGGGATCGCGAAAGCCACGAATATACTGGCTCGCTTCGCGCTGTCCGGGGTGGGTGTAAAGCAGCTTCTGGAAAATCATAGGATGCGGCGCGTTCGCGATGATCGCGCGGTCCACTCGGGCGTGCTGACCAGCGAGCGCCACGCCCCATGCGATCGCTCCGCCCCAATCGTGGCCTACGATGGTGAAACTGGGAATGGCCAGCGCGTCGGCGAGCAGGAAGATATCGCCGATCAATTTGTTCGGCGCATAGGCCTCCACCTCTTGCGGCTTCGAAGACTGGCGATAGCCGCGCTGATCGGGCGCGATGCAGCGATAGCGATCCTTGAAGTGGCGGATCTGGTGACGCCAGGTGCGGTGGCTTTCGGGGAAACCATGCAGGAAGATAAGGACCGGCGCGTCGACCGGTCCATCATCGACGCACATAAGATGCATGCCATTGGCGAGCGGGACGCGTTTCTGTTCCATGATCGCTTTCTCTCCGGTCAGCTCTGCGCTTCCATTTTCTCCATATAGCCCGATGCCACCATGGCGGCGACTTGGTCGAAGAGCGCATCGGGCGTGCGGCGCATATCGCCCATGGCCAATTCGAAGCCTTCCGCAACAATGATCTCGCGTTCTCTATTGGCCATGCCATCGAGCATGGATTTGGCCGCGTCGTCGGAATTGATGCCGTTATCGATGGCCTTGTCCGAAACGCCCCGGCGGCTGCCATCGGGGTTGAGAGCATTGCGGCTTACATTGGTGGCGACAGAGCCGGGATAGATCACATGGACGTTCACTCCGTTGATCGATAGCTCCCCGCGCAGCGCGTCGGCGTAGCCCGCAAGACCAAACTTTGCCGCGCAATAGGCGGTGCGCATCGGGACGCCGACCTTGCCCGCGATGGAGGAGATAAACGCCAGCGCCCCTTCGCCACGTTCGGCCATGTGACTGATGATCCCTTGCGAGAAAGCGATCTGCGCGGTGAGGTCGATATCGATGATATCGCGATACACCTGCATGTCGGTTTTGAGCGCGCGCCCCCGCTGAGAGACACCGGCGTTAGCGACGGCGAGGTCGACCTGCCCCTTCCACGCAATGGCTTTTTCAATGGCCTGAGCGAGCGCCGCATCGTCACGGACATCAAACGGAAGGATGAGTGTCTCGCCGCAATCCGCCGCCACTTCGGCGAGGCGCGCTTCGTCCCGACCGGACAGAATTACATGACCGCCACGCGCCGCAAAGCCGCGCGCGAGCGATGCGCCGATGCCTGAGGAAGCCCCGGTGATCCAAGCCACCTTGCCGTTGTAGTCCATCAGTCTCTCTCTCCCATTTTTCTCTTGGCGCTAAGCGATACCAGAGACACGGGAGAGGGCAACGCTCTAGGGCTGGTCGGCGAGGGCGTCCGTCAGAATGTTCGACAGGTTTTCGGGAAAGATCGCTTCGTGCCAGTCGGCGAGGTCTTCGAATTCGAACCAGCGGTGCTGGGTCATGACCTTTCGCTCAAGCTCCGTGTGGTGCGCGGTGGAGATTGTTTCATCGGCCACCCGCAACAGGAAATAGCGTTCGTCCGCCTGGATCGGCTCGCCTTGAACAGTCACAAATTTCGGCGTGGTGCGAGCGATTTGCTGGCCTGGATCGGCGACTAGGCCGGTTTCCTCGAACAGTTCGCGGCGCGCGGCTTGTTCAAAGCTTTCATCCGGCTCGCATTCGCCACCGGCTGTCACCCAGAATGGCGGACGGTCGGAAACGTCGAAGCGAAACAGCAAGACGCGCTGGGCTTCGCTGACAAGGATAATGCGAGCCGCGCGCCTAACGCGAAGCGGTGCGTCGTCCGTCACGAATCGGGAGCGCTGGCCTTGATCGCCACCGCATGGACTCGCTCGCCCACAATATCGCCCAGCGCCGCGATGACCGCGCGTTGGCGCGCAAGGCGGTTCATGCTGGCAAAAGCCTCGGCCTCGATCACCAGTGTAAAGTGCGACTCGCCTGATCCATCGTCGCCCGAATGACCGGCGTGATGGTGACTGTCGTTGATAATCTCGAGAGCTGTGGGCGCAAACGCCACCTCGAGCAATTCGCGCATTTCGTCAGCGACCGGTCGGCTCATCGCGGCTGTTTCCTTCTTTGCAAGTGTCGGCGGGTTGGAATCTGGGTTGGCAAACGCCATTCTCAAGGGCTTATGGCTTCTAGCAAGTTTCATGGGCGCTACGAAAGCGTGGACCGGCAATGCGATTGGCCGGGTTGCACAAAGCCGGGCGAATTCCGCGCGCCGGGGCACCGGCCCAGCGGATTTGACGGGCCGGGCGAATGGCGCTGGTTCTGCCTTGAGCATGTGCGCGAGTTCAATTCAGGATACGATTGGTTCGAAGGCATGAGCGCCGAAGAAATCTTCAACGCGCAATCGCCAACGTCGGGTTGGCGTACCGAAAGCGCCGCGTTCAGCCCGCGCGCGGCGGTTGATGGCATGCCGCGCTGGGCGGATTTTGACGATCCACTCGATGCGATCTCGGCCCGCGCGAGCGGCATTCGCAGCCGTGCGGAACGCACCGCGAAGATGGCGATGTCCGGCCGGTGGAGCAAAACCGAGGCCGAAGCGCTGGAGGTTATGGGGCTTGGCTCAGACACCGACAAACCGCGCCTGCGCCGCCGTTATTCCGAATTGGTGCGCCGTTACCACCCCGACCGCAACGGTGGAGATCGCAGTTTCGAAGCGCGCCTTAACGCGGTTGTTGAAGCCTATCAGACGCTGCGTAAAGCGTCCGCGCTAGGCTAACCCGCCGCTTCGATCAGCTTTGCATCAATCGCCTTGGCCTCGATGTAAGCGGGGCGATTGGTCAACCGTTCCGCATAGGCTTTGAACGCCGGAGTTTCCTCTATTGTGCCGAATTGCAAACCCCAAGTGACTTGGCTGCCGACATAGGTGTCGGCCATGGTGAAACGGTCCCCGGCGGCAAAGTCGTTGGCGGCAATCCAGTCGGACAAGGTTGATACGGCCAGATCGAAAGTGCCGAAACCAGCGGAGGCGGTGCGTTCAGCCGGGACTTCCCAACCCATCGCTTTGGACAGCACGGCCTGTTCAATCGGGCCAGCGGCAAAGAACATCCAACGGAAATAGGACGCTTTTTCGTGTGCGTCGGGCAGCAGGCCCTTTTCCGGGTGTGTGTCCGCCAGATAGTGATTGATCGCGGCGACTTCTGTGACGACGTGATCGTGGTCCCCGTGGTGGTGCACCAGCGCGGGTACCTTATTCATCGGATTGATTGCCTTGTAGCTTTCGGGCCGACTGCCCCAATCCATCATCACGTGTTCATAGTCTGCGCCCGCTTCGTGCAGGGCCCAGCGCGCGATTTGGCCACGGCTCATCGCGACGGTGTAGAAAGTGAATTCAGCCATGCGATCAGCGGCCTTTCATCAGGACGGGCTCAAATTCGCCCCAGATCAGGCGCGAGCCATCAAAGGGCGGATCGCCTTCGGGGTAGTCTTCGAACCCTTCGCCTTTGCCCATCGCCTCCTGCGCCTTGGTCAAGGTTTCCTTGTCCGGCCAGACGACCCATCCCGCAACGATCTTCTCGCCTTCAGGCGCGGCCACCGCTTTGCGCAGATCGGTCACTTTGCCTTCGGGTACATTGCTTTCCCAGAGCTCCATGACCTCCAGAGCGCCGTGATCCATCGACCACTGCGCCATGAACTCGGCGGCTTTCTGATAATCTTCGCGGTTACCCACTGGCACCGACAAAAGTGCGATAGCGACAAGCATTGCATTTCCCTCCAGTCTACGTTCCCGGAGAACAGCTATACCCTATTTTGCTGCGTTTTGCGGACCTCAGTTTTGGGACCGGTAGCTCTTTTGCTTGAACGCCCAGCGCAGCGTGCGCCCCATGCCCCACGTCGCTGCGCGCGCAGGGATCGCGGTAAGGACCGGACGTTGCAGCCGTAGCATGCGCGTCGACCAATCGGGTAGCATCGCCACCGCATCCGCGCCGATCATCCCCTGAACGCCGGGCGGGGTTCCCGGCGGTTTGGCGTTCAGCACCAATTGCGCCACTTCGCGCGCTTCGGCGCTGGTTTTCAGATCGTGTCGAAGCTCGCGAAAGATCGCCTCGGCTTGTTTGCGGTTCTCCGGCACGGGATCGGCGCCCAACGCGCGGGCGACTACGGCGAACTGACGATAATATTCATCTTGCTCATGGCCCGGCATATCAGGGCGTACGTGGCGCAGATAGCCGGCGAGAAAACTCTGCGCCTCAACCACATGCACCCAGGCGAGCGTGCGCGGATTGGTGGCGTTGTACGTCGTGCCATCGGGCAAGGTGCCGCCGATGCGCGCGTGGATAGTGTTGACCGCCTTGATCGAAGCCATCGCGCGGTCGCGATGGCCGAAGGTCGTCACCGCGATAAAGCGCGCCGTGCGTTGCAGGCGCCCATGCATATCTTCGCGAAAGTTCGAATGGTCGAGCACCCCTTGCAGCGCGTGCGGATGCAGCATCTGGAGCAGCAATCCACGCACTCCGCCCGTCATCATGCCAACCAGATCAGCGTGGACCATACGAATAGGCGAATCGGGTTCAAACAAAGCTTCATCAGAAGGCGGCACGGGCTGTTGGCCGCTCGCCTGATCATTGAAAACGCCTCGGACTTGATCGACGACTTTAAGTCGCAGGGATTCGATCGGGCTTGGCATGAAAGCCAATGTAATCACAGTGATCGCATTTTTCGAGCCGCTTGGGGGTTCTCCTTGTCGTTTGTGTGCCCCACCTTGGGGCTATGGAAATCAACGCCGACTTTTCACAGCCCGTCTTTACCCACACTGGTACGATCGATTGGGTCGCCTCGCCTATGGCTGGCGTGGACCGCCGAATGCTCGACCGCGTGGGCGATGAAGTGGCTCGAGCGACCAGCATCGTGCGCTATGCAAAAGGCTCTTCATTTCCCGAACACACGCATAGCGGAGGGGAGGAGTTCATCGTGCTCGATGGCGTGTTTCAGGACGAACATGGCGATTATCCAGCGGGCACCTATGTCCGTAATCCCGTGGGTACACACCACGTTCCGGGGTCAGAGCCGGGCTGCACGATCTTTGTGAAGCTGTGGCAGTTCGATCCGGCGGATCAGGAGCAGATTGCCATCGATTTGAACACGCTCGATCTTCAAGCAGACCCGGAACGCCCCGGTGTCTCGCACGCACCGCTTGCGCAGCGTGAATATGAAGCCGTGGCTCTTGAACACTGGGCTCCGGGCACGAAGGCTCAGCTAAGCGGTAAGGGCGGGGCCGAAGCGCTCATTTTGGAAGGCGATGTTTCCCACGCCGGGGAGGCCTTTGGTCTCCATGATTGGATTCGCTTGCCCGCCGGCCGCGCATTGGAACTGACCGCAGGACCCAAGGGCGCACGTCTGTGGATCAAGCGCGATCACCTGCGCACAATTCGCGATCCCGCACAGGTCGATTGATTGGTCCAATGATTGAGTAGCGTAAAGCAACTCTTGCACCCCTTGCGCTGGCGTTCTAACCGGCTCCGACCATGAATTCACCCGCGACCCCCAACACCGCCGGCGCCGAAGCGCTTCCCACCGAGCCCGATCACACCGTCGACGTGCGCGAAACGTTTGGCATTGATGTCGATTGGCAAGTTCCCGCCTTCGCCGCACCGAGCGAACATGTGCCTGAAATTGATGACGCCTATGTCTTCGATCCGGACACGACGCTCGCGATCCTTGCAGGCTTTGCACACAATCGCCGCGTGATGGTGCAGGGTTATCACGGCACGGGTAAGTCGACCCACATCGAACAGGTTGCCGCGCGCCTGAATTGGCCGAGCATCCGTGTGAACCTCGACGCGCATATCAGCCGTATCGACCTTGTTGGTCGTGATGCGATTGTGCTGAAAGACGGTCTGCAGGTCACCGAATTCAAGGAAGGCATTCTGCCTTGGGCGCTTCAACATCCGGTGGCGCTGACCTTTGACGAATACGACGCCGGTCGCCCAGACGTGATGTTCGTAATTCAGCGCATCCTCGAATTTGATGGTCGTCTGACACTGCTCGACCAAAACCGGGTGATTACGCCAAACCCCTATTTCCGTCTGTTTGCGACAACGAACACCGTGGGCCTTGGCGATACGAGTGGCCTTTATCACGGCACCCAAGCGATCAACCAGGCGCAGATGGATCGATGGAATGTGGTTGTGGCGCTTAACTACCTGCCGGCTGAAACCGAACAGGCCATCGTCAAATCAAAGACGCCAGACACCGATGACGCGACGATTGCGAACATGATCAAGGTCGCCGAATTGACGCGTCAGGGCTTTATGAGCGGCGATATCTCGACCGTTATGAGCCCGCGTACCGTAATCACCTGGGCGCAGAACGCGGCTATCTTCAATTCGCTCGGCTTTGCCTTCCGCCTCAGCTTCCTCAACAAATGTGACGAGGCTGAACGCACGCTTGTGAGCGAATACTACCAACGCGTGATGGGCGAGGATCTGCCGGAAAGCGCGGCGCAGGGCAGCTGACGCCAAAGGCGTTGCCTTAGGCCGTGTTAGATTGCTAACACAGTGGCAATGACGTTTCTGAATCGAATCCTTGGGCGCAAAACCTCGCGCGCAGACGACCGATCTGGAAACGACTATTACGCGCTCTATGAAAGCCAGCGTCCGATTGATCTCGATGACGATGATCGCGAGCGTCCGGTTCCGGGGCTGGGCAGCGGCGGACTGAATTTTTCGTCTTGGGATGAACGGCTGGGTCGGCTCGACGGCGCGGTTGAACGCCAGGCGCGCGATAAACATCCTTGGTGGAGGCCCGCCTTTTGGCGTGGACGCCGCAAGCGTTGGTGGGCGGTTCGCATGGTGGCCGCAATACTGCTGGCGTTCCTCGCGATGGTTGCATGGGTCGCCTACACCGCGCCGCTCTCCAAAAGCCTTGAGCCCATCGCCGCGCCTCAAATCACTCTGCTCGCAAGCGACGGAACACCGATTGCTCGTTCCGGCGCGATGGTGGCGGAGCCGGTTGTACTGGACGAGTTGCCCGATCACGTCGCCCAAGCCTTTATGGCGATTGAGGACCGGCGGTTCTACTCGCATTGGGGTGTTGATCCGCGCGGCATTGCGCGCGCGGTCTGGACTGGTGTGGGTGGCGGAAGCACAATCACGCAGCAGCTTGCCAAATTCACCTTTCTCACGCCCGAACGCAGCCTGACCCGCAAAGGGCAAGAGGCGCTGATCGCGTTCTGGCTTGAGGCGTGGCTGACCAAAGATGAAATTCTCGAACGCTATCTTTCCAACGCTTATTTCGGTGACAATCAATACGGCCTGCGCGCGGCGAGCTTGCATTATTTCTACCGCCAACCCGAAAACCTATTGCCGCAGCAAGCCGCTATGCTCGCGGGGCTTTTGCAGGCGCCGTCACGCTACGCGCCCACACGCCATTACGAACGGGCAAAGAAGCGCATGGACCTGGTCGTCGGCGCGATGGTGGATGAAGGCTATCTGACACAGGCAGAGGCCGACGCCTTGCCCGCGCCGCGCATCGATTCTCGCACCAAGAATGACCTGCCCACGGGCACCTATTTCGCGGACTGGGCGCTTCCGATCGCACGTGAGGAGATTGAGACGGGCTATTCCAGTCAAGTTTTGACGACGACGCTCGATGCAAAGCTTCAGGCGCTCGCCAGCCGCGTGGTGGGACGAGCGGGGCTGGGCGACGCACAAGTCGGCCTGGTAGCGATGCGACCAACGGGTGAAGTCGTCGCCATGGTCGGGGGCAAAAGCTACGCCAAAAGCCCTTTTAACCGGGTGACGCAGGCCCGCCGTCAGCCCGGTTCGACCTTCAAGATGTTTGTCTATCTCGCCGCCTTGGAAGAGGGCCGCGACCCTGACGACACCATCGCCAACACGCCCATTGAGGCCGGGAGCTATCAGCCCAAGAATTATGGCGGCAAATATTCCGAAGAGCTCACCTTGGAAGAGGCCCTTGCCACATCGAGCAATGTCGCGGCGGTGCGGTTGTTCAACGAGTTGGGCAGCGAAAAAGTGATCGCGACGGCGCGTTCCATGGGCGTGACCTCGCCTATGCCGGTGGGTGATCCAAGCCTGGCGCTGGGCACGTCAACCATGACACTTCTTGAACTGACCAGCGCGTACGCGGGCCTCGCGGCGAACGAGTTTCCGGTGACGCCCTACGCGTTTGAGCCTGAAGAAGAGACTTTCAGCGAGTGGCTGTGGAACGTAGTCACGGGCGAAGAGGACACCGTCTCCTCTGGCGTTCACGAGGACATGGAACAGATGCTGCGCCGCGCGATCAATAAGGGCACGGGCCGTGCCGCGACGTTGCCTATTGCGAATTACGGTAAGACCGGCACGACGCAGGATTCGCGCGACGCCTTGTTCGTGGGATATGCGGGCGAGGGCGAGGACGAACTGGTGGTCGGCGTCTGGGTTGGCAACGACGACAATTCCTCGCTCGGCACGATGACGGGTGGCACCACGCCGGCCCGCATTTGGAAAGACTTCATGCGCGGCGCGCTGTCGCTCAAATCGGCGCCGCGTCCCAAGCCGACAAGCTCGCCGGATCCACAGGGTCCGATCCAGCCATTTGATATTGAGGAAGGCGCGGTGATCCCCCTCGATGACAACGGTTCGCAGATCCGTTTTGACGAAGACGGCATCACAATCGACGCTGAGATTGAGGGTGTCCCGCTCCAGCTGCGTCTTGATGAGGATGGCAATCTAATCGATCCCCGGAGCGATCCTCCCGACGATTGATCGGATTGGTCAGGCCATAAGAATATTCATCACCGCCGAGGCGATCGGGCGATCGCGTTTGTCCTGCCACGCTTCGATTGTAAGATTGGCGTTACGACGGCCCAGCCGGGTAATCCGCCCCAACGCAAAGGTTGTCTTGGGTTTACCGGCCGAGAGATATTGCACCGTGATGTTGATCGGTTTCATCACCGGATCCCGCCCCTCGGCGACCAGGACAGTGCGCAAGGCGGCGTATCCTGCGTTTTCTAGCAAACCCGCCGTGGCGCCTCCGTGCAGGAACCCGGGGCGCCCTTCGATATTGCCGCCGAACTCAATGGCCAGCACGGGCAGCTCCGCCTCATATCCGTGCAGCGTGATGCCCAGCGAGCGAGCGTAGGCGGGCAAGAGCGTTTCCACGGAAAGATCAGCCATTGCCGATCCCCTTTTGCCTAGGATCGTAGCTGATCTTCATGAAAACCCCAGCGACATGGGCCACGGGATCATTGCGATCGCCATCATGCGCGACACCGCGTACAAAGGCTGCTGAACGCGTGGTCTGGTAACACTCCACCCGACCAAACACGCTGGCTCGCTCGCGGGCGGGGCGCTGGTAGTCGACCCTGAGATCGAGCGTCACCACTGGAGTGAAGACCTCGGTTGTCTGCCAGATCGACATACCGCTTGCCATATCCATCAGGCTGATGATCGGACCCGAGGCCAGAACGTTGCTGCGCGGATCGCCGATAAGATCTTCGCGCCAAGGCAGTTCAAGCTGGACCCAATCGTCCCCATGATCGTCATAACGCATGCCCAGCCAGCCGGGATGGCCACGTCGAAAAAAGAACTTTCCCGCTTCGGCCGCGTTGAAAGTCGGCAGCGGTTTGGACGATCCGGGCGATGTAGGGTTCGAAGACGTCGTGTCGCTCATATTCCAATCGCCTTGGATCGAAAGCAATTTTATTACAATGTCTTAATTTCCTGAATTGGTCGGATCTTGCAAGTCTTAGGGTGACGCAGTGGCATTCCCCACGGCGTGCAACCCCAGGGGATTATTGATGAATCTGCCTAAGATCGATCTCAATTCCATACCCGGATTGGAGACCGCGCAAGGCCTGTTTGGCTCTCTGTCGCAAACCACTGCTAATTACGATGACGGCGTCGTCGCTGTGATGGTCTATGTCTATGACGTCATGCCCCCACCGCCTCCGCCGCCCCCGGGCCTGTTCTTCTAAACGGACCGGTTGGAAGGACGCGACGCCGATGCGGATCCATCCAGCCATAGCGGCGCTGCGAGGAACCCCAGCCTCGCAGCGTCCACCTGATGAACCGAGAGGCGAGCGTGCCGCCGGGTTAGACTTGCGGTCCCTGCGCAATGCGTGGCTGGCCACTGACGAAGTGCAAACCTTGTTGGGCGAGCTAACGGCTTTTGGAGCGGGGCAAGACTGCGCGCGCGGATCGGCGCTGGGCAGGCTGTTGACCGATCACCAAAGGGCGCGCGCTTTCGTCGACGCGTTGGTCACAATGGTCCTCGCGGGTTTGAGGAACCATCCACTGGGTGAGGCGCCGTTTCGGCACAGTGTTTCTCAAGGCCTCACCACGATCCAGATTCTCGAAGCGCCCCACGCGACGCTGAGCCTTGCAGCCTATGAACCTTTGTCTCAAGAAGGAACGCCCGACACCGTGTTGTTCAGCGACCGCGAGGTGCGCGAGATTGTGGTGAGCGGGACGGCGCAGGCGCGGCGCTATACTCACACGGACGCTGGAAGTCTTGTTTCCGACCAGCTGGCCTTTGATGCAGGAACGACGTTGACGCTAAGACCGCGGGCGCAGGCGCGCCATGTGCTGTCGGTTTCTCGCACGCTGCTGGTGTTGCAACTCACCCGAGAGCCCCCGCGCCCTGCGCCGACGCGGTTGGTTGATCTTGAGACCGGGGAAACGCTACGCACCGCGAGTGGTGACAAGTCCGCCAGTCAAGCTGTGATGGCGCTCGGAGTGCTCGGCGCGCTTCACGACATGGGCTCGCTGAGTGTGATGGAGGCAACGGCTCTCAATCGAGATGAAGACGCCGAGGTGCGCTGGGAATCCACGCGGCAGTTGCTGGCGCTGGGGCCTAAGCGAGGGCTCGCGCTGCTGCAAACGCTTGCCGATCAATCCGATGACCCAATCGCCGCTCCCGCCCGTGTGTTGCGCGAACGCTTACTCACGTCACGGCCCGAACTGCGCGCGCTTGTAGAGGACGCCGCCGAGTGCCGCTCGTAATTGCCAACCCTTCCGACGAGACGTGTTCCTTGCCTGAAGCTATCGAGGCCTTGGCCGATCTCGGTTTTGATCCGCGCGACAAAGGCAATTGCCAGGCAGCGGCGCGTTGGCTCAGGCGGCTTACCAACAACCGTAAATTTCTTGGTTGTGTGTTGGTGGATCAGCTCGCTGGCCGTTTGAACGGCGGCGGCGTGCATAGCGTTGACAGCGGTTATGGCCCGCAGGCCATTATTCTGTCGCCGTTGCGAGGGTCTATGTTCCTGCGCGCCAATATCTGGCCCGCCGAGAGCGACCTTTGTTTTCAGACCAGCGGCGCGAAGAATTTCGTCTATGGCGTGCCACACGATCACAATTTCAGCTTTTTGACGAGCGGCTATTGCGGGCCTGGCTATCGCAGCGACTACTACGAATACGATTATGAGGATGTGGTGGGCTATCCGGGCGAGGCGGCGGGACTTCGCTTTGTGGAACGCAGCGCGCTTCATGAAGGCAAACTGATGCTCTACCGCGCGCATGTGGATGTGCATTCGCAATTGCCGCCTGAGGCGCTTTCGGTGTCACTGAACGTGATGCATGTCGATCCAGCGCAAGGGTGGTTCGATCAGTACGGTTTTGACTTGGAGCGCGGTCAAGTCACCCGCGTTCTGAGCCCAAACGCGACCGAAGCGTTCCTACGCGTCGCGGTCGCCAGCGGCACGGATGAAGCGCACGACTACGCGGAATGGGTGGGGCAAACGCATCCCAGCGAACGGTTGCGGCTGGCCAGCTTTGAAGCGCGCGCGGCGCTGGCGGGGCAGAACGGATGCGACACCATTTGGCGTGAGGGCGAGTTGAGCGGAAGCCGAATGGTTGCAGCGGTGGCTAAAGAGAAGCGCGGGGCGCTCGACGCAATCAGATAAGCGCAACCAAGGCGGCCAAGACTAGCACCAAGATCCAGAATGCCCCAAAGATCCACCAACATCCTTTGCGGTATCGTTTGGGCGCGTCATCCGGGCTGACGCTTAAAAGATCAAAAATGGCATCCCATGCCATTTAGATCACTCCACCGGCCAGTCTATCGATGGCTCCTTGCAGGATCACCGCGGCCGCGTGGCTGTCAATCGCCTCTGCGCGTTTGGCGCGGCTCATGTCTTGAGCGATCATCGCCCCTTCTGCGCTTTGTGTGGACCAACGTTCGTCCCAGAGAAGCAGCGGCACGGCAAAGGCCTGTTCGCAATTGCGGGCAAAGGCGCGGCTGGCCTGAGCGCGCGGGCCTTCGCTGCCGTCCATATTGCGAGGCAGGCCCAGAACGAGGCCTGTCACCGAGCGCTCCGTGATCAAAGTGGCCAGTCGATCCTTGTCGCGGCCCCATTTGCCCCGGCCCAAGGTCTTGCCTGCTGTCGCAAAGCGCCAACCGGCGTCGCACAACGCCGTGCCGATAGTCTTGGTCCCCAAATCAAGGCCCAGCAGGACGCCGCCGTCAGGCAGAGCCTCTCCAAAGTCGATGGCGTTATCAGTGATCAGGAAACCGGCTCCGCGGCTGAGGCATGCTGCTCGTCAGGGGCGGTAAAAGCCACCGCACGACGCGCCACATCGGCCTGCGTGTCGGCCCAGAACAACGGGTAGTCGTAAACGTGATAATTGTTGCCCGGTAACACATAGGAGCCAAGCTCAGGTGGTGCGCCAATCATCAGAAGGCCGCGATCATCGCAGCGCGCGGGGACGGCGGCAGGAACAAGCTCCCCGTTTGAAATGCTATCATCGGGCACCAGGGTGCCAAGATTGGCGCTCGCTTCTGCCGCACCGCCCAACTCGCCTGTTATCGGGTTGGTGCATAGGATCTGGCTCGTGCCGCGCTTACTCCCGTCGAAGCCGACGGATTCCGCGTAAGTCTCAATGACCGCCGACGGGTCAGCGGGCTCGGCAAAGCTGGACCACGATATGAGGCATTTTGCTTGTTCGGAAGACTCGCACGCGGCGATGCCCATCTCGGGAAGATCATGCTCGATAGAAACGGGCCACCCGACGGCGTAGGCTGCAACAAGACGTTGGGCCACGGGGCCTGACATCACCTCTTCGCGTAGCAAGCGCAGCAGATGCAGCGAGCCTTGGCTGTGCCCAGCGAGGACTATGGGTGTGTCTTCATCAATCGAACTTAGGAAAAAACGATACGCCTCCAGCACATCGGCGTAGGCCGCTTGGATCGCCTCTTGCGCCTCAGGCTTGTCGGTCAGGAACGCGCCCATCGTTGCCTGGCGGTAGCGCGGCGCCCAGATTTCGCTCGCGGCATTGAACGGGCTCGCCATGCCCCGCACATAGATACGCGCGATCCGGTCGGCTTCCGTGTCGCTGTCTTCGCCAATCGGGGCGTTCCAACTGTCGCGGCTGAGATAGCTGGTCGGGTGGATAAAGAAGACCGCGAAGTCAGGCGCTTCCGGCGTTTCGCCCGGCTTGCCTTCGGTCAGAACAGCACCATCGGGTCCGGCAACCGGTGCGAAAGCGGGCTGCCAGCGAGCGGGATCTTTCACGCCGGTGCCGGGACGCGAGATCCACAACGCTGGGTCCTCATAAGCGTTCACTTCCAGCGGCTCTTGCGGTGTGAAGTCACTGCTGGGAACCAGGGCGATCTGCGCGATTTCCTTCTGGAAAATCTCGTACCCGATCCTTCCAACAAGAAAGAGCACGATGCACATCGCGATGAAATAGAGGAATTTCTTGGCCATGGCGCTGGTTCAGTCTGTCAATTTGGTAGGCGGAGCTATTCGGCTGTTTCCGACCTGGCCGGGCGCAAAGTCGTCCACGCACGATCACCGCGCAAGCTTGTGAACCACGAAATCGGGTTCCAACTGGTCGAACCATCCAGGCTGAACGTGATGAACTCCGCGCGTCCACCGACATTTTCGAGCGGGATAGCATCGCCTAGCCCACGCGCTTCGGCACGGGCGCGGCTGTCCGCGCTTTCGTCGCGGTTGTCGCCCATTACGAAGACCGAATCATCTGCCACGGTGTAAGGGCCATAATTGTCGAGCGGCTGATTGGTATGATCGATGACCAAGTAAGACGCGCCATTGGGCAGCGTTTCGCGATAAGTCGGGGGCTCATAAAACTGCGCGCCTGACGCGTCGCGTTGCAGAAAACGCGAAAAGCTTGAGAGGCACGGCGCGCCGTTGCACAGCAAGTCCGGCTCAAACGGGATCCGTACCGGCGGCACGACTTCGCGTTTCACCATTTCGCCGTTGAGGATGATGCGACCGTCGCGCACTTCGATTGTGTCGCGGGGCAGAGCGACAACGCGCTTGATGTAGTCCTCGTTTCGCAGCGGGTGCACAGGAATGACGATGTCACCATATTCAGGCGTGTCGGCCCAGATGCGCCAATCGCTGCGCGGCAACATGTGAAAGCTGGCTGAAGCCCAGGACCAGCCATAGGGGTACTTGCTCACCACCAGCCGATCACCGACATGCAGCGTCGGCATCATCGAGGTGGACGGAATGTAGAACGGCTTGGCCACAAGGCTGTGAAACGCCAGAACCGCCAACAGCATAAGCGCTAGGCCACGCAATTCGGCGAGCCAATTGACCTTCTCTTCGGGCTTTTCAGCCTCGGTCGTGGCGGGCGAATCCGATTGGGCTTCGGCAGAGACCGAAGCCGTTGCGTCAGTGTCAGTCGCGGGGGCGGGTGTGTCAGGCTGGCTCAAGTTCTTCTTTTCGTTGCATTTTAGGGCCGTTTCCTCAACCCTGTCTTATAGCTTCGATGATCACGAAGGCCTGCGCCCATGGGTGATCGTCGGTTAGGGTGAGATGAATGGCCGCCTCATGCCCTTCGGGGATCATTTCTTCAAGCCGCTTTGCTGCTCCGCCGGTTAGCGCGAGGGTCGGCGCGCCGCTTGGTGCGTTCACCACGCCGATGTCTTTCATAAAAACGCCGCGCCGAAAACCGGTTCCCACCGCTTTACTAAACGCCTCCTTGGCGGCGAAGCGTTTCGCGTAGGTTCCGGCGATGGTGAAGGGGCGACGACGGGCTTTAGCGCGCTCGGTCTCGGTGAAGACGCGGTTTTCGAAGCGCTCCCCAAACCGGTCGAGCGAATTAGCGATGCGTTCGATATTGCACAGGTCCGATCCCAGGCCGATGATCATTTTCTTGGTCCTATCGCGTCAATCCAGTCAACCAACGCGTCCATGCAAGGCCACATCAGTTTGCGGATGATAAAATATACGGTGCCAGTGCCAGCAATAAGCGCAGCGCTAATGAGGACATAGTCCCGCGAATTTAATCTGCTCTCAGGATCACTGTGATTGATGTTCGCGTAGGCCAATACGGCAAGGGCGAACGGGGTCACGATTAGAAACGCATTTATACTCGGCAACATCCAGGCTTTCGTCCGTTCCCAGCGCCGACGTCGAGGGCCAAAGTCGACCTTATCCTCCACGAAACAACAATCCGATGACCAATAGGAAGGCAATCGCGTGCAGCATCACCTGGCTCTTGACCAAAGGGTGCGCAAGGTCGCCGTGGGCAAATCGCAGAGCGCCGACATAGCCGAAGATCTGCAAGACAAGCCAACCGCCCGCTAACACCAGCAGGGTGCCACTGGCGAAGGCGTATCCAAGCAGCCCAACCGCGCACAGAAACAAAACCGCTGCGGCCATTGCCCAACGGGTTTGTTCCTTTGTGAGTTCGGCCTGTGGCTCCTTCATCGCGCGTCGTCCATCAGATCGCGCATCCGGCGGATTGCGCCTTCGAGGCCGATAAACACCGCTTCGCCAATCAGATAGTGACCAATATTGAGCTCAGCGATCTGCGGGATGGCCGCGATCGGCTGGACATTTTCAAAGGTGAGCCCGTGGCCTGCGTGTGGTTCGATCCCGTTCTTGGCGGCGAGCGCGGCCATGTCGGAAATGCGCTTCGCCTCACTGGCCACTTTCTCGTTATCGCCGTCGAGAAACGCGTGAGCGTATTCGCCCGTGTGAAACTCGACCACGGGTGCACCAAGACGAAGGGCGGCGTCTAACTGCCGCTCATTCGCTTCGATAAACAGCGAAACACGGATATCCGCCTCACGCAGTTGTTCAACAATCGGGACCAGCGAATTGTGCAGGCCCGCCGCGTCCAGCCCGCCTTCGGTGGTGCGCTCTTCGCGCTTTTCTGGCACGATGCAGGCCGCGTGCGGTTTGTGACGCAACGCGATATCCAGCATCTCTTGTGTCGCTGCCATCTCCAAATTGAGCGGCAGATTGGTCGCGCTTTGAATGCGCGCCAGATCTTCGTCCCGGATATGGCGACGATCTTCGCGAAGGTGGGCGGTGATCCCGTCGCCGCCAACGCTAGCAACAATCTCCGCCGCGCGCACCGGATCGGGGTGATCCCCGCCGCGCGCGTTACGGATGGTGGCGACGTGATCGATATTCACGCCCAAGCGAAGTGGGGTCGTCATGCAGGTGGCCTATTCCTTGCGGCTGCCGGGTTTGGTAAAAGGTACGGCAGCCAGTTCGGGCGGGATGTTGTCTTCGTCGTAGGTCGGGAAATCGAATGCCGCGAGCGGGTAGAACGGAACACCCAGATCAACGCTGCCCAAAGACCGATCTATGAGTGAGCATTCCGCGATCACTTCGCCGCCTTCGTTCGCGACCGCGGCAATCGCTTCGCGACTGGAAAGGCCAGTGGTGACAACGTCTTCGACCATCAGCACTTTCGCACCCGTTGAAAGCGCGAAGCCCCGCCGCAGGTGGAACACCCCGTCAGGCCGTTCGAGAAACAGCGCGTCTTTATCCAGCACACGGGCCACTTCCTGCCCGATTATGATGCCGCCCATCGCAGGGCTCACCACGGTATCGACTTGTGACAAAACATCGCTGGGGATATTTGCGACGACCGCTTCGGCCAAACGCGCCGCGCGTGAGGGGCGCATCAGAACCCGAGCGCACTGCAGGTAATGTCCACTATGGCGCCCCGAAGAAAGCTTGAAGTGCCCCTCTAATAGGGCTCCACTCTCGCGAAACTCCGCAAGAACCTGTTCTGTTGTCATAGCGGTGTGAGAAGGAGCGTTCATGTGTGGCTATCATCCGAATTGATAAGGGAAAACTCAGCGAAATTGCGCGAGCAACACGCCCGCTTGCATAATTTTCTCCCTAGAAGCGCTTGAGAGCCGGAGCAAGCGCGGCTAATGGGGACATCAATATCGGCATGAAGTGTCGATGCGCGCCTTTGCTAACGGGATCAGGTTCAAACCTGAAAAAGCGGGGCGTTTGGGATTAAACTGTATAACATTGGATGCGTGGACATGGGTCAACAACTCGGCCGCATTAAGGTCACCCTGCTTGCATTGGTTGCGCTGCTTGGCGCGGCGCTCGCTCCGGCTGCTCTCGCTCAAGAAGAAGCGGCGGTTGCTGAAGAGGTTGCGGTGGAGGCGGTCGAAGCCGCTCCTACGGAAACGGCTGGTTACACGCCGATGGCGCCAACGATCGACAAGGGTATGCCCACCGATCCGCGCGATGGCCGTGAAGGTTCCTTCATGAAGTCGCTGACCTTCCAGGATCAGTATACCGGCACTGGCGAATACGCGCTCTGGATGCACAACGTGTTCCTGTTGCCTGTGATCACGATCATTAGCCTGTTTGTGCTGGGTCTCCTGATCTACACCATGGTGCGTTTCAGCCGCCGTGCGAATCCGACGCCGTCGAAAACAACTCACAACACCGCGATCGAAGTCATCTGGACGATTCTTCCGGCTGCCATTCTGGTGGTGATCGCGGTCCCGTCGATGACGCTTCTGGCGCGCCAGTATGAAACTCCGCCCGAGGACGCCGTGACGATCAAGGCGATCGGTTACCAGTGGTATTGGGGTTACGAATATCCTGACCATGGCGGCTTTGAGGTCGTGTCGAACATGAAGAAAAAGGCCGACGCGCTTGCCGATGGCGAGCCTTACCAACTGGCGGTCGACAATCGTATGGTTGTGCCCGCGGACACCCCGCTGCGTATCCAGACGACAGCTGCCGACGTGATCCACGCCTTTGCGGTTCCGGCCCTGTGGTTTAAGCAGGATGCGGTGCCCGGCCGCCTGAACGAGAAACTGATCGAGGGCATTCCTGAGGGTGTCTATTACGGTCAGTGTTCGGAGCTGTGCGGAACCCTGCATGGATTTATGCCGATCGCTGTCGAAGCTCTCCCACGCGAGAAATTCGAAGCGTGGGTGTTAGAGCAGGGCGGGGAGATCCCCGGCGCTGAGGTCGCTGATGCGGATGGCGAAGCCGAAGAGGCTGTTGCCGAGGTCGCTTTGGCGAACTGAACCGATTAAGAACGAATACGAAAACGAATTTGCGGAACTGGGATAGACTGAACCATGGCCACCACTGCTGAAGGTTTCGACGCACACCACGATGATCACGCGGCGCACGAACATGGCGCGGATCATAAGCCGGGCTTTTTAGCTCGATGGTTCATGTCGACCAACCACAAAGATATCGGCACGCTCTACCTGATCTTCGCGATTGTCGCGGGTATCGTGGGTGGCGCGATTTCAGGCATTATGCGCCTTGAGCTTTATGAGCCTGGCATCCAGTATCTTTGGTGGTTTGCCGGTTCCTCGCCCGAAGATCTCGCGGCGGCGGGTCACATGTGGAACGTGTTCATCACCGCCCACGGCCTGATAATGGTGTTTTTCATGGTCATGCCGGCTATGATTGGCGGCTTTGGTAACTGGTTCGTGCCGCTTATGATCGGCGCACCGGATATGGCCTTCCCGCGCATGAACAACGTCTCCTTCTGGCTGACGGTTGTTGGCTTCCTGAGCCTGTTGTTCTCGATGTTTGTCCCCGGTGGCGGCGGTCAAGGCGCTGGTGTGGGCTGGACGGTCTACGCGCCGCTGTCGACGACAGGTTCGGTTGGTCCGGCGGTCGACTTCGCGATCTTCTCGCTGCACTTGGCGGGCGCTGGCTCGATCCTGGGTGCGACGAACTTCATCACCACCATCTTCAATATGCGCGCGCCGGGTATGACCCTGCATAAAATGCCGCTGTTCGTATGGTCGGTACTGGTGACAGCCTTCTTGCTGTTGCTCGCTCTGCCGGTTCTGGCTGCAGCTATTACCATGCTGCTGACCGACCGTAACTTTGGCACGACCTTCTTCGATCCCGCCGGTGGTGGCGATCCGGTCCTGTACCAGCACCTGTTCTGGTTCTTCGGCCACCCCGAAGTGTACATTATGATCCTGCCGGGCTTCGGCATGATCTCGCAGATTGTCGCTACCTTCAGCCGCAAGCCGGTCTTCGGCTACCTCGGCATGGCCTACGCAATGGTCGCGATCGGTGTTGTCGGCTTCATCGTGTGGGCTCACCACATGTATACGGTCGGCCTCGACGTAAACACGAAGATGTACTTCACAGCTGCGACGATGGTTATCGCTGTCCCGACGGGCGTGAAGATCTTCAGCTGGATCGCGACGATGTGGGGGGGCAGCCTCGAATTCAAATCGCCGATGGTCTGGGCGCTGGGCTTCATCTTCCTGTTCACCGTTGGCGGTGTGACCGGCGTGGTGCTCGCCAATGGCGGTATCGATGATAACCTGCACGACACCTACTATGTGGTGGCGCACTTCCACTACGTGCTGTCGATGGGCGCTGTCTTCTCGATGTTTGCGGGCTTCTACTACTGGTTCCCGAAAATGAGCGGCAAGATGCACTCCGAACTGCTCAGCCACATTCACTTCTGGCTGTTCTTCATTGGCGTGAACATCATCTTCTTCCCGCAGCACTTCCTGGGAATGCAGGGTATGCCGCGTCGTTACCCGGATTACCCTGAGGCGTTCGCTTACTGGAACGAGATCAGCTCGCTGGGCTATGTCGTGATGGCGGCGTCGACCTTGGTCTTCTTTGCCAACCTCGCTTACGCTTTCCTTGGCGGACGCAAGGCTGCAAACAACCCCTGGGGTGAAGGCGCGACGACGCTGGAGTGGACTCTGACGAGCCCGCCGCCGTTCCACCAGTTTGAAACGCTCCCGGTGATCGAGGACCACCACGATTACCACAACCACATGCCTGCTGGCGCTCAGCCTGCCGAGTGATGCGGGAGGCATAGGAGGCCGGGTCCGCCCGGCCACCAACCGAACAACCGGGGAGCGCGCCTTATAAAGGTGCGCTCCTTTTTGAAGACGGAACAAGACACAAAAAGCCATGAGCGTAAGCCCATCTTCCACTCCAGACAGAGCCCTGTTGCAGGGCGGTGAGCCGGTGCGAGCCACTCGGCTGCCGGCGGAGTGGCGTGACTTTTTCGCGCTGACCAAACCGCGCGTAATGACGTTGGTGATCTTCACCGCGATTTGCGGCTTGCTGGCCGCGCCCGGTGCGATCCATCCGGTGTTGGGCTTCACCGCCGTGCTCGCGATTGCGATGGGTGCGGGCGGTTCGGCGGTTCTCAACCAATGGTGGGAAGCCGACATCGACGCTGGCATGAAGCGCACCGCAAACCGGCCTCTGCCCGGTGGTCGCGTGACACGCGAAGATGCGCGTGATTTCGGCTTGTTTTTGTCGGGTGTTTCGCTGGTTTTGATGGGCCTTGCGGTGGGCTGGCTGGCCTCGGCGCTGCTGCTCGCCGCGATCATCTATTACGCAGTCATATACACGATGTGGCTAAAGCCGCGCACGCCGCAGAACATCGTGATCGGAGGCGGCGCTGGCGCGTTTCCTCCGCTGATCGGTTGGGTCGCGGTGACCGGCGAAGTGACCGCGATGCCGATCGTGCTTTTCGCCATCATCTTCATGTGGACGCCGCCGCACTTCTGGGCGCTCGCGCTGTTTGTGAAAACGGACTACGCCAAGGTTGGCATTCCGATGCTGCCGGTGGTGGCTGGTGAGCGCACGACGCGCAATCACATCTGGGTTTACACCTTGCTGCTCGCGCCGTTCACGATCGCCCCTTGGGTGATTGGCGGCACCAGCTGGATTTATGGAACGACCGCAGTGGCGCTGTCTGCGCTCTTCGTCGCTCTCGCGTTGCCCGTGGCACGCCGCAACGCCGTTATGGGCGAAGGCGACCCGATGGCGGAGGAAATCCGCCTCTTCAAATTCAGCATCATCTATCTCTTTGTGCTCTTCGCCGCGCTCGTTGCTGACCGCGTTCTCGAAGCGCAGGGATTGATCGGACCAGGTCTGTTGGCCGGAGGCGTTATCTGATGACGCCTGAGGAAGAAGCCGAATTCAAGCGCCGCCAACGAAGCCGCAACCTTGTGTTGGCCGGAACGCTGATCTTCTTTGTAGTGCTGTTCTATTTCATCACGATCGCTCGGCTTGGAGCGCAGTAATGGCGAGCGCTGCGCTTGATCTCCATACACAGCGCGCCAACGCGCGCACAGGCTTTATGGCGCTGGCTTTGGCCGCCGCTATGGTTGGGTTAGGGTTCGCCTCGGTGCCGCTCTACCGTCTGTTCTGTCAGGTGACAGGCTTCGGTGGCACGACGCAGGTCGCCAGCGATGCGCAGGCAGCAAACGCCGCCGCAGCGGCGACGGGCCAGACCATGTCGATCCGCTTTGATGGCTCAACAGCGATCGATGTGCCGTGGACGTTCAAGCCTGCCCAAACGACTGATACCGTAACCATCGGGCAGCGCGATATGGCGATCTATGTCGCGCGCAATGATGGCGATGAGCCGATCACGGGTACGGCGACGTTCAACGTCGAGCCGGCGCAGGGGGGCCTCTACTTTAACAAGGTGCAGTGCTTCTGCTTTACCGAGCAGACCCTTCAACCGGGGGAAGAAGTGCAGATGCCGGTCGTCTATTTTGTCGATCCGGCGATCCTTGAAGACGAATTTATGGCTGACGTGGAGCAAATCACACTCAGTTACACTTTTCACCGCGCGATTGAGCCCGTATCGACGGCTCAAGAGCAAAACTAATTTGAATCGAAAGCCAGCGACGGGAAACGCATCATGGGCGGACAAGTAAACCACGATTATCACATTTTGGAACCGGACATTTGGCCGCTGGTCGGCTCGTTTTCGGCTCTGACGTTCACCAGCGGGATGGTGATGAACTTCCCGTCGGCTTCCGAAACCTTCGGTACCACCGGTACCATCGTCATGTGGGCTGGTCTCGCCGGCCTGATCGCGACTTTCTTCATGTGGTTCAAGAATATCGTGGTCGAAGCGCAGCGCGGCGATCACACGCCCATCGTGCAGCTTCACATGCGCTACGGCATGATCTTGTTCATTGCTTCGGAAGTGATGTTCTTTGTTGGCTGGTTCTGGGCGTTCTTTGACTTCACCTTGTTCCCGGCGCCGCTTGAGTTCCTCACCGGAGAGGGCGGGGATGAGACAACCAACCTATTCATCTCCGAAGGCGTGACCGAGCTGGGTGAGCGCGTGCCGAATGGTATGGAAGTGCTCAACGCGTTCCAGTTGCCGCTTCTGAACACCATAATTCTGCTGTGTTCGGGCACCACGGTGACCTGGGCGCACCACGCGCTGATCCATGGCGATCGCGAGGGGCTCAAGCAGGGCCTGTGGGCGACCATTGGATTGGGCATCATCTTCAGCATGATCCAGGCGTACGAGTACAGCGTGGCGCCGTTCCAGTTTGGCGGCAATACGTTCAGCTCGGCCTTTTACATGGCAACCGGCTTCCACGGGTTCCACGTGGCCATCGGCACCATCTTTCTCGCTGTGTGCTTGTTCCGCACTTACAAGGGTCACTTCACCCCGCGCCAGCACTTCGGTTTCGAAGCCGCGGCGTGGTATTGGCACTTCGTTGACGTGGTGTGGCTGTTCCTGTTCGTCGCGGTCTACGTCTGGGGTGGCTGGGGCGCGCCGGTTCACTGATGAGCGGGAGCGTGGCTCCTGAAAACGAAAAAGGGCAGTCCGGGATCGTCCGGGCTGCCCTTTTCGGTTTGTGCCCCCATTGCAGCGCGCGCACCGTGTTTGAAGCGCCCGCCATGGTGGCAGACCATTGCCGCGCCTGCGGCCATCGGTTGGCTGAAATGGAACGCGGAGGGCGTCTGGTCGGCCTGCTGACCATCGCTGTTGCCGCCGTACTGATCACCGCCGCCATGGCGTTAGAGGAGTTTGTGCGGCCACCCTTGTGGTTGCAGGTTGTCTTCTGGACGCCTGTGACCATTGGGGCCGTACTGTTCACCTTGCGCTTGACCAAGATCGCTGGGCTTTATGCCGAGTATGAGAAGCGCCAGAACGCTGAGCCCGAGAGAGAGACCGAGTGACGCTGAAACAGCTTCCAATCATTCCCACGATCATCGTGCTGGCCGCCGCCACCACAATGGTTGGCCTTGGCTTCTGGCAGATCGGCCGCGCGGAAGAGAAAGGCGTCTTGATCGCTGCCTATAAGGCCGCGCTTGACGATGAAGCGGTGGTCGAGTGGCCGTTGCCAGAGCGCTACTCTGAAACGCTCTATCGTCGAGCCTCCGTCAATTGCGGGCAGGTGCGTGGGTTCGATTCCATCGGGGGCAAATCCGCGCGTGGCCAAACCGGGTGGGTGCATATCGCGCGTTGCCAGCATCGCGGAGGGGAGGTCGCTGATGTCACAATGGGCTGGTCCTTATCGACCGAGCCGCCCTCTTGGGACGGTGGTGAAGTGATCGGTCGGATTGCCCCCTATGGTGACGTAGTCCGCCTTATTCCTGATCAACCGGTCGCCGGACTTGAGCTCTTGGCCAAGCCCGATCCCAACGATCTGCCCAACAACCACATCGCTTACGCTGGCCAGTGGTTCTTCTTCGCGATCACAGCGCTGGTGATCTATTTCTTGGCTTTGCAATCGCGCGCGGCCAAACGGCGGCGGAGCCAATAGACACTTCAGGTCTTGAGCCAAATTGATGCGGAACCATCGCCCATCTTGCCCGCTGGCTTCCGCGCGTCTAACCCTCTTCGCATATGCAATATATTTCCACCCGAGGATCGGCGCCAACGCTCGATTTTGAAGGCGCTACGCTTGCGGGTCTTGCCAGCGATGGCGGGCTTTATGTGCCGCAGGCCTGGCCGACATTTACGCATGATGAGATCGCCGCCATGCGCGGACTGCCTTATCACGAACTGGCCGCGCGGATCATGGCGCCCTTCGTTGAAGGCAGCCTGACTCGCGAAGAGCTCGAAGGTCTTTGCGATGCCGTCTATGGCGACTTCGGTCACAAGGCGGTGACGCCGCTGGTGCAGATGGATGAGCAGCACTGGCTGCTTGAACTGTTTCACGGTCCGACGCTGGCGTTCAAGGATGTGGCGCTGCAATTGCTCGGGTCCTTGTTCGAGACATTTCTGGAGCGTCGTAACCAGCGCCTCACTATTGTCGGCGCGACCAGCGGGGACACTGGATCGGCCGCGATCAACGCGGTGGCCGGGCGCGACCGGGTCGAAATCTTCATGCTCCACCCTAAAGGCCGTGTAAGCGAGGTGCAGCGTCGCCAGATGACAACGGTGCGCGCGCCCAACATTCACAACCTCGCCATCGAAGGCAGCTTCGATGACGCGCAGCGGCATGTGAAGCGCATGTTCGGCGATGGCGATGTGAACAGCGTGCTCAACCTTGGCGCGGTAAACTCGATCAACTGGGCCCGTTTGATGGCGCAGGTGGTGTACTACTTCTACGCCGGATTACAGCTGGGCGCGCCCGAACGTGCGGCGGCCTACAGCGTTCCGACTGGCAATTTTGGTGATGTGTTTGCCGGCTACGTCGCGAGCCAGATGGGCTTGCCGATCGCAAAGCTGATCGTCGCAACCAACATCAACGATATTCTGCACCGCGCGTTGAAAAACGGCGATTATTCGGCCGGAGAGGTCACGCCCACGCACACACCGTCGATGGATATTCAGGTCAGCTCGAATTTTGAGCGGCTTCTGTTTGACGCTGGCGGTCGCGATGGCGCCGCTATGGCCGCGCAGATGGCGACGTTCGAAAAAGCACGCGCCATGCAGCTCACCAATAGTCAACGCGAAAACGCCGCCGGTCTGTTTACCAGCGCGAGCGCCGATCCCGATCAAACCATCAAGGCTCTGCAATGGGCCAGCCGCAACGCTGGCCAAGTCATCGATCCGCACACCGCCGTGGGTCTGCACGCGAGCGTGGCTCTGGCCGACGACGGAACCATCGAACGGGGCACGCCCATCGTGACTCTAGCGACCGCCCATCCCGCCAAATTCACCGACGCGGTTGAGCGCGCCATCGGCGTTCGCCCGTCGCTGCCGACGCGCGTGGGCGATCTGTTCGGGCGCGAAGAGGCCTTTAGCGAGATTGCTGGCGATTACGAGGCGAGCCGCGACTACGTGCTTGACCACGCAGCGGGCCGCATCGAGAGCGCGTGACGAGTAACTGATGGCGGATTTGCGGCGCGAGCCGATCCTGATGGAGTGCACCGGGTGGGATGGCTATCGCCTGCTCGACAGTGGGGCTGGGCGTAAACTCGAAGCGTTCGGACCGCACGCCTTTATCCGGCCCGAACCCCAGGCCATGTGGCAGCCGCGCCTTTCCGATTGGCCAGCGGCGGGCGAGTTTATTCCAGGCAGTGATGAAGACGGTGGCGGGCGTTGGGTGATGGCGCCTGATGCTCCACCGGCGGATTGGACGCTCAATTGGAACCAAGTGCGGTTTTCCGCGCAGCCCACGCCGTTCCGGCACTTGCAGTTCTTCCCTGACATGGCGCCCGTTTGGGACTGGATGGGTGAACAGCTGGCCGGGCGGACCGACGCCAGCACGATGAACCTGTTCGGCTACACCGGGCTCGGCTCTCTGGCTCTCAGCGAGTATGGCCAAGTGACCCATGTCGATGCGTCGAAGAAGTCGGTGGCGCAAGCGCGCGAGAACGCCGCTCTTTCGGGTATGGAGGACAAGCCTATCCGCTGGCTGGTCGACGACGCGGCCAAGTTCACCGCGCGCGAGGTCCGCCGGGAGAAACGCTATGACGGCATCATCCTCGATCCACCAAAATTCGGGCGTGGACCGAAAAACGAAACCTGGCGTCTCGAAGAAGGGCTGCCCGGCCTGATCGGCGATTGTGCACAGTTGCTCGATAAGGACAGCGCGTTCCTCTTCCTCACCGTCTACGCCGTACGGATGAGCAGCGTGGCGATCGCGGGATTGCTCCACGAGGCGCTGGCGCATTTGCCCGGCACAATTGAGCATGGCGATCTGGTTGTGCGTGAAGAGGGGGAGGGCGCGAGGCTCCTGCCCACGGCAATCTTCGCCCGGTGGAGCCAGCCATGATGATCCTCCCGCTTGTTTTTTTTCTGTTGGTCAACGAACCGATGGAATCCAAGAGGCAGGATGTGGATCCTGTTGCTTTTCGCGTTCCCGCCGGCGCGGCGGAAGCGGATCAGGCGCGTGTTGAGATCTGTTTTGACAAACTCAAAGCGGTGTCAATCGGGCAGCCCGACCGATTTGGGGAGTTCACACTCAATGTGACGCTCAACAAAGCGGGGGCTCTTGAGCTTGCGCAGGCCACCATACCCAATGTGGGTTCCAAGGCTGAGATTGTTCAGGGCAACGAGACGCTCGTTAGCCCTATCATCAATGAACCGTTGCTGGGCGGAAGCTTTGCGATAAGCGGGGTCGAGACGATTGCCCGCGCGGAACAAATACGGCAGGCGATGCAAGGTCGATGCTCCGTCGTGAAAGACAAACTGAATGACTGATTCGCTCACCCTTGAAGTCGCCGATCTTGAAGTCGACGTCCTCACTGGGATCTACTCCGAAGAGACCGGAAAGCCGCAGCCGCTGCGCTTCACGGTTCAGGCACGCTATGACATTGCCGATCGGTATGAGCCTGATACGCCACTGGAGGCGAGCAAGAACTATATGGATCTGAAAGCCGCTTGCGAAGGCTTGCCCGAAGGCGTGCATTTTAAACTGATCGAAGCGGTGGCCGATCACGTGTGTGAAACCCTTTTCGTGCAGGACGCCCGCGTCCAAGCGGTGACGGTCAAGATCGTGAAGCTCGCCATCGCGGAGGCGAATGAACAGATTGGCATCACCATGCATCGCGAACGGCCCATCGACTGATGGCAGGGCAGCACATCGATTGGGAAGCGCAGCGCGAATTGCCGGATTCTGGTCTTTCAGCTCACGCCTTCTTGATTGAACAGCTGCTTCCCGATATTCGCGCTGCAATCGAAGCGGACGGTCTCGCGTCGCTGACCGTCATACTGCCGGTCGCCCCCAGCGAGCACGACGCGTGGCGTCGCGCCTTGGCAGGCGATCTGGCGCGCGAATACGCGCCCAAACGGGTTAATATTGCCGCTGGCGAACGCGGAAAGCCCTTAGACACGCTGTGTAGTTTTTTGAGGGATGCGCCCGGCGTCACGGGCCATTATGTTCAGGCGCATGACTGAGCTGAAGACCAGCCGCGAGCGCGATCGCTTAGATCTGTCCAGCGCCGAGCCAGTGAGTCTCGTCGACGCGTTCCAGCGTCGCATCACCTATCTGCGCCTGTCTGTCACCGACCGTTGCGATTTGCGCTGCACCTATTGCATGCCCGAACGCATGACCTTCCTGCCGCGCAAGGAGGTGCTCAGCCTAGAGGAGCTCTACGACCTCTCCACCGGATTTATTGCGCGCGGCGTGACGAAAATTCGCATCACAGGCGGCGAGCCTTTGGTGCGGCGCGATATCATCGATCTGTTCAAGGCCTTGGGGCGGCATCTCGTCTCGAAAGGTGGGGGAGGGTTGAACGAACTCACTCTGACCACCAACGGGACCCAGCTTGATCGCTACGCCGATGATCTGGCCAAAGCGGGCGTGGAGCGGGTCAACATCTCGCTCGACACGCTCGACCCTGCGAAGTTTGCCGAGCTCACCCGGCGCGACGCCTTGCCTCAAGTCCTCAAGGGAATTGCGGCCGCGAAAGAAGCCGGGCTCAAGGTGAAACTCAACGCGGTGGCGCTCAAAGGCGTGAACGAGGATGAGATAGAGGGTCTGATCGCCTGGGCGCATGCGGATGGGCACGATGTGACCCTGATCGAAGTCATGCCGCTGGGCGATGTGGAGGAGGAGCGCCTGGACCAATACCTCCCGCTCAATTCTGTAAAGGCGCGGTTGGAGAAACGCTGGACGCTGAACGCCAATGACGCCAACACCGGTGGCCCGGCGCGTTATTGGGATATTGGCGAGACGGGTGGGCGTTTGGGCCTGATCACCCCGCATACCGGCAATTTTTGCGAAGGCTGCAACCGCCTGCGCGTCACCGCGACCGGGCAGCTTTATCCGTGCCTTGGCGGGGCCGAGCGCGTCGATCTGCGCGCAGCCCTGCGTTCCGACGAGCCGGAGGTTGCGGTCGCCGAGGCGCTTAATTGCGCGCTGATGATCAAGCCGGAGAAACATCATTTCCGCATGGACGAACGCGGCGCCGCGCCGCATCTTCCGCGCCACATGTCGATGACGGGGGGCTGAGCGGATGGCGGTGACGATCCTTTTTCTGGGGCCACTACGCGATTTAGCCGGTGAGGCTTCTCGCGAAGTCTCAGCGCCGCTCGATTGGGCCGGGCTGCTCGAAACGGTTGGGCCAAAGGTCGCCGCGCAGCTTGAAGAGGAACGCGTCAATATCGCGTGCGCCGGGAAAGTGCTGGGCGACAAGACTCAGCTTAGCGCACAGGACGGCGACGAGGTTGCCCTTCTTCCGCCGGTTTCGGGTGGATAGGGCCACCAAAACCCCGATGAAAGATGTCCGTCTTCTCACCGAAATGTTTATCCCCGGCACGATGATCGGGCCTTTCACCAACGCCAATCCGGGGCTCGGCGGCGTGTGTACCTTTGTGGGCGAAGTGCGCCGCGGGGATGACAACAGCGTCGAAGCGCTGGAGCTTTCGCACTACGAACCGCTGACATTGCCAGGCATGGAGGCACTTGCCGACGCAGCGCTAAAGCGTTTCGGGCTGATGGGCATCCTGATCGTTCACCGCGTTGGGCTGATGCGTCCGGGCGAACCGATCGTTTGCGTCAGCGCCGCTGCGGGCCATCGTCGCGGAGCGATCGAAGCGGTCGATTATTGCATGGACCATCTTAAAAGCGCCGCGTGGTTTTGGAAACGCGAGTTGAAAGGCGGCGAATGGTCATGGATCGAACCGCGCGAAGAGGATTACGCTGATCGTGCGCGCTGGTCCTGAGCTCAAGGACCCCAGCCAAGAAAAATTGACCAAGCGCAAGTTTTGCCCATCACTTTGATCCAAATCAAGGTCCCCGCCGCGCCGCCGCCATAAAGCTTCTTGCAACAGGAGAAGCCCAATGAGCCAACTCGTTCAAGACAAACTCGCCAGCGGTAAAGCCCGCCTCGTCAGCGCGCCCGTTCAGGGGCCCCGGCATCAGGTTGAAGTCGATCAGAATTTTGAACTGCCAACCTCGCTTTTCGGTGCAACGGTTGCGTGTTATCTCGGATTTCTCGCCATCATGCTTGCCGCGTTCACAGGGCCTGAATTGGCCATTCCGATGGTGATTTTCGCCGGCTTTATCGTCGCTGGGTTCGGCGTTCCGATGATCTGGACGCGGCTGGCGGGCAATAAGACGAAGCCCATGTCGATGGGGCAGTTTCGCAACAGCGGGGTCATGACGAACACCGGGCGTTGCGCCCCGCAAGATGCCGCGATCCAGATGCTAATACTTCCGGTTTTGATCGTGTTCTGGGGTCTGGCGGTTTCGCTTATAGTGGCGATTGTCGCCTGATCCCGAGAGCTTGCTAAACCAAATCCTCGGCGCGCCCCGAAAGCGCTGACAAAAGAGCGGGATTGAGAACTTCGATCCCGCGTTTTCCTGCTCGCTTGATCGCTCCGCTGGCTTCAATATCGCCCAGCTTGCGGCTGACGGTCTCAATCGTGAGTCCCAGCATATTAGCGATTTCCCCGCGCGTCAGCGGCAGATCGAAAACGGCGGTGGCGTGGCACGAAGACTGGCTCGCCGCGCGTGAAAAGTCATGCAGCAGCGCGGCCAAGCGCGCCTCGGCGGAGGCGTTTCCGGTGAGCTCCAAAAGACTGCGGGTGGCCAGTAGGTCTTCCTGAGAGCGCCGCAGAAGCGCGCGCGCCAGCGCCGGATAACTCTCAATCGCCGCTTGAATGTTGCCGCGAGCAAAAGTGCACAATTGGCTCTCGGTCAGCGCTACGACATCGTGGTGCGCGAAAGGCGCGAAGAGCTCGCCGATAAAGCCGGCGGGGTGGACCAACGCCAAAATCTGTTCATTCCCATCCGCGTCAATCGCTGAGACTTTAAGCGCTCCACTGATTAGGGTGGCGCAGGCCGCTTCCTCGTCACCGGCCGCGAACAGCATTTCGCCGCGTTTCAACACGCGAGTGCGCCCGGCGGCGGCCATGGCCTCGCGTTCTTCAGGGGCCAGAACCGCACAAGCTGCGGTTGCTTTGACCGGGCAGTCTTCGCAGGCGAGTTGAACCGTTGCCATTTATATCTGTCCCATCCCGATATGGTTCTATGGAGCCTGTCGCCCGGCGATATCCGCCAATTGCTGAGCCTGATCGGCCAGTGTGTTGGCCAGGCTGGATTGCAGCTCCGCAATCTGATTGGTTTCCCCCAAAGTGGCCTGGCTGGTTTCCGCCATCACCGAAAGCGCGTCGAGATCCGCAGCCGCCAAGGACGTCTTGTTGTGATGCAAAGTCAGATCCGCAATGCGGATCTGAGCTTCGGCCCACCGGTCTGATTCGGGTGACGCCGAAACGGCGGCGCGGGCCAGCGCGCGAGTCGCGCTGAGATTCGCTGAAAACGCCTGTGAGGCGACCATCGCGCGGTTGTTGATAGCCGCCAGGCGCGCATCGAGTTCCGCCGGGAGCGCGTCTTGAGATGTCGAGCTGTCAGGTAGCTCTGGCACCGATACATTCGGAAACCGTATCGCGACCCGCCCGGCCTCTTCATTCGCCGTCGGAATCGCAAAAGAAGGGTATTGGGTTTTGCTACCGGCGCAGGCACCAAGGCACAGCGCCGCAGCGCAGGGCAAAAGCAACAAAGAAGTTGAGGGGCGCGATCTTGTGTGAGTCATAATTTTAAGTTCTGTTATCACGCGGCGCTTCGGCGCGATAGAGAGCGAAGCGCTTGCGCTGCCATATCAAAGGCGCACAAGTCGCTGTGCCGGGCAGTGCCGGGAAAAGCCACACAATCGGCGTTCGCCGCGCGACTAGTTGTTGACTTGAAGGCCCCGGTCCCTTAACGGCACGCATCTTTCCGGGGCTGCTAACAGCGCAGCGCCGCACTAGCGTTTGGTCGGGGCTCTTTGTTCCATTAGGCCGAACACACACGCAAGATTGAGAGTTTATAAGCCATGTTCGCGATAGTGCGCACAGGCGGCAAGCAATATCGGGTTGCCGCCGGAGACAAAATTGCCGTTGAGAAACTCGCTGGGGAAGCCGGTGAGACGATCACGCTGGACGATATTCTGCTGGCCGGCGAAGGCGATACGATCGCTGACGCGTCGAAGGTCACCGTTTCGGCTGAGATCATCGCTCAGGCGAAGAGTGAAAAGACGATCGTTTTCAAGAAACGTCGTCGTCACAACTACCGTCGTAAGGCGGGCCACCGTCAGCAAATGACGCTGCTGCGCATCACCGACGTTGGCGCGGGCGCGAAGAAGGCCCCGGCTAAGAAAGCCGCCGCTCCGAAGGCGGAAGCTACGGAAGCGAAAGCGGCAGCGGCTAAAAAGCCCGCCGCCAAGAAAGCACCGGCCAAGAAGGCACCGGCTAAGAAAGCCGCGCCCAAGGCTGACGAGACCAAGTAAGGATCACTGAACCATGGCACATAAAAAAGCAGGCGGTTCATCGCGTAACGGTCGCGATTCAAACCCTAAGTATCTTGGTGTGAAGAAATTCGGCGGCCAGGTTGTGGTCGGCGGCAACATCCTCGTGCGTCAGCGCGGCACCAAGTTCTATCCTGGCGCCAATGTTGGCCTGGGCCGTGACCACACGCTCTTCGCGACTAGCGATGGCGTTGTCCGATTCCACAAAGGCAAACTCGGCCGCAAATATGTCTCAGTCGACATGATTGCGGAAGCAGCCGAATAACCGGACGGTTCACAAACAGGATCGTCCACCGGGGCGGTCCTAGCCGATCTTAGTAATCGGCGTTGATGAGGGAGAAGGGCCACCCCAATACTGGGGGAGCCATCTCCCTCTTCGCATTTCTCCCTCATTTTGGCGCGAAATTATATTTCGTGGCCACAATTATGTCACGCGCTGGCTGTAGCGATCCAAGCGTGGGGCGAGAGAGGGAAGACCTGTGTTTCACAGAAGCCAAAGACTGCTGTTGCGGCCTATCTGGCCCGAAGACTGGCAAATCGTCCTGAGTGGTATTGCCGATGAAGGCGTCGTGCGCAATCTCGCCAAGGCGCCTTGGCCCTATCGCGAAGACGACGCGCGCGAGTTCACCGCGCTGCCGATTGAGCCGCACTTTCCCCGCTTTCTGATAACTCGTGCGCGCGATGCGGCGCTTGTGGGTTGCGTTGGCATAGACCGGTCCGATGCGTTTGAGGATGGGGCCGAGCTTGGATATTGGATTGCACGCCAACACTGGGGGCAGGGATACGCCACCGAAGCCGGCCGCGCAGTGCTCGAAATCGCGCGCACGCTGGGATACCCGCGGGTGATGGCGATGCACTTTCTCGACAACCCCGCGTCGGGCCGAGTGCTGGAAAAGCTGGGTTTCGAAGCCACTGGTGCGGTGTCGAAGCGGCATTCCTGCGCGCGCGGTGAAGAGGTCCCGGCTCGCGAATTCATGCTCGATTTTGAGCAAGTCGCCGGGAACGTTCCGCGCGCGGCGTAACCCTGGTGCCTTGTTGCGCGGTCGGCTTGTCGCGGCACACAATTGCGCTTAGAGTTCGATGCAATGACAGGTCGCAAACGTTTAACGCCCGAAGAATCGCGCGCTACCGCTTTGGCTGCTGCGCGCGCCTTGCTGATCGAAACTGGTCCGCAATCGGTCACATTGAAAGCGGTTGCGACGCGAATCGGGCGCACCCATGCGAACCTTCTGCACCACTTCGGATCAGCTTCCGGCCTGCAGAAGGCTCTGGCCGGCCATCTGGCAACCACAGTGTGCGAGACAATTAAGGAAGCCGTGCACGCCAGCCGCGCGGGGCTTGGCTCTGCGCGCGAAGTTGTGGACCTGACTTTCGACGCGTTTGACCGCGAAGGGGCCGGTGCGCTCACCAGCTGGATGCTGCTGACCGGCAACGAAGACGCACTGGCACCGATTATTACTACGATCCACGCCCTCGTCGATGAAATCGCCACGGAAGAGGCGGCTTGCGAAGAGGAAGATCAGCCGGTCCACCGTGACACGCTCAACCTTGTGCTCCTGGCGTTGGGTGACGCTCTGATCGGCGCGGCGCTTGCCAAGTCTTTGGGGCTGCCCCGCGACGCGGCTCGCGAACGCGCGCAGCAAGCTCTTGAAGCGTCGATGGATCGCTACCAGACCGCTGGCTGAGCCGGTCTGATTTCGGCTTTATTCTGAAAGACCGGTGCGCTGCCATTCCGGCAGCGTGGCCGGATCAATATCCGCCACCCGCAAATGATCGACCGCAAAGCCCTCTTCGGGATAGGCGACTTTCTGCCGTTTCTCGTTTGAGGCTTCCAACGGTACCACGACGAGACGGCGGTTCACTTTTTGTCGCCAGTTCATCCGGGCAGTGTTCTCTTGTCCGACATAGCAGCCCTTTTCGAAGCTTACCCCGCTTAGTTCGACCGCGTTGGTTTCCAACCACAGGATATCGCCCAACTCGGCCACGCCTTCGGGCACACCGAGCAACAGGCGATGCGCCATCCACGCCGCGTCAGCGGGATCGCCACCGCGCGTTGCCAGCCATCGGTGGCCAAGCGCCGCGAACCGAGGATCTGTCACAGCGCCCTCCACCGCGTCAGGTGACCAGTGCACGCCAAGGGTCTCTTCAAGTCCAATATCGATTGGACGACGCAGACGATAAAGCGACAGGCGTTTGACCAAGTCCGGGGCAACCGCCGCCTCGCAGTCCAGCAGCAACGCACCGCCTTCGCCATCCCAGACAAGAAAGTCGAACATCGCCTTGCCTTGTGCGGACAGCAGCGCGGCGTAGACCGGCAAATCACCTGACACATCGTTGGTTACAAGCCCTTGAAGAAACCCGCGGACGTCCTCGTCCGCTCCGCGCGGAGCAACGCGCACCAAGGCTCTCGATCTCAAATGTGTCGCGCTCATCGGACTCTCTTTGCAATCGCATCCGCAAGGCGTTCGCCCAGTTGCGGGCCTTGCACGGGGTAGAGATAGGGTTCGATCAGCTCGGCTTCCATAAGAGCCAAGGATCCATTTGCGCCGCCATCCTCCATTCGCAGCATATCGATGCGCGCGTAGAGCGGTGTTTCAAACGGCACCGCGTCCAACACGGCTTTCGCAGCGGAAAGGTCTTCGGCGCTGGGTTGGTAGTCCTCTTCGGTGCCGCCATAGAGCGACTGAATCCGATATTCGCCGTCCGCTGCGCGTTTGACCAATGCATGGCTGATCGCGCCGTCCACGATAATGAAGCTTAACTCGCCTTCAGTGGCGATAGCCGGGAGGTAAGGTTGGATCATGGCGGGCGCGCCGAACACCCAATCGGGTCCGGGAAGACTTGAGCGGTGCATGAGTTCTTGCCCTTCCGCGCCTGCGCCGACTTGGCGTTTCACCACAACGCGGTCGCATTCGAACACGTTGAGCGCTTCGATCACACCTTTTTCAGTGACCTTTTCCCGCCATAGGGTCGGAATGGTGCACACTCCGGCTTCCTCCAACTCGCGCAGATAGGTCTTGGTGATGTTCCAGCGGACAAGGTCGGGCGGATTGTGAATTGCCACGCCATTGGCTTGAAGCGCGTCGAGCTTTTCCAAGAACACGTCCGCGCGGTCTTGATAGTTCCAAGCAGTCCCCAACAAGGCGCAGTCGACACCTTCGAAGTCCGCCAGCGGCGCTTCCCAATCGATAACGCGCAAAGCTAGCCCTTTGGCCGCGAAAGCGGGCTCCAGGTTGGCAATCATCAAATCGTGTTCGAAGGCGTCGCCGCGACGCTCCCCGGAACCTGGCACGGTGGTCGCGCACGCGAGAAAAGCTACAGTCGTCATTGCGAACGCCGTGTACGGCCATGATCGGGCACTGGAAAGCCCTCTCGTCACGGATTAGAGGGGCAGCCATGACAAAGACGCCCCCGATCGACACGCTGACTATCCGCCGTCCCGATGATTGGCACCTGCATTTTCGCGATGGTGATATCATGCGCGGCGTCGTGCCCTACACCGCGCGCCAGTTTGCGCGCGCGATTGTGATGCCTAATCTCACGCCGCCGGTGACCACCACGCGGCTAGCGCGTGAATATCGTGATCGGATCAGCGCGGCTGTGCCGGAAGGTGTCGATTTTACACCCCTGATGACCTGCTATCTCACGGACGGCACCGATCCTGATGATTTGGCGATGGGAGCGGGTGAGGGCGTGTTCACAGCGGCCAAGATGTATCCGGCCAACGCGACCACCAATTCCGCGAGCGGCGTCACCGATGTCGAAGGAATTTTCCCCGTCTTCGAACGCATGGAAAAAGAGGATATCGTCCTGTGTATACACGGCGAAGTGGTGGACGCCGATATCGATGTGTTCGACCGCGAGGCGGAGTTCATCGATCGCTATCTGAGTAAGATTGCTTCGACCTTTCCAGCTTTGCGGATTGTTTTTGAACACATAACCACGTCAGACGCTGTGGATTTTGTGAAAGCGGGCAGCGAGAAGATCGGTGCGACAATCACGCCGCAGCACCTTCATATCAATCGTAACGCGATGTTGGTGGGCGGGATACAGCCGCACAATTACTGCCTTCCCGTCGCCAAACGCGAGACGCACAGGCTGGCCTTGCGGGCGGCGGCGACGAGCGCTGATCCCGCTGTTGCCAACAAATTCTTCCTCGGCACCGACAGCGCGCCGCATCTGCGAGGCGACAAGGAAAGCGATTGCGGATGCGCGGGTATTTTCGGCGCTCCCTATGCGCTGGAAAGCTACGCGACGGTTTTTGATGAAGAGGGCGCGCTCGATCGGTTTGAGGCGTTCGCCTCGCTCAATGGCCCGGCCTTCTACAACCTGCCGGTCAATGAAGAGACGGTGACGCTTGAGCGCGTGGAGCTTGCCGTGCCCGAAGAACTGCCACTTGTCGGGCAGACGATTGTACCTTGGCATGGCGGCCAGACCATCGGCTGGAAATTTGTTGGGTAGGGTGGGCTAGACGACGGTTCTAGGTCGCCAACTGAGCGCGTTTGGCGCGGCGATTGCGCACCAGCAAATCGCCGACAAAGATTGCGACGGCGGTCCAGATCAGCGCGAAACTGCCCAACTGCGCTAGTTTCAACTCCTCTCCGAAAACAAGCAGGCCCAGCAAAAACACGATGGTCGGCGCCATGTACTGGATGAAGCCGAGCGTTGAATACTCCATCCTCCGGGCGGCAATCGCAAACAGCAAAAGCGGGGTTGCAGTGACCACTCCGGAAAAGATGATCAGCGCGCTAAGGTGCAAATCCCGTCCGAAGACGGTGCCCGCATCGCCGGACGCGTACGTCGCTACAATCGCGCTCGCTGGGAAGAGCAGGATCGCGCTTTCGATCGTAAGGCCGGGCAGGGCGCCCACATTCACCTGTTTGCGCACGATGCCATACAGGCCGAAGCTGAAAGCGAGGCTGAGGCTGATCCACAATGTCGTGAGCGCGCCCCAGGCCAGAAGAGCCACTGCGCAAGCCGCAATCGCGACCGCGACCCACTGCCACTTCGATAGCCGTTCGCCCAGAAGCATGGTGCCTAACAGGACGTTCAACAGTGGGTTGAGATAATAGCCCAACGAGGTCGCGTAGACATGGCCTTCAACGATCGCCCAGACATAAACGAGCCAGTTGGTCGCAATCAGAGCGGCGCTGAGAACCAGCATGAAGAACGCGCGCCGGTCTTTCAGCGCGGCGATCACGTCGGGAAACTGGCGCCGGACTGCGACGATCAACAAGCAAAGGGGTAGCGTCCAGATGATCCGCCAGCCGACAAATTCGAACGGCGGGATCGCTGAGGCAAGCATGAAATAGAGCGGCAGAAAGCCCCAAATCAGATAGGCGCCCAACGCTTGAGGTAAGCCCGACGGCTGGGTCGGGGTGGTTTGGGGATCGCCGGGCGTCATCGCAGCGCCCTAGGGCCGCTATCGACCCGGCGCAAGCGCTCCCTTTGCGCTGAAAACCAATGGCTAGATAGTCAGGTTTGACGCGACTTTCCTGAACAGCTGCTGCAAGCCTTGCTGCAGCCGTGTTCAGGTAAGGGTGTCTATACATGAACAAGATCGCAAACGAGGGCATCCTCCACCAAGGTTCTCGCATGCGTTTAATCAACTTGGGCCATCCCACCAGTGGTCCGGGCGCGGCTTCCACCAGCCGTGGGAAGCGCCTTCATACCGTTCGCGGTGTGGGGGCGTTTTCACGTCCATCCCGTCGCGCCGTGAGGGGCAGGGAACTGGATTGTTAACCAAACCGTGGCAAGGGATCTCCATGCGTAGCCAAGCTATCCTGACGGTCCCATGTCTCGCTCTCGCCTTGTCGGCTTGCGGCGACAGCCATCTTCTTGAGGAAACTGCGGTCGTCAATGAGGTCGATCCCTACATCGCCCGCGCGCTCAACGATCCGTTGATGGTGGATCCAGACCTTGCCTATCGCAATGAAGCGAACGCCGCGATCACGATCGGGTATGACCACGGTCTGCCCTCGTTCAAGGGCACCGAAGAAAGCGCGAGCGCCGCACGCGAAGTGGCGCGGCTTGAATTATTGGAGGAGGGGCCGATCCGCGATCTGCCCATGCCCAGCCTCGACCCCGGACCCGCAAGTCTTGCCAATCAGTACGGCGTGGAAGCGGTGCTTGAGGTTGTGGATGCACCGTCGCGTTGCCGGAAAGATATACAGGGTGACTTCGCCTACGCGGCAAACCTACCTGGTATCGCACGCGTGATGCCCCACGGCATGGTCCGAGTGGCCGCGGCGGTGGAGGGATCGGACTGCGAATTGCGGATAGTGCGTTACGTGACCCCGGTCCCGATAGAAGACGCCCTTCAGTATCACTATACGATTGCAACACGCGAAGGGTTTGAAGTCAGCTATTTCGCCGAGCCAGAAACCAGCCTGACAGCCGATCGCCGCGGTACCTATCTGCGCGTGTTTGCGCGTGGTGCCTCCGGTAACCTCACCGCGGTTGATGTAGTGACCTGGTCGCGCTGATCGAAGGCGCCAGACCTACTCTCTAAGCCCCACGCTGATATTGGCGCGTGGCTGCTCCATTTCGTTGCTGGCCACAGGATAGGCGCAATAATCGGCGGCGTAGAACGCGGCCGGGCGATGGTTGCCCGACAGGCCTATTCCCCCGAATGGCGCATCGGAAGAAGCGCCGTTGGTGGGTCGGTTCCAATTGATGATACCCGCGCGGATGTTGGCCCAGAACCGCCCGTAATCCTCCGGCGAGCCGCCAATCAGCGAGGCAGACAGACCAAATCGCGTGTTGTTCGCTTCGGCGATCCCAGCGTCGAGATCGGGCACTTTGATGACCTGCAGGATAGGTCCGAACAATTCGATATCGGGGCGTTCGGGAATGGCGGTCGTTTCGATGATACCTGGCGTCAGGAACGGTTTGTTCGCCATGGGCTGCCGCATCGGCAAAAGCGCCTTGCCGCCCGCGGTGACCAAAGTGACAAACGCGTCGTTGAGTGTTTCAGCGGTTTCCATGTCGATCACCGGGCCCATAAAAGGTGGTGGCTCCGACAATGGGTCACTCACGATCAGCTTGCGTACCAAGGGGAGAAGTTCAAGCATCAGATCGTCATAGACGCTCTCTTTCACGATCAATCGCCGCGCCGCCGTGCAGCGCTGACCCGCGGTGGTGAAAGCGCTCTGAGCGATCAAGACGGCCGCGTCTGCCAGTTTTGGAGTGTCGATCACGACAAGCGGGTTGTTCCCACCCATCTCGAGCGCCACCAGTTTGCCGGGATTGGCGGCGAGTTTTCGGTTGATGGCAATACCTGTCTGCGCAGACCCGGTGAACAGCACCCCGTCAACGCCAGGATGCGCCACCAATTCCTTTCCTTCATCTGGGCCGCCAACCACAAGCTGGATGACATCCTCCGGTAAACCGGCTTCGCTCAAACACTGAACCAGCATTTCGCCTGACGCGGGCGTTTTTTCTGAGGGTTTGAACAAGACGGTGTTGCCCGCAATGAGCGCAGGGACGATATGGCCGTTCGGTAGGTGCGCCGGAAAGTTATACGGTCCCAAGACCGCCATGACACCATGCGGTTTGTGGCGAAGCGCGCTGGCCCCTTGAAGTGCGCTGTCGCGTCTCTTTTTGCCGGTCCGTTCGGCGTAGGCGGCCACGGAAATGTCGACTTTGTTGATCACTGCCTCGACTTCAGTGTTCGCCTCCCAAAGTGGCTTTCCGGCCTCGCGCGCGATCAGATATGCGAACTCTTCGGCGCGCTTTCGTACTTCGTTCGCGAATCGTCTGGTGATCTCGATTCGCGTCCCCACCGCCATGGCGGCCCAGGAGGGCCAAGCTTTGCGCGCGCGACTGACAGCGGCCGCCACATCGGTGTGCGGCGCGCTCCAGAACTGTTCCCCGGTGGCCGGCTCGAATGAAATCAGCGTGTCGTTAGCCAATGTTGTGCAAACTCTCGATTGTCATCTCGCGAACCTCTTAGAGCGCGAAGTCCCTGAGATGGTTCACACCTATCGTAAATTCGAAAGGACGCGTAACCACCATCGCAATGTCCCATTTAGGACAATTCCCCGCCCATAAGGCAAGAAAAACAGCCACAAGACCCCCTTGCGCATCCGGGGTGTTCCAGAATAAGTAGCTACACGTAGTTCGGCATTAGGGGGTTGTGAAACGCGGGGTTAACCAACGCGGCGCTACTATCTTTCTGAAAATGTTGACAAACCATGAATCGAATTCTGGCCGTTCGAGTCGTTCGGCTCTGCCCTGGGGGAGTAAGAAGATGAAAAGACTTAATGTGGAATTGAAGCGAGGCGCCTCCGCTCTCGTGATCGCGACGGCCGTTTCGGTCGCTGCGTTCTCGATTGGTGCGACGCCGGCTCACGCCGACCAGTGTGTGCTCGACACCGACAACGACGGCTTCGGCGACGGTGTTGTCATTGGTAACGGTTCGGGAACGGATTCTCTAGCCTGCGGCGTTGACTCGGTCGCTACGGGCGATCGGGCGACAGCTTTTGGCACGCGTTCAATGGCGACCGGCGAAGACGCGGCCGCTTATGGTACCGACTCACAGGCGACCGGCGATCGCTCGACCGCTATCGGCACCCGCGCAGAAGCCACTGCGGATGAAACGATAGCGATCGGCACCGACTCAGAAGCTTTGCAGGTGAATGACACCGCTATCGGCCTCGACGCGACTGCCAATGGCGGCAATGCGATCGCGATCGGTCGCCGCACCAACGCGGGGGCCTCGGGCTCGACAGCGATCGGTAACGGCGCTGTTTCACTTGGCTCCAACTCGGTTGCGCTGGGTACACAGGCCCGCACCACGGAAAGCAACACGGTTGCCATCGGCGCCGACGCGCTCGCGACGCAAAATCGCGCTGTGGCCTTGGGCACGCGCACGACGGCCATCGGCGAAGCATCGATCGCTATCGGTAACGACGCCAACGCGGACGGTATCGACGCGCTCGCCATTGGTGGCGACGACGCGGATTCCGGCGCGAACGCGGTCGGCAATTCGACCACAGCCGTTGGCGGCGAAGCCAACGCTGTTGGCGCCGGGGCTTCGGCCTTTGGTTGGCGTTCGTCGGCCAGCGCAGAACGCGCACAGGCTCTCGGCCACCTCGCAAACGCCTCGGGCATACGCTCGCTCGCGGTAGGTGAAGCGTCCAACGCCTCGGGCGAACAAGCGATTGCGGTTGGTAACCTGTCGTCCGCCAGCGCTGATGGCGGAATTGCTATTGGCGGTGATCTGGATGGAAACCTCACCGGAGCCGACGCAAGCGGCGATTCCTCAGTTGCCATCGGCCTTGACGCCGCTTCAGGTGGCGCCAGCAGCGTCGCCCTTGGTGTCCTCTCCAGCGCCACCGGTGACGGCGGTGTTGCGGTTGGTCCCGGAGCTGACGGCTCTGGCCTTGGTTCAGCCAGCATCGGTGGCCTTTCTTCAGCCTCTGGCGATTTCGCAACCGCTTTTGGTTCGCTCGCCGTCGCTTCGGGAGCCAGCTCGACGGCGACCGGCAGCAACAGTCTCGCGGACTCTGACGGCGCATCCGCCTTCGGTGTCCTTGCCGCGGCCACCGCCGAAGACGCGACCGCGCTTGGTAACGGCTCGGCCGCGTCGGGCGTAAGCTCCACGGCGGTTGGCGCCTCGTCACTGGCCGACGGTGATAACGCCACCGCGCTGGGCGACTCCGCCACCGCTTCGGGCGCGTCCTCGACCTCTCTTGGTCAGAACGCCGCCGCTGATTTCGCAAACTCGACCGCTGTTGGCGCTGATGCCAGCACCGATCGCGACGGCCAAGTCAAACTGGGCGGCGCGGGCACTTCGGTGACTGTGGGCGATATCGCTGCGAGCACGGCCGCGCAAAGTGGCACCGTGAGCTTCGCAACGGTCGATGCCAGCGGCACGGTTGGTACGGGTCCGGTTGTTCAGGACGTTCTCGACGATATCGCGCAAAACGCCACCGATATCGCGACAAACGCGGCGGACATTGCGACCAACGCTGCGGGCATTGCCACGAACGCGGCAGACATTGTCCTGCTCGACGGTCGCGTGACACAGAACGAGGCGGATATCACCGCTCTTGATGGTCGTGTGACGCAGAACGAGACTGACATTGCCACCAACGCGGCGGATATCACGGCGCTCGACGGTCGAGTGACGCAGAACGAGACCGATATCGCCACCAACGCGGCGGGCATTGCCACGAACGCAGCGGATATCACCGCTCTTGATGGTCGCGTGACGACCAATGAGACGGATATCGCGGCGAACCTCGCGGCGATCCAGTCCAACGATGTGGACATCGCTCAAAACGCTTCGGATATTGCAGCCAACGGCACGGCCATCACGGCTCTCGACGGCCGCGTGACCACCAACGAAGCGGATATCGCGGCGAACCTCGCGGCGATCCAGTCCAACGATATGGACATTGCGGCGAACCTCGCGGCAATCCAGTCGAACGACATGGATATCGCGGCAAACGCGGCTGATATCGCCACGAACGCGACCGATATCGCCACCAACGCGGCGGCAATCGGTGGCGTCGACACGCGTCTGACGGCGGCTGAAGCGGACATCGTGACCAACGCGGCTGGCATCGCTACCAACGCAACGGCGATTGGTGCCAACGCGATGGCTATCACCGGTCTCGACACCCGTGTGACGGCCAACGAAACGCAAATCGCCACGAACGTGACCGATATCGCGACTAACGCCACCAACATCGCCACCAACACGACCGACATCGCGACCAACGCGACCAACATTGCGGCTAACACCACTTCGATTGGTGCCAACGCAATGGCGATCACGGGTCTTGATACCCGCGTTACGGCCAACGAAGGCGCCATCGCCACCAACGCGACCAACATCGCGACAAATGTGATGGACATTGCGACCAACGCGACCGGCATTGCTGCCAACGCGACCAATATCTCGGCTAACCAAGCCGCGATCTCGGTCAACGCGGCGGACATCGCCACCAACGCGGCCGGTATCTCGACCAACGCGGGCAACATCACCGCGCTGCAAACCCTCACCGGTGCGCAGCAAGGTCAGATCAACACGCTGTTCGGTCAAACGGCCGCCAACCGCGAGCTGATCAACCGCGCGAACGAAGGTGTGGCGATGGCTCTGGCCATGGAAAGCCCGTCGCTCCAGCCGGGCACCAACTTCGCTCTGTCGGGCGGTGTGGGTTACTTCCAGGACCGTGGCGCTGGCTCGCTCGCCTTTAGCGCGCGCATCAGCGAAAACGCCTCGTTCTCCGCTGGTATGGGCGTTGGCCTCGACAGCGGCGAAGTCGGTGCACGCGGTGGCTTCCAAGTCGCCTGGTAAGCCGATAGACACACGGTCATGAAAATGATCTCCACTCAAAGAACGATGCCGGGGCCTTGCGCCCCGGCATTTCGTTTCACCGCCGCACGTTTTGGCATTTCTACGCTAGCCCTGATGGGGGCGACCGCCTTTGGCCTTGGTTCCACGCCAGCCGCCGCGCAGGTTCAGCCCGGCGGCAGTTTACAGCAGCCCAGCGTGCAACCGCCGCCATCGCTTCGGCCTACGCCAAGCCAGCTTGAACTTTCGCGCATGATCTGGTCCACGGTGGCCGCTGTCGATCATGCCAACCGTTCGGGCAATTACTCGGTGCTGCGCGACATTTCCGCCCAGCCGTTTCAGATCAACTACAACCCGGCTAAACTCACTGAGATTTTTGCCGGATTGCGCAACTCAAACATCGACCTTTCGACGGCGTTGTTGGTCCCGCCAACCTATTACGAAGCGCCGCAGATGGTACGCGAGGATCTTTTCCGAGTGAAAGGTCTGTTTCAGCTGCGCCCGATTTCAATCACCTTCGATATGTTCTTCCAATGGGAACAGGGTCGCTGGAAACTGGCCGGGATCGACTTGCAGCCTGCCGAAATGCAGCAGGCGCAACCGCGTCCGGGCCGTCAATAAGGCCTGAAAAACGAAAGAGACTACGCGTGACCGGCGGGTGTGGGGGCCGGCCCATGGGCCTCACCCATCCGCCGGAGCGCATCAAGCTTAGCCATCAGCGGCACCCAATCATCGCGCTCATCAATCGCAGACCAGATCTCTTCTACCTCTTCAATCAGCATTGATTGGGGTTTTTCGTCGCTCCAGTAGTCATGCGTCGACGGGACAGGTTCATAGCCCTCCAACGCATCCGCAAGCTCCGATGGTGCCCCGTTGAGCCTGCGTCCGCCGCGATGGGCGAAGAAGAACGCATCTGGCCCTTTCTCGGCGTCGCGCATGACCTTCTCACAAACCGAGACCAGCTTCGCGTCCGCTTCAGAACCGCGCGGAATCACACCCAAACGCCAGCACCAACGTCGCGCAATCGCTTCCATGTAAAGCGGGCCAAAGCGATTGAGCGCCTCAACCAGCGGCTCGCTTTTGGCTAGTGGCCTCAGAGCTATCGCACATTGCGCGCAATTCCAGTGCAGCGCTTCAGGTTGACGTCCGAAGGAGTAGAGCCCGCCATGATCGAAATAGGCTGCGGTGAAACTGGGCTCCCACGTGGGCAGCCATCGCCATGGACCGTAATCAAAGCTCTCTCCGGTGATGTTCATATTGTCGGTGTTGAGCACTCCATGCACAAAGCCAGCAACCATATAACTGGCGGCCAGATCCGCCATGCGCTCTACCACTTGATGCATCAACCGAACCGCCGGTTCGTCGCGTCCCGGCGCGTCTTCTGGCGGCTCGTTGCCAGGGAATTGGGTCAGCGCGTAGTCGATAAGCGCGGCGAGGTTGTCCGGCTCTTCAAGCGCCATCAAACGCTGAAACGTGCCAATGCGGATATGCGAATGGCTGAGCCGTACCATCACCGCGGATCGGGTGGGAGAGGGCTCATCGTTGCGCCATAACTCCTCGCCGGTTTCGACCACACTGAAGGTCTTCGACGTGTTGACACCGAGCGCTTCCAGCATCTCGGTCGCCAGGATTTCGCGCACGGCGCCCTTGAGCGTCAACCGCCCATCGCCCGCGCGGCTGTAGGGCGTCTGACCGGACCCCTTGGTGCCCAGATCCATCAATCGACCATCCCTTCCACGCATTTGTGCGAACAGGAAGCCGCGACCATCACCGATCTCAGGATTGTAGGTGCGGAACTGGTGCCCATGATATTTGAGCGCCAAGGGGCGTGGCAGATTGCCGTCAAGCGGTTCAAACCGGCCGAAATGGCGGATCCAGTCTTCGTCGCTCAACGACTCGAGACCGACGCTGACCGCCGCTCGGTCGTTTCGGAAGCGGATGCGCGCTTCGGGAAAGTCCGCCGCATCCACAGGTGATCCCAGCCAGTCGGCGAGTTGGCTGATCTGAGGATCGGGCCGATACGTAACGGGCTGCGTCGGTTCGTTCATAAGGTGATAGTGGGTCTCGAAGTTGCCGCTTGCAAGGCGCGATTATCCCGCGCAAGAGCGTGCCCGACCGTTTCGATGAAGGGACTGTGGCTCACCATGCCCGAAAGCTATGAGGAAAAGCGCTGGACGAGCGCGGACGGCTTGTCGCTGTTTTATCGCGATTACGCGGGAGCCGGCGGCGCGGCGGATCGCCTGCCTGTTTTTTGTCTGCACGGCCTGACCCGCAATTCGCGCGATTTTGAAAGCCTAGCCGAACACATCGCCGCGCAAGGGCGGCGCGTCATCGTACCCGAAATGCGTGGGCGTGGTTTCAGCGAATACTCGCCCGATTCCAGCACGTATACGCCTCTCCAATATGTTCAGGATCTGGAGATCCTGTTCACAGAACTTGGCGTTGAGCGCTTTATTTCGGTCGGCACATCGATGGGTGGGCTGATCACGATGCTGCTGGCGGCGGAAAGGCCGGGGCGACTTGAAGGCGTTTTGTTCAACGATATCGGCCCCGAAGTCGATCCGGCGGGGTTGAAACGGATTGGAGGTTATGTCGGGCAGGGGCGCAGCTACCCGACCTGGATGCACGCGGCCAAATCGCTTCAATCAGTCCACGGCGAAGCGTTTCCCGACTGGGATCTGGACCAATGGCTGCAAATGGCCAAGCGTACCTTGGTGGTGAGCCAGAACGGCCGGATCAGCTACGATTACGATATGGCGATCGCTGACCCGTTCTCAGAGCCGGGCAACGCGGCACCCGACAATCTGTGGCTTGCCTATGAAGCGCTTACTGACGTGCCGATGGTTTTGGTGCGGGGGGAATTATCCGATTTGCTCTCAGCTGAGACGGTTAAGCAAATGGGCGCGCGAAACCCGGCTATGACCGCGGTCACCGTGCCGCGCGTGGGGCACGCACCAACCCTCGACGAACTCGAAGCGCGCGCCGCGATAGACGCTTGGCTCGCACAGCTGGACTGATCGAGAAGCGGGGGTGTTTCGCATGAGCAAGGGTAAGGGCGGTCCTGTCCGCATTCTGCATTGCCACTCCACGTTCAGCGCGGGTGGCAAGGAACGCCGCGCGGTGCAGCTGATGAACGCGTTTGGCAAGGCGGCGGAGCACACGGTCGTTTCCAGTATGCCCGATCAAATGGGCGCGCGTGAGTTGATCGATCGCAAAGTGCGCGTGCGTTATCCCAGTGATTTTCCCAGCCTGACGGGGCGGCCCACGCCGGGGCGCTTGGTCACCATTGCGCGGGCGATGGAGGGGTATGACCTCATCCTCACCTACAATTGGGGCGCGATGGACGCGGTGATGGCGCACACGACCTTTGGCCAGCAATTCGGCTTGCCGCCGCTGATCCATCACGAAGACGGCTTCAACGATGACGAAGCCGATCAACTCAAGACCAGCCGCAACTTGTATCGCCGCATGGCACTTTGGCGCAGCAATGGTTTGGTCGTGCCGAGCGGAGTGCTGGAACAGATTGCGCTAACCAAATGGGGCCAGCCGCGCGAGCGGATTACACGCATTCCCAACGGCATCGACACCGCTGCTTTCGCCAAGAAGGCCAACCCTTCTGTTCTGCGAGTTGTTAAGCGCGATGGCGAACGCTGGATTGGTACTCTGGCTGGCCTTCGGGCCGTTAAACAGCTTCCAATGCTGGTCGAAGCGATCAAGGATCTGCCCGAAAACTGGCATCTGGTGATCCTTGGTGAAGGGCCCGAACAACGGACCATTCGAGAGGCGGCTACGCGCCACGAAGTGGACCACCGCGTCCACCTGCCCGGCGCGATAAGTGATCCGGCGAGCGTGATTGGGTTGTTCGATATCTTCGCTCTCTCATCCCGCAGCGAGCAATTCCCGCTTTCGGTGGTCGAAGCGATGGCGGCGGGCCTGCCCGTCGTGGCGCCAGCGGTCGGCGATATCGCCGGAATCGTGGCGAAGGAAAATGTCGACTACATCACGCCCCCCAGCGATGTGGCCGCGTTGGCGAATGCGCTGGATGAATTGGCGGGTGACCCCGAAGGCCGCGCGGAAATCGGCGCGGCTAACCGCGAGAAGGCCCGCGCGCGGTTCGGTCAGGATCGCATGGTCGAGAGCTACCGAACCCTCTACGCCAGCGCAATGGATCGCGATTTCTGACGTTTGAAAGCCAGCTCTTAACCTAAGGTTCAAGTGGCTACGCGCATTCCCTGACCGTCTGGCAAGCGTGCCCTTTGTCGAATGGATACGGCACAAGCGGCTCGCTGCCATTGCGCCCGCCAAAACCAACGATTAAGGCCGCGCATCAAAGACAAGAATTGCATGAGGATACCTGGCTGCCGTGGCGCGTACCCCGACACCTTCGAACCCAAATTCTGACACGCCCGAACTCACCGCCGAAGACGAGGTGGTGATGCGCGAAATTGACGAGGCCGTGCGCAAGGATGACGCGGCTGAGTTTATGCGCAATTACGGCGTGCCATTGGGATCCGCCCTGGCGGTCATCCTTTTGGGTCTCGCGGGGTATCTGTTCTGGGATTCGCAGGTTGAATCCGGGCTCGAAGCGGATTCCGAACAGCTCGTTTCCGTTCTGGACTACGCGCAGGCTGAAGATTTCGCTTCGGTGAAAGATCGCACTCAACCACTGCTTGACGCTGAAACCGTTGGTGTCCGGACCGCTGCGCGGCTGTTGCAGGCCGCCGCGTCACTGGAAACGTCTGAACCGGATCGCGCGGTTGAGCTTTACGCGCAGGTCGCGGCTGATGCAGAGGCGCCGCAGGGTTTGCGCGATCTCGCCACACTTCGCGAAGTGACGACGAATTTCGATGATCGCGAGCCCAACGATGTGATCGCCAAGCTGGCCAATCTGGCGAAGCCTGAGAACGCTTTCTACGGAAGTGCGGCGGAACTGACCGCTATTGCGCATCTTGAATTGGGCAACCGTGACGAAGCGGGCACGTTGTTCGCTGCCATCGCCAAGAACGAAGATTTGCCCGGAAGCCTTCGCGACCGGGCCTTGCAGATGACGGGTCAATTGGGAGTTGACGCGGTCGAAGACGTGGAAGCGTTGCTTGAGGAGCAAGGGGTCGCTCCGGATGGCGCTGGGGCCGAGGGAGCGCCCGGGGGCGCCGGACCAGCGCAATAAGATCTATGGACGGAAATTTGACGATGACCATGACAACAACACTCAGCCTTAAGAAAGGCGCTCGAACGGCGCTGATCGCGGGTGCATTGGCGGCCGTTTTGACCGGTTGCGCGGGCAACGGCCTGTTCGGAAAGCGTGAGAAAACCACGCCAACGATCGGTGATCGCACGCCAATCCTGTCGCGTATTGAAAGCGGCACTGCGGTCAATCCTGGTTTGGAAGGCGTAACGGTGGTTCTGCCTCCCGCCGTGCCCAACACCGAATGGTCGCAAGTGGGCGGATCGGCGGACAAGTCCTACGGTCACCTGCAATTGGCGGAAAACCCGACCAAAGTCTGGACCGCGCGTATCGCGGGATCGAGCAACCGCGAACGTTTGGCGGCGGCGCCGGTTGTGGGCAGCAACAAGCTGTTTGTTGAGGGCACAGACGGCACCATTCACGCCTTTGACAAGAAGACGGGCGAGGAAGTCTGGCGCAAGGCCGAAGACGATATGGACGACGACATGCGTCCCAGCGCCTTTGGCGGCGGCGTGAGCTACGAAAACGGCGTCGTCTACGCGACCAATGGGGTAGGCGAAGTCAAAGCCAAGAACGCTGAAACCGGTGAACGGATCTGGAAAGTGAAGCCGGCCGGTCCCTTGCGTGGGTCGCCGACGATTGCCTTTGGTCAAGTCTACGTGATGACGCAGGATAACCAGATCATCTCGCTCGACGCCACGAACGGAGACATCGTCTGGAACAAGGGCGGTTCTTCCGCGCAATCCGGCGTTTTCGGTGTGGCAGCTCCGGCGGCGGGGCAGGGCACGATTGTCGCTGGTTACTCAAGCGGTGAATTGACAGCCTATCGCTATGAAAACGGGCGGGAGCTGTGGGCAGACGCCCTGGCGCGCACCAATATTTCGACGCAGGTGAGCTCGCTCACCGATATTGACGCCGATCCGATCATCGATTCCGGCCGTGTTTACGCGCTGGGACAGGGCGGCCGTATGGCGGCTTATGAGCTGGTGACCGGACAGCGCATCTGGGAACTCAACCTTGCGGGGATTTCGACCCCGGCGATCGCGGGCGAATGGATCTTTACGCTCACCGATGACGCGCGCCTTCTGGCGATTGCGCGCACCAACGGACAGGTTCGCTGGATCACGCAGCTGCCGCAATATCGCAAGGAAGAGAAGAAGAAGGACCCGATATTCTGGATGGGGCCGGTTCTGGCGGGCAACCAGCTGTGGGTGGCCAACTCGCAAGGCGAAGTCTGGCGTGTCAGCGCGGGCGAGGGTTCCTCCCAGCTCTTCGCCGAACTGGATGATCCGATCAGCATTGCACCGATTGTCGCTGACGGGCACCTCTATGTGCTTGACGATGGTGGGACCATCCACGCCTGGAAATAGGCCTGCGCGCCGCGCGTTAACCGTTTCGCCGGACGATGTCTGCCATCAGGACAGCGAGGCATGTGTGGATCGCTCATTAACCCTTTGCCATTATGGGCCAAAGGGTCATGAGCGAAGCCACGCCTTCAACCGTTTCAACCCCTACGCCAGCGCGCCGCCCGGAAAGCGACGTGTCTTCGGGTGTGGGCATTGCGGGTCTGTTAGGGCTGGCGGTCTGGATCCTGTTTTGCCGCACCTATCCGCTGACTGCGGAGTGGCTTGAGCTTCCCGGCCCGCGAGAGGTTCTTTCAGGGCCTTACGCTGCGTTGATGACGATGGTTTTCACCGCGGGGCCCATGGCCTTGTGGAGCGTCGCCGTTGATCGCGTGCATTTGCGCCCGTCAACCGGGCTCGATTGGTCGCTTAAGCGGCCATGGCCCGAGGTTATGTCGATCTCCACCGTGAAGATCGCGGGTCTGTGGGCGACCTGGGCGGGGTTGGCCGGGCTGTATTGCCTCGCGCGGTGGTACTGGGACGGCGACTATCTCTTTGCGATCAAGGTGCTGGCGGTCGCGCTGGTGCCGATGGTGGTTTTCAGCGTGCCCTATGTGATGTGGCTCGATCGCTACATGGTCGAACCCAAAGACGGCGCGTGGCATTTTGGCGCGATGCTGATCACACGCGAGGCTTGGGAGGCTGAGCCGGTCAAGAAGCACTGGCGCGCCTGGATCATCAAAGGCTTCTTCAGCGCGTTCATGATCTCGATCCTGCCGGGCGGTTTTGCCTTCGTGGTCGAAGCGCAACCCAGCGCAATTCTGAATAATCCGGTCGAACTGGGTATGTTCTTGGTGACGCTGCTGTTCATGATCGATGTGCAGATCGGGACCGTTGGCTACATCTTCACGCTGCGCCCGCTAGATGCGCATATCCGTTCGGGCAACCCGTTCTTCGCCGGTTGGGTCGCGGCGCTGGTTTGCTACCCACCTTTTGCCTGGGGTGTTTTTGGGGCGGGCGGGGTGCTCAATTACGAGATGAACGGGGCCAAATGGGATTACTGGCTGGTGGGGAGCGACGCGATGCTGTGGCTGTGGGCTGGATGGCTGGTTCTGCTGACGTTTGCCTACGCCTGGGCGACCTTCATCTTTGGCATTCGTTTTTCAAACCTCACCTATCGAGGGGTCATTACGAACGGTCCGTACCGCTACACGCGTCATCCGGCCTACCTGTCGAAGAATCTCTACTGGTGGTGTTTCTTCATGCCGATCTTCGCCACAAGCGGATCGGTCGTGGACGTCATTCGCAACTGCTTTTTCCTGGGCGTCGTCAACGCGATCTACTACTGGCGCGCGCGGACCGAAGAAGCGCATCTGCTGGCTGAGGATCGCAAGTACCGCGAATACCACGCGTGGATGGAGGAGAACGGCTTCATTACCGCGCCGCTTGCCCGTATCAAGCGCCGCCTATTGAGCTTTTTCGCGCCCGGCCGACCGTCTGAGAGCAGCGACTCGCTCGCCGAGCCCGCCGAATAAGGGGGCGGCGCAAGTCCGTTGCCTAAGTCTGTTAGGTCGGTTCGCCATCGCCCACTTCAAACAGCTTTAGATCCCTGTCTGTGATTCCCAGCGTGGGAAACGCAGCCCGCCATTCGGCCAGATGAGCGCTACTGAAGTGACGGTCCAGCGCCGACCGGTCGCGCCAGCGCTCGATCACATGGATCAAGCCCGCGTCAATCAGATCGGGCGCGTAATGGTAGGCAAGACAGCCCTCTTCGGCGCGTGAAGAGGCAATCATACGGGCCATGATCGGCCGGGCCTTCTCAAGCGCATCCTCTGGCAGCCGGATTGTACCAGTGATCAAGATGATTGGGCCTGCGACCTTCCTTGCCTTACATCAGCGGGGCGCCGTCATCCGCTTGGAATTTCTGCACATCGAGGATGGTTACATCCAACCCCGCCAGAGCTTGTTGAAACGCGGCCATATGCGGCGTTTGAAAATGGAAGACGAGCGCGGCATGATCAACCCATTTTTCGGTGATGCGCATGATTGTGGGATCAAGAAGGTCGATCGAATAGGCGTAGTCGATACAGCCCTCTTCTGCGCGCGACGCGGTGATCATCGCCTCCAGCGCTTCACGCCCGGCGTCAATCGCGCCTTCGCCCAGTTTGGCCGTTCCAATTACCATCAGCATCGCATCACTCCGAACTAAAACGAATATTTATAAACGTGGCCGACGTCTTCGCCCCATTCGCCTTGATACGCGTTGAGCAGGCGCTCCGCTGGAACTTTTCCCGATTTCACGATCTCGTCGAGCGTTTCGAGATAGCCGGTTTCGTTGTCGCCCGCACCGTTCAATCGCGCGCGGGCTGTGAGGCCTGAGCGAGCGATGTCGAGAACCTGCTTGCCCAAATCCTGCATTGTCCCACCGCCGGGGATCGCGGCGTTCAGGCCAAGACGCGGCGCGTCGTTGCGCAGCGCCTCGCGTTCTTCCATGGTCCAGTCCTTGACGAGATCCCACGCCGCATCGAGCGCCCTCTGATCATAGAGCAAGCCCACCCATAAAGCGGGCAGCGCGCAGATCCGACTCCACGGGCCCCCATCCGCGCCGCGCATTTCGAGGAAGCTTTTGAGGCGCACTTCGGGGAAGGCGGTGGAGAGGTGATCCCACCAGTCGCTCGCTGTCGGGCGTTCACCGGGCAGTACGGAAAGCTTGCCGTCCATAAAGTCGCGGAAGGAAAGTCCGGCGGCGTCGATATATTTGCCTTCGCGGAAGACGAAATACATCGGCACATCCAGCATGTAATCCGCCCAGCGTTCGTATCCGAAACCATCTTCGAAAACGAAAGGCAGCATACCGGTCCTGTGTGGATCGGTGTCCGACCAGATGTGGCTGCGATAAGAAAGCTTGCCGTTCGGTTTGCCTTCAGTGAACGGCGAGTTCGCGAAGAGCGCAGTGGCGAGCGGTTGCAGCGCGAGCCCCACGCGAAACTTCTTCACCATGTCCGCTTCGGAAGAATAATCGAGGTTCACCTGGATCGTGCAGGTGCGCAGCATCATGTCGAGACCCAGTGTGCCGACCTTCGGCATGTGGTTCATCATGATCTTGTAGCGGCCCTTGGGCATCACCGGCAGTTCTTCGCGGGTCTTGTCCGGCCACATGCCAAGCCCGAGGAAGCTGACGCCAAACCGGTCACCGATCTCTTTGACTTGCGCCAGGTGACGGCCCGTTTCCGCGCAGGTTTCGTGCAGGTTTTCGAGCGGCGCGCCCGAAAGCTCCAACTGACCGGCCGGTTCCAGACTAACGGTGCCGTCGGGGCCTTTCATCGCGATGACGTTTGAGGAGCCATCTGGGCCGTCTTCCTCAATCGGCTCCCACCCGAACTCGGTCAGAGCCAGCAGGATATCGCGGATGCCGCCGGGCTCATCATAAGAAGGCGCGCGGCGATCGTCGCGGGCGTAAACGAACTTCTCGTGCTCGGTCCCGATGCGCCAGTCCGAAGCCGGCTTCTCACCGCCGATCATGGGGGCGACAAGGTCGGCCATGCCTTTGATAATCGGCTCCGGAACGCCGGATTCTTCGCGAGTGCTCATAGGGCAAGAACTTCCATCATTGGCGTCGCCGTAGGCGCGCCGTCGGGGCGAGGGAAGCCAAAAAAGGCGCTACAGCATCCCAAAAAACCCTATGCGCGAAAGAAGCTAAGCTATTGAGGTTCCCAATCTCCGCTTGTCGCCAGCGCTGAATCGACCTGCGTCGACTAGGCGTTTTCGCGTTTGGCTTTTCGGATGTATTTTGCGGCTGACCGAAATGCACTGGCACCAGATGCCTCTGCCCATCGTCCGAGCGTCCAATCCTTCATCCAGGGATGAAGACGCGGCGTGTAGAGCATCGCCTCATCCGTGTCGTTTATGAAGGCGCGCAGCTTGCTCGCTTTGTCCTCAAGCGCTGAAAATGCCTCTTCCCAGGAGACATCCGCGTACGTCTCAAGCACCATGGCGTTGTAGCTCTTAAGCTGGTTCCATTTGTAGCCGGGGGCGGGTGTCTGAACCTCATCGCCACGTTCACTGCCTTCGACCCATGTAAAGAACAGGCCGATCCAATGAGCCCGGTGCGACAGGATATCCTTGATCCGGGCGTCGTCTTCTTTTGTCGTCCACTCCATCGCGCCGGGTTCAAGGTCAGCGATTAGCTTAGTCAGCTTGGCGAATTCCTTGTCATGGATGGCCAGCAGTTCCGTTTTTGAGGTGGCGGCAGGCATCAGCCGTTACTCCTTCCAATCTCCGCTTGTCGCCATCCACACAGACAAGGCGGCGATAGCGGCGGTCTCCCCGCGCAAAATACGCGGGCCCAGGGAAATAGGAGTGGCAGCCGGATGCGCGCGAATGGCTTCGCGTTCGGCGGTGTCAAAGCCGCCTTCGGGGCCGATCAGAAGCGCCGCCGGGGCGGAGCCTTGGGCAAAGGCCTTGGCCGCTGGGGTTCCTCCTTCTTCGTCGGCGAAGAACAGCGCGCGGTCATCAGGCCAATCGCGCAGCAGGTCGGCGAGTTTGCGCGGCTCCGCGACTTCAGGAAGCGCGGTGCGCGCGCATTGTTCGGCGGCTTCGATCGTGATCGTCGTGGCCCGATCAAGGTTGAGCTTATCCGCTACGCATCGCCGAGTGATCATAGGCTGGATCCGCGCCGCGCCAAGCTCGGTCGCTTTTTCAAGCACAAGGTCGAACCGGTCTTTCTTGAGCAAGGCGGGGCACAGCCACAAATCGGGCACGGTCTCGCGCACGCCCAATTGTTCGGTCACTTCGAGCAGGACGTGGCGCTTGGCGACCTCGCGCACCTCGCCCATCCACTCGCCTGTCAGATCATCGCAAAGGATGACAACGCTGCCTTCGCCCACGCGCATCACGCGGGAAAGGTAGTGCGCCTGGTTGCCTTCAAACCGCACGCTTTGACAGCGGCTAAGGTCTTCATCGACAAACAGTCGGGGCGCCGATTTGGGCGGCCAGGCGGGAATGCGGGCAAGAGCGTCTCGGGCTGTGTCATCAGACATGACTTCCCCCTAATCCCTCGCGGCGTTAGAGGACAAGGCTATGAACCAGACGCCTGACACAGTTGTGCCGGACACAGAGCATCGCGGTCTTGTTGAGCGCCTGCCGCAATTGCCGCGCGATTTGGCGCAGCTGGCGCGGTTTGATCGGCCGATTGGCTGGTGGCTGTTGTTCTGGCCCTGCGCCTTTGGCGTGTGGTTGTCGGGGACGGGTTTGCAGATCGGCCTGCTCGCGTGGTTCCTGCTGGGCGCGATCGCGATGCGCGGGGCGGGGTGCGTTTACAACGACATTGTCGACGCGGATCTCGACAGCAAAGTGGCGCGCACTGCCGCGCGGCCGGTGGCCAGTGGGCGGGTCAGCAAGAAGGCAGCGTGGGCGTGGCTCATCAGCCTGTGCCTTGTTGGCCTTATGGTGCTGTTGCAATTGCGCTGGGAGGCGCAGTTGGTCGCTCTCGCCAGTCTGGCCTTGGTCGCGGCCTATCCCTTTATGAAGCGGATTACGTGGTGGCCGCAGGCGTGGCTGGGCATGGTGTTCAATTGGGGACTGCTGGTCGGTTGGAGCCAAGTGGGCTTTGCAGTGTTCGGCAATCAGCATTGGGACGTGGTCGCCGCGCTCTATGCGGGCTGTGTGACGTGGGTGATTGGCTACGATACGATCTACGCGTTGCAGGATCGTGAGGATGATGCTCTGGTTGGCATCCGCTCTTCCGCGTTGCGGATGGGAGCGAAGGTCCACGCTGGCATCGCCGGGTTCTACGCGGCGACCATAGGTCTGTGGGCGCTGGGTATCTGGCTGTATCGCCCCGACTGGCTCGCCTTGGCTGCGCTGCTGCCCGTTGCGGGACACTTGATCTGGCAAGTCGCGACGCTCAACCCTGAAGACCCTACGAATCCGCTCAACCGCTTCCGTTCCAACCGCTGGGCCGGGGCGCTGATGGCAGCGGCGTGTTTTGTGGTTGGCAACGCTTATGCGGGTGCCTGATCCACAATGTGCAACCTCTATCGCATGACCAAGAACGTGGACGAGGTCGCCAAGTGGTTCGACATGGTCAATTCGCTGGGCGGCGCGAACTTTGGCGAGGAGGTTTATCCCGGCTATCCCGGCCTCGTCGCGGTGGATGGCCAGATCAAACAGGTGACCTGGGGCTTCCCTTTGGTGATGAAGGGCAAGAGTGGCCAACCCTTGAAGCCCAAGCCCGTCAACAACGCGCGCACGGATAAGCTCGACAGTTTCTTCTGGCGCTATTCGTTCGAAGAGCGCCGCTGTCTTATCCCGGTGAGCGCATGGGCCGAGGCGCAAGGGCCAAGAGGCGCCAAGACGCGCACCTGGATGTCGCGCCCCGACGCCGAATTGTTCGCTGTGGCTGGCGTTTGGCGGGAAAGCGACGAGTTTGGCCTGTGCTACTCCATGGTGATGACCGACAGCGCTGGATCGGCCTCTGCTGACATTCACAGCCGCATGCCCGTGCTGCTTCGAACCGAAGACTACGAGGGCTGGGTATCTGGATCGCCGGACGAGGCGAAAGCCTTGTGCACCGCGTGGAGCGGCGAGCTGACCATTGACCAGACCGACCAAAGCTGGGTTCGCGGAAAGCCTAGCCAGACGTCTTTGCTCTGACGCTTTTTCGGCGAAGGAAAGAGCGGGTCGCGGGGCATGATCTCGTTCATCACTGATCCCCCACATAGCTGACCACTTCGAACTCGATCCCGTCCCAGTCGAAGAAATAGAACCGCTTTCCCGGATCGTAATCGTCATGGCCAAACGGGTTAAGACCCGCGCCCGCCACCACGGCTTCGGCGGCGGCCAGATTGTCGACTTGCAGGCCGACATGGTTGAGCGGCTGGCCCTTGGAGTAATCGCCTTTGACCTCCTCGCTGGTGTAGAGCGCCATGTAGGAACCGCCATTGTCAGGCTCTCCCACATGGATCGTGTCGCCGCCAAATTGCGACTTGCCGCGCCAGCGTTCCTGCCAGCCGAGCAAGTCCTTGAAGAGCCGCGCGCTGCGGTCTGGATCGGTAACGGAGAGGTTGGCGTGTTCGATGGTTCCAGTGGGCATATGTGTTCTCCTTGATCAGTTCGGATTGGTCGGATTCAGAAGCATCCGAATCACTGTGCTTGCCTATCGTGCAACCTCAACCTAAGTTGAGGTCAAGCTTATTCTGAAGGAAGCCCGCCATGACCCGCGCAATCCGTTCCACGGACCTTATTCCCATTGGCGAGATGGCGCGTCGCACGGGTCTGTCGGTCTCCGCAATCCGCTTCTACGAAGGCAAGGGATTGATCGAGCCTGTGCGCACGAGCGGAAACCAAAGGCGCTTCCTGCGCTCCGACATCCGCCGGGTCAGCTTCATCCTCATCGCGCAGCAATTGGGGCTGGCCTTGGGGGAGATACAGGATCTGATGCGCGGTCTGCCGCACGGTTGCACGCCAACAGCCAAGGATTGGCGCGAGATTAGCCGCGCCATTCGCGGAAGGCTGGATGACCAGATCGCCCAGTTGGAACGCACGCGCGACCGGCTGGACGGGTGTATCGGGTGCGGCTGCTTAAGTCTGGAGCACTGCGCGATTTACAATCAGGATGATAAGCTGGCGGCCAAGGGGCCAGGACCGCGTCAAATCCTAGGTTAAGCAGAGCCTCAGGCTCAGTATTCCGGGCCAAGATCCGTATCGAGATCGCGCGGCCTCGCAAAATGCACCAGCGTAGCGCAGCGCGGCTTTAACTCGCTCCAGCTGTCGATCGCGCATTCGAGCACCGCGAAGGCCGCTGTCGGAAACTTCACCACCGCTTCGCGAAACAGATCGTTCTCGCGCGCCGGGGCGACGAGATTGAGGATGGTTTCCTGAAGGCCGGGATTGTGCCCGATTAGCAGGACGTTTTCCGGATCATCCCCGTCGCTCGCCTGTCCGTGAAGGACCTCGACAATCGTGTCCGGGCTGGCAAGGTAAAGCCGTTTGTCAAAGGTCGGCGATAGACCAAGCCGCGCGCTTTCCAGCGTTTCGCACACGCGCACGGCGGGGCTGGCGATGGCGATGTTCCACGGTATGTCCTCAGCCACCACATGCTCGCCCATCAGCGCCGCCCCGCGCCGGCCACGGTCGTTGAGACCACGGTCAAAGTCACGCTTGACCGCGTCGTCCCATTCCGACTTTGCATGGCGCAAGAGGCCGAGCCGTTTCATGTGTCCACCAATCCCTCGAAGTGCTCGCGCGCACTGTAGCCGCCGCCCGGTCTCAGGCAAGCGGCATTCCACCAGCGGCGAAGCGTGACAGCCTCCCTTGCAAACGCAATGCGGCAGCCTCGTGACACTCAGCTTTGGGAACTGAGCGCCGCGAGGCTGCTTCAAACCTCAAGCGCAGGATTAGGTGGTCCTGAGCCTAGTCCGCCTGAGGAGTGGCGGACTGTTCGAGGCGATTAAGCGAGAACCAGAGCTCCGGTGCCCGACCACAGGCCAACCGTGGCGCTGGCGGCAAGGAGGGCGCTGACGAGCACCGAAATCTGCTCCGCCGGGCGGTCCTTGAGGGTCCAATTGGCGGGCCAGGGCCAGGGCAGCGGTTTCGCGTTTTTGCGGAACTCTTCTTTATAGCGCGGGTGCTCGGTGCCCATCATGCGGTCCCAGAAGGTGAAGTAGAACCCGTAATTGTGGCCCGAGGAATGGTGCAGGTCGTGGTGGGTCGTGGTGCTGATCCAATCGGTCAGCGGATTATCTACCCAGCCGGCTGGGAATATCTCATGACCCACATGTGCCATCACGTTGCGGATGATCATGTGCCACAGGAACAGGAACACCGCGAAGCCGGCCATGGCGTAGCCGGTCAGGCTGATGGTCAACAGGAAGAGCGGCATATAGGCGGCCTCGATCACCGCTTCCCAGGCGGAGAAGCTGTAGGCGGTCCACGGCGTGGGCGTGCGCGATTTGTGGTGATGCTGGTGAGTTGCCTTAAATAGAGCCTTGGAATGCATCGCGCGGTGCGCCCAGTAGAAATAGGCATCGTGCGCCACGACAATCGCGGCGAAATGCAGCGCGACAATCCACCATGCGGACTGATCCCCATCGAATTGGATTACGCCGGTTTCCACGCCGATAACCGTGGCCATGGTGGTGACCCCAAAGAAGAAGACCGTGCGCAGCGAAGAGAGGATTTCGCGGGCGTAATCCTTTCCGCTAGCTTGCCGCTTCTGGATGCGACGCGCCTTGGCGTATCCGCGAAAGACGAACAGGATAATCGCCGCGACGCTCGCCGCGATCAGATAGCGCCCGAGGTCAAAGTAAAAGACGTTGGCGAAGTGTTCGATCACCAGATCGGTGACGTAGGTGAGGTCGGGGGTGAGGTCGTTTTGTGTCATCAGAAGGGTCCTCCAATCCGTTTCTGATTACGGTCTGACGGAACCTATCGGAAAACTCTGCGCAACGGCGGAAAATCCGCGTCATTTTTGAAAGTGAGACGTTTTTTTCAGTTTTGATCAGCCGTGTGCAGCGGTTCTTCGACTATACCCAGACGACGGAAATCGGTGGGAGTGGTGCCGGTTTCGCTGCGGAAAGCGCGGTTGAACGTTGCTAGCGAATTGTACCCAAGATCCATCGCAATCGTCAGCACGGGAAGGTCGACGCTTTCCTTATCGACAAGCTTTTCGCGCGCTTCAGCGATGCGGTGGCGATTGAGGAAGGCCGAGAAATTGCGATAGCCCAGCCGTTGATTGATCAGCGCGCGCAGGCGGTGTTCGGGCGTGTCGAGTTGATCGGCTAGGGCTGCGATAGTCAGGCCAGTGGTGCGGTACCCGCCACCGTCCATCGCCTGCTTCAGCTTCTCGTGCAGGACCGCTTCTGAGGGCGAAAGGTCGAGCGACGGCGCTCTCTCTACGTCTTCATCGGCGGTATCTTTTTGGGTCGCCACCAACAGCTCTTTGTCGGTACGCAGCAGGGCAATACCGGCAAACAGCATCAGCGCAAAAATGATAAGCGAGTTGACCAGCTGCGCGCCGGGTGAACGGCTGTCCACTTCGATTACCATCTCGGCCATCTCATAGACCAAAATGCTGGCCGCCTGCGCCGCCACCAACAAGGGGAGCCACAAGCGGATCGTGCGGCGCTGTTCAACCAGGTCGTCATCGCGCTCAAAAAAGCCGACCCGAACCAGATCGGCAATCAGTCCGAGCGAGACGATGTGGATGACGTAGAAGCCCGCAGGCCAGGTCGAAGGCACAAAATTCGAAGCGAACCAGCCCAGAAGAAAGACCACCAAGACGCCCAGCATAAGGCGTCGCTCTGGCGGTCGCTCAAACAGGTGGCGCGCGAAAAGCCAGATAGAAGGCGTGGTTGAAAGCGAAACCAGATCAATCCACGGATCGAAGATGCTTTCGGGTGCGGTGAGCGGGGTGGAGTTGATCAGATACGCGGTCACACCGACCAGCATGCCCACAAGCGGGGCTTTGATGGCCAGACGGATCTCGTTAGCAACCACCAGCGCAAGCAGCATCACGCCCGAACCCAGCGCCATGATACGCAGCAGATAATTTAGCTCTTCGATCATGCGAAACTATCTGGGATGCTATCGTCCAGGGGTCCAGCGATTTGAGCGGTTTGAGAGCTGTCTTCGCCGATCAGTCCTCCTTTTATTCGCACCAGCGCCTCGTCCAATGTCAGGCGCCGCACCACTGCGCCTTTGGGAAAGGCGCTGAGCAGTCGGCTGGGGAAGGCGGCGGAGAGGACGACGAAGTGGCCTTGATCGTCGCGATTGCGGATCAGCCGGCCAAAGGCCTGCGCCAGTCGCGCGCGGATAATGCGATCATCGTAAGCGTTGCCGCCAAGGCCGGTTTCCTGAGCCGCCGCGCGGCGCGCTTTATGCAGGATATCGGGACGCGGCCAGGGCACCGCCTCCATCACCACACAGCGCAAGCTTCGGCCCGGCACGTCCACGCCATCGCGCAAAGCGTCGGTGCCAAGCAAGCTGGCGCGCGGATCATCGCGGAAAATATCGACCAGCGTGCCGGTGTCGATTGGGTCCACATGCTGCGCGAACAGCGGCAGGCCGTTGCGCGCTAGCCGGTCCGCAATCCGCCCATGCACCGCGCGCATCCGGCGGATGGCGGTGAACAGGCCCAGCACGCCGCCATCGCTGGCTTCGATCAATCGTGCGTAGGCACCTGCAAGGCCGGGCAGATCGCCGCGTTTGATGTCCGTCACGATGAGGATTTCGGCGCGCGCCGCGTAGTCGAACGGGCTTTCGGCGGAGGATAAAAGCGGCTGGCTTTCGACATGCGCCGCGCCGGAACGCTGGATCGCGCTGTCCCACGCCGCGCCTTCGTCTTCGATCCGGTCGGTCAGGGTCGCGCTTGTCAGCATCACGCCGTGCGAGGGTTCCAAAACAGTGCGCGCAAACGGCTTCATCGGGTCGAGCCAGCGGCGGTGGATCGCCACGTCAAATTCGCGCGCGTCGGAGCGGTCGACCGCGAGCCAGTCGACAAATTCCGGGTCTGCCGGGCCACCGAGCCGTGCGAGCAGCGATTCCCACGCGGTCAGCAGATCAACTCGCCAGCTGAGCGAGTGGCGCGCGCCTTCGATCCGCGCGCGGCCTTGTCCGTCGAGCCAATCGGGTGGATCGGCCATGATAGCCTCCAAGCGCCCGCCTAGCTGCATCAGCGGCACGCGGATGGCGGCGAGCGCTTGACCTGCTGCTCCGGCGGCTTCGATTACCTCGCCGGGAAGGCCGCTCGCCTCGGTTTCGATTCCGTATCCGGCCTCCGCGTTGCTTTCATCGCGGGCGTAGACGGTCTGGCGCACGGCGGACAGCAGATGTTCGAGCGGGCCGGAGGGTTCGTTCTCAACCAACCGTTGCAACCAACCATCGCCGGGAAGCGCCTTGCCCGCCTCGCACGCGGCCTCAATCGCTTCGGCGCCTTGATCGTCGTAGCTGGCGATATCTGCCAGCCGCGCGGCAAGGCCCCGCCTCCGGCCCCGGTTCTTGCGCTCTGGTCCGGTGATCCAGCGGCGGAGTTCGATGGCCTCTTGCCCTGACAAAGTCGCGGCGAAGGTGCTGTCAGCGGCTTCGAAGACGTGGTGGCCCTCGTCAAAGATCACTCTTGTGGGACGGTCCGCGTGGTCGCGGCCTCTGGCGGCGTTGACCATCACCAGCGCGTGGTTGGCGATCACCAGATCGGCCTGCGCGCTGTCGCGGGCGGCGCGTTCGATGAAGCACTTTCGGTAATGCGGGCAGCCCGCGTAGATGCACTCGCCGCGCTGATCGGTCAGCGCCGCAATGCCGCGTTTGCGGAACAAAGTGCCGAGCCACCCGGGCAGATCGCCGCCGATCATATCGCCATCGCGGGTAAAGGCCGCCCAGCGCGCGACCAGTTGCGCGAGGATCGCGGGGCGCCCTTGAAAGCCGCCTTGCAGCGCGTCTTCGAGGTTGAGGAGGCACAGATAGTTCTCGCGCCCCTTGCGCACTACGACCGGCGGCGTGCCATCGGGGCGTTTGACCGGCCAGGCGCGGCGGCTTTCGGAGCGCAATTGGCGCTGCAGGTTCTTGGTGAAGGTCGACACCCACACGGTCCCGCCCGATCCGGCTGACCAGAGCGAAGCGGGAGCGAGATAACCGAGCGTTTTGCCAATACCTGTCCCCGCCTGCGCCAGCGCGACATGCGGCGCTTCAGCCCGATCACGCGGCGCGAAAATGCGCGCGACATCCGACGCGTAATCGCGTTGGCCTTGTCGTTTTTCCGAACCCGCGCCGGTCAGGTGATCAAGCTGGCCCAGCACATCGGCGCTTTGCAATTCGATCGGGCGGGGTGGGGCGCGTTCGCCCGCTTCCTCCCATTCGGGCAGAGTGGCGAACAGCCATTTTTCAGCCTTTTCCGGCCTCGCAACGTGCGGCTTCAAGACCTGAGCCCAGGGCCAGCGCAGCCGCTCCATCGTTTGCAGCACCGACCACGCGCCGGCCCGCTCGAACCACTCGGGGTCCTCCACCGCTGCAATCAGAGCGCCCGCTGCCTTTTGCAAGAAGTCGGGCACAGCTTCGTCACCGGCAGGCTCCGCTATCTCCAGCGCCTGCGCGAGCCCGCGCGGCGTCGGCACGCAGAAACGCGCGGGGTGAACGAAAGCGAACAGCTCCAACAGGTCCAGGCCGGACAAATCGGGATAACCCAGCCGATTGGCCACCAACGGTGCGTTCAAAAGCAGGATCGGTGTGTCCGCCGCTGCCATGATCGCTTCGCCCTTGGAAACCGCGCCGGTCTCTCCGTTCGCCGCCCGCAGCCAATTGCCGCCATGGCTGGCGTGAAGCGCGGGCAAAGGCACAGGCGCAAAGGTCACAGGATCGGGGGAATTCGGCACCGTATGCCCAAAATGGGCGAGGGCTCACGATAAGTAAACGATTGCGCGGCACACTCTCCCCATTGCTGGCCCAGATATCGGCGACGTTTGGCCGCGCCGGATTGAGGATGTGAGATGACGCGTTGGAAAGGGATGCTTGTTGTTGCGACGGCTGCATTAGCCGCGCCCGCTGCGGCCGGTCCGCCGCGCAACTTCTACGAAGAGGCCGCCGTTCAAGCGGTGCAGGCGCATATCGATATGTACCGCGCCTGGGACCTCGACGCCTTTGTCTCGACCTTCACCGACGACGCGATTGTCATGGTCGATGGCAAGGCGGTGGAAGGCAAATCCGACATTCGCGCCTATTACGCCAGCGCGTTCGCGGACGATCCGCACAAAGTGCAGGTTATCGAAAGCGGCCTTAAGAGGGGCCTCGTCTACATCACGATGTCCTACACTTTTAAGGACGGGTACGAACGCTGCTGCACCTACGCGAACTACTTCGTGAAAGACGGTAAGATCGCCTATCTTGAGGTGAAAATGAGCAACCGTTCCAAACGGGTGCGGCGCGCGGCCAACGAGACGCAAGGCGAAGCTAAGAGCGAGGCCAAGAACGAGTCTCAGCCGTGACACCGGGTCTCCGCCGGTCAGCAATTCTAGTCGGGATGGCCGTGTCGGCCGCGATAGGGAGCGCTCCTGTGAGCGCACAGCAAGCCGCGCCGATAGCTTCTGAACCGTCCAAAGCGCCAGCCGCGGACGAAGCGCGGATGATGGCCGCCGCCAAAGTTGTTCAGCGTTCGCTCGATGCGTTGCGAGCGCGAAACTTCAAGCGCTGGCTGGCGTGCTATTCCCCCGACGTCATCGTCCGGTCGTCGCAGTTGCACATCAACAACCGTGAGGAATTGCGGGCTATCTACGCCTACTTCTTCCAGGCGGGGCCAGGGGCTCTTGCGGATCCAGAGATCCTCGAAAGCGGTTGGACGGGCGAAAGAGTCTTTGTTCGCGTGAAAGAACAGCTGGGGAAAGGCGGACCATTCTTTATCAGCTACGTCGAATATGAGGTTGAGAACGGCCAGATTATCGCGGCCTACGCCACCACCGAGTAAGACGCGGCGCGAGCCTGAGCCCGCGCCGCGCGTTCTTATGATCAAAACGCCTTTTGGACGCCCACCGTGAAGGTGTAGTCGGTTGGCATTTGCGGGCCGTTGAGGTCCTGCACCACCGGAAGGCCGCCTTCGAGGCCAAGCCGCCAGCCTTTCAGCGACCCCTTGGTCACCGCAAAGTTCATGCCCGCAAAGGCGGTGACCGTCTCGCCGCCCTGAAAGTCGGGATCGGCGGTCTGGATTGGTCCGACGACAACCGGGTCGATCCCGTCGATCCGGCCCTGCGTCTGAGCCTGAACCCGGCCCGAGATCGACACCGCCGGGGTCAGCGCCACCGCGCCCCACACGGTCGCCATCGCGCTGTTGCCCAGCGAATAGCCTTCGTCGCTGCCCAGCCGGATAACGCCGCGCACCTGCGCACCCCAGCCAAACGCGTTGTTTTGATCGCGATAGGTGATGCCCGGCTCCAGGTCGAAGGTCCCCGATCCCAACTGCATCGGATAGGGCACCCGCACGGTCGGGTTCCCTCCCATCGGCGTGACGATATCGTCGGTCTGCGTGTTGGAGCCGGTCGGGATCGAGATCCCGGCGTTCAGGTGCACATTATCGGTCAGGCCGATCAACGCGGCCACCTTGGTGTCGCCAATTCCTTGCGGGCTGGTCTCAAACGTGTCGAGCCGGTTGGTCCCCATGCCGCCAGCAAAGACGATATGGTCCATCTTTTTGCTGACATATTGGCCCATCACCATCAGCGTGACCTGATCGGACAAGCCGTACATTGCGCCCAGCATGTGCATGTCCATGAACATCTCTGTCGGGACGACGCGCAAGGTGGGCGGTTGCCCGGGCTGGCCAAAGAAGCGGTTGGGCACGGTGGTCGCCACGGTTTCGGGCGTCACGCTGTCGGTGCCGATCTGGATGCCGCCCATGTCCATATGCATGAAGCGGTAGCTGAACATCCATTCGCCCTTGGCGTGGCGGTGGTCGCCCATCACGCCAATCGGGGCGTGGTCGAGCGAGTCGAGTTCGTGGCCCTCATCGGCAAGGGCAGGCGCGCTGGCAAACGCGCAAGCGGTGGCGGCGAGCGTGCAGCCCGCCTTCAATAGCGATTTCATTGAATATCTCCGAGTTGATCTGAAACGTGAGGTCAGATCAGCGCGGGTGGTCCTGTCGCTTCATAGGCCGGGAAGGGTGGCCGCGTGGCGAGGCTGCGAACCGGGCTGGGTTCGGGCAGAGATTTGGGCGCGGTGCGCGCTATCAGTTCAACCGGCTCTGACGGCAGCGGCGGGGAACAGGCGGAACAGCATGGATTGGCGCTCGGATCGCTCGCTGGATCGCTGTCGCCCTGAGGCGTTTCGGCTTCTGACGCCGAGCCATGATGAGTGTGATGGGCGTGAGCGCTGTGGTGCCCTGCATGCGCGCTGTCCGCGCCCAAGGGCAGACAGCACGGCGCACCAAAAAACGCGCGCATGCCCAAGGAAAGCAGGACAATTGTCAGCAGAAAGGGATGGTTGCGCGAAGCGGTCATCGACGCTTGCCTTAGTTCCTACGCCTCGATCCGCAACCTTGATACGACGAACGGCTAGCTCTCGGCGCGCAAAGGGTTCCTGAACGAGGAATGTGTCGGCGTCGTGCCATAGGAGCGCTTTCCTACATTGACGCGGGCTTGGTAGGGTTCCGGCCTTGAAAGATAAGCGGAATGGAAAGCCAAGAACGTTTCGTGTTGGACAAGTGTCAAGCAGTTGAGATGGTCATAAAGGTATTTCACATCAGCGCTTTAAGAGTGGTTTTGACGCTTGGCAGATGCTTGACACTGTCAAGCGGGTAGGAAATTTTTGGAAACCGAAACGCGTCTTCGCGCTTGCAACACAGCAACCGAAGAATAAAGACGCCCTCACTATGACAGATCAAACCCTTCTCGAAGCCGCACAAAACTCCAAGGCCTGGCCCTTTCAGGAAGCCCAGCGTCTGGCCAAACGGCTGAAGGGCGGCAAACCCGATGGGGAGCCGGTGCTGTTCGAAACGGGCTATGGTCCATCGGGCCTGCCGCATATCGGCACGTTTCAGGAGGTGCTGCGCACATCTTTGGTGCGACGGGCTTACGAAGCGTTGACCGGGCAGCCGACGCGCCTCGTTGCGTTTAGCGATGATATGGACGGTCTGCGCAAGGTTCCGGGCAACGTGCCCAATCAGGAACTGCTCGAAGCCAACCTGCACAAGCCCCTGTCGCGGATCCCCGATCCGTTTGAAAAGTACGAGAGCTTTTCCGCGCACAACAACGCGATGCTGCGTGAATTTCTCGACCGCTTTGGGTTCGATTATGAGTTCGTCAGTTCGTCCGACAAATACAATTCGGGTGCGTTTGACGACGCCCTACGCGGTGTGCTGACCAATTTCGACGCGATCATGGACATCATGCTGCCGACGCTGGGTGAAGAGCGGCGCAAGACCTATTCGCCCGTCATGCCGGTCAGCCCAACCACGGGCGCGGTGCTGCAAGTGCCGGTTGAAGTGGTGGACGCTGCGCAAGGCATCATCCGCTTCACCGACGAAGACGGAAGCGTGGTCGAGCAATCGGCGCTTTCGGGCATGTCGAAATGCCAGTGGAAGGTCGATTGGGCGATGCGCTGGGTCGCGCTCGGCGTTGACTATGAAATGTACGGCAAGGACCTGACCGATAGCGGCGTGCAATCGGGCAAGATCGCGCGCGTGCTTGGCGGGAAAAAGCCCGAAGGCCTGATCTACGAGATGTTCCTCGACGCCGAGGGCGGCAAGATTTCCAAGTCCAAGGGCAACGGCCTCTCCATCGAAGAGTGGCTGACCTATGGCTCGGAAGAGAGCCTTGGTTTCTACATCTTCGCCAACCCAAAGAGCGCCAAGCAACTCCACGCGGGCGTGATCCCGAAGGCGATCGACGATTACTGGCAGTTCCGCGAGCGTCTGACTGACCAGCCGCTCGACAAACAATTGGGCAACGCGGTGTGGCACTTGCTGCGCGCGAATGAGCATCATGATGGGCCTGAGGCTCCCGGAGCGGGCGACGCTTTGAGCGTGCCTTATTCGCTGCTGCTCAACCTCGTCTCCGTGCTTGGCCTTGAAGCGACCCCGGAAAACCTCGCCGAGTACGTCGCGAGCTACACCGGCCAGCCGGTGACCGATCCGGTGCTGCTGACGCTGATCGAGAGCGCGGTGAACTACAACCGCGATTTCGTCGCGCCGACGCTGAAAAAGCGCGCGCCGGTGGGCGGAGAAATCGAAGCGCTCAAAGACCTCGACGCGCGTTTGGCTGATGCGCCCGCCGATGCGAGCGCGGAAGACTTGCAGACCATGGTCTACGAGATCGGCAAGGTGGAAGCCTACGGTTTTGAGAGCCTTCGCGACTGGTTTCGCGCGCAATACGAAACGCTGCTCGGAAGCGAGCAAGGCCCGCGCATGGGCAGCTTTATCAAGCTCTATGGCGTGGAGCCGACAAGGAAGCTGATCGCGGAGGCGTTGGCGAAGGTGTGATTACCGTCGGGTTCTCACTTGAAGAATATGAGGTGGTCTCGAAACGGCTACGTTTTCAGGGCTTTTTGAGTGTTGTTGAGCACCCGACCTGCATCGAATGCAAGTTGACTGAGGAGCAGGGGGAAGAACTGGTTGAGCGCCTCTTTGATTTCTCGGTCGATGCTGGATTTGATGCAAACTATGACCCGACCCCATTTGGTTTCCGGATCGAGGCGATGATGGATAGGGTCCAAGATAAATTGGAAGAGCGGTAACCGCTTTCCTACAGCGGGCATAATGCCCTAGCGCCAGCGTCGTGTTCGGTACCACTTGGTGATCACGTATTTGCTGCCTTGAAGGACCGGAGTGCCCGCGTGCATCGTGCCTTCGTTAGGCGATCCGTCTTCGAGCGCGTTGTTCCAGATCATTAGGACGCCGGGTTTGGGCACGATTTTGATGCCGACCTTGGTGAAGTGGGTCTCGCCGCCTTCTTCGACCTCGTTGAGGAAGGCCATCGTCGTCCAGGAGCGTTGTCCGCCGCGTTTGCGTTCGCCCTCCCAGTATTTCTCGGTGGTGTAGAACCAGTCGTTGTGCGGCTTGAACTGCTGGCCGGGGAGGTAGCGCTGGGCTTGGATCGCCTCGCCGATTTCGGGGTTCACGCCCAGCAGATCGTCGATCCGGCGCGAAATGGCTTTGACGAAGCTGTCACTCGGGTCGAGGTCACCGGAATAGGAGGTGCGAAAGCCGCTGTCATAGCCGATCTCATGCAGGGAGGACGGCCGCGCGATCAGATCGGTCATCACGCACAAACGGTCGCATTCTTCCTGGCTAAGGAAATCACCGACCGCGAAAATCTCGGCCATATCGGTGTCGACCTTGTAGACACCGGGATCCGTTTCGAGCCGCTCGCGAACCGATTGGCCAAGTTTGCGCAGCGCGTCTGCGTCGGGAATATCTTTGGTTGCCATAGACCTGTGCCTAGCAAGAGCGCAGCGCAACCAAAAGCCCCCGCCGAACGCAAGCGCGGCGGGGGCTGGGTAGTTGGATTGGGCCTCGACCCTTGGGGTTTACCAGAAGAAGTTGCGGATTTCGTCCACGACTTCTCCGGTGTAGATATCGACCAGAAGGACGTCATCGTAATAGCGAACCCAGCGATAGGGTCCGTGGACCGGCGGCAGGCGGAAGGCCCATGGGTCGTTGATGAAGAAACGCGGCTGGAAAAACACGCTGTCTAGGAAGAACCCGACCCCGATGGGGCGATAGAAGTGCCCGCGGAACGGCGCGTAATAACGGCCTAGGCGGAAGAGCCCGCGGTTGGCGCTGCGGAAATTGCGCCAGCCGAACCGGCGGTCGTTGCGCCATCCGCGACGGTCCCAGCGACGGAAGTTGCCGTTGCGAAAACCGCGATTGCCAAAGCGCTGTCCAGCGCGAACACCGTTGCGGAAGCCGCGACGTTCGGCTCGGTTACGGATGCGGCGGTTCTTGATCCGGTCGCCGCGACGTTCGGCCCGCACACCATCGCGGAAACCACGGCGGTTGGCGCGGTCAACGCGGCGGTCGTTGCGACGATCCACACGGCGGTCGCCCCTGCGATCAGCGCGACGGTCGGCTCTGCGATCAGCGCGCCGATCAGCCTGACGGTCAAAGCGACGCTGTGTGGCGCGATCCACCCGGCGATCCGAGCGGCGGTCATTGCGGACGTTGTTCTGGCGGTTCACCCACCGGTCGCCGCGCAAGGTCTCGCGTCGCTCAATCCGGTTTGCCCGGTTACCACCGCGACGTTCGATCCGATTGGCGCGGTTGTCGCCCCGCCGCTCGATCCGATTGGCGCGATTGTCGCCGCGCCGCTCGACACGGTTAGCGCGATTCTCGCTGCGACGATCGACCCGGTTGGCGGCCCGGTCACGACCCTGGCGTTCCAGCCGGTTTGCCCGGTTGTCGCCTCGACGTTCGACGCGGTTCGCGCGGTTGTCGCTGCGGCGATCCACGCGGTTCGCGCGACTAACGCTGCGTCGCTCGACGCGGTTGGCGCGCCGTTCGCCCCGGTTGATCTCGCTGCGCACCGCGCCGACGTTGCGAGCGCGGTTGTTCTGACGAGCCCGCTGGCGGTTGCCGCGATTGTTGGAGCGCGCCCGCTGACGATTAGCGCGACGTTCGCGCGGTTGTTCGGCGGCCGAGTTTTCGCTCGACGCGGTTGCGGAGACGCTAGTCGCGGCCTCAGCTTCGGCAGGGGTGATAACAAGAGCGAGCGCGGCCGCGATAGCCGAAAGCGCGGTGCCCCTGAGCAGCAGGGTAATGTCCATATAAGCCTCCAGTGTTGCCGCCCCACCACTTGCGACTTGGTTGATACGTTTTGTTACCAAGCTCAGACTGTCGCCAAACTTAACCGGTCTGTCAGGAATCCGTTAATCTAAACATTTATTTTTATGAACAACCCGTTTAGGCCGATTTTCGCGAGCAAAGCTTGTTCTTTCAGCCTGCCAAGGCCACATCGCAGCCCATGTTTGACGATCTTGACGAAGTCCGCACCGACCTAACCAATCGCCTGATTCGGGCCGCAAAGGATCGCAAGTCGCCGATGCACACGCCCGCCGTCATCACCAGCGACATTGAAGCGCGCACGATGGTCCTGCGCGAATATGACAGTCAGGACTGGACCCTGCGCTTCCACACCGACACGCGCGCGCCCAAGGTCGCCCCGATCGATGCGGACCCACGCGTCGCGGTGCTGTTTTACGACAAGAGCGCCAAGATCCAGATCCGGGTGCGCGGCGCCGCCGAGATCCTTCGCGACGCGCCCGTGACCGACACGGCATGGGACAATGGCAGCAATTTTGCCCGCCGTTGCTATATGGGCGAGGGGCCGGGCGCGGCCTCGGCTGCGCCCACATCGGGCTTGCCGGCGGAGCTCGAGGGCGTTGAGCCCACCGACGAACAACTGATACCTGCGCGCGATAATTTTGCGGTGCTGCGGATCACCTTGAAAGAGCTCGATTGGCTGTACCTCGCCCACACCGGCCACGTCCGCGCGCAGTTTTCTCGCGGCGAAGATGACGGTTGGCAGGGCCGCTGGGTGGCTCCTTAGGCGCCGATTTGCTTGACACATTTGGCATGTGTCAAGCGGTGAAAATGCCAACAAGTATCTGAGTTTGTTGATGGAAACCTTCGAAGGGCCGCTTGACACCTTTCCAACTCACTTTCATCCGCGTTCAGAGCAAAGGGAGAGGTTCTGAACAGCAATCTGTCAGGCCGGACCAACGATGAAAAAGAGCCGGGCGCAGCGTAGCGGGGGCAGGGCGAGTAGGAAAACGTGGCTCCTATCGAACTCCATTTTCTCCCATCAAATCCGTTTGTTAACTTTGATCCGCTACCCATCCCCCTGAACGTAAAGGGATCACGGGAGCACACGATGTTTGGACGCAAGAGAGTAAAGCCGCAGCCAGCGTCGCGGGCGGCTCCCGCCGATATGTCGCCGGAGGAAATGGATCGCCGCACGGACGATGCGATTGGCGTTCTGTCCGAGGCGCTGGGGATCAATCTGGACTTTGATATCGGTTCGATCTTTGCGCCGTGCCTGTGGGACGATCCGGAGATCGGCGCGCTGCTGAGTAAGGTCGGGCTTGAGCCCAATATGAAGGGCAATAAGATGTCGCTGCTCAAGGATGAGCACAGCCTCAGAACCCTGTTGCAGCGGCCCAAAGACGATCCGGTGCGCGAGGCACTGGCGAGTTCGGGCTTCGGCCTGGTCCTGTTTAACCCCGCCGCCGCAAACGGTTACGCCGACGGTCTGGTCACTATGCAGCGCGAGAAACTGCGCGAATTCGTGGAGCGAACCGACCTATCGGACGAAGCGCGCGAATACGCGGTCTGGGACCTAATGCGCTTCACCAGCGAGGTGGTGAAGGGGAATGTGCCGTTGGGGTGAGGGGAAGCCCTTCTCCTCCGCACTACCCGTCATTCCTGTGAAGGCGGGAATCCAGAAAGCGGCTCAAAACCAAAATCCTCAGCGAGGTCACGCCATTCAGAATTGCACTCCTCAATCAGGCGCAGTTTCCAGGCCCGGTTCCATTTCTTGAGCCGCTTTTCGCGGGTGATGGCGCTTTCCATGGTCTTATTCAGCTCATGCCAGACGAGTGTTTTGGTGCCGTGCTTCTTAGAGAAGCCTTCGATGGCGCCCTCGCGATGCTGATGGATGCGCGCGGTCAGGTCCGATGTGACGCCGATGTAAAGCGTTCCGTTGCGTTTCGAAGCAAGGACATAAACGCAAGGCTGAAGATCGCGAGGCATTCCCGATCTTTAGACCTATTCGTCATTCCCGCGAAGGCGGGAATCCAGAAAGCAGACAAGCGCCGAGGCCAAACTGGATCCCCGCCTTCGCGGGGATGACGAAAAGGGTAAAGCGGTCACCCGATCAAGCACGCGTTGAAAAGCTGATGATATTTGGATTCTGATCCGGCTGACTGAACGAATGGCTATCAGAAGCTAGCGTATCGGTCCGCATATGGGACAAACTTTGGGAGCTTCCGGAAAAAGAGATTCTCACTATCGGCTAGTTCGTAGAATCGCTCATCGTAATCCTCGAAGTCGAACTCATCGTCGAGTGTCTCAAGCCGATCTCTTCGCGCATCCGTTGTCTCAGTTGGGTAGGACTCACCGAGCTCAGCCATCGCCTCGCGCACGATGTCTGCTACTTCGGGCATTCCGATAGCTTCAAATCCCCGCACCGCTTCTGGCGCTGAGGTTCCAGTCGAGTTGAAGAAATATTGTCCGAAGCCGCCATTGTGAACTTCCGCGTGAAGGCAATGGACCGCGTACAAGTCTACTGCCTTCTCTGGGATCTTCTCGATTGACTTGAGCCAAGCATCACGGCCATCGTAAAAATTGAAGTCATCCCAAAAGGCCTTGAACACCTCTGGATACTTACGCGGTGCGTTAAATATTCCCATGCATGGCTCCCTCAAAAGTCGAGAATAAATAACGCAAAATAGTAAAAATTCTGTTCTTAAAGATCTATCACCTAGTCAACTTCTTATAAGCCAACCGCGTAGGCCGATCCGCTGCGTCGCCCAGACGCCGTCGCTTGTCCTCTTCATACGCCTCGAAGTTCCCCTCAAACCACTCGACATGGCTGTTGCCTTCGAACGCAAGGATGTGCGTCGCGAGGCGGTCCAGGAAGAAGCGATCGTGCGAGATCACCACGGCGCAGCCCGCGAAGTTCTCGATCGCGTCTTCGAGCGCGCCCAAGGTTTCGACGTCGAGGTCGTTGGTCGGCTCGTCGAGCAGCAGGACGTTGCCGCCTTGCTTGAGCATCTTTGCCATGTGCACGCGGTTGCGTTCGCCGCCCGAAAGCTTGCCGACATTCTTTTGCTGGTCCGCGCCCTTGAAGTTGAACGCGCCGACATAGGCGCGAGTCGAGGTGTCGTGGCCGTTGACCTGCATGTAATCGAGGCCGTCGGAGATTTCCTCCCAGACATTGTTGGTCGGCGTCAGATCGTCGCGCGATTGGTCGACATAGCCGAGGTGCACGGTGTCGCCGATTTCAATGGAGCCGGTGTCGGGCGTCTCTTGCCCCGTAATCATGCGGAAGAGCGTCGATTTACCCGCGCCGTTGGGGCCGATCACGCCGACAATGCCTCCCGGCGGCAGCATGAAAGAGAGGTTTTCGAAGAGCAGCTTGTCGCCATAGGCTTTCGAGATATTCTTCGCCTCGATCACCTTGCCGCCCAAACGCTCGGGCACCTGGATGACGATCTGCGCCTTGCCCGGCGCGCGGTTGCCTTGCGCGTCCTGCAGTTCTTCAAACTTGCGGATGCGCGCCTTGGACTTGGTCTGGCGCGCGGACGGGGTCTGACGGATCCATTCGAGTTCGCGGGCGAGCGCCTTTTGCTTGCCCGATTCCTCGCGGCTTTCTTGCTCCATCCGCTTGGCCTTCTTCTCGAGATAGGTCGAGTAGTTGCCTTCGTAGGGGTAGTAGGTGCCGCGATCGAGTTCGAGGATCCATTCGACGACGTTGTCCAGGAAGTAGCGATCGTGGGTGATCATCAGGACGGCGCCGGCGTATTCCTTGAGGTGGTTTTCGAGCCACTCAACGCTTTCGGCATCGAGGTGGTTGGTCGGTTCGTCCAGCAGCAGGATGGACGGTTTCTGGATCAGAAGACGCGTCAGCGCGACACGGCGTTTTTCACCGCCCGAAAGGTTATCAACCGGGCTGTCCGAAGGCGGGCAGCGCAGGGCTTCCATTGCGATTTCAAGCTGATTGTCGAGCGTCCAGCCATCGACCGCGTCGATCTTGGTTTGGAGTTCGGCCATTTCGTCGCCTAACGCTTCGAAATCGGCATCCGGTTCGGCCATTTGCGCGGAGACCGCGTTAAACCGTTCGACCAGATCGGCGGTTTCGCGCGCGCCGTCCTTGACGTTTTCGAGCACGGTCTTGCTCTCATCGAGCTGCGGTTCCTGCGGCAGATAGCCGACGGTGATGTTCTCACCCGCCCACGCTTCGCCGGTGATATCCTTGTCGATACCGGCCATGATTTTCATCAGCGTCGACTTGCCCGCGCCGTTGGGGCCAACGATGCCGATCTTCGCGCCTTGGTAGAATTGCAGGTTAATGTTGGAGAGCACGGGTTTCTGAGCTCCGGGGAAGCTCTTGGTCATGCCCTTCATCACATAGGCGTATTGCGCGGCCATTGGGTCGTCCTTTTGGGTCGGTCATTGCGTGGAATTCTTGGGTGCCAGATAGGCGGCCAAGGAGGGGGAGGCAAGGCGAGAAAATCTCGTCATCACGCCAATCACTTAGGCCGATGTTAACCGCTTTTTGAAATAGCTTGCCGGATAAACGAACGGGGTCGCGCGTGTCCGAAACCATTATGGGGCTGTTGAATCCGATGATTGTGGCGATCTTCGCTGCGATCTTCCTTGCCCTGTGGAAGCGTGATCCGGACGATAAGAGCGTGCTTGCGTTCAGCCTCGGCCATTTCCTGATGGCGAGTGGTTTTTTGGTGTTCCACCTCACGCCCAATCCCGATGCGGCCGCCTGGGCGCTGTTTATGCATTTGATTTATTGCTCGGCGACGGGATTTGTGTGCTGGGGCGCGGCGGCGCGCGTTGGGCAAAAATTCGCGGTCCCTTGGATTGTGGTGATTGGCCTGTTGTCTGGCGCGCTGATGTTCGCAGGCAGCTTTGGCCCGGACATGAACGCGCGCCTGATGGCGGCCAACACCGGTTATGGCCTGATGTTTGCGTTGAGCGCGCAAGTGATCGGACGCGCGGAAAAGCGCACCATACTGGACAAGACTATCTTCTGGTTGATGGTTATCACCGCGATCCAGTTCTTTGTTCGCCCTCAGATCGCCATTATCCTGGGCGGGCCGATGAGCGCGGAGGCCTATCGCGCTTCGGATTATTACGCGGTGTTGATGCTGTTTATGGGCGTCGACTCTCTCGTTCTGGCGCTCGCTTTCGTCGCGGCCGTTGTGTCTGACCAGTGGCGCACAGCGAGCGAAGAGGCCGAGATTGATCCGCTTTCGGGGCTCAAAATGCGCCGCAGTTTTGAAAGCGCGGCGATGGATATGCTGGAGGATAATATCGACCGCGATCTGTCTATCTGCATGATCGTCGTGGATATCGACCACTTCAAACGCGTGAATGATATTTGGGGCCACCAGGCCGGGGATCAAGCGATTGCGACCTTTGGCCGATTAATCGACGATACGGTTCGCGCCACCGATTTGTGCGGCCGGATCGGAGGCGAAGAGTTCTGCGTGCTTGTCTACAATTGCGAACATCAAGCGGCCGAAGGTCTTGCCAACCGAATTCGGCGACGGTTTGTCGATCAGGAAATCGAAGGTCTTGGACCTGACATTCGCCTGACAGCCAGCTTTGGTGTGACCGAGTGGCGACAAGGTGAAGGCTTTGGCAAACTGTTCGCGCGGGCCGACGCGGCGCTCTACAAAGCCAAGGCGTTGGGCCGAGACTGTGTTGTGAACGCGGATAGGATGGCTGATGCCCGGTCAGGTTCCGACCCGTCTCACACGAAGGGGGCGCCCCTGTTGCAAAGCGGCGATTTGGAGGGCTCAGAGCAAAGCGCAGCCTGATTTGTGTCACAGACTGGCCGTTCGCTCGACCGGCCAAGCATGAGACCTCTTGTGCCCATTGTCTCAGCGCAGTCGTGCCTAACCGGCGGGACAAGGTGGTGCCGAATACGCACAAAAGTGCATTCTTTTTAAGAGTTAATCGCGAGTCTTGGCGCTAATTCGGCTCATTATTTAGGCCATCTTTGCATAGGATTAACTCTCTCGTGGCAATAGGAACATGGCTAAAACCATGGATTCCTGATGCAGGCTTTGATCCTCACCTTTATCATTCCGGCGCTCGCGTTGATTCTCGTGGGCGTTTTTGGCGTGTTATGGTGGCAAGATCGGTCCCGTCTGCACGTTGCCGCCTACGCCTATTGCTACGCTGCGCTTGGTGCAGGCGTCCTGATCAACATCTTCATTTTCCAGGCGGTAACGCCCGCTGGTATCGTCGCCTATCATCTGCTTTCGATGTCAGGCCTCATCGCATTGCTATGGGGAACCGCGCATCGCGTCGGACTGAAAACACCGATTGGCGCCTATGTCGCCAGCGTGGTCTTCACATCCGCCATCCTTTGGGCGTGTATATCCGCAGGCGAACGCGATGCGATGATGCTGGCCCAGAATGTGAATTCCAGTCTGCTCATGGCCTTGACCGCCCAAAACCTGTGGCATGCGGGATCGCGGCGAGTGGCGGATCGCGCTCTGATCTGGGTGCTCTCGCTGTTTTGCGTTTTCGGCTTTGTCCGCCCTTTGCTGACCGTGTTTTCAGACGCGCTGTTTGGACCCGGCGAAGAAGGCGCCGCGATGCTTCTTGGCATCCATGTTCTGGTCCTCGCGATTTTCCTTTTGGTTCAAGCCGTCGTTCTTGTGGCGACTGTGCTGGGCGACAAGTCTGAGATGGATCGCGACCTTGCCGCGATTGACCCGCTATCCGGGCTGCCGATGCGCGCGCGGTTTGAAGCCGAGGTGGGCGAATTGCAGAAGTTGGCGCGCGAACGCGGTGTGCCTCTCACTCTGATCATCGCCGATATCGATAACTTCAAAAGGGTGAACGACACGCACGGCCATGCGGCCGGAGACCGCGTGATCGCCGCCGTTGGTCAGCTGATTTCCGGGGAACTGCGCGACAAGGACCTGTGCGGACGCATAGGTGGTGAAGAGTTCTGTGTGGTCGCCTTCAAATGCGACGGCGCCAATGGTCAATCGCTTGCCAACCGCTTGCGGCGCGCCATCAACCGGACGATGGTGCCTTGGGGTACGCAGGAGCTTCGAATTACGTCCAGTTTCGGTGTTGCGGAATGGCATCCGCATGAATCGTACTTCGACGCGTTTAAGCGCGCCGACGCCGCGCTCTACGCTGCAAAGGGCGCTGGCCGTGATTGCGCTGTCCTTTCGGGAAGCGAGAAGAGCAATCGAACCGCGTTTGACCGACGCGAGGATGATGCGGTTGCCAATACCGGAGTGGGCGATAGGGGCGTAAACGTGCGGGCCGCATTGGGCGGAAGTTAGATCCACCAAACTGGACACCGTAAGCCGCGCGAGATAGCGGGGCATCCATGACATACAGCTTTGCACCCACTCGTTTGCCGCTGGTTTTCACAGCAGCGGCTCTTCTGGCTTCGACGTCCGTCGCGCACGCCCAATCGGCTTTCGAGGCCGCGCAAGGGCGCGGGCAAGAGAGCGCTGCGCAGACCGCAACCTCTGCGCCGGTTTCGCTCGAAACGGTCGCGACCGACGCGCTGGATCGCGACACAACCGCTTTCGATTTTGTAGAAGGTATCACCACCGAAGTCGGCCCGCGCCAAGCGGGAACCGAAGCCGAAGCGCGCGCGCGCGATTGGGCGATGGCGTGGCTTGAGGCGCGGGGTTTTGCCAACGTGGCCGCTGAACCGTTCGATATGGAAACCTGGGTCCCTGGCGAAACGCATAAGGTCGAAGTGATCAGCCCATTCGCGCAGCCGATGGTGATCCAGCCGCTAGGCAATAGCGCGTCGACTGGCCCTGAAGGGATCGAGGCCGAAGTGGTCGAATTCGAAAGCGTCGCGGCGCTATCCGAGCTCGAAGACGGCGCGCTCGACGGCAAGATCGCCTATATCACCCACCAGATGCGGCCTTCCATGGACGGATCGCATTACGGCTTTGCCGGTCCCGTGCGTTGGTTCGGCCCCAGCATCGCGGCAAGCAAGGGAGCGGTGGCCACCGTCATCCGCTCAGTCGGCACCGACCGCAGCCGCAATCCGCACACCGGGGGCACCAGTTTTCCAGAACGCACCAGCCCCATTCCAGCGGGCGCGCTGTCGCTGGCCGACGCCGACAATCTCGAACGTATGTTTGACCGCGCGGGCGACCGTCCGATCCGCATGAAAGTCACGCTGACGCCGCGCCTTTTGGGCACGACGCAAAGCGCCAATGTCGTGGGTGAGATCGTGGGTCGCGACCCCAGCTTGCCTCCGGTCCTGCTCGCCTGCCACCTTGACAGTTGGTGGAACGCTCCGGGTGCGTTTGACGATGGCGCTGGGTGCGGGATTATCACCTCAGCCGCCTTGCGCGTGGCGAAGAGCGGGCAGCCGCTGCGCACTATTCGCGTGCTGCTTGCCGGGGCGGAAGAGGTCGGGCTGTGGGGCTCCAAAGCCTACAGCGCAGCGCATATTGATGAACCCATCGGCGTGGGGCTGGAGAGCGATTTCGGCGCGGATCGTGTCTGGCGTTTTGAAACGAACTTTCGCGAGAGCAACCCGGCGTTGCACAAGCGGTTGGCGGACGCGGTGGCGCGCTTTGGTGTGGCCAACTCGACCATTGATGCCAGCGGCGGGGCCGATATCAATATCAGCCGCGATCAAGGCGGCGCGATCATCGATTTGCAGCAAGATGGGACGCGATACTTCGATCTGCACCACACGCCGGACGACACGCTCGACAAGATTGATCTGGCGCAGCTTCGGCAGAACGTTGCGGTCTGGACGACGGTCGCTGGAGTGCTGGCGAACGAGGCGAGCCCGATCCTGACAGGCGCGCCCAAAACGGCGGCGGCCAGCGCCGACTAAACGGCGATCAGGCCGTTCAAAGGCGCGCTGGATCGCCCTGGGAACAGGTTTTTCATCGCGCGCGCCGGGTCGAGCGCAAAATGCTCTGACACCGCGCCGGCTAACACGCTTTCAAGCGCTGTGGTCGGCCGCAGGTCGCGCTCCTGATACAGCTGGTTTGGCGCAAGTCCCGGCCAGTCACCCAGAACGCGTTTACCGCGCACGGCGCCGCCCATAAGCAGGGTCGCGCTCGCGGTGCCGTGGTCGGTGCCGTTGGTCCCGTTATAGCGGGCGGTGCGGCCAAACTCGGTCGCGACCATGACTAACGTGTTGTCCCAGGCTGCGCCCATGGCCTTGGCGTAAGCGCCCAGCAGCGCATCCAGTTGCCGCGCCGGACGATTGAACGCGCCGCGCTGGTTGGCGTGCGTGTCCCATCCGCCGAGCTCGATCATCGCGATCCTTGCGCCATCTGTGCCGCGCATCAGGGACGCGGCCAGTTCCCCCGCGGCGGTCGCGTCGCGCAGGTTCTTAAGGCCATCGTCGGCGGCCATATCCCGCGTTTCCAGCGCCGCTGCAAACAGGCCAGCAAGCTGTTCATCGTCCGCGTACAATTTGGCCACGCGGTCCATGAAGTCCGCGCTCGCTTCAGGCAAGGCGGAAGGCGCGTAATTGGAGGCGGGCGCATCCCCGCGCAGCGCCAGCGGCATGGTGGGTGCGATGGCCAGGGCGCGCGGCGCTTCCCCATCGCTCATCAGACCAACCAGCCGGTTGAGCCACCCTTGTCGAAGCGAATGCGGCCTGCTCCCGCCCGTTTCCAAAAGGTCCTGCCCGTCAAAGTGCGACCGGTCACGATAGGAGGTCGCGGTGGCGTGGACGAACAAGGCATCGCCCGCGGCGTAGGCCTTGCCCACCTGATCGAACGCCGGGTGCAGCTGAAACAGCGGATCAATCTGTGTTGCGCCTTCGTAATCCGGCAAGGCGGCGGCGCGCAGGGCGGCGAAACCGGGGTCGCCGGTTGGCGCGAGCATCGCCATCCCGTCCATCGCGCCGCGCAGCAGTACGAACAGCAGGTTGCGCTCTCCTGGAGCGTTGGCGAAGGCCATACGAGGCGCGGCCAAGCTTGAGGCGCCAAGAACGAGCGAGCCTGCGAGCATGGTGCGCCGATTGAGTGTGCGATTGATCATCTCTCTATCTCCGCATCATTTCGGGCGCGACCAGCAGCAGGCCCATGGCTTGCGCCCCACTTTCCGCGCGCGCCAGCCAAGTGCGCGTGGAGTCACTGAGCGCATCGGGAAAGGCGGTCTCGGCCCGGGCGAGCACATCATCGGCGGGCACATTGCGCGCGATCCTCTCAGCCACTTCAATCCGCCGCAACAGCGCTTCGGGACCCGCCCAGCTGTCGGCGATATCGTCAAACCCGGCGGGTGAGGGCGCGCTCCAGGGCACCTGACCCAGTTGGCGCAGCGCGCCGTTGATCCGGCTGTCGCCGAGCTCGCTCACGCCGGCTAACCGCAGAACGGTGGTGAACCACTCGAACGGCTGGCGAAACTTGGCGGGCTCTCCGGCCCAGCTCTCGGGCGCGTTGACGAGCGTGCGGTACAAGCTCGCCAAATCACCGCCGGTTTCCAGAAAATTGCGCTCCAGCCTCGTGACAAGAGCCTGTGGCGGATGGTCGGCGGTGAAATGCCGCGCCAGTTTGGTCGCGACAAAACGCGCCGTCGCCGGATGCGTGGCGAGATCGTCGAGGATTGCGATGGCCTGATCCGCGCCTGTGTCCGGATAGGCTTTGCCCAGAACACGGCGCGTTCCGGGTTCATGCGCAACCCCGACAAAGGCCGCACCGCCCGGCTTTTCCTCGGCGAACCGCGCTATTCGCGCCAATCCCGGTATCGTCCACCCCGTTAGCGCGCGGGCAAATTCGGTCACATCGTCCTGTGTGTATCCGCCATCCACACCGACAGTGTGCAGCTCCAGAATTTCGCGCGCGAGGTTCTCGTTGAGGCCCCGCTGCGGACGATTCCCTTGCGCGCGGCGGCGTTGGCGTGAACCATAGGTTGAATTTGGTCCGATCGATTGAAACTGATCGAGATAGAGCAGCATCGCTGGCGACAACGCCGCGGCTTTCAAAAGGTCCGAAAACCGCCCGCCGATACGCGGCCGGATGGCGGTGAATTCGTGATTGCCGACTTCGTAAGCGGTGCCCGCCTTGCCTGACGACACTGAAAAATGATTCGCCCAAAAGTGGACCAGCCGCTCCGCAAACGGGGTGGGGGAGGCCACCGCGATCCGCAACCGCGCAGCGGCGTCTTTGCGATAGCGGCCAAAGGCTTCGCGCGCTTTGTCGCGGTATTCGGGGGGCAATCCTTCAAGTCGCTCGGCGCGCTTGTCTCGACCACGCGATTGACCCGGCTCATCATCCATCGCTGATGGCTCTTGCTGCGCTGCGCGGCGGCTGCGACGAATGATCTGGAGGAGTTCGCCCGCCTCGCCGCTTGTATCAGGCCGTTGCGCCAAAGGACCGGGACGCGGGTCAAACTCCGCCAATTGCCGGAGCAAATACGCCTTCGGATCCACCGGGGGGCGTTCTCCGTTACGTATCCCGTATCCGAAGCGGTTCAACGCGTGACTGATCTCACTCATGTCCTGCTCCTTGCGCCGCGTAGGTGATACCAGCGACATAATTCTGCAGTGTTGCCTGCGGCCATTAAGAAGTCATGTAGCGAGGCGTCGCAAATTGTCGCGCGGTCGGCGGCAGATAGAGTGTGGTCGGGGAGACAGGATTCGAACCTGCGACCCTCTGTTCCCAAAACAGATGCGCTACCAGGCTGCGCTACTCCCCGACACTCTTGCCCGACAAACCGGGCGGTCCTGGTTGCGGATGATCAACGCTGTGATCTCCCGCTCATTTGTATACCGGTGGGCCCGGCAGGATTCGAACCCGCGACCTAGCCGTTATGAGCGGCCAGCTCTAACCGCTGAGCTACAGGCCCTTAGGCGGTACACCGTCGGCGTCTCGCCGCGAGGAGGGCCTCTACAGCGCCCGTCCCGGCCTTACAAGCGTCCGCGTTGGTCTTTCTTGGTTGTTTTGCTCAACTACCGCGATCCGCAGCGTCCAAGATTTCCTTTATTGAGACCGACGCGACGCTGCGTTGGTTCAAATAGGCGTAGATTGCGCGCAACCAGGCGTAGATCGCCTCAACGCCGGCTTGATCGGGTGCGTAGGGGGTGAAGCCGGGCGCCAGGCTTGGCGAATGAAGCGACAGGACTAGGATTGGCAAGCCTTCGTCGAGCGCGATATCGACGCCCCGAATGGCCTCCTCGATCGTAACGCCTTCGGGTGTCAAAGCGATTCGTTCGAGCAGGCGAAACCGGCTGAAGGCTGCGAAAAAGGTCGGCACATGGCGCTGCAGGCGGTGCAGCAAGCTGCCTTGCTGACGCAGGACGCCCCAAAAAACGCTGGTGGTCGGCAGCTCCAGGATATTGCGTTTGTCACCCGCCCAGTAGGGTTTTGCCGGGTGGGCCGCGTAGTCGGGCCCGCCTTGCGCGCTGTAATCGAACAGAGGCCGCACCGATGTATCGATCGCAACGCCCGCTTCGCTGAGGATGTGTGCGGTGTTCGCGCCCGCTCCGTAGCGGCCCGCGCGGTAGATTTGTGGCCGTGCACCAAACACGCTTTCGATCCGGTCGCGCAGGGCGCGGAATTTGGCCGCTTCAATATCCATCGGGAGATTGCCGGCGAAGGAATTGCGTTCGCTCAGCTCTTCGCCAAAGGGCGGATTAACCCAAGGGTGCAACTGCATGCCCAGTTCAGCGGTGCCGCGCGATAACGCATCGGCAATCACCTCAATCGCATGCGGGGCCTCGGTGACGGGCCAATCGATGAGATAGACAGGCATTGCGCCGATCTCTTCGCAAAAGCTTTGAAATCGAGCCAATTCCTTCGTGTGTTCAAGGCCATAGCCCGCGCGTTGGAAAGGCGCGCTCCAATCGAATTCCTCTTCGGTGTCGACAGTCAGGAGCACTCGCTGCCCGAAGTCTTTCGGAAACTGGGCGTGTTGCTCTGACCGAGGCGGAGCAAGCAAGGAATCCGAAGTTGCGGTCTCTTCGGGGTCTGGCCCGTGCGCGGTCATCGCCCCTTCAACCCCCTTTGACAAACAGACACCGATTGCGAGGCTTACGGCTATTGGCGTCCTATCCGCCGGTCAAGCTTGCCTCGTCGTCAAGCTGTTCACGCATAGGGAGGGTGAGCTGCAGCTGATCGTCCATCCGGACAAAATCACCACCACTCGCGCGCGCTTCGGCCCGCGCCAGGCGCAGCGCAAAGCCGGCGCCAAAAACGCCCGCGTTGATCGCGGTTTCAGTCGGCTTGGCTTCGGTGGCGAAGACGTCCGCTTCCTCAAGCAATTGGCGCGGCAGATCGCATTCAAGACGCACTTGCCCCTCATGGATATTCAGCCCGGCTTTCAGCGCCTCGTTCGCGCCGCACGCGCCGGCCAGCGTGGCCAGATATCGCCACAAGAGCCGCTCGGCTTCCTCGGTTTCAAGAGCGATGGTGAACTCAGCGTTCTCCTCCATCGCGATATCGAGGCTCGCCATGCGCGGACTTAGAACTTGCGCCAACTGCCGCTGAGTCTGGCGCGCGATCGCGCCCAACTCGCTGTGCCCTTCCTCCATGTCGAGAGCGCCGATCTCCAACCGAGCGAGCCGATCCAGCTCTTCAAAGCCAGCCAGAATCCGGGCTGAATCCGCTGCAATCGCAGCGGCCAGGGCGCGGTATTCATGGGGAGCGGGGCCGAACAGTTGCTGTTGGATCACTTCGGCGTAGCCTTGAACAGCGGTGACTGGCGTGCGCAATTCGTGCAGCAGTTGACGCACCCGATCGGCCTCTTGCGACGCGGGGTCTTCGGCTCCCTCGTGCACTTCAGGCAGGCGGCGAAAGCGGCCAACATAGCCGCTAAAATGACCCTCAGCCGTAAAGCGCGGTTGCGCGTCCACGCCCCATTCTCCGGCAATGGAGGGCGCTCCTTCAAGGGCCGTGCGCGCCTCGACGATGGGTTGGCGTTGTTGAAACGCGCGCGCAAAGGCGGCTTCGTCCGCGGCTCCACCGGAGGGTTGGCGGGCGACAAGGCGTTGACCGATCACCATGGGCGCGACCTCGGCTTCGGCCCAGTCGATTCGCCCAGCGGCGTCGGTGGAGAATCCGAAAGCGGTTGCGCGTTTTGGCTGCGCAGTTTCCGCTTCGCCCAGCGGCAGACGCGGGCTGCGCTCGCTATCGATCAACGCGTCCGGGTCGCTCTCGTCGCGGGTGCGCTTGAACTGCGCGATCCGTTCGACCAGCGCTGAAATTTCGCTGCGACCGGCGTCGATCGGATCAGGCGCGATTGGCGTTGCTTGGGTCGCTGGCTCTGGCTCGGCCTCCCACCCTTTCAAATCGACCGGTTCGTGATCGTTGGCAGGCTGCGGATCAACAGACGTCTCGTTCCCGACCTCGGCCTCGTCATTCCAGTCAAGCGGTTCGGGGGGCAATTCGGAAGCGATGTCGGGAGCGCTTTCGATGATCTCCGCTTCAGATCGGGTGCCGGAGGGCAAGGGCAGCCCACGGTCGCGCACACCCAATCGGTCGAGCAGGGCCTCGGCTCCATTGGGTAAATCCCGACGCAAGCGCAGGAAGCCTCTGGCGCGGACGGGCAAACGCGGGATCAGAGCGGTCCAGTCCTCCTCGGTCAGCTCCGCGCGGGTCAACGCAGCGGCGGCCACATCGGGTTCAAAATCCGCCAGATGCGCCGCCAGGTCGGCGCTGCGGAACCGCCAGCTGGGTTCGCGGATCATCGCCGCGCGTTCCTTGGCAGAGATCGACCGACCCAGAGCGTCCATCCGCAACCACGCGGCGGCGATCAGACTTCCCTCGCTGCGTCCCTCGGGGCGGAACTTGCGATTGCCAAGGATATCAAGCAATTGGCGAAACTGCGTGCGTTTGGCCGTGTCGCTTGCGCTTTCCTGCCGCAGCACCGTGGCGAGGCGGTCATCGAAGAACATCGGGTCCGCCTCCTTTCTTGGTTTGAGCGGTCTGAGGCCGGGTTGGTGCGTTTGCCCCGTATCGAGGCGCGGCGCACTTCGCGGCGATTCTGGTGAACTGTATCAGGAAGTTGCGTTCACCACAGTGTGGCACACAGGCTGCGTTGCAAAGCGGGACAATTGCTGGCACACATAATAATATTAGTTGCATTGGCGCATCTTTGCGCCTGTTCTTGCCTTCTTTTGTTGCTGTGCGGTAGAATTCGATACCAGATCGCACAGATTATTTCGGAGTATAGGGACCCTCATGGCCAATCTGGATGAGATCGACAAGCGCCTGCTCAGCGAGCTTCAGGCCGAAGGCCGCGTGACTAATGTCGAGCTTGCTCAACGTGTCGGATTGACCGCACCGCCTTGCCTAAGGCGGGTTCGCGGACTCGAAGAAGACGGCGTCATCCGTGGCTATCACGCCGATTTGGACCCTTCCAAGCTGGGTTTCGCTATCACCGTTTTTGCGATGGTCAGCCTCAAAAGTCAGGCGGAAAGTGCGCTGCGCGAATTCGAAGACCATATGAAAGGTTTGGCCGAAGTGCGCGAATGCCACATGCTCAACGGCGAGATCGACTTCATCCTCAAGATCGTGAGCGAGGATTTGCAGAGCTTTCAGGAGTTCTTGACCGGCAAACTGACGCCCGCGCCCAATGTCGACAGCGTGAAGACGTCTTTGACCATCCGTACAGCCAAACACGAACCGGGCGTGCCGCTTTAAGCTGCAGGCTCATCAAAGGAGTGCAGCACCCTTATGGAAGAGCCTCCCTCAATCTCAGCGCCTGCGCCTGAAACGGTTGATGAAACCGAATCAGTGGCCGACTTGCCCACCATGACAAAGCCCGATGGCACGCTGGTCATCGATCTTAAGCCGCTCGCGCCCGAGCCGACGACCTGCGTTGAAGAAAACCCCGATCCGTTTAATCCAACGATCCTGGTGTGCAGCCGGACCGAACCCGACCCGCGTTTTGGCGAGCCGCTTGGCCCGGTCGATGAAATCCTGTTCGCCAGCGCCATCCCGCGGGCAAAGGTCAAGCTTTCCGAAAACGCTGAAGCGCAAGCCAATACAATCAAAAAACCGGTTGGAAACTTTGACGCAGACGGTGCCGAATTGCGCGTGAAAATAGAGTTTTAGAACCAATGACTGAGAAGAAGCCTGACTGCATCGCTGAACCTGTGACCGGACAGTGCCTGTGCGGCGCGGTTAGCATCACCATGCGCAACGCCCACCGTGAAGTGGATGTGTGCCATTGCTCTATGTGTCAGCAATGGACCGGATCGATGTACGCCGGGATCGAAGCTGGTGAGTTTTCGATCTCGGGTGAAGAAAACGTATCCGTTTACAAATCAAGTGAATGGGCCGAGCGCGCCTTTTGCAAGACCTGCGGATCGAGCCTTTGGTACAAATTCGTGCCCACCGGAAACCGCACGTTCCTGGCTGGGATGTTTGACTTACCCGAAGGCATGCCGATCAAACATCAGATATTTGTCGACGAGAAACCCGATTGGTACGACCTTGCGCAAAAGAGCCCGATGAAAACCGGCGCCGAAATCATCGCCGAAGCGCAAGCGGCGGGTTTTACCTTCGACTAGGATGTGTGTTCATCACAACGCCTTTTCGTACTTACGATAAAGCCAGGTTCGTTACTTCCCATAAGGAGAGACCCGCCCCTTCGAATGGCGGTGTGGGTCGTTCATCGACCAACCGATTGCCTTGCGCGTGGCGTCCCATTTTACTCCGCCACCATTGATGCGGGAGAATAAAAGATGCGATCACCGATAATCATTAGCTTTTCCTGTCTTATCAGTGCCGCCGTCTCGATGACGCCCCTTGCCGCGCAACCCTCCACCGCTGAAATTGACGAGGCGTTTGCCAGTTTCGACAACACGCGTTCTCCCGGATGCGCGGTTGGCATTACGCGTGCAGGTCAATTCCTGTTTGAGCGCGGCTATGGAATGGCGAACCTCGAATACGGCGTACCCCTGACCAGCCGCAGCGTGTTTCGGATCGCGTCTGTTTCCAAGCAGTTCACCGCCGCGTCGGTGGCGATTCTGGCGGAGCGCGGAGAGCTTGATCTCGACGCCGATATTCGCGCGTATCTCACCGATCTAAACGAATACAGCGAGACCGTCACCGTCCGGCAGATGATCCATCATTTAAGTGGGATGGGCGACTACAACGGATTTGAAGTTCGCCCCGGTGAGCCCTTTCGATTTGGCGATGAAGACTATTGGACGACGCAGCAGTTCTATGACGCGGTGAAGGTTAAACCCCTCGCTCAAAAGCCTCTTCAAGGGTTTCGATACTCCAACCTTGCCTACTTCCTCCTGGCGCAACTCGTCGAGAAGGTCAGCGGTCAAAGCTTGCGAGACTTTGCCCAAGCTGAGATTTTTGAGCCCGTCGGCATGAAAGAGACGTTCTATTATGACGACGTCCGCGAGATCGTGCCGAACCGCGCGCTTGGCCACACCGCGCACGAAGATGGGTCGGTTACAATTGGCATGACCAACCTCGATTGGGTGGGTGATGGCGGCGTTCACACCACTCTTGCTGATATGGCGCTGTGGGATCAGGCGCTGGCTGAGGGCAAGCTTCCGGGCGGTAAGGCGTTCGTTGCGAAACTGCACACGCCCTACGTTGTGGACGAGAACCAGCCGGGCACGGGGGTCGAGGCCGAAACTGGATACGCGTATGGCGTGAACATCGATCGCACTGACGAAGGCGAAACCGTGATTCAGCACAGCGGTGGCTGGGTCGGTTTCAACACCTATTACGGTCGCTTCGTTGACCGCGATTTTGGGCTCACCGTGCTGTGCAATCGCAACGATGGAATGGCGTTTGGACGATACGATAAGGTGGTGCAGGCGGCGCGAGAGTACGTGTCCGCGCTTGATCAGGCGGCCGCGAAGCCGAGCCAATAGCGGGCGCGACACTTACGGTCTGTAAGCGGGCGCGCTTGCCTGATCGGGCAAAATTGACTGGACTCCGCCGCGAATTGAGACAAATGCGCCCGCCGATGAGGCGAGCGCTCAGATCCTCAATTTTCGCGCTCTTCCAGCCACTTCTCAAGCCATTTGATCGAATAATCGCCGTGCAAAACATCGTTCTGGCGCAGCAATTCCTGATGCAGCGGGATGTTCGTCTTGACGCCTTCGACCACCATCTCTTCGAGCGCGCGGCGCAGGCGCATGATGCACCCTTCGCGGTCGCGGCCATAGACGATCAGCTTGGCGATCATGGAATCGTAGTAGGGCGGGATTGAATAACCCGCGTAAAGACCGGAATCGACGCGCACATGCATCCCGCCAGCTGGATGATAATAGGTCACCTTGCCGGGTGAAGGCGCGAAGTTGAACGGGTCTTCGGCGTTGATCCGGCATTCGATGGCATGGCCACGGAACTCCAGATCGTCTTGTGAGACCGAAAGCGGCTTTCCAGCGGCAATGCGGATTTGTTCGCGCACAAGATCAACGCCGGTGATAGCCTCGGTTACGGGGTGTTCAACCTGCAGGCGGGTGTTCATTTCGATGAAGTAGAACTCACCGTTCTCCCACAGAAATTCAATCGTACCCGCTCCGCGATAGCCCATGTCGCGCATCGCTTTGGAGCACACTTCGCCCATCCGCTCGCGTTCGGCGTCATCGATAACGGGGGAGGGGGCCTCCTCCAGAACTTTCTGGTGGCGGCGTTGCAGCGAGCAATCGCGCTCCCCCAAGTGAATTGCGTTGCCGTTGCCGTCGCCAAAAACCTGAAACTCGATGTGGCGCGGGTTGCCGAGATATTTCTCGATATAGACGGTGTCGTCGCCGAACGCGGCCTTCGCCTCGGAGCCGGCCTGGCTCATTAACGTTTCAAGCTGGTCTTCGCTTTCGCAGACCTTCATCCCGCGACCACCGCCGCCTGAGGCGGCTTTGATGATGACCGGGTAGCCCACTTCCGCAGCGATTCTCTTACCTTCTTCCGGGTCAGAGACCGCGCCGGACGAACCCGGCACCAACGGCAAACCCAGATCGCCCGCCGATTTCTTGGCGGCAACCTTATCGCCCATTGTGCGGATATGTTCCGGCTTGGGGCCGATCCAGGCGAGATCGTGCGCTTCAACGATCTCTGCGAACTTGGCGTTCTCTGAAAGGAAGCCATAGCCCGGATGGATCGCGTCGCATCCGGCGACTTCAGCGGCGGAAATAATGGCGGCGTGGTTGAGATAGCTCTCAGCGGCGGCGGGCGGGCCGATGCACACCGCGTGATCGGCCAGGCGCACATGCATGGCATCGGCGTCAGCGGTGGAGTGAACCGCGACGGTTTCGATCCCCATTTCATGCGCTGCGCGGTGGATGCGCAAAGCGATTTCGCCGCGATTGGCGATCAGGATGCGGGAAATGGTCATGGCGCTGTCCGTTTAAGCGATAACGACAAGCGGCTGGTCGAATTCGACCGGCTGCGCGTTGTCGATGAGGATGTCCTTGATCGTGCCCGCTTTGTCGGCGGTGATCGGGTTCATCACTTTCATGGCTTCGACAATCAGGAGCGTGTCACCCACGGCGACTTTATCGCCGACCTTGATGAAATCGGGCTTGCCCGGCTCAGGCGCGAGGTAGGCGGTGCCCACCATCGGCGACTTCAGCGCATCGGCGTTGGTCGCCGCGGGAGCGTCAGACGGCGCAGCCGATGGTGCAGCGGTGGCCGGCGCGGCAACTGGGGCCGGTGCGGCCGCAATCGGAGCAGGCGCCGCCGCAAACATAGCGCCGCCTTTGGCAACGCGGATCTTGCGGTCATCGTCTTCGACTTCGATTTCGGTGAGACCGGTCTCGTTCAACAGTTCCGCCAGTTCACGAACCAGCGAGGTGTCAACATTCATGCCGGATTTGCTTCCGGCGCCAGGCTTCTTGTCAGCCATGCGTTCCCCTTAAGTGTGCCTTTTCTGTGCCCGTTATGGGCTTGGCTCGTGCCCTATTCACGCCAATTGCGGCGTGCAAGTGGCAATCGTTCCAAATTCTGCAACCGTCTTGCCGTTTCGACTAAGCGAAGGTCGACGCTACGTATTCCAGCGCAAGCCGGTAGCTGTCGGGTCCGTGCCCTTCAAATGTCGTGTCAGCCGCTTCACCGATGTAGGAAACGTGGCGGTAGGGTTCGCGTTCCTTGGGATTGGACAAATGCACTTCGATCACGGGCGTGACGATGGCGCGCGCGGCGTCCAGCAGCGCGATAGATGTGTGGGTGTAAGCGCCGGCGTTTATAAGCACGGCCACGGCGCCTTCGGCTTGCGCTTCGTGCATCCAGTCCACCAACATGCCTTCGTGATTGGTCTGGCGCATGTCGATGGTCAGACCCAGATCGCGGGCGCGATCTTCGAGCGTTCCCGCGATTTCATCGAGCGTGGTTGAGCCGTAGATTTCAGGCTCTCGTAAGCCGAGCAGGTTGAGGTTGGGGCCGTTTAGGACAAAGACGGTTTTGGTCATCGCCGCGCCATAATCAAGCGTCCGCGACATTTCCAGCCGCGATACCCGGTCAGCCTCGGGGCAGCTCGACGATGGCGCGTTTGTACGCCAAGCCCGTTCCAGCCGTGGCAGGAGGGGCCCTATCGCGTGGTTTTACGACGATCTTTGCCTGACCTGCGATCACCTTTGCGTCGGTCAGGCCCGTCGAAAGGCAATTGCGCCTTCCTTCGGTCCGTTTGACGGCGGTCATTGGTCTCGGTCTTTGCATTCTGTTGCATCGATTCCTCCCAAAGCTACGGGAAGAATGCGATATGAAAATTAACAATCCGTAATCCATGCAAGACCTTACTGATCGACGCCCTTGACCTTGCCCCATTGGCGCGCCGCTGTGTAACCGAGATAGCCTGTGCCAAACAGCGCGTAGAGCGGTTCGGGCAGACCGTTGAGATAGGCGTTCATACCCGCTGCGATGTCCCGGGCGGCGCTTGGGTCGAAGGCGGCAAGGATGCCCATAGGCAGCGCCCACAGGATCATGGCGTACATCACGTACATAAAACTGGGCCGGGCGCGGCTGGTCCACGGGTCTTGCGAATTGGCCTCGGCTACGATGGCTTGAAGGCGCGCCTCGATCAGGTTCATTTCCTGACTGCCTTCGAGCTTGATCAGTTCAAGCTTCGCCTTGGCGCGCGCCTCTTTGTCCGGGATGATCTTGTCGATAATCGAAGTGATCGGTCCGATAAGGGTTTCCAGAATTGCCATAGCCGCGCCGCGCTCCTTTGGTGAGTGATTCGCGGCGTAAATAACCAAATGGGTTCGTGTAGGAAAATCTAGGCGGACATTCCAGCTTCGGCCAGCAGTCGCTCAGCCAATGTGAGGTGAGGGCGGTCGAGCATCGCGCCATCGATCGCGATGGTCCCGGCGCCCGGATTGTTCGCGAAAGCGCGCACAACAGCGCGGGCGTAGGCGATTTCCTCTTCCGAAGCGGTGAAAGCGGTGTTGATTGGTGCAATTTGCGCTGGGTGGATCGCCAGCATTCCGCGAAAGCCCGCCGCTTTGCAGCGTGCCGCGCGCGTTTCGAGCGCCTCCAGATCGCGGAACTCAGGCTGAACCGTTTCAATCGGCATGACCCCGGCGTTGACGGCGGCTAGGAGGCACAGGCTGCGAGCGAGCTCGTAAACATGCGCGTATTCGCCATCGGGCCCACGTTGCTCGCGCGCGCCAAGAGCCGACGAGAGATCTTCCGCGCCCCAGCTTAGCCCAACCAAGCGCTCGCGTCCCGGATAGTCGCCCGCATATTCACGCGTCGAGTACATGGCCGCCGGTGTTTCGGTGATGATCGCGGCGATCCGGATCGAACCCAGCGGCAGGCTGTGCGCCGCTTCGAGCGCGGTCAGGTGGTGGTGCAGCTGCGTGACATGGTGCGCGCCTTCGGCCTTTGGCAGTAATAGGCCGCCGGGCTTGTGCGGGATCACCGCGGCGAGATCGCGCACCGCATCGACCGTATCGAGCGGATTGATCCGCACCCAGATGCGCGACGTGTCGTCCGCCGTTTTCAGCGTTTCCGCCACCATCTGACGGGCCAAGGGTTTGTTCGCGGGAGTGACCGAATCTTCCAGATCAAGCAGAGCGATATCGGCCTCGCCCGCGATCGCCTTACCCATCTTCTTTTCGCTGTCGCCCGGCGCAAACAGCCAGCTGCGCATGCTTTGTGTCATGTCCCGCTCCTTGGTCTTGTGAGGAGGGGTAGGCGGGCTAGAACGAGCCTTCAATCTCGAAAGTGAAGATGGTCCCGAATTCGCGATCGCGGTCTTCGACAAAATCGACAATGCCGGCCGCGCGGTCGACAAAGACGGTGCGATCGAACTGGTTCTGGCGGTTTGTAAAGTTGTTCACAGTCACCCGCAGGGTGACACCGCGCACATCCTTGTTTTCGACAAACACGCTGGTGAAGCCGGGAAAGGGTTCGTTGCGCACGAAGATTTCATCCAGGCGCACATTATCGGCGCGGTCGTTGAAGAAGAAGCTGCCGCCAACGGCCCAGCTTGTTCCGGTGAAATCGTGGCGGACATCAGTGTTGATGCTGATCGTCTGGAAGCCCGACAATTCGCGCGAAAAGCCCAGCAAAGGATCGCGTATGGAAGACCGGCGCCCGGCCAAGCTGACGTCCAATCGCGTGCCTTTCCAGCCCACGCCTTCAGACAGAAGCGTCAGATCGGATTCGATCCCAAATTGCGTGGCTGAGGGAAGATTGCCCGGCGCTTGCCCGCCGCCGGGGATGGGGATCTGGTCGACGATATCGACGATATCTTCGTAGAACGGACGCAGGTTGATTGTGCCAATCGCGCCCAAGCTGACATTCGCCTCAACTTCGCCACGCCAGCTTTGCTGAGGCACAAGGTCGGCGTTGGTGACATTCTCGCGATCCTGATTGAGATCGACCGTCGCAATAAAGTCGAAGAAATTGAGCTGCCCGACCAGCCGCTCGATACGAGCCGCGATGTTGACGCCTTCCTTAACCTTCCAATCGAGGGCGACAAAGCCCTTGGGACGGTAGAAGGTGCGCGTCTGGCCGAACTCACCGCTTTGACTGATGCGTGAATATTCTCCCGCCACCGACAGTTGCAATTGCAGGTTTGATGCAAGCGGCCGACTGTAGGTCGCTTGCAGCTCGGCGCGGTCTTCATCGACGCGTGCGGTTGCGCCATCGAATTCAACGGGCACAAACTCGCCCGCGTCCAGAACATCGAGAGCGCTGTTGATATCGAGGAAGTTGCGCACGCCTTCGCCCGCAATCAGCAGGTCTCCGCCAAGCGCCGGAAAGCTGTATTCGGCGCGCGCAATCGTTTCGCCTTCATCCGCATCGCGGGTAAAGCGCGATCCGGACGGATCGCTGCCGTCGGAAAAGCTGGTGACCGAAGTCGAGAAGGTGGGGCTGTCTTCGTAGCGGTGATAGCCGATCACCTTCAATCGGCCCGGACCCAGCGCAAACTGGTAATCAGCGCCGACTTCGAAATTGAATTCATCCTCACCGCTGCGAAAATCGCGCACGCGGTCGATCGGGTTGATCGAGCCGGAACGCTCTGAAATTTCGTCTTCGCGCCGGATAAAACCGTTCACTTCGCCTGTTAGGTTCAGGACATTTCCGTTGTCTGCCACGCGCGTGAAAGAGCCTGAGAGGCCAAACTCATCGGTGCTATCGGTGCGTTGTTCTTCGCGCGTGTCGATCAACGCGCCGGTGCCATCGAAGACCAGCTCGGGCCCTTCGTCCCCCCGCCGACCGGAATCGTTTTCAAGCGCCAAGGTCCAATCGCTCTTGGCGCCGCCTCCGGCAATCGCAACGCGGCCTTCATACAAGCGTGGATTGGTGCCGAAGGTGCGGATTTGCGGAGCGTAGCGGTATTGCCCGGTGATCTGGCCGCTGCTTGCCGTGATAACGTTGAGAACCTGTCCGGTCAGACCGCCAATATCGAGGCTCGCCCCGTCCACCAGTTCAAGCCGCAGAACCTCATCGGTCGGGATGCGCTGCAAGGCTTCAACTGGCCCGTTCGATTTGCCTGAAATCCGGCGACCGTTGATCAGGACGTTTGTATCCGCCTGGCCAAGTCCACGCGCGCCGTCGCCTTCGCGGATCTGAAATCCGGGAACCTGGCGCGCCATGTCAAGCGCGCTGCGCGGGGCGAAGCGATCAAAGTCTTCGGGCGTGTAGCTGCGGCGAGCCGTCGTGCCTCCCGCTTTTTCTTCCATATCGGCGTCGCGTTCCTGGCCTTCCGTAGCGGCTACTTGGCGCTCGGAATCGCCCGCTTCGCTGGCCACAGCGGGGGCGGTGCAGAGCGCCATAGCGATGACGAAAGACACGCTGCCAAAGGAGGTCGGGGGAGGGATCATGGAACTCTTCGAAACCGCATAAGCTGGGGAAAGGTTCCGTGCGACGAAGGGCTCGCTCATGAAAGCCGTATTCGACGAACCCACTGGTCGGGAAGACAGGATTCGAACCTGCGACCCCCACACCCCCAGTGTGATGCGCTACCAGGCTGCGCTACTTCCCGAGACCAGTGGAGGCGCGGCCTATACGTGGGCTCTTTTGG
>JBCCBZ010000009.1:0-154536 GCA_039033755.1 Pseudomonadota bacterium | reverse complement strand
CGCCAACGCCCGTCGGGAACAGACGCGAAGCCTCGTCAGGCGCTGTCTGCAAATGGCTGGCCAGCGTCCAGTCGGAATAGCTTTCGAACCGGCCATCCGGTTTAAGTGGGGCAAGGTGCAGGCGCGTGCCGACCACCTGCTTGGGATGGCGTTTGGACGTTTCAACCAGCGTCTCCAGCCAATCGGGCCGATAGAAGACGTCGTCATCAGTGGTTACGATAGTCGCATCAGGATGCTCGGCCAGCGCCGGGATAAGCTTGCTGTAGGAACGCCAATCGGGGCAGCTGCGGATTTCGAGGCCGTCTTCGCGCAGGTCCAGCACGCTTTGCGGCAGCGGCGTGGTTTCGTCCGATTGGTCGATCCAAAGGATCGTGTGGTCGGCCTTTACCGTCTGATCGAGCAGGCTGCGGATTGTCTTGGTCAGATAGTCATAGCGCGGCGGGTAGGAGGTTAGCGAGACGATCAGAGGATGGTTGAGCCCATGGGCCTTACGCTCCGTTAGAGTCGGAAAGCGCGCCACTTGACGTTCGGCCTCAGCCAAAAGCCGCCGCATTTTGCGCTGGCGCAAGAACTGCTTGATCCGATAGGTGCCGCGCATGCCTCGCCCCTTATCCTTTCGGCAATCGGGTTAGCGCCAAGCGCCCCCACACCAGCTGGGCAAGGAAAGACAGGCCGTGGCTGCGCCGATAGGGCGGTCTCTCGCACACCAGATCGGCCTTATGCCAATCGCTTTCGGGCAGCCAACGCCTGCCCCTCACCGCCATCGCGACCAGCGCGGCTTCATGCGCCTCCGCCAGTTCGGCCGACATACGAAAGACACGCTTGGTTTCGACTGGCGCGGCCTCATGCTCGTATCCAAAGCGCGCCAGATATTCGTGGTTGATGAGGCTAGCGAAACGCTTTTGTCCTTCATCAAGGGTGCCGCGCCACGCGTACATTCTCGAACGATCCAGCGCGCCCGAAACCGGCTTTTTCCATGTCTCGTTCTCAGAGGACACGTCCGCCGCCGCGTTCGCAAATTCGATCATCGAAGGCTCATAATCGACGTTCAAAAACTCGCAAAGACTGCGCAGCTGCGCTTCGGGATTGGCGACCAGGTCTTCGTACCGGATCGTGATCGCGCGCGGGTCGGTGTCAAAGAACGGCGCCGCGCGATCTTGCCACGAACGCCACATCAGCGTGTTGGCAACGAAAGAGGAACTGAAGGTCGGCAGCCGCCCGGTCGAAAGCGCCGCATCGCGCGGATCGCGGATGATGCGCACCACGGCGGCCTCGGGCCATTCCGCCCGGATCGCATCAAGGTTGAGCAGATGATTGGGCGTTTTTTCCGCCCATCCCGGCTTCCCGCGCGCGTCGGCAAAAGGCATCGTCAACGCCTCCAGCATGGCCCGCGCCGACGGCTCACGCGCGGCCAAAAACGCGCGCAAAGCGTCTTCATCGATTCCGAACAGCTTGGCCACCGATTGATCGGCCAACGTGAGGGAACGCAGCGCCCCCACCGCCGCATCGGGCCAAGACGGATCGGCCACAGCTACCTTCAATACCTGCGGCGATAACTTGCTGAAGAACTGGCTTTCCGGGCCGACGGCGTATTGCGAATGCGAACCGATCATAGCCGCGAGCATTGTCGTGCCCGAGCGCGGCGCGCCGACAAGGAAGACAGGCGAAGGACGCGCTGGGTCAGCCGCGGCGTTCTCAGTCATCTGTCCTCAACTGTCCCCCAAATGCGATAGCGCGAGCCGCAGCGCACGCCTTGACCGGCGCCGATACCGCGAAGACACGCCGGTCGTCGAAAGGCATGCGGCGTGTCCTAATATGTTGCAGTGCACTATGAAACCCCTCATAGCTATTGCCATTAAGGGAAAGCCGAGTATCGAAGAACCCTGACCGAGCGGCAAATGGGGGATTTCGGGTTAACGGCGCGTTCAAGCGACCGATTGGAAAGCCTGACCCACCACGAGCCGACCGTCGGCAACCGCACTTTTTCCTGTTCATAGAAGCCGTCTGGTTTAAGGCGCTTCAGGGGACGTATTGATGAACGACATGGACACCGCACTGATAGAGGATACCGAAGATGCGGTAGGACCGAGCAATTCGGTTCCGCTTCTGCCGGATCCCGGCCTGTTGTGGCAGGTGTTTCGCCGCAACATCATGCTGTTTTTTGCGGTGGTTATGGCGATAATCGGGCTCACCGCCGTTTTTCTTTTCCTCCAGGTCCCGACCTACTCGACCACGGCGACTTTGCTGATCGAACCAGCCGCCGATCCGGTCCGCACCACAGGGCCGCGCGAGGGAGTGGCTCTGGCCTTGGCGGACCCGATCGACACCGAAATTCGTCTGGTTGGCTCTCCGGTCGTCGCTGAACGCGCAGGCCGCCTCTATGCGGAACGCTTTGCCTCGCCTGATGGCGATCCATTCACTGAAGAAGAGATCGAGCTTCTTGGCAGGCGAATGCGCGGCAGTGCCTTGATCACCCGTTCCGGGCAAACCCGCGTGATCGACATAACCGCCATTAACACCGATCCGGCCTTCGCGGCGGCGTCAGCCAACCTCATTGCCGAAGCCTATCTTCAAGGTCAGATCGACACAAAAACAGCGCGCACCGACGCGACGCTCGACACCGTCAACGCGAAGATGGCCGAGCTGGAACGCAACGCCGTCGAAGCGCAGGCGGCGGTTGACAATTACCGCGCCGCACGCGGGCTGGTGAGCGCCAACGGGTCCACCAACGCCGAACAAGAGGTTTCGAACCTCAACCAGCAACTGGCTTCCGCTCGGGCGGACCTGGCCGAAAAACAGGGCCGTTTGAGCGCGGCGCAAACCCAGCTCCAGCGCGGTGGCAGCGGCGCCGATGTGGGCGCGGCGCTTAACTCCGGCACGGTTTCGAACCTGCGCCAAGAGGAATCCCGACTGAGCGCGGAACTGTCGGTTCTGCAAAGCCGGTATGGTCCACTGCACCCCGAACGCGTCGAAGCCGAAGCGAAGCTCAGCGAAGTGCGCGGTAACATTCAGCAGGAAATCAACCGCGTCATTTCCAACTTGCAGGCCGATGTGCAAACCGCGCAGTCGCGCGTTTCCTCATTGCAAGGCAGCCGCTCCACAGCGCTTGGAGCGTTGCAGCGTAATGGCCAATCGCAAGCCGGCCTGACGGAACTCGAACAACGCGCCGCCGCCGCTCAGGCGATTTTTCAGGCGTTCCTGAGCCGCTCTCAGGAATCGGGCGCGCTGCGCGACACGGCCATGGCCGACGCCGTGCTCACAGCGCGCGCCAGCGTCCCTGAATTCCCCTCTTCCCCCAACTATCCGCTGATCAGCGCGGCGGGTGTGTTTGTCGCTTTCGTCGCCGGTTTCGTGTCGATTGGTCTGGCCGAGTATCTGCGGCGCGGCATTCAGACAAAACGCGATGTGGAGCGCAAATTGCAGCTTCGGTACGCCGGTGCCATTCCGACGCTCAAATCGACGCTGGATGGCAAGAAGACCGACGAAGAGCCGCACGATTACGTCATCTCGAACCCGCATTCGCTGTTTGCGGAATCGTTCCGATCGGTGCGGACCTTCCTGACTTTGTCTCCGGGCAAGCGGCCGCGTGCGATCGCCATTACGTCCGCCCTGCCAGGCGAAGGCAAGACCACCACATCGGTGTGCGTCGCGCGCACCGCCGCGGCGGAAGGCAGCCGGATCCTGTTGGTCGACGCTGACTTCCGTCGCCGGGGCTCAAGCGAACTCATCACCTACGAAAGCGATTTCGACATTTTCAACTACATCGCCGGCGATGCAAAACTGGAAGACTGCATCTATCGTGATGAGATGTCGGGTCTGGACGTTCTGGGTTCCAACGAAGCGATCGGTTCGCAACAGCTTCCGCTGACACAAGAGCGGATCGAGCGCATGTTCAACGAACTCAAGGATCGCTACGACGCGGTCATCGTCGACACCGCGCCGTTGCTAGGTGTGGCGGAAGGCCGGATCATCGCATCATGCGCGGATCGCGTTCTGGTCGTCACCCAATGGAAGAAAACGTCGGCGCGCGCGGTTGAAGCCGCTGTGGATATGCTGACCGATGCCAAGGCGAAGGTCACCGGCCTCTCGTTGACACAGGTGGATATCCGCCGATACGCCAGCACTGGTGAAGGTGATGTCTACGCCTACACCAAGAAATTTCGCGGGTATTACCAAAACTGACAACGTTTCAACGCGGTGTCATCTCACACAAACGAATAACGGGCGCGGGGGCGACCATATGAGTTGCAAAGCAGGCACAAAGCCAAACGAGTCGAAAATGCGAACACTCTTCAAGGCCACCGCCGGCTTAGTCGGCATCGCGGGCCTCGCCACGCCTGCTCTGGCACAGAACCAACCGGCGTTCATCCCGATCGAGGATCGCCCGCGTCCTGAATATCGGACTGAGCCGATCAATGTCGGTTCGTTTGAACTGGTCCCGCTGATCAACTCACAAATCGAGTATGTCGACAACCTCTTCCCAGCGGCCGCCACGAAGGTTGAAGACGTGGTGGTCCGTATCACCCCAACGCTGCGGATTTCGGATCGGCGCTCGGACCGCCAGATCAGTCTGAACCTGCGCGCGGGCTATGAAACCTATTTGGACAACAGCATTGATGATCGTGTTCTGCTGAACGCGAGGGGCAACGTTCGTTTGGGGCTAGGTACGGCAACGCGTCCTTTCATCGGTTTTAACGTTTCGCGTAACGACACGCGTGGACGCGATTTCGGTGATTTTGACGAATCCGTGCAACCGATCACCTTGACCGCCCTTCGCGGCAATCTGGGTGTCGAACAGGACGTCGGCAATTTCACCGTGACAGCGGAAGGCCGTTATTCGGGCGCGAATTTCGACGGTGAGATCTTTATCGATGATGCCGTCTTCGATGGCGCCGTGCGCGATTCCGATCAGTATGGTGGACGCGTTCGCTTCGCCTATACCCGCGACGCCGCGCAAACCTTCTACCTCGAAGGCGAGGTGACCGAATTTGACTTTGTGACCCCGGATGGTTCGGAGGACTTCCCGCCCAACTTTCAAGTGGACCGTTCCTCAACCGAGACGCGCCTGAGCGCGGGCTTTGTGCGCAATCTTACCGAAGTGCTGCGCGTTGATGTGAACGCCGGGTATCTGCGCCAGAGTTTTGTCGATCCCACACTCAATTCGGTGGAAACCATTTCTGTTCTCGGTCGGCTGTTCTGGAACCCCACTCGCCTCACATCGGTCCAAGCGCGCGCACAGCGCACCGTTGATCCCAGCATCAACCCCCTGTTTGCAGGGCTTTTGCGGACCGAGGGCGGCGTTATCGTTCAGCACGAATTGCGCCGCAACATCATCGTCGGTGTCGAAGGCCGGGCAGGCTTTATTGAACAGATTGACGGCAGCGATGACGGGACCGAAATCGCTTTGGCGGGAACGATGCGGTACTTTGCCAGCCCGCGCGTTTCACTGCGGCTGCGCGCGGAACGGTTTGATCGCAGCGGTCTGTTTGCGGGCGCACAAAATCGGGTTTCGCTGGCGACGCGCCTAAACTTCTAGGGGTTTGCTCTAGTATTCGGTTTTACAGCGGCGAAAGGCGTTCGGAGCCAGCTTCTTAAGCACCACGACGATTCCTCGTTTTGCTACTTAAGGAGATCGACCCATGCGTTCGCAGGCGCGGCTCGCGTTTGATCCCGACACGCGCCTGCCGCTTAATTCGAACGATCCACCTCTGCCGGCGCGCAGTCATCAGGCGCTCGCGCACGATGAAAAGTGGCCCCTCAGGGTCAGAGCGCTCATTTTTATTATGGCGCCGATTGCTTCATGGTCGATCCTTATTTATGCTTTTCAAAAGGTTAGTTTCCTGACCTATTAGCGGTTAACCGAGAAATTGTGCCGCAAAGACACATCCTAGTTAATCCTTTAACCCCCACGATTTAGGTGTTTGCCGAATCGCAACTTTTTTGTATCGTTGCATTGCAGCAAAACTGGGGGGAAGCACTTGTCTTCGCTTGAGCTCCATACGGACTGGCGTGAAGCGTCAGAACCAGAAGGCCGTGCCCGTTACGTGGCGCGCGACCTGGCAGAGGTCCGGGCTCTTGATGTGCTGGGCGCTGTTGGTTTGCTTATCCTCTTCGCGCCCGTGATGCTTCTCATCGCTCTTTCGATTGCGTTTACCTCCCCCGGACCCATCATTTTTAAGCAGATGCGCATCGGCCGGGACGGCCGTTTGTTCGAATGCTACAAATTCCGCACCATGGCGATCGATGCCGAGGAACGCCTCCAGCATCTGCTCGCCACCGATCCGGACGCGCGCCGGGAATGGGCGCTCGCACAAAAGCTTCGCAACGATCCACGTATCGTTGGCATCGGCAATTTCCTGCGTAAGAGCAGCCTTGATGAACTGCCACAGCTTTGGAACATCCTGCGCGGCGATATGAGCCTTGTTGGCCCGCGCCCGATCGTGCGTGATGAAACCGAACGGTATGGCAAATACATCGTCTTCTATTGCGCGGTGAAGCCGGGCCTGACCGGTCTGTGGCAGGTCAGCGGTCGCAACGACACGACCTATCGCCGCCGCGTCGCCTATGATGTGATCTACGCGCGCAAAGGCACGTTTTGGGACAATGTGAAGATCCTCTTCATGACGGTGCCCAGCGTCGTGATGAGCCGCGGCACCTATTAAGGTTCGCGTGATCCGTTAGGACCGCAAACCCACTTCCCATTCCAACACGAAAAGCTGCGCTAGGCCGCTTCGGGCGGCACCCAGCCGGTCACTCGCGCCTTCGCCGCATCATCGACATTGGCCAATTCCCGCTCGTCACCGGGCGCGCCGGGGATGGAAAGGCCGACGGACCGACCGCCGAAGAACACCGTTTCAATCGTTCGATTGCCGCGCTCATACTGGGCGAGCAGTTCGCTCGGAACGCGCGCTTCGAGCCGGGACGAGCCGAACAGGCCCGGACGCGATTTCGCAAGATCAATCAACGCTTCGCGCATTCGCCACGAAACGCGTTTAGGCAGCGCGTTGATCAGACGCAGCGCGCCGAGCGCCTTGGCCGGTAGAGCGACGTTCTGCCGCTCCGCCTTTTCGGCCCGCGGCGCGATATCGGTGTGACATCCCATCATGGCGAGGAAGTTCGGGACCAGATCGCGCTTCATCACTTCAAACGACCCCACGACGATTTCGTCGTTCTGCGAGGCTTGCGCGATCATCCGTAACCTCTCCCAATGGTCGAGGAATTCCGGCCCGTAGACCTGCGCTTCGTCCTGGGGAAAGGCGATCAGACCCTTCTTCAAATGCTCTGCATAGAGCGAACTGGCGAGCGCATCCTGCCTCCGCAAAAGCGCGATCCACACCCGCTTGGCCTTGGGGAACCGCTCGGGGACGCGCGCGAGGTCAGGGGCGGTCACATATTTGCGCGACAAAACCTCGGTCGAAATCAACACGCGGGTGGCGCACGCTTGCGCAATCTCTTCGTCAATCTCACCGATGAAACGGTCAAGCGCATCGCGCTTGTCATGCAGCACCGCTTCGCCAAAGTCCCAATGTTGCTCCGGCGCGAGCGGTCCACGGGCCGAAAGCGGATAGAGCAGCCCTTCCTTGGCGAGCGCCGCGCGGTGAATATCGATCGCGCGTTGAATCGTCGTGGAGCCGGTCTTGTGAGGACCGACATGAATGTAGAGTGTTCCGGTGAATTCGGACGTGCGCACGCATCCGGATTATCCGATCGCGCGCATCGTGTAAACGTGCCTATTGCACGGCTCGTCCTTTTCTCAGTTTGGCTGCGAGTGCGCCACAAAGGCGTCGCAACAGGATCAGGCCGCTTCGAGTTGGCGCAAACCGCGCAGCTGGCCAGCCATCAAGGACGCCGCCGCGCTGTCCGGTTCCAGCCCCAATAGGTCCATCAACGTGGGATAGACCGTCGATAGCGAAACCGTCTTTTCATAGCGCTGCGGCGCTACTCCCGGCGCTTGCACCCAGAACAGGCCAAGCGGATCGTGCATACCGCTGCGCAGCGATTCGAGCGGATAGAACAGGTGCGAAAACGCCGCCGACTGGTTCCCCTTGGTCGAACGGACCAGAGCGTCGCCGGGATCGGCGCTGACCTTGCAGCCCGCGTTGATGCGCCCTTCGCCGATGGGAACGGCCCACATGACTTCGCTGCCATCGTCCAAAACCAGGGACCGAAGCTGCTCCGCCACGACGGCTGCGTCTTCGTCGTTGGCGCAATCGAGCATGAATTCCTGCGACATCACCGGGATGAACTCCGCCGGTTTGGTCACGCCCGCAAAGGCCAGCAATTGGTTGATGTCTTTCTGTCGGAAGATCTGGCGCCCGGCGGAATCTTCGTAAGTCAGCATCGGCTTCTGGCTAAGCGCGGTGCATAGGACGAGCGCGGTGTCGTCGTCGATCACGTCAAACGCCTGACCCACGATCCGATCCATACTCTTATACCCCGCCAGGATGGCCGCCGCGTGGTTCGCGAGCGCGGATTCGTCGGGTTTGATGGTGAACAGATCAGGCTCCATTTCACGCCAGTAGAAGTGCTGGAAATGGGCGGTGGAATTGAGGAAGAACGTCGCGAAATCAGGCTTGTTCTTCTTGTAGGCGCCTTTGAACAAATCCCACTGCAAACGGTCCAAAATGAGTGGACGACGCCATTTGGTCGGCGACTGACGTTCGTCCAGCAGCTGCTTGACCGTAGCGGTCATCGTCTCAATGCTGAGGCCGTTGGCGAGCATAAAGCTGCCAAATCGCGCCATTGTCATGGGCGAAATATCGGGTTTGCCGCTGTGCTCTTTCACAAAGGCGCGGACCACATCGAGATACGGCTTGAACGCGCCTACGGGAAAATCGCTCACCCCATCGGCCCAAGGATCGGGCATGAAATGGCCTTTGAACACCTTGGCATCGAAGCCTGCGTTCATGCTGCCGCCGACCAAGCTGGTCTTGCCCGCCGCGCCGCAATGGTCCCAAATGCGCCGTTCTTTGTAGCCGCTGCCATCATTCAGTTTGAAACACTGATGTTCGGCGTAGGATTTGCCGGTGTGCACCGTGACCCACTGGATCCACGGTTCCAGGCAAGGCGGCTCTTCCTCAGCGTCGGTAACGTAACCAAGCGACTGATCGCGCAACTTGGCGAAATTGGGGAGATGCCCTTCATCAATAAAGCGGTCCATCAAGCTGGGCACCAGCTCGTTAAACTCTAGCATGAGGACCCGCATTTTCGCTTCCTTTCGCACACGACCACTTGCAATGACTCTACGCGCAAGATGGCCCCCCACCGTCGCTGTTTTGGTCGCGAAGACCGTACCTTTGCTGCACTGCAAAAGCAAGAACGGCGCGCCTTGGGATCAGGACGCGTTGATCCCGGAATTGGGGCGCTTTGGCCGCTTAACAGTCGGTAAGTGGGGACACGTGAGATATGCGCAATAGAACTTGTGTTTGCGGTCCTGTAGGCCGCTGTTTCCGATTCTACAGAACCGTCTATGTCAATCAGCGTTATCATCCCTTTCTACAACGAGACGATCTTTCTGTCTCAAGCGGTGCACAGCGCTCTGGGCCTGGGTAACCGGTTGCATCAGATCATTATAGTTGATGATTCCCCTGGACGGCACGCCGACCTTATGGAGCGCATGAGCGGCGTTGATCCTCGGATCGAAATTGTCACCAACCCCCGGAATATGGGCGCTTCGGCGTCGCGCAATTCCGGCCTGACGCGCGTGACCGGCGAGCAGGTCTTATTCCTCGACAGCGACGACGTAATCGCCTCGCGCGCCGTTCTCGAAGCCAGCGACTTCATCCGCGAACTCGGCGCGGAACTGGTTCACATTCCGACTATGGCCATGGCGCACCAGACGAGCGCGATGTTTCGTTTCCCCCGCGACGATCGGCTCTTTGCCAAGCCCGCGGCGCGGTTGTCGGTGGAGACCTGCCCGGAAATTCGCTTTGCCATTGCCAGCTGGTCGTTTCTATTCAACGCGCAGTATCTGTCCGACCACGCTATCGGCTTTGATCCCGAACAGCGCATGTTTGAGGACCATCTGTTCATCCTTGGCGCGGTGGAGAACGCGCGCAATTTCGCGCTTTTGGGCCAATGGGGACATGTGTGGCGCAAGCGCGGCGGATCCTTGACGACCACGGATTACAGCCGCGCGGATATTGATTTGCAATTGGCGTCGATCCGCAAAAGCCTGCTGTTCCTGAGCGAGCGATACGGGCCAGATAGCGCCGTAGTGCAACGCGATGTCGCCTTCGCTCTTATGCGCTTTTTGACGAACTGGCCGACTCTTTTCGCCGCACTGGAAGAGCCGGAGGCCGACGCGTCGGCTGCGATCCTGGCCGACATCGCGCAGACCTTCGCGCCTTACACTCTGTCCGGCGATGTGTGCAGCGCACCGATGACACTGCGTGTTCTGGGTCGTGACCTTTGGTTGCTGTCCGGGGTCGAATTCGACGCTTCGTGGCTCTCCTCCATTTTCGACATGGTGGTCCAAGCCGACTGGGCAAGGCTGCGACCCACGCTCCACATAGAGCCGGGCACCAAAAAACGCGGCGTGCTCAAACCGGCCGCCAAGGTCACTCTTAAAGACGCGCTGGACCGGTTTCACACCACCGCGCAGGATGAAGCATCGGTGGATTTGCGGCTTTTCAGCGAAGTGGTCTTCGATGAGATCGACGAGTGGTGTTCTGCGCCCTGCGCGGTTTCGGCAAACGGAACGCCGCCGCCCGATGTGATGGCTCGCTTCAGCGATGATCTGGCCGCGACGCTGAGCAAAAGGTCGCTCAATAGAAGCGTGGAAGAGGCCACCACGCCCCTTTCCGGTCGTGTCCCGCGATCAGAACCCTTCCAACAAGCGCTAGCTTTGACAAGGCGGTACTTGAATGGGAAGCGGTCCGATCGCGATGGGGACGCTTTGAACAAACCCGCGATCGCCGCAGCCTGGCGTGCGGCCGAAGACAGTCTTTCTCCAGAGCGCTGCGTGCGGGCTGAGGCGGCCCTTTCTAATCTTGCCAACTGTTCGATCAAAGGCGATGCGAATATCTGGGGGCGCCGGAAGGTCCGCACAAAAGCCCGACTGTTGCTGCGCCCGTTTGTGCCGGGCCTGAGGCCGTAGGCGGCGTTGATGCAAACCAGGGGCCACGCTTCATACGAGTGTTGCTATTGGATGGGTCGGCGGGCAGGATAATTCGTCGATCAAAGAGCTGACATTGCGACGCGACGCACGGCAGAACATGCACGGCGCAGGGCAATTAAGGTGTTTGGGCGATCAGCGTTTAGAGCCGGAACGAAGGTGGGGATTTGAGATGGTCCATAGGAACGTATCGGAGAATGGCCGTCGCGCGGCGTTTGGCGTCATCGGGCTGAATCGTTCCGCGCTGAGCAAGCGGCGCTAAAGGTATGAACCTTCAAACCCTGCAAAATTTGCGCGAACGCGGACCAAGAGCGCTTTCCTCGCGGCTGCGCGGGCTGGTTCAGTCCCCTCGCGAAGAGGGCCACGTCTTGATGGTTCACAATGGCCGCAGCGGCAGCACATTGTTGGGCGACATGCTGGACCAGAACCCGCAGATATTCTGGGACGGCGAAACGCTGGAGAAGATGTTCCACCGGTTAAGCGACGAGGCCGGACAAGGGATCGATAAGCTCTACGGTTCGCTCTCGTTCGACGCGGCCATCGCCGAGATTGAAGATCGCCTGGACAGACTTGCGGGCAACAGAGTGTTCGGGACCGAGCTTCAGGATTATCACCCGGTCATGGTGTCGAGTGACCTTGAACGGTTTGTCGAACGCTTGAAACGCAAAGGGTTCACCCGCTTTATCTCGCTTCAACGCAGCCACTTACGCAAACTGGTTTCGCACGTTGTGGCCACTCAGAAAGAGCAATTCCATGTGAGCTCGGGTGCGAAGGTGCGGGTGAAGCAAATTCGGATCAATCCCGACCGCATCTATATCGGCCACCGCTTCACGACTTTGCTGGATGCGCTTTCGACCTATCAGGAATTCAGCGAAGCGTCGCAGCGGCTGTTCGCTTCGGAAGACTCGCTTTTCCTCACCTATGAAGACCACATAAAATCCGATCCAACCGTCGCTTTGGGCAAGGCGCTGGACTTTCTGGATGTCGAAAATCACCAGCCAAAGATCAACTTTGGCAAAACCACGGATATCGCGATTAAGGACCTGATTGAGAATTTTGATGAAGTGTCTGATGTGTTGGCCGGTACGGCCTTCGAACACGAGCTTGCTGATTAGGACGGCGCCACACAAGAGACGCACGCACGGGCACGGGCACGGGTCCCGCGGGCAGAGCCGCTTGTGCGATACGGCCTCCTAGAATATTGAGCGACCAAGCCTCTTGTATAGGCCTGCGGACCGGCGGCGCTTGGGCTCAATCCGTCCCTTACCACCGCCATCCAAACAAAGAGCGATACCATGTCCACTCTCAACAATCAGACGCGCTATAGTCTGCAGCAGGACGCCATTCTCGCGCCTCATCGCGCCTCGCCTTTGATGGAAATTGTGCTGGTGGCCACGCCCTTCCTGGCCATTCTGTTTCAGATCGTTATCGGTTCTTTGACGCCCATTCTGGTGATCGCAACCTGCGGCGCTTTTATCCTGCTGCGCTGGGAACGGCTCTATTCGATTTTCGCAAATTGCTGGCCGCTGTTCTTACTGCCGGCGTACGCTTTGCTTTCCGTCTTTTGGTCCGACGACCCCGCAGCCACCCTGCGATACGGCACGCTGTATCTGGCGACCGTGTTGGCGGCGGTGTTTCTGGGCGCCGGAATCGAAAAGCTGAACTTTCTCAAAGGCATTTTCATCGCCTTTGCCATCTACATGGTTTTCGCCCTGCTGTTTGGCCGGTACGGTTATGTGTTCGGCCGCGGCGCGGCGTTCGTGGGCTTGCTGGGCTCCAAGAACGCGGCGGGCGATGTCGGGGCTTTGACGTTCCTGACCGCCACGATCATGCTGATCTGGTCAATCGCCAATCGTCAGATGGTGTGGGCGGGCCTGGCCGTCGTGGTGATGGCGATGGGGGCCTACTCGCTGGTAGCAAGCCTCGCCACGGGAGCGTTGATCGCGACGATCGTGGCGTTTCCCTGCATGTTGGCGTGGGTGGCGTCGCGGCAGTTTGATCTGCGCATAAGAACCAGCATCTTCATTCTCGCCGTCGTTACATTGGTCGCGCTCTTGGCGACCCTGGATTTTTGGCTGGAGCCTCTGTTTGACCTAGTCCTTGAGAACAGCGGCAAGGACAAAGGCCTGACCGGACGCGATGTCCTCTGGGCCAAAGCGGACGAACTTATCGCCGCGCGTCCATGGCTGGGGCAAGGATACCGATCCTTCTGGGTCCACAACAATTTGGACGCCGAATTCCTCTGGCGATACATGGAAATCGCGTCAAGAAAGGGCTTCAACTTCCACCACACTCCGCGCGAAATTCTGGTGGCTCTTGGTTACACCGGTTTCGCGCTGTTTTGCGTTGTGACGTTTTACGGTGTTTTCAAACTCCTCACCAAGACCATGCAAAACCCGAGCTACACCGGGATCTATTGCTGCACGATCATGATCTTTGAAAGCCCGCGCATCTTCTTCGAAGTTCTCGGCTTTTCCGATATGCACTTCGCCACCGTTATCCTCTTCATGGTGTTCGCGTTTGGCATGCGGCCCGAAACCATGGCGGCTTTCCATAACACCGGCGCGCGTCGCTGATCGGCCTAGCCGCCTATGACAATTGGTCGATGGTTTGGTCCATTGCGTCGCGCGCCGTTCTGCGCATAAGTCCCCAGACGCCCGGGGCTTCGCCCGCCGCGTGCAAGGGGATCTTGGCCATCACATGAAGACCGAAGCGCGCCTTTCGCAGACCGATGGGGCTTTCGCGGATAATCGCCCGTGATCATTAAGGCCGACGCCAATTCGCAAGACACGTTCGAAACCGACATCGCCATTATCGGCGGTGGCGCAACCGGCCTTGCCCTGGCCAAGCATGTGAGCGGCGATGTCATCGTGGTTGAGGCGGGCGGACCTGCGCCCAACCCTGAACGCGACGCCCTTGTCACCTTTGAAAACACCGGTCTGGAGATGAACAACCAGTCGTTGCGCCGAAATCTGGTGGGCGGAGCGGGCGCCTTGTGGTCGGCCCGATGCGCCGAATTCGACGCGCAGGACTTCGACCCGCGTCAGACGCAGGGCTTTGCCGGATGGCCTATCTCTTACGAAATGGTCAGCCCCTATCTTCGGCGCGCGTGGGAAACGCTCAACCTGCAACCGCCCACCTTGCGCTGGCGCGATCAGATAGAGCGAATTGAACGCACACTGGAATTGCCCGACGCGCTGGAACCGCAAGTGTGGCAATACGCGTTTGCCAAGGAAGAAACGCCATTGAACCTGGGCGCGCATTTCGTTCACATCTTCGACGACGCGCGTAAGACGCTTCTTTACGAAGCCGACGTGATCAGCCTTCAGGCTGAGGGGAATTCGCTCCGGTCAGTCCGTATTCTGGACCGCGCCAAACGCACCATCACGCTCAAAGCGCGGCGTTTTGTGCTGGCGTGCGGCTGTATCGAAAACAGCCGCATCTTACTCGACAACATCGAGCAATGCGGCGAGCTTTTGGCACCGGTTCAAAGCCATATCGGGCGCGGCTTTCACCAGCATCTTTTGATTGAGAACGAAGTTTCGGCCGCCAATCGCAAATCGGCCAGCCTCTTGCAGCGGCAGCTTAACCGTATGCGCGCGCCGCCCAACGCCTCGGTCGAATTTGGCGTTCGGCTCAAGGCGAGCGAGGGTCAAACCGATTGGCCGCTCAACGCCTCAGCGATCCTGCGCTACGCGCGATCGGAGGGGATTAATCCCCTGGAAACGGCGATTCTGGGATACAATTGGCTGCGCAAGCGAGAACCGCACTTCATCAACCCAAAGATGACTTTCGAATACAGCGTCGAACAGGTGCCCACCGACACCAACAGCGTAACCCTTTCCTCGCAACGCGATATGCTGGGACGGCGCAGACCCAGCGTCCACTGGCACATCAGCGAACAGGAACTGCGCACGACAAAACGGCTGAACGATGTGATTGGCCATTGGATGGACGATCAGGGGCTGGGATCGGTGCGCCGGATTGAAAGCCCGCAAGAAGTGCTCACCCTGCCGATGCGCGACAGCTTGCATCATATGGGCGGCCTTCGGATGAGCGAGACGCCCCAAACCGGCGTGGTGGACATCGCGTCCAAAGTGCACGGTTCTGGCAACCTTTACGCGGTGGGCGGCGCGACCTTCCCATCCGGGGGGCACGTCAATCCGACCTTGATGATGATCGCGATGGCGATCCGCTTGGCCGATCACTTGAGCGATGAGGGGTAAGCGAGACCGTCAGCGAATTCCCTGATCGGTGAAATTGTGCCCGGTTGAGACAGATCGCCTCTACCAAGCGTCGCGGCGACTACACAAAACCGTAGATGGCGCGCGCTGAGCGCGCTAAACGAAGGGCCAAGCGCCAGCTGTGGCGCAAGCTCACCGCCAAGGACCCATGACGAGCAGCCGCCTATGAGCAGCCCAAAAATCTCGATCGTTGTGTGCACCCGCAATCGCGGCGAGCCGCTGCGCGCCATGATGGATTCGATGCTAGCCATGACCATTCCCGGCGGGCTCGATTGGGAACTGATCATGGTCGACAATGGCAGCACAGACGACACGCCGCAGATCATCGACAGCTACGCCGATCAACTGCCGCTGATCCATGTGCGCGAAGATCAGGCTGGCCTCAGTTTTGCCCGCAACCGGGGCGTGGCGACAGCGTCGGGCGATTACATCATCTGGACCGATGACGACGTGCGCGTGCAGCCCGATTGGATGGCGGCCTATGTCCGCGCTTTTGAAGAGCACCCCGATGGCGCCTATTTCGGCGGGCGGATCACCCCGGTGTTCGAAGGGACCACGCCCGCCTGGCTGACTGAAAACATGGAAAAGCTCGGCAACGCTTTTGCCAAACGCGATTTGGGCGACACAACGCGCGCTTTCACTCAGCGCACCGGCGACAACCCCTTCGGCGCGAATTACGCGGTGCGCATGGCGGAACAGCGCCGCACTCAGTATCCGACCTATCTGGGCGTCTCCCCCAAGTTTCGCCGCGTGGGCGAAGAGACCGCCGTTCTGCGCGCGATCAAGGACGAAGGGCATCCAGGATACTGGGTACCGGGCGCCGAGGTGCTGCACATCATTCCGGAAACGCGCCAAACGCTCGACTACATCTCGTCCTATCAAAAGGCCTTGGGAGAGACATGGGTGCTTCTGGCCGGGCGCGGCGAAGGCGAATTTCTTCCCGAACAGCTTGATCCCAAGGGGACCCGCGTGGGCGGCGTGCATATCTGGATCTGGCGCAATATGATCGATGCGTGGACCAAGTACCAATTCTCGCGCTTCACCGCCGCCAGCACCAAATGGCTGCCCCAATTCATGCGTTACACCCGCTATCGCGGCGCGTTCGACTACGCTCGCGCGGCCAAGCCGTTTGATTAAGCCGCTGCGATCGCGCATCACCTTGCCTAGAAAGCCCCGATTTTGAGCTCCCCTGTCATCCGCATCCATGTTGGCGCGCATAAAACCGCGACGACCTATATTCAGGATACGCTGGCGCTGAACCAGGCGGCGAGCGCGGCGGCGGGCACCGCCATCTGGACGCGTGGCCAGTTCCGCCCCGCTTTGGCCGCCGCAATCACTGCCCAAAGGAAAAAGCAGAGGACGAGCCGGGCGCTTTTCAAGCCCTACCTCAGGAAGCGCTGCAAAGAATCCGTCCACGCCCTTCGCGCCTTTTTCGAGGCGGATTGCGACGTCACTATCTCGGAAGAAAACCTGCTGGGCTACCCCAGGGACAGCTTTTCAGGGACAATCTATCCGCGCGCGGCCCAGACACTCAACTTGCTCCGCCCCGCGCTGGAGGGACAGCGGGTCGAGATTTATCTGGCGCTGCGATCCTATCCTGCTTTTATCAGCTCGCTGTACGGCGAAGCCTTGCAGCACGGGGACCATACACCCATAGAGGGTTTTAAACGAATGCACCGATCCGCCGATGGGCTTTGGCCGCGGGTGGTGGAAACTCTTAGTGGCGCCTTCCCCGGCAGCCCAATCACCGTGTGGCGATACGAAGATTTTGCACGGATCGAACCCGAAATTCTGGGTCGGCTAAGCGGCCTTTGCACCGACGCGATCATTAGACCGGCGCAAACCGACATCTTGCCCAGCGCCAGCGCCGAAGCGATACGTGAATACGTGCAGACCGCTTCGGACATGCCCAAGAGCAAGCGTCAGCTTCACATGCTCGCGCTTCGCCACAGATACCCGAAGTCCGGCCCGAACGCCGCGTTTTCGCTCTGGGACGAAGCCGAGGCCGCCGCTTTGCGTGACGAGTATGAAGCCGATATCGAACGGATCAAAACCGCCGACTCCGTTGAGTTTCTGACCTGACCATCATGATAAGACACGCCGAACACACGACAAAGGACGCCGTGCGATGAAGGGGCAACGCGGCCATTTGCTCAAGGGCGCGGCGTGGGTGTCCATGGCCACTTTGGTGGTCAACGCGCTGGGCTTTGTAAGCCTGATCGCGCTCACCCGCATCCTGATGCCCGATGATTTTGGCCTTGTGGCGATCGCCGCCAGCCTGGCTCAGATAATTGGCCTGGTGCTCCAGCTTTCGCTCAGCCAGGCCCTGATCCAGCGAAAAGACGTCGAACCGGCGCATTTTCACACTTCCTGGACGCTCGGCGTGGCGCGCGGCGTCATTATCGCTTCGCTGCTTGCCCTTTCCGGGCCTATTGTCGCGGAGTTTTACGGGGACGAACGGCTTGCCGACCTGCTGCGTTTTCTCGCGCTCGCCCCGCTGATCGGCGGGTTCGGCAACCCCAAAATGGTGGTGTTCCAACGCAAACTCGACTTCAAGCAGGCCGCCGTCCTCTCAATCGCTGACAAGCTGACCGTGTTCACGTTTTCCGTCGGCATCGCGGTCATCTACCAAAGTTACTGGGCCTTGGTCGCCGGAACCGTGGCCGGTACGTTTGCGACGACGGTTCTGTCCTACACGTTCATTTCCTACCGCCCCCGGATCGCCGTCTCGAAATGGAAGGATCTTCTGTCGTTTTCGATCTGGTTGACCCTTGGTACATGGGTTCAGGCGATCAATTGGCGCTCCACTCCCTTGCTGCTGGGTTTCTTCCTGCCCGTTCCGCTTGTCGGCCAGTACCGCGTGGGCAACCAGGTTATCGAGAAAACCGTGGACGAGGCCATGCGCCCGATCAAGGCGCTGCTGTTTCCCGCCTTTTCGCGGCTGCAAGATGAGAGCGAGCGTCTGCGCCAAAGCTATCTGCGTTCACAGGGCACGATCTGTTTGATTACGTATCCGGTGGCCGCAGGGCTCGCGGTTCTGGCCGAAGACTTGGTGCGGCTCACCATGGGTGAAAAATGGCTTCTCGCGGTGCCGGTTATCCAGATTTTGGCGGTGAGCCGGCTCTTCCGGGCGGTCCACAATATCCGCGCCATAGCGATGGCATCGGCCAGCACCAAGGAATTGTTCTACCGCAACCTTGTCGTGTTCTGCGTCCGCTGGCCCATGACCTTCGCGGGGATGGCCTTTTTCTGGGGCGATACGTACGAAATGCTTATCGGCGCGATGATCGGCCAGTTCGGTTCCGCGATCATCAGCACGGCCCTCAACGTGCGGCTGATCAAGAAAATCAGCGCGGTCTCGGAATGGGACCACGTATCCATCGTCTGGCGTCCCTTGATCGCGATTACGGCGATGGTCGCGATCGTGGCGCTGGCCGGTCAGGCGCTGCCCTCTTCGACCGTCTTGTTGGAGCTGGGCCTGCGCATTCTGGTGCTCGCGGCGCTGGGCGCTGTCACCTATTTTGGCGCCCTCTTCGCAATTTGGGTTCTACAGGGGCGCGGCAACACGGTGGAGAAAGAGCTGGCTCTGATCATCCATGGTCTAGCGGGCAAGGCTATCGCCAAAGTCCGGCCCAGCTAGCTCGTGCGCTCCATCCTCATGGCAGCTCTCGCGGTGTTGGCCTTTGCCGCCAACTCGCTGACCGCGCGTGCGGCGTTAGCGGACGCGGCGAACGATCCCTTTGCCTTTGCGTTGGTTCGTTTGCTGGCGGGCGCTTTCGTTCTGGCCGCCTTTGCGAGGGCCAGGCCCAACGCGCGCGATGTCGCAGGCAGCGTGGCGCTGGCGGTCTATATGTTCGGCTTTGCCGCCGCCTACACCGCTATGAGCACCGCGACGGGCGCGTTGATCCTGTTTTCCGCCGTCCAGATCACAGTGTTAGCAATCAGCGCGGCGCGCGGAGAGTCTTTGGGCGCTCTCGCCGTCGCAGGCAGCGCCATCGCGCTCGCGGGGCTGGTGTTCCTGCTTTACGACAGCCTTGGGTCCGCCCCGCCCGCGCCCTTGGCCGCGATGGTCGCGGCAGGGATCGCGTGGGGCGTCTACACCGTGCTGGGCCGGGGCAGCGACGCGCCCGTCCAACAGACCGCGCGGCAATTTCTGCTCGCCAGCGTTATTGCCATCCCCGTCTTCCTAATCATGGCCCCTATCGGCAGCGGCGCGGGACTGACCGTAAATGGCGTGCTGCTCGCGACGCTTTCGGGCGTGCTGTTTTCCGGATGCGGTTACGCGGTGTGGTACGCTGTCGCGCCCAAACTGCCCGCCGCCACGATCGCCAGCGTCCAGCTGATGACTCCGGTTGTCGCCGCTGCGATGGGCGCGGTGTTCCTGAGCGAGTGGGTCGGCGCGACCTTCGTTATCGCCACTTTGGTTATCCTTGCCGGCATCGCGCTGACGCTTTGGAGACCCGCGCGCTCGACCTAGCCACAGACCAACAGCGCGCATGTCAGAAGCGTTTGCCTTGACCCCACACTTGCGCGCATAAGGCTCATAGGGACTCAACGACGAGGCTCGCCCCCACATTCCAAACCACCCGGAACGTGTCCCTTCAGCGTCGAAGGGAACGCAAATCAAAGGCGTAATTTCCCGATGACGAGTTCAACACAGGCCACACCCCAGCGCCCACGCATCCAGCAAAACGAGGACATTCGCTTCCTTGGCAAGGCTTTAGGCGATGTGATCCGCGCGCATGGTGGTGACCGGCTGTTCGAACGCACCGAGCGTATCCGCTCCGCCAGCGTCAACCGCCATCGGGGCGATGAATTGGCCGATCTCGACCTTGATCAGCTCACGCTCGACGAAGCGCTTTCGTTTGTGCGCGGCTTTGGCCTGTTTTCGATGCTCGCCAACCTCGCCGAAGACCGCGACAGCACCATGATCAGCGCCCACGCCGACTTCGCTGAAGCGGTGGCGGAATTGCAGTCGCATGGGATCAGCGGTGAGGCCATTCTGGAATTGCTCAATTCGGCGCTGATCGTGCCGGTCCTGACCGCGCACCCCACCGAAGTGCGCCGCAAGACCGTGATCGACCACCGCACGCAACTGGCGGACATGATGAGGCGCCGCGATGACACAATCGCTGCGGGCGAAAACACCGCGCCGATTGAACGCGAGATCGAGCGCCAGATCGCGCTGTTGTGGCGCACACGCACACTACGCCGCGACAAGCTGAACGTGACCGACGAAGTCGACAACGCGCTCGACTTTATGCGCAAGGTGTTTTTGCCGGTCCTGCCCGAACTTTACGAGCGGTGGGAACGCACCCTGCCCGAACGCTCGAGCAGTTTCCTGCGTCTTGGCAGCTGGATCGGCGGCGACCGTGATGGCAACCCGTTCGTAACCGCCGAAAGCCTCAAATACGCGCTTGGCCACGGAGCCGAGGCGGTGTTGGGGCACTACCTTGATGAGCTGCAGAAGTTGGGCGCGGACCTGTCGATTTCGAGCGAGCTGAGCGAAATCACACCCGAAATTCAGGAACTGGCCTGGGCCAGCGGCGACACCTCCCCGCACCGGCAAGACGAACCCTATCGCCGCGCGCTGATCGGGATTTACGGACGCTTGGCCGCGACCTTTGAACTGATTTGCGGCAAGGCGCCTTCGCGCCCCGCTTTGGTTCAGGGCGAACCGTACGAAGGCCCCGCCCCGTTCGAAGCGGACCTGCGCCAGATCGCGCGCGCCTTGGCCACGCTGGGGGGCGAGACTCTGGGTTCGGTCGGACCGCTGGGTCGCCTGATCCGCGCGGTGCAGACCTTTGGCTTTCACCTTGCGACGCTGGACCTGCGCCAGAACAGCTCGGTTCACGAACGCGTGGTCAGCGAACTTTTCGCCAAGGCGGGGGTCGAAAGCGACTATCTAGCCCTCGACGAAGACGCGCGTGTCACCCTCTTGCGCGGCGAATTGGCGGGCAAGCGACCCTTGCGCACGCCGTGGGCGACCTATTCGGAAGAGACCGACAAAGAGCTCGCCATCATCGACGCGGCGGCCGAGGCGCAGGCCCGGTTCGGACCGCATTGCATCACGCAATATATCGTTTCGATGGCGGAAAGCGTTTCGGACCTCCTCGAAGTGCTGATCCTGCTGCGCGAGGCGGGGCTCTACACCGCTGGCGAAGAAACCTATTGCCCGATCACTCCGGTGCCTTTGTTTGAAACCATCGGCGACCTTGAAAACGCGCCGGGGGTCATGCGCGCTTATTTCGCGATCCCCGAAGTCGCATCGCTCACCGCTCTGCGCGGGTCGCAGGAAGTGATGATCGGCTATTCGGATTCAAACAAAGACGGCGGCTACCTCACCTCCAGCTGGATGCTGGCGCGCGCGAGCGAGGCTTTGGCCCCGGTCTTTGCCGAGGCGGGCGTGACGATGCAGCTGTTCCACGGGCGCGGCGGATCGGTTGGGCGCGGCGGTGGTTCCGCGTTCGAGGCCATTCGCGGCCAACCGCACGGCACCGTCAACGGACGCATCCGCATCACCGAACAGGGCGAGGTCATCGCCGCGAAGTTCGGCACGGTCGAAACCGCGGCCAACAATCTCGAAGCCATGGCGAGTGCCACTTTGCTCGCCACGCTGGAGCCGCAACAGATCGCGCCGGCGGATTACGAACGCTTCGCCACCGCCATGGACGATGTCTCCAAGCGCGCTTTCGACGCCTATCGCGGCCTTGTTTACGGGACCGACGGCTTTGTCGAGGTCTTCCGCCAGATGACGCCGATTGCCGAGATTGCGACGCTCAACATTGGATCGCGGCCGGCCAGCCGCAAAGCCTCCAACCGGATCGAGGATTTGCGCGCCATTCCCTGGGTCTTCTCATGGAGCCAGGCGCGCGTGATGCTGCCCGGTTGGTACGGCGTGGGTCACGCTCTGTCCGCGTGTGAGGATAAGGGCCTGCTCAAAGCCATGGCCGAGCAATGGCCGTTCTTCCGCAACGTGATGGGCAATATGGAGATGGTTCTGGCCAAATCCGACATGGCCATCGCGGCGGAATATTCGGCGCTGGTGGAAGACCAGGCGCTCGCCAAACGAGTGTTTACCGAGATCGAGGATGGCTGGCAACGCACCACCGACGCGCTGTTGGAGGCGACGCAGCAAAGTTTCCTGCTCGAAAAATCGCCCAAACTGGACGCGTCGATCCGGCTTCGTCTGCCCTATATCGAACCGCTCAACCTGCTTCAGCTCGAACTGCTCAAACGCCACCGCGCGGGTGACGCCGACGAACGGATCGCGGAGGGGATCAAGCTGTCGATCAACGCGATCGCGACAGCCTTGCGCAACAGCGGGTGAGCTAGGACTTCGCCGCGCGCATGGCGGCCAGGCCCTTTTCATCCAGGCGATAGGTCCACAGCAGCGGGATCGCCGCAAGGCAGAACAGCGCGGGCACGATGGACACGCCCCATTGCACCGCTTCGAGCACTTGCGGAGGCTGCACGGTCGTCGGATCGCGCGAGGCGATGAGCCCGCCCGCTTGCAGCAACAGCCCGATGACAAATGGCCCCAGCGCACCCGCAAAGTTTTCAACGAAGGTGAAAACGCCGCTCATAATCCCCTCGCGCCCCTCACCCGACGCAAGCCGGTCGTACTCCATCGTATCGGGCAGCATGGCGAGCGCGCAGAGCAGAGTTCCAGTTGAGAAAGACCCGATCACGACAGCACGCGCAAAGAACGCCCATTGCGCCTCCCCCGGCACCCACAGGAACCACGAGGCAAGGCCCAAAGCGTAAAGCACCAACAGCGCCAAATAGGTCTCACGCTTGCCGGCCTTGGCAATGATCCAGCGATAGACGGGCACGCTGACAATCCCGGCAACGCTGAACAGGGTGAGATATTTGCTAAGCTCAATATTCCCGACCTTCAGCACGAATTGGAAGAAATAAGGGCTGCAGGTCAGCACAGTGTAGAGCACCGCCAGCTGAAACAGCTTTACCAGCGTCAGCACACGAAACGGCGCGTTGCCAAACACGCGCACGGTGTCGGTAAAGGGACTTGTCAGCATCTCCCACATGTTGATGCTTTTCTCGCGCTTCTGCACGGGCGGCGTTGGCAACCACGCCGCGCCGATAAAGACAATCGCGCACATCGCGGCGGCGGCGATGCCCAGAATGACGCTCATCGCGCGGTAGCCTTCCGCTGGCGAGCCCATGGCCTCCACCAGCAGTGGCGCGCCAGCCGACCCGGCCATCACGCCTGCCAAAAGGAAGAACACACGGAAGCTCATCAAGCGCGTGCGCGCGTCGTAATCGCCTGCAATGTCGGGCGGCATGGCGAGATAGGGGATCGAGAACAGCGAATAGGCGGTCGAAAACAGGATCAACGCGAGTGTCGCTAGCAACCCAGCGCTTGCCCCCTGCACACCGAGCAGCGACAGGTTGAAAAAGGCAATGAAGGTCACCCCCAACGCCACCGCACCCACCAGCAGATAGATCCGCCGGGGTCCCCAGCGATGCTGCGTTCGGTCGCTGATCGCGCCGATCAGCGGATCGATCACCCCGTCATAAATCCGCACGATCAGGATGATCGTTCCGGCCAAAGCGGGCTCAATCCCTAACGTGTTCGTCATGTAGAACAGCGCAAACAGCGCCATCACGTTGAACAGAGCGCCGGTGGCAAAAGATCCCGAAGCCCAGCTGATCTGAGGCCACAGACCTATGGACCCTTTGGTCGCCGCCGGTATGTCGCCCTCAACGGACGCCGCGCTTGCGCTCACGCGAAGCTCACCGATTTGCCCGGCGTATCAATCCGGTTGAGGACGTAGACCCCGCCCATACCACCGTAGTTGATGCGCATATCGTCGTCGCAATAGACGATGTCCGAATGCAGCTTGGGCGGCTTCATCTCGCGGCGCAGATCGCTGCCTTCCTCAAGGCCAAATTGCGCACGCAATTCCTCGTCGCTCACCCCTTCGGGCGCGACCAGTTCGATGGCGTAAAACTCGACCATGTAACGCTGCGGATCATCGTCCGGAATGTCGTAGCGCCCCCACACAATCAGCGTCGCCGAGTGCTTCCCATCGGGCGTCGTGATGGCGGAGACGTTGTTGTAGTGCTTCCCCTCAACGCGGATTTCCTGCTCGATCTCGTCGACCTTGATCGGCAGATCGGGGAATTGGGAGAACGTCTGCAATTTCAAGGACGTCTCGTGCTTGATCGGCTTGCCCGCTGTGTGCTTTGGCCCGAACTGCGCGAAGTGCGAACGCCAAGGGCTCTCGATAAAGTCCTGCGCGTCGACCGGGCGCGGCGTGGGTGAAAGCGGGACCAGCTCCTTGATCAGCGCATGGACGCGCTCAAACGTTTCGTCGTCATAGGTCCCATCGGGCTGGCACGCGTCAATCGCCGCGCGCAATTGCTCTTTCAAAGTGGCGATATCGGACATGGTTTCCCTCTCAGATCAAAAGCTGAAACGCGTGCGCACACCAAACCGGCGACGCGGCGGAGCAAACAAGTTGACCGAACGGCCAAAGGTCGAAAGGTCAAAGTTGTTCTGCGCCGAGCGGATCGCATCCTCTTCGGTCAGGTTGGTGACAAAGCCCTGCACCAGCAATCCGCCAAATTCGAGGCCCACCTGCGCATCGATATTGACGTAGGAGGGCAGTTCCAACCGGTTGTTGAAGGTCAGGAAACGCGAGCCCTGATATTGCAGCGAAGCGCCCAGGATCAGCGTCACATCCGCGCTCAGTTCGGTGCGATAGCCCAGATTGGTTGTAAACTGATGCTTGGGCGCGCGCTCTAACCGGTTGCCATCATAGGTCACCGAACAGACCGGTGAGCCCGCCAGTTGCACCACGGTGCAATTGGCTGCTTCGGTCACGGTGAACGCGCTGGTCGACAGGATCGTGAAATCGGTGAACTGTGTGTCGAGATAGGTGTAGCCAAAGTCCCAGGTAAGCCCCGGTGCCCAGTCCGGGCTGTAGATGAAGCTGGCGTCCACCCCGTACACTTCCGCCGAACTCGCGTTCTGGACCGAGGCGCGGAAACCGGCGGGAGCGTTCGGATCTTCGAGCAGCTGCGTCACCTGACGGTCGCTCCAATCCATGTAGAAGAACGCGCCGTTCAGCACCAATTGCCCGTTGGCCAGTGTCGATTTGGCGCCGATTTCGTAGTTCCACACCGTCTCCGCGAGGAACCGGCTGTCGGTGAGGTCGGATGCGAAATCGAGCTCGCTGATGCCGGCGGGCTTAAAACCCTTGGCCGCAGAAGCGTAGATCAGGAAATCGTCATTGGGCGTGTAGGTGATCGCGAAACGCGGCACGAATTCATCGTCGGAAATGCTGTCGCGCTGGACCGGGTTAGTAAAGCCCGGCGCAATCGGCGCGAAGGCGGCTTGCACAAAGTCCGAACGCGTCACATCGGTCTCTTCGTCGATATAGCGCGCCTCGGCGCTGATCGTCAGCATGTCCGTCACATCGTATTCGACGAGGCCATAGACCGAGAGGCTGTCAATTTTGCGGCGGAAGGGCGACGGCGGCACGTTATCGATTGAAGCGATAAACAGGCTGTTGCCCGAAAAGCCCGCCACCGGCGGCGTTCCGCCCAAGGGGAAACCGGAGATCGTGCGCAGCGAACGGCTTTCCTGCTGGTTGTCGGAATACCAATACAGGCCACCGACCGCCCAGCGGAAAGGGCCATCGCTAAAATCCTGAAAACGGATTTCGTTGCTGATGATCTCCAGATCGTTGTCGAAATCGACATAGTCAAACAGGTTCAGCGGCTCCGCCGTGCCATCGACAAAACTCGCGTCGGGCAGGCCGAAGAAGTCGCCGTCGTAGATCAGGCGTTCGTTCTGAGTGATGTACCCGCCGTTATAGACGAACTCGAACGGTCCGAGATCGGCGCTGACATTCAGCGTCGCGGAAAAGACATCGCCATCGTTGCCGGGCAGGTCCTCGCCCGTGCGCGGATCGACCGAAAGGCCGGTCACCCCAGTGAAGCGCAAAGTACCGCGCGGGGGGACGTTGGATGGCAGGACGGGGCCAAACCCACCCACCAGCGCGCCGCCATCGATACCGGCTTGCACCGCTTGCCCCTCGGGCGTGTTCGGGCCGGGGCGCGAGACGTTTCCGGGCACAAAACCGCTCAGACTTTGGATGGCCTGCTGACTGTATTCGTATTCGCTGTAGGCGAGGCGCAGATAGGCGTTAAATGCAGGCCCATTGTCGATTTCAAAGCCGAGCGAGCCGCCGGTTGTCTTGAACGCGTTGAGATCGCCGCCGCTCACCGGGTTATCGTAATCGCCATCGCTTTCGGCGTGCTGTACATTGGCGCGGATGCCGAAATTGTCCGCCAAAGGCGCGCTGATCGATCCGCCCAGTTCGAACGTGTTGAACTCAGCGTAGGAGGCGCGCACTTCACCTTCGAATTCGTCGCCGGGGCGTTTGGTCACGTAGTTGATCGCGCCTGCAAAGGCGGCGCGGCCATAAAGGGCGGATTGCGGACCTTTAACGACCTCGATTCGCTCCAGATCGAGCAGACGGGTGTTGAGCAACGACCCGCCGCCCGCGTTGCCCAAAGCTTCGGTCGAAACGTCGATCCCGTCGAGCAACACGCCCACCGGTGGGCGACCGCGCGTCGCGGGAAGGCCGCGGATGACCGGGCGCGTGTCCTGCAAGCTGATGCCTTGGTCAAAGACGAGGCCCGGCGTGTAGCGGGCGATATCCTCGACATTGTTGATACCGCGCGCGGCGATCTCTTCCGCGCTGATCGTGTCGACCACGAAGGGAATATCCTGCACGGTCTCTTCACGGCGGCGCGCGGTCACGATGATCGCGTTGCCGCTGTCGGCGGTTTCCGCCTCAGTTTCCGCGTCAGGTCCCGTCTGCGCGTGCACTGGAGCCGGCGCGAGGTGGAACGCAATGCCCGCAAGCGCGCTGGTCAAATATAAGGAACGGTTCATGCGCAAAACTCCCCAGTGAGTGCGTGATCCCGCCCGTCCGAGAAGCACAAGACTACGAGGCGCGTTGTCACACTATCGCCATGTCGCCCCCTATCCGCTTGGCGATCATGACGGGGGCAAAGCGTGGCGATCGATCCGAAGCGCGTCAGGAGGGCGCCATCATGAACAATCCCGCACACCCCCAGCCCGCCGCCTTTGAGCGCCCGCCCGCCGCCGCTGACTTGGCTCTGCCCGCGCCAGCGCTGAACGCGCCGGGCGATGGGGATGGCCAAACCTTGATCTACGCCGCCACGGGCGCGCCCTTTGCCTTTGTGCCGCACACCGATCCGGGCGATGCGGACGGGTTGGTCGAAACCGCGCGCGCCGCGTATGAAAGCGGCCCATGGCGCGCCATGCCGGTGACGGAGCGCGCGGCCATCATGCGCAAGGCGAGCGCGCTGATCCTTGAAAATGCGGACGAGCTTGCGCGGCTGCAAACGCTCGAGACCTCGATCGTGATCTCGCAAAGCAGCGGAATGCATGTTGCGCGCACGGCGGAGAACTTCACCTTCTTCGCTGATCTGCTCGCAGGCCATGCGGGTGAGAGTTACGAGCAATCGGGGCGCTATCTCTCTATCGTCACGCGCGAGCCGGTGGGCATCGCGGTGCTGATCGCGCCTTGGAACGCACCGCTGGTGCTGGCTTCGATGAAGCTCGCCGCCGCGATTTCACTCGGCAATTCGGTGATCCTCAAGCCATCAGAATACGCGCCGCTCGCGGTGCTGCGTCTGGTTGAGCTGATCCACGAAGCGGGCGTGCCCGAAGGCGTGGTGCAGGTCGCGTGCGGTACTGGTCCGGGCATCGGCAACGCTTTGGTCGCGCATCCGGGCACCGATGTGGTCGGCTTTATCGGCGGAACCGAGACCGGCAAACGCATCATGGCGACCGCCGCCGGATCGCTCAAAAAAGTGGGTCTGGAGCTGGGCGGCAAATCGGCCAACATCATCCTCGCCTCCGCCGATTTGGAGCGCGCGGTCGATGGATCGCTGCTGGGCATTTACGCGGGCAACGGCGAGCAATGCCTGGCCGGATCGCGTATCCTGGTCGAAGAAAGCGTAGCGGACGCCTTTATCGAACAATTCGTCGCGCGAACCAAAGCGCTTAACATCGGCGATCCGTTCGATCCGGCCAGCGAACTCGGCCCGATGGCCTTTGCCGCGCATTACGAAAAGCTGCTAGCCTTCGCTGAAACCGCGAACTCCGATCCCGCTTACACCGTTCTGGCGGGCGCAGGCCGGGCGGAAGGCGACGAGGGAGGCTATTTCTTCGCGCCGACCGTGCTTGAGACGACCAGCAACGCCGAAGAGCTGTGCCAAAAGGAATTGTTTGGCCCCTTCGTCACGATCCAGCGCGTGGCCAACCTCGACGAAGCGCTGACCATCGCCAACGACAGCGAATTTGGCCTAGCTTCCTACATCTGGTCGAATGATCTGCCATCGGTGATGAAAGCGCGCCGCGAAATTCGCGCGGGCACTGTGTGGGTCAACACGCCAATGACGCGCGATCTGCGATCCCCCTTTGGCGGGTATAAGCAATCGGGAATTGGCCGCGATGGTCTGCCCGGATCGATCGAGCTCTTCACCGAAGAGAAAACCACGCTGATCCCGCAAGACCCACTGATGCTGCCTAAGATGGGGGGCGGTTAAGCGCCCTTTACGCGGCTTTAAGCTGCGCCTCGCGCACGCTTTCGATCATCGATTGGCGCAGCAAAAACGCGCGACGTTCGTCCGCGTTATCGATCAATCGCTGCATCGCCGCCTTGCGCAGCCCGTGCTCGCCATCCGCGCCTTCGCGCATATAGGCCATGTTGAGCTTGGTCTGGGCTTGCACGAAATCGTGCGTCTGCGTCTGGCGTTCGCGATCAAACTTCGTCAGCAGCGCGTCCGCGTCGCCGCCCTCTTTCAATATCCGCACCAGCTTGGGGCACAGATTGAAGGCGTCGTGGATGCCGGAATTCATCCCAAATCCGCCGAGCGGATTGTTCAAATGCGCGGCGTCACCGATGATCGAGACGCGCCCCTTGTGGAAATTCTTCGCGACGCGTTGATGCACGCGGTAGATTGTGCGGTGATGCGTTTCGACCTCGGGCATGTCGATCAGGCCGCCAAACACCGCCTCTTTCTTGGCATCGGCGAGCAAGTCCGCGTCCGGCACATTGGAATCCGCCGGCACCAGCACCCGCCACAAGGACGGAACGCGCAACAGCACCGACCATTCCTTCGGGTCCGATACGTAATTGACGAGCGCGAGGTTCTCTAGGTGGTCTTCCAACGGCTCTTCAGTGGTCAGGCACAGGAATTTCTCTGGATAAGTAAACCCGTCAAATTCCACGCCCAGCAGCTTGCGCACAATGGAATTGGACCCGTCCGCGCCGATCAGGAACTGCGCCTTGACCGTCTCAATCGCGTAGGGCGTCTCCAACTTCACTTCGACGCCATCAGAGTGTTCGGCGTAGTGCAGCATCCGGTGGTTAAAGAGCACGCGCGCGTTGTCCGCGTTCTCCAGCTTGGCCGCCAGCATGCGGGCCAGATGGTATTGCTCGCACTGAATGCGGAAAGGGTAGCGGGTCGCGTCGGAAATCTCGGACAGGTCAAACTCGAACACTTCGCCGGTGCGCCGCTCGCGCCAGTGATAGATCGGCGCTTTTAAACCCTTTGCGATCAATTCATCGGTGATGCCCAACGTATCGAGCATTTCCAGCGTCGGCGGATGAAAGGTCGAAGCGCGCAGGTCGGCGGCGCAATCGGGACCGTTTTCGGCCAGCACCACATCAATCCCGTTTTGAGCGAGGTAATAAGCCGCGACGCACCCAACGGGGCCCGCGCCGATAATGGCAACTTGCGTTGTGATCATAACCGATCCTTCATCCCTGCACCCGGCTGGCGTTCTCAGACTGTGAGAGCCCACGGGCTTTTGCGATGGGGATCAGTGGCCACCGTCCGAAGCGCGCGCAGACGGCTTTGGACGTTTAGCCAAACAAAAGCGCAATGATCCCAAGCGCAGTCGCAATATTTGCTTTCCGCTGTGGCAAATCCAATCGCGGGAACGGTGTTTATCCGCCTCCCGGTCACTTCGCCCGCAAACGCAGTGTTCGACAGGCGGCCAGCGATGGCGCATACACGCCTCGGACGGGGGCAATCGCAGTAAGCCTAGCAGGGCAGAACCAAGCCAGGCTTTTCAAAGGAGCGCAGCGCCCATGGGTAAAGAACAAACGATCCAATCCGCTGAGAGCGCCGCGGCGCCAGGCTTTGGTTTTTCGCCCAATCACGATGAAACCGCGCGTCTGGCCTTCGTCGGCGCGCTTAAGAAATTCGCCAATTTCAAGGTTGAGGGCCGCGTGGGCCAGTTGTTCGATGAGGAATTGGTGCCCGCGCATGTCGCCGAAGGGAACCCCGCGCCGCAGGACCGCAAAGAGGCCGCGGCCCTGTTGGAAAATCACCCGCTCTACCAGTTGTGGGGCACGCTGACCTTTCACAGCCAGAACCTGATGTGGGACGCGGTGCAGGTGACGACTGATCGCATTATCGATGGCCAGGTCGCGCAGTACGAAGCGCTGACATCGGGCGACACGGCGCAAGGCTCGGTCAGCCTATCCGACGAATTGCTGGTCAAGGCGCCGGTCGCGACTACCGAAATCCACCGCCAGCCGGGCGGATATTGGCGCGAGAACCGGCCGCACGATGTAGAGGCCGCGCTCAACTATTCGGGCACGGTCGAACTCTACCGCATCGCCAAGGGCATGGCGGCGGGCGAAAGCCCACCGGCGGACGCCTTTGGCCGGTTTGTCAGCGGCATCGCCAAGAAATACGCCCCCGATCTGGAGCCGACGGCGATTCTCGACATGGGTTGCGGGACGGGCGAACAGACGCTGGCTTACAAGCGCGTTTTCCCCGAAGCCCAAGTGCACGCGATCGACATGGCGCGGCCCTTTATCCGCTTCGCCCATGCTTACGCCGAGGATGCGGGCGTGCCGGTCCATTTTGCCGAAATGGATGCGGGCGCGACGACGTATGAGGATGAGAGTTTCGACCTCATCGTCTCGATCATCATGTTCCACGAAACGAGCAAAGCGCAGGCGCTCGACATCATGAAAGAATGCCATCGCCTGCTCAAACCCGGCGGTCTCGCGCTGCATCTGGATGTGCCGTATCAGCCCGATCAGATCCCGTTGGTGAAACAGGTCACCAACAATTGGCAGGTGCGCCACAATGGCGAACCGTTCTGGAGCGGGTTTGCCGATCTCAACATGAAAGAAGTCGCGATCGAAGCGGGCTTTGACGCCGAGGCAGCCTTTGCGACCTACGAAGCGGTCGGTCCGGCGGCGTACCACTTCTTTGGCGGGCGCAAAGCGGCATGAGTGGCGACCTTCCGCAAGGCCCGCGTCCCGGCGAGCGGCACACGACATTCTTCGATGACCCGGTGAAAGAGCACCTGCTGCGCGGGCTGATCACCGTGTCCATGGAACTGTCCGTCACCCGCGACCGGGTCGCCACGCTGGAGGCATTGTTGCAGGACGCGGGCGTGATCGCTCCTGGTCAGGCGGACGCCTATCAACCGGCGGTGGATGACGCCGCGATGCGCGGAGAAGCGCGCGAAAAGCTGATCGAAAGCGTACTTGGACCGTTGATGGAGAGCCTCTCCAAGGCGGACTAGGCGTTTAGGTGCGTCCATTGCTTGTCGAGCTCATAAACCTCGTCGAACCCAATCAGGCTGCACATTTCGGCGAAGCTGAACAGCTCCACATCCTCGTGAATGCTGGTGCCGCTTTCCTTTAGGCGTTTCAACGCGTGAATGCTCGCTGCGGCAGACGCCAGCGCCGTGATCGCCGGGAACAGCGCGCCGGCAAAGCCGATTTCTTTCAGCGTCGCCGCGGGCAGGATCTTGGTGTCCCCACCATCGGCCATGTTCACAATCGCCGGGATCGGCAGCCGCGCGGCGACATAAGCCATCTCTTCCTCATCGCTCAGCGCTTCGGGGAACAACAGATCCGCGCCCGCCTTGGCGTAGGCTTCCAGCCGACGGATCATGGAGTCCACGTCTTCCGGTTGTCGCGCGTCGGATCGGGCAATAATCAGCGGGGCTTCCGGTCCCTCGCGCGCTTCGCTGGCCACCGTGATGCGCGCGACCATTTCTTCGGTCGAGACGACCTTTTTACCCTTGGTATGACCACAACGTTTGGGGAACTCCTGATCCTCCAATTGCACCGCCGCCACGCCCGCTTTCTGATAGCCCTTCATCGTGTGACGTACGTTGAGCAGCCCGCCATAACCCGTGTCCGCGTCCGCGATGATCGCCATCCCGTCGGTCGACTGAACAAGGGTCGAAACCCGATCGAGCATCTGCGTGTAGGTCGCCAAGCCCGCATCGGGCATCCCATAGGTGGAGGCGGTCAGCCAGTACCCGCTGGCAAAGCCGATCTCGAAACCGGCCACGCGCGCCAGCTTCGCCGCGATCATATCGTGCATACCGGGGGCGACGAAGAATTCGCCATTGGCAAGGGTATCTTTGAGGGCGCTGGATGCGGGCATGTGGGTCTCCTGATGGCGTTTCGGGTGCGCTTATGCGCCCTTGTGCCTCCATCCGCGAGAACGCCCCGCGCGAGGTTCCGCTGGGCGGATAAAGTGAGCGGCGAGGGTGCCAGCTCACCGGCGCGGGGCCAGGGCGAACAGCACAACGGACGAGGCGGATACGCAATGCTCATCACCAACGTCATCTACGCGCCCGCGCGCGGCGGGTTCTTCTATGACGATCAGGCCGCCATCCGCGAAGGGCGCAAACAAGATGGTGTCGCCTATCTGGGCGAGCCACTCACGCCCGGTTTTGCCAGCGTGCGCCAACCCTCGACCGCGCTCAGCGTGGGCCTGGTGTTCGACGATGGCGCGGTCGTCTGGGGCGATATGGTCAGCGTCCAGTATTCCGGCGCAGCGGGGCGCGATCCTCTGTTCGTGCCTAAACGCATGCAAGCGATCTGCGAGGAGCGCGTGGCCCCGCGCCTCAAGGGCATGGACGCGGGGCTGGGGGCCGAAAACTGCACGGCCGCTTTCGCCTACGCCGAGGAAGGCCGCCTACCGCTCGCGATTGAATACGGGGTAAGCCAGGCGTTGCTGCGCGCCGCCGCTCACGCCAAAAGATGCACCATCGCGGAGGTCGTATCGCAGGCGCTGGGACTGGAGGCCCCGACCGCCCCCATCCCGCTCTTCGCGCAAAGCGGCGATGACCGATACGACGCGGTCGATACGATGGTCCTGAAGGGTGTCGACGTTCTGCCGCATGGCCTGATTAACTCCGCCGAGAAGTTCGGCCCCGATGGCGAGACTTTTCGCGAATATGTGCGCTGGGTAGCGCGGCGAACCCGCGACTTGGGAGGGCCGGGATATCACCCCACTTTGCATTTCGATCTCTATGGCTGGGTCGGTCTTGGCGTCTCATTAGAACCGAACGCCATCGCCGATTTCATCGCCCGGCTGGCTGAGAACGTGCCAGATCACACGCTGCATATTGAATGCCCTGCGGATTACGGATCGCGCGCGGCGACGATCGAAAACTACGCCGCCATCGTAGAGCGGCTCGACACACTCGCACCCAACGCACGGATTGTCGCCGATGAACACTGCAACACATTGGACGATATCGAGGCGTTTATCGAAGCGCGCGCGGCGCATGTCATTCAAGTCAAAACGCCCGATGTCGGCAATCTACTGGACACCGCGCGCGCCATCGTCGCGGCGCGAAACGCGGGGATTGGCGCCTATAGCGGCGGCACCAGCGCGGAAACCGACCACTCCGCGCGCGCTTGCGTCCACGTTGCTCTCGCCGCCCGCGCGAGCATGATGCTGGCTAAGCCGGGGATGGGCGTGAACGAAGGGTTAGTGATCGTAGGCAACGAACAAGCCCGCGCGCTCGCCCAGATCGCCGCCCGCAAAGCCACACTCGCGCGCTGAAACCGCCGCGTATTTTGCAACCCCCTTCCCCTGATCCGCGCTTTGGACTAGACGCTGACCACCGCGTGAGTGGGATCGCACGCCAGACATCGCACATAGGGGCTAAAGCGCGCCGCGCTAAGGCCCGGAAAAGGCGGGATATGGAACGAGGCGTACCCATCAGAGCCATCAGCCGTGGGCTGGCTGTGCTCGCATCAGTCAATCGCGACGGTCCCATTTCGATGATGGGCATCGCAAGAGCGGCGGAAATCCCCTACCCCACCGCATGCCGGATTGTGCAAACCTTGCTGCACGAAGGGCTTATCGAAAAAGAACCCGCGCGCAAACGCTACCGGGTCACCTCGCTGGTCCAGACCCTTTCCACCGGTTTCCAGACCGAAGACCAATTGGTCGCCGCCGGGCGTCCGCATTTGGAAGCCTTGTGCACCGATGTAGGCTGGCCGGTCTCAGTCGCGACGCGAGTCGGCACGCGTATGATGGTGCGCGACAGCACCCACAACATGACCTCGCTTACCTTCTCGCATTATTATCCCGGTTACACGCTGCCAATCGCCGAATGCGCGACGGGCAAAGTCCATCTGGCGTTTTGCGATGAAGACGAACGCGCTGCGATTGTAGAAGGCTGGAAAGCGATTGAGACCGACGCGGCCAATATGGGCATGCTGCTGCTCAGCGATGATTTCATGCTGCAGAAGATCCGCCGCGATGGCTACGCGATGCAGGCGCGCAACGTCTACACCGCCGATCCGGGCAAGACATCCAGCATCGCCGTGCCGCTGTTTGGGGCGGACAATTCGCTTATCGGCACCTTGGCGCTGATCTTCTTTGTCAGCGCGATGTCATCGGACGAAGCGGTGACGAAATATCTCGCCCCGATGCAGGCGACCGCTCAGGCAATTCATGAGAGTCTGGTGCAGGAAGCTGGCGGCGAAGCTGGAAATTCTCAAGCCGCCGAGTAACGCGCTTTCAGGCTTCCGCCTTGGCCACCATATTGGCCGCGTGCTCTCCCGCAAGCCGCCCCAAAGTCGTGGCCGTCAGCAGTCCATTGCCCGCCAAATAGCCATCCGCGCCCGGCCCGGAAATCCCGCGCGCGGCGCCGCCTCCGGCGTAAAGGTTGGCGAAGGGCTCTCCATTGTCGCGCAGCACCCGTGCGTGCTTGTCCACTTCCAGTCCGCCCTGGGTATGGAAGAGAGCGCCGGTCACTTTGACCGCGTAAAACGGCGCCGTGAGCGGGGCTTTCCCGGCAAAACTGCGCCCGAATTGGTCACGCTCCTCGCTTTCGATCAGGCGGTGGGTTTCGGCGACGCTGGCCTCAAGCCCGGCGGCGTCGATGCCCGTTTTTTCCGCCAATTCAGCGAGCGTATCCGCGGTGACCAGACACCCGGCGGACATCGCTTGATGATAGTCGTCGAACTGGGTCATGATGTCATGTCGGACCGCGTCGTACACGCTCCAAGCGACATGGCCGTCCTGCCGCAGCACTTCGACCGCTTGTTCGGAATAGCCAGAGGCTTCGTTGGCGAAGCGCTTGCCAGCGCGGTTCACCTGAATGCCGCCCTCGGCGATCAGCGGCCACAGGATCGGGATGCCGTAACCAGCCGCGAGGCCTGCGTGCCCCTGATAGGCGGAGAGATCGGCCATCTTCGCGCCCATCGCGCGGCCCCAGGCAATCGCGTCGCCCTTGTTGCCGGGATGGCCGTGAAAGGTGGCGTGTTCGAGTTCGGGGATCAGTTCGGACACCATATCCGCGTTCCCGCCAAAGCCGCAGCAGGCGAGGATCAGCGCCTCGCACCCGATCACATCGCGCGCGCCATCAGGGCGCACGGCGGCGATGGCGATCACGCGGTCGTCCAAATTGACATAGAGCGCATCGACCCGGCTTTCGGTGAGAATATCGACGCCCGCATCCTCGCACGCGCTGGCGAGCGCGCCCATCAATTCCGAGCCCGAACGCGTCGGCATGCCGTGCATGCGCAGCGTAGAGTGGCCGGGATAGGTGAAGCCTTCGACCAAGCTGAGATCTAGCTTGTGGTCGTCCGCCAACCAATCCACCGTGCGCGCGGATTGCGCGGCGAGATGCGCGACAAGGGCCTGATCGACCGCGCCTTTGGTTTTGGCGACGACATCGGCGGTGAATTGTTCGGGGCTGTCTTCAACGCCTTTGGCGCGCTGGATGCGGCTGCCGGCGGCGGGGATCAGGCCGGTGGACATAGCGGTCGTGCCCATCGGCTGACTGTCGCGTTCGACGACCAGCGCGTCCACACCCGCATCGCGAACGGCAAGCGCCGCGGTCAAGCCGGTGCCACCGCCGCCGATGATGACGACGGGGATTTGAGCGATGGTCTCAACGCTGTCGGTTCGGATAACCTGGCAGTCATGCATCATTGTTCTTCCTCGAAAGTCAGGACCGGTTTGATAACCGCGCCTGAGGCGGCGTCCTCAAACGCCTGGGCAATATCCGCGAAGCGATAAGGTGTAATCAGGCGATCCACCGGGAGGTCGCCCGCCAAGTGTTGCTCCATCAGTTTGGGCAAGAATTGCCCCGGCACCGCGTCGCCTTCGACCACGCCGACGATGGTCTTGGTCATAAAGTCCATGCCGCCGGGATGCTCAATCGGATCTTCGAACGCACCGGGCAAAGTGAGAACGCCCAGCCGCCCACCGGCGTGCAGCGCTGTGAGCGCGCCGCGAAAGGTGGCGTGCGTGCCCGCGCTGTCTAGCGCAGCGGTCGCGCCGCCGTTTGTGATGGTGCGCACTTGGTCGGGCCAGTCAGTATCCGCGCCATCCAGCGCGTGCGTCGCCCCGACCGAAAGCGCCATGTCGCACCTCTCAGCGTCCAGTTCTAAGCACACAATCGGGTCGCAGCCGATCACGCGCCCCGCCATAATCGCCGCCAAGCCAACCGCGCCCGCGCCGATCACCAGCAAAGGCCGCCCCGCCCTCGCCGCCAACTGGTTCGCCACCGCGCCCGCGCCAGTTTGAATGCCGCAGCCGAGCGGCGCGGCGACCGCAAGAGGAAAGCCATCAGGCACTTTCACGCAATTGCGAACCGTAGCGAGCGCATGGGTGGCAAAGCTCGACTGCTGAAAGAAAGCCGACCCAACTGGAGTACCATCGGGCCGGGTGAGCGCGGGCGTATCGACGCTACGCCGTCCTTCGAAATTGAGCGCCGCGCCATCGAAGCAGTAGGCGGGCTGGTCGCCCTTGCAATTGGGGCATTCCCCGCAAAAGCCGAAGGTCGCCACCACCCGGTCGCCCGGCGCAAAATCGGTGACGCCCGCGCCTGTCGCGACCACCACGCCCGCGCCTTCGTGCCCCAGCACGCGCGGGCTTGGCGTCCAGCGGGCGACCTCCAGATCAGTTTGGCAAATGCCCGCCGCTTCGATCCGCAGCACGACTTCATCGGGCTCAGGATCGGCGAGGATCAGGTCCTCGATCACAGGCGGCTTACCAAGGCCCGGACTGACAGCGGCACGGATCGAACGCGGCATCAGGCGGGTCTATCCTTCAAGCGAAGATCGCCTTGATCTGGTCCAGAACGCTGGCGTCTTCGATGGTGGGCGGGACTTTGGGCTCCTCGCCATCAGCAATCTCGCGCATGGTCTTGCGAAGGATCTTGCCCGAGCGGGTCTTGGGCAATTTGGAGACGACATGCACCCGCTTGAACGCGGCGACCGGGCCAATCGTCGCGCGCATATCGGCGATCAATTCGGCGGCCAAATCATCATCCGCGATATCAACGGCGGCTTTGAGCACCACGAAACCGACCGGGATTTGGCCCTTTAACTCGTCCGCCATGCCGATCACCGCGCATTCAGCGACGGCGGCGTGCGCGCTCAAGACCTCTTCCATGGCGGAGGAAGACAAGCGGTGCCCGGCGACGTTCATCACATCGTCGATCCGCGCCATGATCGAGAGATAGCCATCCTCATCGATAAAGCCGCTGTCGCCGGTGAGGTAACGGCCGGGAAAGCGCGAGAGATAGGCTTCAAAGTACCGCTCGGGCGCTTCCCACAAGGTCGGCGTGAAGCCGGGCGGCAAAGGTAGGCGCGCGACGATGGCCCCGCTTTCGCCACGCCCCACAGGCTCCCCGTCCTCGTCCACGCACAAAAGGTCCCATCCGGGCATCGGGAGGGTCGAGGAACCCGGTTTGACCGGCAACGCCTCAACGCCCAGCGGATTCGCGGTGATCGCGCTGCCCGTCTCGGTCTGCCACCAGTGGTCGATCACCGGTAGGCCCAGCAAATCCTCGGTCCATTTCAGCGTATCGGGATCGGTCCGTTCTCCAGCGAGATAGACCGCTTGCAGGTTCGACAGATCCGCCTCGCCTGCCATCACACCTTCCGGGTCAACCTGCTTGATCGCGCGCAGAGCAGTGGGCGCGGTAAAGAAGCTGCGCACGCGGTGCTTCGCCATAATCCGCCAGAAGACGCCGGCGTCAGGCGTGCCGATCGGCTTGCCTTCGAAGATCACGCTCGGATTGCGGTTGAGCAATGGCGCGTAGCAAATGTAGCTGTGCCCCACGACCCAGCCGACATCGCTCGCGGCCCAATAGGCCTCGCTCGGTGGGCAATTGTAAATGCCGGTCATGCTCCACAGCAGCGTGACCAGATGGCCGCCCGTGTCACGCACAATCCCCTTGGGCGCGCCGGTCGTGCCGGAAGTGTAGAGGATGTACAGCGGATCGGTTGCGGCCACGGGCACGCATTCGGCGGGTGTGGCCTTAGAGGTCACCTCGTCCCAGTCGCGGTCGCCCTCTCCCAACACATCGGCCGCGTGCTGATCGCGCTGCCAATAGATCGTGTGCGCAGGCTTGTGCGCCGCCAAGCCGTAGGCGTCGCGCAGGATCGGTTGATAGGGCAGCACCTTCGCGCCTTCGATCCCGCAGCTTGCCGCGATCACGACTTGCGGGCGGGCGTCGTCGATGCGGCTCGCGAGTTCGGGCGCGGCGAAGCCTCCGAACACCACAGAGTGCACCGCTCCGATGCGCGCGCAGGCGAGCATCGCGATCACCGCTTGGAGCGAGTTGGGCATGTAGATGAGCACTCGCTCACCCTTCGCCACGCCCAAATCCGCAAGCGCCCCGCCCAGCCTTGCGGTCGCCTCTTGCAACTCGGCGTAGGTCATGGTCGCGGATGTTTCGGTGACCGGGCTTTCGTAGATCAGCGCGGTGTCATCGCCATGGCCCGCTTCTACATGCCGGTCGACGCAGTTGTAACAGGCGTTGATTTCGCCGCCCGCAAACCAGCGCGGCAGCGGCTCGGCCTCACGGTCCAGCACTTTATCCCAGCGCCGGTCCCAGTGCAGCTTTTCCGCCTGCTCAGCCCAGAACGCATCAGGCTCCTCAATCGAGCGCTGATAGACGGCGTGGTAACTCGTTGGCGCTTGCATAACCTCTCCCATAAGAGCGCGAGTGCCCGACCATTGCCGCAAGCGCGGCTTTTATCCAATCAGCGGATAGTCGAGCGCCAAGCGCCCCGATCACATTCTCGCCCCTGTTATGCGCTAGACCAAGACTCGAAAGGAGCCATGCGCGCGTTATGGACAGCAAGACCACTGTGGACGTTCCCGCCACCCTTGGCGAAGAGATTGGCGGATCGGGCAAAGCCTATTTCGACGATGTGGTGATCGACAATATCCTCGACGCGCTGCTGGAATTGTCGGCCGCTGTGTGGACCTATCACGACCGCGTGATTGTGCTTGAAAAAGTGCTCGCCGATAAAGGCATCGAAGTCAGCGACGCGATCGAGGCGCATCTGCCCGACCAGGATGAAATCGCCGCGCGCGAGGCGGAGCGCGCCGCCTTGGTGCAACGCGTCTTTGGCTCTTTCGTGCGCCGCCCGACGGCGCGCCCCAATCCGATCAATCCCACCGCTCAAAAGGGAGACGAGCAATGAACCGAGGCAATATTGGTATCACCCCGCGCCCCACGCGGTTGGCGGACGAAAGCTATCTGGAATTCATCACGAGCTTCCGTCGTCTGGCGATTCAGGAGATGTTCCCCAAGGTGGCCGAACATGGCGAAGTGGCTCTGGCCAAGGCGCTGGAAAGCGGCGACGTCGCCACTCCCGAAGATGGTGATGTGGTGAAGCTTGCCGAAATTCGTGAGGTGTTTGGCCAAAACCCGGTCACGCCCACCTTCCAACGCTTTGTGCGCACCCAGCAGGAGATGATGTGGCGCCGCACGCGGGAGAGTTTTTATCAGGACATCGATGGCGTCATGGCGTCGATGGCCCACGCGGAGGAAGCGCATCCCGAACGCATCCATATCGACCCCGACTTTGTTGAGCCCGACTACACGCGGCGCGAAATTCATTGCCAGCCGGGCGGCTACACCGATGATCCGATGGGCGGCATCGTTTTCCACTACGGAACGAAAGTCTTTTACGAAGGCTTCAACGATCAGGACGAGCTTCACATCGAACTGGCCGAAAAAGCCACCAAGCCCGCCGACGGCAAGGTGGAGCGCGTGCTTGATATCGGTTGCTCCATCGGTCAGGCGACGACCGTGCTGAAAGACCTGTATCCCGACGCCGAAGTGACGGGTCTGGACGTTGGCAAACCGCTGGTCCGCTACGCCCACGCGCGCGCGGTCAATATGGGTAAAGAGGTCCACTTCAAGCAGGGCCTGGCCGAAGACAGCGGATACCCGGACGACCACTTTGACATGGTTCTGAGCTACATCCTGTTCCACGAAGTGCCGGTGGCGAAGATGAAGGAAATCATCGCCGAAACCTTCCGCGTGCTGCGCCCGGGCGGGACCTTCTCGATCTATGAGTTCCCGAGCAACGACAAGAATCAGGTCGACGCATCGACCCGCTTCCTTGTCGACTATGACAGCAAGAACAATTGCGAGCCCTATTCTCCCGCTTTCGTCGCCTCGGACTTCCGCGGGATCATCGAAGCGGCCGGATTTGAAGTCGAAGAAGGACCGCTGCTCACCAACCCATTCCTGCAATCACTGGTGGCGCGCAAACCAGCCTAAGGGGTCGCAGCTCCCAAGAAGGGCGTTAGCGCGTGTGGCGCTGACGCCCTTTTCTTTAGGGGCGATAGAATCAGGATTTAGGCGAGTTCGACGCTTGTCGGATCGTAGGAAAAGATGCCCAGCGCGTCTTCGTTCTGCGGCGGATTGTCGCGCAGGAAATAGGGATCGAGCGCTTGAAGGCGATCGCCTCCGACATTGCTTTCCGCTTGCAGGAAGGCGCAGCGTTCGACCCGCGCGCGTTCGTAGAGAGCCAGCGCTTCAACCGGGTCGGCGGCCGCCTCAAAACAGCGGCCCAGCACCACACCATCCTCGATCGCAGAGCTTGCGCCCTGCCCCATATAGGGCAGCATCGGATGCGCGGCGTCGCCCAACAGAGCGGCGCGGCCCTTGACCCAATGATTGAGCGGCGTGCGCACAAACAGGCCCCAACGATAGAGGTCATCTTTGCCAATCGCAGCGATGGCGTCGGTCACGTAGTCAGCCCATCCTTCGAAGATCGCGGCAAGTTCGCTGGGATCGGCCTTGGCGTTCCAGCTTTCCTCGGCCCAGCCCTCTGCGCGGGTAAGGGCCACGATATTGACCCAATCGGTCCCGCGAATGGGATAGGTCACAAGGTTCTGACCCGGCCCGATATGGTTCACATTGCTGCGCTCGGTCGCGCGTCGAGAAAGCTTGTCGCCGGGTACCAGAGCGCGCCATGCGACATGGCCGCTAAAGGTCGGCTCGGGCGTGTCGAACAGAATGTCGCGAATGACCGAGCGCAGGCCATCGACACCGATCACCACGTCGGCGGTCTCGCTTGAGCCATCGTCAAAGCGCAAAGTCGCGCCGCCCTCGTCCTGACTCAGGCCCGTCAGCGATTTGCCCATGCGGCAGTTTTCGGGGCCAAACGCCTCGACCAAACCAGCCAGCAAATCGGCGCGGTGCATCTGGTAATAGGCCCCGCCATAGGTGTCTCGGCAGGTGCGGCGGTCGTAATTGAGCAATTGCTCACCTGTCAGGCCGTGGAACAGAAACTGGTCAAGCGGTTCGTTCGCCTTGTCCTTGAGGAAATCACGAAAGCCCAGCCGCTCAAGGCCTTTCACCGCGTTGGGACTCAGCGATATGCCCGCGCCCACTTCGCCAAATTCGGGGGCACGCTCGTAAATGACGGGCGCAAACCCGGCGCGTTGCAGGGCGATGCCAGCGGTCAAACCGCCAATGCCGCCACCGATTATCGCGATGCGTGTGTTCGAAGCGCTCACAAGCCCAAAGCTCCTGGATTGAGGATACCGGCGGGATCCAGTCGCGCCTTCAGATCGCGCAGAAACACCCCGGCCTCGCCTTCGCGCGTGTCGGCGTAGGGGTAGAGGCGGCCGATCTGGAAATGCGTGCTGCCATGCGCGCGCATAAGGTCTACGATCGCCGCCACCATATCGCGCACCAACTCGCGCGCGGCGGGGTTCGCATCATAGGTTTGCGCGACGCCATCGAGGTAGGACGGGTTGCGCCGCTGATGATATTCAAACGTCGCATCAGGCCAGTAGAAAACCGGCTCATACAATGTCCCCGCGCCCGCGATTCCCGCGAAGAACTCCGCGACCGTGATACCGACGGCTTCCATCCGCGCGGCGTAATCCGCTTTCAGCGCGAGGTAATCGGCGTGAAAGGCCTTGATCCGGCTGTCCGCCATCACGCCATGGATCGGCAGCATGCGCCGTCCGTCAGGGTGGGTAACCGGCAATTCGGGAAAGGGAGCGGACCGGGTGGCCAGCGGCACGGTGTTTACGATCTCACGTCCGCCTTTGGAAAGCGCCTTGATCGCTTTCAAACGGCTGCGCATCTCGTCCGCATCGCGCGCTTCCGCCATGAAATGCGCCGTAAACAGCGCACCGTCGAGGAACCGCCGCCCGGCAAAAGCCACGCGCGCCATGCGGTTTACAGCCCCAGCGATTGAGCCCGCCGCGCGCCCAATGCGCCACATCGCCTTGATGTCCTGCGCCAGATTGGGGTGCCCGGCGTTCTGACGCGCGACATCGGCGTCCATCGCCAGAAATTCGCTCGCGAGCCGCCTCAGCCGCACTTCGCGCAGCATATCGGCCATCGCGCTGAAATCGTCGAACGCGAAGGACAGGCCGTTGACCATCTCCGGGCGCGGTTCGATCTCTAAAGTCGCCGCTGTCTTGATCCCCAGCGCGCCCGCATCGTTGGCGAAGATACCGGTCATATCAGGGCCGAAATTGCGGTTGAACGGGCCGGTGCCCGCGCTGCCGTCCGAGCCGGTGCGCAATATCGCGCCCGTGCCAGTTACGATCTCAAAGCTTTTGACCGCGTTGGCCGACGCGCCCGCTTCGCCTGAACCGAAGGTCACCGACCCTTGGCTCAGCGATCCGCCGATGGTCGCCGTGCCACCCGACATCGGCCCCCAGAACCGCGCGCGCATGCCGAGTTTAGCGAGTTCCGCGTCAAGCACCGCCCAAGTGCAGCCCGCCTCAACCGTGACATTGCCATCGGCGGCGTTGATGTCGCGAATGGCGGCGAGGTTTGAAAAATCGAGGATGACCGAGCGTGCCCCCTGAGGCTGGAACGCTTCGGTGTAAGACATGCCGCCCCCGCGCGGACAGATCGCGACGCCGTTCTGGCTGCACCATTTGGCGATCTCGGAAACCTCTTGGGGCGACGAAGGCGAGAGGATCGCGAGCGGCAATACGCCTTCGAAGAATAGATCCTGGCTGGCAAAGCGGCGTTCCGCCTCATCGGTCTCGACCGCGCCTTTGGCCAGCAGCGCGGCGAGGTCCGCTGTCAGCTCGGCGGCGTTCTCTCTATCGGGCTTTGCAGGCGCGTTCATAGCCCTTGTTCTTAAGCGCAATTGCGGCTCCAGCGAGGCAGAGCGCCTCCATGTCCACCCAGCGGATAGATCGCGGCGCGGGTGTGCGATTGAGCTGCGCTGCGCTACTCGGCTTGTATGAGCGAGTTGGCGATCCCATCCCAAACGCAAGCGCCCAGCGCGGTTTCCGCGGTGCCGTCACCATGGCAAGCGTGGTGGGTCGTTGGCGTCCTGAGCCTGGCCGGCATCGTCAGCTATATCGACCGGCAAGTGATCAATCTGCTCGTCGAACCGATCAAAGCCGACCTTGGCGTCTCCGATGTCCAGATCAGCCTGTTGCAAGGGTTTTCCTTTGCGCTGTTCTACGCCGTTCTCGCGATCCCGCTGGCCTGGGTATCGGACCGACATAACCGCAAGATGGTGATCCTTCTGGGCCTGATCTGCTGGTCGGCGGCGACCTTTGCGAGCGGGCTGGCGGGCGTGTTTATCGTCCTGTTTGTCGCGCGTATGTTTATCGGCGTGGGCGAAGCGACGCTGTCGCCCGCGGGCTTTTCGATCATCAGCGATTATTTCTCCAAGGAGAAACTGCCCGGCCCGATCAGCGTGTTTACCGGTTCGGGCTTTGTCGGATCGGGCATCGCGCTGCTCCTTGGCGGATATCTCTACGCGACGCTTTCAGAAATGGGCGCGACAACGTTGCCCTTTGGTACGTTTGAACCGTGGCAGCTGACTTTCATGTGCGTCGCGCTGCTGAGCGTGCCATTGTTCTTCCTGATGCTGACCATCCGAGAGCCGGTGCGCCGTGATGGAGGTCGGGCGGCGGTGCAAGAAGCGGACGCGCCCGCGCTTGAGATTTTCGATTTCGTGGACCGTCACAAAGGGGTGTTTCTGCCGCTGTTTCTGGGCTTCTCCTGCCTTGCCGGTGCGCAATATGGCCTGGGCGCATGGGCACCGAGCTACTTTATCCGCGTGCACGAATGGACGCAGCTCGATGTCGGGCAGATGTTTGGCCCGGTGCTGATGGTGGCGGGACCGCTCGGGGTGATTTCAGGCGGATTTGCGGCGGAGCGGCTGCTGGCGCGCGGAGTGCGCGATGCAACTTTGCGTCTGCCCTTGATCGCCGCCTTGGCCGCCATTCCCTTCGCGCTTGCCTTCCCGCTGGTAAGCTCACCGCTGGTGGCGCTGGCCCTACTGGGTATGGTGACCTTCCTCGGCACGATCCCCTTTGGCGCGGGTGTGGCGACCTTCCCGCTAATCACTCCCAATCGCATGCGCGCGCAAGTGATGGCCATCTACCTGCTGATCGCCAATTTGCTGAGCTATTCGCTCGGCCCCACTCTCATCGCGCTGATCACCGATCATGTGTTCGGCGATGAAAAAGCCATCAACCTGTCGCTCGCCATCGCCGTACCCTGCGTCATGGCGGCAGGCGCTTTCCTGATCCTTCTGGCCATCCGCCCCTATCGCGCGATGGTCCAATCGCAATCCAACGGAGAACCCCCACACCATGCCTCTGATTGACCTTACGCCCGAGACATCCTCCTTCATCGCCAAGGACAAGAAGATCCTGATCGGCGGCCAGTGGTCCGATGCGACCAGCGACGCGCGCGTCAACGTGGTGAACCCCAGCGACGGCGGCGTGCTGGGCGCGTTCGGCGATGCAAGCGTTGAGGATGTCGACCGCGCTGTCGCCGCGGCTCGTAAAGCGTTTGACGAAGGGCCGTGGAGCGCGATGAAACCGGGCGAGCGAGCCGCGATGATCCACGCCTGCGCCGACACAATGGCCGCCCATCACGAAGAGCTGGCGCAATTGGAAACGCTCGACACCGGCAAACCGATCAATTCGGCGCGCGGGGAGATCTTCGCCGCCATCGGCGCGATCCGCTATTACGCGGGCTGGGCGGACAAGATCACCGGCACCACGCACAATATCAACATGCCGGGCGATCACCACGTTTATACGCTGAAAGAGCCCGTGGGCGTCGCGGCGCTGGTTGTGCCTTGGAACTATCCGATTGTGATGGCCGCAATGAAGCTAGGGCCTTGCCTCGCGGCAGGCTGCACGGCGGTGCTGAAACCGGCCGAAGACACCTCGCTCACTGCGCTTCGCTTGGGCGAGCTGTTCCTTGAGGCTGGCCTACCCGAAGGCGTGCTTAACATCGTTACCGGCTATGGCGCGACAACGGGCAACGCGTTGATCCATCACAAGGGTATCGACAAGATCGCCTTCACCGGATCGACCGTGACAGGCAAGGTTATCGCGCACGCGGCGGCCGAAGGCTTGAAGAAAGTCAGCCTCGAACTTGGCGGCAAATCGCCGAACATCATCATGCCGGACGCAGACCTTGAGACCGCTATTCCGGCATCCGCGATGAGCATTTTCTGGAACACCGGCCAGACCTGCACCGCCGCCTCGCGCCTTTATGTCCATGAAGACATCAAGGACGAAGTGATCGCGGGCGTCGCCGAGGTCGGCAAATCGCTCAAACTGGGCGCAGGGCTCGACGAAGAAACGCAGATCGGCCCCATCGTCTCGGAAAAACAGTTCGACAAGGTGCAGGACTATATCGAACTCGGCGCCAGCGAAGGCGCGGAGATCGCAAGCGGGGGCAAGCGGCATGGCAACACCGGCTTCTTTATCGAGCCCACCGTGATCGCCAACACCACCAACGATATGCGTGTCGTGCGCGAAGAGATCTTCGGCCCCGTTCTAGTCACGCAAACCTTCAAGACCGAAGACGAAGCCATCGCTCTGGCGAATGACAGCGACTATGGCCTGGCGGGATCAGTCTGGACGGGTGATGTATCCACCGCGCACCGCATGGCGCGACGGATCAAGGCGGGCATCATCGGTATCAACAACGCGTCCGGCGCGGATTGGGACGTTCCGCTGGGCGGGTACAAGCAATCGGGCGTGGGCCGCGAAAACGGCCGCGACGGGCTGGAGCTGTATCTCCAGACCAAATCGGTCTTCACCACACTCTAAGCCTATGACTGAAGCAGCCATCCCAACGAAGGTCCAACGCATCGACGTTGGCGACGCGGAAATCCACACCGAGATCACCGGCAGCGGGCCAGACCTGTTGCTGGTTGCAGGGCTCGGCGGGCGCGGGGCGTTCTGGCACAACCAAGTGCAGGCCTTTGCTGAGCACTTCCGCGTCATCACCTTCGATCATCGCGGCTGCGGAAACTCGACGCCCGACAAAGTCGTCTATGGCGCCGAGCATATGGCCAAGGATGTGCTCGCGCTGATGGACGCAATGGGGGTCGAGGCCGCGCATCTCGTGGGCCATTCGACCGGAGGCGCGATAGGCCAGCATATTGCGCTGAGCGCGCCGGAGCGGCTGACCAAACTGGTGCTGTCGTGCAGCTGGGCGGGACCGGACACCTATTTGACCGAGCTGTTCCGCACCCGGCGCGAAATCCTGATCAGCTGCGGTCCGCTCGCTTATCTCACGACCGGCACCTACCTCGCCATGCCGAGTCGCCATTTGCAGCCGCAGATGAAATCGGCGCGCGCCTTTATGGAAGAGCGGCTCGCGTCTTTCCCCGGCCTCGAAGTCGAATTGTCTCGCATCAACGCGGTCTACACCCACGATCTGCGCAGTCGCCTGCATCAGATCAATGTGCCGACCTTCTGCATCGGCGCGATGGACGATCAGATCACGCCGCCCGGCTTCACTCAGGAGATGGCCGATCTGATCCCTGGCGCGCAGAAACAGCTGCTCGATCATGGTGGCCATTTCTGTCCCATCGTCGTTTCCGACACCTACAACCCCATCGTGCTCGACTATCTGAAAGCCTGACCGGAGAAACGCCATGTCCGATGAACCTTCCCCCTATCCGCCGGTGGGACACATCACGAAAGGGCACTCGGTCATAGTCGGCCCGGACGAAGGGCGATCATTGTGGCAGCCGATGCCGAGCCGCGGCTATGTCAACGTCAACCTCACCGCCGACAACATGCCGTATGACACGTGGTCATCGGGCGTGCAGGTGATGCCGCCGGGCGGCATGGTGCGCGAACATGGGCACAAGCAGAACCACGAACTCGTCTTCGTTTACGAAGGAACCGGCGTGGTCGATATCGATGGCGAGGAGACCGAATTCGGCCCCGGCACCACGATCCTATTCGCGAGAAATTGCACACACTGGATCAAGAATACGGGCGACACGGACATGAAGATGTTCTGGGTCTTCTTCCCGCCGGGTCTCGAAGACTGGTTCTACGCCATCGGGCGCGATCGCACGCCGGGTGACCCCATGCCCGAACCGTTTGACCGGCCCGATAACGTCGCGGACGTGCAGCAAAAAATGCGCTTCCTCCCCCCTCGCAGCTGATCCGAAAGAGCTGACCCAATGCTGATCATTCCGCAATCCGAGGTGGAGCGGCTGCTCCCCGTGGCCGCGTGCGTCCCCGTTATGCGCGAGGCGATGATGGCGACCTCCGCCGGCGATGTTTCGCTGCCGATCCGCCAGTTCATGCCGGTGCCGGGAGCGGCGGGAAAGATGGCGATCATGCCAGGTTCGCTGGGCAAAGCGGGGGAGAGCGAGGACGCCAATTTTGGCATCAAGCTGGTGTGCAAATACGAGCGGCCTCTAATCGATGGCAAACCCGATCCGCTGGGCACGCATGTCGGGATGGTGATGCTGTTCGACAGCGCCAAGGGTGTGCCTCTCGCCATGGTGGAAGGGTCTTCGCTAACGTCAATCCGCACCTCGGCGGCGAGCGCGCTGGCGACCGATCTCTTGGCGCGGCCTGACGCGACGCGCCTCGCCATTATCGGCAACGGCGAACAGGCCTCTCGCCATATCGCAGCAATGCAGGCCGTGCGCGATATCAGCCATGTCACCGTATGGGGCCGCGACGCTGAGCGGGCTGCGTCCTTCGCCAAGGTAGCGAGCGAACGGTTTGGCGTGCCTGTCGCTGCCACCGGCAGCGCCGCCGAAGCGGTGGTTGAAGCCGACATCATCTGCACCACCACATCGGCCAAGGAACCGGTGCTGCGCGGCGCGGATCTGAAACCCGGACAGCATCTCAACCTCGTCGGTTCAGCCATCCCGACCACATCGGAAGTCGACCACGAAGCGGTGAAGCGTTCGCGATTCTATGTGGACTATCGCCCCGCCGCGATGGCGGCGGCGGGCGAACTTCTCAAAGCTATTGAAGCCGGAGTGGTGACCGACGACCATATCGTCGCCGAGATTGGTGAGGTGACCGTCAACCCATCGCTCGCGCGCGGGTCCGATGATGAGATCACCTGCTACAAATCGCTCGGCGTATCCGCTCAGGATCTCGCGGCCGCTCTTGCCGTCTACAGGGCCGCGAAGGGTGAGAACGCAGGCCTCGAAGTCGACCTGCTCGCCTAACCTGCCTTCACAACCGCTCCGCACAAAAAAGGGCGGCACCCCGCTGCACTGGGATGCCGCCCTTCTTTAGCGCCACACGCTATGATGGCTTAGGGTTCGAACCCTAGAAGTCGACCGACCCGGTCACACCGACGGTGCGGCGTTCGCCGAAGAACTGGCCGAATGTGTTTCCGAACGGCAGCAGCACGATAAACGCGTTGGCGGTGTAGGTGTTGTCGAGCAGGTTACGCGCCCAGATGCGCACGCTGAACTTGTCGTCGATCCGCACACCCGCGCTGGCGTTCACAAGGAAGCGATCGGGGATGACCGACAGGTTTGCGCTGTCACCGAAGAACTCGCTCTGCCAGCTGGTGTCGGCGCGAATGAAGTACGTGTCATCGTCGCCGAAATCGCCATCCCACTGCGCACCGAACGAGGCTTGCGTGGGCGGTGTACGCTCCACTTCGTTGCCGCCGATATTGCCGTTGGTGTTGCAGACAATGTCATCGCAAGGGGCCGAAACGCCGATCACACCGCGGCTGAAACGACTGTCCACCGTGTCGTCGCTATAGGTCGCGTCAGTGTGGCTGAAGCTTGCGTCAAAGCTGAGGTTATTCGTCGCCTGAAGGCGTGAGAACAACTCGATGCCATAAACCGACGCGTTACCCAGGTTCTGCGTGATTGAGGGCACATTGGGATCCGACGGGTTGTCGGGATCTTCATCGGCTGCGTTGACCTGAATGTCGTTCCAGTCGGTGTAAAAGATCGAAGCGTTGAAGATCAGATCGCCGCCCATCAGGGTGCTCTTCAGTCCCAGCTCGTAGGTCCAGTTCGTCTCCGGATCGAAGGTGCGATCCTGAATCTGACGCGCCGTCACGTTAAAGCCACCGGCCTTCGCCCCGCGCGCAGCGGAGGCAAACAGCAGCGCAGAATCGTTCATCTGGTAATCGACCGTGAAACGCGGGGTGAACTCCTTGAACGTCTCATTCAGCGTCGCCACGCGTCGGTTGTCGACCGCGGTGATCTCGGTCTCGGAATAGCGCCCTTCCGCGCCCAGCGTCAGGCGGCCATCGCCCGAAGTCCAGAAGAATTCACCAAAGATCGAGATGACTTCGGTATCAGTAAGTTCGTCCGCCAGAACGATGTTGAACGGGCCGGCCGGGTTGAAGTTCGGCTTGGGCGTGCCGTTAAGCGGCGCGAAGTTGGCTGGATCGGTGATCGGCGCGATGTTGATTGACGTAAAGGTGTTTGTGTCCGTCCCGTCCGAAATGAACCCACCGACCGACGCGCGGATCTGATCGTTGTCGAACGTCAAACGCGCTTCGTGCGTTTCGTAATCGATACCGCCCACCGGGGTCTGCTGGAAGTTGCAGAGCGGGGTCACGATGTTGACCAGAGTGCCGCAGTTCACCGGATCGGGCTCCCCGCTGGTGCCGATATTCACATCGCCGTTCACGTTACCAAAAACGTAGTTGAAGGTCAGGTTGTCAGTGACCTCGGCGTTGATCTCCGCCCGGAAAATGCCGGTTTCAGCAAAGTTCGCAAAACCGCGCGGATCGGACAGGACAACGTCCGCCGGATCGGGGAACTCACCGACCAAAAGCGGCGAGAATGCGCCAAAGCGCAATGCGCCGCCATTGGTGATCGGTGTCAGCGCAAGGCTTTGTTCCGGATCAAGAATACCGCCGACATTGTCGCCGAAATAGCGCGACGCGCGCGCTTCGTTACGGGTTCTGAAATGGTTGTACGACGCTGAAATCGTGATGCCGTCGACAATCTCCGCCGCGCCGCTAATCGAAGCCGTTTCGTTCTCCCAACCGCCGACATTGCCGCGCGTGCTGGGGCCATCAATATCGAGATCGGCGAACGGGTGGGCGTTCTCCCACGTCCCGTCAAAGCTCGAATAGTTGTAGCTCGCCGCCAGCGCGAGACGGTCAATGGGCGACCAATTGATGAAAGCGCCCGCATCGCGCCGTTCGTCCGAGCCGAAGGTTCCGGTCAGCGTGCCTTCAATCTCGCCGTTCATTTCGGCTTTCTTAGGGATGTAGTTGATCGCGCCCGAGAACGCGTTTCGGCCATAGCGCGCGGATTGCGGACCTTTGACGATCTCAACGCGGCTGAGGTTAGCCGTACCGATGTCCACCGCCCAGGAACGAGGGATGTAGATGCCGTCAAAAAAGGTGGAGACGTTCGATTCGAGCGCGGTCACTCGCGATGTCGCCTGACCGCGAATAACCGGTTGCGCAAAACCGCCGGAAAAGTCTTCAAAGCTGAAGCCGGGCGTGAAGCGCGCCACGTCGTCGAGCTCCTGGATACCGCGCTGCGCGATTTCCTCTTCGCCAAACGCCGTGATCGCGATCGGCACTTCTTGAATGCTCTCTTCACGGTTACGCGCGGTCACAATGATGACGGGACCGGAAGTGGTCTCTTCAGCCACCTCGGTGTCCTGCGCGAAGGCTGTTCCGGGCGCGGCTACCGCAAGACTAACCGCGACGGCCGATAAACTCGTGCTGCTCTTAAACCGCCTCATAAAAGTTCCTCCAACTGGGTGTTGTGTTCTCTCCCTGACGTTATTCATGGCCGCTTGAATTGGATTATGTCGCGTTTACCCATTCGTTTTCTCCGACTGGCGAGAAAAACGGGTTCTGGCGGGTCGAGGTGGCCCGTCCCGAGTTAGAGAAGCGTTACTTAGAGTACGAGGAGCAAGATCCCCGCCCATGGCCAGACACCGCAGCCTCACCCGCTTTTCCACCCGCTCGCGCGCCGCTTTGGCGGTCGTCCTCGGCGTGGCGGCGAGCGCGTGCGCGAGCGTGGGTAACGCCGGACAGCAGGATGGGTCTGTGGTTGCCGCGCCCGCGCCGGCCCCTGCGGCCAAGGTCGATCCGGCCAGCACGGCAAAGTACAGCGCCGAGGATGAAGCCACCTATCTCGCGCGGTTCAACAAATTGCTTGAAGACGCGCGTGTGGGCGCTGGCCTAAACTCGTATGACCCACTGGAAACGGTTGCAGGGGCCGCGAACGCCGCGCCTCTGCCCAAGGCGGCCAAATCCGGTGTTTCGAACGAGGCGCTGTTGGAGGCGTTCGACTATGTCAGCGCGCGCAACACGTCGGCTTTCGTCATATGGAAGGACGGAGAGGTCCACGCCGAAATGTACGGCGAAGGCTTCGACAAGACGACGCCGATCGTATCCAAATCGTTGGCCAAGCCGGTCACCGCGCTGTTGATCGGGCGCGCGATCAAGCAAGGGCATATTGCTTCTCTCGACCAGCCAGTTTCCGATTTCATAACCGAATGGAAGGGCGACGAAGGGCGCGAGAAGATCAAGATTCGCCACCTTCTCGACATGCGCACCGGGCTTTTGCCGCAAGGTTTTTCGCCCGATCCTGCGGATATCCTGAACCGCGCCTACCTCCACCCGCGCCATGACGAGGTGATCATCAACGATTACCCAATGACGCATGTGCCGGGAGAACGGTACGAATATTCCAACGCCAATTCCGAACTGGTCGCCCCGGTTATCGAGCGCGCAACCGGCATGCGGTACGGCGAATACATCACCAAGGCGCTGCTTGAGCCCATCGGGGCAATGGGTGGCGAGGTCTGGACCAACCGCGAGGGCGGCACCGCGCATTCGGGCTGCTGCCTTTTGCTTCCAGCGGAAAGCTGGGTGCGCATGGCGATGCTGGTGATGGCGGATGGCGAATGGGAAGGCGAACAGCTGCTCCCGGAAGGCTATACCGACGCGATGCGCACGGGCACGGCGGAGAACCCCTATTACGGCATGGGCGTATGGATCGCAGGCGAATATATCGACAAACGCGGCTTTGCGCATCCCAGCGTGCCCTACGGCAAGGTCGCGCATAAAGAGCCTTATCTCGACAAAGAGTTGACCCTGTTTGACGGCAATTCGAACCAGGTCGTCTACATGATCCCCTCGCAGAACATGATAGTCCTGCGCACCGGCGGACGCCCGCCCAAAGAGATGCCGTGGGACAACACGGTGCTGCCCAATTTGTTGATCCGTGACGCGGTGGCGCAATCCGGCGCCGCGATGCCAGAGCCGCAACCCCTGCCCGAAACCGGAGGCGCTGACTGATGGCGACGACTGCTGATACCATGCCCGGCGCGGCGTCCGCCGCGCCCGAAGACAAACTGCCCGTCGCGCTCAAGCTCGGCTGGGCCACCGGCGCGTTCGGCATCGCCTTGCTGATGAACGGCATCGCCGGGGTGCTGCTGCTGTTTGCGGTGAGCATGCTGGGTATCGATCCATGGCTCGCAGGCGCCATCATCACAGTGAGCAAGCTGTTCGACGCGGTTACTGATCCCATTGTCGGCATGTGGAGCGATCGCTTGCGCTCAGCCAAAGGGCGGCGCCGTCCGTTCCTGACATGGGGCGCGGTGCTGAGCGCGGCGAGCTTTGCGATCATTTTCACAACGCCGCAATTCGCGAACCAATACGCGACCGCCGCCTATCTGTTCGGCGCGCTGTGCCTTTACGCCTTTGGCTACACGCTGTTCAACATCCCCTACATGTCGATGCCAGCGGAGATGACCGACAGCTATCACGAGCGGTCTTCGATCCACGCCTACCGCATGGTCTTCGTCGCGCTGGGCGGCCTTGTGGCGGGCGCGGGCGTCAAGTTCGCGCTCGACGTGCTTGGGCAGACCGAAAAATCGAGCTGGGCCATCGTCGGCACGGCCTGCGCAGCGCTGATCTTCGTCAGCCTGATGATCGCTTACATCTCGACCGCCAATGCGCGGTTCACCGACCCATCCGAAGACACCGGCCAGAACAAGTTCGAACAGCTTCAACTGGAATTCGGTGCGGTGGTCGGCAACGGCCATTTCTTGCGCCTGATCGGGGTCAAATTCTCACAGCTGATGGGCGTTCAGACCATGGGCGCGGCGATGGCCTATTTCTTCGTCCAGTACCTGCAACAAAGCTTTTCGGTGCTGGCGATGTTCTTCCTCGTCGTATCGCTCTCCAGTATCGTGTTCTCGCCGCTGCTGGTGATGTTCTCAAAAGCGTATGGCAAAAAAGCGGCCTACTACGTCGCGGCAGCAGTCAACATAGCCTACGCGCTGAGTTGGACCGTGTCCGGCCCCGATGATCCGGTTGCGCTGATCCTGGCGCGCGGATTGCTGGTCGGTGTCGCCTTTGCCGGCAATGTCATCATGGCGATGAGCATGCTGACCGATATTATCAACGAAGACGCCGGGCGCACGGGCGTGCGGCGCGAAGGGGCGTTCACCGCGCTCTACAGCTTCGTCGAAAAGCTGACCGGCGCGTTTGGCCCGCTGATCGTCGGTGTCGCGCTCAGCTTTGTGGGCTTTAACAAGGATCTGCCGTTCGACGTGCCTCAAGGCGGCAATGTCGACACCGCGCTGCTCCTTGCAGTTTCGTGGCTGCCGGCCATCTTCTACATCATCGCGGTGGCGCTGCTGTCGGGTTACAGCTTGACGCAGGACGACATCGAAAAAGGCAAAGTGGAAAAGGGATTGTAAATGACCACCAACGCTTTTCAGGACCCGCAACTGCGCCAACGCGGCCGCGCTTCGGTTGATTTCCTGGCGCAGATGGCGATCGCCAGCGGCCCGGTGCGCGCCGAGGTGGATAAGGCGATTGCGGTCAAAGTCGCCGACCCCGAGGCTTTGCCAGAAGACCTTGATGAACGCCTCGCGCATATGGACGCGCAATTGGCCGGAGTGCCCGGCTACACGGTGCAGAAACTGATGGGCGATTGGCATGGCCGCATGCACGGGCGGCTGTCGGCTGAAGCGTTCGAGGAGGTGCAGGACGACCTCGCCGGCGCGTTCGCGGACGCTGAACAAGGCCCCGCCACGCTAACGCTGGATCCCGACTTTAAAGCGCCCGCCTATTGGGACGGCGTCCACTTCCACCGCACAACCGGCGGTTGGGAAGGCCATGAACACATGGGCTACATCCATGGGGAGATCATTCACAAGAAGATCGTCGGGCGCTTCTTCCCTGGCGGTATCTTCCAACAACGCCGCAACGTCGCCGAAATGGCCCCGCGCGAGGATTACAAGCGCATTCTCGATATGGGCTGTTCGTCAGGGCACTTCACCACCGCGCTCGCGCAGACCTATCCCGACGCGCAGATTAGCGGCGTCGATATGTCGGCGCGCATGCTCGAACACGCCTGGCGCACCGCCAACGCGAACGGGTGGAACTGGCAGCTGTCGCAGCAAGTGGCCGAGGCGACGAATTTCGAAGACGGCGCGTTCGACCTCGTCACCAGTTACATCATCCTGCACGAAATGCCGGCCGATGCGATCAAGGATCTGTTTGCCGAGGCGTATCGCTTGCTCGAACCGGGCGGCGACATGCTGATGAGCGACGTCACCCGTTATTCTGACTTGGACAAGCTAGGCGTTTGGAAAGCCGATCGCGGCGCGGCCTTTGGCGGCGAACCGCACTGGCGCGAGAGCGCGTCGCTGGATCTGGCGGCCATCGCGCGCGAGGCGGGCTTTACCGATGTGACCACGTCAGGCCCCTACCCTTACGTCGTTCAAGGTCACAAGGCGTGAAGATGACCGACCCGCGCGATTACAACACGCCCGATAAGCAAATCATGGGCGAAGCGCATGTAGACAATCTCGCGCGCGCCGTGCTGACGTTAACCAAGGAAGTCGCGGTTCTGACCGACCGCGTGATGGTGCTGGAAACGCTGCTCGAAGAACAGGGCGTCGTCACCAGCGAGGCGGTCGACACCTATCAGCCTGACGAAGCGTTTCAAAAGCGCGCGGACGCGGCGGTGGCGGCGATTTCGGGCGGCGTGATCGCGGCGCTCCAAGGCGCGGATCGCGATTGATTTAGTGCAGGGCCAAGGCCGCCGCGCCAACCGCAAAGGCAAGGGTTCCGAGGCCAAGCGCCTTGATGCGGTCATTGGTCGTCTCAATCGCGCGGCGCATCTCGCCAAAGCTCAAACTGGGATCTTGTGTTAAGAAGAAACCGGGTCGGGCAAAGGCTCCCGGCGCGACCGCGTTTAGCCCCTTGCGCAGCAAAAACCCGGCGATCCAGCGGCGCAGCGCCCAAGGGCGATGGTTGTACTGTTCTGGAAACACATGTGTGACCAGCCACACCAGATCGCGCGCTTCGGGGTGGCGTTCAGCAGCGTAATTCTCCACCGCCTCTTCCAAACTCGTCGCTTCGGCAAGCTTCTGCGCCAGCGCGTCAACATCTTGCAGCGCGGCGTTCACCCCTTTGCCCAGATCCGGCGGGAAGGCGTGGGCGGCGTCGCCCAGCAAAAGCGCGTGATTGCGCGCTTCGCCATCGCCAAAACTCGCGTGCATGGTGCGCGCGTATTGCGGCGCAGGGAACGCCCCCGCTTCGAGGGAGACGAAGTCCTCCGCTTCTTCGCTCGAGACCAGCGCGCGGATATCAAGCTGAGGGAAGGCATCCTCCAGAAAGTCATACAGCGCATCGGCGGTCTTCAGCGTCCATAACTCATGGTCCGCCTCCCGGATCAGGTTGACGCTGCGGGGATGGGTTGGATCGCTGACGGGAAAGGCGAACAGGGCGCAGGCCTTGCGCTGGTCCTTATGGCGCGATGGGATGATGTAGCTCATCGAAGGATCATCCACCGCCGCCCCGCCAACCGCATCGAAACGCGCGGGCAGATTAAGCACTTTGTAGCGCAGACCGGTCGACAAAGAGGGTGTGGCAATCATGTCGAACGCGCCTGCGGGCGCCTCAGGTTGCTCACTTAATCCTTTGCGCACCACCGATCCCAGACCATCGCAGGCCAGCATGAGGTCCGGCGTCAGCGTCTCCACCGCGCCCTCCGCACCGCTAAGAAGGACCTGCAACCGGCCATCCGGAGCCCGTCCCAGACCGTTGACTTGGTGACTGTATCGAACGTCGATCCGGTCGCTCACGCGCGCTTCGATCGCTTCGTAAAGCATCGTCAACAAAGCGCGCCGTGTTGTCCAGTAACAGGTCGGCCGATTGGCATCGATGATGGGCACTGTCTGCTCTTTGGCCTCTCCATCGGTGGTTATGGTGGTCGCAACAAATTCGCGGGTGGCAACGCCCACTTTGGGCAAACGCTCCAGAATGCCGAGCCGCTCAAACAGATCCTGCGACGGCTTGTCGATCAGGTAGTTGAAGCTCTTGTTCTTTTCGAAGTCCGCTGGGCCAGAGCGACGTTCGGCCACAATCACCTCGTCCCAGCCAAGCTGATCGAACAGAAGAGCGGCGGCGAGCCCCGCCGGGCCTCCTCCGCTTATAAAAACCGACCGCTTTGTCATGATGCAAGATCGTATCAGATCGCCAAGCCTCGACCCGTTTTTAGCCCCGCCCTTGTCCGACTGGCGAACAGGTGGCGCGGTTGGATTTGGGGACACGGCCCGCCGTGGCATCGCGCACCTATGCTTCGCGCTATCTCGCTTTCGCTCGCCATCCTCGGACTGGGGTCGAGCGCGTGCGTGTCTGGATACGCGACCACTCCTCCGCCCAGCTGCGCCGAACGGCTTGCTGCTCCATCGCGCGTCTTCATCCTCGATGTGACCGCTTCGAAAGCCCGCACGGTCGAGATGACTGTGTTCGCGCCGACCAAGCCCGGCACGTACCCTCTGATCGCGTTCTCGCATGGCGCGTTTGCTGCACCGGATCGCTACACATCGATGCTGAAGCCTTTGGCGGGCGCGGGGTTTATTATCCTCGCCCCGATGCACATCGATTCGGAGGATTATCCGCGCGCTGAGGGTGAACCCGCGCGTCCATCGCACCCGATCACATGGGCCACGCGCAACGAGGACTACGCGCTTACGCTTGATCTGCCCGGCGAAATGTTGGCGGCGCTTAAAGAGAAAGGCCTGACCATCGACACAGAGCGCCTCATCGCGCTCGGCCATTCCTACGGTGCGCTAATCGCGCAATTGCCCGGCGGCGCGCTGGCGTTTGAGCCTGATGGCCGCAAAGTCGACCGAACCAACACTCAGGTGGATGCGGTTGTGGGTTGGTCACCGCCCGGCCCGATGCCCGGCTTTATGGCGAACGAGGGCTGGTCCACTCTCACCGCGCCCAGCCTTACGATCACCGGCACCGCCGATATCCTGCCCGGCTTTGTCGACGATTGGAAAGCGCACAAGGCAAGCTATGATTTCGCGCCCAAAGGCCAACGCGCGCTTTGGGTGGGCGAAGGGATCGACCATTACTTCGGAGGCGTCTTCGGGCGCGAGAAACCGGCGAGCGAGAATAACCGCGAATTGTTCGACCGCGCTCTGGCCCGTTCGCTGCACTTTATCGAAACGCACAGCGACGCGGTGCAGCCATGCCGCCTGGGCAGCGCTATCGATGGCGAAACGTACCAAGAGGACTGAAGCTTCATGATCCGCATTCCCGCCTCTCGAGCGCCACGCCCATGGCTTGCAATCACGGCCGCCGCGCTGTTGGCGGGGTGCGCCACTGCCTCCGCGCAGGAAGCGCCAAGCGCATCGCAAGGCGCTGAGAAACCGCCCTCGCGCATCACCGGGCTGGACAACCCAACGACGCCCGCCGACTTTTCGCAGACGGCCAGCGTGCTGGAGGTTGAACGCTATCGTCCCAACTATGATCTTAAAGGGTGCCCTTCGCCCCCCCTGGTCACCGCCACACCCAACGCGCCGCTGGCTGAAGCGATCGTCAAAGCGCAAGCCTATTCCGACGAGCAAAAAGGCCTGGGCCTCATCGTGATCCGCGATGGAGCGGTTCTGCACCAAAGCTTTGCTGATGGCGTCAACAGCGCTACGCCCAGCGCTTCGGCTTCAATGATGAAATCGGTGGTCGCGCTGCTCTTTGGTGTCGCGATTGAGGAAGGCGTCATCGGATCGCTGAATGATCGTGTTGGCGAATACCTGAAAGAGTGGGACCAGGACCCCCGCGGAGACATCACGCTTCGCCAGCTGATGACGATGTCCGCCGGACTGGGCCAATCGGATTTCATGGCAATCCTGCTCTCGCCTGATATCGGAAGGGCGGCGCTGACCCTGGAGAGGGTCGGTGAACCGGACACCGAGTTTGCTTACAACAACGCGATCACCAAGCTGCTGACCTTGGTGCTGGAACGACGGTTAGAGGCCACCGGTAAGGGCTCAACGCTCAGTTATCTGGAACAGAAATTATGGTGCCCGCTGGGCAACGGCGATGCGCGCGTCTGGATCGACCAACAGGGCGAAGCGCGCGGCTACGCCGGGCTGCACGCCGGGCTGATGGACTACGCCCGGATTGGCGAGTTAATCCGGCGCGGCGGAGAATGGGAAGACAAACAAATCGTTCGCAAAGCGTGGATTGAAGAGATGGCCAAGCCGTCCAAGGTGAACGCGCAATACGGCCTGCATGTCTGGCTGGGCCGTGAACACACGCCAAGGCGCGCGTATAACGCCGCCAACCCGATCAAAATCCCGCACGCTGAGCCGTTTCTGGCCGAAGATATCATCTATTTCGACGGGTTTGGTGGGCAGCGTGTTTACGTGCTGCCGTCCCAAAACATGGTGATCGCACGATTTGGTGAGGTGAACCTCGCCTATGACGATTCGGTCATCCCAAACCTGTTGGTCGCCGCCACGACCCAGTGATCGTCAGGCTCGGTTGAAGAAGGCCTTCTTGGTCTCTTCGGTCGGATTGCCGACTTTCATATCACTTTTGAGCACCGCCATTCCCCGCTGAACGCCGGGGCGAGCTTCGCATTTGTCGATCCACGCGGCGACGTTCGGAAACTTGGCGATATCGACGCCGTGCAACGCCTGTTGACGCGCGTCCATCCAGGGATAGGTCGCCATATCAGCCAAGCCAAATGCACCGCCCGGCGTGATCCATTCGCGCTCGCTTAGGAGCCGGTCTGTCAGGCCATAAAGCCGCTGCACCTCGCCCGAATAACGCTTGATCGCGTAAGGCACCTCTTCATCCGCATAACCGCGGAAATGCCCACATTGGCCGAACATCGGGCCGATATTGGCGCATTGGAAGAACACCCACTGCGTGATCAGCGATTGCTCCACGGGATCGGTGGACCAGAATTTGCCGGTCTTCTGCGCGAGGTAAAGTAAGATCGCCCCGCTTTCGAACACGGTGTGGGCGGCGCCGTCCGGACCATCGTGATCGATAATCGCTGGCACCCGATTGTTTGGACTGACCGCGATAAAGGCGGGATCGTGCTGTTCGCCCTGGAGGATATTGATTGGCTTGACCGTATAATCGAGGCCGAATTCCTCCAGCGCGATTGAGATCTTGTGCCCGTTGGGCGTGGGCCAGAAGTAGAAATCGATCATGCGGCTTTTCCCTGCCATTCCAGCACTTCAGTCACCGCCGCCTGCAAGCGTTCCGCGCTGGTGTCGCCGGTGAAATCGGTGTTGAAATGCGAAGTGACCGAGGGACGCTGGACCGCCTCATCGTACCAATCGCTTAAGGACGGTCGCCCATCGCGCCAATTGAAATTGGGATGAATCGGGTCCTTTGCTTCGTAAAACTCGGCGCGAAAACCCAAATAGCTGATCGCGTGCAGCATCGCGGCGTGGCCGATGTCAAAGGCGCCGTCCGCTTTTGGCCAACCCTTTGCCGCCTCGCCATCGAGCCAATCGAGCGCGCGGATAAACTTGGGCCACATGCGTTCGAACACATACAGGTTCCACTGATCGGGCTCCTGCCATTGCTCGGCGACCATTTGCACGGTGCCTTCGAAGATCGTGTCGGACAGCGCCAGTCGCGTGATCGCGTCCCAGCGCGCAGGCCCGGCTTGCGGATACATGCGGCGCGCCTTGGAATTCGCGTCGAGGAACTCGCACACCGCCTGGCTGCCAAAGATCACCTGACCATCGGGCGTCGCCAACGTGGGCACTTTGCTCAGCGGGTTGATCGCGGCGATTGAGTACGCCTCGCCTTGGTCCTCCCCCTCCAAGTTTTTGAACGGGAAGGTCGCGACAAAATCGATCTCGTCCCACAAGCCGCATTCATGCGCGGTGACCAAGGCCTTGTGAATGAAGGTATGAAAGGGCGAATAGAACAGCTTCATCCCCGCCCCCATCAGTGCGCCCCCACCTTCTTGTGATCAGGAGAGACCTCTTTGACTGACAATTCGCCTGCGTCTTCCTTCGCCTTCATCTTCTTGAACGTGTCGTATTCATTGACCCCGCCCATCTCGCGTTTGGGCCAGCGAGTGGCGAAGCCGCGCGGATACTCGCTGTCGTCGTCCTTGCGGCCATCCTGCGACCACAGCAGCGGGAAGAGCGGGCCTTCGGGCTTCTCCCCATCCAGCATTTCGTCAAAACTGACGCCAGCAATGTTGAGGCAATCGGGCCGCGGGGCCCAGCGGATGTCATCACCAAACACCCGCTCCGAAATCGCGACACGCCAGTCATCGGTGGGGTTGCCAGCCGAATAGTGCAGCACCCACGGATGCACGATCAGCATATCGCCCGGATCCATCTGCCATTTAAGGAAGCGCAGACCCTCTTCGCCCCGACGGCTTTCAATGTCGGGATGCGGCACGCGGTCGTCCGGCTTGATCATCTTGCGCGCGTTGGGACTGAATAACCAATAAGGCACATCGTCGTGCTGCGTGCCCGCAAGCACTTCGAGGCAATTCTCTTCTACGATCGGCGTCAGCGGAATCCAGAGCGAGGGCACCATCTTGCCCTCCACCGGAAAGGCCATGCGGTCGCAGTGCCACAAAGTGGCGGCGTCTGATTGCGGAGGCTTGGCGAAAAACTCGTCAAAGAAAAAGCGAATTTCCTTGGATTGCAGCACCTTACCCGCCGCCTCGGCCACCGGGCCTTCGAACATCAGTTTGCGATAATCAGGCAGACAGCGCGCCATATAGCGGCCAGGAATAGTGGGAAGCAGGCCCACATCCTTCTTCTCAACAATCACCTCACGCGCCTGCTCAAGCAGGATATCGACCCATTCCTGGTTCAAAACCTGGCGGATGCACACCACGCCATCGCGCTGATAGGTCTCGATATCTTCGGCCGTGATATCGCGCAGCGGGCTGGTGTTGAGCGCCATGATTATCTCCGTCTCTTGGGTTTCGGTATAGTGATAGCCGATACCACCTTGCACAAATCGCGCGAGGCCTGCGCGGCTTCGCTATTCGCTGTTCGGATAATTGTGATGCGCGACTGCGCCACAGCGTCGAAGCTATTCGCATGGCGAGAAACTGTCCGCGAACCAATTCACCAGACCCTGCGCTCAAGTCCACACCGCAGCTAGACGGCAAGGCCCCCTCTTGCCCGCAGCCCATGGAGCCGCGTGATTATGCAGACCCTTCGCACCCAAGTCGTCGTTGCGGGCGCTGGCCCGGTTGGCACGGTCGCCGCCTTTTATCTGGCGAGCCGGGGCGTGGACGTAATGCTGTTGGAAGACGGTGCGGATTGCGCGCTGGACCTGCGCGCGTCGACCTTTCATCCGCCCACGCTGGAAATGCTCGAAGAATTCGACATAACGCGGCGGCTGATAGAGAAAGGGCTCAAAGCCCCGATCTACCATTTCCGCGAACGGCGCACGGGCGAGGTGATCGACTTTGACCTTTCTGAACTCGCTGATGTCACACGCCATCCCTACCGCATCCAGTGCGAGCAATATCACCTGTCGCGCATGCTGTCCGAAGGGGTGCAGGAGCAAAAGGGCGCCGAAGTGCTGTTCAACCACCGCGTGGCGGCGGTTGAACAAAACGCCAGCGGTGTCACGGTCCACGCCGAAACGCCCTATTCGATTGTAAAGGTGGAGGCCGATTTTCTGATCGGCGCGGATGGTTCGAATTCGACCGTGCGTAAATGGCTCGGCACCGAATTTCACGGCTTCACCTATCCCGAGAAATTCCTGTGCTTCACCACGACCGAACCGCTTGAGGAAACCATCAAAGGGCTGTGCCACGTCAATTACGTGTCCGACCCTGACGAATGGATGGTGCTGCTGCGCGTGCCCTTCCTATGGCGGGTGCTGGTGCCGGCGGACATGGACACGCCGGACGAGGTGTTGAAAGGCGACGCCAAGAAGAACGAGGTGTTTGAACGCCTGATCGGCAAGGGCGAAGAGGTCACCACCCACCACAGAACGATCTACCGTGTGCATCAGCGCGTAGCGAAAAGCTTCCTCGACGGGCGCACCGCGCTGATTGGGGACGCGGCGCACCTCAACAATCCCATCGGCGGGTTCGGAATGAACAGCGGCATCCACGACGCCTTCAACCTCGCGGAGCGGATGGTGCGGATTTACAAAAGTGGCGCAGACGCGGACCACGAACTCTCCGCATTTGAGGTCCAGCGCCGCACCACCACGCACGAATTCATTCAGGCGCAAACCATCCGCAACATGGAATATCTCAAGGAAGGCGAAGGCCAGCTCCACGCCCGGCGCAAGGCCGAAATGGAAGCGGTTCGCGCCGATCCCGTGCGTAGGCGCGAATTCCTGCTACGCCAGTCGATGATCGATTGCGTTGAGAAGGAAAGGAAGGCCGCCTGATGCCCGTTAAACCTCGCCCCAACCCCGATGCGCGTGGATACAAACGGCTGTTCGGCGTGCTGGGCCCTTCAACCAACACGATTGTACAGCCCGATTTTGACGATCTTCGCGTGCGCGGGGTGACCAATCATTACAGCCGCATCGTTGTCGATGACGCATCTGCGATCTCGGATGAGACCTTCATGGCGGGCACGCTGGAGATCAGCCGCAACACGCTCGACGCGGTGCGCGGTGTGCTGACGTGCAACCCCGATTACCTCGTCATGGGGATGAGCGCGGTGACGTTTTATGGCGGGGCCAAGGGCGCGGAAGAATGGCGTCAGAACATCGAGGACGCCTCTGGCCTTAAACTGTGCACCGGATCGCAATCCTTGATCGAAGCGTTCGGCGCCTATGGCGGGATCAAGAAGATCGCTGTTCTGTCCCCCTATTATCCGTCCGCCAACGCGCATGTCGCGCACTTCATGTCCGACCACGGTGTTGAGGTCGTGCGCGACACATGCCTGCAATGCCCCAGCTGGACCGCAATCGCGCAGGAGACCACGCCGACGCTGCGCGAAGAGCTCAAAAAGCTCGACGGCGACGATGTCGATGCGCTGGTGCAGGTGGGCACGAACCTGTCGATGGTGAAGCTCGCCGCGGCCGCCGAAATGTGGCTGGGCAAACCAGTGATCGCAATCAACACCGCGACCTATTGGAACGCGCTGCGCCAGAATGGCATCATCGACCAGAAAGAGGGCTTTGGCCGTCTGATGGCGGAATTCTAAGGACCAACTGCCTCATGTTTGAATACGACTATGTTCCGCTTCCCAAACGCGCTCCTCTGAAATGGCCGGGCGGCGCGAAGGTCGCGATCATGATGACGATCAACCTGGAAACCTGGGATCTCGTCAAAGACACGGACAAGCCATACTACGCGGGCGGCCCGGCTTTGCTCCCCAATCCGCTTGCGGGGCGCATACCGGATTATCCTAACTATTCCTGGCGCGAATACGGTCAGCGTGTGGGCGTTTGGCGCATGTTCGACATGTTCGATGACATGGGCGTCAAACCGGCCTGCACGGTCAACGCGGTCACCTTTGAACGGCGCAAGGAAATGGCGGACGCATGCCTTGAACGCGGCGGAGAGCTGATCGCGCACAATTACGAACAAGGCGAACTGCTCACCGATTTCCACGACGATATCGACACCGAACGCTCGATCATTCAGCGCTCGGTCGAGATGTACGAGGCGCATACGGGCCGCAAGCCCAAGGTGTGGCTGTCGAGCTCGCTGCGCGGCACGCTCAACACGCCAACCATCCTCGTTGAAGAAGGGTTCAAGGCCTACTGCGACATCATGAACGATGATCAGCCCTACTTGATCCGCACCGATGCTGGGCCGATTGTCGCGACGCCCTATTCCAATGTCATCAACGATTTCACGATCCTCACGCGCAACAATCGCACGACCGATGAGTACCGCGACCTTCTGATTGAGGAGCTTTCGGTGCTTCACAAGGAAGGCTCAAAGACCGGGCGGATTATGAATGTGGGTCTGCACCCGCACGTCTCAGGCCGCGCCTACACGATCCGGGCCCTGCGCGAATTTATCGAATACGCCCAAGGGCTCGACGGCATCTGGTGGGCCACGCGCGAGGAGATAGCGGATTGGTATTCAGAGAACCACGAGGCTCATTTTCCGGACCAGTTGAAGGGTTAAACGCGGTTGGGCGCGATTGAGAAAGCCTACGCCTCGATAACGGAGGGGCAGTTGCATCTGCGTCGCCGGGTCGGGGCTGATGCGGCTATTCCGCTGGCGATGCTGCACGCCTCGCCCGCTTCCTCCGAAACGCTGGTTCCGTTGATGGAGGCGCTTGGCGAAGAGCTGTCGCTCTACGCCTTTGACAATCCGTGTAACGGGCAATCCTGCGCGCCCACGATGGAGGCGCCGGCCATGACCGACTTCGCCGATATGATCGCGCGCGGGGCCGACGCCTTGGGCCTTGATCGCCCCGTCCTCTATGGCACGCACACTGGCGGACATATCGCGGTCGAATGGGCTCTGGCGCGGCCCGCTGAGGTTCGCGCTTTGGTAATCGATGGGTTGGCTTTGCTGGACGATGCGACGCGGGCTGAATTTCTTGAAAACTACGCGCCCAGACAGGCGCCCAGCGACACCGGCGCGCAATTTCACTGGGCGTGGAACTTTACACGCGATCAGATGCTGTTTTTTCCGCATTATAAAAAGAATTACAAACACTTACGCGACGAAGGATCACTCGATCCTACACTGCTTCACAACCTGTCTGTGAGTGTCCTTAGTCAACTTACAACCTACCACCTCCCCTACGAAGCCGTGTTCCGGCACGAGGTTCGCGAGGCACTGAAACGGCTCGCCCTCCCGGTGCTCATCCTGGGCGATTCCGGCAGCGCGCTCGACCCCGCCACCGCCGAAATCGTGGACCTCATCCCCGGTGCGCAGTTCACCCCCGATTGCGCCACGCCTGACGCCAAAGCCCGCGCGATCGAAGATTTTGTGAAAGGCCTGCCCGAATGACCAAACCCGTCTTTCTCGTCGCTGGCGCCAGTTCCGGCATGGGCCGCCAGGCCGCGCTCAAACTGGGCCAAGGTGAAGGCCATGTGGTGCTCGCCGCGCGCCGATTGAAGCCTTTGGAAGAGGCCGCCGAAGTGATCCGCGTGGGCGGCGGATCGGCGAGCGCTATAGAGTTTGACGGCGGCGATGCAGCATCCTGTCAGGCGCTGATCGACCAGATCGAGGCGGATCACGGACGGCTCGACGGCGCGTTCAACAATTTGGGCGATACGCTGGGCGATGGTCCGCTGCACGAGATTCCGCTGGAACGTTGGCAAAACACGCTGAGCGTGAACCTATCCGCGCCGTTCCACCTGATGCGCGCTGAGGTGCCGCTGATGCTGAAACGGGGCGCTGGCCGGATTGTGAACAATTCCTCCACCGGCGGGGTGAAGGGCACCAAGGGAATGGCCGACTATTCCGCCGCTAAATGGGGCGTCATCGGCCTCACGAAATCCGCCGCGCTGGAATATGCGTGGGCTGGGCTTGTCATCAATGTCATCGCGCCGGGTATCATCGCAACCGAGAAATTCCGCGAGTTCGAGGCGCGCCTGCCCGAAGTCTTCGATGGCCTGCGCCAAGCCACGCCCGCGGGCCGATTTGGCGAGATGAGCGAAATTGCAGACCTCGTCGACTATCTGCTGCGCGATGCACCCGCCTATCTGAATGGAGCGGTGCTGCCCATCGACGGTGGCCGCACGGCCTGAGGCCAGACCCGCTTAAACGATTGCGCAGACCGTTTGCAGGTTAAGGTAGTTCTCCATCGCAACCTGCCCGCTGTCGCGGCCCCAGCCCGATTGCTTAATTCCGCCGATGGGCAAGGACGGATCGTACATCGCATGGCTGTTGATCCAAACCGTGCCCGCTTGCAGCCGTTTGGTCGCACGGGTCGCAGTCGAAAGACTCTCTGTCCAGATGCCGGCGGCGAGGCCATAGTCGCTATCGTTGGCAGCGCTCAGCACTTCGTCGAGATCATCGAAGGGCGTCGCGACCACGACGGGGCCGAAAATTTCCTCGCGCACAACGCTCATATCGGGCTGCACATCGGTAATCACCGTAGGCGTGATAAAACTGCCATTGGGGCCAGCGGTTTCGCCACCCGCCAACACGCTGGCGCCCGCTTTCTTGCCGTCTGCGATGAAATCCGCGACCTTTGCGGCGTGTTTCTGTGAGACCAGCGGGCCCATTTGTGTGGCCGGGTCCATGCCGTGGCCCAATTGGATCGACTTGGCCTGCTCGGACACGCCTTCGACAACGCGGTCAAAAACGCTGCGATGCGCATAGAGGCGCGATCCGGCGATACACACCTGTCCGCCGTTGAAGAAGATCGCGTTCGCCGCCCCGCCAATCGCGGCGTCCAAATCCGCATCGCCCATCACGATGACCGGCGACTTTCCGCCCAGTTCCAGAGTCACGCGTTTGAGGTTGCCCTTGACCGCATCCAGGATCGCGCGGCCCGTTTGGGTCGAGCCTGTAAAAGCGACCTTATCGACGCCCGGATGCGCCGCCAGCGCCGCGCCCGCTTCACTGCCCAAGCCCGTCACCAGGTTCACCACCCCTTCGGGCAGGCCCGCTTTCATCATCAGTTCGACCAACCGCACGGCGGTCAGCGAGGTGTCTTCCGCGGGTTTCAAAACCACGGTGCACCCGGCGGCCAGCGCCGGCGCCAGCTTCATCGCGGTGAGTACCAAAGGTGAATTCCACGGCACAATGGCTCCCACCACGCCCACGGGCAAATGCTGGGTGTAGGCGAACACTTCCTTGCCCGGCGGCTGGTAGTTGATCGATGTGGGGATGGTGGACCCTTCGATCTTGGTCGCCATGCCGCTGAAATAGCGGAACTGGTTCACAGCACCCGGAATTTCCGCCCAGCGCCCGACATAAAGCGCTTTACCCTGATCGAGCGTTTCAAGCTCGGCCAGTTCATCGATATTGGACTCGATCGCATCGGCTATGGCCCACAGGGTCTTGGACCGCTCCATCGGGGTCAGGCCTGACCAGCGCCCATCCTCAAACGCCGCGCGCGCCGAAGCGACCGCTGCGTCCACATCCGCCGCATTTCCCCGCGCCATCTGGCCAATGGTTTCACCGGTCGCCGGGTCCAGTGTGGCAAAAGTTTCACCGCTGGCGCTGTCTACCCATTTGCCGTCAATGAATTGCTTCTGGGCCGCGCGCGCAAGGAAAGCCTGAGCCGCTTCGCCGGGAGCCGCCGCGTTCGAAAAATCCATGAGCCTCAAGCCTTCCAAGTGATGATCGCTGATAGGTGATCTAAGCACGCTTGCACTTTTGCGCTCAATGGCAAGCCAGCCTGTCCGACTGTTGGATAATACGGCGCGTTTTCGCGAACTCCAGAGGCCGCGTTCAGCGCTCTGACTGGGGTTCCGGCAAATCCTCCTCAATGCTCTCTGACAAGGCTTCCAACTTGGCTTCGGCGTCCTCGAACCGATCGGCAAAGGTCGGCGGGGCTGGTCGGCTAAGAGCCACGATAACCCCCAGCGCCAACGCAATGGCTGCAATGACAAGCCCCGCCCGCATCAATAATCCTTTCGGTAGCGCAGATTGACGTTGGTCCCACCAACGCCGCCCGCCTGGCTTAGAAGGGACAGGGTCTGGGTCAAACTGATCTCCAGCTGCGTCGCGGTAAAGCCGCGCGCATCGGTGATCACTTCGACGTAGATATCGTCCGAGATGTATTGCCCGGCGGCGAGCGCCATTCCCTGCCCGGTCACTTCATCCGCGCCCAGAACACGCAGACGGTCGATCCCGGTCGCGGATCGCAGCGCGCCAAGCGGGTTCAAGCCGCCGCCCGAACCGCTCAGAGCGTTCAGCGATTGCGCCAATTGCACCGCTTCGAGCGCAGACAGATTGGCGATCGAACTGCCAAACAGAATACGCGCCAGGATTTCATCCTGCGGAAGGCCAGGGGAACTGGTGAATTGAAATTCTGGCGTGAACGCGCTGCCGCCGACATTCACGGACACGGCCACATTCTGAATAGTTTCGGTCGCGGTAATTGCAATCTGCGGATCGGGCGTGGGCGAGCCGGTGAAGCGGATACGACCACGCTCAATATCAAACGATCGCCCGGCAAAGCCAAGCGTGCCTCGCACCAAATCGATCTCACCCGCGAGGCGCGGGTCAGCGCTTGTGCCGGTTACCCGCAGATAGGCGCTCCACTCGCTTTGCAGCCCCATCCCGCTGACGTAAAGTTCGTCCTCAGCAATAAGCTTGAGATCCAGCCGCAGATCCTGAAAACCCGGTTCGTTGGCGGCAACAGCGTTTGTCTCGGCCTCACCTTGCCCCCTGTTCTTGAACCGCACACCAGAAAGCTCGGGCACTTCAGTCGCGCCGACATAGCTGAGCTTGTAGCGGGTTTCAGGAAGCGTCAGAGTCCCCGCCAAGAGCGCCCGCGCCCCGGCAACCTTTGTGATCGTAAGGTCACCGGTCGCCCGCGCTCCCAAAGCATCGCTGCGCGCCAGTTGCGCTTTGTCTAAAGTGATCGCGATTTCCATCGGGAAACCCTGATCGGCGGCCAGGCCAATGGTGCCTTGTGCGGACACGCGTCCATTACCCGCGTTCGCTTCGAACCGCTCGATCAACAGCTCATCGCCGTTGAACCGCCCGCGCGCGTTGAGACCGGTCAATTGCGTGCCGTAGGTCTGGTTTTCATAAGTGAGGTCTTTCGCGCGCACGACACCGGTAAGGCTCGGGTCCGAAACCCGACCTGAGAAATCCGCCGCGATACCCAAGGCACCCGTCAGCCGTTGATCCGGCAATCCCGCCAGAGTAAAGACCGTGGCGGCCGAGCCGGTGTAGCGCAGACCGCCCCCCAAGGGCGCATCCAGCACGCGCGCGACCCAGTCCGCTTGGGGTGGACCGGTCGGGGTCAAATTGGTGTGAATACGCCCGATCACGTCGCCGCCTTGCCGGATAACAGCCCGACCAACCGCGCCGTTGTCACGCATTTGTCCGGCGAAGCTGACATTGACTGGGCGGCTCACGGTGAGCGCGGTCGAGCGCGTGAAATTCGCGATCTCGAACTGCGCGTCCACATCAGGTATGGCGTTCGCGCTGGCCTGCGCAAAGTCGATGCGCCCGGTCGCGCGTCCACCAACGCCAAGACCCGTGACAAAGCGATTGAGGATCGCAAGGTCCAGTTCGTCCAAGCGAGTCTTCAGTTCCAGTCCCGAGCCGAAGCGAGCCGACAGGCGCATCGATCCGCGCGTGAAAACCAGCTTGGTGGGTTCCAAGCGGTAGTCAGGATCCTGCGATCCGTTGGCGAAGGGCGGGATAATCCGCGCGGGCGCTTCGGTGCGGAACTTGACGCCGCGCGCGTCGCCCTCAATTGCGGCGCGCCACAAGTCGGGCTGTAATTCGGCGTTGGCGGCGATGCGAAACGGGACCTGATTGCGGCCCTCAGCGAGCACTTGGGCCGATCCGATCCTATTTTCCAGATCAATATCAGCGCGCAGCGTATCAATCCGCGTCCCGAAATAGCGGGCGTTGGCAAACTGCACCTCAGCCGTGATCTGGGGCTGTTCGTACAGCGCAATATCTGCGTCGACAAAGCCCCGCCCGATACGCACACCCGCCGGTCCGGGCAGAATAAGATCTTGCGCGCGCAGATTGGCCCGCGCGATCTGGACGCCGCCCTGATCAAGCAGTTGCACCCGCCCATCAATCCCATCGCCTGCCGCGATCAAATCCCCGCGATAGGGTCCGGCTTCGCTCTGCGTTAGCTGACCGCTCAGCGCGATCCCGCCGATCTCGGCCCGCTCGATATCGAGCATGGTGGCCGCGCCGGAAAGATCGGCGTTCAAAAGTGTCGCGACCGGTCCAAAGTCGCTCTCTCCGCGCGCTTCGATCCGGTAGGTCTGGTTTTCGCCACGCACTTCGGCTTGCACGTTAACGAGCCCCACGCCGAGCCCCGGATTGGGCGCGTCGATCTTTGCAACCGGATTCGCCACCGTGCCCACAATCTGCACTCCAAGTGGCCCGTAGGTGGTCGAGACCCCTTGCGCGGTGATATCGAACTCACCTTGCGCGTTATAGGTGCCCTCGCCTTCGTTTACCTCCACAAGCGGGGAGGTAAGCCGGATTTCGGTGAGCCGCGTCACTCCATCGCGGCCATAGGCGACATCGCTCGAAGCGACGAGATCGCCGCCCAGAAACGTCGCGACGCTTTCATTGGTCAGCAAAGTCGAGCGCGCTTGAACCCGCCCTTCGAGCGCAACACCCTGGCGGGTGCTGAAAGCCAGATCGGCCTCAGTCTCGCCGTCGAAGAGACCCACGCTCTCCACGCGATAATCGCCGATCTGTCCATCGATCGCCCCGCCATAACGACCGGCCTGCGCGTCGGCGACTAACGTCAGGCCAGCGTCTAGGCGCGAGGAGCGCAGGCGCAAATTATCTGAGACAATGCGTGGCCAGGCGATCAGGATATCGCCGGTCAGGCGCACATCAGTCAGCCGCCCGCCCGCGGCCTGATCGAGGCCCGTGATCCGCGCCACTCGCGCGTCGATGGGCAGCTGCATTTGTTCAAGGTCAGCCCGAGTTCGACCGGAAGCTGAAAAGCCCACCAACCCGATATCGGCAAATTCTAGTCGGGCCGCAGTCAGATCATACTCCACGCTGGGCCGCGACAATTCGCCATCCAGCAGCAGGTCCGCGCGCGTGTTCGATCCGGACAGGCCTTGATACAGATCGCTCGCGTTGTTGACCTCAATCTGCGCGCGCAGATCATCAAAGCGGTTGTCTTCCACCGATACCGCGCCATTAGCGGCTAGCCGAAAGGCCTCTCCATCAAGCCGCGCCTTGATCCTGGTCACGGTGGTGTTGGTGTCCGCTTCGACGTCGACAGTGGTCACGCCAGACAGCAGCCCTTTGACCGCATCCGGCGCCAACCCGCTCAACTGTGTCTCACCCCTTGCGCCAAAGACACCGCTGCGCGCGATCAGGTCCAACTGCGCCAGCGGCTCGTCCCTCCAATGCGCTGTGAGACCTCCGTCCCAGCTTGCCCAGGTGCCCTCTCCCTTAAGCTTTGCGTCCAATGATCCCGGCAGGCCAGCCAGCGCCGCGATCACCCCATCGGCCGGGGCGCTGACGTACAGATCAACGTCCAACCGATCCTCCTCGGGCACCGCGGCCAGGACCAGCTCGACCACATCGCCCGCCGCAGCTTCCGGCCCGCTCGCCACGCTGCTCGCGGTCACGGAAATATCGGCGCGCCGATCCTTGATAAACGCCTTTCCCGAGGCTTTTGCGATCCGTTCGCTTCCCGCAACGGGCGCCTCTACCACCAAGCGTTCGATCTCAAACGCGCCGATATCGATGGTGTAGTCAGGCAAAAGCGGTGGGTCGCTCGGCGGCGTTTCGTTAAACTCAGGCACGCGAGAGAGGGTCGCGGTCTCAATGCCGACGCCGTCAATCTCGATATGATCCCAAGCAAAGGCGAAAGGGTTCCAGTTGACGCCAACTCGCGGGGCGCTCGCAAACACGCCTTGCGGATCGGACAGGGTCAAATCGCGCAGGATCATCACGCTGTAGAGCGACCCGTCGATCGAGCCGACGCCGATCTTTAGCCCGTTCTCAAATTCAAGCGCTTCGACCTGCTCGCGCACATAATCGCGCCCTGGTGCGGTGTTGATCACAAGCATCGCGATCACCGCGAGCACCATGAGCGCCAGCAAAAGGGCGACCAACCCCAAACTAATGCGCTTCACCCAGACCATCAGAACGCCTGCCCGATAGAGACATAGACGTTGATGCGGCTTTCACCCGCGCGACGGTTGATCGGGGTCGCGACATCAACGCGCAAGGGGCCAAAGGCGGTGTAGATCCGGCCACCAACGCCCACGCCAAAGCGGATGTCTTCGAAGGTCGGCACGGTGTCACGGTACACTTGCCCTGCATCGACAAAGGCGACGACGCCATAATCGCCAAAGCGATAGCGCGCCTCAGCCGAAGCCTCGATGACACTTCGCCCGCCGATGGGCTCCAAGGTGAATTGGGGTTCCTCGCTTTCGGGATCGGTGGGATCGAAGTCGGGATTGGCCGCCTGAACGCGCGGTCCCAATTCCTGAAAGCCAAAGCCGCGCACCGATCCGCCGCCGCCCGCATAGAGACGCCGGGATGGTGCGATATCGACGCCGTCCGCCCCTTGCAGCGTGCCCAACCGCGCGCGGCCAGCCAGCACAATCTTATCGCCCACCCGATTATAAGCGGTCGCGTCCAGGATCGTGCGGACATAGGGGGTAAACCCGCCGTCGAGCGACCCTTCGGGTTGGACCAGAGCCTCCAACCGGAGGCCGCGCGTGGGGTTAAGCAAGTCGTCGGACGTGTCAAAACCGACCTGCGCGAACGCCGCCCCGATGAAATAGGTCTGGTCCGCAAAGGCGCCCGCTTCGACATCAAACGCATCCTCGACACTGGCCAAGGCCTCAACGCCGAAGGCGTAGGTGATGCGTTTCTGCCAGATCGGGGTGGAGACATAGGAATAGGTCGCGCCCACGCGGCCTGTCACCGCTTCAAACGCGTCAAAGTTGGACCGAAGCGCGCTGGCGTTGACCTCAAATGTGCGGTCGCGCTGACCAGCGTTGGCGCGGCGGAAGGACAGGCTGCCGCCCTGTTCTAAAGTGCCCGCGATCAGCGACGCGGTCAGCGCGCCTTCGGGCGGAAACAGGTTGCGATGCGCCCAGCTGCCTTCAAGGCGGAAACCCTGCCCGGCGCCGTAACCAACCGATCCGGCCAACGTGCGCGCGGGACCGGCGGTCTGGTCAACAGCAATGGTGACATACTCGGTTCCCTCGCCCGCGTCTTCTCCGGTTTCTTTCGGTTCGACGCTGAACGAGCGCAATAAGGTCGTCGCCGCCAGAGCGCGCCGCAGATCGTCAAGCCATCGGCTGTCGTAAAGCTCGCCGCGCTCAAACCGCGCGATATCGCCAAGGTGCTCCGGATCGAACACCGCGTCACCTGACACCTGGAAGCCGCCGAATTTGGCGCGCGGCCCCACTGTGACCGGCAGCGTGTATTCTCCCCCCGCCGTACCCGCATCGAGTGCGATATCGCGCGCGCCAATTGCGGCAAAGGGATAGCCATTTTGCGGCAGCCGCGTCGCTATCAAAGCCTCGTTTATCAGGATTCGGGAGGCGATAATGGGATCGCCCACCTTCAGGGTGATCGTGTCCTCAATCAGGCCTTTGGGCACCGTTGGTTGGGCGTCGATCACAATCTGGGACAGAGTGAAGCGCGGCCCTCGCTCGACCTCAATCGCGACCTTGGCGGCCACCTTGTCGCCGGGTTCACCCGCTTCGACGGCATTTTTGACAAGGGGACGATACCAGCCCTCGGATTTCAAGAGACGGTTGAGCAACGCCATGTCGTCATTCACGCGCGCTACGAGCATCGCGATATTCGCCGCCTCTCCATCGCCGTTTTCCAGCGCGGACAGCTCCTCAAACTGGTGGTACATGTCTGTGCCCGTCAGAAGGTCCGCGTCGGCCAATCCGCGAAGGCTCCAGCTGTAGGTTAGAGCGACAGAAGGGGACACAGGAGCTGCAGAAGGCGGGGCAAAGTCGAGCGGAAGGGCCTCAAAATCCTCAAGCGGTGGCAGAGGCGCGGCCAAGGCCGGATCGATGAATTGCGGTTCAAGAGGCGCCGCCGGTGGCGGCGCGTTGGCTGCCGGATCGCTCGCCTCGGCGTCGCTTACGGTTGGCTCGACCGGCTCGCTGGTCAGCGCGTCAAAGCGGCGTTCGAATGCGTCGATGGGTTCGAGCGCCTCCAGCAGTTCGGGATCATCCGCGACGAGTTCGGGCAAGGCGGCCTGAAAAGTGTCATCGCCGATGATCTCTTGCGCTTCGATCTTCTCTTCTCTGGGCGCCGGGTCAGATGGCCCGTTCTCAGTTGACTGGACAGGTGGATCGGTTTCCTGCGCTTCAGCCGCATTCGTTGGACCCGCGCAGAGCAGCAGCGAACTGAAGCATGCCGTGCGCAGTTTGAAGGAACGGAGCTCAAAAGGTCGGAAATGAATGATCATAGAGACGCGTGCGAGCCCTTAGGCTCACTGGAGCCCTCTTGAAACCCTACACCTGACCAAGCGACCGGGTTCCAAGGTCCGACCGTTCGAGGATAATACGCGCTTACTTTCGCCCCGCGTGTGACCGCCTCTGCTTAAGCGCGCCCCTTGAATCTATGCGCAACCTAGGCGCCGCCTTCCCTCGCCCGTTTCGCTTCTTCAGCCGCTTCGCGAGCGCGCTTGACCGCGCCCGAATTGTCATAGTCCCAGTTTTCCGCTTTGCCCCGCTCGCGGCCATATTCGATCAGGCAGCGCATAAAGCGTTTGTGGAACTCGAGCGGAGCGTCAGTCTGGTCGTCAATCTCTCGCCAAGCCTCGCAGGTTTTGGACCCTGCAAAATCGGGAATGGTAAAGGCGGTTCCACTCTCGCCAATTACGGAGGCGTTGATCCGCGCGAAGTGCGTTTCGGCCAGCAGATCGTCGCCGCGCTGGCGAGCCCTCTCGATTGAGAGGCGCTGCACCTGATCGACCAACTGGCCGACCGTGCCTAGGACCAGCGACAAGAAGTCCCAGTCCTTGCGCGCGCCGTCGAGCCCCTCGATTGGATTACAGTTCGCGTCATCGACCTTGGCGCATTTGGCCTTGGGTTCGCCATCGCTGTTGAAGATGATGTAGACCGATGTTTCGGGGGCATAGGGTATATCTTGCGCGCCCACGGCTTCAGCGCTCGCTTGGCGTGCATCGCGCAAGACTTGACCCACCCGATCATCAAACACCGCAAACCGGACCCCGCCATCGATATATTTGCGGTTGTCGATGAAGACAGGCTTGGCTGCACCGGGCACCACCGATGAGGCAATCAGCGCTTCGATATAACAGCCCTTCAAGGTCTTCTTTTCCTGTTCGGAAGGGGCATTTGCATAGCGCCCCGCGAGGTCTGTCATGTCAAAGGCAACCGCTTGGCCAAGGTCGAAATCGGTTGCGCCAACCAAAAGGCGCGCGCCTTCTTCCCTCCCGCGCCGGGCGACCTCGTTGAGCACTTCATCGGTAAGGATGCGATCCAGCCGCCCTCTCAAGGGAATGAGATCGGACAAAGCGCCTTTGCGCACAGCCGTCAGAGCATCACCCGCGCCAATGCCATCACCATCGCCCGAAGAGCCTTTGACGAAAGTGTCGAGCAGGTCGTCCTCATCATCAATCGTATAGCCATCAACGGTGATGTCAGTGCGACCCGTAAACGCGCCAGTCGCTTGCAATGCGCCTGTGCTGATCCCGGTCACCACCGAAAACTTGGGGAGGCCCACTGGCTTTCCACTCGCATCCACTTTGCTCTCGTTCCAGCCATGCAGGAAGCCCGCGCCAAACGCGCCGTTCTGGCTGCCGCCTGATAGGAACAGCATTGGTCCCGAAGGATCCTCCAACACGCTTTCCAGCGGCTCTTCGCCGGGTAGGGGCTGCTCGATCCACACCCGCTTAAGCTTGCAGATGCCGCCGTCGGGCGTTTCGGGCGGTGTGTGCGAACACGCGGCCAAAGTGGCGGCGGCGGCCAGAGCTGTGAGAAGGGCTTTATACATTGGGCGTCTCCAACGGTTTCGCGCGGTTTAGGCGTGATCGGGTCATACGAACGAGTCAGGTCAAAAACGCATCGCGCACGCTTTCCAAAGTGTCCGGATCGTTGTCGACACCACCATGGGTGTGCGCGTCGCTGTTGAGACCGGAGCCGGCCTGGCTCGGTGCGTAGACCTGCGATGAGGGCTTTGATGCGAGAAATGCCTCAACGGCGTCCGCCGCCGCGTCTTCGTCAGCCCCCAGAGAGCCGCCCTGCCATCGGCGGAAACGCTCCATGCCCAACAAGGGCGCATCGACTTGCGGTTCCTGATCGTCATCTTCGAACAGGCCCGACACGATGTAAAGCAAGGATGAGGGGTAGAGGAAACTCCACCGACTGCCGAACAGGGCATCCTCGCGCTCGCGCTGATCGTTGAGGCAGAACATGCGGAACCGGTCGATCCGGTCCGGTGCCAATGCGAGGGTTTCCGCAAAGTACCGGTCGCGCACCGCCGGGGCGAGGAACACAACATCGGCCTTACGCCCCGGATCACCGCCGTGCTGTTGCCAGGCGCGCAAGAGGTTGCAGACGAACACCGCGCCCGCACTGTGGCCGATCAGGACCACCCTTCTCTCCCCGCTGCTCTGAATCATGTCCAGCAGACGCGATCCAAGGCGGCCATTGAAATGGTCGGCGGTGTCGTCCTTCATCAGCGTCCAGATCGCTGAGCCGATATGGTCGCCGTACAGTTCGCGCAGGATCTCCTCGATGACCGTCGCGTGGATCCCGTGATCGCGCCCGGACCGAAAGCGCCGCCAGACGCGCCAGCCGATCTTGGCTCCGTACACAATCAGCTTTCGCAGAACCGAAAAGCCAAACCCTTCGGCGGCGCTTTGCACGCTGAATTGCCTGCGCAATTGCCCGACCACTTCGGGATTGAGCCGATCGAGAACCTCGCGGCCTTCGGTGGAGTTGCCGACAACGCTCAAACTTTCGGCAGCCGGTGTAAACGTCGCTTCGATATCCTGAGCCACTGCCATCAGCGCCGGATCGGAGGCCAGCTCAGCCTCCAGTTCCGCGGCGAAATCGTCCTCCGAAATCCCTTCGAGAGCGAGGTTCTCACGGTCGAGAAGCGCTTCGATGTCGGCAAAGCGCGCGGGATCAAGCGATGCGAGGCGCCTTTCGATATCCATCCGGACGTTCAACGCCATCGGTGCGCCGTCGATCGCTTCCGCGCCCATCGCCGAAGGGATAGGCAATCCCAGCTTGCGGGCGGTGAATTCCAGCAGCTTACCGATCAGCGAACGGTAAAGTCGGTCGCGCCGATGTAATTCGCGCCAATTGGTCCGCAAAGTTTCCAAAAGGCCGGAACGCCAGACGATATAGAGCTGCTCATACCCATCAGGCGGAACATATCCTGTTGGCCCAGCCAATCGTTCAGCACCCGAGACCCCCGTGTCTTCATCGACAAGACCGCCGTGGATATGGATCATCAAAGGCGCGCTGCCAGCGTTTAAGCGCGCGCTAAACGCGGCAAATTGTGCTTCGTCTTCCCGGTCTAGATAACCGTTTCGGGTGCGAATGATCGTGGCTGGCATTGGCGATCCTTTCAGGATTTGAACGGTTTCTAAGGAATCAAATGGCGGTCATTTCTTCATCTTGGCGCGCGATCGACGCTTGCGCGCGGGAGCTTTGCGCGCCGGAGCCGTGCGTGCAGGCGCGGCCTCGCGCGCCTCGCGTTCCGTTTCGACCGGCGGCAGAACGAGCTCGAACTCCGAATCAGTCTGGGCCGGGCGCTGAGCAAGCGAGGGAATACCAACGCTTATTTCAACCGGAACCGTCCAGTTGATGCGTCCATCGGGTGAGACGGTGGGCCCACTAGCACCGGCCGCGCCCTTCGACAGGTCGCAATAATCCGGGATAAAGTGATCGCCCGCCGCTTCGGGTTGCGCGCCGTGATGCAAGGCGCGCTCAACACGCGCCCGGTTTTCGGGTGTCAGGTTCGACAGCTTTGAGCGGATATCGTGCACGATGGAGCTAATGCGAATGCCTTCGTTGACGTTGCGATCAATTCGATGGCCGTCTTCGCCAAACACGTCCGCCCATGGGGACCCCCAATGGTGCAACGCGATTGGTCGCCATTCGCTGTTGAACACGGGCGATCCTGAGGAGCCCGGCTCGGTATCGGCCACATAGTGCAGCGCGTCTCCACCGCGCGCGACAAGGCGATTTTCGCGCAGCACCACTTCCTTAAACCGGCCCTGCGGATGCTGGACAACGTTCGCAAATTCGCCCAGCATGTGCTTGTCGCTGGCGTCAGACAGGCCGCTCCACCCGAAGTATTCGATTGGTTTGTCGCCTTTGAGACGCGGTCCCACCAGAAACAAAGCGTAATCCAGGCCATCACGAGTGTCGTCGCTGGTGATGAAGATCGACGTATCGATCGCGAAATTGGTCGGCTCTTTCTGAGAACCGGTAATGTCGGTCTCGTAGTCGAATTGCAGCATCAAACTTCGAGCGAGCTGCTCTGAATCAACGACATGATAATTGGTCAGAAACAGGCCTTCGCCGATCAGAAAGCCGCTGCCTTGTGGGTGGTTGCTGCGATAGGCCACGCGTCCCACAGAACGGGCGATGCGCGCGCCCTTTTCTAGGAAACTCACATTGACGAAATCGACGCTGTCGCCCCAGATTTTCTCCGCGCCGTCCGTGCCGTCATCATCGAGACTATCGCTGTCATCCACGCCGTCGGGACTGGCGAGTTCTTGCGCTTCGGGCATTTTGCCAAGCATCTCGATCTGACTGTCGATCATAGCCGCTGCGCTGCGCGACAGGTTCGCCTTGGTCTGAAGTCGATCGATGCGGCGTGTACGGTCGGGTTCTGCGGCGTAAGGGTTGCCGGAGTTCACAACATTCAAGGTGCGGGCGATCTGGTGGTGATTGTCGCGAATGCGCTCTTTGATCGAGTCGTTATCCATGCCGCTTCCCTTCTCTTTCGTGCTGAGAGATAAGGGCCGTCTGTGATCGCCGGATAAAGCACGAAAGACTCAGCCCATTCTGCTTGGCGGAAGATGGATCAGTTGCGCGCGTTAGGCTGTGAGAAACCCCACAAGACCCCCGTGGGAGTTCGCACCGCGGTCGCGTTGAGAACGTTCTCTTGAAATTGAGCCGTGGCGCGGTCAAAGTGTGCACCACGGGTCGCAAAATCCGAGGGGCGCGGTGCAGTCATATTCCTCTTCTGGTCCAGAAGTTCCAGGGTACCTGGATGAGAAGCTTCCGGCTGCCCTTTTTGACGAGTTCGTCGCCCGTTCGACCCAACGCTTTGTTCCCAATCGCGAAATCGTGATTGTCGAAGGGTCAACAACCCGCGATGTCTTCGTCATACGCAGCGGTACGATGCAGGTCGTTCTATCGTCCTCGAACGGGCGAGAAGTCATTTTGCGCCAGATCGGACAGGGCCATCTGTTCGGAGAAATGGCCGCGATCGACGGCGCGGCGCGCTCTGCGCGGATACTTGCTCTGTCGGATTGCACGGTCAACATGATGTCGGGCGAGAAATTTCTGCGTTTCTTGTCCGATGTACCAGAGGCCAGCTTGTGGCTGATGCAGCAGATGACCGCGCGAGTGCGCGACCTTACCGAAAAGACCTACGCCTTTGCGCTTTTGCCGGTGCCCACGCGCATTCACGCGGAAATCCTGCGTCTAGCGCAGCGTTCGGCCCAGTTTCAGGACGGACTGGAAACGATCGAAATTGTTGATTTTCCAACCCACGCCGACATCGCAGCGCGCGTTGGGACCCACCGGGAAGGCGTTTCGCGTGAATTAAGCCTGCTCACCAAAGAAGGTTTGATTGAGCAAGTCGGGCGTCGGCTGACGATACGGTCGCTGCCAAAACTTCGTTCCATCTACGAACGCGTCGGGCAATGAACGCCCCATCCAAACGGCACAATGTCGTTCTACTCTTCACCGATTTATCCGCGTCGACCTTGCTCGCCTCTAAGCTTGAGCCGGAGCAATATGGTGAGATCCTCGAACAATTACGCGGTGGGCTTCAGGCCGCGATCGAGAAACAAGGCGGCGAGATCATCCGAATTGATGGCGATGGCGCCTTGTGCCTGTTTGGCTATCCGCTCGCTTACGAAGACGCCGGCCGACGCGCTGTGGAAGCGGCGCTGGCTGCCCACCAGTTTGCCAGCGATCTCGACCTTGGCCCTGCGCTGCGCGGCCAGTCCTTGAGGCTGCACAGCGGCATCCACGCGGGCGCGGTTCTCTTGCGCGAAGGGGATATCGTGCGGGGACGGTACGAAGTCCTGGGCGATGCCACCAATGTCGCCGCGAGGGTCTGCGACGCGGCAAACGCTGGCGAGGTTCTGGTCACGCTCGAGACACTGGGGCGCGATAAGGACCTGTTCGAAGTCGGCGCGGTTCGCACGGTCGAGGCCGCGGGGCACGCCGCCGCGTTCCCAGCCATTGCCGTTAAAGCCTCACGCGCTCGGCGCCAATGGAGCGCTGTCCAAAGGCGGTCCCTGCAGTCCGCTTTTGTCGGCCGAAGCGAAGAACGCCGAGCGATCCGCGACTGGTTGGACGAGGGAGGAAACAGCGACTTCCTCGCCATTCATGGACCCGCCGGCATTGGCAAAAGCCGATTGATCGCCGCTATCATCGATGACGCGCGGCATTCGGGATGGACAACCGCCAAGGGCGGGTGCGAGGCCTATCTCGGCTCACGACCGCTCGAACCCCTGCTCCAAATCGCACAAGGGCTCACGCCCTTTGGTCCCAAGGCTCAGCCTATGGACGCTGAAGCGATCCACACCTCCGTGGCGAACGCGCGACGCGAAGGGCCGCTCTTGCTGGTCCTAGACGACTGGCAATGGTCGGACGAGAAAAGCCACGAGCTGCTTCTAAATCTGCTGACCCAAAACACGCAGGACAGCGCGTACGGGCCGCTGAAGATCCTCGTCGCCTCGCGCGATCCCTGGTCGCACGAAGAGGCGCAGCAGCCCAAGCGATCAGTCGCGCTGCAACCCTTTGCCGGCGCGGACCTGCACACAGCGATCAAAGCTTTCCTGCCCGGATGCGATGCGATCACGGCTGAAACAGTTGAAGAAGCGTCCGGCGGCACGCCGCTCCTGATCGAAGAAGTATGCCGCGCGATCGCTGCGGGCCGGATGATCGACAAAGCACCGGTACATAGCGTCTGGTACGAACTCGCCGTGCAGGCGCGCGTCGAAACGTTATCGGGTGAGGATGCCGATCTGGTTCGTCTGTGCTCCGTCATCGGCCCGACCATCCCGATTTGGTTGTTGGCCGCCGCTTCGGGCTCCTCGATTGATCCCGCGCAACTGGAGCGGTTGGAGCGGGCGGACTTCCTGAAATCCAGCGATGCCGACGACGCGTTGCAGTTCAAGCATGGGATGACCCGCGACGCGGTCTATGCCGGTCTTGGCCGCTCTTTTCGCATCAACGCGCACCGCACGCTTGCCAACATCATCCGCGCCTTCAAAACCCCTAACGCGGGACCCGGTCACGCGGCCGCGATGGCGATGCACCTCTTCGCAAGCGAGCAAATCGCCGAAGCTTTGCCCTACTCCTTGTCCGCTGGCGACGAAGCCTTGGCGCAAGGGGCCTTGGACCGCGCACAGTTCCATTGTCGCGAAGCGTTCAGCGCGGTTGAGCAAACGGAGCCGGGCGCGGCCAAGATCGAAGCCTTGCGCCACATCATCCGAACCTATGGCCGCGCCAGCGTCGTCGATCCGATGCCGCACCATATCGACTTTTTCGAACAGCTGTTGGAATGCGCCAAATCTCTCGCCGACGATCACGCGGTCGCTTTGGCGACCTATTGGATCGGATCGCACAATTACGGCCTTGGTGAGCCGCGCCGTTCGATCGCTTGGCTCACCGCTGCCTACGAACAAGTCACCAAGCTTGGGGCTAGTACTTTCGCCGTCCAGATCGAGGCCAACCTGGGCCAATCGAGCGCCATCGCCGCGCGCTATCAAGACGCGATGCGTTACATGGACACGGCGATTGAGAGCAAACGGGCGGGCCGTGACACCGCGCAGCCGAGTACGAGCCTGGCCTACTGCCTGTCTTCGCGTGGTTTGGTGAAAGCCGATATGGGCGACTTTGCCGGAGCGATTGAGGATTTCGATGCGTCGATCTCCGCCTTGGTGGATATGAACCACCCGATCCTGCCCTCGCTCGAGACCCAGCGTTGCCTTGCGCTTATCTATTTCGGCGAGTTCAAAGAAGCGATCCGTCGGGCGGAATTTTCTGAACGCATGGCCGAACGCACGCATGCGCGCTTTCTTGTGTTCTCGTCGAGAGCCTTGGGCAATTACGCACGCTTTTGCCTCACTGGTGAGCAGAGCTCCTTCGAGGATTTTGTCGAAGCCTCGCTCCGGCTGATCTGTTCTGGACGTCAACAGCGTGCGTCTTACAAACTGGCCTGGATTGCAGAGGCGATGGTTGAGGCGGGACAGGCCAATCAGGCCCGGTTCTTCGCCTATCTCACCTTTCGCCGGGCGCTCAAAGGCGATCGGCTGGGCGAAGCGATCGCGGCCAGGGCGCTGGCGCGATTGAACGCTCGACAGGGCGATCGCGACAAGACGACGCATTACCTTGCGATGGCGGACCGCGCGGCCCGGCTTCGCCTGTCTCAGCGCGAAGAGGCGATGAACCATTTGTGCGCAGCGGATTGTTTCGAAAAGCTCGGAGAGCAAACCACTGCGCAAAAACGCAATGCCCAAGCCACGCATCAGTTCAAAACGCTTGGGATTAGGCCCTCGACCCAAGTCCGTCCGGTCGTCGTCTAGGCTTCCGACGTGCGGGCCGAGCTCTCCGCAGCGTCGGCGTTCCAATCGCTGATCCGAACGATGAGCGAGGCAGGCTGGACAACAATCCGCCCCGCGTCGAACAAGGCGGCGATCATCCCATAGACCATCGCCATAACGATCGGTTTCGCAGGACAGGCGTGCGTGGGCTCGCCTCCGGTCTGGAACGCGGTTTTGCGTTTACCCCCGAACACGGGGTAGATTCCGGCATTCTTGCCCGGTCCGCTCTCCTCTTGCATCGCCGATCCCAAAGCAAGGACGACCAGATCGCCTTCTTTGACATCGACCCCGGCTATTTGGGTGTCTTTAATCGCGGTTCGATAGATCAGATCGGGCGCAGGACGTTTGCGGATCGCCTTGTAAACGGGGGACCTCAACGCCTCTTCCACCTCGGCAAAGCCGCTCCCGCCATGCGAAACCGCGTCGATATAGCTGGACTGGTGCTGCCAGATTGCGTTGTCTTCGATCCAATCGAACAGGATCCCGCGCATAATGCCATCCGTCGGCGGCAACATCCCTTCCATCAAGCCGATGATGTTGCGCGCGAGCAGATCCTGTTCGGGCTGTGTCGACGGCTGCGAGGCGAGCAAGGTCTGCGCCATCGGACCCGACAGACGCCCCTTGAACGGGATGCCATTCTTCACGCAGTGCATCACCCAATTGAGCGAGGACTGGCGCAAGGCCTTCCCATGGCGGTTTCCGTATTGGATGATCGAAGCGGTGGGCCGCGGGTAAAAGCTACGACGCGATGGCGCCATGAAATCGCCGGGGCACCGCGGCTTTCGCATCCCCGGAGGCACCGATTGGCCGCCCGAGGTATCCACCTTTTGGACGCCCCAGCCGCCTTGTTCGATATAGCCCTTGTCCGGCGCCTCGAAACTCGCATCCGGTAAGTCGAACAGCCATTGGCAAAGCCCACCCAAGACCGGAGCTAGAAAATCGCGCCGAAACTCGATCTTGTAGAACGGCGGCTGACCTGATCCTTTTTGGATTTCTCCGCTGAACCTGCGGACCTTTTCCAGACGCTTCTTCGCAACGGCGTAAGCCTTGTCGAAGATCTCCTCTTCAAAATCGCGGCCCAAATCCATAACGATCTGGTTCGTGTCGATCGCTTCCTTGGCGTATCGGCTCCTCTTGTTCTGCGTCGCGTCCCCTTTGTCGGGATCCATGGCGACATAGATCGATCCGAATGACGCGTTGGTGCGCCGCCCCTGCTCCTTGGAGGAAAAGGTCTCCGCATCGGACAGAACGCTCTCGATATGATCCCACTGCGCCACAAGAACGGCCGGCTGCGAAGCCTCGGTCTCAGCCTCTGCTTCGGGCAGGTCATCGCCGGAAAAGGCGATGCCCGAATCCAGCCTCAAAACACCTCCCATTCGGTTGCGGATTGCGCGCCAAACCGGGGGCAATTCGTTGCCTTTCGCCGGATCCTTGACCGCTGCGTCTTCGATCAGCCGCTTCCATTCGTCACGTTGAACCGCGGGCGTTTGGTTGAGCAATATCTTGATCCGCTCAAAGGCTCGCTCTTCTTCGCTTTCCGCCGCGACGGCATCTGTAGGCGCCTTTTGCCCCAGCGCCTTTTCGCATATCGCGGCCAGCCCGGCGCGCGACGGGACAAAGCCGTAAAGCCCCCACCGAACCTGCGTCAGCGCGTCCTTAATATGAACCCGCGCCACATCACCGGAGCCGCTGCGACGATAGCGAAACGTGTAGCCATCATCGGTCAGTTGAACACCGGTCAGCGGATCATTGGCTGCGCTGGCGACATGGGTGGCGTTACCGCGATTGAGCCAGCGTTGGATCACCTCATACTGCTCAGCGAGGCTGGCGTTGTAAGCGATGAACAAAAGGCCGCGGTCGTATTCTTTGGACGTCTGATCAGCGGGATCGTAGCGTTTCCCATACGACATGCCACGGCGCAGGATCTTCGGCGCAGGCCGCCCCTGAAACGTATCGCGAGGGTTGGAAAGGCGGATATGCGAGGAGAACGGGCACAGCTCCTGTTCGGTGTCGCACTCGAAATCAAAGTCATTGGGATCGCTTCCCGACACCGGAATCAAAGATTCTCCATCTTCCCGGCGTCCTACGATCATTGCGGCGACCTCAGAACCATATCGGGCCTTCAGCGCCTCGAGCCGTTCGGGGAATTGCGCGATCTTGCGAAACACCATGAACGAACCATAGGTCAGCGGGATACCGCCGATGGACTGCGGTAAATCAGCCGCTTCATCACCCTGCGAGTTGGGCAAGCCCAGCAGCACGTCGCCGAATTCGGCGTGGTCAGGATGGCCTTGCTCGGCTTTGGGATCAGGTTGGCTGATGCCATCGATAAAACCAAAGTGGTCCCGATTGGTATGCGATGTACCGCTTGGCGGCGGGGCGCTATCAAGATTGCGATAGGTCGATTCCACCGCGAGCAATCGCAGCCCCGTCCATGGATACAGAACCGTCAGAATGAACACTCGAGCCGCGATGGGATCAAACGACCGCAGGATAGCCGTGAACCGCCCGTCTTCCTCGTCTCGAGACGCATCGGCGAAAGCAAATGCCGCGGCGAGAGCGCTCTCTAGCGCTTCGGGGCTGGGAGCGTCCGAGCGGGTCGCGTTGTCACCATAGTTGGCGGCTTCGTCAAAGGACGGCGCGCTGCCCAGGGTTTCGGCAGCGGTTGAGCCAATCGTGTCCTTGAACTCATCGAGAAGCTGTTCTTCGCGCAGTTGGGTTTCGAGCCCGCGCGTCTCGGCCTCGAAGTCGATGAATTCTGGCGCCCTATCCGCGTCGAACTTTTGTCCCTTGCGATCTTCGCCGATGCGCAATTGAAAGACCAGATCGACCTCTTCGGAATGGATCGGTGGGCGATCATTCTCTTCCGCGCCCAAAAGCAGATCGCGCCGGGGCGGAAACTCCCAGCGCCTTGGATGGTTGTCGCGCACATCGCCCAACATCGGCGCGCGTTCGAACAGGCCTTCGACAAATTCGCGCGGAAACTGTTCCAGCTCCGCTTTTTCCAACCCCATCTTCATCAGACCGGGGGCCGTGAACGCGAGGTTCTGCGCGGTCTTGTGAAACCAGAACGGGCCTTCGCTGGCGATGGCTTCGTCTTCATAGGACGGTTTGAGCAACGCCTTGATCGCGTTCGCGGCCAGCCGCTTGTCGCGAATGGCAAACATCATGACAGCCGCGTTACGAATAGCGAGCTCATCGTCGTCGTAGCGCGACAAAAGCCCCTTTTGCACTTGGCTATGGTCGATCACAGGCGGCGGCGCGGGTTGGGCCGGTGGACGCGCGCCGCTTTTGAACCACAACCATTGCTCAGTGAAGGGGCCGAGATTCTTTTGAGGAAAGAGCCCCAGAAGGATCAGCTTTGCCTCAAATTGCGGGACCTTCGCCAACATATCGACATAGTCTTCCAGCCCGCGCAGCAGATCGCGCGAGGCGCGCAGCAAAATGGCTCCTTCCGTTTTGTCCGGCGGGAAGTAATCCGCAAGGCGATAGAGCACGTTGAGCGCCTCAAGCGACAGGCGCAGCGCTTCGGAGACTCTGGCCGGATCGCTCAAATCCCACGTCTCGCGCGCCTTCGCTTCTGGCTCGACCATGGTCAGCGCGGCCAAATCCTCATCCGAAGCGGGGCCACCGGTCGCGCGGTCTCCATCGCGTTGACGCTTCTCAAGCTGCGCCAAATAGAACTGGTCGCGCAGTGTGTTGCCACTGGTCGAATAGAAGATCGCCGGTTCCACCTGATGATCGCGCACCCAGGCGAGGTATTCGGGAAAGCCAACCTCGGTGGCGAACTTGTACCCTTCGCAATTGCACAGCAGCAGATCGAGGAACGGCCCCAAGGGGTTCCAGATCAGCCGCAAATAGGGCTCTATCGGACCACCAAACGTCGCCGCCAGAAACATATAGCGTTGGGGCACCAAGTCACCGCGTTGCGCGCTTGTGTCCGGAGCCTGACTGGCAAACAAAGCGTCCGAGAAATTCTGGCCCAGAGTCGCTTCATCGATGATGCCGATACGAAAGTTGAACAGGGTGAGGATGCGCTCCACCGTATCGGCGAAAGGCACCACGACCTCATGCTCGCGCGCGTTGACCCGGATCTTGTGCAGGGCCTCAGCGACCACGCTCAACCGGGATTCGTATGTCAGGTTCTCAAAAGCGTCGATCATACCGCGCTTGATCGGCGCGACCACGACCAGATCGCTAACACCATCAATCGATTTGGACGTTGTTAAGACCACGACTTACCCTCTTCCCCCAGCGGCTGGAATCGTTGGAAGAGGGTAAGCGGAACCGCGAGTGTCGCAACGGTGATCAAGGCCTATGTGGGAAAGATCACAAAGCGCCGGTATGGTGGCTCAGCATTCCACCACGTTCACAGCCAGCCCGCTCATCAGTCGATCTCCTTCAGCCTGTAGCATTTCGGAATACTAAGTCCCGCGGCTCGAATTCGCCCACGAAGATCATCAGAAAAGCAGATCAAGCGCCTTGAGAAGCTGCGTACGGCCCAAAGGTGAGCCGTTTTGAAGCGCGACCTTTGATGCGCTAAATCCAGAATTCAATCGCGCCAGCATGCCACTCAGTCTTGCAATGGCAACAAAAGCTGAAGAGCGAACCACTTGCTATTTGAACGCAGCGGCGGCGATGTTTACGAGTAGGAGCGCCAGATTCTCGAAATTGACTTAATCGCGGACCACGTCACGAAGAAATATGGGATCCGACACACTCTCCGAATTGCGCAGCGCGCTCGCCCGGTCGCGTTCGGCGTTGATCACGGTGGGCTGGCTCAGCGCGATCATCAACATCCTGCTGCTCGGCGGGCCGATCTACATGCTGCTGATCTACGATTCAGTGATGCCGAGCGGCAGCACGGCGACCTTGTTCGGGCTGCTCGTCATGATCGCGATGGTCTATGTATTTCAGGGTCTGTTTGACCTTTTGCGCGTCCGCATTCTGGCTGATATAGCGGCCGCGCTCGACGCGCGGATAACCGGGCGCGTGCACAGCGCGGTTGCGGCCCACGCCTTGAATGCAGGCGACAGTGACAGCGATGGTCTTTCGGCGATACGCGACCTTGATAGCGTGCGCAGCTTTTTAAGTTCGCCGGGGCCGGGCGCGTTGATGGATCTGCCTTGGCTAATTCTCTTTTTAGGTCTGCTAACCGCCTTGCATGTCTGGTTGGGCGTGACCGCATTGGTGGGTGCGGCGCTGCTGATTGGCCTGACCTATCTCAACGATCGCAGCGCGCAGGGGCCAAGTGAGCAGGCCGCGACGGCCCGCGCCTATCGGTCCAAACTGGCCAGCGACAACCTGCGCCATGTCGAAGTGATCCGCGCCCTTGGCATGAGCGAGCGTTTGCACGACCGCTGGCTAGCCGCCAACGCGCAATACAACACTGCGCAGGACGCAATCACCCGCACCGGCAGCCTTATCTCTGGGGTCAGCCGCATCTTCCGCCTGTTCCTGCAAAGTCTGGTTTTGACAGTGGGCGCCCTGCTTTATCTGGCTGGCGAAGCGAGCGGCGGGATCGTGTTCGCCGCCTCGATCCTGGCAGCGCGCGCGCTCGCCCCGATCGACCAGGCCATTGTTCATTGGGGGCCCTTCACCAACGCACGGCAAGGGTGGGACCGGTTGGAGCGACTGCTCGCCGATTTCCCGCATGAGACGGGCGGTCAAACCCAATTGCCGCCCCCACGCAACGCTGTTGCGGTTCAGGATTTGAGCGTTGCACCGCCAGGATCGACAGAGCCTGTTCTCGAAGGGATCGACTTTCGCCTCAAATCTGGCGACGCGATGGGCATTATCGGGCCTAGCGCAGCCGGCAAGACCACGCTGGCGCGCGCGCTCGTCGGATTGTGGAAGCCTCTCGACGGCGCGGTGCGTCTGGATGGGGCCAGCCTGGATCAATGGGCCTCGACCGACCTTGGCGCGCATTTGGGTTATCTGCCCCAACACGTCGAACTTTTCGACGGCACCGTGGCATCAAATATCGCGCGGTTCGAACCCGACCCGCCATCCGAAACGGTGATCGACGCGGCCAAAAAGGCGGGAGTGCATGATCTGATCCTGGCACTGACCGACGGCTATGACACCGTGATCGGTCAGGGCGCTCATCAACTCTCAGCCGGGCAACGCCAGCGCATTGGGCTGGCCCGAGCCCTGTATCGCGATCCGTTCCTCGTGGTTCTGGACGAGCCCAATTCGAACCTCGATGCCGAGGGCGAAGCGGCGTTGGACGTCGCCATCGCCAACGCGCGCGAACGCGGCGCTATCGTGGCGCTGGTCGCGCACCGGCCGGCGGCCTTGCGCCGGGTCAACTGTGTGTTGGTCCTCAACGAAGGGCGCGTGTCGGCCTTTGGCGAACGTGACAAGGTGCTGGCGCGGATGGCCACGCCTGCCACTCCAGCACGCCCAGTCAGTGTGCCGGATGCCAGCGGCCCAGCCGAAATCGCGGGAGGCGCCTCGTGAACGGTGGACTCGCGCTGAGCGCGCATTCTACCCCCGCACAGGCGACCGGAGAGGCGCTCGCCGAACACTATGACAAGCGCGTCAAATCCCGCACCCGCATCGCTCAGATTGCGGCTGGCGTGTTAGCGTTTGTATTCCTGGTCGGCGGTATTCTGGTGCCTATTGGCGGCGCGGTCATCGCTCCGGCGGAAGTCGCTCCGGAAACGCGCGTCAAGCGTATCGCGCATCCCACCGGCGGCGTCATTTCCGAGATCTTGGTGGCCGATGGCGACATGGTGGACCAAGGCGATGTTCTGATGCGCTTCGACACCAACGTGTCCGAAGTCAGCGCAGAGTTTTCTGAGCGCTCGCTTACCCAACTTCTCGCTGCGCGAGCGCGATTGACCGCCGTGATCGAGGATCGTGGCAGGGTTCGTTTCCCCGAAGAATTGCTCAACGCGAAGACCGACGAAGCGCGCGACGCTATCGCTTCGGAAACGCGACGTTTCTCTATCGGTTCTGCAGAACGCGCTAGCCTCGCCGCTCAATTAGACGACCGCGTCACCCAATTGACACGGCAGATCGAAGGGTTCGAGGCACAGATCGGCGCGCTTGAGAAACAGCAAAAACTGATCGAACCCGAACTCGCCAGCGTGCGCGCAGTTTTCGACGAAGGCTATGTAACGATCCGTCGCCTGAACGAGCTCGAGCGCACGGCGATTGATTTGGAAGGGTCGATCGGATCTTTGCGCGCTAGTATCGCGCAAGCCAATGCAGGCATTTCCCAAGCGCGCGAACAACGCATCCAGATCGGGCAGACGGCGCGCACTCAGGCGGGTTCAGAGCTCGCTCAGATCGAAGCAGCAATCAACCAACAGCGCGTCGCCAGCGTCAGCGCGGGCGACGCTTTCGACCGCTCCGAGATCCGCGCGCCCTACAAAGGCGTGATCGACAAGCTGGGATTTGGTGCGATTGGCGAGGTGGTTAGCCCGGCTGAGACCATCCTGGAGATTGTGCCACAAGATGATCAATTGGTGTTCAACGGCCTTATCTCCCCTACCGATATTGACCGCATCGCGACCGGCCAAGCCGCAAGGATCCGCCTGTCTGCGCTCAATCAGGCGACAACGCCCGAATTGAACGGTGAGGTTGTGTTCGTCTCCGCCGATCCGGTGACCGACGAAAACACGGGCGCGCGGCTGTTTCGGGTGCGCGTTTCGATGGACGAAAGCGCCAAGGCGGACCTGGGCGCGATCGAGCTTGTCTCAGGCATGCCAGCTGAACTGTTTATCGAAACGGGAAGCCGGTCGATGCTGTCCTATCTGACCAAACCGATTGCCGATCAGTTTGAGCGCGCCTTCCTGAATTAGTCTCACCGTTAGAAGGCTGAAGCGCTCCTCCAAAGCCGGTGCTGCTATGTCGCCATAGAATGAAAAGAGCAGCGAACCGCTTGGCTCGCTGCTCTTTCAGCCTTCAGGAATTTGGGGCGGCTAGCCCTTAGATCAACAGGTCATCCCCAATCATGTGACCCGCGAGGAACGGATTGGCGATCGCCGGTTCGGGTTCACCATTGTTGATGGCAACACCGACAGGCGCCGGTCCCTTTGCAAGACCGTCGACACCCGAGCGCCACATAAGATCTTCACTCGCAAGAGCTTCGAACATGTCGGCAAAACCCAATGGGTTCGGTCCGTCGAACATGGCCGGATCGCCGTCAAAGCGCAGCGCCTGCGATACGAAGCTGGCCGGGCTGTTCTGAATCGTCGCGATCAAGACGCTATCCACGGTGATAATGGTGTCGTCTCCATCTTGGGTGACGCTAACCACTTTGCCGCCCGTGTTGAGCAACGAGACTTCGTCTCCCAACTGAAAGTCGGTGACGATATCGGCGTCATCCACGGTGCCGTCTGTGCCGAAGATGAACAGGTCGGACCCTACTCCGCCTGTCAGAATGTCCGCGCCATCGCCGCCGTTAAGACGGTCATCGGATCTACCACCGTCCAACATGTCGTCACCAGAGCCACCTAGAAGTGTGTCGCGCGAACCACCGCCGTTAAGCGTGTCGTTATCCGCGCCCCCTTCGAGACGATCGCCGCCATTGCCGCCATTGAGGATATCGTCGCCATCACCGCCAATCAGCACGTCTTTCTGGTTGAAGCCGTTCAGCGTGTCATCGCCATCACCACCATCAAGGAAATCATCGCCTTGGCCTCCGTTCAATTGATCATCGCCGTCATTTCCAATCAGCGTGTCATCGCCGGTACCGCCAAAGATGATGTCGTCGGCGCCATTGCCTTCGAGAAGATCCACACCGCCGGTGCCCTGAATGATCCGCGCGCCGACATTGAACAGGGCCAGGATCGGATCGTGATCCGACGCCGGCGCGGCGACAGGCGTGTTGGTGTGGACCGCGTCGATCTGAGCCCCAGCTGTCAGGCTTTCGGACGCAAAGATGTGATCGAGCTGCTGCGCGTTGCCTTGGAACAGGACACTGAAGCGGTCCTCTTCTTCCAGCTCATAGGTCAGGTTGGTGAGCACAGGTTCACCGCCTTCAGTCACAGAACCGCCGTCAAAGTCGAGTTCGCCGGTCAACACTTCGAGCGGTTCTTCGAACTGGAATTCGTTGAAGTCGCCTGTGACCACAATCCGCGCTTCGGAGTCAGTAGCCAGCAAATCATCCACAAACTCGTTGACCGCTGCCGCCTGCGCCGCGCGCGCCAAGGCACCTGCATTGGTCGGCGGTTGGGCCGCTGAGAAGGTGCTGTCCGAACCAATCTTCGAGGTGAAGTGGTTGCCGATGACCGTGACCTTTTCACCATTAAAGGTGAATTCGGCCCCAAGCGGCGCACGCGAGTTGGCAAAGGCCGCGTCAATCGCTCCGGTTCCATCGGTGATCGTGAAGGCGGATCCTTCGTCGAGATCCACCCGGTCCTCGCGATAGAGGAACGCCACGCGGATATTGCCGCCCGGCTGACCGCCGCTTTCTCCATCAGAGATGAACGGGTTGTCGAACACCGAATATTGCACGCCGGTCTGGTCAAAGATCGACTGCGCGAGAGCTTCAAGTGTGAGCTGCGCTGACACCGTCCCGTCGTTGGCCGATCCGCTGTCGTCCTGAACTTCTTGTAGGACCACGATGTCCGGCGCGGCGAGGTTCACCCCGATATCGAACGCCACCGCGTCAAAGCGACCGTTGGCCACATCATCATCGCCGTCCGCATCGTTGATGTCGAGGTTGAGCACGTTGTAGGTCGCCACGGAAAGCTGGTTCTGCAAACCGCCAACCAGGCTCGTCATTTCCGAGATATTGGTGCTCGCCTCAGCCACCGTCACGGCGTCGGTCGGGCGGATCTGGAAGTTCTCAAACGCGTAGTCGACAATTCCGGTGACGTTGTTCAGCAAGGTACCCGGACCCACGTCGGGAATCTCGACATCCAAACCGTTGAGCGTGCCCGCGCTGTCGATCTGGATACGTTCGGGGTTGAAATCGGACCCCGCGCCCGCGTCAAATTCGCCGAGACCACCGTCGCCACCGTCAATGACGAGCAGACCTTCAGCTGACACATTGGTCGCCAGCAGGTTGCCTGCGCCATCGCTAGCGGCCGTCCACAATTCGCCAAAGCCGTTCGTGCTATCGACCGAAACTGGGTTCTGAACCTCGACCAGCATGCCTTCGAGGCTTTCCCAGAAGTCGATTCCGTCATTAACGGGATCGAAGGTGGTGAAGTTATCGTCTTCGATAACTTCAGTCGGCGGCGTGATGCCATCCGGCCCAATAAGCACCGCCGCTGGCAGCGAATTGCCGACACTGTCGACCGTGATCGACGCGTCGGAAATCTGCGTGATGGTGAGGTTGGCCGGATCGTTGCCGCCGCGGAATTCCCCCACGGTCCCTGTGACGGTCAGTCCATCGCCCACCACGACCATCGGCGCGTCGCCCGTGAAGACGAAAATTGCGTCCGAGGTAGCGCTGTCGCCGTCGCCATCGGGATCCTGCATATAGAAGCCGTTGGCTGCCACTGCCGTGACTACACCCGTCGTCGTGACTTCGCTGCCAGCCCAGATCGAGGTGTGGGTTGCTCCTTGGATCTCGCCGATTTGAAGAGTGACCGGATCATCATTGATGATCGTGCCAATCGCGACGCCATCGCCGATAGCAGCGCCGCCGCTTACATCGGAAATCGTGAGTTCAAAGGTCTCGTTCGGCTCTCCGAGAGTGTCGCCATTGATGTTGACGATGAACTGGCTGAAGCTCTGTCCATCCTCAAAAATAGTGCCTCCGAATTCGAAGTTGGGCAACCCAAGGTCATCAAGGTCGAACGTGGGAGACTGGCTGCCATCAAGGGTGATGCTAGTGTTGCCAATCACCACTTGGCCTTCGGTGCCGCCGACGCGGAAGATGTTAAAGACCAGCGCCGAATTACCGCTATCCCCTTCGACAACTTGGGCGTCTTCAATAAAGAACGTGCCTGCTGCGGGACCGGCAACGAAATCCTGGCCAGTATTGACCGCTCCAAACGTATCGATCTGCGAGGTTTGCCACGTGAAATCGTCATAGACGAAGCCTGAGCCGCCCAATTGCAGCGAAGTCCCTTCAGGCACGCCACCTTCAGACACACCGATATCTTCGCTGGTGAGACCAGCGGCTGCGCCATCGGTAGCGGTGAAGCTGCCTTCATAAGACAGGAACTGCACAACAGTGCCATCGGGCCGGACCAGAGCCAGGCCATCGGGGCCATTCTGAATGCCGGTTGTGTCAAAGCCAAGCGTGCCAAAGCCATCATCCTGATCCGGGATCGTGCCGGTCAGGTTGATTGTGTCGTAAACAACGCCGCCATTGCCGTTGTACAGCAGCAACTGCCAGCCGCTAAGATCGGTGCCTGCCGGGCCTGCCACTTCGACCCGTTCACCAACATCGCCGCCAGAATTGTCGTAGTGGATCTCATTAATGAAAACTTCCGCCGGGCCTTGCGGCGGGAAGTCATCGTTGAGGATCGTTCCAGTGACCGACGCGGCCTCGGTGTCGATCGTGCCCGCGCTGACGCTGTCGATCAGGAGGGTCAGCGTCTCATTATCTTCGATGTCAATGTCGCCGTTCACCTCGACCGTTACCGTTTGCGAGGTCTCGCCATCGGCGAAGTCGACCGAAGTCGGTATCATCGAGGCAAAGTCGGCTGCGTTGGCTGTCGATCCTTCATCAACCACCAGATTGACAGTCGCCGCCCCTACAGCGCCTCCGGTGCGGTCGATGGTGAAGGTAAGCTCGGTCGTACCGGAATCGCCTTCGAAGACCTCAACGTCGCCGGCGAACCCGAACTCACCCGGACCTTCGGGCGGAGGGGTAAGCTGCCCGTTCGACAGGATGAGGTTATCAATTGCGACATCCTCATCGCCTGAGGTCAGATTCGCAAAGGTGATCCGAATGTCGAGGGTTGAGCCAGTGCCAGCAATCGCGGCGCTGAAGGTCTGGAACGTGTCCGAAAGAGCTGTTCCGTCGCCCAACCCATCAAAGTTCGTATCCTGCGCCGGTTCGGTGTTGGTGCCACCCGCCGCTTCAAACGCGAGCACGTTCTGGAAGGCTCCGCCATCGATGGAGACTTCGATGATCAGCGCTGTGTCATCGTCCCAGTCTTCGTTGCCATCCGAAGAATCGTCTTCCGCCACATCGATAGAGAAGAACAGGTTGCTCTGCCCCGAAATGTCGATGCCTGAAAAGTTCAGCGTTGCCGACGTAGCCGAAAGAGGCGCGCCATCGGTGTCCATGGCCGCAAAGAAGAAGTCGCCGGTCGGCTCGGCGTAGCTGACGAAAGATCCGATATTGGAGCCATCGCTGCGGGTGAAGAAGTCTCCAAAGGTATCTGTGTCTTCGAGGATGGAGGTTGTGTAGCGCGCGCCGTTGCCGTCGGTCTCAAAGCTCTCTTCGAACAGGATCGTAACGGGCGCTGCGAACGCGCTGCCATCCACTTGCGTGCCGGGTGAAAAGAGCGCGCTGTTCGAACCCGTGGCGGTTGAATGGTTGGTGAAGCCCCCGTCAACATCCGGGTCGCGCGTGATCGACTGGTCGCTTCCACCCGTAACGCTGCCCGCGTTGCCATAGCCGACGCTGTCCACCACATCGCCGTTGTCATCGCGCAACTCGATCAAGTCGCCGCTGTTCGAAAGGCCGCTGCCAATCGACCCATCATCGACGAAGACCAGCGCACCTCCAAAACTGTCGTTGGCCAAGCCGTTGCCGACATTGCCCGGAGGCGTGCCTCCACCGAACAGCACCAGCGCCTGACCGGCGTTCAGAATGGTGCCAGCAGGAAAAGTGAAATCATCGCCATCGTCGTCGGACAGGGTCCAGCCAGAGATATTTACGGCAGCGCCCGACGTGTTGACGATCTCAATGAACTCATCTCGGGAAAAATCACGAGTGCCATCGCCATTGGCGTCACCGGTATCGCCGCTCGCCGGGTCAAACAGGATTTCGTTGATGACAATACCCGATGTCGTTCCAGTAACCATGAGTGCCCCTGCTTTTTGAAAATCGTGAATGTTATGAACGTTGGAAGAACCAACGAGAGATCCGGCGCCCGAGTCGAATCGTTAAGAAATTCCGATAATTGCTTTACGGGTAACTACTGTGACAGGCAGTCACAACCGCTGGGTTGTGCACATCTGGCCTGGCGCCAAGCATCAAGCTCACCGATCGATCCGACACCGACGAACCCAGGCCGCCTACGCGTACATGACGCGTAGGCGTATCGCGGCGTTTGACTGAGCTCTCGCCCTAGCCAAAGATTTGCAGGTAATCGTCCCGCATGTCTCGGATGCGCTCCGCTTCGGCGTCGCTGTTGGCGCCAAACGTGTTCATTTCCTGACGAATGATCATCAGTTTGCGCGCCGTATCGGAAATGGCGGCGTCCTGCTTTTCATTAGCTATATCGGTGTCCCATTCGACGGCCTCAATCGACACTCGAGCCATGTCGCTTTCAGCGGTGCCGCGATCCGACGGAGAAGGCAGCACGTGAGCGCGTTCTGTATAGGCTTCAAGCGAGGATTGGGCGTCGAGGCGTCCGAGATCGGAGAGGTCGAGCCCCAGTTCCGCTTCAAGCGCGCTGCGGGTATCATAGGCGAACGCTTCATCGCTCATCGACTGCGTGACCCAATAATCGGCGACCAGCGTTGCGGAGGGATCCAACCAAAGGCTGGCCACGGCTCCCGCATCGCGCAGAATTTGCACCTCCGGTGTCGAGACACCAAGCGGCTGAATGGCCTGACGATCGAAGCGGTCAAACAGCCCCGACAGACCGGCCTCGCTGCCGTTGCGCAGTTGGTCAAAAACGTCGTCAAGCGCGGAAGAGCCGCCCAAGAACGAGGCGCCATTGAATGGCTCGAACGACACATCCCCAGCCAGTCCCAAACCGAATTGCGCGATCGCACCCGCAGGCGGTTGAGGTGGCGCTTCCGCCGGCCGATAGGCGAGCGAGACATCCGCCGCCGTCCCGGTCGCGCCATTCGCGCGAGTAAAGTTCGTCACTGCGGTGATGGCGTTCTTCGTCACTTTAACGCGGCCTTGCAGACCAAAGACGCCGAGCGAGATGGAGACAATGCCTTCTTCGTTCAAAGTGCGCAATTCACCCGCATCGGTGACGCCATTTTCGTTGGCGTCCTGCCAGATGCGAAGCTCGCCAAAGCGCGCGTCATCGCCATCGACCAAACCATCGCCGTTGCTGTCGAGACGAGCGAGGCCCTGTAGACCGGAACGCGCTTCCTCATCCTCAGCTGCAAGCGTCAGCTCAGAGCCGTGGGTAATCAGGCCATCGTTGTCACGATCAATAACAAGGAAGCCATCGCCACCCGAGATCCAACCGGTATCCGCTTGCGCACCGTTACCCTGATAGTCGAACGTCGCGCCCGAACGCTTGCGCTTGACAAGATCGACACCATCCCCATCGAGATCGAGCACAATCGGAGCGAAGCGACCGTAGCTTTCGCCATTGAAGTTCAGAATAGTGTCGGCGGCAAGTTGGCCGGCCGCTTGACTCGCATTAGTGCTGCGCTTCTTGCGATCCACCGAAACAACGCCGTTGGAGAAGTGGATGCGATACTTCTTGGCTTTGCGATCAAAGCTGTAGTCGGTGACCGAAAGCTCGGGCCCGTTGGTCGCGGCTGAGAAATAGGTCAGCGCTGCATCCGCAAACTCGCCCGTCGCGCCATTGGTGAGCGTGAACGAACCGGTGTTCGCAATCGCCACTTCGCCGAACTGCGTGACGCCATCAAACGGCGTTCCAGTGAGGTTGATCGATTCAACTCCGACCTCTCTCAGCGTGGCGGTTTCCCCTTCATCGACGGCGCCATCGCCATCGCGATCCTGCCACACGCCGAACTCTTCGAAGCGTTCGTCATCAGCGTTGAGGACACCATCGCTGTTGCTATCAAAGGCGGCCAAGCCAGCAAGGTCAGTGGCGGCGTCTTCAACATCGTCGATAAAGCTGATCTCTTCGACTCCCGACATCGTGCCGTTGCCGTCGCGATCGAGGAACAAGAAGGCGTCGTTGATGCCAATCCAGCTTGTGTCGTCCGCCAAACCATCGGAGTCGAGGTCAAACAGCGCGTCGCTTTCCTCAGCGCTGAGCGTCTGAACGCCATCACCGGCCAGATCGAGGATGATCGGGGAAGCGATATTCAGCGTCTCACCGCCCTTGAAGGCGAGTTGTTCAATCGAGGACAAGCGATCAACGCCGTCATCTCCATCGACGCCCGGCGCGATATCCACCACGCGCAGGTTGAAGATTCCGCCCGAGGTGAAGATCTCATGATCGGTGCGATAGCCAAAGAAGTGCGCGGTATCGAAGCCGAAGCCGCCGAGGAGATAATCGTCGCCCTGACCGCCATAGAGGTTGTCGTTCCCCCACAGGCCAAAGATCACATCGTCTCCGTCACCGCCCGCCAGTTCATCATTGTTGAAACCACCAAAGATCCGGTCATTACCGCCCGCGCCAAAGATGCGGTTGCGGCCAAAGAATGACCCGAACATGCGGTTATTGCGATCGTTACCCTGACGGAAATTGTCGAACTGATCGGATGGATCGACCGTGATCGACACCGTTGCTTGCGACGTGAACTCACCATCTGAGACCGTGTAAGTGAAGCTCGCATCGCCCACAAACACAGCGTCCGGAGTGAAGACGATGAAGCCTTCATCGTCAAAACCGATCTCGCCACCTGTCGCGTCCTGAACGCTGATGATTTCCAGCGTGTCGCCTTCGGGATCAATGTCGTTCTCAAGCAACGTCAGCGGATCGATGACCAATTCGCGGTTGCTGGTGGTGACGAACACGCCGTCGTCCTCAGCCGTGGGCGCTGAATTTCCACCCGCGACCGTGATACGGAACGTGTCGCTCACGCTCTCGGAGCCGTCACTGGCGGTGACGAGGATGTCGAACTCGGCGCTCACATTCGGGACCGAGGCTGCCGACACGACGGACCCATCAAAGCTCAGCCAATCGGGCAGCGGATCGCCATTGGCGAGCGTCGCGGTCAGCGTCAGCGCGTCGCCATCAACATCGGCAAACACGCCAGTCGCGAGATCGATCGAGAGCGTATCCGAAGGCGCCGCCTCGATATCAGCCAGCGCCTGCACCAGGACCGGCGCGTCGTTGACCGCTTCAAGCGTCAGCGTGAAGGTGTCAGTCGCCGTAAGCGCCCCATCCGATGCCGTCACCGTGATCTCAAACGCGCCGTTGAGATCCTGCGGCGGCGTGCCTGTGAAGGCACTACCGTCAAAGGCCAGCCAGCCCGGCAGAGCGTCACCATTCGCGAGCGCCGCCGAGAAGGTGAGCGCGTCGCCTTCGACGTCGGCAAAGCTGCCTGTGGGGATCGCGAAGCTTACCGCGCTGTCTTCGGCAAAGCTCTGATCCGCGAGAGGCGCCACCAGAACCGGAGCGTCATTTTCTGGCGTAATCGTCAGGACAAAGCTGTCCTCAACCGAGAACTCGCCATCGCTCGCGTTCACCGTGATCTCAACCGACCCATTGAAATTGGCGGGCGGGGTACCGGTGAAGGCGGCGCCGTCAAAGGCCAGCCAATCGGGCAAAGCGTCGCCATTGGCGAGCGAGGCCGTCAGGGTCAGCGCATCGTCATCCACATCGCCAAACGCATCAGTCGGGACGGCGAAGGCAATGGCCTCATCTTCGACGCTGGTCAGGTCGGCGAGCGGTGCCAGCAGCACCGGCGCGTCGTTGACCGGATCGATGGTGAAGGTGAAGCGGCTGGCCGCGCTCAACAGTCCATCGCTCGCGGTGATGATGATATCGAACGATCCATTGAAGTCCGCCGGCGGCGTTCCGGTCAGGTTGGCTCCATCAAAGGCAACCCAAGACGGCAGGTCCGACCCATCGCCCAGCATGGCCGACAGGGTCAGCGCTTCGCCGTCAACGTCGGTGAAGCTGGCTGGGTCGATCGCAAAGGTGAACGCCTCATCCTCGGCGCTCGAAAGATCGGCCAGCGGCGTCACCACAATCGGCGCGTCGTTCACAGCCAGGATCGTCAGATCGAACGGATCGGACACGCTCTCTTCGCCATCGCTGGCGGTCAGCTGGAGCGCAATCATACCGTTAAAGTCCTTCGGCGGCGTGCCGGTCAGGCGGGTGCCATCAAAGATCAGCCAATCGGGCAGCGGATCGCCGCCGGCCAAGGTGACCGCGATTGTCAGTGTGTCGCCATCGACATCGGCGATACCATCAATCGGAAGCGCGATGTCGATCGCCTGATCTTCGCCAACTACATAGTCGTTGAGCGGGATCAGCACGACCGGCGCGTCGTTCACTGGGTTGATGTCGAGGCGGAAGGTCGCGCTTGTCGACAGCGCGCCATCGGTCGCCACGATCTCGATGTCGAAACCACCGTTGAAATCCTGCGGCGGATTGCCGATCAGCTCATCGCCGTCAAAGTTCAGCCAATCGGGCAGCGCCTCGCCGCCGACCAACTGCGCCGACAGGGTCAGAACATCCCCGTCCACATCGCGGAACGTATCCGCTGGGATTGCCACGGAGAACGAGGTGTCTTCGAGGCTCGCGACATCGGTCAGCGGCGTCACCACAAAGGGCGCGTCATTGACCGGGGTGATGACGAGATCGAAGCTGTCTGACACACTGAGCTCGCCATCGCTCGCCGTAATGGTGAGCGCGATCACGCCGTTAAAGTCGGTCGGCGGGACGCCTTGCAATGCGCCTTCGTTAAAGGCGAGCCAATCGGGCAGGTCGGAACCGTCGGCTTGAAGCAATGTGAAGCTAAGAGCGTCGCCATCAACATCGGTGAACTGCGTGAGGCCAAGCACCGCGTCGACCGCCGTATCCTCAAGCAATTCGATGTCGGCAAATTCGCTCACCAGGATAGGCGCGTCGTTGACCGGCGCGATAGCCAGAGTGAACGTGTCGCTTACCTCAAGCTCGCCATCGCTGGCGGTGACCGTGATTGAGAAATCGCCGTTAAAGTCGGTTGGCGGTGTGCCAGTAAAGCTTGCGCCGTTGAACTCGAGCCATTCGGGCAGCGCGCTGCCATCGCTGAGCGTCGCACTGAGCGTGAGTGCGTCGCCGTCGATATCATCGAAGGCAAAGGCGTCGAGCGTAAAGGCAACCGCCGCGTCTTCGTCGCTTACCACGTCGGGCAAGGCGATCTGCAAGACTGGCGCATCGTTCACCGGATCGACTGTAAAGCGCAGCGCCGCGTTCGCGGAAAGCTCGCCGTCGCTGGCAGTCACGACCAGATCGAACGAGCTGTTGAAATCGGCAGGCGGCGTACCGGTCAGCGAGCCTGTGTCGGGGTCGAAGGCCATCCAAGCGGGCAGGTCCGAACCATCGGCTTGCACCAAGGTGAAGGTCAGGTCGTCGCCGTCAATATCGCTGAACCGATCAAGCGGGATCGTTGCGGCAAAGGCAGCGTCCTCCGGCGTGTTGATCGCGTCGAGCGGCTGGAGCAGCATCGGCGCGTCGTTGACGGCCGAAATCGACAAAGTGAACGTGTCCGCCACGCTCAACTCGCCATCATTCGCCAACAGGGCCAGATCCAGCGCGCCGTTGAAGTCGGCGGGCGGCGTGCCTTCCAGATGTGTTCCGGTGAAGGTCAGCCAATCGGGCAGATCGCTGCCATCAGCCAGCGTCACCGCGAAGCTGAGCGCGTCGCCATCGACGTCGGTGATGCCATCGGTCGGCACGGCCAGGCTGAACGCGGTGTCTTCCGGGCTCGAAAGATCGCTCAGCGGGACAAGCACGACCGGCGCGTCGTCGACGGGCAGGACGCTGAGCCGGAAGCCGCTTTGAGCCTCGAACTCACCGTCGCTGGCGGTCACGAGCAGATCAATCTCGCCGTTGAAATCCTGCGGCGGCGTGCCGGTGAAGCTTGTTCCATCAAAGATGAGCCAGGCCGGCAGCGCCTCGCCATCGGCCAGCGTCGCGGTCAGGACCAGCGCGTCACCATCGACATCGGCGAAGGTCCCTTCGGGAATGTTGATCGCGATCGCGGTGTCTTCGTCGACGGCCGCATCGACAAGCGCCGACGCCACCACTGGCGCGTCGTTTACTGGCGTGATGGTGAGCGAGAAGGTCTCGTCAATCGACAGGCTGCCATCGCTCGCGGTGACCATAAGCGCTAGAGTGCCGACAAAGTCGGTCGGCGGCGTGCCGGAGATGACACCGTCCTCCAGCGTCAGCCACGCCGGAGCCTCGCTGCCATCCGCCTGCGAAAGCGAGTAGGTCAGCGCGTCGCCTTCAGGATCGGTGAACGCATCACTGCGCAGGGCGAAGGTGATAGAGTTGTCTTCGGAGCTCACGACATCATCAATGCCACTGCCGATGCGCGGCGCGTCGTTGACCGCCTCAATCGACACCAGCACTTCGCGCACTGTCTCGAACTCACCGTCAAAGGCGGCGACTTCAAGCGCAACCGTGCCGTTAAAGTCGGCCGGCGGTTGGCCCGAAAGCGTGCGGGTCGCGGCATCGAAGGTCAGCCAATCGGGCAAATCCGCGCCGCCTTCGCCGCGCACATCGATGCTGAGGATGTCGCCATCGGGATCGGTGGCAAAGCCAGAGGGCAGCGCCGCTTCGAACGCTTCGTCTTCAAGACCGCGCAGCACCGGCACCAGATCAATGATCGGCGCGTCGTTCGTCGGCGTAACCGAAATATCGACCCGCGCCGTGTCGGTGCGGCCCGTGCTGTCGCTCAGCGTGTATTCGAACCACGCGTCGCCGTTGAAGTTCTCTACCGGAACGATTTCCAACTGGCCGTTGCCTAAATCGTTGACCGTCACACCCTCGGCCGCGCCGAATTCAGAGATGAAGACCGCTTGGCGGTCGACGTCGCTGTCGTTCGCGGTGAGCGCGGTGGTGAAGATCACCAGCGGCTGGTCTTCAAGCGTCGAGAAGGAGTCATCGCGAGCTACTGGATTGTCCTCAACCGGCAGGACGGTGATGGTCACCGTGCTCCAGATCGGGAATTCCTGCTCGTTCTGGATCGCGTAGCGCAGCACGACATCGCCGAAGAAGTCAGGCTCAGCGGTGTAACGATAGGTTCCATCCTCCTGCAGGACCGCGCCTTGCAGCGTCAGGAATTCCAGCGTGCTTCCTTCAGGCGCGGTGTCGTTCGCCAACAGGATCGCGGGATCGATGTCGATGAACGTGTCTTCGAGCATTTCGAGCCCCGCGTCCGAAGACGCCACCGGCAGCGGGAAGTCGGGGAAGATCGTGATGTTGACGTAGCCAACGCTCGAATCCCCGTTTGAATCGGTCACGCGATAGTGGAAGCCCGCATCGCCGAAATAGTCGCCATCTGCGGTAAAGATCGCGGTGTCGCCATCGCGGGTGACAAAGCCCTGATCGCCGTCGAACACTTCAACGATTTCGAACGTGTCCCCTTCGACGTCGCGATCGTTCGCGATGAGATCAGCGAAGTCGATAACCAGCGGCTGATTGACCTCACCTTCAAAGCCGAAGTCATCATTGGCAATCGGCGCGTCGTTCACGGCGGCGATGTCGAAGGTCACTGTCTGGACCCGGCTGCGACGGCCATCGCTGACCGAGTAACGGAACTCGATTGGGCCGTTTACATTCTCATCAGGCACGAACTGGAAGCGTCCGCCCGGAAGCTCCTGAATACGGCCGCCATTAACGGAACGTTCGATCGACTGGAAGCGCAGCGCGTCGCCATCGGGATCGCTGTCATTGGCCAGCAGATCGTTGATCGTGAAAGTGAATGGTTCGTCTTCGGTCGCGGCGAACACATCCGCGCCCAAGGTCGGCGCAAGATTGGTCGACGCGACATTGATATTCACGCGGCCCGTCGCGACGCCGTGCCGATCGTCGGTAATCGTGTACTCAAAGCGCGCGCGGCCCGAGAAGTTGTCGTTGGGCGTGAAGATGATGTTGGTGCCATCAAATTCGACCGTGCCGTTTTGCGCGTTGCCGACATCGAGGAAGCGGATCGCGTCGCCGTCGACATCGAAGTCGTTGGCGAGCAGCGTCGCCGGGTCGATGACCAGCGGGGTTTCCTCCACCGCGCTAAGCGTGTCGGTGACCGCCGTAGGCGGATCTTCGAGCGGGTTGACCGTGACGGAGACCTTCCCGGTGCTTGGCCCTTCCTGATCATCGGTGATCGTGTAGCTGAAGCTGTCCGAGCCGCTAAAGGCGGTGTCCGGCGTGTAGACCGCAAACGCGCCGTCATTGCCGTCGAAGCTTTGCGAATGACCTGCGGTTTGAACATCCGCGCCAATTGTGCGCGTGATGGTGAAGTCCAGCGTCGCGAGCACATCGAGCGGCACTTCGCCCGAGATTACACCGGTCGCCGCGTCGATCGTCAGCCAATCCGGCAGATCGCTGCCATCGGCCAAGGTGGCGGAGAAGACCGCGCCATCGGCGGCTTCCAGCCCGGCGGGCGGATCAATCGCAACGCTCGCCAGTTCGAGGACCAAGGTGCCAGAGGCCGCTTCGCCAAGCTCGGTGATGCGGATGGAATCGCCGTCGCGGTCAAAGTCGTTCGCAAGCAGCGAGGCCACTTCAAAGCGCACGCCGTCGCCTTCGTCGACGTTCAGCGCGTCGCCCGCAACGTCAGGACGCTCGCGCGTCGGACGCACGTTGAAGAAGATAAGCGCTGGCTCTTCAGAAATCGCGCCTTTCTCGTCATTCGTGTCGTAGGAAAACACGACCGTGCCGTTGAAATCGTCCGGCGTGACCAGATCGATGCGTTCGTCTTGGACGCGCAGCCCCAGACCATTCACGCCTTCCAAACGCACCGTGTCATCGACGATAACTTCGGTGATCACCGAGAAGTCGGGCAGGTCCGCGCCATCGCCGCTTACATCGATACGAACCGGCAGCGCGCCGACAAACTCAGGCGGAGGGGTGCCTTCAAAGGTCAGCGTTTCAGCGTCAAAGCTGATCCAGTCGTTGAGCGGCGCGCGGCTTTCGCGCGAAGCGGTCAGGCTGGAGGCATCGCCAAGATCAAGCGCGAATAGGCCCTGTTCTGCAAAGAACGGATCGCCCGCCAGCAGAGCGTTGATCGCCGGATCGATGCCGGCCACCGGATCGATCACGAATTCAAGCGTGAAGCCACGGTCAGTCGAAGCGACCATATCCGAGGCCAGCGAACGCTCAGGCGGGGTGAAGACGATTTGCAAACGCACCGCTTCAGCGTCGGCATCCGGCTCAAAACCCGACAGTTGGAGCGTGCGGGTATCCGCATCAAACGCCAGCCAATCTGGCAGGGGCCGGCCGCCATTGAGCTGCGCTGTGACCGTTGCGCCTTCCAGATCAAACAGCGCGATATCGCTGTCATAACCGACGCTTCCAATGCCAAGCGAGACCGGATCAAGCGACGCGGTGTCGGTCAAAACCGTCACCTCGCCCGTTTCCGGATCGGTCCGCGTGAACGTAAGCGCGACATCCACCGGATCGGTGACATCAACCGGCGGCGTGCCGATGAAGCTGAGCGTGGCGTCATCGAAAGTGAGCCAGGCCGGCAGGTCCGATCCATCGACGAGCGTCGCCGTCACCGCCGTCGCTGCATCGAGGCGCGAGGCGTCGAATTCAAACTGCGTGACGTGGTTCTCGCGGATACGGAAACCGCTCAGAACCGAACTACGCAGCGAATTGCCCTCGTCGAGCTCCTCCTGCGTCAGCGTGAAACGACGGTTGAAAATGCGGCCGTTGGCCGGGTCTTCAATCCAAACACGCACGTCCGCCTCGGCCTCGCCGTCCAGCGAGCCCGTGAACGTCATCGTCTCAGCGTCGAAACTAATGCCTTCAGCCAACGGACTGCCATCGGCCATGCGGGCCGTGGCCTCAAACTCCGCCGAAAGCCAGCGATTGGCAACCGCGCCGAGCACTCGCGCGCGCTCGAAGAATAGCACGTCGCCATCGGGCTCGATATCGTTGCCGAACGCTTCGGCCGGGATCACGAATGCGGGCCCATCTTCGAGGCCAGAGACCAGGTCGTTGCGCAAGATCGCCGCTTCGTTGCGCGGCAAGATCGTAATCGCGACCCAGGCGGTGTCTGTGCCGCCGCGGCCATCGCTGATCGTGTACTCAAAGCCAGCCGAACCGTTGAAGTCGGCGCGCGGCGCGAATTCAATCAATCCGTCTGCGTTGAAGCGAACCTTGCCGTTGGTGGCAAAGCGCGAAAGCGATTCAATCGTCAGCGTATCGCCGTTTTCATCACCATCATTCGCGAGCAATTGCGAAGGATCGATGACCAGCAATTGATCCTCAAGCGTGCGGATACCGTAATCGTTGCGCGCAACCGGCGGGTCGTTGTCGGGTCGGAAGAACAGCTTGTATTTCAGCGTCGAAGCCGCGCCGCGTTCATCGATGACCTGATAGTCAATCGAGGCGTTGCCCAGGCCATCGGCAGTGAAGAAGAAGTCCCCTGTATCCGGATCAATCGCGATCGTGCCGTTGTTGGCCGGGTTCTCATCCGCGCCCGGGAACAGGCCGACGAAGCTGATCGCGTCGCCTTCAATGTCAAAGCTGTTGGCCAACAGATCTGCCTGCGTCACACGCACGGTGTCGCTGAGTCGGAAGGTAAGGCGCGTATCGCGGGCGCGCGGTCCGTCGTTGACCGGCGAGATGAAGACCTCAACCGTGGCCGTCGATGTCGCGCCGCTGCTGTCGGCGAGCACATACCGGAAGCCAGCCGCACCGAAATAGTCGTCGCGCAGACGGAATTCGAGATACTCGCCATCGATCGAGCCACTCATATTGGAGGCGGCGAAACTGTAGTCGATGTGCTTGAAGCGATCGATCGAGCTGCCGTTTATATTTTCCAGCGGAGCGATGCCGACGATCCGCAGGCCTTCGACATCGTTGGGGCCGTCAATGTCGAAATCGTTGGCCAGCAGCGTGTCGATCCGAATGCGGAAAATCTGATCTTCGACCGCGTTCTGGGTCGGATCATCGTTCGCCGTCGGCGCGTCGTTCACCGGCGCGAGATTGACCTCAACCCGTGCGCTGCTTTCGCGACCAAAATCATCGCGCACGATGTAATTGAAGAACGCGTCGCCGTTGAAGTTCAGGTCGCCCTGGAACTCGATCAGGCCTTCTTCGGTCACGCGCACGGTGCCATCGACCGGGTTCTCAACACCCACAAAAGTGAGGGTTGTAACATCGTCTGCATCGTTCAGGATCAATTGCGCAGGATCGATCAGGATCGCCTCATCCTCACGCGCAAACCGGACAATATCGTCCGCCGCGTTGAAGCGGCCCACGCGTTGGAGCGTCTCGATCGTGTCGCGATCCCAGACGGTGCCGTTGTTGAAGGTGATTTCCTCAATACCGGTGGCGCGTCCGAGGAAATGATCGGTGACCCGGATCGTGTCGATCAGGAAGCCATTATCACGTTCGAATTCGAGGAACAGATCGTCGCCTTCGCGCAGGACGGAGACGTCTTTCGGCGCAACGGTGGCGTCGAGCGCGATGCGGTCGATATCGGCTTCGTCGCCGATCTCGTTGATCGTATCCTCGTCGCCTTCGATGCCGAACACATAAGTGTCTGAACCAAAGCCGCCCGCGAGGATGTCCTTGCCAAAGCCACCTTTGAAGGTTTCGTCCGCCGCGCTGCCGGTGAAGGTGTCGGCAAAGACCGATCCGACCAGCATTTCGATGCTGATCAGCGTATCGCCCAAGGCTTCGCCCGCAAGGCCGAGGCCCTGCGACAGGTCAACCACGACCGCCTCATCCGCCTCAGTGTAGTCCGCGATATCGAAGCCGCCGCGACCATCGATCACGTCCGCGCCGCGCCCGCCGCGAATGCGGTTGTCGCCGTCATCTCCGCGAATGATATCGTCGTGGAAGGAAGCGCGAATGATCTCGATGCTGGTGAAAGTATCGCCGAAAGCGTCGCCGCCGCCTGCGCTGCCATCGGCTAGGTCAATGGTCACGCCTTCCACCGAAAGCGTGTAGTCGGCGATGTCGATGCCTTCGCCGCCTTGGAGGGAATCCGCCCCTCGACCGCCGATCAGGACATCGTCGCCCAGACCACCAATCAGGATATCGTCGCCGCGCTTGCCCGACAGCAGGTTGTCGCCCCCGTCGCCTTCGAGCGTGTCGTCGAAGTCGGAGCCGATCAGGTTCTCGATGCTGGTGAGCGTGTCGCCTTCGGCTTCTCCGCCCGATGCAGTGCCCGCCTCAAGCGAGACCGTCACACCTTCGGCTGAGAATTCGTAGACAGCCGTGTCGCTGCCCTCGCCGCCGTCGATGACGTCCGCACCGGCACCGCCGGTGATCGTGTCATCGCCAAGGCCGCCCAGCAGCGTGTCAAGGCCGCCGCGTCCTTCGAGGATATCGCGACCCTCGCCGCCTTCGAGCCGGTTGTCCGCGCCATCACCGCCAAGCTGGTCGTTGAAGACCGTCCCGACCAACGCTTCGATGCCGATATAGACATCGCCTTGAGCAAAGCCGCCTTGGCCAATGCGCGCTTCGAGATCGGCGCGAACGCCAACCGTCGAACCGGTGAAGGTCAGCGTGTCGAAACCCGCACCACCGTCGACACGGTCCGCGCCGTCGCCGCCGTTGATCAGGTCGTCGCCTTCACCCGCTTCGATCCAGTCATCGCCGAGCCCAGCGGAAATCGTGTCGTTGCCGCCCAGTGCAATGATCCGGTCATCGCTGGCAAAGCCGGTGATTGCGTCTGCGTTCGCGGTGCCTTCTATGAAGTCCACATCCGGCGTTCCGTTGAGGATACCGTTGTAGAAATCGGTGATCGTCGCAAAGGCAAAGCCCGTGTCTTCGGCCCCGTTGGCGTCTGCGATGCGGTATTCAATCGCGATCTGCCCGGTGAAGCCTTCGTCAAAGCGCACCACGACGAACTGCTCGTCCGCCCAGTCGACAATCTCGACCGAGCCAACTTCGACCCGCTCACCGAGTTGCAGCGGATCAAAAGCCAGCACCGCGTCCACACCTACAAAATCGGGGCGCGGGCGGTTCGGATCGTCGAGATCGCGGTCCGGTCGACCATCGCCATCGGTGTCGATCTGCTCGATATCGAAATCGTTCAGCAGCAGGTCGCTGGTGCGAATGACCAGCGGCACGTCGAGCGAAGAGATGAAGCCGAAATCATCGTTGATCGTCGGATCATCGTTTGATGCGACGATATTGATATCGACCTTGCCCACCGCTTCGCCATCGGCGTTGTCGGTGATGCGATAGCGGAAGCCGCCCGACCGGGTCGCGTCCCGATCAGGCGTGAACAGCAGATCGCCGTTCTCGTCATATTCGAGCGTCCCGTTGAGCGGGAGGTCGGTCGAGCTGGTGAAGAATTCGAGGAATTCCAGCGGATCGCGATCAATATCGGTGTCATTGGCCAGCAACGAGGAAATGTTGATCGTTGTTGGAATGTCTTCAAACACGGTGATGACATCGCGCACCGCAACAGGCGGACCGTCGCCGACATTCTCGAAGAACAGCGTGACGCGCCCGCCATCGACCAACCCTTCGGGATCGGTGACCGAATAGCTGAAGGTCGCCTCGCCCCAGAAATCGGCGTCGGGCGTGAAGATGATCGTGCCGTTTTCGACGACGAGATCGCCATTCACCGCGTTGCCCGCTTCTTCGAACGTGACGGCGAAGCCTTCGACGTCGAAGTCGTTCTTCAACAGCTCGACAATCGGGATTGCCAGCGGCGTGTCTTCGGTACCGCGAAGGATGGGAAGATCATCGCTTCGATAGGTGTCGTCACGCGCAACCGGACGGTCGTTGACCGGTTGATAGACAATCGTGGCGCGCGCCCATGCGCTGCCGCCCTGATCGTCGGTCACGCGGTAATCGAACCAGGCCTCTCCGTTGAAATTCGAGTTGGGTTCGAACAGCACGGTGCCGTTGTCGAGCAACGTCGCGCTGCCGCCAAAGCTGCTGCCAATGCCGTTGACGCGCAGAACGTCGCCATCGCGATCGATGTCGTTGGAGAGCAGTTGATCGGTGTTGATAACAATCGGGTTGTCTTCAAGGATCGGCGAGCCGTCCTGATTGGTTTCGAACCGGTCGTTTTCCGGCTCTGGCGCGTCATTCACCGGGGTGATCGTGAAGTTCACGCGGCCCGTCGAGGTCGCGCCCGAAGGATCGCTCACTGTGTATTCGAAGAAGGCCGGTCCCCAGTAGAAATCGGCCGGCGTGACTTCGATCAGTCCTTCGTCGTTGAGCGAGACTTGCACGTTGATGTTCGAAGACAGCGTCTCAATCGTCAGCGCGTCGCCATCAATGTCGGTGTCATTCGCAAGCAGAACCGCTGGATCGACGAGGAACGACGTGCCCTCAGCCACAGCTGGTACGCTGTCGTTCGCCGCCTGCGGCGCGTCGTTCACGGGCGTCACATCGATAAAGACCGTCGCCTCAGCGCGCCCACCTTCGGGCGTGTTGGCGGCGTAGGTGAACTGCGCCTGGCCATTGAAGTTTGCGTCCGGCGTGAAGTTGATACTGCCATCGCTGGAGAGCGACGCCGTGCCATTGACCGCGTCGAACACCTCACCCACGACCATGCGATCGCCGTCGAGGTCGTTCGAAAGCAGGCGCTCAACCCTAATGGTGAGGTTGCTGTCTTCATCAACGACAAAGCCATCATCGTCGCGCGCCGAGGCGATCGGTCGAACGCGCACTTCGATGGAGCCCGTGTCGAACCCATTGCGCCCATCAGTTAGGGTGTAGCTGAGCGTCAGCGGGCCAAAATAGCCATTGGTCGCGGTGAAACGAATGTCACCGTTCTCATCAAGGCTGGCGATAGCGTTCTCGCCGCCATCGACCGCAAGGATGCTAAGCGTGTCGTCATCCGCGTCAAAGTCGTTGGAGAGGATCTCCTCCGCCGAAATGATTAGCTCGCTGCCCGTCACCACGCTGTAAGGCCCATCGAGCCCGGCGTTCGGAGCCCGGTTCGACAGAAGATCGCGAACAGTGTCGACGGTCCAGACTATGCCATCGGCAAAGGTGAAGCTTTCAACCCCTGTGCCATCGTCGGCCAAGGCGCGCGTGACGGTGAGGCTGTCCTCTTCGTTGCCTGCGATCCGGAAGATGACCGTATCGCTGCCGCGCGCCAGCCGCTCGACCGAAACCTGCGTGGACGCAATCCCTTCGAAATTGACCGTGTCACCAGCGCTGCTGGAACGATCGTCGATCCGGTCATCGCCCGATCCTTCGCCGAAGGAATAGGCGTCCGCACCTTCGCGCCCGACGAGCAGGTCATTGCCCGCGCGCGCCGCGAAGCTGTCAGCTCCGTCAAAGCCGAACAGCGCGTCATCGCCATCGCCGTCGCTTGAATCGAGGACAGCGGCGCGCATTGCGTCGCGATCCCAAGTCGATCCGTCCGCGAACTCGATCGTGACCGTCTGTCCCGCTCCGTTGGTGGAGGCCAAGGCGCCCACCAGAGTGACACGGTCACCAGCGTTGGCGAAAGTGAGCACCAGGTCGAAACTGTCCGGACCACCACGCGCAACGGACACCAGATCTGCAGCGTTGTAGTCAACGAGATCCAGCACATCCGCGCCGCCCGCCAGCGGTTCGACCCGGTCATCACCATCACCCGAAGTGTAGGTGTAGCGGTCAGCACCCTGACCACCATCGGTCAAATCGTTGCCGAGACCCGGATTGATCGTGTCGTCGCCGTCTGTGCCAAGGATGGAATCGTTGCCGTCACTGGCTTCGTTCGCCAGAACAATGGCCTGAATCTGCGGCAGATCGAACATCGTGCCGTCCGACAGCGCGATCGTTTCAATCCCCGCACCGTCAACCAGTCCGCCAATGATGGCGATCTGATCGTTGGTTGAGGCGAAGCGGATCACCAGATCTTCGTCGCCGCGCCGGCTGAAGCGCAGCTCATCGGACGCGTAGCCGGCAATCTCCAGACGGTCGGCGGTCGAGTTCGCGCCGTCAATGATCGTGTCGCTGCCATCGCCCAGCGTGAAGAGGTACGTGTCGTCGCCGCCCTGGCCGGAGAGCGTGTCGCTGCCGAGCCCGCCTTCGAGCGTGTTGTCCGCCGCATCGCCGGTGATCACATCGCCTGAGAACGTGCCAGCGCGCGCGATCAGGTCCTGGCTTCCCCAGATGGTGCCGTCGTCAAAGCGGATTTCCTCCACCGCGCCGGTTCCAAGGGCGTCCTCAATCGCGATCCGCGCGTCGGTTCCGCGTACGCGCAGCACGAAGACGGTGCCGTCGCTGCTCTGTTCAACCGCCACATCATCAGGAGTGATGTCGGCCGCGAATTCGAGCGCATCAGCTCCGCCTTCGTCGTCGATCCGGTCGCGTCCGCTGGTGCGGGCGAAGCGATAGATATCGTTGCCAAGCCCACCTTCGAGGCGATCGTTTCCGCCGGCTCCGTCAAGTGTATCCGCCTCGTCGAGGCCTCGGAGAATTTCGTCGTCCGCGCCGCCGATCAGGGTGTTCGCCGTCTCATCGCCGATGATAAACCCGCTGGACGCAATCGCGGCATCCGCTAGCGCAATCAGCTCGGCTTCGTCCCAGACTGTGCCATCCGCGAATTCAACGATGCCAACACCCTTACCGGCGCGCGCGGGCGAGCCCAGATCGACCCGATTGTCGCTGCCGCTAATCCGGAGAACGAGGTTCGCCTGACCCGGAACCGCTTCAATCATCGTGGGATCGATGCCCGCACCGAAGACCAGGCGGTTTGTGCCCGCTTCGTCGTCGATGACATCTTGCCCATCGCCCGCTGCAAAGCGGTAAGTGTCATCACCGAGGCCACCGGCAAGGACATCGTTGCCCGTGCCGCCGGTCAGATCGTCGTCGAAATCGCCGCCGGTCAGGCTGTCATTGCCCGCGCCACCATTCAGCGTTCCGCCTTGCGCTGCCGCGGTGTCGTAAAGACGCACATTGTCGAGCGACACCCCATCTGTGTTGACGCTACCAAGCTGACGGAAGGAAAGGGTGTTATCGCCCTCCACAGCGACCAGGTTGAGCGTCTGCGTGATGTAGTCGTCGTTGTCCTGCGCAATCGAAAGGACGAGGTCTCCATTCCAATACACTTCGAACGCGCCAGAGGCCGCGCTCGTACGGTTGGCGTGGTCAAATTCGAGGACCAACTGCGCGCCGCCAACAAGACCGGCGACTGTTTGTTCAATCCAGTTGTTGCCATCGGGCCCTTCGAGGTCGAGCCAACGACGCCCTTCATTCGGCCCAATGCCCTCCGCAACGCCGTCAATAATCTGGATCCGCTTGCCGGTCAGATCGACCCAGCCATCAATCGTGTTGTAGCTGCCGTCTCCGTTGGCTTCGAAACCGCCATTGGTGATGCGGTCGAGCCCCGGCAGGCGCAGGTCATCATCGCCCGCGGTTCCGGCCCGCGACAGGGAAAGGATATCGGTCCACGTGATCTCGCTGCCATCCGCGAATGCGAGCGTTTCGATCGCCGTTTCGGGAGAAATCAGCGCGTCTTCGATGAGAAGCCGACCGCCTGATCCGTTTTCATCGCCAATGCGAAGCTCAATATGGCTTCCATCGACTTGCGCTATGAACACCGCAGCCGGATCAATACCGGCGCCCAGTTCAATTCGGTCCGCGCCACCGAGGTCGCTGATAACGTCACGTCCATCGCCCAGTTCGAACAGATAGGTGTCCTCACCGGTGCCGCCCTCGAGACGATCATCGCCGAGGCCACCGCTCAGCACATCGCGGTCACTCGAAGCGCTTGAACCGCCAAAGCCGATCAAGACATCATCGCCGGTTCCGCCCGAGATGATGTCGCTTCCCTCACCGCCGATCAACGTGTCGTTACCACCATCGCCGGCGATACGATCGTTGCCAAAGCCACCATCGATTGCGTCATCGCCAAGACCGCCGGACAGTCGATCCTCGCCCGCAAGGCCATCAATCGTGTCAGCGCCGCCATTGCCGAAGACAATATCGTTGAAGGCGGACCCGGTGATAGCGTTGCCAGCGTCGGTGTCCGAAAGGATCAGCGCGTTGTCCGCCGACAGCGTGACGCCGCCGAAATTCGCCGATGTGAGGCTGTCCTTGTCGACGCCTTCGAGCACCAGCAGGGTCTGCTCGCTTCCGTCTTGGGCGCGGCTTACGATATGCGTATCCGCATCGACCTGCGAGAGCGCCAGACCCCCGCCCTGGAACGGGTTGGGCTGGCCCTGGCTGAAGACAATCACGTCGCCCAGATCGCCCACGGCGAAATCGGTAATGACGTCGGCCACGGCCGTTCCCGCGAGCGTTCTGGTCAAGAAGAAATAGGTATCGCGACCGGCGCCGCCGGTCAGACGATCGACGGATTCGTCCTGTGAAAGCCCGACAAAGCGATCGTTGCCATCACCCAGATCGACACTGTCAGCGCCTGCGCCAATCACGGCGTAATCCGACAGAGCGCTTCCGGTTAAAATGTCGTCGCCGATCGTGCCCACGAAATGCTGACCCGCGACCTCGACATCGTCGACAAGCAGTGTGCGAATGTCTGTGCTGCCAATGGTGAGGCCATCATCTTCAAAGACAATGTTCTCAACCGCGCCCGGACCGCTCAGCAAGCCGTCCGTGATCGTTATGACGTCGTCAGAGCCTTCAAAGCGCAGGATCAGGTCGGTTCCGCTCTGCCCAAACCGCGTCGCGACCAGAGCGTGCCCGGTGATGCGCAAAGTGTCGCCAAGCGTGTCGCCGGCGTCATCAAGGACGTCTTGGCCATCACCCGCCGCGAAGCGATAGGTGTCGTCGCCTAAGCCGCCGCTGAGCGTGTCGTTGCCAAGGCCACCGGTCAGGTCGTCCCGCCCTGCTTCGCCAAAGAGACTATCATCGCCCGCCCGGCCGGTGAGGATGTCGGCGCCACCACTAGCGGTGAGCGTGTCATTGCCACCGGCGCCATCAAGCGCCTCATCGGCGTCGGTCCCAACGAGATTGTCGTCCGCTTCGGTGCCGACCAGAGCAAGACGCGCCACCTCAGCGAAGTCCCAAGAGGCATCATCAGCAAAGGCGATTAACTCAATCACGTTGGCGGCGTTGGTGACCGCGCCAACGAGCGTTAGTGCTTCGCCGGTCGCCGTAAGCGTGAGCACATAATCGTTGCCATCACGCCTTACGGAAAGATCGTTCGGCGCGATACCGGCGGTCAGCTCAACCCGGTCAACACCAGCGCTGTCGGTGATCCTGTCATCCCCGGCTCCCACGCCCCAAATGTAGGTGTCATCGCCCGCGTCGCCGGAAAGCGCATCGTTGCCTGTCCCTCCATCAAGCGTGTCGTTGCCTTCGTTGCCGTTGAGCGTGTCGTTGCCCGATCCGCCTCGGATTGTGTCGTTGCCGCCGCTACCTAGCAGCGTGTCGTCACCGCCAAGCCCATCGATCACATCATCGTCGGGTGATCCAAGCAGGTTGTCGTTCGCGTCGCTGGTGGCCGCCAACACTCTGCTGCGCAGATCCGCCTCGTTCCACTCGGTTCCGTCCGCAAAGCGAACCGTTTCGATGACGCGCGCCGAATTGGAAAAGAAGTCGATGATCGTGATGCGATCCGTCGTTCCGCGCACGCGCAACTGCAAATCAGTGCGGCTGTCGGTTTGAACCGCGTCGACATCCGCCGCATCAATGCCCGCAAGGAATTCGATGGCATCGATGCCGCCGGCCTCAGTGATCGTGTCCTGACCATCGCCCAGACCGAAGATATAGGTGTCATCGCCAGTGCCGCCGGCCAAAGCGTCATCGCCTGTGTCCCCGATTAACGTATCGTTGCCGACGCCGCCGTCGAGGCTGTCGTTACCCGCACCCCCGTCGATCTGATCATCACCCGCGCCGCCGCGCAGCGTATCACGGCCGCCATTACCCGCGATCTGATCGTTGCCGTCATTGCCATCGATCGTGTCGTTGCCCTGAGTGTTGCCCGGAACAACCGCCGTACGATAGAGCTGCACGTTGTCGAGTGACGAGCCGATGTCGTCGGCGAAACCAATTTCACGGAAACCAAGCGTGTTTGTCCCCGAAACCGCCGTCAGCGCCAGACTGATCCGCTGCATACCATGATTGGTCGCATTGTACGTGCCAACAACATTGCCGTTCCAAAGCACTTGCATTGTGGCACGCGACGTGCTGGTCCGGTTGGCCCTATCAAACGTGAGTTGTACGACTTCGCCGCTGTTAAGACTTTCGATATCTTGGACAATATGCAGATTGTCGCCACCGCCTCGATAACCTTCCAGATCAAGCCAGTAGGACCCGTCAGTGGCGTTAACACCGGAAGTGCCACCAATTACATGCTCGATGTTATTCGCAATGTTCGACTTGGGCTGATTGATCCATACCCAACCTGGTAGACTCGAAGCTGCAAAGCCAAACGGCTGTTCGGTTGCTTCAGGGCCGAACTCTTCGAAGCTTCCGTTGATGATCAGGTTGTCACCAACACGGTCGAGAAGCCGCGCGCTGTCACCTGTGATTATATCATCGTCTGCTGTGCCAACGATAGTATCGCTACCCGCCGTGCCTGTGACAGATAGATCGCCCGGCGTTCCCGTAAGGACAGGGTTGTTTGAAACCACAGCCATGTTGGTGAGATCCGCAAAGCTCCAGACCGTACCATCGGCAAAGCGGATTTCATCGATGGCAACGGGTTCTTGGCCATCGCCTAGTTGCAGCCTGTCCGTTCCGTTGGCGAATTCCAATACAAAGGACAAAGCCACGTCACCCTCGTCACCCGGTGCAAACAGAACGGTGACATCGCTGGGCGCAATTGTGGCGTCAAACTCAACGACATCGAAGTCGCCGCCACCCGTGCCAGAGAACTCAAGAATGATGTCGCTGCCAAAGCCAGCCGAAAAGCGGTAGATGTCGTTACCTGATCCCCCATCGAGGAAATCGGCACCGGAGCCACCAATGAGCGTGTCGTTACCCGCGCCCCCGTCGATGAAGTCGTTGCCAGCGCCTGCGTCGATAGTCTCGCTGATATCCGAACCTGTGATAGACTCGTCGGCCGCCGTGCCATCGATCTGATCGCTTGGTTGGTCGCCTTCTATGACCACTTCGATCGGAGCGTTTACGAGGGTGGCAAGCTCGCTCGTTGAGACCGTGCGGCCATCGTCGAACACAAGTTGGAAGTCACCGCCACTGAGGCCACCAACGATCTTTAGACGATCTTCTAAACCGACAAACCGCAGCACCAAATCGTTCGGCTCGATGCTGAAATCATCGGTTGTTTCAGGCGCTCTTTCCTCAACAACAAGATCCGCAAATTCGAGGCCCGCGCCGAATTGAATGGTGTTCAGCGCGCCATCGGCAACATCCGTGATGGTATCTTGCCCATCGCCTGCGTTGAAAGCATAGGTGTCCGCGCCTTCGTATCCGAAGAACTCATCGTCGCCGGTTCCGCCGGTGATCGTGTCATCACCCGACGTCGCGTAGATCGTGTCATGGCCGGCGTAGCCATCGAAGCGCGTGCCAGCCGGCGGACCGATCGGGGTGTTTTCACCAACTGAACCGCTGTCGGCGGACAAAATGGTAATCCCACCTCCGGGCGGGCCAATCGGAGTAATTTCCTCTTGCCGGTTGCCGATGACATCGGAACCGTCCGTGCCGTCAAACCCCGTGCCATCGCCGCCGAACAGTTCCAAATCAATGCTCGGCTCGGCCTGCGCTTGAAGGTCGCTCAGCCCCCACACCGTGCCATCGGCGAAGGTGATCTGGTCGCCCTCTTCAAACCCGGAGACGAGCATAGTGTCGCCGTTGACGGAGAGACGGAAGTCCTGGGACCTGAAAAACTCCGGCCCTTCAACACGAACGCTGACATCGCCGAGAGAAATCGTTCCGTCGAATTCGATTGTGTCGACAGACTCACCGGGCTCAAACAGAAAGACGAGATCATCCCCAAAGCCTGCGGAGAACTGATAGACATCGACCCCGGCACCGCCGCTCAGCGTATCATCGCCTGCGCCGCCGACGAGGATATCATCACCATCGTCACCATCGAGATTATCGTTGCCGTCGCCGCCGGTAAGCGTTTCGTTGCCCGTTCCACCTTGAATAATGTCATCAAAGGCACCGCCGGTGAGCGCTTGGTCCGTGCCATCGCCGAAGAACTCAACACCCGCAGGCGCATCCGCCATGTCTTGAAGGTCAATACCCGACCAGACCGTTCCGTCTGAAAAGCGAACCTCTTCGATCGGACCATCGCCCTCGTCGCCTCGCGAAATGCGCAGGGAATCGTCCGAGATCAGGCTGCGAAGAATGATATCATCGGTGAAGCCGTCAAGGGTGTAGTAAACCGCGATATCGCTGGGTCCGAAATCGCGTATCTCGATAACATCGGTACCGGCATCACCTTCTTCTTCGAAGACAATGTCGACGCCCGAACCAAGGCCGAAGATGAAAGTGTCGCTGCCAGAACCGCCAAAGATTGTGTCGCGGCCAGAGCCAGCGTCGATCGTGTCGTCACCAACGCCGGCGTCAATTTCATCAGCACCGCCTTGGCCTTCGATAACGTCATTCCCAGCTCCACCGATAATGACGTCCGCGCCCTCAGCACCAGCCAGGAAGTCGTCGGCATCGCCAGCCTGGACCAAAGCGCCATCAGCAGGTTCAGCCCGTTCCTGAACGTCGCCAACAGTCCAGACGGTTCCATCCGAGAACCGCACTCCAGCAATATCTGACGGCGGAGAGAAACGAGAGGTCGAAACTCCTTTGAGCTCAATGCGATCTTCTGAACCCTCGATGTCAAATGACATACCAGAATCAAATCGAATAAGGCCAACGCTACCGACATTAGGGAGCAGCGGGAAATCATCCCTGACCGTGACCATATCGGGCGTGATAGAGGCATCGAACTCGATCCAATCGAGCCCGTCATCTTCGACCAAGATCAGATCCGAACCGAAGCCTAAGCCAAAACGGTAAGTGTCCGCCCCGGCACCCCCGGCGAGGGAGTCATTGCCTGTGCCGCCGATTAGCGTGTCATCGCCATCGCCGCCTTCCAGGCGATCGTTGCCGGCCCCACCGTCTAGGGTGTCGTTAAGCTCGAGACCCCGCAGAATCTCATCGCCGTCGGAGCCAACAAGCATATCCTCGTTCGCCGAGCTACCCGCCGCCGAGATCGTTTGATTGAGAGAGCCCAGTGGTACGGCTCGGTCGACCAAATCAAAGAAGCCAAACTCCGTACCGTCCGCAAAACGCACCGCGGAAAGACGTCCAATCTCCAGATTGATCCGATCGTCAGTACCCGCAATGCGCAGATTGCCGCGGCCGTCGAAGAAGAAACCGTCCCCTTCAATGACGTCGGCTTCGACAATCAGATCAGTGGGCGCAATGCCTGCGCCAAATTCGATGATATTGCCGAAGTCGGTGTCGTTGATCGTGTCTTGGCCAAAGCCTTGCTCGAAGCGATAGACATCCGCGCCCGTTCCTCCGGACAGAACGTCGTTACCGCGTCCACCGTCCAGGAGGTCAGCATCGTCGCCGCCGAGCAGCGTGTCGAAACCACCGCGCCCCCGAAGTTCGGTTGACGTAATCTGATCGGACGCATCGAGCGTCTCTGTCACGTCGGTTCCTTCTATCCCCTCCACAACGGGGCTTGCGATGAATGTTAGGCCAGCGGGCGGCTCGCTGGTATTGTAGAGTGCGCTATATTCGGCGTGGGACAGGATTGAGCCATCGGCGAAGCGGATTTCTTCAATGCGATGGTCGGAATCGCCCGCCCCTTCGGTGACAGTTATCCGGTCATCGCTGCCTTCGAATTCGATAAACAAAGTAACGCCGGATGTCCGGAAGTGCACCATGCCTTGTGTGATGCCCGCGCCAAATTCGATCGCATCCAAGCTACCGCCGCTGCGGATCCCGGATGTGCTGTGAGCGTCAAATATCCGATCTTGGCCATCACCCAGATTGAACACATAGACATCGTTATCGCTGCCACCGAACAGCGTATCATTGCCAACGCCGCCAGTCAGGCGATCGCTGCCGAACCAGCCGTCGATAAAGTCATTCCCGGCCCCGCCTTCCAACGATTCTGAGAAGACGTCATCTCGCAGGCTATCATCGCCAGCCGTCCCGGTCGCGATGATTTGCGCGACCTCTTGAAAACTCAGAACACTCCCATCTGCGAAGCGATACTCCTCGATCCGATGATCGCCGACTCGAAAGCCTTCGGTGATGGTGATGCGGTCTTCAGTGCCTTCAAACTCGATTATCAGGGTCGAACCAGAGGTTCTGAAACGCACCGTGTCCTGTGTGATGCCTGCGCCAAATTCAATCGCGTCCAGACTACCGCCGCTGCGGATCCCGGAAGTGCTGTGGGCGTCAAAAATTCGGTCTTGTCCGTCGCCCAGGTTGAACACGTAGACATCGTTATCGCTGCCACCGAACAGGGTATCATCGCCCACTCCGCCAATCAGGCGGTCACTTCCGAACCAGCCATCAATAGAGTCATCACCAGCACCACTTTCCAGCGTTTCCGAGAACGCATCATCACGAAGTGTGTCGTCCCCATCGGTTCCAGTGGCGACGATCTGGACGACTTCCCGGTAGCTCAAAACGCTGCCATCGGCGAAGCGGTACTCCTCGATACGATGATCGCCGACCCGGAAGCCTTCCGTGACGATTATCCGATCATCGGTTCCGGCGAATTCAATTGTCAGTGTCGATCCGGAGGCACTGAAGCGGACTGTTTCCTGAGTGATGCCTTCACCAAATTCGATTGCATCCAAGCTCCCGCCGCTGCGGATCCCCGAAGTGCTGTGAGCATCGAAGATCGTGTCCTGCCCATCGCCCAGGTTAAACACATAGACATCGTTGTCGCTGCCGCCGCGCAGCGTATCGTTGCCGCTGCCTCCGATAAGACGATCACTGCCCTGCCGTGCATCAATGAACTCGCCTGCGATCGTGCCTTCGACCGTCTCCGCCGCACTTGTGCCCGTGATCGAGGCTCCGCTGGCGAGAGTGTAGGCAAGTCCAGAGAAGTTGGTGTCTGTCAGATCCGCCAGCGCCACATTCTCAAGCCGCAGCAAAAGGCGCGCGTCGTTCAAAGTGATCGCGTCAGTCGGCGCGAAATAGATGAGTGTATCGACCCCGTCCGCAATTGCCGTGATGTCGCCGGAAAGCCCTTCCGCTACACCAATCGCCAGCCGATCGCCTGCGTCGCCAACACGGAAGTCCGTGACGGTGTCGAGGCCATCGCCCAGAACATCGGTCGTCACAAACACGCTGAAGGTGTTGCGTCCGGCTGTCCCTGAAAGCCGGCGGGAGAAAAGACCCGAACCAATGCCCTGCACCGCTGGCAATGTGGCGGCGTCGAATTCCTGCCCGTCGTTGATAGCAAAGAGCCGCTCTGGCGCGTCCAGATGGACGACTTTGCCGTCCTCGTCATCGCCCACCGACCCCGTGTCAAGATCGAACAGCGGATCAGCAAACGGATCGGCCACGCGATCGGGGTTGAGCGTCGCTTCCGCTTCAGCCGCGCTTACGGCGAAAGAGGCGAGCTCAGCCGCGGACCATTCCGTGCCATCGTCAAATCGAACCGTATCGATGCGCGGTGGACCCGAACTCAGCTGACCTTCGATACGAAGACGCGCGTCGTCGTCGCGCAAACGCAGGACAATGTCTGAACCGTCGACCTGCACAATCACATCGGCTGCGACAATCCCGGCGGCCAGTTGCAGGGTATCAAGCGAGCCGCTCCAATTGCCTTCCACGATGGTGTCGTACCCATCACCACGACCAAAGCGGTAAGCTGTGTCACCTCGCCCACCCGCCAAGCGATCATCACCGGTGCCGCCATCGAGCGCGGTCGTCAGGTCGATATCGGTGCCAAGATCAATGTCATCGTCACCCGCAGAGCCTGCAAGCGCGCGGCTGAGCAATTCGCCGAAATCCCAGAACTCGCCATTATCGAATTCGACACGCTCAATGCCTTGATCCGAGCTTGCCGATCCTGCGGTGAACATACCGCGCAAGGTGATGCGGTCTTCGGTGCCCGCAACCCCCAGGACAATGTCCGATGGCCCGCGCTCAAGGAAGACTATGTCGCTCGCCGAAATACCGGCGCCAAACCGCAGGACGTCCACCACGCTCGCGTCATCGGTCTCAACATCGTTGATGATGTCCTGACCATCGCCGCGGTTGAAGATGTAGGTGTCCGCTCCGCTGCGGCCTTCAAGAAGGTCATCGCCCGCGTTGCCTTCGAGCGTATCCGCGGCGTCTCCGCCCGAAATCTGATCGTTCCCGCCCAGTCCCGCTAGCGAAACCGGAGTCGGTCCTCGGGCGTCGATCACATCATCGCCGTCGCTAGCGCCGAGCCCTGCAATGATTTCACCGTAGGCAAGCTGGCGACCATCGGTGAAGCGGATGAAGCCCACCACGGGCGCCGTGCCGGTCGACGGCGTTACCAGCGTGACGCTGTCCGATCCGCCCGCCAGCGAGAGGACGAGGTTCCCCTGACGGTCAAGGCTCGCGCTGACGTCTTCAAGCGTGATCGTCTCACCAAAGTATAGCTCTGCCAACCCATCGGCCGCACCGATGCTCTCGATCCGGTCCTGGCCGCCGCCACGGTCAAATTGGTAGGTGTCCGCGCCGCCATTGCCTATCAGAATGTCGTCGCCGCCCAGACCATTGATCAGCTCCGCTTCAGCCGTGCCCCGCAGTTCATCATCGCGATCGGTCGCCGCCAAAGCGACCCGATCAAGCAATTGCTGCAAGGTGATCGCGGTGCCGTCGGTGAAGGTGACAGTGTCGATGCCAGCCCAGCTCGATGTGTAGAACAGGACGATCTCATCGTCGCTATCAGCAAAGGTCAGAACCAGTTCGCGACGCGCCGCATCTGGTCGGGTTACGATTAATTCGTCGGGCCGGTACCCGGAGATTTCAAGCGTATCGTTGCCAGCGCTGTCGCTCAGGACGTCGCGGCCATCGCCGCGCGCATAGATGTAGCGATCGTCGCCGCCACGGCCTTCGATCCGGTCGTTGCCCGCGCCGCCGTCAATCAAATCGGCGCGATTACTGGCGTCAATCAAATCGTCTTCGGCGCTTGCTTGCGCGTCGACATAGGCCTGCACAAGCGCGGTCGCGTCCCATTGCGTGGAATCGCTAAACTCAATCGTCGGCACAGCGCCCGTACCAAGAGCGCCTCTGACAATCAGAGCATCGCCCGAAACCAGCGAAGCGATAATCAGATCGTTTGATCCTATGCCCGCTGGACGCACTTCGACAGTGGCTTGCGTTAGGGCGTCAAGAACGACGGTCGCTTCGGTGACGCCGCTTGGCATTTCGACCGTGTCGACGCCGTCGCCCAGACCAATGACCAGCCGAGCCCCTTGCGCAAGAATGATCCGATCATTCCCGCCAGCCGGACGATACTCGCGATCCTGCGGAAGGTCGCGAAGGTCGACCAACTCCTGTGCGTCGGCGCTGCGTTCATCAAAGATCTGCGCGCGCACGTCTTCGATCGAGATGGAGCTGCCATCGAAGAATTCAAAGCTCTCCACCGGCGCGCTGGTGTAGCCGCCGAAGATGATCAAGCGGTCTTCGCCCTCGCCCACAGTGATGAGCAGATCGCCGTCGATTTCTTCGAACCGAACGAATTCTTGCGTGATCTGATCGCCAAAAACGACGCGGTCCATACCGCCGACGTCAAGAACGCTGTCGAGCCCATCACCGAGGCCAAAGCGATAGGTGTCTTTGCCAAGACCACCTTCGAGCGCGTCCGAACCAGCGCCACCAGCAATATCATCGTCGCGGTTGTCAAAGCCGGTGAGCTGTTCGTCTTCTTCAGTGCCCGTCAGCATCTGATCGATCACCGTGTCGAGCGACCAGATCGTGCCGTCGGCAAACTCAAACTGCTCAACCGTGGTCGCAGCCAAACCGCCTACTATGGTGAGCACATCAAGGCCGTTGCCCAGCCCAATGACGAGGTCATTGCCCTGGCGCTGAAGCACCAGGTCCTCAGCCCGGACCGAGGCGCCAAAGATGACGCGGTCCACGACGCCGGCGCTGTCCGCCTTTTCTTCGATCCGGTCAAAACCATAGCCGGATGTGAAAGCGTAGGTGTCTTCGCGATTTCCGCCGATCAGCCTATCATCGCCCTGACGTCCGTCGAGCGAGTTGGGCGCGTCAATCGTGCCCTCGATCACGTTGTCGCCGCGGTTGCCGCCAGAAATCTGGAGGATTTCTTCGACGTCGGAAATCTTGATCACCGATCCGTCGAAGAAACGGAACAACTCGATCTCGTCTTCGGGATTTCGGAACTGGTTGCGCACGCGTAAGCTGTCCGTGCGCCCATCAACCTCGATCAGAAGATCATCGCCATCCTTGGTGAAACGGATGTTGTCGCGGGTGATGTCGCCGCCAAACTCAATCGTATCGTTGACCGCTACGCTAACGCCGTCGCGATCTCTCCACCGCGCGCGGGTCCTGCGATCGATGATGACATCTTGGCCATATCCAACGTCGAAGCGATAAATATCGCCGCCGTCGCCGCCTTCAAGAATATCGTCGCCGCCGCGCCCATCGATGACTTCGCCAAAGTTGGAGCCGGTGAGCGTCTCGCCCGCATTCGTGCCGATGATATCGACCTGGTCGGGATTGATCTCACGGAAGTCGACCGTGCGATCGGTGAATTCAAACCGCTCAATCGCCTGCGACTGCTTCCCTTCACGAACATACTGGTTTTCGAAGACGATACGTTCGCCGGTCGCGCGCACGACAAAGACCAGATCAAGCGGAGTGCGCTCAATATCAACGTCAACGCTGGAAAGGCCTTGCAGGACAACCCGATCCGAGCCGCCCGTGTCCGCAATCGTGTCGCTACCTTGACCCGAACCCACACGGTACAGATCGTTGCCGCCAAAGCCTTCCAGGCGATCATCGCCAAGACCGCCATCCAGCGTGTCGGAAATAGCGTCAAAGCCGTAAATGATATCGTCGCCATCGGTCGCGGCGATATTGATGTAGTGCTGTAACAGCTGGAACACCGACCATTCGGTGCCATCGCCGTAGCGAATATTCTCGATCAGGTTGACGAAGCCGATGATCGGCACGTTCTCAAGCAGATCGGTAAGCGTGACCTGATCCTCGGTCCCGCTGATCCGCAGGGTGAGCGTGTCCGACGCGCCTTCGCGAAGGAAGTCGATATCGGTCCAACGGATGTCGTCGATGAACTCGAGTGTGTCCTGCCCCGGAGGCGCTAGGAATTCAAAACTGAAATCGTTGTCGAGAATGACATCATCGCCATACCCGCGCCCGAAGATATAGGTGTCGTTGCCCTCAACTCCGGTCAGGAAGTCATCGCCTGCGCCGCCATCAAGAGTGTTGTTGTTGATGAAGCCGTAGATCGGATCATCGCCATCGGTCTTGGCGTTCTCCAGCACGCGTTCGACAATCTGCGTGAAATCGAGGCTGGTTCCGTCTTCGAAAATGAAACGCTCGATGAGGTTGGGCGCGACATATTCGAGGCCGTCTGCGCCTCCAATAACATCCGCCAAGAGGCCAAGACCCGTGCGGATGCCGTCAAACTGGCCGACAATCTCAATCGTATCGCCTGTGGCGACGCCGTCGTCGTCGTTGATGACGATCTTGAGATTGTTGCTCGGTCCATCGCGCAGAAGGACGAGATTGTCGGCTGAGATATCGCCGCGGAACCGAAGGAAATCGATACCCGCCTTGATCGGACCAAACGAGAACATGCCGCGATCATCGATGACGTCCTGACCATCACCCGCTTCGAAGACGTAAAAATCACCGCCTGCGCCGCCCGACAGATAATCGTTGCCGCGACCGCCCCACAGAACATCAATGTCGCCCGATCCTAGCAGGCTGTCGTTGAAGTCCCCTTCGCCGCGTTCGCGATCGACCACTTCGACCGACATGCGCAAGCGGTCCCAAACGACGCCATCAGCAAAAACGATCGACGTGACGCCGCTTTCGGCCTGCACCCCGTTGGAAAGGAACGGGTTAAGCTCGCCGAGGAATTGGTCCTTCAACCGGATGACATTGTCCCGCCCTTCGATCTGAAGGATCAGGTCTTGCCCATCGCGAATGGCTGTGACCTGGCTTTCCAACACGTCGGTAAAGCGCAGTTCGTCCGCGTCGCCGTCATCCTGATCAAAGATGACATCGTTTCCGGCATCGCTGCCGACGAAATAGAAGTCAGCCCCTTCGCCACCTCTGACGTCTTGATCGCCGCTAGAGAGGTAGAAATAGTCGACCCCCGAGGTCCCGGTAACCTGCGTCGCCGATGCCGCGTGGTCGATGATACGCGTTTCATCGACCGAAAGCGCGTTGGCGACGCCGCGCAGGTCCAGATCAACCCCGACGCCTTCAAACGCGGGCAGCAGCATTTGCATGATAAAGACCTGGTTGACCTCAACCGAACCAACCGGCGTATCGCCCAGCTGATAGTCCGGGTAGATCTGCCAAAGGATCTCATTCCAATCGGTCAGATAGTCATAGACCGCGTCGTTTTCGTTCGTCGCTGGCGCGTCCGCAAAAATGGCTTCGAACAAGGGAGCAAGCTGGCGATCGCCAGTCGACACATAAGCGTCGCGTTCGAGATCGTATTCGAAGCCCTGCGCGTAATCGGACAACCCGCCCTGCAACGCCAATCGAACCGCAAATCGGCGGCTCGCCCGGATATATTGCTCCATGACCGGGCCGAGCAGGCCAATGGTTGAAGCGATCCCGGACTCGTAGCGATCGGGATCGGTGGAAAGGTTGGCGCTGCCGCTCGGACCAACTGCGTAGTCGATCGTGCCTGTGTCATCATTCAGCGTTGCGCTGAGCAGTTCCGGTCGGAATGCCACGCCGCCCATCGACGTGGCAAAGTGGAATTGTGCTGGCGTCAATAGCTCCACACGATAGGTCGAATCGTCAGTCGAATTGACCTCATCCAGGTTTTCAAAATCAATCGCGAAGTTGCGCAGGTTGAACTCGCGATAGTCCCCGGTCTTCCATTCAAGCTCAAGCGCCCGATCCAGGTTACGCGCCCAGACATGGAAGGTGCCGTCGCGATCGGTAACTTCAACGGTGTAATCAACGACCTGACCGTCAGTGAAGCGCACACCGATGGTCTCAACAGGCAGAGCGGCGAGCGGATTGTGCCCCAGTTCCTCGACCCGCCATTCAGCTCCAGCACTCGGAGCAAGAGCAAGGATTTCTTCGCGCGTCGCGTAAGTCGTCGCCGGGTCAGAGGCGAGCGCCCAACTCCCGTCGGGCTGCTCAATCCCGTAATCAAGGATGACCGCACGGCCATCTACGATCTGCGTCAAATAGGGAGCATTTTCGCGGTGGCTAAGCGGCGATACGCGATCCGATGGCGACCATTGCTGCTCCAACCGCCAGCCGCCGCTTTGCGCCAGAATGTCTTGCAAGGTAGGGCGCGCAATGGCTACCCCTTGCGCATCCAACACTTCACCACCGCTGGCGAGCGTCCAATACCCTCCAATTTCGTCTTCCACATAGACCGCGCGATCGACCAGCGTCGCGTTGCCCTCTCCATCGGTCGAAACCAAGACCGGTGTCAACTCGCGCGTGGTTTCAAGACCAACGCCCCAGCGACCCAGAACATCGCCCGCCTGAGCGACAAGTTCGCGCAAGTTGGGCGTCGTCATGGCAGCAGCGGTTGAGGACGCAAACTCACCTAGTGCGATATCGTTAGCCATCGCGACCGATAGATCGGTGATGCGGCCAAAACCCTTGGCATCGAGCGTTTGCCTCGCCTGCCAGTCCGGCTGCCCGCTTTCGCCCGCGTAACGGGTATCTACGTCGTTGGCCGCGAGGATCGCATCGTACATCGTGCGGCGCACGCCATCTTCGAAGACGACATCCCCGAACCCGGTGAGCCGCGTCCCCTGCGTCGTGATATCGAGTGGGGCGCCCACTACATCGAGGCTTACAATGCCAAGCTCTTCTAAGGTTGAGAGCTCGCCCGCATCGGTCTCACCGTCGCGATCAAAATCCTGCCAGACCTGAAGCTCGCTCCAGGCGATATCCGCGGCGGTGATCTGCCCATCGCCATCGCTGTCGAGCTCCGCAAGCTCGGCAAAGCCGGACACACCAACGCCCCCGAACATCTCGGAGACATCGTCAATCCGGCCATTCCCATTCACATCGCGAACAAGGAAACCATCATCGCCCTTGAGCCAACCAGTGCGCTCAGCAAACTGATCGCCATCGACATCGAAGTAAACCTGGTTAAGATCGCGCTCGAGCAATTCGATGCCATCGCCGTCGAGATCGATAATGAGCGGGTCGGCTTCCGCCTTCCAACCTTGGCCTTCCAAGAAGCGAGCAGCGGCAGCCGCGGCACTGAACGCCGCATCCACCAAGCGGCCACCGCCAGAAGCCGCCTCAGTGATCAAGGTTGGCGGCAAAAGAGCCAGGATAGCCCAAATCGGATTGGCCGCGCGGAAAACGAAGTTGAAATCGCCTTGGCCAGCCAGCCCCGCCTGCTGAATCCCCAAGACACTGCCAACGACGGTGACATCCTCGATCTTCATGAAGCCAGCGAGGATGCCTTGGGCCGCAAGTTCCTGTTGCCGTTCGAATTCTTCACCCGCGTCAGTCGGGAAGACGGCCTGAAACAGCTGATCGAACGCGTTCGTTATGTACAGATCGTATCGGCCATCAGTGTCTGCTTGAAAGGCGTAGGTCATCCAAGGGAAGAGCGCGTCGAAATATATCTGGCCCAGCGGATCGCCTTGCGAGAAGGCAAAGTTGGCTGCCCCGGCAACCGCCCCGATGCCGCCTTGGATACCTAGCCCAGCAAGGCCGCCATTCGCGTCCCCGCCAGTGAGCGTAAGGCCATAGAATTTCAGCACATCATTGCGCTGAGCGTCCATCACTCTGGTGTTGGGCGCATACCAGATATTGTCGCCGTTTTCGGGAGTGTCTTCGACTGGCGTGGGGACGGTCTTTTGCGAACCGTCCTCGTTGAGGATGGGATTGCCTTCACTGTCAAAAAGCGGCTTGTCGTAAAAGCCGCCAATGGTGTCGCCCCAGATCACGCCACCATCCGTGGTATTGTAGATCCAATCGCGGCCAAGACCGCCGGCGGTTACAGCACGCTCGCCTTTGAGTCCGAACAGGCCATCAATCCCGTTCCCACCGAAGGCTAGAACCCAATCGTTGCCAATTCCACCGTCTAGTTCGAGCTGCGCATCCTCCGTCGCGATCGTTTCATCATCGCCTGCAAAGAGAGGGTTGCCCGCCTTTACAAACCTGGGGTTAACGCCGATGAGAACATCATCGCCCGCTTCACCGAATGCAGCGCCTGTCCCTTCATCAATTATCAGAATATCATCGTCTTCCGTACCATATAGTACGGCGTCAAAGCCTTCGTAGGCCCACGTTCCTTGATCTGAAAGAAAACCAAATTGCTGTGCTCGATCTACAAGGAAGTGCAGGGGCCCCTCTGGGCCAAAAATTGGCCCATTAACCCCAAAAACGCCCTCCACCCCGGTGACTAGGTCGCCAAGATACTCAAATGCTTCAGTCACTGCGCCGAAGACGAAGCCCGCGACATCTTCAAGCGCAGCCCCAACATCGATAAGCCCTTGACCAATAGGAGCCAAGACCGGCGCAACCCATTCAGCGATGTCGTTCGCAACTCCCGTAAAGTTGTCGTAAAATACTCCGCCAAGCGCCTTACCAGCAATATCACCTGCGATCGATGCTGCGATCCCAGCCGGAATCGCTAAAATTCCAAACGAAGCAGCACCCGCCAAGGTCCCTGCGGCAAATCCAGCAATTCCGCCAACAGCAACTGCAAACAATTCCTCAATGAACTTCCTGTTTGCCTCTATTTTTGGCTCTGCAGGCTGCTCAGCAGCGTCTCCATCGCCAGTTGACGCTTGAGCTTCTTGTGGCGTGATAACCGCGACAGCCGCAATCGAAACAGCGATCAAGCTAAGAGCCGTATTTCGCGCCCCACCAGCGAGGTCGATCCCTCGAAGTTTAGCCAAGAATCTCTTCGACAACTTTTCAAAACTGGAGATCCTCGCCCCATTCGCAGTCCGAGTAGACAGAAATGCATCAGCCTCTGCTTTTCGTAAATGCTCACCATCAACGAGCACTGAACCATCACGAACAGCAGTTATCTTATTTCTAGTAGACCATTCTTCAGAGAATTGGGTCGAAGGGGCACGAGAGCCTGAGTACACTTTCCATTGGTCGATCTCATTAGATGCCCGTGAGAAGAAACTTCCGTTTGACAGCGGGCGATCATACTCAAGCACACCACCAACAACTCTAGGGTTGATGGCGAGCACGTCCCTCCCTGCACGTGAATTCAGGATGTTGTCCCAGCTTAGCCCGCTGATCGTACCGATCGTACCCAGGGTACGCATTTGCCTGGCGGTAGGCTTAAAACCTAGCTTGAGTATCAAATTGGGATCATTACGGCTTGAAAACGCTATATAGCCCCCAGTTTTCGCGCCGTTACTTGCCAATGCCTCAGGTGAACTAGCCTCACTCATGAAATTCACAAGTGCAGCAAGTCTTTTTGTCTGACTGTCAGCAATACTTGCGCTACCCGGCAACCGTTGAGTACGGAATTCTTCGCTTTGAAGCAGGGATTTTAGTTGTTCATTGATCCACGGATGAGAACCGTTCTGGAGTAAGACACCCAGCTGTGCAGTTGCCTTTTGCGTAGATGCGCCTGGCTGGAAATTGTACTCGCCAGCACCAGACCAGCCGGGTAGAAACGTGCGAAACAATTGCTCAAATTCACCGGACTGAAGCTCACGAGGGATCGTATCTAAACCCTGGATAACACCCATGCTCAGACCTCCAGCATTTCAAAGTGATTGGGAATCCTCAGTCCGCGTCTAGAAATCTCGCTGACGAGCCGATCGGACATGCAAAGTAGCCACTCCCGTCCAATTCTCCGCTCCTTCCACAATTGGGCGCCGGAAAAAGCTGAGGCGCGAAACGCCAACGATTGCATAGCTCTTTGCCCCTCCTTGTGAACAAAAGATGATGCACCATCCTCACGAAAAGACTTTGAGTCGCTTAAATCCGGAGCAAAACTATCAAATCGTTGTCCAACAACTAATGTGTAGAAGATTTTGGGATAGTACTGCCCACGACGCATAAGAATTTTGATCGGAAAAAAGCTATGGACCCGAGGCTCGAGTTCTTCGAGCAATTCTTTCATGGCATCATCAACCGCGATAATGCGATTATTCAGGGCGATTATCGAACCAAGATTTTTTACCTTTCGGAGTGTTTGGAAGAACTCGGGTGATTCATGCGAACGAATCGGGCTCCACGCAGGAAAGTCGGGATTAAATGACCTTGGATCATCAGAAATAAATTTGAGCGAGACATAGTAAGGGTAAAGATAGGCTGCATTTCCATCATCAATTTGATAGTCGAACAGCTCCTTTTGAGATGCAACGGATTGAGCCATAAAATACTCAGTAAGTCGCTGCCCCCAATCCTGCCCCTGCGGTTCTTGCGGGTCTCCCTCGAACTTGCCGTCCGGGAAAAATTCGCCAAACGCCGATGGCAAGCTCATACCCCAAACCATATCTTGACCCCTTCGCACTCATGCACACGGCAAATGGCCCGCCTTTAAGCGAGCTCTTTTCTTCTCAAATTCTGAAGCAGCGCGGTCCCCTGAGACCGCTCGACCCTGACTCCCATTACCCCAACATGCCACGCGCTTTGGCAAAAGCAAGCGGCTGTGAAGGAAAAATTTCGCCTATTTTTGTGCGAATTACAGCGCCTTGTCGCTAGGATACAATTATGGGGCAATAAAAGCGGCAAGGATCATTATGAGAGGGTCTGTGGCTATGGCCTGGGGCCCGAATTTCACTTGGGAGAAAAGTAGAAGTCACGGCGACTCGCTCGCCTGCGCCTGCCTTTGAAATACTCATTAAGCAGGGGCCGCCAGCCAGTCAGCGGTCGCTCGTGGCGAAAGACCATGGTCAGTGCGGCGCTTGACTCGCTCTCGGTGGCACCTACTCATTCAATTAGAGCCGATACGAAACACACTCAGAAGGGATCCAATCCAGTGACAAAATCCACGGGGCGCAAAACGGCCACGGCCAAACCCAGCGCAGAGCCAAAGAAGGCTGCGCTTGATCAAATCGATCCGGAAATCGCGGCCAAGGTCGACAGCCTTCGCAGCCATGTGCGCGAGAGTTTTGGCAAGGTTGTGATGAGCATGATGATGCTGCCGCGCTATCGCCATCAGACGCTCAACGATCTGCAGCATCTGGTGCTGGAGCCGCTGATCCGCGATCGGATCGCCATCGCTCAGCGCGCCGAAGGCAGCACGCCCGCTACGCAAGACATCGCTGGTGTTGCCATCTGGGCGAGCCTTTCGGACGAGGCCGAAGCGCGGCTGCGTGAGCAGATTAACGCGGGCGCTTGGCCGCTACGGCTTAAGGCCGATGACTGGAACTCAGGCCAGAACAATTGGCTGATCGACGTCATCGCAACCGACCAGAAAGCAACCGCGAGCGTGATTGCAAACTTTCGCCAGGTGCTGAAAGACGGAAGCCTGAAGCTCCATCCGCTCATCACTCGTCTGGTTGATCCTGAGACGCTAAAAAGCATGGGCGCCACCCGTGCGAGCGAGGCGCAAAAGCCGCCCGTGGAACCCGCCCCGGAAGGCGCGACGATCAACTGATCGAACGGCTGAAAAGGGCGTTCTAACGAGCGCCCTTTTTTTCGCCTACTTCTCTCGGCCCGCTTCGCTGAGCGCCTGATTGATCGGAGAGAGCAGGTATTGAATGATCCGGCGGCGACCGGTCTTGATCTCAGCCTGAACCGACATGCCGGGGCGCACCTTGTCACACAGCTCGTGCCGCGCGGGATCGCCAAGACCACAGGCAAGCTCAATCGTCGCGGCGTAGACGAGGCCCGGCTGAATTGGGCGACCGTTCTCATCGCGCGTTGAGCCCGCTGGCGCGTCGCTTTGGTCGATGGCGTCGCGGCTGATGTTGACCACTTCGCCTTCGAGCAAACCATAATCAGTGAAATTGAACGCTTCGAGCTTGACGGCGGCACGCTGACCGACGCTGACCGAGCCGATATCCTTGTTCTGCACGAAGGCTTCGACGGTAATGCCACCGTTGCAACTGCCCGCATCGGTTGCGTCACCCGATTGGCAGGGCACGATAACCATAAGAGGTTCGGCGGGTTGAACGACGCCGCCTACTGTCGAAACGGCAAGCTGCTGCACCACGCCATCGACGGGGCTTCGCAGCTCTTGGTAGCGCCGGCGTCGCTCAGCCTTGCGCAGTTCCTCGGTCGCCATGCTCGCGCGATCGTTCGCCTCGGCAAGGTCTGTCACCGCCGTGCGGCCGAAGCCAGCTCTAAGCGACTCAAGGTCGGCCTGCATCCGGCGGATGGACGCTTGGGCGCGCATCTTGTTGGCTTCTTGCACTTCTATATTCCGAACGTGTTCGGCGCGAAGCTGTTCGTATTCGAGAAGTTGGAGCTTTGAATAGAAGCCACGCTCAGACAACTCGGCCCGCGCGTTCATCTGCTTGTCGATAAAGGGCAGAGCTTCCTGCAGCTTGGCGATCTCCGCCTCAGACGCCGCCAGAGCCGCTTCATTTTCCTCGCGCTGTTGGATCAAAGAGCGACGTTGCGCCTCGTATTGCTCGACCGCGTTGCGAACGAAATCCTCTTCGGTGCGCACGATCTTGGGCGGCGTTCCCTCAGGTGCCACGAAACGCGGTGGCAGGCCGCGCAAATGCGCAAGCAGAGCGTCGTTACGAGCCTGAATGATCCGCGCAGACATCAGGGTTTGGCCACTTTGGGCCTCGTCCGCTTCCGACATCGTCGGATCAAGCTCAATAAGCAGATCGTCCTGCCGCACGAATTGCCCGTTGCGGACGTGGATTTCACGCACCGCCCCAATTTCGATCGGTTGAATGATCTTCACATTGCCGCTGGGAACCGTCTTGCCAGCGGCGGTGGCCACAACGTCGATGCGCCCCAAGATCGACCAGAGGAGAGCCAGGATGAACAGCGCGCAGATGAGGCGCAAGAGCCACCGCAATCCCGGGCTTGCGGGCTTTTCCATGATCTCCAAAGCGGCGGGAAGAAACTCGTGTTCCTCCTTGGGCTTGAAGGCCTCGTCGGCCTCATCCTGCTGACGCCAGCTTTCGCGAAAGACTGCGAAATGCTTTGTCAGAGTAGGGAAACGATCAGCAAGCGCACTCACGTTGCAACCTCAGCGCCGCCAGACATTCCGGTTTGCTTCGCGTGCAGTTGTGCGTAGCGACCGTCGGCCTTCAGCAATTCTGCGTGACTGCCCATCTCGGTGATCTCGCCGGCCTCAACCGTGATGATGCGGTCGCACGGGCGAACGGCGGAAAGACGGTGCGCGATAATCATCACGGTGCGGCCCTCTGCAATCCGGCCAAGGTTGTTCTGAATGATCTCTTCGCTCTCCGCGTCGAGCGCGCTGGTGGCCTCATCAAGGATCAGGATACGCGGGTCGGTGATCAAGGCTCGCGCTATTGCGAGGCGTTGGCGCTGGCCGCCGGATAGGTTCGCGCCCCGTTCCTCAATCACGGTGTCGTAGCCATGGGGCAGCGATAGAATGAATTCATGTGCGCCTGCCAACTCGGCGGCGGCGATAACTTGATCCATCGGCAGCGTGGGGTTGGACAGCGCGATATTCTCTCGCACGGAGCGGTTGAATAGAATGTTCTCTTGCAAGACGACGCCCACCTGCCTTCGTAGCCAAGCGGGATCGACCAGAGACAAATCGGTGCCATCGACCAGCACACGGCCCTGCTCAGGCACATAAAGACGCTGCACGAGCTTTGTCAGTGTTGACTTTCCCGAACCCGAAGGCCCGACGATGCCTATCATCTCGCCGGATGCGACGGAAAGGTTTACGCCTCGCAGCGCCTCCGGCGCGTCGGGTCGATAGCGGAAGCGAACCTTGTCGAATTCCACGGCGCCGGTGATCGGTGGGAGGCTGGCACGGTTTGGGTTGTGCTCGGGCTCGGCTGGCGCGTTGAGGATATCGCCCAGGCGATCGACCGAAATGCGCACCTGCTGAAAATCCTGCCACAATTGCGACAAACGCAAAATCGGCTGCGCAACGCGACCAGAGAGCATGTTGAAAGCGACCAGAGCGCCGACAGTGAGCTCCCCAGCGATCACAGCCTGCGCACCGAAAAACAGGATCGCGACGGTGGTTAACTTGCTGACCAGTTGGATCAGGTGACTGCCCCACGTGCTCAAGACTGTCACGTCCCAGCCGGTGCGGATGTAGCCAGCGAACTGCTTTTCCCAGCGATCGCGCATGCGCGGCTCAACCGCCATGCTTTTGAGCGTCCCGATACCCGTCACGGTCTCAACCAGAAACGCCTGATTCTCCGCCCCGCGTTTGAACTTTTCGTCAAGTCGCGCACGCAACGGGGGCGTCACAAACACCGAAATCAGCACGTAAATCGGAATTGTTAGCGCCACGATCAGCGTTAGCAACGGCGAATAGAGATACATCACCGCGAAGAAGACGACGGTGAAGAACAAATCGATCACAACCGTCACCGCATTCGAGGTGAGGAAGTTGCGAATATTCTCAAGCTCGCGCACGCGGGCCACGCTGTCGCCGACGCGCCGGGCTTCGAAATAGCTCAATGGCAGGGCAACCAAATGTTTGAACAAGGCCGCCGAAAGCTCCGCGTCCACCCGGTTGGTTGTGTGTGCGAACAGCCATTGGCGCAGCGCCGATAGCAGTGTCTCGAACACCAGAACCGTCGCCAACCCGATGGCCAGAACTTCGAGCGTTGTCATCGACTGATGCACCAGCACCTTGTCGATCACGAGCTGGAAGAAGATCGGCGAGGCAAGTCCTACCAATTGCAGAAAGAACGACCCCATCAGAACGTCTCGCAAGGGCCGCCGATACTTGACCAGCGCCGGGATGAACCAGCTGATATCAAAGGCGCGCTTTTGACCGGCCATATGTTCGCGGCTGGTCATCAACAGGAGATCGGCCTCCCCGTCCTCGAGCGCGAATTCCGCCTCAACCTTGGCCTCGTCCCAAACCTCGGGGCGTTCCGATCCCGCCTTGAGCACCATATGCCGCACGCCGGTTTCACCGCTGTCGTCGACTTTAAGCATAATCGCCGTGCCGCCATCACGAAGAGCCACCAAAGCGGGCAGCGGCAGCTTCGGAAACGAAACGGGCGCCGCGCTTTTGCGGCGAGCGATCAGTTTGAGTTTTTTCGCAACCCGGATGAGATCGTCAAAAGAGTAAGGCTCATCACCCCGCCCACGATCATGATGGATCTGCGCCGGATCAGCGGGCGTGCCAAGGAACTGCGCCAACAGCACAAAGCTCGCGAGCGCCTCGTCCGCGGCCAATGCCGCTGGCGATTGTGTTTCAGATGATTGCATGATTACTACGTGACCCAGGCTTTGATCTAACGCCTCAAAGCGAGGTTGCAAGAACGAGTTCGTATTCTGCAGTATTATTGCCGCAAGAGATTGTAACCGCGCGCCATCGTAAGGCGCGATTTAGAAACTCCTCGACCTATTGTGGGCTCCGCGCTGACGACACATTCATAATCACGCTGCTTGGGTAATATCGTCTCGGTCCTCTAACCGGCGACGCTTCGGCTCATGGCCAATTTCATCCACGTGGCAGCCTCGATTTCTCCCTGTTTCTTTGGCTTCGTAAAGCGCGCGATCGGCCTCGGAGTACAGCCGCTGCCAGCCATCGAAAGCGTTCAAATCGCCTTCGGCAATGCCAACACTAACAGTAACCTGTCCATTAAATGGCATATCGATCTCTCGAACCGCTCTGAGGAGCTGAAGCGCGGTGGCCGCAGGTAGATCGGCGTTGGTGCCAAGCAGGGCGAATTCCTCACCACCCAATCGCGCGGCGCTCACATTATTGGCGCTGAAGCTGTTGATCGTGTTCGCGACGAGAACCAGCACCTCATCGCCCATGTCGTGCCCATACGAGTCGTTGATCGATTTGAAGTGATCAATGTCGATGAGCAACAATCGCGCGGGTTCGTCATCGTCCGCAAGCGCTTCGGAGAAATCCTGGAGCGCACGCCGATTGAGCAGTTTTGTGAGGGGATCTGTCAAAGCCAGTACCCGGTTTTGCTTTTTCAAGCGCAGCAGATCGAGAACGTGATCCTGATGCGCGTTGATCATGCGCCATTGAAAAAGACCCGCAAAAAGAAGGCTGGCACCAGCGGCAAAATCCAGCGCGCGACCGCTTGTTAGCAATAGGAGCGAGATTGGCACGAGATCAATGAGCAGGTTCGCGATTGCGCCGATCTTGATGTTAGCGAGGCAATAGGCGGTGGCCAGCGCGCCCATCACCAGAATAATCGGGAATTGCAAACGGTCATCCGCCGGCGCGGACATCCAACTGAGCACACACCATGAGGAGCAAATGATGGCTCCGAAGCAGCTGGAAATGGAGCTATCGACGACATAGTGCGCCGCCAGTTTCGGGGATTTTGAAAAGTCCACTCGTCGGCTCAGCATCACAAAGCCAAGAAGACAGTAAGCGCCCATGACAATCGGCATACCGATCCGAACCATCCATGGGACTTCCGGGCTTCCGGCCAGCGCAGCAAGCGGTGTCGTTAGAAACAAGAGGAAGAAGAGCCAGCGCGCGTTTCTCTGTACAGCGTGAGCGGCGTGGACAACGAATTCATCTCGGATGTCAGGGGTGACATCAGGGATAGCGTGTCGCGCGACGAACTTCTTGAAAGCGCTCATACCATCCGATTAGATGACAGCACCTAACATTTGGTTATCTAATAAGAAATCAAATTCTATTGGGGTGCTTCAACAAGCTCCTCAGAGTTTATTTGTTGTTTACCATAAGGTGCAAATACCCCGTCGATCTATTTCCACGGAGTACGAAAATGCCTCAACAAGCGCCTTCCAATCCCACTCTCCCGCAAAACGACACACCGGCCCAGAAAACGGCGCGCGATGATCAGTTGGCCACGACCCGCGGAGTGTATGTGTGGACTGACAGTGTAGCCACACTACCCGAAGTGCCTGTGGTGAAAACTCTACCCGATGCTGAGATGCCAACGCTCGAATGGTTTCTAAAGCTTGTTGGGGTCCTAATCGACATTACGAAGAACGCAATTGCCTATGACCTCAACCATTTGGAGAATGGCCTCTCGGCGCTCGATCCGCTCATCGTGGATGCAGAGAAGCTCGTGATCAGCGACGCGGAGCAATACCTTCAGCAACACACAGTTTCGAGCGTCGAGGAAGCGCTGATCGACGCGGTGATCGCCGAGCTCAAAAATCACGCCAAAAAACTCAGCAAAATTGTTGAGCGCCGCACCGCTCAAGGTCAGGCGCAAGGCTCAGACGCGCGGTCCTTGGAAAACTACACCGATGTCTTCCAGACGATCAGCCTGCCGCAAATCGCCTACACCTTCCAGGATGATCTGGAGTTTGCACGTTTGCGAGTAGCCGGGCCGAACAGCGTTCTGATCGAAGCCGTTCCCGGAAACCAAGTGCCCGCCAAATGCGCCATCTCTGCCGAGCAGTACGCCGACATTGTCCCCAACGACACTTTGTCAGCCGCGCTGGAACAGGGACGCATATTCCAGTGCGACTATAAGGATCTTGCCTCGATTGAGCCCGGCGCCTGGGGCGCGAAGGCCAAGTATCTGACCTGTCCGGTCGCCTTGTTTGCGGTGCCGCCGCAGTCGGGCTCGCTTGTGCCTATCGCGATCAATTGCGATCCCGGCAACGCTGCCAGTCCGGTGATCACCCCGTCGACCGCTCCAGACAAGCAATGGGGCTGGCAGATGGCGAAGTTTTGTGTGCAGGCCGCCGATGGCAACTATCATGAACTCTACGCACACCTTGCGCGCACTCATCTGGTTACCGAAGCTGTAGCGGTCGCCACCCACCGGCAATTGGCCGAAATGCACCCGATATGGGCGCTGCTTGTGCGGCATTTCGAAGGCACCTTGTTTATCAACGAAGCGGCGGCGACCACTCTGATCACCTCAGGTGGTCCGATCGACCACATCTTCGCCGGGACGATCCAATCCAGCCAGCAGACCGCGGCAAACGCCCGTCTGAGCTTTGATTTCACAACCGGCATGCTTCCCAACGATCTAAGCGCACGCGGTGTCGATGCCAATTCGGAACTGAAAGACTACCCGTATCGCGACGATGGTTTGCTTGTCTGGAGCGCCATCGAAGGTTGGGTCCGCAGCTATGTGGACGTCTACTATTCAAGCGATGCCGATGTAACCGCAGACACCGAGCTCGCCGCGTGGGCAACCGACATCGCCAGCACCGACCTCGGCAAACTTGACGGATTTAAAGCCCCGAACACCCGGGCAGAGCTTGTACAATCCTGCACCATGATCATCTTCACCGCAAGCGCTCAACACGCGGCGGTCAATTTCCCGCAAAAGTCGATCATGTCGTTCGCGCCAGCGGTCACCGGCGCCATGTGGGAGCAAGCACCCACCACCGGCGAGAGCGCGACCAAGCAGCAATGGCTCAGCATGATGCCGCCAGAACCGCTAGCGCTTGAACAATTGTCGGTGCTGTATCTGCTCGGCTCGATTTACTATCGCCCTCTTGGCACTTATCTGTCGCCCCAATTCCCCTATCCTGAATGGTTCCAGGATACCAAAATCACGGGGCAGAACGGCCCATTAGCGCGCTTCAACGCAGCGTTGGAAGGCGTCGAGCAGACCATCGCGGCGCGCAACGCGAACCGAGCGAAACCCTATCCCTATCTGCTACCCAGTCTGATACCAAGCAGCACCAACATCTAGGGAGACTCGGACGCAGGCCCGGTCCCGAATGGTTACAAGCCCAACGCGCTTAAGTCTGTGTGATCATCGGGACAGTGGCCGCATTTTTCTGATGACTTCGATAATGGACGTGAGATCGGTCTGAAGGTGAATGTCTCTTCAACCGCAGGCGGGCATCAACAAACCGGTCGCGAAACCCGATAGTGTTCCGTCATGCCGGAACGGTGATCCGTTTGCCGCTGAAAACGGATTGCCAAGCCTGTATTTCTTCAAAAACTATCGCATCCGCCCCGCGCGCCAGATTTGCGAACTGCTCATAACCTAACGCATCATCGGGTAGACAAAGGAATGCATCGATCCGTTCGCGCAAGGCAGCGAGCCGCTCAGATGTGGCCTGCGAGATGTCGGCGAAACGATCAAAATCACCGAAGAAACCTATCGCGGCTAAGGCGCCACTGACCGTGGGCAGCGCGATGGCGATGACGGTGAACCATTTGGCAAAACCCGTTACGCGTGCGGAATCCAAGACCCCAAGCGCGGCCAGCGCAGAAAGAGTAAGATACGTCGTCACGATTATTATGGCTAAGGCAAAGAGCCGCTCCGCGACACGCTCAATTGTATGATGGGCGCGGTGCAATCGTTCGCTCTTGCTTTGGTGGTACTTGAGCTGTGTATCGACGAAATGATCACGCAAAATCTGCGCTGCGGTTCGCAGATAAACGCTGTCTACGCGCGTCGACACTAGGCCCATGTTGCGAACCACCATCCGTGCATACCATTCAGGCCAATGACTGCGCAAAGCAACGGGCCAACGACCGAGAGGCCGGGCCACGCCAAACACATACAGCAGGGGCGCATGACGACAATATTCGGCCACGCGGCGCGTTTCGAGCCAGCGCCCATGCAAGCGCAATTTCTGTCCTGCGACCGTGTTAAGGACAATCGCAAGCAACAGACCTAGCTCGATACTAGCAAACATCCATTTTTGAGAGGTTTCGACCAACGGCAAGTAGAGCACGCCCGAGATAATCGCCAGCGCGCCCAGCGTAAAATTGATCACCATGCCTGATCGATACCGGTCCGCCATCTGGGAAGCGATCGCATCGGTCCAGGCAAAGGTAGGGAGCGCTTTGGTTTCGACGGCAGCGCGTAGCCCCAGACCATCCTCGCCAAGTGAACCGATCACACTAAGCAGCGGCGCAAGATGGCCATCCGCCACGTTGTCCGGGCTTTCATAACGCTGCCGGATTGAGCGAAATTTGCGCGCCCATCCGCTCTCACCAAAGAGCGTCTCGACCCGCCGAAAAGCGTGGCTGCTAATCGAACTCGCTCCGCGCCAGGCCTTTTGCGACACCGCCTCCAGCCCCGCGTTTCGTCCCCCATCGGATGGCTCGCCGAGGCCAATAGCGCCTTGTACCGCTGAACTAACTGCCGATTCCAATTGCTGTTGGTCCAGCGGATCGGCACAGGCGCTCAGTTGTTCCGGAAGCTGCATCAGGCGCGCATTCCCGGGGTTCTCTGGGTCGATCCAGATGACCGGAATACCAGCCTCCAAAGCCATCTTTGCGGTGTGTCCTGTGCCACCTTGCGCGATGGTGCTTTGACCATCCCAAACCGCGATCAGGATATCGCTTTGCTCCAGCAGGATCTGCCCGGCGAGCTGCGCGCGTTGGGATGTGAAATGCAAAAAGGAAACTTGGCGCGCCGTCTGGTCGGGATGATCCAGCGTGTCCAAAAACGCTCTTTGGATTTCGGCATCCTGCTCCGCCATTTCGAACACGTTTGCGCGTTGCATCAGATCATGGATTGGCTTGGCGCGCTTTGACGTACCGGCATCTTTGGGGGGTTGGCCTGCAAGGATTGCCTTGGCGTCCGTGACCGTTCTGGGAGCGGCCGCGATAGCGGTGTTGAGATTGCGGCCAAATGGTACCGGCGCGCTCAAACCCCATTGCCGTTCCAAAGCGGCCTCGGCGGCCATCTGATCGATTCCGCTGGTTAGCAAGGTGACAAGCCGAAATCGAACCTTTGCGTCGCTCAGCCCATGAACGGTAGTTCGCGCGCCGACCCGCTCAATCAAGCCGAACAGGCTTTCTAGCGCGCTGAAAAGCGCACTTGGATCAGTGGGGAATGAGGGGTGCTTGTGGCTGTGCCCCGTGATGCCAACGGCTAGAACGGGCTGTGGCATCGGTGGCGCATTGGGAGGAACACCGGTTTTTTTTGCCGCGCTCATGCCACTTTTCCGCTTGAGATTTTCATTGAATGCACCCGTATCGAGGCAAGGCCTGCGCAGCAAGCGCGCAAGAGTTCGACAGACAGCCCAAGCTGCGTTAGGTTTTCCCTCCGTAAAGGACACACTAAAGCCTTCGAGATCGCAGCGGAGCCAGTTTGTTGGGGGATATGGAAAGCTCGGATCAAGACGCGGGAGCGGGATCGGACGCGTTTGGAGGGGCAAAGGATGTGTTCCTCAGCTATTCGCGTGACGACAAACCGCGGGCGCATAAAGTCTTAAAATGCCTCGAAGATGCCGGTATCAGCGTCTGGTGGGATGATATGCTGGAGGGCGGGACACCCTTTTTAAAGGACACCGAATTCCATCTCGAAAACGCGGCCACTGTGGTCGTCTTGTGGTCCAAGATTTCGGTCAATTCGCATTGGGTTGCTGACGAAGCAACACGCGGGCGCGATCGCGGCGTTCTTATCCCGGCGACCATTGACGGCACGTTTCCACCGCTTGGCTTTCGACAGTTTCAGTGTCTGGATCTGTCGTCATCCGATACGGAAGTTCGCAAGGCGCAAACGCAAAGGCTAATTCAAGCGATCAAGGCGAAGCGCGACGGGCATACAGGCGGGCTGATCACCCAGCCTTCGCCATCCCTTGCGATAATCGCAAACGATATCCAGCCAAGCACGGTGCCTTCAAGCAATCGCCGCAACGTTTTGGTCGGAGGAAGCGTGGCGTTGATCGGTGTCGCGGGGATAGCCGCCTGGCAGGGTGGGCTTTTGGACGGCCTCTTGGGTGGCGGCGATGCCGCTGTGCGACGGGTGGCCGTCATGCCTTTCGACGTGGTGAACGCAGAAGAAGAAAAGGGCCCGATCCTCTTGGCGATCGCGCGTGAGGTGCGCACCCGGCTTTCACTCAACCCGCTTTTGCATGTGGCAGCGCAGACGTCTTCGGCCGCGCTAAAGGATGCAGGCAAAACGGCGCGTGAAATCTGTCAGGACCTGCAAGTGGATTACCTGTTAACCGGGCGTGCTACGCTTCAGGGGGAGCGGCTCGATGTTAGCTGCGAGCTGATTGATGGACGTAACGACCGCACCGTGCGACCGATAACCGAAGTCGGGCCTGTTTCGAGCGTCCTAACCCTGCAAAGTCAGATCGCGAGCCATGTGATCCGCGAGTTGACGAACGCAGACGCGGTTGAGGACAAGCAACAATCAGGCGGCACCGATAACATAGCGGCTTATGACGCGTTTCTTCAGGGGAGCGAACTGTATTTTTCGGGTGTCAGCGAGGAAACGGACCGCGCTGCGCTGGCCAAGTTCGACGAAGCGATCCGTCTTGATACCAACTACGCCGCGGCGCACGCACTGCGTGGCCGTACGATAGCATTGATCGGCAACCTCTATGGCGAGCCTGGCAAGATTCGCCGACTTTATGAAGAAGGCGCCCATTCAGCGCGAGAGTCTATCCGCCGAGCGCCGAGATACGCCGGAGGATACGGCACGTTAGGCGATATTCTTGCGAACCGTCAGCTTGATGTAAAAGCCGCGCGCAAGCCTTTTGAAACCGCCGCTGAGTTGGGACAAGGCGACGCCAGTATTCTCGCTCGCCTTGCGGTGTACAAGGCGCGCATTGGAGAGTTCGAAAAGGCGCGCGAAGCCATCGGCCGGGCGCTTGCACTTGATCCGCTTAACTCTGGTTTTTTCCGGTTTGCCGGAAACATCGAGTACTATTCCGGAAAATACGAGGCAGCCATTGGCTGGTTCAACGACGCGATGACGACCGATAGCGGTGGATCCTATACGAACTACCTAATAGGTATCGCGCAGTTGGCTCTGGGTGAGACCGTCGCAGCGAAGACCTCATTCGAACAAGAGCCACGTTTTGTGTGGCAGAAGACTGGCCTTTCCATCGTGGAGCATCGATTGGGCAATATCCCTGTCGCTCAAGCCCATTTTTCCGAGCTGAAAGAGCGGCAAGGCGGCAGAAGCCACTATCAATACATGCAAGTTCTAGCTCAATGGTCCGAAGAAGACGCGGCGCTGGATGAGATGGACGCCGCCTGGGCCGAGCGCGACAGCGGGCTGATAGAGCTGCGCAACGATCCCTTGCTTGATCCTCTGCGGCGGGCACCACGTTTTGCGGACATGCTTGCGCAAATCGGGTTTGTCTGATGAATAGGGCGCTCCAACAGGAGGGATTACGACCATGAAGAAGACCACACTCTCACTGGCGTTGTGCGCGCCGTTGTCACTCACGTTGCTCGCATGCGCCCCGCAAGCGGAAGAAATTGGTGAAGATGGTGAGGTGGGCGAAGCCAGTGAGACCGTTGTGTCGGCCGATGATGAGCCTGTTGACGAACGGGCCGACGGAGAAGACGGCGAACAGGGTGAAGACGGTGATGATCGCACCGGCCCAGAAGATCGCGTTCGGGCCGCAGCGGAAATGGAAGCGGGAGACGCTCTGCGCTAACCCGCGTCGCAGTTAAGAACTAGGCGACTTTTGAACCCTCTTTTGGCCATTGCGGCTGGAAGGGGGCTTAGTCCATTTCGTAATAGCCTGCGCGTGATGTGAGCATCTTACGCTTGGCTTTCGCGATCCATTGGCCGTGCTGCGCGACGTTCACATAAACCGCAGGCAGCCCTTCGAACGCGCAGCCTATCCCGGTGGAAACGATCCCAACAAGCCGCCTGCCCCCGTCCATCCGACTGGTGACGGGGCCGCCACTGTCGCCCGCGCAGGTGTCGCTGCCCTGCATCGCGCCGCGAAGGCACAGCATGTCTTGTGGAAGGTAGGCGCTATATTCTTGGCGCGCCATGCATTCTGACATGTCCGCCTGGGCGAGAAACAGTTGCTGCAGTTGGTCCGCATTTAACTGCAAGGACCCGTCGGCAGCCAGCCAGCCCGTTTCGCCTGGCAAGCGCTCTTTGATGAAGCCCCAGCCGGTTACCGTCAGCCCGCTAAGCCGAGAGAAATTCGGGTCGCGCCGGGTGGATAAAGCGACTGGTGCAATGCTGTTGTCAAGTGTGCCGAGCTGGGATGGTGTCGCGGCGAGTTGCAGCAGCGCCAGATCCACTCGTCCACTGCGAGAATTTCCGCGTTTGTGCTGCACCAGAGACCGCACCTTGAACGCACGCCCACCTTGGCGGATGTTACGCGCGCCCAGCCGAACACGCATCTCGCTCGCTTCTTTTGGCACGCAATGCGCCGCGGTGAGCACGAAGCCTTCGCCAATATACGCGCCTCCGCATTTGTGCGAAGATCGGTAATTGTACACGCTTCTCCCGCTGATGCTCTGGATTTGCTCCTTGCGATAGCGAAACAGCTGGGCTTGCCACAACGAAACGCTTTCGGCCGCCGGAAAGCCCTTTACGACCAGCTCCATTGTTGGGATTTCGCCCATCACACCAACGCGGAAAGCGGCGGCCTCGCTCACCATATTCGCGGGCCGCCCTCCCTTTTGCAGCTGCATTGTCCGGCAAAGGCTCATCACGTAATCCTCAGGACATGAAGGATCTGATGGGTTCGCCTCATGGCTTTGAGCCCACACGCTGACGGGGATCGGCTCTTGGGTGGCCAGCACAAGAAGATCGTAATGGCCAGGCTGCAACTCGGGTGCTTTGATGGGTGTGTCCGGCCCAAAGAACAAACGCGCTTGCGAGGGCCGCGCATCCGCGGGTGCATCGTCGCCGATCACAGCCACAGTCCCAAGCGTGTAGGGCGTTGCACGGCCACTGGTAAGCGGCGTTATCCGCCCAAGCCGATCAATCAGCATGACCGTGAAATAGTCGGCGTCCAGCCGCGTGCTTTCAACGGTGAGGTAGATCGGTTCCCAGAGCCACACTTGGTTGCTTTTCAAACCGCGTGTGGGAAGAGGGCAAAACCCGGAAGGCGCGGGTGTGTTGCTGAGGCACACCGAAAGACTTCCGTCATTGTGCGTAGCCCCATAGTCGAGCAGCGCGCCGTGGCGTCCGATCCGCAGCAATTCACCGCGCAGCCTTGCCGCAAAATCGCCCGCCTCGATATCTCCAAGCTCAATCGGCTGCGCAGCGTTTGATCCCCAGGCGTATTTGCTCTGAAATTGGGTGCTAAAATGCTCGTAAATCTGCGCCAGATTCAAAGCGCCTTGGCGTTCCAACGATTGCCAAAGCGCCGGGCGCGCAAAGGGCGCTGCGCCATGCACCTCATGCAGCACCACAATATCGCCGAGCGCGGGCAACGGCGCGATGACGTGGGTTGCATCCTCGCCCTCTAGCACGGTGGGCAAGGTGTCGATGACTGCCTCGACCGCCGCGCGCTGGGCCGGCTCAAGATCCTGCGAAAGTTGAACAATCAGAACGGCGTTAAGTCGAGTCCGCGCCTCAAGGGCTTCCCGCTCGCGTTCAGCTTCCTCCAGCAGCGCGTCGGGATTCGTGTTGGGGTCAGAGCTCTCTATCTGAGTGTTGTCGTCGGTTGCATCGGGCTCCTGCGCTGCCAGAGCGCTTCCCCCAAACCAGGAAAGCGCCGCCCATAGACAAAGAGACAATATCCTTCGTTCCATTGTTCTCTCCGGCATGGGCCAATCAAAAACAAGTTCTTCTTGCCGGTGCCCCTTGGTGCAGGAGAGCAACCGCGCTGCGATCGGATATGGCAGAGTCGCCGTGGCATTAACACCCTATCACTCGGACCGATCCGTGACGGCGGGCTTTGGCGCCAGTGCCGCTGCCATCGCCGTTTACTTCTAGAAACATCTTATCCAAGCGCCAGGGCCATGGCCTGAAACCGTGCATCCTACTTGCACGTTGGCGCTCGATATCCGTAGCGAACATCGATCCCACATTCACGCAGCAGGTCCCCGACGTTGCGCACGCCTGGCGGAAAGCGGCCATACATCATCGCCATAACGCGAATGACCTCGGACAAAGAATTGAAGCGCCTGAACGGGCCGGCTTGTTTGGCTCTCGACTGACAGCCCATAGTGGCCGCTCGCAAGAGCAGACGACCCCTGCCAAGTTATTCTAGCAACGCTTTGGCCCCTCGAGCGCATGAACGCAGTATTTCTGATAACGGCCCAGTTTGGGGCGCTGCATTTTGACCGAAACTGAGAGTGAAAGCAGACACTCTGAAGTCTTGCTCCAAGCACCAAAGCAGACGGTTAGGAAGACTGTACCCTCGACCAATCAGGGGCGCCGCCATGCCAGCATTTCTAGTTTAGATAAGTGTCTTCGAACACTTGATTCTGGCTGGGACGTTTGCCTATGGCTCTCGCGTGATTTTGTTCGGCATACGCTCACCTCTCGTCGTCGACGTTGAAGAGACACTCCAGCGATGCGGCATCGAAATCGATGCTGCGGTGAGTGTAAATGATACCCCGCGCATGTGGGATTCCTCTCGGATCATTGATTTGAAAGAGTTCACGGCGCGCTCTGGTGCGCCGTTCTTTTCGACCGCGTTTTCGCCGCTGCGCCGCGGTGAGCTGATCGAGCAGGCTCGAGCTCTCGGTCTAAAGCTGTGCGAACCTTTGTGCGATCCGACCGCTATCATTCCGAAGTTTTGTCGCATCGGAGATGGCGGCTTTATCAACGCTGGCGTCGTGATCGGCGCTGGAACCCTTTTGGGTGAGGCGGTTCTGGTCAATAGGTCCGCTTCGATCGGGCATCACGTCGCTCTAGGCGATAGAGTCAGCGTCGGTCCCGGTGCCACTTTGGCGGGTGATATTCGCGTGGGTGAAAATTCGGTCATTGGTGCGGGCGCGGTTATTCAGCCAGATGTGCGGATTGGCTCCAACGTCCTGGTGTCGGCCGGAGCGGTGGTCCGCAAACACGTGGAGGACAATTCGCTTGTCGCCGGTAATCCCGCCACTTCGCGACCTTTCAAGCCGACCGCGTCAAGCCTTATGCTGCGGGGCGGTGAATAGTGACGCTTTCGGCGCAAAGCCTTTGGCATAAGGCTGAGCAAGGCGGTACGAGGCCATTCCTTATTACCCCATCGCATACCTATTCCTACGCCAATCTGTGCGAAGGGATTGTGCGCTGGATAGGACTGTTCGACCGAGCCGGTTTGGAACGGGGCGACCGGGTGTTGATCCGCACGCAAGACGAGTTCGTAATGATCAGCGCATTCCTGGCCACCGTTCTTGATGGCAAGGTCGCCGTGGCCCTGAGCGCGGACACACCGGGAATCCGCCGAAACGCCATCGCAAACTTTACCGAAGCCCGCTGCCTGATTGATGACAGCCTCGGGGATACGCCTTTGGCTGGCCTGCAGTCTTTTCTTGTTGGGAGTGAGGACAATCAAAGCGCACCGAAGGGGCTCATTGCCAAGCTCACGGGGAAAGCGAAAGGGTTCCTACACGGCCTGCCTGCCCTTTTTGGCGAGCGCAGCCCCATCTGTAACGCAGGAGCAGACCATCTAGCTTATCTGCTCTTCACATCCGGCACGACCGGAGAGCCCGCCGGGGTACAGATCACGCATGGCAATCTTATGGCCAACCTCGCCACGCTATCACGGCTTTTTTATTACGGTCCATACTCGCGCATCTTCAATGATATGGCGCTCGCTCACGCGGATGGAATGATCCAAGGCCCGTGCCTTGCGCTAGCGAACCAATGCGCCGTCATTCGGGCGAACGGTTTCTCGCTGCCCGGCCTAGAGGATTGGCTAAGCGAGATCCGCCGTCAACGCGCCACTCACGCTATCATGGTGCCAACAATTTGGTCGATGATCGATCTGTACGCGCAGCATGATGACTATTTCGATGCGCCCGAAATGCAGTCACTGCAATCGGTCGCGGCTAAGTTGGATGTAGACTTGTGGCATCGTTTGCAAAAACGTTTTCGTTTGCCTCTTGCGAACCACTACGGACTGACCGAGACCGTGGCGAGCGCGCTTTACGCGGGGCCGCAGAATGAAATGGGGCCGATTGGATCTCTGGGCCGCCCGGTTGATTGTGAGGCGCGGATTGAGCCGCAGACGGACGGTTCCGGCGAATTGCAACTAAGCGGTGACAACATTTTTTCGGGCTATTGGCGCAACGAAGCTCGCACGAATTCCAGTTTTACAGATGATGGGTGGCTGCGCACCGGAGATTTGGCTACGCGCAACGAAGACGGCAGTTTTGCTATCCTTGGGCGGCTCAAAAACATCATTATGTCCGGTGGCTTTCTGATCAGGCCAGAGGAAATTGACGAAGTGTTGACCCGCCACCCGGCTGTTCAGGAAAGCGTGACGGTCGCGATTGAAGACGAAATGTTCGGCGAAATTCCCAGTACCGCCGTTGTTCTGAAGAAGACGCATCGCGATGTTTCAACACAGGCGCTGATAGATCATGCTCGCGGCCATCTTGAAGCCCGCAAAGTGCCAAAGCACGTGATCACGCTAGAGACCATTCCCAAAGGGATCTCTGGCAAAGCGCGGCTTGACGCCGTTAAGGAGATGCTGAGAACGTCCCTGAATGGGCGCGAAGATGGGACGAAACCTAACACGTGCGGCAACGACATTCAGACGGACATTCTGGCTCTTGCGGCGAAAACATTTCGTTGTCGCAGTGAAGATCTGACAATTGACACGGGTCCCGGTGATATCGCTGGCTGGGACAGCTTTTCACATTTGAACCTCATCTTGGGTGCCGAACGGCAATTCGGTGTGCGGTTACCAGCGGCTAAAATTGCCGGGATCACGACACTCGCGGACCTTGCCGCAGCGGTCCAAGAGTTGCGTTAGAGAATGAGCGCGCGGCCGATACTCTTGGCTTGGTGCGCCGCATTGAGCGTGGTCATGGCCGCGGCTTATGCGATATCCCTCCGTCTCCCGGCGAAATCGCCACCAGATTTCAAGACTGTCGAAACCGTTTTCCTCGGTTCCTCATTGACGCGGCATGCAATCCCTATGCCTCAGGACGCGCCCGCATCGCTCCTTTCGGAGACGGGCTCCTACACCCGCATTGGTTTGCGCGCGGCTGAGCCCTTTGAGCTCGAAGACTTACTAGAACAGGCCCTCGACGACGGCGCAGAACGGATCGTGCTGGAGCTGCGACCGTTCTTGTATCGCACTGGCAATCAAACATCTGTGACCCAATGCAGGGGAATACGGTGCCAATCAAAAAGCGCGCTTAGGACCCGTTCGGCTGATGCGACTCAGCTGCGCGCGCAGTTTCGCGCATGGTACCGCGACGTAAGGGGTCTAAAGCCCGAACTTGATCGCATAGCGTTCGGGCAGGCTGATCCTGACAAGCTGGATAGAGTCTTTGATCCAAGCCAGAAGATTCAGAACCGCTACCCTTTGAAGCTGTTGCGTTGGCAGGACAAATCGCGCCTGATCTCATTGGTGAACCGCGCCCAAGCAAAAGGCGTCGATGTGGTCTTTATCGTGTACCCAAGAGCGCGAGCGGCGCATGCACTCATTCCGAAGGACCAACATCTCTGGGTGGAAAGCCAAGTTCGCCGACTTTCGATCGAACTGTGTGTCGATGTATTCAAGCCTGCCGATATCTGGGGGGATAGCGAGTTTCACGATGGCGCGCATGTAAACCAGGCTGGCCGTGATCGAATTGTGCGCGAACTAGCGCAGTGGCTCGCTAATCGCACATGACCATCGAAGTCAGCACCATACTCCTCGCTTCCGTTCTGCTGGCCATGATCAGCTGGATATTGCCCAGCCGCTACGCGCTTGATGGTGTGGTGATCGGGACGCTTGCAACACTTGCCTTGTTCTCTCCAGAAACGGTGGCGTGGTGTTTGGGAGCGAGTGCATGCACCTTCGCGGCGCTTAAGGCTGGAGACGCCTTCGGCCATAAAGGGCGGATCATCGCTGGGTTGGCGCTCGCACTGATGATCGGCTTTACGATGGTCGAATTTTCTCAAGGGCTTTTCTGGATTGGAGTGAGCTTCTTCACCCTGAGACTGCTCCATGTCGCGTGTGAGTGGTGGCTGGGCAGCTTATCGACACCCAGCGCACGCGATTTCGCGCGCTATCTGTTCTTCTTGCCAGTGATGATCGTTGGCCCGATCCACCGTCTTCCCAATTTCCAGAGACAGGTGGATCGCCGCCGGTTCGACTGGCCCGACTGGCTGGGTGGGTTCGAGCGATGCCTTGTGGGTGTGTTCATGGCTTATTTTCTGGGCGATGTTGTTTTTGGGCGTGTGCATTTGAGATTGATGGGCGTTTTTGGGAAGGATCAGTCCTTCGCTGAAATCTGGGCCTTGTCCGCGATTGACTGGATCAAGCTGTACTTTGTGTTCGCAGGGCTAAGCGCGGTAGCGCTGGGCGCGAGCCGGATGATGGGCCTCACTTTGGAAGAAAATTTCAACAAACCGTGGCGAGCAACGAGCCTGCTTGATTTCTGGACGCGCTGGCACATGACGCTGACCAATTGGTGCCGCGATTACACCTATCGCCCGGTCATGGCGATCACCCGTAATCCGGCCATCGGTGTGATTGCGGCGATGCTGGTCATTGGACTATGGCACGCAATCTCGGTCTACTATGTGCTGTGGTCTATCTGGCAGTCGCTTGGGATAATCATCTCGCAACTGGCCGCGCAGCGTTTGCCGGAAAGGTTTGGTTCGGGGGTCGCGGGCCAATTGCTGGTTCTTGTAGGGATCCTTGGCTGGCTCTCGCTTGCCAGACCGGTCATAGTGACGCTCACGGGGGGAATCGATGACGCCTTTGGCCCAATTCTTTAGCGGGCTTTTACCGCAACCCTGGGCGAGCGTCGCCCTCTGGTTGGCTTACACCGGCATGCTCGGCACAATCTTGTTCTTCGAAGCGCCTCACGTTGACCAGATCATCTACATCGACTTACAGGGGTAACAGTGAGCAGGATTCTATGCCTTGGCGCCTCCTACGGATTGCTTCTCGGGGTCAAGCTGGCATTAGCGGGTCACGAAGTCGCCTTCGTTGGGCGGCGCGATGAAGTCGAGGCTCTCAAAGCAAGCGAACTAGCGCTTCGAATACCGCTTCGAAAAAGCGACGAACTTGCAACGCTCAAGACGAGAGCGTGCGCCTTCTCGGTACCCGAGGACGCCAATCCGGAACGAGCAGATCTGGTGATCTTGGCCATGCAAGAACCGCAACTTGCGGATCCCGATATTGCGGCTCTGATGGATCGGATTGGGCTATCGGCAACCCCCTGCCTTTCACTTATGAATATCCCGCCGGCGGCGTTTTTGCGGCGTCTTGGCTTGCCGGAAGAAGCTTTCGCCAAAGTGTACAACGCGCCGCGTGTCTGGGATAGTTTCGACCCTGGCAAGATCAGCAACGCGAGCCCGGACCCTCAAGCATTGCGGATGGATCCGGCCAAACCCGGCGAACTGACGGTCACACTTGCCTCGAATTTCAAGGCGGCTCCCTTCGAGGATCCAGAGGATCAGGCACTGCTTCGCCGCCTTGCGCGAGATGTCTCACGTTTGAAGATCGAACATGCGGGGGGCATGATTGCGACACCTGTTTACCTTCTTGCGCATTCCTCAGTGTTTATCCCTCTGGCAAAATGGCCCATGCTTGTGACCGGCAATTATCGCTGCGTCATTGACAGCGGGGCCCGATCCATTGCGGACGCTATCATGTCTGATCCGGAGGCTTCAAAGCGCATCTATAAACGCGTTACGAGCCTTTTGTCGGCGCTCGGCGTGCCCGAGGATATCGTGGTTCCTTTCGAGGCGTATGCCAAAGCTGCGCAAAGCCTGGTTCGCCCTTCTTCGATCGCGCGCGCGCTGCAAGCGAAGGCCAGCGCCGTCGAGCGGGTCGATACCTTGATCGCTAATCTCCTTAAGATTGAAGGACTGGATGCCGAAGAGATCGCAGACAACTGCGAGCTTATTAACCGGTTGCTTGAGGCAAACTTAGAAAACCAGCGATGAGCTTTGCCCTTCCAATTCAAGAACAAATTCGAGTGTAACACTTCGTCCAGGCGCTTGAATTCGTCGTTGACTGCGAGATCGCTAGACTCTTCGATTTCTCTGGCCGCCAGAATGCCACTCTTGGTAACAGACAGAAGCATCTGATTTCGTTTCTTCGCAGGCTCCGACTCTATTAGGCCGTCGCTTTCCAGCGGTTTCACCAAGCGACTGACATGGCTGGTTGGTCAGTTTAGTGCTTCGCCGAGCGGGTTGTGTGTCTGACAGGGAAAGGCGAGAAGCTGTTATCGCAACCTCGACCCAATTGCGTTGGACCTTGCGCCGACGAGCGAGCGCTCATTAGCGGCCTGCAATCAGACGTGCTGCCGCCTCGACAGACGCAAGACCGCCAAGTCAGTTGCGTATTCTGTTGCCGTTCCAATATTCATAGGGATTGCCCTCTCCGTATATGAAGTGCAATTCAAGCATACCATAGTATCGAGAGCAGGGCATTCGAATATCGATTATTCCGATTGGACTTATAGACGACACAAAAAATTGGAGGAATTTGATGTTTTTGCATCGAAAAACCGAAGTGCTTTTTATTTTATTTCTTTTCATTATCTTATTCGTTGAACTTGACACCTAATATACCATCACCTTGCGTCTGGTGCGAACTGAGAAATCCAACGAATTTGTGTTCAATGCCACGTTTTGCTGAAAGAGCCTAATACCCTAGGTCGATTTGGCCTATCGGTCATTGGATCCGGTACTATGAACTTGCGAAGCGGAGAAATTGGGCGATTTCCGCCGATCGGATGAGTCTAGGTTGCTCTCCCTCGTACGGGTTCGCATTGCACGGGGCGCATTTAGGGCAGCATGTCGGAAACTCAGTCAAACCGGTATTGCGCAGAGCAGGCTGTGTGGCGGCTCAGGCGCTCTTACGCGACTTCGTCTTTGGGGGGCTCTCTCGCCTTCAAGCACCGCCAAGAGCCAGACTTAAGGCGAACTAGGCCTCATCATCGGTCGCTTCTCGCCTCACCGAT
>JBCCBZ010000008.1:0-170419 GCA_039033755.1 Pseudomonadota bacterium | reverse complement strand
GCCATTGCCGCCCTGACTGGCCGAGTTGTCGATCGTCCCGGTAATTTCACCCGTGGCCGCATCGATCGAAAGCCCCGGCGGCAGACCCGTCGCTGAATAGGTCAGGTTCGCCGTATCGACATCCGAGAAGGCATCGGCGGTGCCCAAAGCAATACCGGCCTGCCCGTCCAGGTTGGCACGAGATGGAAGCGCCCCAACAGGCGTCGGCGCATCATCAACCGGCGCAACTGTAACCTCAAAGCTTGCCGTGTCAGTTCCGCCGCGACCATCACTGATCGTGTAGATGACGGTATCAGTGCCGCTGAACTCCGCATCCGGCGTGTAGTTCAGCGACCCGTCGGGATTAATGGTGACTGTGCCGTTATCTGCACTCGCTCGAGTGACGGACAATGAATCGCCGTCCCCGTCGCTATCATTCGCAAGCACGTCGATATTGGTGATCGGCGTGTCTTCATCCGTAATCAGAGGCGCATCGTCGACGGCAGTTGGCGGATCGTTGACCTCGACCACGCTAATGATCGCCTGAGCTACGTTGGAAATCAGCGCATCATTCGTAAAGCTGACATCTATAAACCGATCGGCGGTCGACGGGCGCTCGGTCGTATTCTCGAAAGTGATAACCCGTAATGCCGTTTCATACTGAGCGTCGCTGGCCGCGCCTGAAAGCAGAATTTCAGTGTCGGTGCGCGTGAATGAAATGCCGCCGGGAAGCGTGCCCGAAGATGCTGTCGATCCGTTGATTAAAAGGCGATCTCCAGCGCTCGCATTGGTGAGCGTGATCGTCGCGTTTCTGATCGTACCATCAGGGTTGGTAAAACTGACATCGCTATCGGCAATAGAAACCGCCGCGCCGTTCTCGACGAACGTTCCCCGATAATCGGACCCGCCCGCGGTGCTGTTATTTCCATCAAGATCAAGCCTGGGGATCGAGACGGTGACCCCCCCTCTGCCAAAGTTAAAGTCAAGATCACCGTCATGGCTGAACCCTGCTGCGCCCGCAGCATTCGGATCTAGATTGTAGGTGATGTCGAAAGAGCTGGTATCCAACCAATCAAAACGCGCCGCGGACGTCCGATCGCCGTTTTCATTCTGCGTGCCCGATGCTGTGACTTCGCCCGGTATCGAGGTGTCGAACTCGATGTCGGAATTTCGGGAGGAGCGGAAAGATGAAAGAGTGTCGGTGTCAACGGTCACCCATTCGCGGCTCCGCTGATTTCCATTCACCCCGTCAATATCCGAGACAGTAAAGGCGACGTCAACAGGGACTGGCACGCCGCTATTTGTATAGAAGATTTCCCAATTGATTTCAGCGGTTGCGGTGCCCGGGCCGCTGGACCGTAGCAGAAATGCTGGATCATCGTCACTGGATGTCGGGCGATCAAAGCGGATTGTATCTTGAGAGGAAATGGAAACGATCGTCGCGCGAATACTAATGCTTTGGCCATTGACGGACCCTACATCCGCCCAGGTTGCAGTCGCCCCGGCACCGACATCGGCTGACCGTCCACCCGATTGATTAAACCCGCTGTTCCCGGTTGCAATGATGTTGCCGTTACTGTCGCGGACTGTCAGTGAATTTGCTGGCGCCGAGATATTGATCGGCGCGAGCAGCCCATCCCAGTTTTCAGCCGATAGGGTAGTCGCCTCGATCACGCCCAAGCGACTTTCAAGCGTCCAATCGCCTCCGCGAAGGATGCTTCCGGTATCGTCAACCGAAGCCGCAATGTCGGCTCCTGTGACTGCGGCGAGCCGGTCGATCAATAGTTGGCCGCCGGTATCTTTGCCAACTTCGCATCCATAAATGAGGATGTCGCCGTCGCCAGCAAGCCGTGACCCGATTGATTGCAAAAGGCCTGAAAGTTCACCAGCAGCGCTTGCCGCATCGACGCGCGTTGATCCGAGCCAGAACACACCATCATTGCCGTGGCTCACGAGGTGAATTGCATCTACGTTCTGCGCGCCTGCCAGAGCTGTTATGATCTGCTCAAGGCCATCACTGCCGCTATCGATTAAAACGATCTGACCGCGGTCCTCCCATTCAGCGACCAACTCTTTGTAGTTCTCGACATCGGTGTTGATGAAGATGAATTCATTCGGGACTGGGACCGGAGTATCTCCTCCAGCGGCGCCAAGGACGATCACGGCGTCATCAGCTATGGCGGTCTGGTGAAACGCCAGGCCACTTTGCAGGCCACGCCAATCGTTAAACGTGGCAGTTGTCGGATCAGCGGATGCCAGGTCCGATACCAAGATCTGAGGTGCAATTGCAGCAAAAGCACCGAAATCAAGAACCGAAAGCCCACGGTCAACAATTGGCGCGTCTGCGAGACCGAGGTCCGCTTCAACCCCTTGCGACCAATCGGGCGATAGAACAGACACGGGCGCTGTAAAGTGATCAGCTTTAGGCACGTCTACTGAACGGCCCCTATCCCCTTCTGAAGCTGTTTGACTATCATTTGATCGGCTTGAGAGCGGATAAGAAACGGTGACGTCCGAAGGCCGAGCGACCGGATTGAACATGAAGGGATTTGCCGCGAATGACCGATCCTCGCTCCATTCAAACGCTGTGAGAGTTGGCTGACCGTCAGCTAAAAAAGCAGCGTCTGCAGCAACGGTCGCTACCGCCGCACCATCAAACATAATGCGTGGTTCAAGCGCGAGGAGATGCCCACGCGGCCCCTTCACGTTGATCCCCACGTGACACCTCCCCTGTTACGACCAGACCGTTCTAGTTGTCTGAACTTTCCCGAAATACAGGCGCTGCACAACCATCAGAATCCTATCTTCAGCACAGCTCGGCGTCTATCTCGCACAGCTGAACGGTGAAGAGCCTATGTTGCGCATTGGGTCTTCAGATTGTTGTTCTGAAAAATAATCCACTTAGAGCGCGCGAAATTCTGGAATTTTGTTTCCTGCACGCGGGCATTACAAACTGCTTCTTCGTCGACCGGAAGGTGAGGCGAATTTTTTCATTGTTAGTCGTTAACGCCTTTTCGTGTTGAGGGCTTACAACAGCACATACCCATTCAAAAGCCACAGGTGCGTGCGATAGAATTGCGCCCTCAAGGTTGAGGGACCCACGCCTTGAGGCGAACCAGGACGGCGCTGATCTACAAGCAAAAGAGCAACTTGCGGGCAGCTCACATCCTTCTCGGTCACACAAAGATCGAAACGACTGTCCGCTACCTAGGCGTCGACATCAAGGATGCTCTCGATCTCGCGGAAGTGATTGAGGTCTGCATTGCCGTGCTGCGCGCGCCTACAACCGGGCCGACCGCTATCGGCCCAAACTTGGCACAAGCAGCCCGCGATGTTCTTGGAAAAGTCCTAGAACATCGCACGCGGACCTGACGCTCGTCAGCCCAGCGGTCTCACAACCCTGATACGAATGATCTTACCATCATTCAGGATTCACCCAGTTTTGACATTCCCGCCTATGTGTGTTGGCGAGAAGATTTCGACCCGCAGCTGTCGGCCGAGGTGGCGCAGAGCTTTCATCAAAAGGCGCTGCAGTGCGAAGCTCTTTAGAAATCTGGATCAGCGCGCCGGTAGGTTACGAATGATCTATAAGTGTTGGCCTCTTCGAGGAGCCAACTGCCGGTCAATGGACGCTTTTCGATTAGCAAAGCCGGAAGCGGACAGTCTGCTTTCGGCCTCTATTCAGCTCATGATCGACTATGGGATTTGGGGTAAAAGCCGAATGTCAACTTTGATCTGCATTCACAATGAGGTAGCCATTCGCCTCATCAATTAGTCGGCGTACTTATGCGGCTTGTTTTGGGGCAAACGCAGCGTCTTTCGCGATAGCAACTGCAGTCGAGAGATTATCGAGCTGCCGGGTCCAAGCGGAAAGAGCGGCCTCGGCGGACTCTAGAGCTTCTGTGGCGCCTGGCATCTCTTTGATCAGGTCAGGGCTCTCAGTCGCGACCTTAGCCAATTCGATAGCTTGCGCCTCGACAGCGCCAATCAGGCCTTCGATAACGGAAATCTGTCGCCCAAGCGGTGCGTTGGCAGGGTGGTCGTGGTCCGGGTCGTCGTCGGCGCTTTGGTCCTCAGATGCCGCTGCGGGGGCATCGGTCTTGGCGGAGTTGAGGTCTTTCGCGATAGCTTGAAGTTGGCCTCGAACTTCCTCAGCGAGCTTTCCGATGCCGGCTTGAGTCGCTTTATCAGCCACTGCTTCGAGGACCGTTTCGTCGATTTGTAGCGTCTGCTGGCTTATAGCGCTGCTGGTGTCCTGAAGCGCGCTGAGACGTTTCTCAATGCTCGATTGAAGGGCCGAAAGCGCCGTCTTAACGCCCGGCTCGCGAACAGAAGTCTGCTGCTCGAGCCTAGCGCTGAGAGTTTCGACAGCTTTCTCAATCTGCTGGGGCGTTTGTTCGCGCAATTCGTTCACGGCTTTACCCAGAAGGTCGAAATGCGTGTTGATGCTCTGCTCGATCCCTTGTGAGCGCGCGTTGGCTGCGGCGATCTGGTCGGCGCACAGTTCACCGATCTCGCGCAAGAGTTCTGGTGACACCTGGGCGCCACCGTCAGGGGAACGCAGCAGAGCCGCTTCGATTTCTTCGAGCTTTTGACGCTGTTCGCCAAGGGTAGAGCCTAACTGATCGATGGGACCAGTCACACCATCAGCCGTCCGTCGCATTTCATTGCGGATTGTGTCGGTGAGTTGGGACAACTGCTCATCGCCGCTCTCTTCAAGGTAGATTGAGATACCCCGCAGGCTTGACTGAATCCGGCGTAGAGAGGGAGCTAGTTGGCTCTCTTCCACGCTTGCGATCGTATCGAGCGTGCTGCGCGCGCGTGCGAGCAGACTTACGAGCGGCTCAATAGAGCTGCCGAGAACTTCACTCGATTTGTCAGCCCGAGCTTTGACTGTGTCGAGCCGGTCTACGATTCCCGACGAACGCCGTTCAACATCATGAGCAGCGCGCTCGAAGGCCTGAACGGCGGCTTCTGATTTGGTCTCCACGGTTTGCGACACTGCGCGTAATTGTTGCTCTGTCGTGCTCGCTATCGAACGTACGATATCTGACGCTTGTTGCGCCTCGCCCAAGCGGTCGGCCTCCGCTCGCATCTGCGCGGTGGTTTCACGCAGGAACGCCGCGTGATGATCCGACGCTTCGCGAACTGTCTGCAACTCGTCGTGTACCGCGGCGGCCGCTACCTCACCAATTGAATCCGCTGCTGCAGACATCTTGTCACGCGCATTTGCTACAGACGCTTCGAGCTCATCAGCCGTCTTGCGTGTGAGGCCGCTCAGGCTTGATCGAGTTTCATCAGCGGTTTGTTCGAACACATTCGAGGCTGCTGTCGCCGCCGCTTCAAGCCGAGCCTCGGCTGCGCCAACAGCGTCCGATAGGCATTCCATGTTAAACACAGCTTCAGCGAGCGATCCTTGGCCGTGCGCGACTTGATCGCGCATCTTATTGACCAGCTCAATGATCGCCCCTGTTGTCTCTTCACGCCGAGCGCTGAGGTCTTTTGTGACCTCGTCCGTCATCGCGCCAACCGCGCCATCAATCGCATCGCGGTTCTGCTGCAATGACTTCGAGATTGAGTTGTCGAGGCTGCTGAGCGAAGTCTCAACCGCACTCTGATTGCGGCCAATCAACTCGGTGATCGACCGATCAAGCCACGACATTGAGGCTTCGACGCCCGACTGGCTGTCTCTCAGCGTACGTGTAAGACTTGTGTCAAACCGCGATGCTGCGGTTTGGATCTCCTCCAGCTCCTGTCTGACGGCCTTATCCAAGCTCGCGAGGGAGGCGTTGGTTTTCTCGCTGCTGTCGCGTGCGGCTTTGGCGAGCTCGACATGCGATGCGCTGATCGCGCCTTTAAGGTCTGCTGTCGCCGACCGAATCAGACCCTGATACTGATCCGAAAACGCGCCGAGCGCGCTGGAGAACGCAGCTTGATTGCGCTGCTGGTCTTGCTGCAGCGCCGCACTGTGTTCACGTAGGTTTTGGCTGGTCGAAGCCACTTCGGCGGCAGATGCGCCAAGGCTCTCTTCGATGACCTGGAGCTTACCGGTCAATTCGTCGATGGCGTCAAAGAGCGAGGCGTTGGCTTGCTGTGTCTCGGCACGCGAATCTTGAGCCGTTTGTTGGAGCTCGCTTTTTACCTGAAGGAACGACGCACTCAGATCGTCGCTGGCGCGGCGCAAGCTCTCGGACGCGTTGCCAGCATCGCCAAAGGCCCTTTGATTGGCCTCTATCAAAGATGCGATTGAAGTCGCCTGCATGTCGAGTTGTTCGATCACAGCGTTTACCGACGCGGGATCGACCTGCTTCAGGCGCATCAATTGACTGTGGATGGCACGCAAGGCGTCTTTGGAAACCTTTACGATTGTGGAAAGTTCGCCATGTTCGGACTGATAGAGCGAAACGGTCTTTTCCAACGCCTTCGCCGCCTGACTAGTGCGCTCGAATACGGAGTCCTGCTTGGCAGCGCGTTCTTGTCCCTGCTCTAGGATGACTTCATGCGCGTTGCTGAGCGCTGCGAGGATTCCCTGAAATTTGGAAGCGGCGTCCTTGCGAAACACCATGCGCATGCGATCTTCGCCATCGCTCAAATCGGCCGCCGTAATCGAGACGACCGTATCCTGTAGCCTGTCAACCGCGTTTGAAAGAACCGCGCCAATTCCGGTCTGCGGTACATCCAACCGCCGCTCAAATCCATCGACAACCGCTTCATCCACGGCGAGGTGAAGCCGATTGAGCGGCGTTTTGATCCGGCTATGCGTCCACCAAAGCCCCGCAAGACTAGACATGATAGCGGCCATCCCAGCGCCGAACACGAGAGGAGCGCCTTGCCCGACGACGGTCGGGATGCGCGGATCAAGCGGAATATTTGCATAGGGCAAGCCAGCGCTGGCTGCCACGGCCAAACCCGCTATCACGCCGACTGACGACGTTGCTTGCAAAAAACCGAGCCAACGGTGGCGTGGCATGCCGTTTTTCCAGTCGGCGTCGTTTGAGCGATCCGTATAACTCATAGCACTCGCCCTATTGGCCCCAGATCAATATTGAACTCATCCTCGGGGATGCCGAAATGCTCGCGCATCTCCTCGACCTTGGCCTTTGCTTTATACAATGCTTCGCCAAGGCGCTCGATCTCATCATCAAGCAGAGTACCGCGCTCCATCCGGCTTAGCGCTTGCGCTTCCATCAGCCGACGCAGCAGCTCCACAATCACCAGAACAAGCTTGGCGAGATCACGCTCCACGTTGTCGGGATCGATCGCTAGGCGACCATCCTCTTGGCCAAGCCCGTTGGCCGGGTCCGTTACGGCCCGGGTCAGCATAGCGTTCACATCTTCCGCGCCGACGGAGAGAATCCCAGCTGCGCTCAGATCATCGACATCAACCGACACTTCATCCCCCGATCTCGACAAAGGAGTACGGCGCCCATGGACCAGAAAGACGTGCGCCTCTCGAAGCCCAGACGGCGCGGTTTCCCTGCCAATCGTTAACCACATCTGACATACGACTTACGTCGATCAGGATATGCTTTGAAAGGATTTGATTAACATTCGGTTCACTACGTTTGGTTTCGATCGCCTTCTCGTCTAACGTTGCCATTGCACCACGGATTGCGTCGAACGCCGCATCGCCAGCTTTTCGCATGGTCTGTTTGGCTTGCAACGCGGATCGAAGGTAGTCTTTCGCGTCACCGGGTGAGCCAACACTTTTCATTTCAACCGGGGTCTGCACTACAAACTCCACAGCCTGGCCGACGCGTGCCAAATTGGCTATAAGAGTTGGCTCTAGTCGGATGGCCAGTTGTTGCAGATTTTTCGGCACTGGAGCGGGCCTTAGAGGCACAAGCCGGGCTAGCCGCTGAATACGCAGGAGCTGGGCCGAAATCTCAGGCAAGTCGGCTGGAACAAATCTATCCGACACCAGCGCTGAGAGCCCTTGGCAAACAATGGTCTCTACACCGTCTGGAAGCTCCGCTGGTGCTGGCTCTTCCAAAAAACCCAGAAGCAGGGGCGTGCGCATCAACTTTTCTGAGACAGTTCTTCCGCCAACCGGTCGGGCGAACAAATCACAGCGTTCAGGCCCACAAAGACCAAATCAACATCAGCGAGCGTGAGCGTTAGATCCGCCTTCAAAACCACCCCCGTGTCGAGCAAACGAGACACCACGTCGGCGAGCGATGTTTCACCCATGCCAGTCTCGGCTTCGAGACCGTAAAGGCCCGGCTCAAACTGATCGAGTTCGTTCATTCTGACGGGCCATTCTCAGTCGCTGCGAAGCTGAATGGCGGCCAGGGCCCGGTAATCTCGATGCGGATTGGCAAGTCCTCGAAGCGGCTGACGGCTTCGTTGATGGCTTTACCCAACGCCTCGTCGCTTCCACGTGGCAATAGGCACGCCATGTTGAGAAGTCGAGCTTCAGTGTTGTCATTGCTGCGCAAGGACAGCGCCTGAACAGCTTTTGCCATTCCGGACACTTCGGCCGCGATTACACGGCATAGGTCTGCCATCTTCTGCCGAGACTGGTCGCTCGATTGCTTTCTGGCTGATAGCGCGCGCAGATAATCAGCGCCACTTGCCGGTGCCGCAGCGGGTTGCTTCTTCCTAGCATCCTCCGTGCGAGTGACCTTGATCCCCCATTCAAGGTGACCTGCAATGGTATCAAGCGCGCTACAAAACGCTTCGCTTTGGTCGTGGACTAAGCTGGCAAGAGCGGCGTCGTCCTCAATCGCGGTGCCGAACCGAAAAGGTAAAACATCGTGTTTCGCACAGACTTCGCTCAAGAAAGCCTGATGGGCGAGGGCGGCGTTGTGCAGCACGCGGTCATCATCGCGCGCGCCCTCACCAAGCGCGCTCTGCAGGACGGGTCCGGGCACTTCCTCCAATAGAAAAGTTGTCTCCTCGATTGTCCGCGTCTCGACCGCGCCGCCGAAGATACCACTTGCGCCCACGCGCGCGGCGTCATCCTTCCGAAGGACCGCGTAGAGGTAAATCACAGGACGCTTTTCCGCTGTTCGGTGATGGCGAGCTCAAGCATGGCATGGGAGAGCTCCAATTCGCTTGCTGCGGGAGTGGAGCTGCTTTCTAGCGCTTGCTCTAGGCAGGCCATGCTGGCGCGCGATACCACCGCCTCAATATCCGCTCCGCTCATACCCTTTGCTTGGACTGCCAGTTTCGCGAGGTCAAGCGTGTCCGATGTCGGCACGCCGACCAGCTTAACCGCCAGCAATTGTGCCAGGCCTCCCTCATCGGGAAGCCCAACCTCGACTTTGACATCGAACCGGCCCGAGCGGGTTAGGGCAGGATCAATCCGATCGGCGCGATTGGTTGCTGCTAGCACGAGAACGCCGCGCAAGGGCTCGATCCCGTCAAGTTCAGTCAGCAATTGCGCCACAATCCGATCCGAAGTCTCACTAGCTTTGTCAGACCGCGGCGAAGCGAGCGCGTCGAGCTCATCGAAAAACAGAACGGTCGGTGCGGACTGGCGAGCTTGCTTGAAGACGTCGCGCACGGCGCGCTCAGATTCGCCGAGATATTGTGAGACGAGTTCGCCGCCATTGACCGCAATGAAATTGGCGTTAGCGGCGCTGGCCACCGCGCGTGCCAACAGAGTTTTTCCAGTTCCAGGAGGACCATACATCAAAACACCGCGCGGGGGCTTAAGTCGCATGGCCGCGAAGTGATCAGGGTACTTCATCGGCCATTCAACCGCTTGCCGCAAGTGGCGTTTAGCCTCACCGAGCCCGGCGACCTCGTCCCATCGCACCTTTGGAACATCAACCTTGAAGCTCCGCAAGATCGATGGCGAGACATCCAGCAGCGCCTCATCGAAATCGGTTGCATTAACGTCGTTTGCCGCTTCGCTATGGTTAGCGCGACGGCGAATGGCCGACATTCCGGCTTCGCGCACAAGCGAGGCCAGGTCCGCTCCGACAAAGCCCTGTGTTCGGCGGGCAATCTCAACCAGATCGACATCGCTCGCCAGCGGAACGTTGCGCGTGTGAACACCGAGTATCTCTCGCCGCCCGTCTTCGTCGGGGGGACGGATTTGGAGCTCGCGATCAAAACGTCCTGGACGTCGCAAAGCGGGATCCAAGAGGTCAGGCAGGTTGGTCGCTGCGAGCACCACGACACTGCCTCGGTTCGACAAACCATCCATCAGCGTCAGCAGCGTGGCGACCATCCGCCGCTCAACTTGCTTTTCTCCGCTCAGCCCTTCGCGGCTCGGAGCGATGGATTCTATCTCGTCGATGAAGATAATGGCCGGTGCCGCCGCTTGAGCTGCATCGAAAACTTCGCGAATGCGCGCTTCGGATTCGCCAAAGTGTTTGTCGGCGACCTCGGGGCCCGCAATTGAAAAGAAAGCCGCGTCCGCCTCGCGCGCGACCGCACGAGCAATCAGCGTTTTGCCGCAACCGGGCGGTCCACTTAGCAGAATGCCGCGTGGAGGTGAGATGCCGTATTTCTCAAAAAGGTCGGGTTGAGTGATCGGTAGTTCGACCAATTCGCGTACACGCTCGAGCTCTGGGCCTAGTCCCCCGATATCTTCAAACGCGATAGCGCTTCCTTGATCGAGGCTTTCATCTCGATCAAATCCAATAGTGGTGTCTTCGGTAACGACGATAGGACCTGCGGGGTCGCTTTCCACCACCTGAAATTGCATCTGCCCTTCGCCGAGCGGCAGCCATAGGCTGTGACCCTTTCCAACGACATGCCCGTTGAAGTGATTGATTTGCGTCTCGGAGGGAGCGTCTGCGGGGCCGGCCAATCTTATGGATCGCGCGTTGTCGGTTGTGAGCGAGTTTAGCGAAGCTGTGTCACCAATCCCGAGCCCAGCGTTGCTGCGTCCCGCGGTGTCGATTAGAACGCTGCCCTGGGCGGCGAGGGGAGAGGGAACGGCTCGTCCATAGGCGCAAAGGCCCGTTTCGCTGGTAAGGCTTACGGCATGCCCCGGGGTCAGCCCCAGCGCGGCCAGATCACCAGCCGATATCCAAATTATCCCGCGCGATGCGTGTTCGGGCGGGCAGGATCGAACCGACACATCGATAGAATGTGCGGCGTCATTAGTCGAACTAATGCTAGCCATTCTTGGCCGCTAGATAGTCTTCAACTTCATCGAGCCGATCAAGCAAGCGCTCTTCCGCCTCTTCAAAGGTGTCTTCGTCGATTTCACCCCGATCCAACATATCGCCCAGCGCCATCAGTTCGGCGCGGATCGCTTCGGGATTGTACATCTCTTGCTCCACAGCCTCGTGGATCTTCTTGAACACGCTGGTCACCCCCGCTGCGGGGAGCGAAACCGGTGCGGTTAAAAGTTTGCCGAGCAGGCCCATCGCTTTCTATTCCGCCATCTGAGCCGGATTGAAGTCGATCTTCATATCCGAAAAAGAGAAGGCGGGCATGGGTCCGATATAGGTGAACCGCCAACGGCCACGGTGGACAAGGTCGAGCTTCTCCAGGGCTGCGTCAAACCAGCCGATCTTCTCTTTCTCGACCAGAAAAGCCAGATTGGCGACATCGGTTTCACCGACTACGGCTGTTTCAATCACATCATCCGCGTGCTCGCGCAGCGCTTCCAGCATGGCGTTCGCATCCTGGCTGCGGATCTGTGCGATCGCGGCTTCGACCTTCTTGCCGAAATCGATCTTTGCCGAATGGCTTTGCGCCTGAACGTTCAACATGTCGCGCTCGCGCTTTAGCGCTGGGAAGGTTTCCATCACCTCGTCAAAGATAGATTCCGAGGCCCAGCTGGCGCGGATGGAAATCTCGCAGCGATTTTCGATGCGGCCAAATGCGCGGGCGAATTCATCGGTGTTGGCTTCCAGCACCTGTTCGCCGACCGTGTCGGAATCAATCAGCGTGCCGAACCGAACAGGCAGCACATCGCAGTGCTTCATCACTTCTTCCAACACTCGCGTGTGCGATTTGATGTTAGCGCGGCTCGGGCGAAGCCGCTTGTCACCAATCTCGCTCGAAATGAAGGCAAGACCAGCCTTCGCCGGGCCGGTTGCCACTTTGTCTCCGCCGGATATCGGAGCGATATCGAAGACTTTCTGGTCGTTGCCGCGGACAATTCCATAAACGTAACGCACTGCTTTATTCCTTCCATGCGAGATTGGCTGTCGCGATGCCGTTGACCACCGAGACCGTGAGGCTTTGCGCTTCCACCGCGCGGCTAAAGGCCACACTCGATGATTGATCATCGCGCTTCACGATCGCGCTTTTCGCGTCATCAGTTACAGTCACGCTCGGGTTTTGATCTGTCGTTTCAAACACGATCATCGCGCCAGTGCGGCTTTCGAAAATGCCGGGGGTAAAAGCGGCGGTTTCGGGCCTCGCTTCGCCCTTGAAAGGTTTCACGGGCGGCATTGGGCGTTTGGCTGAGTTGGACCGTTTTGCGATACGATCCTCGAGCGAACCGAACTGCATATGGTAAGCGCCCTTGAGCTTGCGATCTGGGCCACCGATTGAAAATTCGCCTTCGCGCGACCCCTCGCTTGTCTCGCTCAGTTCGGACAAGCCATCGATCAGTTTTCCCAAGCCTTCGCCAAGACCCCCGAGAGATTTCAGAGCCTCGCGAGCCTCTTTACCGCCTCTTGCGGAAGCGCCGCCGGGGATCGAGCTGTGGGGAGATTTGCGTTTAACCACGGGCAGCCTTGCGCGCGGGCTTCCGCACAGCCGGTTTCTTCAAGCGCGAACCAGCCGAAGTTTCTGGATCTGAGATCGCAAGCTGAGCCTCGAGTTCTTCGATACGTTTTGCCAAGCGCGCGTTTTCCGACTTAGCGTTTGTGCCGGCGCCGTTGAGAAAGGGATCAGTCTCCCACCAACAAATTCCCATTTCCTTGGCTTTATCGACCGAAGCGACCAGCAGGCGCAAGCGAATGGTCAGCAGTTCGACGCCGACCAGTGCGATCGAGATGTCGCCCGCGATGACCACCCCTTTTTCAAGGACACGATCAAGGACATCCGCAAGTGATGAAGAGTTGGCGTTGTGAATGACTTCTGACATGGTAATTACTCCGGGCAGTGCGCCGTTATCAGATCCAAGAGAGCTTCGTTGAGAACGAAGCGCTGTTCGCTATCGGCCCCAGGCGTGCCTTTCGAAGCAAGCACATCGAGACACAGATCGATAAAGCGCGCGTTGCCCGCTGAGATTTCGATCTCCTGATGCTTTGCGATATGCGCGATCATGATACTGGCGCGCATTGTGGGCATTTGCTCGTAAGCGCCCGATTCACGGAAATCGCGAACGATATCAACGATGGGCGCAACCTCTTCCGGCTTGTCACCGGTGCGCCCGGCAACAATCACGATTTCGGTTTCGCGGTCGATCCCGTCCATGTCGATTGTGATCATCCGATCAAGCAACGCGTCTTGCGCCGACTGCACTCCGACATAGTCGCTGCTGTTCGAGGTGAAGATCGCGCGAAATTCGGGGTGCACGCGGATGAAGGGTTCGCGATCGGTCGAGTTCGGAAGGATAAGAACGCGCTCTTCCAAAACGGGAAGCAGCGCGTTGTTGGCCTCAGCCCGGGAGCGCGTGAACTCGTCATAGACAAGGGTGTAGCCGTTGACGCAGGCCTGCGTCAGCGCCTCGTCATTCCAGGCGACGGACGTTTCCTGTTCGAACTTCGCGACGCGGTGGATGTAGCGGTCAATGGTTTGCTTGGTGCGCGATCCGGTCTCCCGGCCTATCAGGTTAGCTGACGTGAAGTTCGCATCGCCGGTGATGAAAAGGGTGGGGCGATCAAGCTGTTCGGCAAGGCGCAAAGCCAGCGCCGTTTTCCCGCTGCCCGCGCATCCGCGAAAATGCACCGGATAGCCGCTCGCAAGATAGGCCATGCTGCGTTCAGTGACCTCACGGATGGCCGGCGTTTCAATGAAGATGTTTGGACGGCCGGCTGGGCTAGCTTGCGTGCCGGAACGCTCGTCCTTCGATATAGCAGCTTGTGCAATTCGGCTCATAGATCGTTCCTAAAGCGCTCCTCGCGCGTCAATACGCCTGCGCTCTCTCCTCGAGAGGAATGAACAATTATGGTAAATAATGCGTAAACTTACGTATTACGCGGCTAGCTTTTGCTGCGCGGATGTGAGTTTCTGCGCGTCTTCAATCCACTGCTCGACATTGGCGAGAACGCTGATCGCGCCAAGCCTGTCACGAAGCGCCTGAGGATTGGTTGCCGCGAGATCGTCCACGGTGTTGATGCCGATTTCAGTGAGCCGCGCGCGCATGGCCGGGCCTATGTTTGCCAAAGTGGCAAGATCAAGCGCGACGGCCGTCGTCGAAGAGGCAGCGGCTGGTTGCTTGGTGGGCGCATCCCCAATGTTCTCGATGGAGTTCTCGTCGGGCTTTTCATGCGCGGGCTCGGCGGGCGCATCGGCCTGCTTGGCTTTTGCCTTCGTCGCCTTTTTGGAAGCGGTGGCCTCAGCTTTGGCCTTCGCGCTGGCCTCCAGCTCCTGCTGCGCTTTCTTCTTGGCAGCCAATGTCGCCTTGCGCTTCTTCGCAGCCGCCGCCTTCTTGGCCGCTTTTTCGGCCTCAAGTCGCTCGGCTTCGGCCTTGGCTTTAGCCTTTGCGTCCGCTTCTGCTTTCGCCTTTTTCTTGGCGGCGCGCCCCGCTTTGCGTTTTGCGTCGGCTTCAGCCTTCTTGCGTTCAGCCTCCTGCGCCTCGAGCTTCTTGGCCGCGCGGGTCGCGGCGGCTTTCTCAGCGGCTTTCCGGCGTTTTTCGGCTAAGGCGAGCTGACGTTCTTCTTCGGCTACACGCGCTTCTTCGGCCTCGCGTTCGGCTTGCTCTTCGCGCGCTTGGCGCTCGGCTTCGGCGGCTTCACGAGCGGCCTTGGCAGCGGCGGCTTTGCGGGCGGCTTCTATGGCCCGGTTGCGTCGCTCCATCCGCGCTTCGGATACACTGGCCAGTCGGCTGGGCCGGGTGCCGCGGTTTTTTGAGACTTCAGTTTGGATCTGCGAGCGCATTTCCAATCTCTCCGAACGACGCTGCTCGGCGTCAGTCGCACGATCTCTGGTGGCCTTGGCTCGTTCTGCAAGGCGCAGCGCTGTCTGTTCCGCGCGCATGCTTCGCGCTGAACTGCGGGCTGCTACGCGCGTTTCGAGCCACGCGGAGTAGTCGCTGTCTCGGTTGGGTTGAACCGGTTCAGTTTTGATCTTCTTGGGCATCGTTGCGCTTTGCTCTTGGGATTGCGCCGGTCGCGAAGTCTTTGTTTCCGCATCGACCGGCTTCTGAGTTCTTTTGGGCTTAGGGGCGCTTTGAGTTCTAGATCCGCCCTGCTTTGGCGCCTTTGTGGTCGCGCGCTTGCGCGTGGTCATGGCCTCGGTCGCTTTGGTTCTGGTTTCTTGGACCTTGCCTGGCGCTGACTTGGTTTTCTTCGCTTTGGGCGTTGCCAATTGCGCGTTGACCCTAACCGCTTCGTTTTCAGCTGGTGTGCGCTCCGTCGCCCGGCGCAAACGCCGAGGCTGCGCGATGGCGGGTGCGGGCTTGCCAGAGATCTTTTGCAGACGCGAAATCGCGTCGCTGCGCTTGGCGCTTTCAGTAGCGGACTGGATTTCTGTCGTCTCGGGCTTCACCGACCTCAGAGCAGGAGCTCTGCCCGTTACAGTCGAGGCCGGCTTGCGTTGCTTTCCGGCCAGGGAACGGGTCGCGGTGACACGCCCCTGTTTTTTTGCATCGACTTCGGCCTTGGCCGCGTTCGGGTCCGCTCTGCGTTTGCGAATATCGCTAAGGTACTGCCGCGCGGTCTCGCGCATTTGCGTGGCGCTCTTCGATCCATCGGCGGATTTGGACATGGCTGCACCCTCTTGAAAATGATCAGGAGTTGTGGCCGGGAGCGATATCGTAGGGGTAATCGCTCCCGGTCACAAAGATAGCTCGCATCAGGCCGCGACTGCGACCGGATCAGAGAGCAGGCCAACGGCCTCAGCGTATTTGAGATAGGTCTCGACGCTCGCGACAACCACGCGGGCTTCGACGGTCACAAGCTCAATGCCGACCAGCGACACGCGCACAAACGCATCAAGGACGATACCCTTGTCGAGGATGCGATCGACGACTTCGGCGAGGCTCGAAGAGGCAACGCTCTTTTCAATAGACATAGTAAGTGGTCTCCGTTTTCGTTTCCAAAGACGCAAGCACAGAAGGCCTTGATGGCCCCAGTCTTCCGATTTGGGCGACACGGCGACCCGATAGACGCCGTGCTGTAAACGGGGTTAATCAGATCACTTTAAAAATCCGCTAATGACACCGCAGAAGCCCGTAAGGCACGGTTAAGAGCGTAGTCCGTTTCGTGTTGGATCAGCACGTCCGCCAGCGATTCTATCTCGTTGGATAGCGGCCGATCATCTTCGAGGAATTGTGAATGCTCGCGAACAATATCGCGGATGGCCAGGCTTGCAGGCAGGAATGCGCGGCTATCGTCTTCGCGCAGCTTAAGATCAATCGCCTGGGCAAGGCACATCGCTTCGATGGCCAGTATCCGGCTGACATCTTTGACAACGTCGCGCGCACGCCGGGCGGCGATTGTCCCCATTGTGACGACATCTTGATTGTTGCCATTCGTAGGAACCGACTGGATCGAAGCCGGTGCAGACTTGGCCCGGATCTCTCCGATCAGGGCCGAGGCGGTGACCTGCGCGCCCATAAAGCCACTGTTGAGTCCGGTTGATTTGCCTTGCAGGAATGCGGGAAGCCCGCCGTTTTGCGTTACATCGGTGATGCGCGCGACCTGGCGTTCCGCCAGCACGCCCACCATGGAAACGGCGTTGGCTAGACTGTCGGACGCAAACGAGACGTGTTGGCCGAAAAAATTGCCCGCATGCAGAAGCGTTTCTTCATCCGGAAAAACGATCGGATTGTCTGTGACAGAGCGCAGCTCGGTTTCGACGATGTCGTTGTGATGACGCAGCGAATCGTCGACAGCGCCAAGCAACTGCGGCGCGCAGCGAATGGAGTAAGCGTCTTGCGGCATGAGTTGATCGTGAACCACGCCATCCTCACCAAACTGGGCATCGATCCGCGGCGGTGTAGGGGCAAAGGGAATGAGCCGCTCACTCCCTTCGCTCAGCCGCCAGAGAAAGTCCGCGGCGCGTTTCTGGCCAGGGTGTGGGCGTGCAATCGCTGACGCGGGGTGCCAAGCGGCGCGATGCCCTTCCAGTGCCTCGGCATAGGCAACCGTGAGCAAAGCTGACACGCGCAAAAGCCGCCGAGCGCGTGCACCATTCAAAGCCGCTACCCCTGTCATTGCGGATGTGCCGTTCACAAAAGCAATGCCCTCTTTATGGCCGAGTTCGATGGGCTCAAGGCCCACGCCTTCAAGCGCGTCTTTCGCGGGAACGCTTTCGCCGTTTGCAAGGAATGCGCCTTCGCCCATGAAGGCCAGCGTCATATGGGCCAGCGGCGTGAGATCGCCGCTTGCGCCAACCGTGCCTTTTTCAGGGATGGCTGGAGCGAGATCGGAGTTCAGGCACTGGGCCATCCAGCCGAGCAATTCCGGACGGATCGCTGAAAGACCTTGAGACAGCGTTGAAAGCCGGGCGAGAACGATGGCTCGGGCTTCGTCGGGCGAGTACGGATCACCGACACCGGACGCGAGATGATAGACCAGTCGTCGTTGGAGCTCACCGCCCACCGATGCGTCGATCTGATTATCTGCAAGGGGGCCGTAACCGGTTGTGACCCCATATATCACGCGCTGGTCTGCGATGAGGTTCTGAAGAAAGGTTTCGGAACGAACCGCCGCCATCACGGCCAATTCCGAAACAGCGACGGATTTCACACCCGTTGCCACCGATTCGACGTCCCACACCGTCAAAGGACGGGTCGGTTCGCCAACTTCGACAACCTTGTGAAGACTGATTTGAGGGGCGCTCATGATTCGTTTGGTTCCGATCAGCGTTAACGCGTAAGTTCAAAGATCGGGGCTTGGTGTGGCCTGAGATGGTAAACGAAAACCTAATTCCCCTGCAATTGGCCCTCGTAAATCCCCAGAAGTCGGCAAAAAGGGTTAGTTAGGAGGCCATTAAACCTTTTTACCTAAACCTCTTCAGCGCCCCCGTTGTCAGATCGGCCGCATCCCATTGGTGCGACTGGTGACGAGCGGTTTTGCCATTTTAATGAAACACGCTGCCAAGCCCGCACTTGGAGCAAAAATCTGGGGAACTGACATGGAAGTCATCAAGTTCGGATCGAACGATCTGGAAAACAGGTTGGCAAACGATCCAACCCGCGCGGAGCTTCTTCCGTTCGGCGCAATCCTTTTGGATCAGCAAGGCAATGTCCTGCGCTACAACCACGCCGAATCTGGCATCAGTGGTCGCACGGGCGCTGATGTTATCGGCCGCAATTTCTTCAACGAGATTGCGCCATGCGCAAAGGGCCAGAGTTTCTACAATCACTTCTATCGCGCAGTGGCTGACGGTCACGTCAACGCTTTGTTCGATTACAAGTTCGATTACAAAATGGAGCAGGCAAACGTCCGCATCCATATGAAGTCTGCGGATGCCTCACAGGGTATCTGGATCTTCATCAAACGCGTCTGAGAAGACCTTCTGTTGGAGAACCACGATGATGGAAGGTAACCTCGACAGGCACAGTGACTTTGACACTGACCTGTTCAGCGAAGAAGAGCTGGCGATGATGCGCGAAGCCGACGGTGTGACCGACGAGCTAGCGCATGAACCCAGCGTCAAAGAGCTGCAAGAGCAATACGTTGCTGTGGCCCGTCTTGTGGCAGAAGGGGGTGAGCGTGAGCGCAAACTGCGTGAAGCGATCGCCGACCTTACTGCGCTTCTCAAGGCGAGCGAGCAAGCGGCTTCGCTAACGCAGCAGAACCAGAGCCTGGCCAAGATCGTTTTGGCCAGCAGCGAGCGCGAGGCTGAGATTCAGCGCGGGCTTGATGAACTTAAAAAGGCCGTTTTGAAGCGGGCCCGTGATGCGGAGGACCGTACATCATGAGCATGCAACAAAACACTCAGCCGCAAACGATCCTGCCGCGTAGCGGAAAGCGTCCCCTTTCTTTCAATGGGGAACTGCTGGTCGAGGGTTCTGATGCGACGAACGACGATCGTATGAAATACGATCTGGCCGTCTTTGAAGTTCGTGACAGCGGCTTTGCAGCCAGTTTGTCCTGCACGTATCAGCCCGATGTTGAACAACCGCGCTACTACGCTGGTCTGTTCGATACGGTGGATGACGCTGTCGGCTTCTTTGCCGATTACAGCCCGGCTGACGATGTGCCGCTTTCTCCTGATGCGAACTTCGCCGATCTGGCGCAGGCCGATTTGGCGATGAAGCAAGCGACGACGTCGTATCATGGCCTGCTTAAGCGGATGTTCCCGGCTGCCTATGCCACGGAAGAGGAGGACGCGTCATGCCGAGCGTAAACCTCTACCAGCAAGTCGCCGATGCGATTTCGCCCGAGCTTCGTCATCTGACGGAAACGGAACAGCCCAGTGAAGCGGAAGCTTCGCCCATGGAAACAGAAGGCGCATCAGAGCCTTCCATTCCGGCGATGCCATTCACGCTAAAGCGGACGGGGCAGCGACCCTATGAGTTTAAAGGCCGTCTTTTGGCCATGCTCTCGGGTATCTCGTCCCACCTGCCGTTCTGGTATGAAATCAACATCTATCAGACGGACGATATGCTGCTCTGCGAGCTGAAATTGTTCCATAAGGATGCTGATGCGGCGGACCTGTTCCGAGTGACCGAGCATTTCGACATGGAGTCAGTGTTCAATTATCTTGAGGGTTATGACCCATCGGATGATCTGGACCCCTGCTCTGAAGTCGCCGATCACAGCGCCTCAAGCGCGACGTTGGCGCTGAACGCAGCGAGACTGCAACTGCGTGTGAACCAGCTCAAGCGTCACTATGAAAGTGTTGTGGGAGAAATCCTGCAAGCGCTTCAACGGCAATTCGGTTAGTCCGATGGAGCCAATGAAAAGGCCCGGTCTGCTACTGGCAGGCCGGGCCTTTTCTGATTCAAGTTAGGGACGGTGACAAGGCAAGGTATCGAGCACCAAGCGCTATTAACTCTGCGTGATGTCACCAGTCTTGCAGTTTGCCCATCTCATTGAGCGGCAACTCAGCGCCGAACGCAAAGCTGCGCGGGCGCTCGTGATTCGTCAAAGCCTCAGAACACCATTTGTCGATCTGTTCAATCAGATCGGGGCCATCTCCTTCTCCGCTGAGGGGGACGAGAAAAGCCTTTAGCCGGCCGCTCTGTTCATCGAGGCGAACCGCTGCGTCTTTTACGCCAGGGCGTTTGAGCAATGTCGTGCGGATACGGTCGGGGAACACGTTGTATCCGCCGACTTGCACCGCTCCGTCAATGCGACCTTCGACTGTGAAGTGGCGGTCATCCTTCCAGCGTAGTTTATCCATCACTGGGTTTATATCGCCATCGTTTCCGCCATCCACGCGGACAAGTTGGCTCGTTTCCGTCCGACGCCATTGATCAAGCAGTTGATACTCCGCCTCATTCTGATCGCGCCAGCCAATCGCACCGGTTTCGCTTGAACCATAAATCTCGATCAGGCGAGCAAGCCCTTTGGCTCTGAGAGCGGTGCCTAGGTCAGTCGGCATCGGACCGGTCGAAGTTACGCCCAACAAGTTTGGCGAGAACTCAGGAAACGACTTCTCCAAGAACTGCCACATGGTTGGCGTAGCGACGACGATAGTCGGTTCGCCATCCGAAGCCTCTCGAATAGCGCGCGAGGGCGTTAGACGATCATAGTGACACGGAACGCCGAGAATCTGTGGCAAGAAAATGGACCAAAGTGTGCCGTAGATATGGTGGCTTGGCACCAGACTTACAATGCGTTTGGTGGCACTAAACATGTCAGCCCAGATCTGAGCTTCGGCGACCAAATCACGAACGCGATGCACGCACTCTTTGGGCTTACCGGTTGATCCCGAAGTACGAAATGTCAGTCGCTCACCAGTGTCGGCGAGCGATTGCATTATGAGATCCACCCAATCGCTGACCGTTTGCATCGCTAGAAGATAGTCTTCAGCGCCGTACTCATGAAGATGGAAGTACGCGTTGAGTGCTGAGCTGGCATTCAATCGCTCCAGACTGTCTAGCTCCAGGCCATCCTCATCCAAGTGAGTATCGATGCCCCACTGGGCAGCTCCCAGTTCTAAGGGCGTGCGTCCCCTCGTACTGGCAAGCTCGGCGCTGAGCATATCCAGAGTTAGCCTTGTGACGGAGTTTCTCGACAGCTTAAACTGGCGGTTCATACTTCAAAGTATCCCAAATTTTGTCTCAGTATGGCCATCGCGTAACACACTTAATTTGTCGTTTACGCAATGCGTCTAACCTGAGGCACAAGTAGACTGAGCTCAGGTGTATAGTACCATGCAACTTGCCTTTGAAATGGATGAGATCGACCCGGTAGACAAAGACGAAGTCTGGGAAGAAATCACGCTGATGCGGCCGAGCGGGACGAAGGTGCATTTCGATGGCCGCTTATTGGCCGACGGACAAAGCCAGACCAATCGTCTGCCATTTTGGCACCGGATTGAGGTATATCAGAAAGCCGGGCCGACCTATGTCGTTTCGATCTCGAAACACCCCAAAGGAACTGAAGAAATGGTCAGCCGCCATATCTTCAATGCGCATACCATTTGGGATGCAATGGAGGTGATAGAAAACTTCGGGGACACGTTGGGTGACGGCTTAAACGATGAAGCTCGCTCAACCGAAGCAACTTCTGTCGCGTTGGGTGTAAAGCGCCACTACAACGCTCTTGTCGGAGATTTGCTCTTCCATCTCAGGACGGCAGCTTGAGCGAAGAAGCACGTATTTCAGGCTAAAGCGAACCTAGTCGAAGAAGTCGGAACGCTTCGTTTCGTACTCGCGAGACCAGTCGATAACATCTTCGCAACGCATGGGTTTGCCCAACAAGAAACCCTGAACATAGTCGCAGCCAATTGCTATCAGAGCATCGAGTTGGGTCTTGGTTTCCACGCCCTCTGCTACCACCTTCTTGTCCATCGTCGACGCGATATCAATGACGGCGCGGCAAATGGCATCTTGCCCATTTTCAAGCTGCGTGACGAAGGATCGATCGATCTTGATACAGTCAATCGGGAAGCGTTGAAGATGCGAAAGCGATGCCCATCCCGTGCCAAAGTCATCAAGGGCAACCTGAACACCTGATCGGTTCAACTCCTCGATATTGTCCATAATATCCGAAAGCAGCCGGTCGATCAGAATATTCTCCGTCAACTCGATCGTTACCAATTGCGGATTGATCTCGAAGCGCCCGATCTCCGCGACAATCCAATTGGCAAACGCCATGTCGCGCATTTGATCCGCTGACACATTGATCGCAACCGCAACGGGCTTTTCAGCTATACTGTTGTAGTTGCTCATAAACTCAAACGAACGGATCGCTATGTATGAGCCGAGCATGTCGATCAGGCCCATCTCTTCTGCAATCGGCACGAATTCACCGGGTGATCTGACGGACCCGTCCGGAAGAGGCCAGCGTGCCAGCGCTTCAAAGCCGTACAAATCGCCCGTTTTCAGGTCAATCTGAGGCTGCATGTGCACCTCGATCCGCTTCTCTTTGAGCGCTTCGCGTAGCTCAAGGCCGATCCGATGACGTTCTGTTTGCTGACGGCGGAAGATTGGCTCGTAGGTAACAACAGAGCCGCCACCCCAATTCTTGGCCCTTTGCAAGGCCATTTCCGCGTTCCGTACGATGCCAGAAGCCCCTACTCCATCCTCTGGAAAGCGAGCGATGCCAACACTGGATGAGAGTCGGCATTGCGCCTCATCGATAGTAATCGGGGGCATGATCGAGCGTGCAACGCGCTCAGCAATGACTTCAGCTTCGTTGACGACATCCGTGCCCGAACGCAGCAGAACAGCAAACTGATCCGCCGCGACGCGCGCCACGAGATCTCCATTGCGCATCGCATGCGAAATGCGCTGACCAGCGATTTTCAGCAGGCGATCTCCGACATGGTGGCCCAAATTGTCGTTGATGGAGCTGAAATCGTCGAGGTCGATAAGCAGGATGGCGCCAGGGCTATCTGTGCAACGAAGGCCCAGGCGCTCAAAGAAGGTCTGCCTGTTTAGGAGCCCGGTAACATGGTCTGTAAACGATAGTCGATGCAGATCCTCGGACTCGCTCGGCCCTGTTGCGTCCTTCAAGAACGCCAGCAAGCGGTGTTCCGCGACCATTGCGCTCGCATCAAACTGAAGCCCGACATAGTACTCCGCGTCTTCCATTCGAGAGCGTGCGGGTAATAGGGATAAAGAGTTCCAAAACTCCTGACCGTTGCGACGATAATTCATGATCGTGAGGTTCAGCGCTCTCCGCTCAGCTATGGCGCCCGATATGCGATGGCGCGCTCCCTGATCGGTTCCGGCACCTTGTAGAAGGCGGCAGTTTTTACCAATTACCTCTGAACGATCATATTCGGTCATCCGCAAGAAGTTGTCGTTGACATAGACTAACGGTTGATCGGGATGGCTTATGTCTACGACTGTGATGCCCAACGCAGCGGATTGCTGCTCCAGCTCCGCGAAGTTGCCTACCGGTCCTTCAATCAACAAATCGTCAAGGATGTCCTGCACAGTAACCGACGCCTTCTAAATCCCAAGACGCACCGCTAACCCGATTTACCTAACAAGTCGGAAACCAAAGCAAAATTCCAGTATGATTCCTTGGCGCGGAGTAATGCCGCGCCAAGCAAATTCCCTTAACAGCCTGTTTACCATGTCTGTGCGAATGCCTACGAATTGGTATTTGGGGATTTGCCTGTGTCATCGGAGTCAAAGAGCGCTGTCTATGAGGCGTCGCGCCTACGCGCCTATCTCGGTGGGATTGACCTTTCTTATCGAGAGACCGCCGATTTCATTGCGCGCCGGTGCGCAGACCATTGGCCTGCCTTGGCACAGTCCTTTATTGTAGCGGCGCAAAATGCTCTGGGCAGCCCAAACGCAGCTAGCCTGGCGGTCGCTTTCGAGAAAAGCATCGCGGATTTTGTCGCGGATGTCACAAGCGAAGCTTGCTTTAAGAGTGTCGAAGACTTGGGAGCTCTCGTGGCGGATGTCGGCGTAGAGAACGCTATCTATGCCATTTCAAGCGGACCGGTGTGGGATCAAATTCGCACGTTGGTTAGCCAAGATACTTCAGCCGAAGACGAGTTGCGATCGAAGGCGCTTAGCCTTTTGCCCCATCTTGCACATCTTCATACTGCGCTTGTTGTTGAAGCAACTAGTCGCAGTTCCGAGGCGAGTGCGCGAGCGCAGCAGCGCGAAACCGCAGACTTGTTTGAAATTGATATCAGCAGCACTGCGCAGATAGTTGCCGAGGAGACCGCAATCCTCGCGGCGGAAATGCAAGTCGCCTCTGGCTTTTCCGACCGAGTATCAGAAAAAGCCAATCAAGTCCTGGCCGGTTCGCGGAGTTCAGCGCAATCGATGCGCGATGCATGCGACACTACAAATTCACTGTTGAACGCCGTTCAAAGTGCCAGAGAGGAAATCGCGTCGGCTACGCTTTCGGCAAGCCGGGCCGCACGAGACGCACGCGAAAGCGCAAAAACGATTGCCGAGCTAGAAGAAGGATCGAAGTCTATCGGATCTGTTCTGCAAATGATCGGACGAATAGCTGAGCAAACCAATATCCTGGCTCTGAACGCCACAATCGAAGCAGCACGAGCCGGGGACGCCGGATTGGGTTTTGCCGTCGTGGCACGAGAAGTGAAGGAGCTTTCCGATCAAACGGCCGCGGCGACCAAAGAGGTCTCGAACAGCGTGAGGGGCATTCGCGAACTCGCCCGAGAATCCGTCACCTCGCACACAGCGATATGCGCGAAGGTCGACGAAGTACAGCAGATCGCGAGCGAGATAAGCGACGCTCTAGGAGAACAGGAGTGCTCCGTTTCTGCGATTGCGGCGACTGTAAACGAAGCCACGGAGGCGGCGGATGAGACAACCTGCGCCATGGCTGAGATTCACGACGATACTAGTAGCGTGGTGGTTCGGCTACAGTCATTGGAGAGAGGGTTTGTGCAGGTCGATAAAAGTATGGCAGCGTTAACACGAAACGCCGAAGAATTCTTGAAAGAATTCAATTCCTAGAGTGTTGATAATATTTTGGATTTTAAAATTCAAAACTATTTATTTAATAATCACCTGCTAATTCATAATAAACATAAGATACCAAGTTCAGTAAAATAAAATGAACGAAAAACTGTTCAGGGTTTTCTATCGTGATATTGGGCGTATTCTGGGTTCAGTGAACTTGATTTATGACACGCAATGATTTTTACTGCTCAACTTGCAGGTTCATTTCTTGCCCGCGCCTACGCCTTCGATGAGGGCCAGTTTGGGGCAATAATCAGTTGTTCGGCTACGAGCTAATGGTCAGCTTGCCTCAGCGCCTGTATTTGGATCTTGAGCAGAAGGCTCGTTTTCCTCGTCTTGGAAGCCGGAACCGGTCAGTCAGCAATCGGTCCAAATATTTGAAGCTCAGCAGAAATGCAGGGTCAAAATTCCGATGCTTTTCAAGTCAGTTAAAGGTCAGTGCCATTCCAAAGCTAGGTATTCGGCTGCAACAGCCATACATGCAGGTTAGAGCACGGGGTCGATTAAGACTCCGTGCTCTCGTTTCATGGGGCCGATTGAGGGTACTAATCACAATTCCAGTCTTCGCTCGTATTGCGGTGCAAGTCATCTTCGCGGATGTAGGCCTATGAGGCTTGCTGGGCGCCGCATTTTTACCGACCTCGCGCGATCATTGAGGCCGGCGGTTGGCCTGGCGAGGGTGCGAGTTTGTGGCGCGGCTGCTGGTCGCATTGCGGGTGACCTTGCCATTCCTGACACTGCGGCGGCGGCTGCGCGAAGTAGCGGTATCGCCAGCTGAATTGGTGATGCTTTGGTCGACGCTGCGATTGCCCATGCCATCACGGCTGCGCTGACAAGAAATTGCAAAGGTCTGACCACGACGTCCTGTCGCGGTGCCGTTGAAGGTTGACCCTGTCCCATGACCGTTGCGTAGGTGTTTGCCCGACAAGAAACGACTGTTACTTTGCGGGCCGGTTGGAATGACATCAATCGTGGCCCCGGTTTCGGTTTGCTGGCATGCGGCGCTGAGCGTTAGGGTCTGTTCTATTCCTTCAGCGCCACTTGTGGCCCCTGCGAAGTGATGGGCCCGATCGTTAAAGGCGTCGCCAGCCGCTGGGGCATCACGGTGCGCGCGATTTCGACCGCTGGTGGGCCCTCCAGGTATTTCCCCAGCTACAGGGTCGAGACCAATCAAAGAGCGCGGATGAGCGTTGAGACCAAAGCCACGCCTGCACTGGTCTTGTGGGACAGCGAAGCAAAACGGCCGATCCCGATCGGATGCGGCGTGCTGTCCGCTGATGAGCTGCAAGACCGCATATATCTCCTCACCTCAAAGGAAGCCGGACATGTTTCCCAGCATTCGCAACGCAGCGCTTGGGCTTGCTGCTGCCAGCATGATCGCATCGCCTTTTGTGGCAAATGTCGGCGATACCATGGACAGCTTCATGGATGATGTGGGCGCGGCGGCAAACGTGACTAGCCCGACCGCCTTCGAAGGTTAGTCAGCAGGCTATTATGGTCTGGGCAATGTGTGGACGCGCTCTCCGCAAAGAACGACCAATATCGCCAACCTGCAATTGCCAAGGGCCCGCACCGGATGTGGCGGGATCGACATCTTTGCTGGCTCCTTTTCCTTTATCAATGCAAGCGAGATGGTGGCGCTGATGAAAGAGGTGGCCAACAACGCAGTCGGCTTCGCCTTCAGCTTGGTGACCGATACCGTCTGCCCTGAATGCAACAAGATTATGAAGGAGTTCAGCCAAAAGGCTCAGCTTATGAATAACCTCTCGATCAATTCCTGCGAAATGGCGCAAGGATTGGTTGGCGGCCTTTGGCCCAAAGGCGATTTGGCCGACAAGGCGATCTGTGAAGCGATCGGCAATTCTGAAGGCATTTTCACCGATTACGCTGCGGCTAAGCATGGCTGCGGCACGCGCGGCCAGCGCGCTTCGACGAATGAGGGCGCTGGCACTGACAATGCGGATGCTAATCCCAGCGTGGCGCGCAATTATCCTCGACTCCGAAGATCGCAAGGCACTTGTGAGCTTCTTTGGCGTCGATGAACAAAGGCTCGGCGGCCCTGCTCAAACACCAATGGACGGCATTATCGAACTTCCCGTTTTGGACATGGATGCCTCAGCTGGCTTTGGTGCTATTGCATCTAATGAGACCAGTTACACGAGCTTTGGCTTTGACGAGAAATGGCTCAGGTGATTGACCGGCGCTAAGGGCGCAAGTCTCTCAATAGTCAATGTCCTGGGAGAATTCATTGAGCCCACTCCTAGCGATGGCGATGAGGTTCTCGTCGATGCGTCCGACCATGGAGTAAGGCTGCGGGATGTGATCTATGTGCTGCACTTTGACGATACGCTGGTTGTAAGCTTATTGCACTCAAGCCAGGCGCGACGCAGATTAAAATCTCCAGTGACAACCCTGCCTATACTTCATGAAATGACGTGGATCGAGAAAGAGTCGAAGTATTCGGCCGAATCATATGGTTGGGAAGGGCTCTATGATCTTGCTCGCTTGCGTCGTGATACAGAGGTCAACCCTGGCAGCGAGAGAGCCTACTTAGCCGCCTAAGGGAATATCCGCATCGCGATAATCCGAGGAGAAGCGACATTTTGTGGTGGCATCAGCTCGCTGGTAAATGACTTGTCCGAAATATGTATACAAACTTTGGGCAAGACCACTCTGATCGATAGCCGGAACGTCTGGGGCCCGCGCGAAAACCTGAAAAAATGCAATTTTGGGCCGGAAGCCGACGTTCCGCTTTCCGTCGCCCAATATTGAAAAGCTGTCATCCGGCTTACGATCAAAAAGAAGCGATGGCCAAGGGCAACTTGCTGACCGATCAACGTGCGTTAATATCGTAACTCTAGACTGGGACTTTCAGCGATTAAGCTCTCCAACATGCTTGTCGTCGCAGAAGCTGCTAATGACCTGCCTAGCGCATACCAATCGATGGGGTGCCGCTAGCACACTCTGGGGTACAAAATGAGGAGAGTTCACCCATCTGGTCGATGCTGTCATACAAATCTGTAGAAATAGGATCAGAGGGTCGAGCCAGTCTGGAGCGGGCCTCTCTCCATAATGCCCAAACCTCCATGGCCGCAAAGACCTCACGATCATAAGGTCTAGCCATTCGAAAACGGCGGTGGAACAGTTACTTTCATGGAGCTCACTTTCTGTGAGCTGACGGCCGATGACGGCCTCGAAGAGAACACTGGATGAGCCATACAGTCACTACGGCTCCGGCGCAGTCTTTTATAGCGAGATGCAAGAGGGGGCCTTCTTCTCGAGACTAAAATTAATCTGGACCGCTCGTTGAACGGCGGACAGCAGCTGTATCATTCGGAATTTTCATAGAAAGCGAACCTTCAAACAGTGGCGCTATAACGGTGCTTAACCGCTCATTTTCCGGCCCAAATTGCAGTAAAACTTAGCGGGACAAGCTTGGACTGACAGAATTCAGGTGGCAAACCGCACACGAGGTCTCACGGTCGAAGCGCCTCACGCATTGCTTTCAAGTTCGCCGGTGTGATTTTCCAACGCGTCGCGTCATCGTACTCAACCGTGATCTCAAATGCGTTGGTCGCTCTATCCACTTGGAGGAGGCACGCCTTCCACGATGGATCGCCCGATTGCTGCGCCTGATAATCACGGTACTCGATCAGCTTAAGGTACAGTTCGCGTTCGCGCGGGGCGAAGGGCACTGCTTTTCCGTTGGCGCGATATTTGAAGCCCGAAGCGTCGTAATCCTGGCCGTCCAGAACAACGCTCAAACTGGCGGCCTCCCATTCATCGGCCAGTTTTTCGCTCGATAAGAACAGCCTCGCAATAGTTGTCGTGTAAACATTGGACTGATCCAACGACGATTGGTCCGGCTCAGCTTTGGAGGACATAGGCGCCACCTTTTGCGCGTTACTCGAAGTGTTGAGCCATATCAGTAGACCGCACGCGATCAAAGCTTTGGCCGGCTTCATTGGCGAACTCCTTGACGTTATCAAAAACGACATCGCCATCAGGGCCCATTACCTCGTAAGAAACCTGAATGCGTGCGGGCCGGACGTCATCGAAATCGAAGAATTCGATGCGGTAGTCGACCGTGCCGCCCGCGCGTATCCAGTCGGCAATTTCGTTTTCAAGCCGTGCAAACGCGCCGCTGTTCAGGTTCCTTAAGCGCACCATCTCACCGTCGATAACGGTGTCCACCGGTGTTCCGTTTTGCGGGAACATGCCGCGTTCGCCCTGATCGCTTAAGAAGCGATGGCCCACGGCATGGCCGCCCTGGTCGCCATCCACTCCGCGCCTAGCAACATCGCGTTGCGCTTGGACTTCGGCGCTGCCTCGGTCTAGCCCGCTAAAGACTTCGGACAGTTCCGCTTGCGCTGATTGCAAGCGCCCCTGCGCGTCATAAGTGTAGCGCACCGTGTTGCTGCCAAAGGAGTGGTCGATGACTTGGCCAGCCCGCGCCGCGCGTGCTGCGTCAATCGTCGGATCCGCCACGTCGGTCGCCGCATCGGCCGCGCGCAAAGCGTCCGCCGCTTCATCACCGCTGCGTGTTACGATCCGCCCTGCATCCGCCGCAAGATCAGCGAGGTCACCGGCTGTGTCCGCAATCCGAGCGCCTTTGCCTGCCTGGCCAGCCACTGGCACGAAGGTGGCGGCGACTTCAAAGGTGATCCGCCCGATCGTCTCTCCCCACCACCGCGCCTGCGCCTCTGGGCCTTGCGTAGCAGCGGCATCGTGGGAAGCTTCCAAAGCGTCCCACTGGTTCTCGATGGCTGCAACCACATCACGCCGCAGCTTCGACGGATCGTCAACGATCGAACTGATGTAAGCGCCTATAGCATCGCGCAACTTAGCAAGGTTTTCGCTGGTCGCGGCGCCGCGATCGGCGGATGGGACGACTTCGTCCAGAAAGCCCGGAAGCTCTCCGACCTGATCACGTAGCCAATCGCCTGCGAAGCCCGACAGCGAACTATCCGCGCCGTATTGCAAAGTGCGGCCAGCGAACTCGAGGGTGTCGACCACCAGATCCTTTGCGCCGTTGAGAATGCCTGTACGAAGGCCATCTCGGAAAGCCCCTAAGCTGCCTGTTGCATCCAACACCGATTGCAGCGATGCGCCCCATTCGCTCTCACCAAGTCCGGCTTGCTGCGTCCATTGGGCCAGTTGCGGCTGCACAGCGTCAAGCAGCCGGTCCACCGGATCGAAGCGGTTCAGCATCGACCCAATTTGATCGATAATTCCGCGCTGCGCCGCGGCCACATCGCTCGCCGTTCCGGCGTTCTGAAGCGCCAGGTAGCGATCAATCACCTGATTAAGCGCCGCGTCATCCGTGCGCCCGCCCGCCAGCGTAACGAGTTCGGTGTAGAAGGCTTGCATGTCCGGATGGGCGCTATTGCGCGCCATCTCCAGCCATTGGCTGCGCGTCATCTGAGGCGGAGGCGCGCCAAAGCTATCGTCGAGGCGGTTGAGCGTCTCGAAGCTACTTGGCGGTAGATCTGGCCCTCGATCGATGGCGGGATTTTGCCCTGTGCTCGTAATGCCGTTCATCGCGCCAGGCTCCTGCGAGTGTACGTCTGGCAACAGCGATACCGGAATCGTCAGGCCGTCGGCATCTGCAAAACGTTTAGAACGTGCGGCAATGACGGCATATTTGAACGCGTGAGCGAGTGCAGAAACACGTCGCTCTTGCACCTGGCGTGACAAATCAAACAGGCTCGCCAAGAGGCATCAATAAGTCCCGCTGTGCGATGTGGATTTTAACCCTGCCTGCGCATCATAAGGGCGCCACCAAGAAGCACAACGCCCAGACCCGCCCCCGCAGCCAGCGCCAAAGCGGTGCTGTTATCGCTCCCCTCAACGCCAGCGCGGCGCTTGATATCGGGTGCATCCCTCTCAGATGGGTCGATGCTCGTTGCATCAGCGCCTGCTCGTGGCACGAAACCGTTCCGCGTTAGCGTCATCAACGAGAGCTCAATTCCGCTCTCCTTTGCGCCTTTGTGCGCGGCCTGAGCCAGTTGATCGAGCCTGTCGGCGTCGCCTTGCCATTGTTCAAATGCCGAGCTCAGCATTGTTGCTTGAAGCAGCAAGGCCTCGGCATACTCCTGGCGATCAGCATCGCTGGTGTTCGCGAAGTCAGGCGTGGCTGCAAACGCGTTGCGCACCTGCTGCTTCACCATGGCGATCGTTCCCTTGTTCGGGTCTTCATCGCGCTTGTTCGCCACGAGCCACGCGTTGATCCACCACAGGGTGTAGGCGTCGGCAACATCATGCGTATCGAGCCCGTACGGTGCGATAGCAGCGCGCAAATCATCCATCATCGTGGGCTGCGCCTCAATCATTTTCGCGAGTTCTTCGCGCGCACCGCCTTCGGGTGAACGCTCTATGAAGTTATTCAGGTTTTGGCGGGTTCGCTCGCGCTTGTACTGATACGTATAACTCTGATTTGCGGCTTGCCGTGTTGCGGTTGACGGAGCGGTCAGTGCCACGCCCGGCAGAGAAAGTCGGTCGTTCACGTTGCGGTTAAGCGACGAGACGACGCCCCGATGCTTCACATCAGATGTGATCGCACGCAGCGGACTATAGACCGGCGGGGTGTAAGTGTACTGTGCAAACGCAGTCCCAACGAGACTGCAAGCCAGCAGACAACCAAGAAGCGTTTTCAGACTGTTCATCGCGCGACTCCCAAAACGAAAAGCGGAGGGGACAGCAATGCCCCCTCCGCACACTTTTGCAACGGCTCTGCGATCAAGCGCGCGCAATTGTCTCCGAAGCTTCGCCGATGCTCTTGATCGTCGAGCTGATGGCTTGCGAGAGATAGCCGATTTCCTGGCTGAGCGCCTGAACTTCGGCGGACAGTTGACCAAAGCGCGACTGGCCTTGAGCGTTGAAGCCGCCATCATCGTTGCGCATGCCGCTCTGGCCACCAAGACGCCCAAGCTGATCGGACTTGGCCGCAAGATCGTCCATCTTGGAATCCATGAGTTGGCCGAGAGCGCGAGCGATCCGCATAAGGACGCTACCGCCGGCCTCCGCGCCACTCGCGCCGCCTTCGCCTTCTTCCTCAAGACCGCGCATCGCCCAATCCTGAACAATTCGCTCCATCGCATCGAATGAACGGTCAGTTTCCGTCAAGAGCTCGCGGCGCAGCTGACCAGCTTCGCTAGGGCGCAGGTCCATCTGGTTCGTAAAACCCGAAACCGCCTGGTTAAGTTCACGCATCATAAGGCCTGGCTGCCCCATGCTGTTGGCAAAAGCGGACTGGGCCAGATCGATCATCGGCTGCGGCAGGTTGAGTTGCTGTCCCAGACGCTGGATCAAATTCATGCCGATCTGCGGACCGAGTGTGCGCATGGCCAAGCTGGCCCAGCCAGCCGGCCCCATGGCCAGTTGAGCGAGGCTGATCGGGTTGACAACCGAACGAAGAATTCCACCGATAGGCATTGTACCAACTCCTTTGACTGATCTTCAAAATTGAAAGACGCGATGTCGCAGTCTTCGCATTCTGTTTCGCCGATCTCGGGACGTGGCTGTATCTGCACAACATACAGGGGGGCTATACAATGCGTATAGGAGGAGGGCAGGGCGCGTTGATCGATCCCGACTAGTCGAGGGAGTGAAACAGTAGCCCGCCAATCGCCACCAAATGGCGCATACCGTCCAGTTCCAACTTGCGCACGGCGTTGCTCAAATGCGTGCGTACAGTTCCCTCGCCAATAGACAAAAGCGTTCCGATATCGGCATTCGAGCGCCCCCATCCGGCAAAGCGCAACGCAGCGGCTTCGGTTCGGGTAAGCGCCTTCAACGGTTCTACCAACGAAAGCGGCACGCGTGCGCCATCGACCGTAAACTCACCGATTTCGACCTCGCGCGCGCGAGCCGGGTCGCGCTGCGCGGCCTCCCGCATCCGCGTTATAAGCGTCAGCAATTCCGGATCGATCGACGCGGGATCAAGGCCTTGCTCCGATCCGCTCATTGCGGCTCTCCTGCGCGTTCCATGATACCAAAGCCAACCGTTTGTCTGGTTGCCAGTTCGCTAACCACCATTTGCCCGAGCAGCGGCAGGATCAAAAGCAGGATGAACACCGCCGCGGTTGTCTTGATCGATAAAGACAGCATGAAAACGTTGAAATTGGGAGCGAAGCGATTGAGGATCCCCATCCCCAGATCGATGATGAACAACACCATCAAGACGGGCGAAGCGATGAAGAAGGCGATCTGAAAGAAACGCCCCAACTCGCCTTCGAACAAAGCCACGCCTTCTGCGTCAATTACCAGCCCGCCCGGCCCCATTGGCCAAACGGAAAAGCTCAACATCACGCTGCCCACCAGCAGCGAAAGACCGCCAGCCGTCACGAATGTCACTTGCGCAAAACGACCCAGCAGCGTTGCCGTCAGCGACTGCGTCGATCCGCTAACCGGATCGACAATCTGCGCGATCGTCGCGCCCGATTTGGTGTCGATGATCTCTCCTGCGGAGGCCATCGCCCACAAGAATGTGCCAAAGAAGAGACCAAGCACCACGCCAGCAGCAGCCTCACGCCCAAGCAGCAGCACCCAATCGCTCGCGTTCAAAGCCTGCGGATTGAAACTGAGAGGCAACGACAGGGTGACAAGCCCGAATGTCACAATCAGTGAATTGCGGACAAGTGGTGGAATTTGCTGTGGCGAAAACAGCGGCAGCATCAAAAAAGCAAAACCAAAACGCGCCGAACCCGCACCAATCAGCAGCGCTTGCTGTGTCCAGGGCACCGCCTGAAAAAGCGAAGTGCCAAGAGTGTCGGGCACATTCACCGTGTCACCCCACCATGTTCCCGAAACCGCTAAAAATCCGATCGGCGAAGGTGTAAAGGCTGCCCGCCATAAGCGAGGCTGTGATGAACAAGGTCAGCACGATCGCAAAAAACTTGAGTGTGAATTGCAAAGTCTGTTCCTGAATCTGCGTGGCCGCCTGTACAACCGCGACAAGCAAGCCGACAATCGAGGCCGCGATTACCGGCGGAGCGGAAAGAAGCAGCACAAGCCACAGCGCTTCCATCGTGATGTCGGTCATGTCCACGATGCGCGCTCTACTCTCTCGCCTCAGACATAGGACAGCACCAGGCCGTGTGAGAGTTTCACCCAGCCGTCGACAAGCACGAACAACAAGACCTTGAACGGCAAGGATATCGTAACCGGGCTGAGCATCATCATATTGAGCGCGAGAAGGATGTTCGCGATCAACAGATCGATGATTAGGAAAGGCAGGAAAATCAGGAATCCAATCTGGAAGGCAAGCTTCAACTCGCGCACCGCGAAGGCGGGGATGACAATAACGAAGTCGGTATCCGAAAGCTCATCAGCGCGTTCGGGTCCGCTGATCCGTTTTTGTGTGGCCAATAGAAACGCACGGTCATCGCGGGTGGTGTTGGAGATCAAAAACTCACGCAGGGGCTCCTTTACCCGGTCAGCGGTCGAAATGATTTCCTGAGTATCCTGGATTTGAGCGACACCCGGGGGCTCATCCCCCGGCATCGTTGCGGCGGCTTCCTCGGTAAATCCGGCTGCCGCGCTCATATCCTGTAAGGTCGGGTACATGACGTAAATCGTCAGGATCAATGCGAGGCCGTTCAACACTACATTCGGCGGGGTCTGCTGCAAGCCCAGCGCTGTGCGGACGATCGAAAGCACGACAACGATCTTTGTAAAGCTGGTCACCATCACCGCCAGAAACGGCGCGAGCGCTATCAGAATAACCGTGATGAGCGCCGAACCGGGGGTGAAACTGTCGACGAGCATCAATCGTCATCCTGCGCTTCGCGGTCTTCTGAAGTGGTGTCCTCCGGCTGTGCTTCAGATTGGGTCTCGACATGGTCGAGGAGCACCGCAAAGCGATCGCCGATCCGCACAATCTCTCCGCGCCCAATGCTGCGACCTCCAACTGATAGCTGCGCGCTCAGACCCTCGCTAACCGCTCCAAGGCCAAATGTCCCGGTTTGAGCGAGTTTCGCCAAGTCTTTTTGGCTGATGAGCGCGTCGCTCAAATGAATGGCCACAGGCACGCTAAGCCCTTCGCCCGATGACGGTTTAGGAGGCTCCGACGAAGACATAGGACCAATTACTCCGGAGTTGGATAAAAGCCGCACCAGCGCGCCGGATGCCGGGTCGAGGCCCATCGGCGCCACCGGCGGTTGGATGCGCGAAAGAGCGCTCTGCAATTTCGCATCGAGGGGCCAGGGACCGTGGTCGAGCACCAACATATCCCCGCCCGTCAGCGCCTCCGCTTCAAGGATGGGGAGGCGCGCGGCGATGAACGTCAGCGCAGTCAGTAAGGGCCAAGTATCCTCGGTCGGCGGAACGCCAGCTTCGGATAGTGGCTCATCGTGAAGGACTGCCAAACGCATCAGCGCTTCGCCTTCTCGGTCGACCTCAAGTGTGGGCCAATCGCTCGGGAGCTTCTTGTAATGGGCAAACTCCGCCGCGAGACCAAGGGCAAGCTCAACATCACTCAGAGCGTCTTCGTGCTCGCTAAGGACGCGCATCAATTCCTCGGCTGAGGTGCCTTTTGGCAGCGTTTCGAGTGGCGGTAAGAAGGCGAGGTGCTCGCCAACATACCATGGCAGGCCCCGTTCCTGCACAGGCGCAAGCGTCACCGAGTAACCCGCAATCTCCAATCGGCGCGCCGCCTCTCGCGCCGCTTCGATTGCCCTCGGCTCGAGATGGCAAAGCGAACCGCTCAAACTGCCAATGGTGCCCGAAAGCGCGCTTTGGCTCTTGCCTTTTAGCGGGTGGGTCATTCGACCTCACCTTGTTCAGCCATTCTGAGGCGGAAACGCTTAGCCGCCATCCCGCTTTCAGCTGGACTGGAAACTGCTTCACCATAGCCTGCTTCATGGTTTTGCGCGCCAGCGGCTGATGCATCGACTGGCCAGCTTTTTATCGGAGTGATTGCGTGCGCCGTCACACCGAAGAGCCATTGTTCGCCTTCGATCTCGACCAGTACGAGGCGTTCGCGAGGGCCCACTGGCAGCGCTTTTTCGAACCGCAAGCTTGGCCCTGTATCGGCACCAGACAGTCGGCCAAAACTGCCATCTTGAAAGCGCTTGAGCAGCCACAGAACGCCCCAGGCAAGCGCCACAACAAGGGCAAGCGAGAGAAAAACGGCCAGCAGGGACGAGAAAAGAGCGCCCAAGGTCATGCCGAGGCCTCTTCCGTTTCGCGTGCGGTTTCCCGGTGCAAATCACAGTCCATCGGAGCCTCGCCCGATCGCGCTTTACGCGCCCAAAGGATGATTTCGGCGATCGCGTCAAACATGTCTTCCGGGATCATCTCCCCAACTTCGCCGCGGGCCCAGAGCGAACGCGTTGTCGGTATGTGCCGAATGACGGGAACGCCCGCGTGTTCGGCAACACTTCGCATCGCAGCCGCGACCTCTCCTTCCCCGCGCGCCATCACGACGGGGATGGGCGCCGTCTCTGGGTTGTATTCAAGCGCAATCGCCAGATGTGTCGGATTAACCAGCAGCGCATTGGCATCCGCCGTTTTGGAAACCGCGCCAGACTGCGCCCACTCCTGAGCCATCTGGCGACGCTGCCCTTTCATCTGCGGATCGCCTTCGTCACGTTTGTGCTCATCCTTGATGTCTCTTCGACTCATCATCATCTTTTTGAGGAATTGCTGACGCGCCCAAATCGCGTCACCGACAGCGACGATCACGAAGACCGCGCCCACCGACGCGAGGACTTTCAGAGTGATCGTGTACAGCCGCATCGCATCAGCGGTGCCAGCCTGCATCGCCGCGCCTTCCCGCCAAATCGGTTGCGTTGCCGGGCGCAGCATCACACCCATGTCATCGATATAGTCGCGCGCGACAAACCATACGATGGCGATGATCGCGGCCACTTTGATCAAGGTCTTAACCAGCTCGACGAGACCATGCTTTCCGAAGATCCTCTTAAGACCCTCAACGGGGTTTAGATTATCGAGCTTGGGCTCCAATTTCTTGGGTGCGATCAGGGCGCGCGTTTGGAAAACTTCGGAAAACAGCGCCACCGCGCAGAGCGGGATCAGCACTATCGCCGACAGCGAAATGAGTAGGGCCGTCGCGTCAGACCCAAGCTTGGTCAAAAGAGTTTCGAAGTCGCCGTTGGCTGCGTTCTGCACGGTTGCATCAGCAAACCCTGTGACACGAGACGCTATAAAACCGGCGGCCGTCATGAATAAAATCGCCATCGCGATTGTACCAAAAGTCGGCGTGAGTTCGCGCCCTTTGGCAATGTCGCCCTTTTTGCGGGCGTCTTTTAGTTTGCGGGGCGTGGGAAGCTCTGTCTTATCGCCGCCCTGGTCTTTATCCGCCAACTTGTCGCTCCCCTTTACGGATCATTCGGATCAGCACGCCGCTGTAACTGGCGCGCGTAATATATTCGCACGAGGCACTGGGTTTGAGCGTCCGAGAAATAAAGTCAAGACACCAATCAATTGTCATATATTTGCCATCAATTACGGCTGAATATCAAGAAGTATAGATTGCGATTCGCAACTGAGCTAGGCGGTTCGAAAAATGCGACAAGCGGATCATGCAAAGAAGGCAACTGACGGGGGAAATTCTTCTTAAAGCACTAATTTTGCACAATATTATACAATTCCCTTGGGTACTTCTAAGTTGAACAAAAATGGTTATCGTAGCGTACATCGCAGGGCATTAGGCGAACGAATCAGCGGCGAGCACAAAATTTTTGCAACAAAAACATGGTTTTAGTCGGCATTGACTCATATCGTGTCTATTTGCGAAGGCGCTTTCGCATGCATTTTGCTCTGAAGCGAGTAGGAGGAGTGCACCTTGCGGCCCTTTATTTACATTGGTGTCAGTATTTCATGCTTTGCGCTATTAAATACCATCACTGCGGAGTCAGTCGCAGCAAAAGAGCGTCCTCCTGAACCAATCGAAAACCCAGGTGAATGCCCGATTGACGCTCCGCTTCGGGTCGCGAATGTGCATTCGCTCAAGCATTTTGAGGGGTTGATTGGGCATTGTCCGGAGACGGCGGTGATTGAATCGCCGGCATTTCACGCGAACGGTCCCGCGGCAGCGCCGCTCAACGATGCGACCGCGCCCTCGTGGCAAATCCCGACTGACCGCCAATTGCTCGATACCGATTTGGAAAACGCCAAAGGGCGTGACCAGCGCACTCGCTCCATTGCATCACGCGATCGCACTCAAGTGGCGATCGTGCCGGGCGCTCAGGTTTTTGACCGCACTCATAGCGACCAAGCAATCGCGGCGGCTTCAGCCTCTTACACCGAAGCGGAATACACCGCTGCCGACGCTCCAGACGATCATGAAGCCATTCTGGCCCTACGCCCTCAGACTTATGAGACCGCGTTCGATCAGACGATATCCATTGCTGCGCGCAACTATCGGGTTGATCCACTTCTCCTTCACGCGGTCATAAAGCAGGAATCGGCTTACAAACCGCGCGCGACCAGCCGCGCGGGCGCTCGTGGTCTGATGCAGGTGATGCCGGGAACAGGGCGCACGCTCGGAGTGCGCAACGCGCACCATCTCTATGACCCACAAACCAATGTCGACGCGGGCGCAAAGCTGCTCAGCCAACTGTGGAAGCGGTTTGATGGTGACATCGATCTTGTCCTCGCGGCTTACAACGCGGGAGAGGGTGCCGTGCGCAAATACGGTAACACCGTACCCCCTTATCGTGAGACGCGCGATTACGTGGTGAAGGTGAAGGCCAACTATCAAAAACTGGCGGCTGAAAGCGGAATCGCGGTCAACTTCTGATGGCCATTGCGCAAACCTTGAAACGCGGCGCGGCTCAGGTGCCGGTGGCCCAACTGGCCATTATCGGCGGACTGCTGGCGATCTTTGCGATGTTCATTCTGCCAATGCCCCCGGCGTTGCTGGATGTGTTCATCGCCATCAACCTGACGATTACGGCGCTGCTGGTGATCGCGGTCATCGGCGTTCGTCAGCCGCTCGACTTCTCAACCTTTCCATCGATCCTGCTGTTCACCACCGTTGCGCGGCTTGCGATCAGTATCGCGACCACGCGCATGATCCTCAGCGAAATGAACGGCGGCAAGATCATCGCCGAGTTTGGAGAAACCGCCGCAGCGGGCAACATTGTGATCGGTCTTGTGGTGTTTCTTATAATCACAGTGGTGCAGTTTATCGTCATCTCGAAAGGATCCGAGCGTGTCGCGGAAGTGTGCGCTCGCTTCAGTCTGGATGCGATGCCGGGCAAGCAATTGTCGATCGACAGTGATCTGCGCTCTGGGCTGCTGACCAAGGAAGAAGCGCGTGAAAAACGCGCGGTTCTTGAGAGAGAAAGCAAGCTTTACGGCAGCCTTGATGGCGCGATGAAGTTTGTGAAGGGCGACGCGATGGCGGGTATCGTCATCGTCCTGATCAATCTGATTGGCGGGATCGCCGTGGGCATGTTTACCCATGGCCTTTCCCTCTCTGAGGCCGCTGCCACGTTTTCAATCCTGACGATTGGCGATGGACTGGTTGCGCAAATTCCCGCATTCCTATGCGCCCTTGCCGCAGGCTTGTTGGTGACGCGCAGCAATGATCCCGAAACGAACCCCGATCTCGCGCCAGCGATCTTTGCCGAAGCGGGCGCTAAACCAGGCACGCTCATCGCCGCTGGCCTTATTGCGGCGCTGCTGGGCTTAATACCAGGCTTTCCAGCGGCGATTTTCCTGGCTTTAGGGGGCTTGCTTATCGGATCCGGACTGTGGCGACACGAGGTAACCGGGAGCTATCTGCGAGGGATGATAACGCGTGGACGCGGCGACGATGAGGCCGCGCCCGATGAAATCGTGCTCACGGCCAAACCCGCTCCCAAAGCGGAGCCGCTGGTGCTCTACCTGTCGTTAAACAAGGCGTCGGGCGCCGAAATGAAACGCCTGGCACAGAGGCTGGATGAAGCGCGCTGGGCCGTGCAAGAGCGCTCGGGAGTAACTCTTCCCGCACTGCGTATCGCCCGTTTTGATGCGCCGCGCGAACCAGGCGCCTGGGAATTGTGGGCCTTCGACGCGCCGCTCGCGCAGTCTCGAGAAGAGCTGGTTAATCTTGAAGAGCGTTTGCCCCTGCTGGTGCGCGAGCTTCTGCGTCGAAATTTGCCCGTGTTTCTCGGCCTGCAAGAAACAACGGACATGCTCGACCGGCTTGGCGAAACTTATCCAGAGGTCGTTAAGGAAGCGGTGCGCGCGGTCGCGGTGCCGACTATCCGTGAGGTACTTCGCCTATTGGCTGAAGAACAAGTGCCCTTGCGCAATCTACGAGATTGTATTGAAGCGATCTGCGAAACCGGACAGACGGAACGAGAGCCCGCAGCCATCGCAGCGCGCACCCGCGCTCGCTTACGCCGCAATCTTATCGCGCCGCTATGCGATAATGGCCAGTTAATGGTGCTGATGATTGGCCAGCGCGCTGAAGCAGCTATTCGCAACACCCTTACGCAGATTGAAGGGCAGCCCCGCCTCGCCATTGATCCGATGCGAATGCGAGAGTTTGTTCGCCTGATCCAAAGTGAAGTGGAGAAAAGCGGCGCTCGGGCCATTCTGACCGCGCAGGACCTGCGGCGGCCCCTGCGGCTGGTGACCGCAGCCGACCTCTTCGACGTGCCCATTCTCAGCTTCAACGAGTTGAACCCCGCCGTACCGCTTGATGTGGTCGGACAACTCGACATCGAACCCAACCTTGTGTCGATCCCAGGCGCACACACCCAAGAAATGGAGGCAGCCGAGTGACCCCCGAAGCTCCGGCAAACATCCGATATCCGATCATACGACGTCTTGGCGTGCTGACGATGATCGCCGCTTTCGCGCTTGCTGCCGTGGTCGGTTCAACTCCCGCTCACGCCAAAGATCCGCCGTTTGCTGACAAAAAAATCATGTTGAGCGCGCGCGGTCAATTTGTCCGTGATTTCGTGGCCGATCTGATGGGCGAAGCGGACCTCAACGTAAAGGTCAGCACGGGGATCAAGAAAGAGAAAGTTCAGGGCTTGTTCTCTGGCACTCCTGAAGAAATCTGGGGCGAAATCTCGCGCGCTTATGGTCTCGTCGCGTATTACGATGGGTCAGTGGTGCGGGTCTATTCGCAGGAAGAAATTGGACGGCGATCCATCGCGACTTACGCGCCGCAACAACTCCTATCCCAACTCCAGAAGCTGGATATCGGCGGCGGTGTAAACACTGCCAAGGCCGGCGATGGACTCGTCCTTGCGATGGGCGTCCCGGCCTATCTTGACAGCGTGGAACAATTGGCTGGTCAGATGCGAATGGCGCAAGCCAATCCGGCTCCGCGACTTGGTGCGTTAGCGTCGCGCGCAAGGCCCATCGCATCGCCTCTCGTCCGCGCCAGCGTCAGTTCGAAAGTGCTGCGTCCCGCTGGTGGTCGCGATCCATTCGAAGTGCGCATTTTCTACCTCAAATATCGCGACGCGGCGGATCGCGAGGTATCCTCGAGCACGCGCGTGGAGGTCATCCCCGGCGTCGCCAGCCTATTACAGGAACAGATGGGCGACGGACGCCAAGTCGGCGGCGTTACGACCAATGGCACCAATGTTCGTCAAGGCAATGGCGGGATCCGGCCGGTCGGGCCAGACACGGCTTACGATCCCTTGCTTGGCGCCTTGGGCCGCGGTGACCCGCAACCCGCAGCTGAGCCCGCGCCATTAGATCTGAATGGGCCGAGAATATCCGCCGACCGCACCGTAAACGCGGTGATTGTGCGCGACCGGACAGAGATCATGCCCGTTTATGAGGCGCTCATCGCGAATCTCGATATTGAACCGCTCATCGTTGAAACGCAGGTCACCATCCTTGAATTGGATGTGACGCGGTTAAAGGAACTTTCGGCGTCTCTAGGCGGCGTCATTGCAGATCTGGGTCTTGGCGCGCTGGTCGGAAACCCCACCGCATCGGCTGATGTGACTGGGGGATTTGTGACTAACGACGGTTCCTTCTTCCTCGGCCGCCTGCGCCTGCTTGAGGAGAAGGGCGCGGTCCGCGTCGTCACCCGTCCCACTTTGTCGAGCACCAACAATGAGGTGGCGACGTTTGACATCACTGCGGAACAGGTGATCCGAAACCAATCCGAACGCGTCGCTAACGCATTTGCGATTAATTACGGTCTGGCGATGCGCGTTCGCCCCTCCGCGATTGAGGATGGTGGGGACATGCGTATCCGAATGCAGATTGAGATCAGCGACACTTCGCTAAACGGTTTGGTGGTCGACGGTGTGCCGACCGCTGCCGGTCCGCGGATCACGACCACCGCTATCGTCCGCCATGGCGAGAGCGCCATGTTGGCCGGTTTGGCACGCACGCGCTCGTATGACCTTAAGCGCAAAACGCCGGGGCTTGGCGATATTCCGTTGCTCGGCGAGATTTTCAAAGGCCGGCGCAAAGGAGAGCAGCGTATTGAACGGCTAATCCTGCTGACCCCCCGGGTTCGAAATCTTGAGACCGCCGCCGTTGCGGCCCAGCGCCACGGTTTGCATTCCACATCGCAGATGGCTGACACGGCGGGGCTGGACACGAACGAGGCACGCCTGCAATGAACGCCATATCGACCTTAACACCCTTATCGAACACGCCATCGCCCTCGTCCGGAAGCGCACAGGTAGGCAGGACGAAGCGGCTGCGGCTGCGAGTTCTGGCCGGACGTGGCAAGGGCGCAGAGCACTGCCTGCCCCCTGACCGCCGGATCATGGTCGGTCACTCGTACGAAAACGACGTCGTCCTACGCGATACGGCTTCTGTTGGTGCTTCGCTAAATCTGACACCGCATGGACGCCTCGCCATGGTCGATGTGACAGGCGGGGAGATAACCGTCTTGGGCCGCACTTTGACGAAAGGCGAGCGGATCACGCTGGAACCCTATGTCCCAGTTCGATTTTCCAGCTTTGTCTTCGCGATTGGCGATGGTCAGGACGAGCATCGATGGTCTGAGGCGGCAGAGATAGCCCGACAGGCTGCAACGTGTTCTAAGGACGGGATTGAGCCTGAAATCGAACTTCCCGCTACCAATCTGGTAGAACGGATCGAACTGCGCACCCAGCCAGTCCGCAATCGGCACGCCAGCAAATTCACTTCCCCGCTGGTCCTATTGGTGGCTGCGGCCACGATACTGTTCCTAGCGAGCGCGGCCTGGTTCGCGACTGCACGGCTTTCCGGAAATGGACCATCTCGCGCCGATCTTGGGGTCGAACTGGCCAACATTGGGTATCCCACTCTCTCGATAGAGCGGGCCCGCTATGGCGGCGGATTGTCCGTGGTGGGCCTTGTCTCAGGCGAAGACGATATCGCACGCCTGAAGGATTGGAGCGAGACTGAGCATCCCGATGTCACATTGGGTGTTGCTACGCTTCAAAGCGCGGCAGAAGCCGCCGACAACCTCCTCGCTGCTCATAATGTCGATGCAGATGTCTTTCCCGATGGGACGCGCGATCTCCTGATCGAGAGCGAATTTCTCCCTCAGGACCGCAAGGTCGAACTCGAAGCTCTGCTCAAGCGCGATCTACCGCGCGTCGGGATATTCACCTTCGCCAATTCCGCTGAGCGCGGCGAGTCCGATCTCGCCTACTTCTTCAATGCGCCGGGCTATGGCGCCGCCAGCTTCGTGTCGGGCGACCCTAGCTACATTGTCACTGAAGACGGCACGCGATGGTTTGAAGGGGCCAACCTGCCAACCGGGCACACGATCATCGCAATCCTGGGCAACCGAGTAACCGTGGAGCGCGACGGACTGCGCGACACACTCATTATGTAGGGTCTGAAACAACCATCTTCTCAAGCCACCGAAACACGTCAAACACGAAGAAGGATGAATGCCATGAACACGATCGACACGCGCCTCCTTGCTGACCTGACTGGCACCGCCAACGCATTCCAGACGACAGGTCAGGGCCGCTCAAGAAACTGGTTTGAAGCCTTTGCTGGCGCTTGGGGCGCCGCGCTTGATAACCAAGCGCTTCAGATTGAACAGCGATCAAACGGGATTGCCAACAACGGCAGCGATAGCCCTTCGGCCATAACCGAACTGACCGCGGAGTCTATGCGGATGAGCTTTATGGCGCAAAGCAGCCACACGTCGCTCGACAGCGTATCGAAGGCGCTCGAAACCATGGCACGCAAGGGTTGATCGCATGAGTATAGACACAGTCATCAGTGCGCTCGCAGCCGCTGGCTCTAACACGGCAAGTGAGCGGGTTGTGGCGCTCGGCCCAAGCGGCGCAGGCGCCGTTGGATCAACCACAGCCGCCGGATCACCCGAGGCCACCAAATTTGCGGCAGCCATCGAACAAGCACAGGCGGCGAGTGGACCGACCCCAGCCGAACTGCCAGCCCCGCTTGGCAATATGTTGCGCGCGTTGGATGGCATTGACGTGCAGGCTCGCTCGGTCACCGACTACGCGCAGGCGGCACAATTAAGTGGCGGCAAGATGACCCCAGGCGAGATCGTGCAGCTCACGATGCAATGCCAGGAATTCATGTTCCAGTGCCAACTCACATCCAACATCGCCAATCGCAGCGCTGATGGGGTGCAGCAATTGTTCCGCCAGCAAAGCTAAGGGCCGGTCAATGATATCGTTCCCTTTCCTTGCACGGTCATGTTCTGCCAGATCGCGCTATAAACATTGGCTTGCAGGTCTCTTGCTGGCTTTGGCTCTCACAGCATGCAGCGGGCAAGAACTGTACCGCGATGTCGAAGAGCGCGAGGCCAACGAGATGATCTCGGTGCTGATGCGAGCGGGGATCGATGCCTCTAAAGGCACGGGTGAAAAGGACACTTTCACGGTCAAAGTCGCCACCAGCGACTTTCCTCAGGCCGTTGAGGTGTTGCGCCAAAACGGCTTGCCGCGCGAAGACTTTGAGACTCTGGGATCGGTGTTTGAAAAAGAAGGCTTTACCTCGACCACTCTCGCCGAGCAGGCCCGATTTGTCTTTGCAACCAGCCAAGAGCTTTCCAACACGATCAGCCAATTTGATGGCGTCATCGAAGCGCGTGTTCACCTCGCTTTGCCGAAAGCCGATGCGCTGACGGGGCTCAGCAATCCGCCGTCGGCCTCAGTGTTTGTCAAATACCGCGAAGGAATGGATCTGCCTGCGCAAACGGCCGCGATCAAGTCGCTTGTGACCAACAGCATCGAAGGGCTCGACTACAACAAAGTCTCGGTGGCGATGACGGAAGCCAAACCGTTGCCTTCTGTGCCCGAGGATCCTTTAGGCGATATGCTGGTCGCGACTATCATACCCGTCGCCTTGGCGCTGGGCGTGCTTTTGCTTCTCGCGGCGGGCTGGCGGCTATATTCGCTGCGCAGTGCGGCCAAGCGTCATAAAGACATCGAGCTCCCATCCTCTCAGGCTGGCCATTCCGCGGCCTCGGGCACCGTAACAAAGACGACAATGTATGGTTCATCAAACGATGCGAGAGACTACACCGAAAACGCGTCGCAGCCGGCGGAGTGATGGGGACATGGAAGCGAGCATCTCCGGTAAGCTCTCGTCTCCATCTTCCGAGCCGATGACCCGGCGGGCGATGCGTTTTGGGCGGCGGCTAGCGGGGGAGCGTGAGCCGACCTTTGCCGATCTGATGCGTCAGAGAAAGACCGCACGAGTCGTCAACGAAGACGGCGAAAACTTAGCCATGGTGCTAGCCCTGCTTCAAGCGAAGCCGGCCCTGGACCGAGAGCTAGATGGGGCTCGATTAACGCGTTTGGCTGAGGCGATCGGTGAAGATCTGCTCGACGCTCTGCGCGATATCGACTTGGCGACCCTACCGCAACAGGCGCTTGTCAACATTCTGCCTCAGGCCTCTGAGCTGCGCGTCACGGGCCAGCGGCTCCTCAACATAGCAACAGACACGTCCGACCTGGCCGCCTTGACGCAACGGGCAGCCGCGATCGTGCAAGAGCTTCATAGTGCACCGCATGCCGACGCGTTTTCTTCTATCGCACCGGAAATCAAGTCGTGAGCCGCCCGATCTTGTTTGGAGAGTCTATAGTGCAGTTGCCGTCGGCGCGGATTGCGGCACGCGATGTCAGCGCGCTGTCCGAAGCGGCCGATCTCCTTGCCCGCGCAAAGCTCATCCGTGACGAGGCCGCTGCCGCGAGCGAGGCGGCCTGCGCAAAGGGTTACAAGGACGGCCAAAAGGCCGCACGCGACGAGATGGCACAGGCGATGGGCGAAGCCTTGAAAGAACTGACCGAGCGTTTCTCGGCGGAAAACGTCCGACGAAACGAGCAGCTTGCCATAGCCGCTATCGAGGTGATCACTCAATTGATTGGACAGCGCGACCCGATCGAGACTGTGACGGGCCTGGCCTTGAAAACCCTGACCCGCCTTGGCGTTGGCGAGACGGACTGCGTGGTCGAGCTTGCCCCCGATATTGCCGGGCCAGTGGCCGAGCGATTTCTTAACGATGGACACACCGCCAAGGTCGTGGAGAACGAGGCTCTAGACGCGTTTGGTTGCCGCGTTCGGACACAGGACGGGGTCATCATCTCCGATCTTGACACCCAACTGCAGACCTTGCGCGAGAGGTGGGGCCTTGACCCAAAAGAAGCGTTCGCTCCTGCAACAGATCAGGCCGGAGCAAGCGCTGCGTCATGAGTCCATCCCACCTTAACCTGGCTCAGCGAGAACCGTCTGCAGCGGCAAGCGTTATTCTGCTTGAAGCGCTTCGGACGCCCCTATTCGAACAACGCGGGCGGCTGATCGGCGCAGTCGGCACCACACTGCGCGTGCGCGGCGTGAAAGCGCGGATTGGCGATCTGGTAGAAATTATAGACGCATCTGACGAAGGCTCCTCGAGAAACCTCGGCGCGGAGGTCGTGGGTTTCGAGGGCGATGACTTGCTGCTCACGCCCTTAGGAGACCTACGCGGACTTCGCAGCGATGTGGACGTCGTGCTGCGCGAAATGGCGGACCGTATACCGGCGCATGAAGGGCTGTTGGGCCGCGTTCTCGACGCAAGGGGCGTACCGATTGACGGGCGCGGACGTGTCGCCCCTGTGCCCGAAAGTCCACTGGTCGCGCCCGCTCCTTCCCCAATGGATCGTCGCCCGATCGCGCAGCCGCTGGAAAGCGGAGTACGCGCGCTGGATGGGTTGCTAATCCTTGGTGAAGGGCAGCGAATGGGGATCTTCGCCGCAGCCGGTGGGGGAAAGTCGACGCTGCTCGCAATGCTAGCCCGCCGTGCGAAGGCCGACGCCATCGTCATCGGCATGATCGGCGAACGTGGCCGCGAAGTGCTCGAATTCATTGAAGACGCTTTGGGCGATGAAGGTCTGGCTCGTTCGGTCGTCGTGGTCGCCACGTCTGAACAACCCGCAATGGAGCGTGTGCGCGCGGCCCGCGCAGCGACCGCGATCGCTGAGGGATTTAGATCGCAAGGCAAGCACGTGCTGCTGTTGATGGATAGCGTCACTCGCTACGCGCGAGCCTTGCGGGAGATTGGGTTGGCTGCGGGCGAACCAGCGGTGCGGCGCGGTTTGCCCCCTTCGGTTTTTGCAGAATTGCCGCGTTTGTTTGAGCGGGCTGGAACGGACTCAAACGGGGCCATTACGGCGCTCTACACCGTGCTGACCGAAGGCGAAGAGGAAGACCCGGTTGCCGAGGAAGTGCGATCGTTGCTCGACGGGCATATCATCCTTTCGCGCAGTCTGGGCGCGCGCGGGCACTACCCAGCCATTGATGTGGCCCGCAGCCAGTCGCGCCTATTCCGCAAGCTGGCCGGATCAGGACAGATCGCGGCGGCCGAGGCGGTGCGCGCTATGCTGGCCAAGCTGGAGGATATCGAAATGCTGGTGCAAATGGGCGAGTATCAGCGCGGCTCCGATCCTTTGGCCGATGCAGCTTTGGACCAACGTGAAGCGATCGAGAGATTTTTGCGCCAGCGGCCTGATGAAGCCAGCGACACCGCGACCACGCTTGCACGCCTTACGGCGATTGGGGAGACGATCCTTTGAAGCCTCTTTGCGATAAGCGACGGCTGGCCCAAGCGCATCGGATTACTCAGTTCAAGGAGCGCCGATGCGAGCGCGAGAGAATTGAGGCCGCGCGCACGGAACGCGAAGCGGCGCGCAAGGCCGAAGCGGCCCGCAAGCGGCATGCAATAGCGCAAAGCAACAGCGCAGCAGCGCGCTCCGCTTTTTTCGTAGAAGGCGGGCGGGAACAGGCTGAAATCTGGATGATTGCCAGCCAGATGCGTGAAGAACAGGCGGCTAACGAGGTGCAGATCGCTGAGGACAAAGCGGATTCTGCGAGCACAGCTGCCAATCAGGTGCGCCGCGAGCACGAAGCTTTGCGTGGACGCAGTGCGCATCTTGAAGACCGCATTGGTAGAGCGAATGGGATACACGCCGCCCGAGCTGAGGCTAGCGAGGACGATGATACACAGGAACGCTTTTCATGAGCGCCTCCCCGACCGCATCCGGCCAAAGGTCCTCTTCATCATCGCCGGTGCCGCAAAAGGCAGAGCCTGCGCGCGAAGCCTCTAAGCCATCAGCGCGAAACCAGGCGGAGGCGCGTTCCGCGCGCGAACGCTTTGCCGCACGGCTGGACTCGGACGCAGACCGCAGCGCTGGTGCGGGCGGAACCGGTAAAGCGTCCTCCTCATCAACCAGTCAACGCGAGCGGGTAGAAGCGAACAGCGAACGCGGCAACCAAGGCGGCTCCGGCAGCGAACAAGGCAGCGATGAACGGGGGGCTTCGACACCCGACAATTCTTCCGCCAACGGACCGTTCGGCCTGACCGTGCAAGCGACTTCTGGAATTGCCCACACCGCGCTGGCCGGTCCTGCGATCATCGACCCCGCGATGCTGGAGCGGATGGCCGCGCAAATCGCGGAAAGCTGGCCCGCCGCGCTTTCGAGCTCTAGAGCGCAAAGCGCGAGTGTCGCATTCCCGGCCGGGGCTATAGCGCAAGGAGCGCAGATCACGCGCGGCCCTGACGGCGCACTCAGCGTGCTAATTACGGGACTCGACCCCAGACTCGCCGCAGTCCAGCAAGCACGATTGCAAGCGCAACTCACCGGGATGCTGGTTCGCCAAAGGCTTAAAGTTAAGTCGGTTCGGTTAGAAACCGCGCATCAACGGGGGCGACGGACTGAAACAGGGGCTGACGAAGCTTCCGCAATACCCCGCGCTGTCTGATCAATCTGCTGAATAGACACATCCAGCGTTTCGCTTTCCCGGCTTCCTTCGTTTTCCAGGATCACGCGCGCGATCGCATCAAGCGAGGCCGCGCCTGGCCGCGCCGCGAGAAGCGCCGCGCTTTCCTGGACAAATCCATTGAGCGAGCGAGCAAGGATCCCTTCATCGAGCGGGCGCGCATTCAGCTCGTTGGCCAACTCTGACGCGGTAGCGGTGATATCGTACAGATCTTCACCCTCGTGATAATGGTCCGGGCGATCATCCGAAGCGTCCTCCCCTTTTCCCAAAAGGCGAAATTCGCGCGCGACGCGTCCGGCCACCCTACCCGCCAGTTTGCGCAAAGCGCCGCCCGTACGATTGCCTGTCGGCGAACCCGAAGCCCGGCCAATCGCGGATGCGCCTGTGACACCGGTGGATCGTATCGGACCGACCATAGCCGGTCCTACCGCTTTGAACGCTGCGAAGCGACCACTTGGTTCATGCTCTTCATGGCGCCCGGCGACGCGACGAAACCCGCTTGCTGCATCGCCTGTGTGGGCCATTCACCCGAGGTGAACTTCGCAACGATTTCATCCGTCGAAGGTGGGGGCCATGCAAGCGCTTTCGCGCGCGCTTTCCCGAGGAGAGCCTGTCGGACAGGCTCTTGATCCGCGTCCTTTGCCGATGTCATCAGCCGCGCCGCCGGAAGCGAGCCCTTATTCGAAACAAGCCAGGGATTAGCTCCCCCCTCCATCAAGACCTTGGCCGAGGCGTAATCGCCGAACCGGATCGCAGAGAGAAGCGGTGTGGTGCCGATCGAATCAGCGCGGTTCACATCCGCACCGGCTTGCACCAACAACGCCACGGCATCAGCGCGTTGATAGTACAGCACTTCGCGCAAAGGGGTGGTGCCATCACGAGCGTGCGCGTCCGGCGATGCTCCCGCCTGCAGCAACATCGCCGCCATCACCATTTCGTCTGCCAATAACGCATATGTCAGCGCGTTGCCCGGCGGAACGCCGTCGGGATCCGCACCCAATTCCAGCAGCGCGCCCACCATCTGCGGGTTGCATTGTACGATAGCAAAAGTGAGCAAGCCGCCGGTGTTGCCGTTCGAAGGCCGCTCTCCATCTGCCAACACACGGTGTGTGCCAAGAAGCTTGGGATTGGCGCGCACCAACGTCTCGACAGCTGCAATGTCACCCTCGCTCACCGCATCATAAATGCGCCGTCCCTCTTCTCCATTGGAAAGATAGGGACGCACCTTCTGCGCCGTCGGCAGCGCTGGTTTTGAACGTTGGAAACAAGACGGTCCAGCTGTCACAGAGCTACAACTCCCACACACAACCATACATAGCGCGCAGAGCGAAACCGCGGCAGTACGAAAAGGTCTAAACATAACGTGTGATCATAGGGAAGCGTACGCTTTGCGCCAAGCCGTCAGTTGCCCTGCAAGCTGGATATGACGTAATCCATCCCATGCCGCGCAACCGGGTGGTCACCGAAAAAGCCGACCCCATCAGGGCGCACTGGTTCAAGTTCAATTCGGTTGCCATAGGCTTCGGGCGCGTCAGCCAATTGACGACCCGCTAAGCCTCCGGCCGCTCCACCAATCGGGCCGCCCAGCCAGCTGCCCAATCCGCGTCCGATAAAGCCGCCGATCATCTGGTCGCCACCATCTTGAAGCATGGAAAGCACGTCACCGCGCACATAAACCGCGCTAATATCTGGTGCATCAATACGCCCATCAGCGGCGGCGACCTGTTGGGCCGAGCTGATTGTGCTCGAATGGAGGCCCGCAGCGTTAAACGTTGTGGCGTCAAGCTCGGCGGCGATGGCCGCAGCGGAAGCGAGCCCACCACCCAACGAGTGACCGGTGATGCTAACTCGCGATCCTTCAGGCACCACAAGGCTTTCCCCGATTTCAAGGGCGCGGTTGTAGTGATCGGTCTCCAAACCGACAGCCTGTCTTCCGTTCGCCACCCAGTCGCTCTGGGTCGGGGTCGACCCCCGGAAAGCGACGGTGTAGCTGGTCTGGCCATTGATCTCTTGAACATACACCTCGGCGCGGAATTCCGAAGTGGGCGAAGACAACATGTCGGGCGTCAAGCCGATTTCCGCCAATTGCGCAGCGGTTGCCGCGGTCCAGCCCTGCGGCGGTCCGACCTCGCCATACGTTGCCTGCGCCATTTGAGCGAGTTCGAGCGTCGATGGCGGCGGCGGCGCGACGTTGTTTAACTGCGCGAGTTCGACTTGCGGCTGACCGACGGCTGGGACTTCGCCCTGAACTGGTGTGACTTGGGCCATCTGAGAGCCGAGCGCTCCACCTGCCGCTGCGCCCGCTTCCAAAGCCCGCTGAGCGGCCTCTACGCGGTTATCACCGGCGGCCGCGAGGCTCGAAGCGGCGGACTGCTGAGAAGCCGTTTCTTCTGAACGGCTAACGTTGCTTGTTTCTTGACTGCGGGAAGTCTCGCTTGAACCGCCTACCGACATGACGCACTCCAGACTGGATTAACTACATCTTGGAACATGCCATAGCGTGCGCATCTGCGTCTCTATGCGTTCTGTATAGAGACGCAGCCTAAGTGCAGCACGCCACTACTACCGCGCTCCATCCCGGTATCAAAAACGTTCCCAGATGGTCGAAAGCAAGCGGTCGTCGAGAACGATTTCCTCCAAACGCGGAAATCCGCTTTCGAGCGCGCACTGACCGGCGGTTCGCGCGAGCCCCTGCGGCTCAACAGCAGCGGCGCGGCCCGCAATGGATATCAAAGGTTCGCTCACGGCAATCGGGGGCGGCGCGGCGCGGCGCCGACGGCGCTTTGGTCGTTCAGGCGCAAAGCCGATAAGAGCGCGCTCAACGTCGTAGGCCAAGCCTTCCTGCTCAAAATAGCAGCCGTCAATCGCGACGCCTTTTGCCGCGAGCCCTCCCTTGCCATCGCTTTTCACGATCACTGCGGCGGCCGCCTGGTCAAGAAGCACCGGCAGAACCCGGCCATACAGACCCGGCGCGCTGGAATTTGTAGGAAAGGCCGCCTCTCGCGAAAGGAATAATCGGTATCCTCGATCCTGCAGCCATTGCGGCATTCCCATGGCCCTTCGCAACGTGAGTTGTCGGGTTCGATACGCCTCCGTCACGCACGTTACGCGGGTTTCTGAGTCGGGAAGGCCAAGACATGTGTCGCGGTTCGCCATCCATGCGCGGCGCGTCTCTGCGTAGTCGCGCGTGCCCTCCGCTTCTTGTTCAAGCCGCGTCACCGATTGTAACAGCGCACGCATCGCGCTCCCAGGGACATCGCAGGCTAGCGCGAGCGCTTGGCCTTGGACCGGCTCACTCGTGGATATCTCATCCGAGCATACTGTAACGCTTTCCCCTTGCGCCTCCGCTACCCTGGTCAATTGCGCAACTTCCGTTGGGAACAGCATCACCGCCCGGCGCATCGAACGCAAGACAATGGGACCGACAAGTTTCGCCTCGTCAAGCAGCCTCAGGTGATCCAGCGAAAGCTCGGTTTGGTCAATTCGCGCGTCCGCAAGGTCGAGCGTATCGGTATAAAAAGAATGCAAGCTGGCTCGGCGTAGGTTAGCGCCGCGCATTAAAAGACCTTCTCGCTTGAGCGCGCAACCGTCCTGAGCGGTCGAACCGCAAACGATGCGAAAATCGGTAAGGTCCGCCCCGCTCAGATCAAGGTTAGCGAACGAGCCCTTCCATCCTCCATCGAGGTGCCCCTGCATCCACCGCGCCCCTTTTGCGTTGACCAGTTCAAGGGTCGTGTTTCGGATCAAAACCGAAGGCAGGTGGGAGCCCTGCATATCCGCACCCGTCAGGTCCGAATTGATGAACCCTAGCCCAGCTTTCGAACTGCCAGACCAGACCGTCTGGCTCAGTTTGGTGTCAAAGAAACACATGTCGTAAAGCTTGGCGCGGCGAAAGTCGGCTCCAGTGAAATCTCCACCCGAGACGAAAATGGTGCCTGCGCGGGTCTTGCGCCTGATACGTTCGAGTTGGCGTACCCTTTTTAGACCGGTGGCATTGATGGTGAAACCGGGTTCTGGCTGTCCCAATGCTGGTGCGTTGGCGAGGCAACTATCCTCAGGCTGGACAACGGATTCAAACAAGTTGCTGTCACCAAGGCGCGTTGCCGTGACGATGATCGCCCCGGTATCGCGCGCGAAATCGTCGCTCAGGACCCCGCCGCTGCGTTCGCTTTTCGTCGAACTCGAAGGAGTATCGCTTTGCTGCGCAAAAACCGGTGCCGATGTAACGGCGGCGACAAAGGCCAGTGCAGAAGCGATGAGCACAAGCTCTCGCAAGGTCCGATTAAGTCGGATTGGTAATTGGAGCAAAGGTTGCCTCCTGTGCATACCTGAAGCGATGATTCCGAGTTTTTACAAGCGACAAAGGGAATCACGATGCAATGGCGAGCGGAATGTCGCGCAGGTACCAAAAGGAAGCAAGGACAGAAGAGGACTCGATTAATCGATTTTTCCGATTATTAATCAGTAGCTTAAAAAATCGGGTTTTAGCGAAAAGCCCCCAAAAGGCCCCCAAATTCGAAATAAGGTATTGGTTCGAGTACATTTCAGGGACTCGAACATTTAAATTTCTCAATGATTTCAATGGCCGCAATTCACGAAACTTGCTATTTTTCAAATTACTTTATGCGCTTTCCAGCATAATGTTGAAACAATTCTCAATCGGGTGCTTCAACCGTATTCCATCCAAAATAGCCGATTTATGGCACTACCCCGGTGCCACCACACTAATCCCTTCGCCAGAGGCCCAGGCATTGATGTCTTGCTTTCCAAGCGCGCTCGCCATCAGATCAGGGAATTGATCAGGCGTGCAGGCGAAGACCGGGCAACCTAGCGCCGCTAAGGCCTGCGCGTGATTAGCGTCGTAGAACGGGCGGCCATCGTCCGACAGAGCCAGCAGCACGATCAGGTTGACGCCTGAATTCACCAACTCCGCTGCGCGGGCCAGCATTTCGCGTGCATTGCTGCCTTCGTAAAGATCGCTGATCAGAATGAGGTTGGTCTTGGAAGGGACACTGACCAGATCTTCGCAGTAGCGCAGGGCCGCATTTATATCGGTCCCACCGCCCAATTGCACGCCAAACAGCACATCGACCGGGTCCGCCAGCTGATCCGACATATCGATGATCGCAGTGTCAAAGCACACCAGCTTGGTCTCAAGAACCGGGAGAGAGGCCATTACCGCTGAGAAGATTGAGGCGTAGACAACCGAAGAGGCCATCGACCCCGATTGATCAACGCACATGATCACATGATCGAGATCAGTCTTGGCTTTGCTCTTGCGGCCAAAGCCGATGAGCGTTTCAGGGACAATGGTCTGATAATCTTCCTGCCAATTATGGAGGTTTGCGCGAATGGTGCTGGGCCAGTTGATGTCGGCGGGTCTGGGGCGCCGCGTGCGTTGACTGCGGTTGATCGCGCCGCGGATCGTTTCGCTGGTCTTGTGCGCAAGCCGCTTCATCAGTTCTTCGACCACTTGGGCTACGACCATGCGCGCCGTATCTTTAGTCTTATCTGGCATCGCGCGGCGCAGCGCGATGAGATCAGCAACAAGATGGACATCCCCCTCAAGCGTTTCGAGAAATTCGGGCTCTAACAGCATGGCTTTGAGGTCGAGGCGCTCAAATGCGTCGCGCTGGATCACCTGGACGACTGGCGAAGGAAAGAACTCGCGAATATCGCCAAGCCACTTGGCAACGCGCGGCGCTGAGGAGCCGAGGCCGCCCCGGCGCGATTTGCCGCCGGGCCCGCCCGACGGCGCGTAGAGGGCGTTGAGAGCCCGGTCGATCCGGATGTCGGTCTCGCTTAGTCCTTCTGGTTTTTCACCACCCATTGCCAATCGCCAGCGGCGAATGCGCTCTGAGGCTTCGTCTTCGATCTGAGTCTCTATATCATCGCTCATGCTTCGATCCCCAAAATCGTCCTCAGCAGTGGCAGAGCTTGCTGGGTGAAGGTGTCGGAGACCTCGCGGCCTTCTCCAGCTGCGGCGTCACCCGTCATGATCTCGCCGCGACCAAGCGCGGCCAAAATGCGCTGGCGCCCGCTTTCTGCGAAATCGGAAAAACCGCGCCGCAGCATCGGCAACAGCTCGATCAGCGAGTCTTCATCAAGCCCCATCAGCCACGCATCAATCGCTGCCAGCAAAGGTCGATCTTGCAGCAGCACTTCTGCGCCATCGCCAAGGAAACTCTCAACAAAAGCGCCTGCATCCGCCGGGGGTGCTGGGGGTGTCAACGCGCGCGAAAGCACCGCAACCACGTCTTCAATCGGCCAAACAGCGCGATCGTGCAGGATGCGCAAAGCGAGCCCACGCACTGAGGATGAGCACCGATCATGGGAGGCGATAGCCGACAATTCGCGGTCCCAGATTTCACAAAGACTTTCATCTCCAAATAGACTGAGCGCGCCGTCATATTCGCTCATGGCTGTGCAGAAGGCCGCCGCTTGAGCGGGTTCAATATCAGCCGAAGCGGTGGAGGCGGCTGCGTTCACCTCGACTGCGAGCGCTGCGACAAGCGCCGATAGTTGGTCTTTGGGTATGGGCCGCGCGGTGCCGTAGCGTAGAATCGAAACCAGCGTAGGCACAGTCTGCATCAGCTTGATAATATCGCTGCTAGCAACGGCAGCGGCTTGCAAGCGAGTGATAGCGGCTTCGGCGGCTTCGGGCAGATCGGCCAACAGGCACGATTTGACCATTCGCGCAAGCTCAGCAACATCGCTCGTGGTTGCGGCGATCTGGACCGTGCGATTGGCGGCAGCGCTTTCAATCGTGGTGCCAAACACCAAAGCCTCGGCCAGCTGGACTGAAAGCGAGGGTGTCCACGCAATCTGCCAAGTTTCGCGAAAGGTGCCTCGCCCCGCTTCTGCGTCGAGCAACTGCCCCCAATCCACCTTAATCAAAAGCAGGCGGTGCAACAGCGTGGATTTCAACAGCCCCGCATCGCTGCGCAGATCAAGCGCAATGTCGCGCGGCAATTCCTCGGGTTTGAGCCTACACTTCTTCTGCCAACGCTCCAGATCGAGCGCGAGCGGCATCTGCGGGACGGCTTCGTCGATCGCACCGATCCGATCACCGATCAGCAGCCGTCGCTCAATAAGCCCAAGCGCAGTCTCATCCCCGTGGCACAAAGTGGCGAGGGTCGCATCGTGCATCTCAGCAAGCCCGGGTGTGGGTTCGCCGCGCAGTGAGGACAACGCAACAGCCATGCGCGCAGCTTCGATGGTCGAGGCTGAAGCAACGGTTTGGCCCTCCTCACGCATCAGTCCTGCGACTTGCGATTGCCAGCGAGCCGCAAAGGCTTCGGGCGCCAGTGTTTTGCCTGCGGAATGAAGGCTCCACAAATGGCGATACCAGCCCGGCGCATCGACACCAGCGCCATAGCCTGAGGCGGCGGACAAACGGCCATCACTCCAAGGTACCCAGGCTGACTTAACCTTGACCTTTGGCAAACCACGGATCGTCTTGCGGTCCTCGGCTTGCGTCACTTTGGCGCGCAGAGCGGGGACATGCCACGCCCCGACGATCACCGCGATCTCGCCTTCTTCCTCCTTCAATGCTTGGCGCACGGCCAAGCGCATGAAGGCCTCGCGGACATGGTCGCGTTCAATCCGGTCGCGGCCCATGATCTCTTCGATCTCGGTGACGCTGCGCAATTCGGTGATGGCGGATTCAATTGCTGCGAAGATTTCAGGGCCCGGACGGCTGGTTTCGACCATAGCGTGCCACCACGCTTCGCCGTCGGAATAGCCCGCCACTTGCGCCAGCGCGTCCAGAGGGTCGCCTCGATATAAGGGTGCTTGGAGTTCTTGCTCCTGCACCATGTCATCGATTTCAGCAGCGTCAGTCATCTCCGCATCGTCTTTGCCGGGGGCTGGCAGTTCAGTTTCAGAGGCGAGGCTGTTTGCAGCAGGCCAATCGCAAAAACGCACCGGCCGCCCGCGTTTCAGCGCCCAGAGCAGAGCCTGCCATTCCGGTGAAAATTCCGCGAAAGGAGCAAAAATCGCGTTTGCAGGCTGATCGGCTTGATAATGAAGAATAGCAACTGGCGGCTTCATTCCCGCATAGGCGGCGTATTTCGCGATTTCCTCGTCTTCCGGGCATCCCTCAATCAGCACCATCGCCGGGTCGAGCGCATCCAGGGCCGCTAGCAAGCTGGCGGCTGATCCGGGGCCATGGTGGCGAATGCCAAAAAGGTGCGCGCGGTCAGACATAAGTGCTTACATCACGTCGCGGATTGCGCCGTAGAGATCGCTCCAGCCTTTGCGTTTGCGCACAACGTTTTCCAGATATTCCTGTAGCGCGACACTGTCAGCGACCGGGTCTTTGACCACGGCGCCCACAAGGTTAGCGGCCATTGCCTGTGCATCGATCTTACCATCTCCGAAATGGGCGGCTTCCGCCCAGGAATTGATCCCAACCGAGATCGCTTCAGCGGTCGACAGAGTGCCGCTTACGGTTTTGAGCTTAAGCTTGCCGTCGAGCGTCTGGCCGCCTCGCAACTCGCGGAACAGAGTGACAATCCGCGCGATCTCCTGATCGGCTTGCGCAATTTCCGGCAGCTCAAGACTGGTTCCGATATCGCCCAGACGTTTGGTCACGATCGCCGTTTCTTCCTCGATCGTGGCGGGCGGGGGCAGCACCACAACGTTGAAGCGGCGTTTGAGCGCTGAAGAGAGCTCATTCACGCCCTTGTCACGGTTGTTGGCGGTGGCGATCACGTTAAAGCCGGGCCGCGCATGCACAGCGTCGTCCAATTCGGGGATCGGCATCATCTTTTCCGACAAGACCGTGATCAGCGTGTCCTGCACATCCGAGCCCATGCGGGTGAGCTCTTCAAGACGGACCAGCGAACCTTCTTTCATCGCGCGCATAAGCGGGGTTTCAACCAGCGCCTCATGGCTCGGTCCCTTCGCTAGCAAGGTGGCGTAGTTCCAGCCGTAGCGGATCTGGTTTTCGTCCGTCCCAGCGGTGCATTGGATGACGCGGTTCGACGTGCCTGAAATCGCCGCAGTGAGGTGCTCAGACACCCAGGATTTGGCGGTTCCCGGCATCCCTAGAAGCAGCAGCGCGCGGTCAGTCGCAAGAGTGGCCACAGCGGTTTCGATCAAACGACGATTGCCGACATATTTGGCCGAGATTGGCGTGCCGTCCTTGGCTTTGCCGCCCATAATGTAATCGACCGCGGCCTGCGGGCTCATTGCCCAATTGGCCGGGCGCGTGCGATCATCGCCTTGTTTCAAGGCGTCTAGCTCTGCGGCATAGGTCTCTTCAGCGGAGAGGCGCTGACGGGTCTCGGTCATTGTGTGGGTTGTCCTTCATCTAGGAGGATGAGAATTTCGGCGAGTTTCTGCGCGCGAAGCGCAGTTTGAGGCGGTTCGTCTGCGATGGTGCGGAGCGCTTCGGGAAGCCCCCTTGGCGGGGTGAGGGCAATCGCAGCGGAAAAAGCTTCGGTTTTAGAGTGGCGCGCTTCCGCAGCCGCTTTCCACGCCGCGCGGGCGCGCGATAACGGCAAGGGTGCGCCCAAGGCCTCATACAATTCAATCAGGTGGTGCGGATCAACGCTGTCGCGGGCCCAGCGTTTGGGGATCGTCGCTTCGACCCAGTCCTGTTTGTCGCTCTCCCCGACAAGCCCAAACGCGCCAAGTCCAACCGTCAAAAACTCAGTCCAGATATCGTTTGCATGGTCGAGCGCGATGTTTTCGAGCAATGCCCAGTCGCGTTCAGCGCAAGCCGCAAAGGCGATGCCGCGCACCAAGGCGTCATTGTCGCGGGCTGCATCCAGCAACTGCGCTGTGCTCATGTCGAGCGCGTCGGCCAGTCCCGCGGGGGCGATCGAGCCGAAGTTCAAAGCCAACCATTCGGTCTGCGCGTCGCGTGATCGCATGTTCGCTGGCATTTCCAACTTTAGCGTAGTGCGTTTGATCAACAGGCCAGTGCGGCCAAGCTTGATCCGAGAGATGATCTCGTCGATCTGCTCCTGAGCCGCTCCGGTCCCGGGCAGATGCGCGAGCAATCGTGTTACTGCAGCTTTGACCTTGGGTGCTCTGTCCCCCGCAACCGACTCCAGAAAGGCGCGATCATCGCCGCTGAGGCCAGTTGCCATAGCATCGACAAGGCGCACTCGAACGGGTGCTTTTTCAAGCGGGAATTGCGCTTCGACCAACGCGCGTGCCTTGGCCGCGTCGTCGCGCCGTAGTTCAGCGATGAAATTGGCCTTCGCTGCTGGAGTGGCGAGTGTCCAATTGCTCTCATCCAGTGCGCTATCACTCCAATAATCAGCATCCGACCCAGTGTCTGCTGATTGATCTTTTCGGATGCCGAGAATTTCCGCGTGTTTGGAGACAAAAGTGGCAAGGCGCGGAAGATCAAATGGATGCAACCGCATGCCCCTGCGAGCTATGCTGTAAGCCACCGCATTGGCCGCAAGATCATCCGCCGGATTGCCCTTACCGGTCAGGAAACGGATGAGCTGCTTGCGTACCGCCGGGGGTACTATCACGCGAGAATCTGGGCGGATGGAAATCTCGTCAAAGCTCACTGGGCTATCGGGGAGGTCAAAGCTCTGCGCTTGAACCGCAAGCGTCATCAGGCGCGCAGGCGTCGCCGGGTCAGCCGTCTCAACGCCTTCAGCAAGGGTACCGGTAGGCGCCAAAGGCCGCCGACCTGTGCCTTGAAGCAAGGCGCTAAGGATTGCGTCAGGCGTCACGCAGCGACCCACTCACCCAGCGAGGTGGCAGCCACAAGCGGTTTCAGATCGTGCCCGTCCCAAACACCGAACAAGCTGACCTCGCCAGCCTCAGTTAGTGGGCGTGCTTGCTCAAGATAGGAGGGAGCGATTGGCAGGCTCGCTCCGTCCGCACATGCAAAGAGCCGCCGTCCAGAAGAGCGCACCTTCACGCCTGTTGCGCTGATCGGAAAGGCATCCAACCAAGGCTTTTGCGCAAGCGCCGCTTGCCAAGTGAAGTGTTGGTCTTTGAGCGTCCCACTCACACCATCCCATTCCGCTTCGGGTGGCTGTGTGCCCCGATGCTCTGCGATCTGTGCGCGCAGCGGCACAGGCGATGGATAGAAGGCCAGTTCCGCATCCAACACCTCGCCAGTGTCAAACATGGTTCCGCTTGCGCCGCCAGATACTGGAATGAAGTCGAGCAGTACCGCCTTGCGACGATCTTCGTCTGTCTTCTCAAGCCAGGTTTCAATCCGGCGCAACTTGTCGGGTTGCACTTCGTCGCGTGTCACCATCACTCTCCAATGGCCAGAGACGCGTTCAGTCGATGGGTTGCTCAGCAAATCTTCACGTGTGAGGGTCCAGCCGATGGCTTGGCGCACATCCTCGCGCAACGCCTCTGGTAATGTATCTTGGCGGGTGTAGGCCTGACCGATCAGGTAAGCGCGGCTCAACGCGCGTGCGGCAACTAGCGGGCGATGCTGTTCCTGCACTTCAAACAGATGCGTAGGCAGCGAGGAAATACGATTGGCCAGCCCGCCAGCCTTGGCGTCAACCAGCCGTTTGGCGAGCGTGTCGCAATCCTGCATGGCGCGCTGATCAAAGCCGCTAAGACCACGCTGGAGTTGGTCCTCAATCCATTGATCCATAGCCGCGATCCCGCCGATGATCAGTTCTTCGCGCTTCTTGCGGTTCCGTTCACGCGCCGCTTCGGCTTTGGCAAGCGCTTCAGGCGAAAGCTCCTTTGGCTCACTCTCAAGCTTGGTTGCCGCGATCGAAGGCTTGGGTCCTTTCTTGCCCTCTCCATCCTTCTTCTTGGCCACTGGCGCAGCGGTCGTTCCACGACGGCGAGAGAGCCAATCACTCACCCATTGTGGCGGCGTTCCCTCGCTAAATGGCGCGATCTCCTCAGCGCGGATCCACATCAGCGCGAGCGCGTGTTTGCAGGGAAATTTCCGGCTTGGGCAGGTGCACTTGTAGCCCGTGTCGAGCTCGGAGACGACCACGCGATAGGGGGTCGAGCCTGATCCCTGACATTCTCCCCAGATCAGCCCTTCGCTGTTGTGCTCGAGCAGCGGCCACTTTGCCGGCTTCAGCAGCTTCTTGGCTGCGGTCAGCGATGCTTGATCCGGCGCAAGCCTCTCAATCTTCTCCAGTGTGAAAGCCATCTGTGATCCCAAAAACGGCTAAAGCCAACAGTCCAACTCTACCCGCTATACTGAACAGACTGAGATTTGACGATGGCCTACAAAGCACTGAATCGTTAGTAAGTTCTTATAAGCAGGGCGAATTGCGCTTACCTACTTAGTTGCACGCAATATTTTGAGCGGCTTCGAGCCCAGATCTATCTTATGTGATTTTCAGCATAAGCTTACTTTATGCGAAAAATAGCATATTGTCGGTTTATGCGATTTCTGACATATAGTGCTTGGGAGCTCTATTATGCATCAGATTGTCAGATCACCAAAACAACTCGGGACACTCATTCGGCGTGAGCGTCGCCAACGTTCGTGGACGCAATCCGACTTGGCGTCGCTCACTGGTCTGAGGCAAGAGTTCATCTCGAAGATCGAGGCAGGGCAAGAGGGGACCAAACTCGCAACAATCTATGCGATCTTCGCCGCTTTGGAACTCGAGCTGGTGGTGGAACAGCGCACCCCCGACCAAGCTCCAAACATTGAGGACGTCTTTTAATGGCTCGGAGAAAGAGCCATGACTCATTAGACGTCTTGATCAACGGGCGGCTCGTCGGACAACTCTCAAAAGCCAGCAATGGGGCGACCGCCTTCCAATACGATCAGTCATGGCTGGATTGGGAGCCTGCGTTTGCCATCTCGCTCTCGCTGCCCAAGCGTGAGACACTCTACAAAGGAGGGGACGTCGCAGCCGTCTTCGACAACCTTCTCCCAGACAATTTGGACACAAGGCGGCGGATAGCTGAGCGCACCGGCGCTGCTGGTGCGGATCCCTATAGCCTGCTCGAGGAAATTGGTCGCGATTGTATTGGAGCGATGCAGTTCCTGCATCCTGATGACGACCATGACTTCAAAGCGATGCTGGAAGGTGAGGAACAGTCCGAAGAGGACATCGAGAAAACACTTGCGGGTCTTGCTCAAAAACCCCTCGGCATGGACAGAGAAGAAGAGTTCCGAATTTCGGTTGCAGGCGCGCAAGAGAAGACAGCTCTGCTGTTCCAGGATGGTAAATGGCTGAAGCCTAGGGGAATCACCCCAACCACTCATCTTCTAAAGCCGCAGCTGGGACAAATCCCGACACCCTCAGGCATCATCGACATGAGCTCGAGCGTGGACAATGAGCACTACTGCTTGACGTTGCTTGAAGAATTCGGGGTCAAGGTTGCCAAGACTTGGATTGAGACCTTTGGCAAACGACGAGTACTCGTAGTCGAGCGCTTCGACCGGCATCACCGAGGCCCAAGGGGCATCCTTCGGCTGCCACAGGAAGACATGTGCCAAGCTCTCGGAATATCACCCAGTCTCAAATATCAAAGTAATGGCGGGCCGAGCGCCGACCAAATCCTCAAACTGCTCCAACGCGCGGATAGCCCGCTGGAAGACCAACAATCGTTCCTTTCCGCTCTCATCCTGTTCTGGCTGATTGGTGCGACGGACGGCCACGGAAAGAACTTCTCAATCTTCCTTCGCCCTTTCGATCGCTACGGCCTAACCCCAATCTATGATGTCCTCACGGCGCAGCCAGCCTATGAGCAAGGACAGATCCCAAAGAATAGATTCAAGCTCGCCATGTCGGCGGGCAAGAAGCCACACTACGTCGTCTCAGAAGTCGCTGGCCGGCATTTCGTCCAAACCGCGCGAAAAGCGGGAATGGGTTCAACTGTAATTCGCCAATGCCTCGAGAGGATATTGGAGAACATTGAAACCGCTCCAGCTCGCACACTTGAGCGCATGCCCGAAGACTTCGATCCAAGCGTTCACGAGAGCGTTGGCCGCGCAATCAGAAGCCAAATCGCTGTCTTTGAAGCCGGGCTAAGAGAGCTATAGTGAGAAGCGGTGATGGCACACTTGATTGGGCCAATAAGTGCTGCTCCCAAGCATTGGGTAGGCCAACGAAATCACAAGGCAATGCTTGGGGCTGCCTACCATCAGAAAATTCGCAAGAAAGCTGAAGTGGTCTCGTTGATCCACCTGCATCGCAGCACCCCTTAGCGACATGCGAAAGGCATGCGAACTTACTAAAAGGCCCACATGAAGGCCCCCAGTTATCTTCCCACTTGAAAGGAACTACGAGGCAAAAAAAGGCCACACCGGATGGCCACAAATCGCGCATTTTTTGCGTTCCACGGACCCTAAATCACTCCGTAGAGAGAAATGCAAATTCCATACTGGCCTCCTTCAAGCCGCGTCGGCGAGATTGACATCGGGTGCTTCGGAATCCGCCACAAAGCCGCCCAATGTGAGCAGGAGACTGGCTGCTTCTTCGGCTTTGGCCGCTGCTGTCAGGATGGCGCGCTCATCCTCTTTGAGGATTTTGAGCCAGGACGCGATGTAGCTTGCATGGTGGTCAAGGTGGGTCACTGGTAACCCAAGCTCAGCGCCCAGAATGGCAGAGGACAATTCTGCAATCAGCTCTTCAGCAGCATAGGCATGGCTCCCAAACCGGTTCTTGAGATCGCGGTCGAGCCTCGAAAAATGCCCAGTCCAATGCGAAAGCTCGTGTGCAAGCGTCGCGTAGTAGTGCTCATAGGCGTCAAAGAGCTCGGCTGGCGGCATGGTCACGCGATCGAGGGATGGCTCATAGTAAGCCTGTGCGCCGTGATGTCTAAGTTTGGCGCCTACGCCGGCAAAGAAACGATCAAGGCGTTCGTCTCTGCCTTCCGGTTCCACTGCCGCGACGGGTGGTTGCGGGTAATAGAGTTCCGGAAGTGCGTCGCATTGATCGGCATTGAAGATCGAATAGGACTTGAGCACCCTCCTGTTCTCGGAAGTCTCTTCGCCATCGGCGGTTTCGACCTCCTTGGTGTAGCTCTTGTAGAAGATGGCGATGGTCGATTTCTCGCCTTTGCGCACCTGACCGCCAAGCTTCTGACATTGGCGATAGGTCATCCAATAGGGCGACGCGAAGCCATCGCTATCGGCCACCATCCAAAGCCAGAATGTGTTCATCCCTCGATATGGCGTGCCGCAGAAACGCAAAGGGCGCGAAATAGGCAAGCCGCGCCAGGGTTGAACCCAAGGCTTTGTGCCTTCTTCCAGTTTTTCGATGATTGCAGCGGTGATGCGCTGAGCGGGCGATACAGACGTCGCCTTGCGTGCTTTGGTCATGGGAGGTCTCCTGATGACCGAGACGACACTGTCCCGGCTCAATCAGAAAAAGACCTCTCTCCTCATCTCGGACTCCAGCACGCGAGTTTTTGAATCATACTCAAGGCATTCAAATAGTGTCTCCGGCGGCATAATCTCTGCGCAAAAAGTCGTACTCAGCAAAATTTGGGCGATCAAAAAATTCGGCTCGCCCTCACTGGAATGACACCAACTGAAACGACCGATGACTTTTATTGCTGAATGATGAAACTGCTTTTATGAGATAACATTTGATTTTTTTATCTTTTGCACGCAGTTTAATTCTATTATTATTGATTTTTGATCATGAAGCGGGGGCACCATGAACAACATCGTCACAGGCCTTAAGGTTTTTTGCGCGCTTTCAGTAGGCTTGGTGATGTCTGGTTGTACTACTAGCTTAAGCTCTTCGGTCGAGCCGAAGAAGGCCAGCTCGATCAGACCTGGCGTGCCTTACCGCCTGCCAGTTGCAGAGGTTGATGCGACGATTACGCGCACTCTGACACGATGCGAAGTGATAACCATAACCTACAAGCCGCGCATCAATCGATTGGCACCCAAAGAGATTGAATCGGTTAAGGACGACAAAGGGAGATTTCTTCGGAAGATCAACGGTAGCAACGAGATTGTTCACGTTTTCGATTTGGACAGCGTCGGCAGGCCATCGGTTTGGCCTGAGCAATATGAGATCCAAAATGGTCGCCCGCTCAAAGTCGAGTTCAAAATCACTGCATCACATGAAGTAGAATACTTGGGAGGGACACTTTTATCCATCGATCCGGATGATATGGCTAGCGCCTTCAAAACTAGTAGCCTGTCGGTCGGATACCACGAAAATACTCTCCAACTTAGCTCGATCAACGCGTCAATTGAGGGCAAAGAACCAGAAGCTGTAGGCACCGGTATCAAAATTGCGTCGAGTGTGGCCGCGCTAACTTTGGGTCTTCCCCCGGTGCCCCTTCCAGTTGGTTCTGCAACGAAAGAGAACCGACCAGATCCATGGTCAATCTCAGCATGCGAAGACAAGGCGGTCGAAACCACAAAGGCCTATGCAGCCACGATCTCTAAACTCAAAGCTCTAACGGTTGAGGCGACAAATTCCGCATCGACACTTACAGCTTTGAACAAGAAAAAGGATTCCGGCACAGCCTCCGCAGCGGATCTTGAACGCCTAACATCTTTGACGGCAAGAGGTAAAAAGCTCGAAGCTCGAATAAAAGATGAGACGGCAAAGAAGACTGACCTAGAAAAGATATTATCACGCTCTGTTAGCAAAACTCTCTTTAATTCGGATGCCGGAGCAGGAGCTTCAGGACCTATCAAAGACGATATAGCAGACGATGAGTTAAATACGTGGCTCGCGGATCTTATCCGTGATTTAGATAAAAAATTCACACCCGATGGAAAAAAGGAAAATGAGCTCACGGTACGTGAAGCGATTAAAGGCCAAGTCAGAGTTTTCGCGTCGCTGACTCCTTTTGAAAAGACCTATGCTTGCAATGACGGGTGTGAGCTGAGTGTCCCTGAAAAGCCGCCTGCGCAGAATGAGAAACCCCAAGCGCCAAAGCCTGGGGTCTTATATAGGATTCCCATTTCTTCACTGCTACTAATCACAACTAGAGATTCCTCACGTCGGATCACTGATGTCAGTGGGGCACGGAAACAAAGGCATGACCTGGTTTTCGAAACTGTCATGGTGCCGCAGTTTGGGCCGATCCGGAGCCTGCCCCTAAAAAGCGATTGGGGAGAAAAAAACAACCTTACAGCAACTTTCGCAAAGAGCGGATTGCCAACTGCGATTGCCTACACCCGCGAAAATGCACCTGGTGTATCGGCGCTGGGTGCGGTCGATGAGGCAGTCAAAGCCGCGCTATCAGTTAGAGACCAGATAGAGGCCGAGAAGGTCGCGTCGACCGCCGCCGCCGTCGACAAAGAGCAGGCAGAGATCGATGCCTTGACGCGTCGCGTTAACTTATTGACCAAGCAAAAAGAACTTGAAGACCTTCTAGCCGAACCAAACCAGGACTTATTGAATTTACAGGCACAACTTGCGCGTTTGGAGTTACTCGCTTCGATCAAGGCCCAGGAAGACCTACTTTCTGGGGACAGCGAAGAGGAAGATGAGCCGGAATAAGTCAGTAGGCTAGCTCTTTTCACGACCATTAAGACTGCGATGTCGGAAGCACTCTTATCTCTTTTGCTCGCGGATCTCGCCAAGCAGGCCACCGAGATTGGCGGCCCCACAGACCGGATGGTGCCTCGATATTTAGCTTTGGGCCAAGAGAAAGCAAACTGGTGTTGGGCTGCAGTAGGGTCAGAAGTATATAATTTCCACGTCCGCCCTAGCCCGCCAATTTCTCAGGCCAATTTTGCGTCTAGGTTCGGTGAGACAATTGGAAATGTCGCTCAGGATGTTGAACGCGTATTCGAAACACTTGAGAGCGAAGGCCAAGTGCCTAGACACGAGAGAGTTGAGGGAGCGAAACTATTAGATCATGAAACTGTTTGGAGCCTGCTAGAAACGGCTATTCTGGTAAAGAAGATGCCAGTACCTATTGGCGTGGCTTGGGAGGGTGGATCTATCGGGCACATGGTTTGCGTCTTAGGACTGTCTTCGGTCGATGGAGAAGATGCAGTGATAGTATATGATCCGTCAGAAACGGACGCGTTCCCTAAGAATTTGAGGAGGATTAAGTTCAAATCCCCAAAATATTCCAATTTCTATCGAGGCTCACCAGAAACCTCCATTGCGAGCGCCGAGACACCGAACAATGACGACTTAGAGCGTTTCGATGGCTATCTCACTATAGCGTTTGTTCCCTGATGCCGATCTTTCACAAGCCTAGGATCTCAGAAAAGCCCCGAGCAGAGGCTGAGGCGGTGATTTGCGATCGATGTGGCGTAGGTGGAATGATAAATGGACAGCTGTTTTGCCTTCCGATTTATCTGTCTGATCCCGCGGAGAGCCTAGTTGCTTTGTCAAAAAGTTCGTATCGGGCTGGTTGGCGTTACGTCTATTTAGCATTACAAGAAGATGTCGGTGCTGATGCGATTATGGACTTCCACAAAGCCAAAAGCGGTGCTGCAAAATTGCGCTATATGTCGCGAGGGACGAAGCCAAGGGTGTTTGTAGAAGTCCTGAAAGAATTCGAAAGAGCTAATGTTGGTAATCAAAGAGCATATTACCTCCAGATGCTGCTTGTACCTCACCTAAATTTCGAGATCGTTTGGTTTAAGGACGCGAAGCGCAGTAGCCCAGTCGACTCTTTCCGATCGCTCACCGAACTTAAGTTAGGGAAGGACCTCGAAACCGAGTTAAATGCGCGGTGTCGCCAATTCGCTAGAATGTAAATTACGGAGCATTCTCGTCATAAGCCTTCGAAATCAAATTTCTTTGCAATCGGGGCATAGGATCCGAACGGTAAGAATTGAAGACAAAGTGGAGCATTGATCTGTAAGACAATCCTTGATTGTTCGCCGTAAAGCTTGTTATCTTTTGCGGGTGATATTGTAATATAGCGCTGGCTTAGCGTCTAAGCTCAGGCTTGCTGGGGCTAATATGCGGGGGCAATTTTGAATTCTGTTCACGGCAAAATGCTGGTATTTGGCTTAGTGACTGCCTTGTGTTCTGAGGCCGCGAGCGCTGAGACTTATGCTGCGGTGCAGAAAGAGTATCGCGAAAATGCAAGACTGCAGCGCGCCGCTTCTCTAGAATATCGCTCTAGCTTAGCACTCGTGAATGCAAAGCGCGACATAGTTGCTAAGTGCGTCAACCGAAATGGAAAAGCGAACCTTAGAGGGGAGTTCAACGAGCTGTTTGACGTGTACAATCACGATGTGGACCGCTTCAACCAAGATGTTGCAGCTCTGAACAAGGCATTTGCATCACTACAGGTAGAAGAGCGTCGTGAATTGCGAAGAAAAGGACGCAATACGTCAGGCCGGTTGATCCAGATTGTTGGAGAAATGTCGGCCAAGCTGAAGTCCTTGGTGGCGAAAAGGGAATCGCAAACAAAGAAAAATCAAGAGCTTGTAAATAGTTTAGAAGATCTAGATTCTGCTTGCAAAGAAACAGACTCGGCCAGCAGTTCTAAGGCTATGGACTTTTTGCGAATAGTGGGCTGCATCATCCGCGGCAAACAATGCGATGCAAGATGACGCCCAGGCTTATTTAGATGGAAAGGAAGCGCTCGGAGTAACTCCGGAGTGCTGGGAGCGGCTCAGTAATTCTGAGAAAGATCAAATCAGGCGGTTTTTGATCGCGCATAGCGATGCGAATAATCTGAATGACGCATCGCAGATCTCAGGGTCGACGTTCCAATTCATACCAAGAGAGCTTTGGGCCAAGGTCCGACCGTTCTTAGACTATTTTTCTTCCGGACCTAGATTTTTCCTATCTTCGGCAGCGGTCGTGATAGCGTTTGCTTTTGTCGTTACGCCAAGCATCGAAAGAAGCTTACCAGCCACTGTTTTAGAAAACGAGCATGTCGACTTGAACATTTTGGTTGTCGCTTTTTGGGCATCTGTAGTCGGTATCATTTGGGTATGGAGAAGTTTATCCATAGCTTCGAAAGCGGGAAGGGAAGCCATAGGATCGCTGCGGATCGGCGAAGACTCGTCGAACGAAAGCCTGAGTAATCGGGTAACGAACGAGTTCGGTGGCGGGCTATGGGAGAGCATTCTTCAGTACGAAAAGCTATGTCGCACTGAGTATGAAAACGATCTACGCAGACATCTCACATCATATGGGTTTGTGATTTTCTCGTCTGTTGCGGTTGTCTGTGTCGCGTTGAATCTGATTTGGAGAGTTTCTGCTATCGCTGAGCAATCTCAGTGGTCGGTTGGGCTTGTGACAGCTGCCGGTACAATTCTTCCAGCAGTTGTAGAAGCCTGTGCGCTGAAAATCTGGATGGAAACCCGGAAGAACCTGTCTGATACGCGCGACGCAGTTGATCAGATTCTTCGCTATAAACTTCGGTTTGCGCTGATCTTGGGGAATGAGGAACCTAAGTTTGAATTGGACCGCGACGTCACCGCGGCTATTGAGATATTGAAGGTGATACAAGGCGATTTTACCGGAAGGCCGACATCGCCAATAAAGACACCAAAAGCGGAAGATAAGTCGCCGAGCTCCAAGTGACCGAAGGACTGCCATTCTGCGCTTAGGAAGCTTTTCGCCCATCAATTTGGGGTGGGTCCACGCCCCTACTTAGAGGGTGGACTTAGTTTGTCCTGAAGGCACAAAGCCAACAGAGCCTTGGCGTCGTGCAAATTTGAAATGCCAGACAGTGTACGATCTTCGACTCAAACTAGTCCTAGGCTCTGCGCTTTCGGAGCAGCCATGTCTGGAGTTCATCGTTCCAGTCCACGCCTGGCGCACTGGCTTCGCGGATCAGGATTTTGCGATTGGGCGCAGCGTAGGCTTCGAGTCCGCGAGCGGCTGCGAGCTCACCGCCCGCATCATGGTCCACAAACAGATGGAGCTCAGCGACGCATTCAGGGACGCTCACCAACCCAAAGCGTTCATTGCCGAGCGTGGCCCAAGTTGGAATGCCTGTTAGCGCATAAGCTGACATCGCACTTTCAACACCTTCCGCGAGACCGAGCTTGCCATCGGCTGGAGCAATGAGGCGCACTGCCGCTTGGCCCAAAGCTCCTAGGGCACGCTTGGGTTGGGCGAAGTCCGCTTTGGTTTCGCCGGTGTGTGAAAGGAAGGTCCTATGGATTGCGACTGTGCCTTCATCGAGGCTGGCGGCTGCGATCATCGCTGGCAGGAACTTCGCTCGGCCCTTGGGTCCTAGCGGGGTGCGTGGGTGAAATCTCAGCGCCGATGATACAGCCAGGATACCGCGTTTCTCAAGGTACAGTTTCGCAGGACTGCCTTTGAGCGGGCGAGCATCACGCCAAATGCGTAAGGCCGCCCTTGAAGGCGCGGCAGCTGACTTCTCCTCTACTGGCTCGAATTCTAAGGAGCCGGAGAAGAATGAAGCGGGTCCGATCCCGTCGCGGGCAAAGGCAGCAAGCACGTCGCTTCGATCGCATCCGGCGAAGCAGTGGAAGAGAATAGCTTTACGACCAAGGGTGACACCGAGTGAAGGAGTGCGATCATCGTGCGCCGGGCAGCATGCCATGCCTTTTGTGCCAGACCACTTGCCCCCACGGCTTTCGCAGATGTGGCGAGCGGTATCCTCAAGTGAGGCGCGAGTCTGATGGGAATTCGAAAAGGTCATGTCAGCTCCCTGGCTGGTTCATTGCCCCTTCTTGTGCTTCCCTCTCCTCTAATCGGCGTGATCGGCCATGCGGTTTCCTACACCTTTATGTTCATTCTATGTTCTCCCGCATGAATGATCAATGTTGAAAGGGTGCGCTGTGAGAAATTCGGTTTGGTTGATCGCCATAGGCGCGCTGGCGATGGCAGCCCCAGAGAGCGCATATGCGCAAGAGTTCCAAGTCTTCGACCACGCTATGGGGTCGGTCGAGATTGCGTCAGATCGACCGGCGCGTTTCGATGTGCGAGCGGAGATTGGATCCGGTCCTAGAGGACATAGATTGCGTATCGAGCGAAGCTTCAAAGAGACGCTGTACGAACCTCTTATCCGACGAGCAGAAGCACACTACCGGTTGCCGCCGATGCTTCTCCAAGCTTTGGTCTGGCAGGAATCCCGCTTCAATCCGATGGCAATCAGCCCAGCGGGGGCGGCTGGGTTAGCGCAACTGATGCCGGCAACGGCACGAGACCTCGGCGTAACAAATCGACATGATCCCGCTCAAAACATTGATGGCGGCGCACGTTATCTGCGGCAGATGCTCGACAAGTTCGGCGCGATCCATCTTGCGCTTGCCGCTTACAACGCTGGGCCAGGCGCTGTCAGAAAGGCTCGCGGCATTCCTCAAAACCGAGAGACGCCAAACTATGTGAAGCGCGTCCTAGAAAGGTGGATGGCTTATAGGCGGATGTGACAAGCAGACCGTCAGGCCGATGTATTAGACTACCGTTTTTTCCCTGCCTTCAGTTCATCAAGATAATCACTCCACCATTGAGCCATCTTGACCCTTTCATCCCAGTGGCGACCACGGTGATAAATGCCGCGCACTGCATCGCTGTCACCATGAGCAAGTGCGCGCTCAATGGCGTCAGGGCTCCACTTGCCGCTCTCATTGAGCAGCGAGGAAGCTGTTGATCTGAGACCATGTGCTGTGATCTCCTCTTTGCTGTATCCCATGCGCCGGAACGCAGCGTTAAGCGCGTTCTCACTCATTGGGCGCAGGCCAGACCGAACTGAAGGAAAGACATAGCCGTCCATGCCCATCTGAGTTCCAAGCTCTTCCATTAGGGCAACGACTTGACGAGATAGCGGCACAGCGTGCGCACGGCGCGATTTCATCTTGCCTGCTGGAATACGCCAGATGCCTTCGTCGAGGTCGAACTCCTCCCAATCTGCATGGCGTAGCTCGCCTGGGCGCACAAAGACGTGCGGTGCAATCTTCAGCGCATATTTGGTGAGGATGTAGCCATCAAAGTCATCGATGGCGCGCAGTAAGCCGCCCAGCTTTTTGGGATCAACAATCGCCGCATAGTGCGTAGGGCGCGGCGCTCGCAGCGCGCCCTTAAGAAGCGATGTCGGGTCTGATGTGCAGCGCGTGGTGGCCACACCATAACGAAACACGCGACCAGCAAAGGAGCGGGTCTTCTTAGCGGTCTCATGCTTGCCTAGCCCTTCAAGGCGTTTGAGCGGTGCCAATACCTCGAACGGCTCGATATCGGCCAGCGGACGTTTGCCGATCGCTGGAGCGAGTTGCTCAAGGAAGTAATTGGCTTTGACGATCGTCGCCTGAGCGAGACCGCCTTTGACCATCATCTCTTCGATGTACTCGCGCGCCACCGTCTCAAAAGTGTTCGCGGCAAGGTACTCGTTCCGGATCTTCTGCTTGCGCTTTTCGAGGGCCGGATCATCGCCGCGTGCGACCTTCCGCTTGGCCTCAAAGGCAATGTCACGGGCTTCCGCGAGGCTGATTTCAGGAAAGCTGCCAATGCAAATCTTCTTCTGGCTCTTGCCTAAGCGGTAACGAAATCGCCAAAGCTTGCCGCCTGAAGGTGTGATCTCGATGTACAATCCACGCCCGTCTGTGACCTTATATGGCCTAGCTTTGGGCTTCAGAGATTTGAGTCGCGTAATGGTCAAAGACATGTGGGGGCCTTTCAAATGTGGGCTTTTGTGAAAAGCCCCCAAAAGGCCCACAAAAGTGTCTGGAACGGCCGAGATTGGGCGGAACATTCCGAGACGATCCAGGGGCGGAATCCCTTGGATTTCTGCGGTTTTTATAGATTATCTGGGGGAACGTGAGAAGAACAAATGGTGCCCAGAAGAGGACTCGAACCTCCACGCCCTTGCGAGCGCCGCCACCTGAAGACGGTGCGTCTACCAATTCCGCCATCTGGGCACAGCGTCCTTCGAACCAGTGGCTCGGGCCGCGAGTAGAGCGGGGCCGATAGCGACGAGGAGCGTTGGCTGTCAACGGATATCTTGCGCCAATTGACGCTTTTACGATGACAAAACGGTGAGGGAGGAGTGGTGCCGGCTACAGGATTCGAACCCATGGCCCCCTGATTACAAATCAGGTGCTCTACCAACTGAGCTAAGCCGGCTTGGTGCGGAGGGCGGTGTTATGCGCGCCTCGTGCGGTACGCGCCGCTAGCCGAAAATGGGGCGATAAGTCCAGTGGGCATTGTTCCTTTATCGCTTTGCCGATGGATTTTTGCTCTTTGTCGATCCGGTTAGGGGTTTGGCTTGCGCAACGAAGCTCTAAGATACATCTTAAGTCTCAGGATTAAGGGGCTGACCGTGAATAGTGTTCACAAAGAATTGGTGTTCGAAAGCAATCGCAAGTCCAAAGGGATCGCGTATCTTCTGTGGCTGCTGGCCGGTTGGGCGGGGGCGCATCGGTTTTACGCGGGTGAGATGAAGACAGGCGCGATCCAACTGGTTCTGGCGCTTTCGATCATCGGCTGGGTAGTTTTGCCGTTCTGGCTTCTGCTCGATCTGTTTTTCATTCCGGGCATGATCAACGAGCGCAATCTGGAACTTCTCCACGCGCTCAATTCGGAGCGGGAAGGCTCTGTCGCGCTTGAAGAAGGCGATTGGGATGAGGACCGTCAGCCGCCTCTCGACAGCAAACGCGCCCGGATGCTGGAAGATCTGCGGTCAACCGGATACCGCAAAGAGCGCCGCGACCTGTCTTCGCTCTATCGGTAGTCCGGATTACAAAGCGCTAAAGCAGCGAAGCGGTAGCGCAGACTAAAAAGCGCTAAAGCAGCGAAGCGGTAGCGCAGGCTACAACGCGCTTAAGCAGCGAAGCGGTAGCGCAAATTACAACGCACCGAACGTCCAACCTTCAGTCCATGCAATCTCGGCTGTCAGAAAGCGCGGTTCCCAGCGCTTGCGTTCAGAGGCGACTTTGCGCAGCCACGCAGCGGTAAGCAGGGCGTCTGAGGAATGATCGTCAACGTCGCCGACAGCGTCCACCGGCGGGCAATTCAGCGTTTCGAGCGCCGCGTTCAGATCTTGATAGGTAAGGAATTTGGTACGCGCGCCCAGATCGGCGGTCTCTTTGGAAGCAAGGCCGGTGTAGATCTCGACCAGGACGCTGCCTTTTAACGGGCTCCATCGGTCCGGCACCGGGTCCATCGGCCAGACGTTCAGCTTTCCGCGCAATTGGTGAAGCATCCTCATACCAGTGAGTGAGCTTTTGCCTACCTGTGCCGCGCCGACGAGGTTGAAGTTGCTGACCGGGCGGCATTTCTGCGCGCGTTGGGCGCCCTCGGCCACGCGAAAGCGGCCTTCTTTGGTGATCGCACCGTCGAGCAGGAAGCGGTCGCCTTCGTCGTTCTTGCCGTGGCGGAAATAGCGGCGCGCTTCGGGATGGGCGAGGAAACTGTGCGCGCCCAGATGCGGGTCGCCGCTGCATATATCGTCGATCAGCGCCCACAGCTTCTTGGCGTTGCGCGGGCTGGCGGCCCATTCGGGGAAGAAGGCGCCCGCGTCCTGATAAGGCAGACTGATGCCGAGGTCGGCGCCCACAAGCGTTTTTGGCGGGAGATCGGCCAGAACCTCTTTGACTTCGACCCGTGACCATCCGCGCGCAGGTGGTTCGACCAAGACCGGAGGGCCGCCGCCCGCTTCGGCGATAGCCATGGCGATGCCCTTGTGGCGCTCTCCCTTCGCGCCGGACCAATCGAGCGCGAGGAAATGGTCGAATTCGGGGATCTTCATGATTGGCGCTTTTCACGCAGGCGCGCCCAATAGTCCATGCGCTCTTTCACCTTGCGTTCAAAGCCGCGCTCGACCGGGGCGTAGAAGTCCTTCGGTGCCATCCCATCCGGCCAGTAGTTGGAACCGGAGAAAGCGTCTTCCGCCTCATGATCGTAGGCGTAGCCTTCGCCGTAACCGATATCTTTCATCAGCTTGGTCGGCGCGTTCAGGATGTTGGCGGGCGGCATCAGGCTGCCGGTTTCTTTCGCGGCTTTGAATGCCGATTTCTGCGCGGCGTAGGCGGCGTTCGATTTGGGCGCGGTGGCGAGGTAGAGGCAGGCTTGGACGATGGCGAGTTCGCCTTCGGGGCTTCCGAGAAATTCGTAGGCGTCCTTGGCCGCAAGGCATTGGGTGAGGGCGTTTGGATCGGCGAGGCCCACATCTTCGCTCGCAAAACGTACGAGGCGGCGCAGCACGTATAGCGGCTCTTCGCCCGCTGTTAGCATCCGGGCGAGGTAGTAAAGCGACGCTTGTGGGTCAGAGCCGCGCAGCGACTTATGCAGCGCGCTGATCAGGTTGTAATGCCCGTCGCGATCCTTGTCGTAGACCGCCACGCGCCGCTGCAAAAACGCGCCAAGGCCGGCCGGATCGAGCGGCTCTGACAAAGAGGCGTTGTAGAGTGTTTCGGCCTGGCCCAGCAGGAAGCGTCCATCTCCATCGGCGCTCGCGATCAGGGCGTGGCGCGCCTCGGATGTGAGGGGGAGGGGGCCTTCCAATTCCTCCGCTCGGTCGAGCAACGCGCCCAGCGCCGCATGGTCGAGCCGTTCAAGAATCAGCACCTGCGCGCGGCTTAAGAGAGCGGCGTTGAGGGCAAAGCTGGGGTTCTCGGTCGTCGCGCCCACCAACGTGATCGTGCCGCGCTCGACAAAGGGTAGAAAGCCGTCCTGCTGCGCGCGGTTGAAGCGGTGGATCTCGTCCACGAACAGCAAGGTGCGTTTTCCAGCCTCCGCCATCTTGTCCGCTTCGGCAAAGGCTTTCTTTAGGTCCGCAACGCCCGAAAAGACCGCGCTGATCGACGTGAAACGCATTCCGACGGACGCGGCGAGCAGTCGGGCGATGCTGGTCTTGCCGGTGCCCGGTGGCCCCCACAATATCATGCTGGAGAGTTTGCCCGCCGCGACCATGCGGCCGATTGCGCCTTCGGGGCCGGTCAGGTGTTCCTGGCCGATGACTTCGCCAAGCGCGCGCGGGCGCAAACGGTCCGCGAGGGGCGCATTATCGCGCGCGGTTTCGCCCTTTTGCGGGCTTTCGGGCGCGGTCTCTCCAAACAGATCAGCCATTCGCCGATGGTGATAGGCGGTTCATGGAAAATTGCAGCCAAATTTCGTGGAACCCTTGAAGAGATAGTTCAAAGATATATCTTAAGTGACAACCGAGCTATCTAAAGCGAGGATCAATGAAAACTATCGAAAGGCACACACAATGACCTGGAACAGAAACAGAGGCGGCTGGAACAGCCTTGGGCCGATGATCGCCATGATGGCCACTCAAGCGGCAAGCGAGTGGGAAAGCGACGCCCGCCGCGATCGTTCACGTCGCCGCGAAAAAGGGGATTGGAAAGACAACACCCGCTCTCGCAAGCGCCGCGGTCGTATGTTCGGCTCGGGCGAATTGCGTCTCGCGTTGCTGGCGCTAATCAACGAAGAACCGCGCCACGGCTATGAGCTGATCCGCGCGATCGAAGACATGACCGGCGGCGCTTACGCGCCAAGCCCCGGCGCGGTCTATCCAACGCTGCAAATGCTTGAAGAGGAAGGCTTGATCAAACAGACCAAGCCCAAATCCTCGGATGATGAGGAGGCTGGGAGCAAAAAGCCTTTCAAAGCGACCAAAGCTGGCAAGGCCGAGCTTAAGGATCGCGATGATGAGGTCGAAGCGCTGATGGACCGGCTGGGTGAGCACGGTGAGCGTGCAGAGAAGGTGAAACAGAAGTCGCCCGATCTGTTCCGCGCTATGGGCAACCTGGCCAGCGTCCTCAAAAACCGCGCCAACGCGGGCAAGATGGACAAGGGTACGATCGACGAGATTGTCGACATCATCGACGAGGTCGCCAAGCGTATCGAAAGACTGTGATATTGAGAGCGCGGCCTTAGGCCTGCGCGCCCTAGCCACCCGCTCCTTCCACCCCACCGCCCGGATGGTAACCCGGTAGGCTCCGGGTGGAGCGAGCGGGTGGCTAGGGCGCCAAGATAAAGAAGCCGAGTGCCCCAAAAAGGCGCTCGGCTTGTTCGTTTTCGCGAAATGTGATTATCTCTGCATCGGGGAACGGGCCTTTGGGATGGTCCGGTATCTTGGGAGGGATATTATGAACACGATTGTGGGCGATCGCCCGAGCGCGCCTTGGCATCTGTGGGCTGTGGGCGTTTTGACGCTGCTGTGGAATTCGATTGGCGGCTTCAGCTATACGATGACGCGGCTGGGCAAGCTGGCTGACCTTGGCATGGGAGAGGCTGAGATCGCCTACTTTGCCAGCCATCCGGCTTGGGCGAACACATTCTGGGCGCTGGGCGTGTGGGGCGCGATCGCCGCCTCTGTCCTGATCCTTCTTCGCTCGCGCTTTGCGGTGCAAGCCACGCTGGTGGCGATTGTCGGCCTGTTGGGCTCGAACACCTATCAATACGCGATGAGCGACATACCAGAGAGCCTGCAAAGCCCAACGCTGACTTTGCTGATCTGGGCGACGACTTTGTTCATGCTGTTTTACGCCTCGCGCCAGACGCGAGCGGGGGTGTTGAGCTAGGCTCGCTAGCGCTCGTGCCGTAGCCACACGCTATTCGGCCGCTTCGGCATCCTGCAGCGCGCGGCGTTCCTCGATGAGGCGGATATACATCTCCGCCACGACCTGGTTGATCGCCTCCCAACTGTAAGTGAGGCTGCGCTTTTCGCCCGCGGCCCCGTGCGCGGAGCGAAGGCCAGCGTCGGTGCAATAGGGCGCGATCGCCTCGGCAAAGCGTTCGGCGGTTTCCTGCGTATCCTTGCCCGGTGGCACCAGTTGGCCGGTCTCTCCGTTAGCGACGATGCTGGCCGCGCCTGTGGCGCTGGCCGCGACGACGGGCAGCCCGCAGGCCATGGCCTCTAGCGTGACGTTGCCAAACGTTTCGGTGATCGAAGGGTTGAAAAAGACATCGCCGCTCGCCAGCGCGGATCCCAACGCCTCGCCCGTTTTAAAGCCGGCGAAGATACCGCCCGGCAGCGCCTCTTCGAACCATCCGCGCGCCGGGCCATCGCCGATCACCAGCACTTTGTGCGGGACCTGTCGTTTGCGAAGCTGGACGATGGTTTCGGCAAAAACGTCGAGCCCTTTTTCCATCACCAATCGGCCCAGAAAAACAATCGCGACATCGTCGTCGGCCAGTCCAAGGCTCCGGCGCCAGGTCAAATCGCGTTTTTCCGAAGCAAAGGTCGAACGTTCCACCCCGCGCGACCATAAGCCGATCCGGTCATGCATCTCCATCGCGATCAATTCGTCGATCATCGATTGCGACGGCGCGACCAGGGCGTCGCAGCGATTGTAGAAGCGTTGCAGAATCTTGACGATCACCGGCTCCAGAAACGCCATGTTGTAATAGCGCGGATAGGTTTCGAACCGCGTGTGGACGCTGGCCAGAACGGGGATGTCTTGATCCTGCGCCCAACGCAGCGCCGCGTGGCCCGAAGGATCGGGCGCGGAAAGGTGCATGATATTGGGCTGAAACTTCTCCAGATCCTTGCGCACCTTGCGTCCCAATCCGGTGGGCACCCGGTATTCGCCGCGGCCAAAAGGCATGCCCACGGAAGGCGTCCCGATCAGATCGCCGGTGGGTTCAAAAGCGGGTTCGCGCACTTTGGGCGAATAGACACGCACCGCCGCACCCTTGTCGAGCAGCGAGCCGACAAGCCGGTTCAGCGCCTGATTCGCGCCATCCCTTGTGTAGTTATAGTTGCCGCTAAACAGGGCAATGCGGAGATCAGAGAACTGCATGGTGCTCTTGAGTATTAATGGATCCTGAGGGGGAAAGCGCAATCGTAGCACAACCCACCGTCGCAGAGCTAATCCTCATTGACTCATCCCGCGAGGCCACTAAACGCGGCTTCGGGCCACGCGGTCCCAACGCCGCGCGAGCTCTCTGCAAGGAGAGAATACAATGACTGACTACGCACGTGGGCTCTCTCATGAGCCGCCGCTCAAACCCGAGCGCCCCCAATTTTCTTCCGGTCCCACCGTTAAGTTTCCCGGCTGGTCGCTCGACAAGCTGGATACGAAGTCGCTCGGGCGTTCGCACCGTTCGGCCTACGCAAAGGGCCGCCTCAAATACGCCATTGATCTGAGCCGTGAATTGCTCGGTATTCCCGACGATTACCTCGTCGGTATCATGCCCGCGTCGGACACCGGCGCGCTCGAAGCGGCTATGTGGACCATGCTTGACCCTTCGCGCCCGGCCACGGTCGCTGCGTGGGAAAGCTTCGGCAATGTCTGGATTCAGGACGCGGTGAAGCAGCTTAAGCTGCCCAACCTGCAAGTCCTGTCGGCTGATTATGGTCATATTCCCGACCTCACCACCATTCCCCAGCGCAACGATGTCGTCTTCACCTGGAACGGCACCACATCGGGCGCGATGATCCCGGATACGGACTGGCTGGAGCCGGGCCGCGAGGGCATTACGATCAACGACGCGACCAGCGCGATCTTCGCGATGGAAATGGACTGGGCCAAGCTCGATGCGACGACCTATTCGTGGCAGAAGGTGATGGGTTCCGAAGCGCAGCACGGCATGCTGATCCTCAGCCCGAAAGCGGTGGAACGCATCGAAAGTTATGATCCGCCGTGGCCGCTGCCCAAGCTCTTCCGCATGAAGAAGGGCGACAAGATCAACAAGGGCATCTTTGAAGGCGCGACCATCAACACGCCGTCGCTGTTGGCGACCGAAGACTATATCGCTGCGTTGGAATGGGCGAAATCGATCGGCGGGCTTAAAGCCATGATCGAACGCGCCAACACGAACGCGGATATCGTCAAGAACTGGATCGAAGCCACGCCGTGGCTGAAGAATATGGTCGATGATCCGGCCAAGCGGACCAACACCGGCGTCTGCATGCAGTTCACCGGCGATTGGTACGAAGGTCTCTCGCCCGAAGATCAGGCCGCTGTACCCAAGAAGATCGTCGCCATGCTCGAAGAGCGCAACGTTGGCTACGATTTCAACGGCTACCGCGACGCGCCGCCGTCCTTGCGCATCTGGTGCGGCGGCACGCTGGAAGCCGAGGATATCTCGCGCCTTCTGCCGTGGATCGAATGGGCCTACGAAGCCGTCAAGAACGGCTGAGACGCTTAGCGCCTTTTCCCTGTTTTATTCGTCATTCCCGCGAAGGCGGGAATCCAGTTGATACGACATCGGCTCCGCTATGGATCCCCGCCTTCGCGGGGATGACGACCAATTGGATCTCAAATCATGACCAAACCTAAAGTCCTTATTTCCGACAAGATGGACCCCAACGCCGCGCGCATTTTTGAAGAGCGCGGCTGCGACGTCGAAGTAATCACCGGCGAGAGCCCCGAAGAACTCGCCGCGCGTATCGGTGACTATCATGGCCTCGCCATTCGCAGTTCGACCAAGGTGACGCCCGCCATTCTTGACGCGGCGACCAATTTGAAGGTCATCGGCCGCGCTGGCATTGGCGTTGATAACGTCGATATTCCCTACGCCAGCGGCAAGGGTGTCGTGGTGATGAACACCCCGTTCGGCAACTCGATCACCACCGCCGAACATGCGATCGCGATGACCATGGCGCTTGCCCGGATGGTTCCGGCGGCGAACGAGCGCACCCAGAAAGGCGAATGGCCCAAGAAGGACTTCATGGGCGTCGAAGTCACGGGGAAGACCGTAGGCCTGATCGGCGCGGGCAATATCGGCTCAATCTTTGCGAGCCGCGCGCAGGGTCTCAAGATGAAGGTTATCGCCTACGATCCCTTCCTGACCGAAGACCGCGCGGTGGAACTGGGCGTTGAGAAGGTCGATCTCGACACGCTTCTTTCGCGCGCCGATTTCGTCTCGCTGCACACGCCGTTAACCGATGAAACGCGCAATATCCTGAGCCGTGAGCGGCTTGAGAACGCCAAGCCCGGCATTCGTATCGTCAACTGCGCGCGCGGCGGGCTGATTGACGAAGAAGCTTTGCGCGATTGCCTGGAAAGCGGTCAGGTCGCGGGTGCGGCTCTTGATGTGTTTGCGGAGGAGCCCGCGAAGGAGAATGTCCTCTTCGGCGCGCCCAACTTCATCTGCACGCCGCACTTGGGTGCCAGCACCACCGAAGCGCAGGTCAACGTCGCGCTGCAAGTGGCTGAGCAGATGAGCGATTATCTTGTGAATGGCGGCGTCACCAACGCGCTCAACATGCCGTCGCTCAGCGCAGAGGAAGCGCCCAAGCTGAAGCCCTATATGGCGCTCGCGGAGAAGCTCGGTTCGCTCGTCGGTCAGCTCGCGCATGGCAACCTGACCAAGATCAGCATCGAACGCGAAGGCGCCGCGGCGCAGCTGAATGGTAAGCCGATCACCGGCGCGGTTCTGGCGGGCTTTATGCGCCGCTATTCCGACACGGTGAACATGGTCAACGCGCCGTTCCTTGCGAAGGAGCGCGGGCTTGAAGTCTCCGAAATCAGGCATGAGCGCGACGGCGCGTTCAACACGCTGATCCGGGTGACGGTGGAAACCGATGTCGGTCCACGCTCGGTCGCGGGCACGCTGTTCGGAGCCACTGGCCCGCGCCTGGTCGAGATTTTCGGTATCGGTATCGAAGCCGAGCTCGACGGCAACATGCTCTACATCGTGAACGACGATAAGCCGGGCTTTATCGGCCGCATCGGGACGCTGCTGGGTAACCACGGCATCAATATCGGCACCTTCAACCTCGGCCGCCGGGACGCGGGCGGGGAAGCGGTGCTGTTGCTGAGCCTTGATGAGCCCTTGGGCGCGGATGTGCTCGCCGAGGTGGAAGCCGCCGAAGGCATCAATCTGGCTAAAGGGCTGGTCTTCTGATCAGCCTAACCTACGGCACCTGAGCGAAAACTCCCCTCTCCCTGCGCAACGCGCACGCGTCCTTGCGGCTACGGGCCTAAGGACGCTTCCGCTCGGGTGCCGAATTGGCTAAGGGCCACAGCCCATGACCCAATCGACCGACCTCCTGCCCGAAGGGCTGCAAGACCGCCTGCCCACTTCCGCCAAGCGGATCACTTCCACCATGCGCGCCTGCCTCGATGCGCTCGATACGCGTGGCTACGACCGGGTGCGCCCGCCATTGCTGGAATTTGAGGACACGCTTGCGAGCCGAATGGAAGGCGTGAAGACCCGGCGGATGTTCCGGTTCGTTGATCCGGGAAGCCTTCGCACATTGGCTTTGCGCAGCGATATCACCCCGCAAGTGGGCCGGATCGCGGCGACCAGCCTGAAAGACGCTCTACGCCCGTTGCGCCTTGCCTATTGCGGGGACACGGTACTGATAGCGGCGAGCCAGCTAGACCCGGCGCGCGAGCGTCTGCAATTGGGCGCGGAGCTGATCGGCGCGGACAGCGTGGCGGCGGCGTGCGAAGTGGTGACGCTGGCGGTCGAAGCGCTTAGCGCGGCGGGGTTGACCGGCATTTCGGTCGATTTCACCATGCCCGATCTGTTGGACACGCTAGTCAAAGGCAACGACGCGCTCGGACCTGAGGCCCTCGAAGCGATCCGGCGCGAATTGGATACGAAGGACGCAGGTGGCCTCAAACAAGCGGGCGGGGAGGCGTTCCTGCCGCTGCTTTACGCCACGGGTCCGATTGACGAAGCGCTGGCCAAGCTGCGCGAATTTGACGCGCAGGGAGCGCTGACCAGTCGGCTCAATGGTTTGACCAAAATTGCCGCTAGCGTGGGCGAGGGCGCCCGCCTGACCCTCGACCCGACCGAGCGGCATGGGTTTGAGTACCAAAGCTGGCTCGGCTTCACGATCTACGCCGATGGTGTACGCGGCGCGGCGGGGCGCGGCGGCACGTACAAGATCGCCGGCACCGAAGAAGCGGCGACCGGCTTCACGCTTTATGTCGATCGCTGCGCGCAGGTTTCCAACGTAGCCGAGCCAACGCGATGGACGGTCTATCTGCCCTTTGACCACGACGCGGAAGAAGCGCGCAAGCTGCACGCGCTGGGGCAGGGGCACCGTTCCATCGCTCAGATTTCCGAAGGCGAAGATCCCATGGCGCTCGGCTGTACGCATATCCTGCGCGGCGAAGAGATCAAAACGCTATAGCCAAACTCAAGGGAATCAGCGACATTGCGGAGCTCGAGAGAGTGTGTGGCCAAGGAGTTTTCTGTGATCCGTTTTGGCTTAGGCTGCGTTGTATTGGCGATCTCATCGCCTGCTCTTGCGCAGTGGCAATATATGGATGCTGAGGGCGCCTATTACGCGTGGGTAACTGATGGCGGGTTTGTGGAAGGCTCATTCGAAAATGGCCTCAACCTCTTCTGCCCCGACGTTTCGGGACCCGAAGGCCAGCATCGCCGCGTCCTGTGCGAATTCAGCGTTACGATTGCGGGCGCGAAGCCGACACCGCCCGCCGCTGTGTCTTTCACCTTTTCCGATGGACTGGTGGTCAAACGCCGGGTGGAAGCCGTGCAGGGCGGTCCGTCTCAAATCGCTTTGGAAGGCGAACTGCTCGACCGAATGTTGTCGGACAGTGGTGTGACCGTCGCGGTGGCCAGCGGAGAGAGTTTTACCTTTTCGCTCGAAGGATCCTCGCATGCGATCCGTAAGGCCATGGACCTTTGAACGGTTGCTCAAACAAGGCGAAACGCTCCAACTTATTGCGAGGAGGCTGAATGGCTGAAAGCGTCACCCCCATTGTCATCGATCCCGATCCCCTCGCCCCCTACTTTATCGCACCCGCCTGGCGGGTCGGCGATCTGGTGATGTGTTCGGGGCAGGCCGCGATCAACAAAGAGGGCGCGATTGTAGGAGAGGGCGACTTCGACGCGCAGCTTGCTCAAACCTTTGCGAATATCGAACGTGTGCTGGCGGCGGCGGGCAGCGACCTGTCGAAGGTGGTCAAAGTCGTCATCTACATGACCGATATGAGCCACTTCCCCAAAGTCGTCGCAGCGCGCCAACGCTACTTCACCGCGCCATACCCGGCGGACACCACGGTCGAGGTCAAAGGCCTCGCGCTGCCCGAACTGATGGTTGAGATCGACGTGACAGCGGTGGTCTAGGCAGAGCTGCGAACATCCCGGAACGTCACAAGCTTCCGCCGATCTTCGTCCCACAGGGTCAGCAGGAACGGCTTCACCGTATGGCGCATCGTGAGGCGATTGACGTCTTTCAATTCGGGGTGTGCCTCTAACGCGGCGGTCAGGCGGTAAAAAGGTATCCGGCTCATCAAATGGTGGATGTGGTGAACGCCGATATTGCCGGTGAACCAGCGCAAGGGCGCAGGCAGGTGCAGGTAGGAACTGCCCAGCATCGCGGCCTCTTTATACGACCAGTTGGGGCGGTAATCCCACTGCGTGTCTTCGAACTGATGCTGCACATAGAATAGCCACACGCCCATCGTCGCGGCGAACAGGATGGAGGGCAGGAAGACCAGAGCGGTCGCCAAAGCGCCGAAATACCAACCGAGCAACAGCATCAGCGCGGCAATCCCGGCGTTGGTCGCCATCGCGCTGATCCAATAGGTCCACCCCGAACGCATCAGGCCGACCGGCAGGCGATGGCGAAGCAGAAAGAGATAGGCCGGACCCAAGCCCAGCAGCACAATCGGATGGCGATACACCCGATATCCGAACCGACCCAGCGCCGAGAGCGCGCGAAATTCGCGCACGGTCAGCGTGTCGACATCGCCAAAGCCGCGTGCGTCAAGATTGCCGGTGCTGGCGTGGTGCATCGCGTGGCTGTGCCGCCAGCAATCGTAAGGCGTGAAGGTCAAAACGCCCATCGTGCGCCCGATCCAGTCGTTCTTCGCCTTGCCCGGCATAAACGCGCCGTGCCCGCAATCGTGCTGAATGATAAAGCCGCGCAGAAGAAACAGCCCCGACACGGGCGTAAGCAGCAGCGCCCAGTAATAGCCCGCCGAAACCGCAAACAGGATCACGGTCAAAACCGCGATCAACGGAGCGACGGTGGCGGCGAGTTCCCACCAGGAACGGCTTTCGCTCGGCGTGCGAAACTTCGCGAGGCTGTGCAGCAATTGCGGGGTAATTTCGGGGGTGGGTTGGGCCTTAACAGGTCCGTGCATTGTCAGCCTCTCCAAAAGCAGCCCGTGTTTAGGGGAAAACGGGCGCGGGGTTTCCCTCACAACCTGTCAGATTGGAAGGCGCACCGGAGGCCTACCCGTTCTTGCGATAGGCTTGCAACAGGTGATCGCATTTATACGGATGGGCAATCCAAGAATGACCTTTGGCTTACGCCCCAAACACTTGGGTCAAAAACGCTCCAATTGCCTCTGTCTGCGCCGCGCCCGCATCGGTGCCAATCTCGCGGCTTAGACGGCTGTGGTCGGTATCGGCGATCGGCACGGCGCTCGCCGACGCGCCCGCTTCGCTTAACGCTTTTACGAAGGATTGTGCCTGTGTCTGGGTGTCGGTGCGTCCATCGACATAAAGCGCCAGCCAGTTCGGCGCGTTGGGCGCGCCAGCGTGGGTGATGGGGGAAAGCGCGCGCTGGCGTTCTTCGACAAAGCCAAAGGCGTCTTCGTAAACGCGCTTCGTCCCAAAGTCGGCGTCTTCGAGATGTTGGACCACATCATAACCCGCGCTGTCGAGCAGCACCGCGCCTTTGATCGAACCAAAGGCTTCGCCGGCGTATTGCGCGTCGCTCGCAACCAAAGCGGCGAGATGCGCGCCAGACGAATGGCCCATGATAACCACACGCTCGGGGTCAAAGCCGATCAGGCCCGCTTGGCCAACCAGGGCTTGCAAGGCGGCGCCGACATCAGCGGCTTGATCCTCGACCGGGTGATCGGGCAGCAACCGGTATCCCGTGGAGGCGAAGAAATAGCCCGCTTCGTTGTAAAAAGCGGGTTTGCCCTGAACGTATTTGTTGTCGCCGGTTTGCCAGCCGCCGCCATGGACAAACAGGATGAGGGGCCGGGGTTCCACCACACCTTTGGGTTCATAGATGTCGACGCGCTGGCGCTGATGCGATCCGAACAGCACGCTGCGGGTGGGGCGAATGGCGCGCACAAAGGGCAGTGGCGCGGGCCGCTCAGCCGCGGATACGCCCATCCGTTTTTTGACCTGTTTCTGGCATTTTTCCGAAAGCGCTTCGAACTGTTCAGACAGGCACGCGCGGATTTGCGAGCGGTCACGGCCGCACAACGCCACGATCTCTTGCACGCATTCACGCGAAGGTCGGTTACCCCCTCCGCGCTCTCGTTGAGCAAGGATTGGCGTGGCGGCAGCGATCAGTGCGAGGCCAGAGGCCAAGACGAGGGTGGGGCGCATCATCAGGGATAGATCCTAGCTTAGTCGTTAGCGATTGGCGCGAGCGATTTCGCTGGCATCAAGCGTACCGTTGCGATCGAGGTCAAGCCGGCTGAACCGTGCGCTAAGCGCGGTTTCCCATTCGCGGCGGGTGATCTGACCGTCCGTGTTGGCGTCTGCCGTTGCGGATGCGCGCTTGTAAGCTTTGTCGAATTTGCTCTTGCCTACCAGGCTTGGGCGGTCCGATGTGTTCACGACGCCGTCTCCGTTGCGATCCATTTTGGCAAACATTTTGGCGCGGTTTGCTTTCGCTTCGCTCGACGTGACCGACCCATCTTTGTTGGCGTCAGCTTGGGTGAGCATGTTGGCGCTTTCGTTCGCGCTGGCTTGTGAGGGGCCTAACGCTGCGACTGTGAGCGCAAGAGCGAGTGTCGAAACAAAGCGGGGCATGGCAAATCTCCCTTAGGGGGTGGGAACGGAGCGGGGTATGGGGCAGACCAGTGCGAAGAGACCAGTCGCGGTTTGTCGCTGAACGTAGCCTTGGCGAGCGGTTTTCCTACTCGAATGCCGAGGCGTATGGCGTGGGCTTATGACAACGGCCCTTTCTCTTGCACGATGTGATCGAAATTGGCGATCAAAACACCTGTCTGTGATCGATCCAATTTTTCCGTCAGGACCGTGTAACAGGTGGTCCATGCGTGGCTTGCGTACGACGAACCGAACCATTGGGGATGACGTGCGACTCCGCTTGCTCTGCGCTTCGAAGGGGCCTAGGCCCGCGCGGTTTGTCGAGCCAAAGCGAAAAGGAATGCCATGGCCAACGTCACCGTAATCGGCGCCCAGTGGGGCGATGAAGGCAAAGGCAAGATCGTCGATTGGCTCGCCAGCCGCGCGGACGCAGTCGTGCGCTTTCAAGGTGGCCATAACGCGGGCCACACGCTGGTGATCGATGGCAATGTGTTCAAGCTGTCGCTGCTGCCGTCGGGCATCGTGTCGGGCACGCTCTCAATGATCGGCAACGGCGTCGTGCTTGACCCATGGGCGCTTCGCGATGAGGTCGCCAAGCTTGAGGCACAGGGGGTGGAGATCAACTCTGATAACCTGGCGATTGCGGACAATTGCCCGCTGATCCTGCCGATGCACCGCGATTTGGACGGTCTGCGCGAAACGGCGGCGGGTAAGGGCAAGATCGGAACGACCGGTCGCGGCATTGGTCCGGCTTACGAAGACAAGGTGGGCCGCCGCGCGATCCGCGTGTGCGACCTGGCGCATCTCGACGACCTCGACCCGCAGCTTGACCGCCTGTGCGCGCATCACGACGCGCTGCGTGCGGGCTTTGACCAGCCGCCGGTGGATCGCGACGCGCTGCTGGCGGAGCTGCGCGATGTGGCCGACTTCGTGCTGCGGTTCGCGCAACCGGTTTGGAAACGCCTTAAGAAGGTGCGCAAGGCCGGGGCCAAGATCCTGTTCGAAGGCGCGCAAGGCGTGCTGCTCGATGTCGATCACGGGACCTACCCCTTCGTTACGTCATCGAACACGGTGAGCGGCACCGCAGCGAGCGGCAGCGGGCTCGGCCCCAACTCGACCGGCTTCGTGCTGGGTATCGTCAAAGCCTACACGACCCGCGTGGGCAGCGGCCCGTTCCCGACCGAGCTTGATGATGAGATTGGCCAGGGCATTGGCGAACGAGGCCATGAGTTCGGCACCGTCACCGGGCGGCAGCGCCGCGTCGGCTGGTTCGACGCGGTGTTGGTGCGTCAGACCTGCTCTGTCTCGGGTGTGACGGGAATCGCGCTGACCAAGATCGACGTGCTCGACGGGCTAGAAACGGTGAAGATCTGCACTGGCTATCGCTTGAACGGCAACGTTTACGACTACCTCCCCAGCCACGCGGCGGAGCAGGCGGCGGTCGAGCCGATCTACGAAGAGATGGAAGGCTGGAGCGAGAGCACCGTTGGCGCGCGCAGCTACGCCGATCTGCCCGCCAACGCGATCAAGTACATCCAGCGCGTGCAGGAGCTGATCGAGTGCCCGGTCGCGCTGGTCTCCACCAGCCCGGAACGCGACGACACGATCCTAATCCGCGATCCGTTTGTGGACTGAGCGAAAGGCGCAACGGTCCCTAGATGAGACGCGCAGAGGCTTGGCAATTGTAGCGAAAGGTGAGGCGGAGTAGCGTACGCCACGATGAAGTCGCTTCTCGCCTCAATCGCTCTGCTGCTGCTGGCCGCGTGCTCGTCAGGCCCGCCGCCCAAAGTGGTGGATGCCGGAGGGCACGGCGTCGCCGCCTCAAACCTCGAGGCGCTGACCCCGTTCAGAGGCCCCGCGCGCCGAGCGATTGAGACCGCGAGCGCCCCGTTGGTCGCGGACTACCTGCTGGTCGACAAGTCGGATCGGCTGCTGATCGCCTATCGCGCGGGCCAACCGATCCGGGCCTACCGAAACATCCAGTTCGGTGATCAGCCACAAGGCCACAAGCAATTCCAGGGCGATGAACGCACCCCCGAGGGCCGATACACGATCGACTGGCGCAACCCGCAAAGCCGTTTTCATCTGAGCCTCCGCATATCCTACCCCAACGCCGACGACCGCGCGCACGCCGCGCGCTATGGCCGTTCAGCGGGAGGGGACATCTTCATTCATGGACAACCCAACCAGCTGCCCACCGGGCGTCTTCCCGGCGATTGGACCGACGGATGCATTGCCCTGTCCAACGCCGAGATTGAGGAGTTGTGGCAGCTGGTGCCTGATGGCACGGTGATCGATATCCGACGCTAGGTCCCTGAGCCTAGCGCGGCTTACTCACCCGCCCGTTGGTCCAGCTCTTCGCGCAGCGCGACAACCTCCAGCTGCACGCGCTTGATCTCGCGCAGCACGGTCAGCATGTTCATGCGCGCAAACATCCACTCTTTGGCAAAGCCCATGATCACCAGCACTGCGACACCGGCGATGGCCCACAGCGCGTGAATGATTGGGTGATCAGTTGTGCTCGCGGCCTGCCAGAGTACAACAAGAAACAGCAGGCCCATCACAACGGTGAAGCCAAAGATCAGCTTGGCCCAGCCTCCCAGCGGCCCTTTCCAGGTGTCGCCGATTTGCTGGAACATGCCGCGGTCATCTTCGAGGCTTTCCAGGAACGCCCAGTCGTCGTCGCTCATCGCGTCTTGGCGAAGGCCCTGCGCGATGCGTGTGTCGGGGTCATTGGTCATAGGTCATCTCCTTCAAGGGACTTCGGAAAGCGCCGCTTTCAACTTGCGGCGCGCGTGGAACAGGCGGCTTTTAGCGGTGCCTGTGGGTATAGCTTGCGCTTCGGCGATTTCGCTGAGCGTTAATCCTTCGACAAAGTGCAAATGCGCCGCAAGCCGTTGGTCGGGCGGAAGCGCTGCGAAAGCTTGGGTAAGAGCGCTGCTCTCATCTTGCCGAGAGGGATGGCTTGGCTCGCTGCCTGGCTGTTCAGTCGCGGTTCGTTCGCGCGTCGTGATCAGGCCGCGCACATGATCCGCGCCTTTGCGGTGCAGCACGCCAAAGGCATAAGCGCGAAAGCGCTTCGGATCGCGCAGCCGACCAACCCCTTTCCAAATGGCAAGCCAGCAATCCTGCGAAAGGTCGCGCGCCGCATCCGCGTTGCCGGTGTATCGCAGCGCCGCCTGAGCGAGGCGTTTGTGCCATCTTTGATGGAGCCGCTCAAAGGCGCGCCTGTCGCCATTCTGCGCGTGCATGACCAACAGCTCGTCGAACACGGCGTCGGAATTGGAAGCAGAGATAGGCGGCAATCGGGTCATCGAAAACGTAGTCTGACAAAAGCGCCAAACGGTTCAATCCATCGTTCGGATTTCGAGCAATAATCGGTCTATTCTTGACTTAGTCTTGTTTTGTTCTATCCCTGTTCCCGAAATTATGGAGGCGATTCGATGACTCAAGCCGACTTTGAATATCAACCCTTCTCACCATCCAGCGTCCTTCCCCAGCGCATTACAGTTTTTGGCGAAAGGCGCAGTTGGCGAACAGGGACCATCGACGATTTGGGTGCAGCCGGTTGCAAGGCGAACGATGGCGGCGATCTCGCCGCGCTTGTTGACGGGCCAATCATGTCGCTTGGCGATGTGGTCTTGGTCGAATGCCTTTCTCTTCCCGAAGAAAGCGTGGGGGCGCTGGTTCGCTTGAATGAACGCATACCCGCCTCTGGCGCGAGCCTTATTGTAACGACCTCTTTGGCCACCCTTGATGCGGTGTTTTCGGTCTTTGACAAGGCCACGCCCCAGATACTCGTCGATCCTAGCCGGTCCGAGCTCATGATTGCGGTGGGTCGAGCCATTCCGGGGCTTTCTCAAAGCCGCCTTCAAGAAATGAGCGAGGGGGATCGAGCGTCATTGCTTCGCCTGGCGGAGCAGGTGGAGACGATTGCGCGAGAGCTTGATCGGATATCTACACTCAAGACTGACGGCGCCGAGAAGCTCAGCGATTTCAAACAGGACTTCAGGCCAGCGAGCGCACAGCCATTGCCTTTCGTTACAAGTGTTCCCGCAAAGTCTCAAAATACGAGGCTTCCAGATCCAAAACTGGTGCGCAGTGTGATCGCTGGGCGTCAGGCGCGCACGCGCTTCTTCGATGCTGAGCTGTTTTCCGATCCGGCCTGGGACATGCTGCTCGACCTGACCGCGGCCCATGCGGAAGGGGCGAAGGTTTCGGTGACCTCACTCTGCATTGCGGCGGGCGTGCCCGCGACCACAGCGCTGCGCTGGCTTAAGCAGATGGTGGAAAGCGGTGTTTTTGAACGCGTTGCAGACCCCGACGATCGCCGCCGAGCCTTTATCGAGCTGAGCGAAACCAGTGTTGAGGCTATGGCGCGTTACTTCCAATACGTGGAAACGCCGCTCGCTCGCGCAGCGTAGAAGGACAGGGCAGCCCGTACAGGCGTTAGGCGGCAGGCGATTGGCGCTAGGCGCTATGCGGCGCGCGCAGGATGACGGTTAAGCCGCCATCTTGTCCCATCGCTTGAGCTTTAGGGCAGGGCGAGTGGCCGGCTTGTCCGGCGGTAACTTCCCTTAGGGGACAGCTGGCCTTCTCGCACACGACACGCATGGCGTCGGCGCGTGCCCTTGCGAGGATCGCCGGAGGCAACGATCCTTGCGCGCACACCACATCCGCTTCGCCCAAGAGGCGGGCTTGCCTGAGCGTCAGGTCTTCTGGATCGGCGCTTGTGAGCTCGAAAATGTGGGTCACGCTGGGGATCTCTTCGATCGCGCAGCGCGCCCACGCGTCCGCGTTTTCGTGCGAGCCGCCTTTGAGCGGATCGAGCGCCCCGCCTTCGCGCAAGGCCGTGTCGATGGCTCGCCTCCGATCCGCTCCATCAGGAAAGCGTTCGCGAAGCACAGGGCGCGCGGCTTTCATCGCCATGGCAAGCTTACCCAGTGTTTCCGGCAAAATCCGCTCGAGCCGCAACCGAACATGCTTCGCCAGACCCGCCGATGCTCCGCCTGTTCCAACCGCGATCAAAAGCGGGTTCCGATCTAGCAGACTCGGCGTTGTAAAATCGCAGAGGTCGGGCCGGTCGACCACATTGACCAACAGCCCAGCCTCGCGCAGCTGCGCCGCCGCCGCTGCACACTCGTCAGCGTCGTCATAGGCGACGAAAGCGATGCGAGCGCCTTCAGCCAGCGCTTTTGCTTGATCATCAATGAATACGCCGCCCGCGCGTTCAACCAAACGCCGCTTGGGTTCGGCAGCCTCGCCATCTCCCAAGACCAGCACCGGTTTGCCAGCGATCTGGTGAAAAAGGGGAAGGCTGGCGAGCTCAGGCATTAGCGCTTTAGCTAAGCCACTCAGGCACGCGCTCGGCGTCCATGATTGCGCCGGCGTCGATCCGATCAGCGACGACCGCGTACTTATCGCCATCAACCAGCACCTCAGCCACGAACCCGCGGGAGTTGTAGCTCGACGCCATGGTTGCGCCATAGGCACCGGCGGTCCGGAAAATGGCCAGGTCACCTGTTTCGAGCCGGTCAGTGAGACGGCCCATGGCAAAGGTATCGCCCGTCTCACAAATCGGGCCGACAATATTGGCCGTCATATCCGCGCCGCGCGGCTCAACCGCGACGAAGTCGTGATACGCGCCGTAAAGCGCCGGGCGCGCCAAATCGTTCATCGCGGCATCGACAATCACAAACGGATCGTTGATCCCGCGCTTCACCCTCACCACGCGGGTGAGAAGAACGCCCGCATTGCCAGCGATCACGCGTCCGGGCTCAAAGATCAGGCGCACTCCCCAATCCTTGGTCACACGCGCGACCATCGCGCCGTATTCCGCCGGGCTCGGCAATTCGTCGCCGGCCTTATACGGCACGCCCAAACCCCCGCCGAGATCGACGTGGCTGATCGTATGCCCCGCGCCGCGCAGGGAAGTGACGAGCGTGCCCAGCTTTTCAAACGCGCGTTCAAGCGGCGCCAGATCGCCCAGTTGCGACCCGATATGAACCGCCACGCCGCGCAAATTCACGCCCATTTGTCCGGCTAACTTTCCAAAAATCTGACCCGCCTGATCGATCGGCACGCCAAATTTGTTGTCGGCCTTTCCGGTCGAAATTTTATCATGCGTGCCCGCGTCAACGTCCGGGTTGATCCGCAAAGTGCATTCGGCCACCGCGCCCATCTCAGTCGCGATTTCGGCGAGTTCAAGGCCCTCTTCTTCGCTTTCAATGTTGAATTGGCCGATACCCGCTTCGAGTCCCGCGATCAGTTCGGCCCGCGTCTTGCCGACGCCGGAGAAAACAATCTTGTCCGCCGCCACGCCTGCGGCCAGCGCGCGGCGCACCTCGCCGATAGAGACGCAATCCGCGCCGTATCCCTGGTTGGCCAAAACGCGCAAAACGGCGAGGTTCGGGTTCGATTTGACCGCGAAGGCGATCAGCTTGTCCGGCACCTCGGCCAAGCCATCGCGGAACACTTTGGCGTGGCGTTCGAGCGTGGCGCGCGAATAGACGTAGACGGGGGTGCCCACTTCCTCGGCGATCCGGGGCAGGGGCACATCCTCGGCGTGCATCACGCCGTCGCGGTACTCAAAATAATCCATGGGAGAGGTGTTGAAAGCCTAATCTGGAGGGGGCAGGTCAAACGGATCGTCTTCGCGCTCTTCGGAACGGCGACGCAGTTCCACGCTGCGTTCGGGCGCCGCGAGCGCTTCGAGTTCAAGCAATTGTTCGGCGGTTGGCGCGTTCTCTTTGCCTTTGGGTACGCCATAGGGGGATACCGGCAGGCTCGCGCCTTGAGGAGGGGCCAAAGGCGCGCGCGCACCGCACGCACCAAGCGCGGTGAGAGCGGTCAAAGCCAAGGCTGCCTTCATCGTTCCACGCATTTACGTCTCCATTCCAAGCGCCGCTTTGGCGCGTTTCACTTGAATACGTACCTGTTTCGGCGCGGTTCCGCCATAGGAAGCGCGCGCGGCCACCGACGCGTCGACATTGAGCGCGGCGAACACGCGGTCATCAATGCGAGGGTCAATCGCTCGAAGGTCCGCCAAGGGCAAGGCGTCAAGCGCCACTCCGCGATCCTCAGCCAGTTTCACCGCCGCGCCGGTAATGTGGTGCGCCTCGCGGAAAGGGATGTCGGCTTCGGTCACGAGCCAGTCGGCCAAGTCGGTCGCCGTCGCGTAGCCCAACTCCGCCAGTTCGCGCATGCGATCAGTGTTGAAAGCCGCATCGGCGATCATGCCTGTGGTCGCCGCAACGCTCAGTTCTAGAAGGCCCGCTGCCTCGAACACCGGCGGTTTGTCGTCCTGCATGTCCTTGGAATAGGCGAGCGGCAGACCCTTCATCGTGATGCTCAGCGCGGTGGCGCAGCCCAGAACGCGCCCAGCGTGGCCGCGCACCAATTCAGCCGCGTCCGGGTTCTTCTTTTGCGGCATGATCGAGGAGCCGGTCGAGAGGCTATCGGGCATGCGCACAAAGCCAAAAGGTTGGCTGGCCCAGATGATAAGCTCCTCGGCAAGGCGCGAAAGGTGGATTGAAATCAAACTGCCTGCGTGCAGGTAGTCCAACGCAAAATCGCGGTCCGACACCGCGTCCAGCGAATTGGCCGTTGGGCGCGCGAAATCGAGCGCCGCAGCCGTCATCTCCCGATCAATTGGAAACCCGGTCCCCGCCAGGGCCGCGCTTCCCAAAGGGCATTCGTTAAGCCGCTCGCGCGCACCCGCTAGACGCGAGCGATCGCGCGCAAACATCTCGTAATAGGCCAACAGGTGGTGGCCCAAAGTCACCGGCTGGGCGGTCTGCAAATGGGTAAAGCCGGGCATGATCGAAGCGGCGTGCTCCTCCGCGCGCGTCACCAAGGCGACCTGCAGAGCGGCCAAACCGTTGTCCAACGCGTCAATCGCCCCGCGCACCCACAATTTGAAGTCGGTCGCGACCTGGTCGTTTCGACTGCGCGCTGTGTGCAGCCGTCCCGCTGCCGGGCCGATCAACTCGGCCAAGCGGCTCTCGGTCGTCATATGGATGTCCTCGAGGTCCCAATCCTCGGGCACACCCTCAGCCTCATACTCGGCCGCTATCTGGGCCAGACCCTTTGCGATCGCACTCGCATCGGCCTCGCTTACGATCTCCTGCGCCGCCAGCATGGCCACATGGGCCTCGCTCGCCAGGATATCCTGCCGCCACAAAGCCTTGTCGAACGGAATTGAAGCGTTGATTTCGCGCATGATCGCGCTAGGCCCACCAGCGAACCGCCCGCCCCACATTTGGTTGCTGTTGGAGTCTGCCATGATCCGTTTCGTGCCCGTTCTTGCCGTTTCAGCGCTGTTGCTCGCGGCGTGCGATAGTGCCCCACAAGAGGACGCGCAACCGGCGGCTCAGGCCCCAGGCAACGTCGACGCCGCTCCACCCCCATTGCCTGGACGCATTGTGCGTTTCAAAGCGGGCGAGACGATCCCCGCACTTACAGTCAACGACCCCGACGGCAACACGTTGGACCTCGCCAGCATTGGGGAGCCGGTGCTGCTCAATTTGTGGGCGACCTGGTGCGGGCCGTGTAAAGTCGAAATGCCGCTGCTCGACAATCTTGCGGGCGCCCTCGAAGGCGAAGTCCGTGTGTTGACAGTCAGTCAGGATTTCCAAGGCGCGGAGAAGGTCGTGCCGTTCTTTGAGCAAGAGGGTTTTGCCAATTTGGAGCCGTGGATGGACACCAATACGGATCTTGGCATGACGCTGGCCGATGGCGGTTTGCTGCCGACAACAGTGCTCTACGACGCAAACGGCGTTGAAGTCTTCCGCGTCGCGGGCGATTATGAATGGGACAGCGAAGAAGCAATCGCGCAAATCAGAGAGGCGCTGGCGGAGTAGAAGGCGCACCTTCGCGTTTTAGGCGCTCGCTGAGCATCGATGAGGTTACTTTAGGCTCGTCATGTGCGTGACCAAGGAGCTTCGGTTGGTCGTTTGAACCACGCATCGAGAGCGCGGTAAAGCAACGCGCGGGCGCTCGAAATCCTTAGCCTCACTCTTTTAAGTCAGAGCTTTTTTTGAGGAAGAAGTCGAACTTGGCTCAATCGTTGCCTTTCGGTCACGTCGGCTGTTTGGCTAAGGAGTTCTCGTGGCCCTCGCGGAAATCCAATGCTTTTAGGGTAATTCGGCTTATTCAGCTAACTCTTGTCCTAAGTCTTGATTTTTCTGCGGAAAGCCGGTTGCTTATTTCAGAGTTTCTCACATAAGAGAAGTGTTCGACAAAAGAATCGAACAGACGCGACGCCGGGCCGGGTTTGCACAATTAAAGGCGCGTGTTGGGGCAGATTTAAACCACAGGGGTGGGTGAATGAACTTCGGGACTGGCCGCGGGACCGCGGCCGTTGGGCGCACGGCAAGTAAAATCAACTCCAATCGAGACTTCAGAGGACGACTATCCGCCGTTTTGCGCGGTGGGCGAATGACCAAACATAAAGGCCAAGCGGCCTCTTACGCGCCAGAGCTGGGCGTGGTCGTGACGGGTGCGCGCGCGGCGACGGGCGCGGGCGCGAGCGTTGCGTTGCTGTCGCAGGCTGTAGCCATGTCGATCGCGCCCTCGGCCTTGCTGATGAGCTCGACCTCCGCGTTGGCGCAAGATGCCTGTCTTGAAACCAACCCCAACGAATTCGAGTGTCAGAATAATAACGGCCCGGCGACCACGACGCAGGTGATCACCGGAAATGATGTCACCGTTGATATTCAGGACGGCTTCGACATCGACACCGCCTTCGACGGGTTCGACGTCAGTTCGGCCGGCGGAGTTACGATCGTATCGTCTGGCGTGGCAAACCTGATCACCACCGGGGGGGTGGGGATTGATGTCAACAACTCGGTGAACGGCAGCGTTTTCGTCGATATCGCTCCCAGCACCATCCTTGCGACCGGCACGGGTCTGAATGTCGTCAACACTGGCGATGGCTCTACCACGGTCACGACCGGCACGATCCAATCCACGTCTGTGTTTGGCGCTTTCATTACAGGCGGGGTCAATACGACGGACCTTACGGTTGATACTTCGGCGGGAAGCGTAACCGGCGCTTTGTCAGGGCTGAATATCACCAACAATGGATCGGGCGTGACCTCTATCACGGCGGGCGACGTTTCGACCAGTGGAGGAAGCGGGATCCAAGCGATTAGCTACGGCACGGATCTCATTATTGATACGACAGGTGGCGCCGTTCAGGGACCCGGAGCGTCGATCAGAGCCACCAATTTCGGCACTGGCTCTACACAGATCACGACCGGCGATCTCGACGGCATTTTCTCGATCATTCACCAGGGCTCGGACGCGGTCATCGATACCTCTGGTGGGGTCGTGACAGGTGGAATTGACTTTACGGATTTGGGGACGGGCGCGGTTTCGATCACAACGGGCGACGTGGTCGACAACTCGAATTTTGGCGTCTCCGTAAACAGCGGAAACGACACGGGGCCCATCGTGATCGACACCACAGCGGGTACGGTGAGTGGTTACAGAGCGGGTATCAACGTAAGAAGCGTCGGAACAAGCCCGCTCTTCATCACAACCGCAGACGTCAACTCACCGAACACAGGTGTGTATGTGGCGCGTGCGGGCGGCGATGTAAGCATCGATACGAGCGCGGGCACAATAAACGCTGGCGCGGCGGGCGTAAACGTTGACGACAATGGTGTTCAGAATGGCGGCGCCATTTCCATCACGACCGGTGATGTAAACGCGGGCACTGGCGCCGCTGTTCGGGTGTTTAACACGACCAACGTAACCGACAGCGTCTCGATCGACACGAGCGCGGGCAGTGTGATGAGCACGAGCAACGCGGGCGTTTCTGCTGTTACGGCTGCGAATGGGGCGACCGATATCGTGACCGGTAATGTTACGGGCGGCACGTTCGGCATCGCGGTTCAGACCAATGGCGCGGGCGATCTTCTGGTCGACTCTTCTGCGGGCACAGTCATCGGTCAGGTTAACGGCGTGATCGCTTTCAGCTTGGGCACTGGCTCTGCTGACATTACAACCGGAAATGTTTACGGCGGCAGCGGAAATGGAATTTTCGTCAGCGCTGCGGCTGGTTCCGGGGCTGTTACGGTCGATACCAGCGCGGGCACGGTAAGAGGTTCATCCAATGGCCTTGGGGTGTTCAACTCTGGCGATGGCGCGCTTTCGATTACCACGGCCGATGTAACCGGGCTCAACAATTATGGCATCAGCGCCTACAACCAGGCGGGCAATGGGATTTCGATCGACAGTTCGGCCGGCACCGTAACAGGCGCGCGCTTTGGCATTTATGCGCGCAACGAAGTCGCTGGCGATGTGAATATCGTTACCAGCAACGTCGACTCACAAGGGCCATTCGCCATTTCCGCTCTGCGCGTGCGCAATCGCAGCGAGGGTTCGGTCAGCGTCGACACCAGCGCGGGCACAGTGGTGGGTTCGTCTGAAGGCATTGGCATTCGCCAAGACGCGTCCGGCGCGGTGTCGCTGACGACAGGCAGTGTGAGCGCAAACGCCGGCAACGCAATCTTTGTTACGCACTCGTCGAGCGTGGGTGATTATCGCAGCGAAGATATCACGATCAACACAACGGCCGGCTCCGTCAGCGGATCGAGGTACGGAATCTATGTACGCCAACCCGGCTCGGGCAATCTTTCGATCACGACCGCCAATGTGAACGGCACCGATGCTGGCGGGATTGAGGTGCGCACCAGCGCTTCGAGCGTCACGATCGATACCTCTGCCGGAATGGTCGAAGGAGGGAATGGTGGGATAGGCGTGGATCAGCAGGGCGCTGGCAGCGTCTCGATCACAAGTGGATACGTGCTTAGCGGTGTCAACGCCATCAGCGTGAGCAGCAGCGCGTATTCCGGCGACGTCGTCATTGACTCGAGCGCGGGCGAGGTGATCGGCACGCAATATGGAGTGATTGTTTCCAATCGCGGTTTAGGCAGCACCTCCGTAACCTCTCGCGATGTCACCTCGATCAATCTGGCAGGTGTGCGCGTCAACAATTACAACGCAGCTTCTACAGGTGCTGTCGTCGTCGATACAAGCGCTGGCACGGTCACCGCTGGCGGTCGTGGTGTTACGGTACGCCAAGACGGCTCCGGTGATGTCTCCGTGAAGACAGCCGATGTTACCTCAACTGCCCAGGGTGTCGAAGTCCGTCAAAATGGCTCCGGTGATGTGTTTGTGACAACGGCGGATGTCACATCGAGCAGCAGCGGAGGTGTCGGAGTCTTCAACTCAACGACTGGCGGTTCGGTCACCATCGATACATCGGCGGGAGTGGTCACCACCCAGAGCTCCGGGGTCACTGTTAGCCACAATGGCATCGGCGATGTCACGCTTATCACCGGCGATGTGACTTCCAACGACAGCCTCGCGATCAGCGCCTCTATTGATGGGGTAAGTGGGAATTTGATCGTCGATACGACCGCGGGGCGGATCCAGGCTGAGCGGGAAGGGATCAACGTCACCGGCAGCGCTTCGGGCAGTACGCGGATCACGACAGCGGATGTGGTCGGTCTCTCAAGTCAGGGTGTTGCTGTGCGCGCCCAAGGCGATCTCCTTGTCGATACAAGCGCGGGCAGTGTTAGCGGAACGTCTGGCATTGTGGCGCTGGGGTTTGGGTCTGGCTCAGTGTCCCTCGTCACAGGGAGTGTTGCAGGCACCGCTTTTGATGGGGTGCTGGTTTCCGCTGGAGCAGACACTGGAGATATTTCCGTCGACACCAGAGCCGGTCCGGTGACTGGAGCGACCAATGCGGTCGGTCTAATCAATCGGGGTTCCGGAAGCGTCACGGTGGTGACGGGTGACGTCAGTGGTGCAGCCTATAACGGCGTCTATGCCGTGTCTTATGGCCAAGGCCTAGCCGTCGACACCAGCGCCGGTACGGCCACGGGCGGAACACGCGGCGTCTTGGCTCTTAACAACGGCACGGGTGCGCTTTCGATCACCACCGCTGATGCAACGGGAACCATGGGCGACGGTGTTTTCGGTCGCAATCTAACTGGTGGCACCGATCTCTCCATCGACACCAGCGCAGGCTCGGTCATGGCTGAATTCGACGGGGTTGAGGTTTTCAACTACGGCACGGGTCCGACCTCGGTTATAACGGGCGACGTTTCCGCCACTATGGACGATGGTATCTATGTACGGGGCTCCGGGGCGTCGATCACTGTGGACGCCAGCGCCGGCAACGTGATGGGCGGTGGGAACGGCATTGACGTCGTCAACACCGGAACCGGCGATACTCTTATCACCGTCAACGAGGTGTTCGGCGGTTCCGGCGACGGTATCCGCGTTTTCAACGCCGGGGGCGCAGGCAACGCGCGGGTTCAGGGTTCCTCCGGCAATGTGATCGGCACGCCCGACGGGATCAATATCCAGACCATTGGAACCGATATCACGATCGAAAATCTCGACAGCGTGACCGGCAATGGCGGCGATGGGATCGATGTGAGCTCCGGAGGCGGCGCGATCACGATCACCGACATTGGCGCGATCAGCGGCACTGAAAACGGAATTCTGGCGCAAAGCGATGGTGGCGATATCTCGATCCAGGGCGTTGGCCTTGCGGGCAGCGTCAATGGCTCATCGCAAAACGGCATCCTGGCCAACGCACTGGACGGAAATATCAACCTTGGCGGGGTGACCGCTTTGGGCAATATCTCAGGCACGTCGACCGCCATCTTCGCCTTCACCGAAGGCGCAGGCTCGATTGTGATCAACACAAGCGCGGGAAGCGTCTCAGGCGGGGGAGGCATTGACGCCACGACCAGGGGAGACGGGGCACTGGAGATCACCACAGCCGACGTTTCTTCGGGCTTTGGCAGCGCGATCTTCGCCAGCAGCGACGGGGGCGATCAGACGATCGACGCCAGCGCTGGCCGGCTTCTCTCTCTGACCAGAGGTGTCTCGGCGACGCAGTACGGGGCGGGTTCGGTTTCGATCACGACCGCTGACGTCGATGCGGGTACAGACGGTGTTTACGTGATCGGGCAAAATGCGGCGCAAGACATCACGATCGAAACAAGCGCTGGCACGGTTTTGAGCGTGTGGAACGGCGTGGCTGTGCGCAATTACGGCATGGGCGATCTATCGATCACCACCGGCGATGTGATGTCGAGCAGCGGATCTGGCGTGAACGCAAGTTCCTCTGGTGGATCAGTTCTTGTCGATACCAGTGCGGGTGTGGTTTCCGGCGCGGCCAATGCTATCAATGTCCTTAACTTAGGCTTAGGTGACACTCGAATTGTCTCGGGCGATGTCACCAGTAGAAATGGAACCGCGATAAACCTGGCCACAGTTGCATTTGGGGCGGGCATCCCGGTCGGCGTTCCGAGGTCAAGTGCCGAGATCTTTTTTGATGGGACCGCAAGCGCCGTCGACGGCTCTGCGTATGGGATACGCGCTGAGGCTGATCTCGGATCAATCACCCTCGTCAATGCAGACGAAGTCGTTGGAGGCGTACTAGACGGGATCTCGGCGCAAACGCGTGGCGGTGATGTCATCATTGGGAATATCGGTTCGGTCAATGCACTCAATCGGGCTGGTATTCGGGCCAATACCAACGGAGGAAGTGTCTCCATCCAGAATGTCGGCACAATTGCGGCTGGTTTTGAGGGGATTGTCGTATCCGCCCGAGGAAACAACGGATCCGGAGCGATCAATATCGGTGGCGGTAGCGCCCTTGGCGACATCACAGGCGCAAGCGATGGTATCTATGCGGCGGCGAATCTGTCTGGCGACATCATCATCGACACCACGGCTGGATCGGTAACAGGTGGCTCTGAGGGTATCGAGGCCAGGCATTCAGGGACCGGTTCCATTGTCATCACGACAGGTAACGTCACTGCAACCGGTTTTGATGGCATTTTCGCGCAGACCTATGGGCCTGAAAGCGGCAGCCTCTCGATCAACTCCAGCGCGGGCTCTATTGGCGCTCAGCGCTTGGGCGTCTTCGCGATCCACGAAGGGACCGGTGCGCTTTCGATCACTACAGCGGATGTGAACGCGGCTACGGACACCGGCGTTTATGGCGGGACAAGGGCTGCCAGCACCGGCCTCACCATCGATACCAGCGCGGGCGCCGTCCAGTCGGAGCGCAATGGGATCGATGCGCGTCATCAGGGGACGGGCGGTCTGTCGATCACCACGGGTGACGTCACCTCGCGGGCTAGCACAGCCGTTACGGCCATTGGCGCGAGTGCCACTGGTGACATTGTCATCAACACTGTGGCCGGCATGATCCAAGGATATACATCTGGAGTCCGTGCCAATCATTCGGGCAGCGCTGATATCTTTATCACCACGGCCGACGTGACCTCCGAACGCAACACCGCTGTCGCGGCCACCGTGGACGGCGCGCAAGGCAATATCTCGATCGATACGAGCGCGGGTTCGATTAACTCGGGCGTTCAAGGGATCGGTGCCACGCTGGTTGGGTCTGGCGTCCTCTCGATCAAGACGGGTGACGTCACCGCTGTGAGGCAGGCTGTTAGCGCCAACTCGACAGATGGTGATATTTTCATCGATACAACGGCTGGATCGGTCACAACCACCGGCGATACTGACGCGATTGTCAGCTTCAACTTCGTGGGTACGGGCGACACCACGATTGTCACTGCCGACGTTACGAGTGCGGGGGATACCGCTGTGCTTGCCTTTGAAAGGCGCGGTGATCTCACCATCGACACCAGCCAAGGCGCCGTCGCCGGCGAAGAGGGCGTTGTTGGTGTGATTATTGGCACTGGATCTCTATCGATCACCACAGCGGATGTCGTAGCAAACAGTCGCGTTGGCGTATTGGGTGGGGCCAATTCGGATGGTGCCGATGTCGTAATTGATACCAGTGCTGGAAGTGTGGTCGGCGGCACTGACGGAGTTGTTATCAACAACACTGGCAGCGGGATTGCTTCTCTCAAGACCGCCGATGTGACCGGCAATGGCGGCTACGCGGCTATTTTCGGTCGTGGAAATGGCACGGGGCTCCAAATCGATAGTTCTGCCGGGACCGTTTCAGGCGCCGAGGCTGGTATCCTCGCCTACAATAATGGAACGGGTGCGACCAACCTGACGGTCAGCGATGTGACCGGTGCGAATGGTCAGGGTATCTACGCCATCAACTCGGTCGAAGGCACCGCGATCACGGTCGAAAGCTCGTCGGGCAATGTCACCGGTGCAACTGATGGCATCTATCTTCGCACCGTCGGTGGAGACATCTCCGTCGCGGGTCTGACTAGCGTCACCGGGCAAGCGGGCAATGGGCTCGATCTGGCCAACGCGGGTATCAATGTAACGGTCAGCGATATCGGCACCATCACCGGCAACGGTACCGGCGGCATGGGTATTCTGGCCGACACGGGCGATGGGTCGGTGTCGATCCAGGGCGTGGGCCGCGAGGGCGGCGTTACCGGTGCGGGCGACTTTGGCATCATGGTGACCGGCGCTTCGATCAATATCGGCGGCGAAAGCGCGCTGGGCGATGTTTCAGGCACGATCGCCGCGATCTCGGCGGTGTCGATGGAACCGGGGAATCTGGTGATCAACACAAGCGCCGGGGCTATTTCCGGCGGGACCAACGCCATTTCGGGGATGCTCGTTGGCGCGGGCGATCTCTTCGTCACCACCGGGGACGCGACCTCCGACACTGACGCCGCTTTGGCGCTGTCAAATTCTGCCGATTCCGGCGACATCGTCGTCAACACCGTGGCCGGAGCGGTGCGCGGCGGGACCTTCGGGATCTCCGTCGATAACCAGGGCACAGGCTCCACCAGCGTAACGACCGGCGCGGTTGTCGGCGACACCATGGCCGGGATCAGCGCGGTCAATCAGGCGAGCGCCACCGACCTTTCAATCGACAGTTCGGCCGGCTCCGTAACCGGCGCGACCGATGGCGTTGTCGCCGCCAACAACGGCTCCGGTATGCTCACGGTTGTAACCGGTGATGTGACTGGCACCGCGGATGACGGTGTCGTGGCGACCAACAGCATGGGCGGCACGGATCTTTTGGTCGATACTGGCATCGGCGCGATCACTGCGGTCGATCTGGGAATCTCGGCGACCAATGAGGGCACCGGAACAACGTTGGTCACCACGGGGGACGTCACCAGCGCCAACATCGCCGTCGAGGCGGTCACCAGCGCGCAGGGGACGGATCTTGCGGTCAACACCGTTGCCGGGACGATTGCGGGCAAGGTCGCGGGCGTCCACGCGATGCAGCTCGGCACCGGAAACCTTACTATTACGTCGGCCGCTGTAAGCGCGGATAACGGCAATGCCATCCAAGCGAGCAGTTCGGCGGCATCAGGCGCCGTGACGATCGATTCCAGCGCAGGCGCCGTCATGGGAAGTGTCAACGGTGTATCAGCCGTCCAAGCCGGATCGGGTGATCTTTCGGTCACAACCGCGCTCGCCATGGGCGGTGCCAACGGCGTGCTGACCAGCCAGACCGGACCGGGTGCGCAGATGATCAGCGTTTCGGACGCGACCGGCATGACCAACGCTGGAATCTTTGCAACAACGAGCGGTTCAGGTCTCTCAATCGCTGTCACAGGTCAAGCCTATGGCCTCGAAAGCGGCGTCGAAGCGCGCAACGAAGGGGTAGGCGCGTTAGCAATCACAGTGGCTGACGCAATTGGAACGAACACGGCCGGTATCTTTGCACGCAATGGCTCCGAGGGACCAACGGGTACATCGCTTGACATTACGTCGACCGGGACCGTCCAGGGTGCGACAGGTGTTGATGCGGCGAACAACGGCACAGGCGCGCTTTCGATCACCGCGGCCAACGTAACCGGTACCGAAGCCGACGCCATAAATGCGACCAACGCGGGGACGGCGCTTACGATTGATACTTCGGCAGGCACCGTTGGCGGGCAGGTCAATGGCGTGGCAGCGGTCAATAACGGCACGGGAGCGCTGGCGATCACAACGGCCGACGCGATGGGCGTAACGGGCGACGCCATCTCGGCGACGAATGCGGGCACAGACCTCTCGATCGACACGGCGGCGGGCACCGTCGCCGGACAGGCGAACGGCATCGCGGCAACCAGCACCGGGTCTGGGTCGCTCTCCATTGCGACCGCTGATGCGATAGGCATGACCGGTAACGCTATCTTGGCGTCAAACGCGGGCACAGATCTCTCCATCGACACGACGGCGGGTGCCGTCACCGGACAGTCAAACGGTGTCGCCGCGACCAACACCGGCTCTGGCGCGCTTTCAATTGTCACGGCCAATGTGACCGGCGCAACGGGCGACGCCATTTCGGCGACGAATGCAGGCATGGCGCTCATGATCGATACCTCGGCGGGCGCTATTGGTGGCCAAGCCAACGGGATATCGGCGACCAACAACGGGACCGGAACCACCACTGTCACGACGGGCGATGTCATGGGCGTTGAGGGTGCCGCTATCGCTGCGACCAACGCGGCCAGCGCGGGCGATCTCGTCCTTAGCTTGTCGGGAACCATCATGGGCAACGAGGCCGGCGTGATCGCTGATAACGCGGGAGAAGGCACGACGACCATCACCAGTTCGGGCACTGTTATGGCGACTTCGGGCGAAGCGTTCCGCGTCACGGGCGCCAACGCGGATGTTACCAATGATGGCGTTGTCATGGGCTTTGTCACCTTTGACGGCGGCGACGATAGCTTCACCAATAACGGTGAGTTTGGCGCAAGCGCCGACAGCGATTTTGGCGCAGGCTCGAACACCTTTGCCAACACCGGAATGTTTGCGGTGACAGGCGCTGGCCCAGTTGCTCTGAATGGGCTGACGAGCTTTGCCAACTCCGGAATGGTCAGCCTTGTCGACGATCAGATTGGCAACAACCTGACCATTGCAGGCGATTTCAGCGGAACCGGCGGGTCAACACTGGCGCTCGATTTCTCCTTCAACGACATGCAGTCCGATGTCCTGACCATTGCCGGCGCGGCCACCGGATCAACTGAGGTTGCGCTCAATCTCTTGGGCGAGCCGGGCGCTTCAATGTTTGACGACATCCTGATCGTCGATGCGGGTGCGGGTAGCGAAGACGGTGCGTTCACCCTCGTCGGCGGACGTCAGCAAATCGGGCTGCTGCGGTTCGAAGTCGCGTTTGACGGGACAACGGACGACTATTTCGTCGTCTCGCTTCCGACCGACGAAGCGCTGCAGACCAGCAATTTCGCCGAAGGCGCGCGCAACCTATGGTGGCAATCGCTCGATGCGTGGTCAAACCAATTGGCCAGCCTTCGCAACGAAAGCGGCGCCGGTCCGACGGGCACCAGCAACTTGAGCGGCGACGGAGAGAACTTTGCACGCGTTTGGTTCACAGCCAACGCCAGCGAAATCCAGCGCGACAGAGTGGAGACCTTTACCAGTGGGCTCACCACGACGACCATCGACCTGGGCTACGAACAGGACTTCCTCGGTTTCCAGGGCGGTGTCGATTTCGGCAACGATGTGCTGCGTTACGGCGTGACGGGCGGATACCTCGTGAGCGAGTATGAATTCGCCAGCACCTCGGACCGCATCGATTACAACGTGTTTAATATCGGCGCGTATCTGACGCTCGACACCGGCGCGTTCTTTGCCAACGCGTTGATCAAATACGACACAATCGATGGCCGATTTGAAGGCGGTTCCGGCTTCCTCAATGGAGATACCGATGGTTCGACAATCGGCGCGCGCGGCGAAGTCGGGGCGCTGATCGGCGACCGCACAGGCGTGTTTCTCGAACCGGTCGCATCGCTTTCGTGGATTGACGCCAACCTGGACGATATTGACGTCGCGCAAGGCGGGTTTGAATTCGACGAAGACAGCTCGCTGCTGGGCCGGCTGGGCGCGCGTATCGGAAAGGGGCTGGGTTCGGGCAAGACGACGGGCGTGGCCTATTTCGGCGCGCACTATGTTTCCGAACTGGCGGGCGACGATGGCGTCACGTTCATTAGCAATGGCCGCGCCGAAACGTTCGGCGCGCGGCCGTTCGATGACTTTATCGAAACGCGCGCGGGTATCACGATCGGCAACGAAACCTCCCCATGGAGCGGCGGGGTCGAAGGGCATATCCTGTTTGGCGAAGATCTCGATGGCTACGGTGTCAACGCCAACATTCGCTATCGCTTCTAATCACCGCCGCATAAACGCTCAGCCGCAGGGGTCCTGGCACACTTTACGTGGCCGCGCTCCTGCGACATAGCGCTGCGAAGCTAGGAAATGTGAGGGCCCCAATGACCGGTCAAAACCAACAGATTGCGGCCAGTCAGACGAGCGCGGCCCCCCCGCGTGTTGAGTACTCGATATCTGGCGGCATGCTGTCTCGCTTGCAGGGGATTAACGCATCGCTGGCGTTCACATCGTACCAATCCGGCTTTCTCTATATGCTTGGGCGAAACGCCGCGGGCGGTGCGCAGCTGCATCAGTCGGAGATGCCGAAACCGATGGGCCTTTGGTCCAATGGACCGGGGCGCCTTGTTATGACAGCGGGCGCCCAGGTTATCTGGTTTGAGAATGTGCTCAGCGCCGAGCAGCGGATCAACCAAGTGTACGACGCGTGTTTCATGCCGCGCAAACAGCATCTCACTGGACAGCTTGACGGGCACGATGTCGGCGTGACTGCTGAGGGCGAGGTTGTCTTTGTGAACACACGCTACAACTGCCTTGCCAAGCTGTCACAGACTCATTCGTTCGAACCGTTTTGGCGTCCTGAGTTTATCGGCGAGATCATTGACGAGGACCGGTGTCACCTCAATGGGCTGGCTATGCGCGAGGGCAAGCCGGCTTATGTAACAGCGGTGTCGCGTTCGAACACGATCGATGGCTGGCGCGATCGGCGCGATCAAGGCGGCGTTGTGATTGATGTCGAAACCAGTGAAATTGTGTGTGAGGGGCTCTCCATGCCGCACTCGCCACGATGGCATAATGGCCGCCTCTACGTGCTCAACTCCGGTTCTGGAGAACTCGGCTATGTTGAGTTTGAGGAAGGGGAAACGACCAAAGGTCGCTTCAAGCCCATTGTGTTTTGCCCCGGATTTTTGCGCGGGCTTACCTTCCACGGCAACTTTGCTTTTGTCGGCCTGTCGCGCCCGCGTTACCAGCGGTTTGAAGGTTTGGCGCTCGACAAGGCGCTCAAAGACGCCGACAGCGAGCCTTGGTGCGGCGTCCAGGTGATTGACCTGGAAAAAGGCAACTGCGTGGACTGGTTCCGTATCGATGGTGACATCGGTGAGCTGTACGATGTCGAACTTATCGAGGGTCACACTTGCCCGATGACAGTCTCGCCCAACTCATCCGATGCCGCAACGCTGATCACTTTCTCTGGTTTGTGAAAAGACCAAAAATGGGCCGCAATCGGAGTGTCTGAATTTCTTCCAGCTTACCCCAAATGCACGCATCGGATGGCGCTTCCCGGTCAGGGGGCGGGTGGATTGTCCGCTTCCTTCTGAGCCTTGCGCGCCTCTCTTTCGAGGCGTTCGGCGCGGGTTTTCTTGAGTTCCTTGTCGGTCTTCCACACCTGCCACACGCCAAAACCTATGGCGATGCCGTAAAAGAAGATGATCTCGATAAATCCGAACAGACCGCCGCTCATGGTGGCTCTCCCGCTGAGCTAGCCCGCGACCATCATGGCCTGAGCCTCCGCAAAACGAATGATTTGCGCGTGTGAGCGTTCCGGCGCTTCCTCGTGCGCGAGATGGCCGAGGCCACGAAGAACCTCAAGCTGGGAGGTCGGCAACCAGGCATGCATCTCTTGCGCCCATTCAAGCGGAATGGCCCGATCCTTGTCGGAATGAACCAACAAGATCGGGTTCGTCACTTCGTGCATCCGGGTCTTGAGCGTGGGCAAATCCCAATTCGCCATCATCGAGAGCCCACCTTTGGTGTGGTGCGAGTTCGCAAAAAGCGCTTCGTAGCAAGCCATGCCTGGCGCATCGATTTTTGATCCGGTGGAGCGATAGAGAAAGCGCTCCGCCTCTTTGCCAAAGGTGGTCATCTTTGAAAAAATGCGCGGCACAAGGGGATTGATAAACAGAAGTTTGGCCACGGCTGGAAAGATTTGAGCGGCCGGACCGGGAAAGGGGCGCATCGCCGAGTTGAGACCGATGATCGGCCCGCGATATCCGTGGTCGAGCGCCAGTTGCACGGATAGCGCCGCGCCCGCCGAATGGCCGATAAGCAAGTCGGGCTTGAACCCAAGTGATTTGATCAGCTTGGCGATTTCCTCGGCCATGCGAGGCAGCGACATGGCTTCGGCGGGGTGCCCGGATGTGAAAGCGTGGCGTGGCAGGTCCATCGCGATCACTGAGAAGTCCTTGGCTAACATCGGCATAAGGCCTCGCCAGGAATGAACCGAGGCGCCCGTGCCGTGCAGCAGAAGAGTCTTGGGACGATCCGGTTTGCCCATCCGCTGAATGTGCCACGTCGCGCCGCCCGCATCCCAGAGCTCGCTCGCCTCGCGGTGCGGCCAGATGCGTCCTTCGCGCTGCCAGTTGAGCGGGCGGCTCATGCCGGTTCTCGCGCGGGTTGGGCCGCGCTCACCGCGTCGGCGATCTGGCGCGCGTCGGCGCGAGGCAGAGCGAGGAAGCGCGCGTTCATCGCCTCGGCCAGCGCGGCCCCTTCGCGTGCGGCTCGGGCGGAGATGTCGATCACAATGGCGTCGATCCCCGACCGCGCCAGAGCTTTGGCCGAAGCGATCGCGTCTTCGCCCGCCTGCTTGCGGCCCGGCTTGCCCTCGCGGTCGATATTGGCGCGCCCATCGGTGAGTACCACAAGGCTGGGCGTGCGCCCCTTGGCGGCAACCGCTTCGGCGCATTCGCGCGCGGCGTCCAACCCCATGGCGAGCGGGGTGCCGCCGCCTCCGGGCAGCTCACTGAGCGCGCGACGTGCGCGGGTGAGCGAGCGGGTAGGCGGCAGCAACAGTTCAGCGCTTTCCCCGCGAAAAGCGACCAACGCCACTTCGCTTCGGGTGACATAGGCCTGCGCCAGCATCAGCTCGACCGCGCCCTTGGCCTCGGCCAGACGCGCGGCGGCGGCGGAGCCGGAGGCGTCGACCGCGAATATGGTGACGCGCGCGGCCTTATCCTCGAACCGGCGCACGCGCAGGTCCTCCTTGCGCATCTGGACGCTCAGCGTCTGGGTGGGGTCTTCGCGGGTGGCGCCGCTCTCGCGTCGGCGCACTTCCTGCCACGGAACGGCGGCGCGCAAGGTATCGATAAGAGCGAGCCTCGCGCCACCTCGCGGCATACCGGGGCGCGCGCCTAAGGGCTTGCCGCGCAGGCCCGATTTGCGGCGCTTGCCGGTTCCTCCGCCAGTGACACGGCGCGGGGCCTTGCCCTCGGCCAGAGCGGCCAAAAGGTCCGCCGGGATCGCGGCCTTGGCGGCCTCGACCAGCGTCTCTTCGAGCGGCGCGTCGGGATTGGACTGTTGGCTTTCGGTCTCATCCTCGCCCGGTTCTGGCGGAGTTTCCGGCGGCTGCTCTTCGGGGGGAGGGGGCTCCTCCTCCATCGGCGGCAGCTGCGTCGCGCGCGGGGCCAGAACAAGGCGCACCGCCACGGCGAGATCGGCTTCCTCCGTTTGGGTGCGTCCCATCAATGCGGCGTGCGCCCTCGCGGCCGCCGAGGCGAAGAACAGGGCGCGTAAAGATCGCACGCCCAAGGCGAGCGCGGTCGTCGCAATCGCTCGCAACGCATCGGCGCCAAGCTCAGCAACCGTGTTGAGTGCGGCTTTGCCCGTATCGAAGGGCGCTACCTGCCATTCGCGCGAGGCGGTAAGGTCGCAATGAAAGGCAATCCGTTCAAGCAGACTGACCGGAGGCGCGTCGTCGGGATCGCTCGCGTCGTCGAGCAGGATCAGCGCGGGCGGTGTCTGACCCAAGCGCCCAAAATGCCCTTCATCCGTGCGCTGGACTAACCGTCCGGCCACTCGGTGTTCGATGCGTTCGGCCATAGGAACGACGACGGCGCCGCCCGCGGCTTCGTCCAGCAGACCACTTTGCTGCACGGCTTTGCCACCCGCGAGGCTGGCCGCGATATCCACGCCGCCTAGCAAACGTTGATCATCGATATGGCCGGGCATGCGGCGGATTGGCTGGCCGGAGATCTCAAACGCACCAGCGAGCGCGGTCAATAACGCGTCGCGCGCGGGCGAAGAGCCGCGAAGGACCATGCCGCCGAACTGATGGGGTGCCAGTAGGAAGAGGCGCGCCGCCAGGATAGCGTCCTCGATAGGATCCACTGGATCCTCGGCCCTCACCCGAACAGCTCATCGATCGCGCGGGTGATACGCACGGTCGATCCCGTTTCGTCGAGCACATCGCGCCGCAAGCGATGCCTCAGGGCGGAAGGCGCAATCGCGATCAGGTGCTCGCGCCGGACCGATTTCGCGCCTTGCAGCGCCGCCAAAGCCCGCGCCGCACGCATCAGGGTCAGCTCCCCGCGAAGGCCATCCGCGCCCACCGCAAGGCACAAATGCGCCGCGTCGGTCAGGACGTCCTCGCCCGGCTCCAGTTTCGCCAGTTTGTTCTTGCCGCGCGCGACTTGTTTGAGGATTTTCTCGTCCTCTTGCGCCCATTCGGCCTCAAAAGCTTCCGGGTCGCGTTCTTGGGCGGCGACCAGTTTCATGATGGCGATGCGCGTTTCGATATCGGTCGGGGTTTTCACTTCCACCGAGAGGCCAAAGCGGTCGAGCAATTGCGGGCGCAACTCGCCTTCTTCGGGGTTGCCGCTGCCGATCAGGACAAAGCGCGCCGGGTGGCGGACCGAGAGCCCCTCACGCTCTACCACATTCTCGCCCGATGCTGCCACGTCGAGCAGCAGATCGACGAGGTGGTCTTCGAGCAGGTTGATCTCATCGATATAGAGAAAGCCGCGATGCGCCTTGGCCAGAAGGCCGGGCTCAAACGCTTTCTCACCCGCGCGCAGGGCTTTCTCCAAGTCGAGGCTGCCAATCACGCGGTCTTCGGTCGCGCCCAGCGGCATATCGACAAAGGGCACCGCGCGTTTGCGCAAGGGGCCGCCGCCGCACACATCGGGGTAACGCTCCGCATCCTCTTTCGAACCGCCATAGGGGCAATTCGCGTGCGCGGTGATGGGCGGCAAAAGCTTGGACAAAGCGCGCGCGGCGGTCGATTTGCCGGTGCCGCGATCGCCGAAGACCATCACCCCGCCAACGCTTGGGTCAACAGCGGCGATAAGCAGCGCTTGCTTCATTTCGTCCTGACCGACGATAGCGGAGAAGGGAAAGCGGGCCATGATGGCTTTCTAATGGCCTTTTGCTGGCCATTGGACAAGCAAAAGTGACAGTTTATCCTGACACTTGTGGTGTCAGCGTGTTTTCCCTTTGGTCAGCATGATCACCGGAATCAGGCCAACAGCCAACAAGATCAACGCGGGGATCGAGGCTTCGACCAATCGCTCATCGCTGGCGAGCCGGTAAGTTCGGGTGGCAAGCGTCTCCAGATTGAACGGGCGCAATATTAGGGTGGCGGGCAATTCGCGCAGGGTGTCGATCAGGACCAGAGCGAGGGCAGCCAGCAGGCTGGGGCGCAGCAGTGGCACGTAGATCTGCGCGAGGACGCGAGATGGACCCGCCCCCAGCGACCGCGCCGCGGCGTCGAGCGAAGGGGGAATGCGCGCCATGCCCCCTTCGAGCGCGTTGTAGGCGACCGTCAGAAACCTGACGGCGAGCGCGTAGATGAGGATGACGCTGGTCCCGGTGAGCAGTAGGCCGCCGGTGTAGCCAAGATTGCCTGTCGCAAAGCCGGTCAAGGACTGATCAAGCGTCCCCAGCGGCGCGAGCAAGCCAACCGCGAGAAGCGCGCCGGGGAGCGCGTAGCCGAGCGTGGCGAAGCGGGTGAGGGCACCGATCCATCCGGTCTCGCTGCGGCGTTTGGCAAAGGCGAGAATCAGGGCGAGGGCGGTCGTCGTGATGGCGACTGCGAAGCCGAGCCACAGGCTAGCGCGCGCGTAGTCGCCCAAAGACGCTGCGGCGCGGATCGCCTGATCTTCGACCGCCAGCGTGGAGAGATGCAAGGCAGGGACGGCGAAACCGAGCGTCACTGGCAGCGCGCAAACGGCGAACGCGCCGACCTTGCCAGCAAGCGAAAGCGCGACCAACGGCTCGCGCGCGCCTTGGGCCAAACCATCGCGGCTGTCGCTGCGGCCACTGCGGGTCACCGCTTCCAACGCCACCAAAGCGACGACAAATCCCAACATCAAGGCCGCAAGACCCATCGCCGCGTCCTTGTCACCCATGGCCAGCCAGCTGCGGAAAATGCCGGTCGAGAAGGTGGGGATGGCGAAATACTCGGCGAGACCAAAATCGGCGAGCACCTCCATCAAGACTAGCGCCAATCCTCCGGCAATCGCAGGCCGCGCGGAGGGCAGGGCAACCTGCCAGAACGCGCGCGCTGGCCCGGCTCCCAGCGTGCGCGCGGCGCGGAATTGGCTCGCGCTTTGCGCGGCGAAAGAGGCGCGGGCGAGCAGGTAGATGTAGGGGTAAAGCACCAGCGCGAGAATGATCGCGCCGCCAACAAGACTGCGGATCGGCGGAAAGCTGTACTCGTTCACTCCCCATCCTGTGAGCGCCCGCAAGGCAGTCTGAACCGGCCCGGAGAAATCGAGCAGATCGGCATAGACATAGGCGGCGATATAGGACGGCACCGCCAAAGGTAGGACCAGCGCCCAGCCCAGCGTCCGGCGTCCGGGGAATTCGCAAGCGCTCACAAACCACGCTGACCCCACGCCCATAGCGGTGGCGAGCGCGCCGGTCAGCGCCATCAGCGCGGCGGTGTTGAGGATGTAGCGCCAGACTATGCCGCCGGACAATTGGCTCAAACCCGCAATCCCGCCGGTAGGCGCGGTGATGGCGATGGCCACCAGCGGGACCGAGGCAAGCGCGGCGATTGCCAGCGCGGCGATCAGCCAGGCTGATCCCGCGCCAAACGCTCCCAAGCGCCAGCGTCGCGGTGCAACCCCGCTTGCCTCGCCCTCATCAAATTGCGTAAGGCGGCTCACCACGCCTCGTTCGCCAAGCGCGCAAGAGACCCTTTCGGACCGACCATTTGAGCCTCGAATTCAGCCATATTGCCTACACTTACGGTGCCAAAAGAAATCGGCGCGGAGAGACGCGTGCGCTGGAAGATGTCAGCTTTACAGCGCCCACGGGTGAAATCACCTGTCTGCTTGGCGCGTCGGGTTGCGGCAAGTCAACCTTGCTAGGGCTGACGGCGGGGCTTTTGGCGGTTCAGGAGGGCCGCATCGCGCTCGCTGGTCAGGTCCTGGCTGAGCCGAGTGTCAGCCCCCCGCCTGAGGCGCGTCCGGTGGGCCTGGTGTTTCAGGACGCGGCGCTCTTCCCGCATATGACGCTGCACCAGAATATCGGCTTTGGCCTGCCTAAGGATCAACGCGGCGCGGGTAGCGATGTGATTGAGGCTTGGCTAACCCGCGTCGGATTGGGTGGTCTAGGCGGGCGCTATCCGCATGAGCTTTCTGGCGGTCAGCAACAGCGCGCCGCGCTCGCCCGCGCCATGGCGCCCGAACCGCAAGTGCTGTTGATGGACGAACCCTTTGCCAGCGTCGACATCGTGCTTCGCCGGACGCTGCGGCGCGAATGCCGGATACTGCTGCGCGACCGGGGGACGACGACGATCCTCGTGACGCACGACCCGGACGAAGCGCTCGATATCGCGGACCGGATCGCGGTCATGGAGGCAGGACGGATCGTCCAGTTCGGCACCCCGCAAGAGCTCTACAACGCGCCCGCCGCGCCTTCGGTTGGGGCGATCTTTGGTGGAGCGCAGATTGTGCCGGCGGTTGTGAAGGATGGTGGGTTTGAAAGCGTGTTTGGTCATTGGCCCTTGCAATGCGCGTTGGGCGAAGGCGCGCGCGAGGGTGCGGAGGTAGACCTCCTGGTGCAGGGGCGCGCTGTGCGGCTGGAGCCGGACAAGGAAGGCATCCCGGTTCGCGATGTGCATCCACTGGGCGCGCGGGCGCGGGTGCTGTTGCAGCATTCGAGCGGCGCGGAATTGACCGCCGAAGTCCCGCAATCGGCGGCCGATCATATTCAGCCGGGCGGTCGTTACCGGATCAAGCCCGATCCTGACACGGTGAGAGTGTTTACTCGGGGCTGATCGCCGCCTTACCTGCTCTGTTCGAAAATGCCCGCTTGCGCTTCGTAGCGTATTATTGCAAATGATTCGCAACTTGGACGAAGGGAATCATTTCAGTGAACACCAACACACGCCGCTCGCGCGTTGCGCGCACTCTTCTTGTGGCCGCCACCAGCGCTCTGGCTCTCACCGCCTGCGCTGAGAGCGCCGAAGAAGAGGTTGCCATCACCGGTGAGGTCAACATTTACTCCTCGCGTCATTACGACACCGATCTGGCGTTGTATGAGGACTTCACCAAAACCACAGGCATCAAGGTCAACCGCATCGAGTCGGGCGCTGACGCTTTGATTGAGCGCATCTTGGCCGAAGGTGAGTACTCACCAGCCGACTTGCTGATCACGGTGGACGCCGGGCGTTTATGGCGCGCGGTCGATGCGGGTGTGCTGGCGCCCATTGAATCGGAGACGTTGACCACGCGCGTGCCGGAAAACCTGCGCCATCCTGATGGTTTGTGGTTCGGCCTTTCAACGCGGGCGCGCGTGATCGTTGCCAACTCTGACCTGGTCGAGACCAGCGGGCTCACCACCTACGCCGATCTCGCGGACCCGGCCTATAAGGGGCAGGTCTGCATGCGGTCGTCCTCGAATATCTACAACATCTCGCTGCTTTCCAGCGTGATCGCGCGCGAAGGCGAAGCGGCCGCGCAGGACTGGGCCGCCGGGATTGTCGCCAATTTCAAGCGGCCTCCGCAAGGCAACGACACCGCCAATATGGAAGCGGTCGCCAACGGCGAATGCGGGGTGACTCTGGCCAACACGTATTACCTGGCGCGCTTCGCCGATAAGCCGGAAGTGTTCGACAAGCTCACTGTGATCTTTCCCAATCAGGGCGAAGGCGACATCGGCACGCATGTGAATGTAAGCGGTGCGGGTCTGACCAAAAGCGCGCCCAATCGCGAAAACGCGATCAAATTCCTCGAATATCTGACCGACGAACAGGCCCAGCAATACTTCGCCAACGGCAACAACGAATACCCTGTCGTCGAAGGCGTGGCGCCGACCTCCTTTATTGCGGGGCTGGGCGAATATCGCGCGGACACGCTCAGCACCGCGACCATCGGTGAAGGCCAGGCCAAAGCGGTCGCAATTTACGACACGGTCGGCTGGAACTGAGACCACGGCTTTCCGATCCGTTTGATCATTGTCAAGGCGCGCTTGGGACCGTTCGTCTCAAGCGCGCCTTTCAGCCCTTAAAGTTGAAACCACCTTGAAGCGGGGCGCACAAACGTCCATCTGCGCGCCAACTTCACAAGACAGCAGACTGATAGAGATCCCACCAATGAACATGCCCATCACCGACCGTGACCAGTTCACCGAAAGCGCTGCGATGAGCGTCGAGACGATCACGCATGTCCACCAGTGGAATGATGAGCTGTTCACTCTCAAGATGACGCGCCCGGCGAGCTTCCGCTTTCGTTCGGGTGAGTTCGTGATGATCGGCCTACCGCAGGAAAACGGCAAACCTTTGCTGCGCGCCTATTCGGTGGCTTCGCCCAGCTACGATGAGGAGCTCGAGTTCCTTTCGATCATCGTGCAGGAAGGCCCGCTGACCTCGCGCCTGCAACACATCAAGCCTGGCGATCCGGTGTATTTGGGCAAGAAGCCCACGGGCACTTTGGTGACCGATGCGCTGCTACCGGGCAAGCGGCTGTTCATGCTTTCAACCGGTACCGGTCTGGCGCCGTTTATGAGCCTGGCGCGCGATCCCGAAGTCTACGAGATGTTCGAAGAGATCATCGTCGTGCATTCGGTGCGCCGTGTCGCGGATCTCGCCTATCGCGAGCTGCTGGAAAGCAAGCTCGAAGGCGATCCGCTGCTCGAAGACGACCAGCGCGAACGCTTTATCTATGTGCCCACCGTGACCCGTGAAAGTTTCCGCACGCAAGGCCGTATCCAGACGCTGATCGAGGATGGCCGCCTGTTCGAACAGAGCAAAGGCCCGCAGCGCTTCGATCCGGAAAACGACCGCGTGATGCTGTGCGGATCGATGGCGATGATCAAGGACCACGCCGCCGATCTGGAAAAGCGCGGCTTTGAAGAAGGCGCCAACAACAAGCCCGGCAGTTTCGTGATCGAACGCGCATTCGTCGGTTGAGGCGCGAGCCGTGTGACCCGGCTGTGATTGCGCCGGTCGCCAATTTCGAGTAAATCACGCCCTGCCGACGTCGCGCATCAAATGCGATCAAGGATGGAGGAGGAGGCTGCGTTGCCGTTCGGGTGGCGCGGTTCACTTATGCGGGGCGGACGCTCGCATCGGTGCAAAGCCTCCCGTCCTCGGAGACACCCTTTGGTTTCCCCTGAAATTGCGCTCACCACAGCCGACCGGCTGACCCTTCGCCGTTTCCGAAAGACTTTGCCAAAGCGCCTGCGCGCGTCGTTTGACCAGCGTTTCAATGCGGTGATGGAGGCGGAACGCCCCTTTACCGGTGATCCCGTGACAAAGGGTCATGTCGTCGTTGGCGCCTGCGCGCTCAGCCTCTATCGCGTGTGGCGAGCCAACGGGCTCAATATGGATGAGGCCAAGGCGCGAGCACGCTCGCCCATGATTGCGCTGTGGAGACGCACAACCCGGGTCATGATGTGGGTTATGACCGCGATGTCGAAAGATCCGTTTGAGGCGGTGCGTCGCTACAGCCAGGACCGGACCGCGACCGCCTTTGGCCCGAGCTTCGAAATCGGTTTTGAGGAGACGCTCGAAGGCTTCGTTTCCGAAGTCACTATGTGCGGCTATCGCAGCTTTCTGATGCGGCACGGGGCCGAAGAATTGCTCGACCTGTTTTGCGAATGGGACCGCACATGGATTGACGCTTTGCCGCGCGCCGTGCGGTTTCACCGTCCGCCGACACAGGCGCAAGGAGGGGCTACATGTCGGTTTGAATTTCGCCGGAATGAAGAGCCGTGATTAAGGAACTCGCTGCGCCAATTGGCGCAGCGCGTCGTCGTGTTTGCTCCGGTCGATATCGTAGAAACTGATCACCGCGATCACGCTGCCATACAACGCCCAGACAATCGGCACGTAAACCGCGCCGAGCATCCAGAGCGTGTCTTCGGGCACTTCACCTTGTTGCGCTCCGGTTGCCAGGCCCACGCCCGCCAGCACAAAGCCCGCGATGACTATCCCAAACCCCTCGCCACACTTGCGCATAAAGGTGGCGGCGGCGAAGAACACGCCTTCGGACCGAGTGCCAGTGTTCAGCTCGCTTTGCTCCACCAGATCGGCCACCATCGATGCGCCTAGAATCTGGTAACAAATGATCAACCCGACATCGAGCGTCTGGGTCACCAGCACGATCCAGAACAGCAGCGGGTCGCCATTGGCGGGCATCAGATCGAACAGGCGCAGGACAATCGGCAAGGGCGCGCCGCCAAAGGCCAACGCGCCGATGATCATCGCCCCGCGTTTCTTGCCCAGCGTGCGGGTGATCACCGGGGCGAGCGCGCCGCCCATGATGGCGGAGAAAAACACGCCAAAGGTGATCAGACCGATCTGTTCGGACGAGAAGCCCCAGAAAAAGGTCGTGAAATAGAACACCAGCCCCGCCGTAATACCGCTGCCAGTGAAGGCCAGCAGCGAGGCGGAAAATACCGCGTAGAAGGATCGGCTGGAGATGGTCTGAAAGATCTCGCGAAACACGCCGCCAAGGCCGATCTTGCGGCGCGCCGGCGGCGTGCGCAGGCGTGGGATATAGCGGTGCGTGCCGAGCGCCGAGATCATGATCGCGCAGAAAATCACGCCCGCGCCGATCATGCCGAAGGTTTTGTAGCCTTCCGGGTTAAACTGGCCGTTGGGATAGGCGCTCGTCACGAAGGCGGGGAAAATGATCAGAAACGCCGACACCGTCATCGCGTTGCCGCCCGCCCAGCCGAAGAAATAGCGGAAGCTTAGGACGCTCGATCGTTCATCGTAATCGCTGGACAGTTCCGGGGCGAGCGCGCTGCTGGGCGTTTCGTAAAAGGTGATGAAGGTACGGATCACCACCGTCAGGACCAAAATGTACCAGAACAAGGCCGCTTCGCTCCATCCTTCGGGCGGCGTCCAAATGAAGTAGTAGCTGAGCGTGATCGGAATGGCGGCTGCGTACATGAAGGGGTGGCGACGGCCCCATCGACTGCGAAAGTTGTCCGACCAATAGCCGACAATCGGATCGCTAATCGCGTCGCACATCAGCGCGATCAACACCGCCAGGCTGACAAGCCGCGAATCCACCCCGATCACTTGCGAATAGAACAGCAGCAGGAAGAATTTGAGCCCGCCATCCTTCACGCCATAGGCCGTTGAGCCAAAGCCATAGGCGAGCTTGGTGCCGAACGTCAGGTCGCGCGGCGGTTTCTCAGCGCTCGGCTTGGGGGCGGTATCGGTCAACCGATGGCCTCTCTCATGCGCGCAAGCGGGCTTTAGCCTCGTTTTGCGCTCCTCTCTCGCGATGCAGCCTAGCAGGCGCGGGTAAGGGCGCAATGGCCAAGCGGACGGCGCCGTGCCGGGATCAACAAGCGAATGGGTGGGGCCCTGTGGCTGTTCGTCAGCTGAGAAGCTTGGAGACGCCGTCGACCGCTAGCTCAATCCACACCATTGCAATGACACCCAGAAGGCCGACACTGGCGATTACACGCGCGGCAGGGGAAGGCAGCCGCTGAGCCGCCCATTGCAGGCCTAGAGCCAAGGAGAACAGCATCGCCCCATGATCGCGAAGCTGCCCGGCATCCAGTCAAAGCCTATCCCCCTTTGCCGCCCCGCAGCCGGGAGGCCGGATTCGCCAGCGTCGGAATCAAGGCCACACGCGAACTCTAGCGATGCGCATGCGGCCACTGGCACTGCGCGGTTGGTGACGATCAACATGGCGGCGTTCTCCTTGACGATTAAGACGGAAGTCTCGGCAAAAAATCCCTCTTGAGGAAAGGCGCGGTCGCCTGATCGTCAGCGCGCCGTTCGCGTTGTAGGTGGGCGAAGGTTTGCAACAATCGTGCGCCATACCGCTCGCGAAAGGCGTGCGGCTACAAATGCGGCAAAATAGCATAGAGAACGAGTGGATCCGGCGCGGCTCTCTACGGCTCCAAAACACCGGCTTGCGCTCGAACGAGTGGCGCCGCACTGAAAGGTGCCGCGCTGTACTGGCGCTTCCGGCCGATCGCTACGCGGCTCCGATAATGTTCGAGCTCTGCCGGCAGAACGTCGCGACCCACTCTTCTAAGCCGGTAATAGATCTGTCGAGGATCATTGAGCGCGGCGTCAACGTCGCTATCGCTTCTGCGGATCGGGCCCGATTGGGTCAGCTGAGACGGCGCGCAATATTGCGTTCCGGGACCCATCTTGACCGCGCCATCGGCATCCGCCTGCACCTGTTTCATGACGCCGTAGCCGTGCCAGTCTTCCTCTGCCAACGCGAGCAGGATGTGCGCAAAAGCTGGATTGAGAATAGACCACGCCAGGTGTCACCTTTGTAAGAAATCTATCGGCTGCCGATAAATGACAACGTCGGTTTAGTGCGGCTCAACCACAGTAAGGCGAGGCCAAACATCGACCCATCTCTTTTGCGAAATGCGTTGGTCGAAGATCGGCCTTTTGCGATGAGCGAACTCTCCGGCGGGACGCGCAATCAGTCCGATCAAGTCCTGAAGGCCAAGGGGCGCAGCGATCTCGCATGCAACGGTGGCGGTGCGGCGCGCGGCGACAGCGGTCGCGGTCTCGGGCCAAAAACGCATCGCGTCCGAGGCGGACGTGTAAGGCGCGTCCCCGTTTCGGGCGTGCATGCGCGCCTGGTTTTTGACCGACCAATCTACGCTTGGCTCGGCGCGCTGCAGTTTCAGCTCCAAGTCGCGATCGCGCTCGGGCTCGGCGTGTTCGGGATCGAACCAGATCACATCGACGTCGCCCGCCGGTGGGCTCGGCGACCTATGATGCAGCGCGTCCCACACGGCGTTGCGCACAAACCCGGCTGAGATCCAGCCATCGGGTAATTCGAGATCGGCGACCAACCCAAGCAACCGCCAGCGCAGCGGGTCAGACCGCAGGATTTCAGCAACACGCTCGGCATGGGAGGAGGCGGATGGTGCGGGCATCAAGAAGCGTCCGCAAAGGCGTTGCGCAGCCTGTCAGACGCGACGTCCACGAGTGCATCAAAACCGCTCAGATCGCTGGTCTCAAGCTCCACGCAAGGCCACCCACCAAGTGGTCCCAGTCCGGCCAGTTCCTCAAACTGTTGTCCAAGAGTAGTGAGCCGCGTCGCGTCGTTGTGGCCGGGGTGCCGCATGCGCGCCGCAAAGCGTTCTCGGGCAATGTCTGGGCGGCACCGACAGTGCAGTTCGACCACGGGCTCAGGCAAATCCGCAATCCAGTCCGTTGGCGTCCCATAGGAGACCGCCTCGCCGCGAGGCCGCCAAAAGGAAACGAGAACGCCGGCGCTCAGTTTGGCTGCGTTGCTGGCTAGCTCCGTGTCGCTCTCTCGGCTCAACCTCTGGCGCAAATCGGCGTCGATCTCAGAGAAAGCGGCGAAACGCTTCTCCAGAAAATCGTCCTTGTCGAGAAAGGGTATTGCGAGACGCTCCGCCACTGCTCGCCCCAGCGCCGTCTTGCCCGAAGCCGGGAGCCCTGAAACGATGACGAAACCGGTAACGCTCATGCGCAACCCTATCGCGCCATCCGCCTCGCTTGCAAAGCGCGCCACATCGCCTTTGCCCACTTGCGCCTTTCGCGCTTGACCCATGGGCGTGTCCACGCTTCATTGCGTCTCAATTCGAAACCCGTCTTGTGAGAGAGGACCCCCATGCTCGAGACCGCCAACCGCACCGCCTATAACGAAGACCACGAAGCGTTCCGCGAAACCGTCCGCAAGGTGTTCGCCGAGCATATGGAGCCGCACCTCGACCAGCATGAGGAAGAGGGCATCGTCCCGCGCGAAGCGTGGAAAGCGCTGGGCGAGGCGGGTATGCTGTGCCCGACAGTGGCGGAAGAACACGGCGGGCTTGGCCTCGATTTCGGGTTCAACTGCGTGCTCGCCGAAGAGCTGTCCTATATGGGCTCGTCCGCCGGTTTCACGCTGCAGAACGACATCACGATCAACTACTTCGAACGCCTCGGCAGCGCCGAGCAGAAGGAAAAATACATCCCCGGCATGATCTCGGGCGATATCATCACCGCCATCGCGATGACCGAACCGGGCGCGGGCTCCGATCTTCAGGGCATCCGCACCACGGCGGTTGAGGATGGCAACCACCTCGTCATCAACGGGTCAAAAACCTACATCACAAACGGCCAGAACGCCGATGTGGTGATCGTCGTTGCCAAGACCGATCCGAACGCGGGCGCCAAGGGCACCAGCCTTGTCCTTGTCGATGCCGACACGCCGGGCTTTGCGCGCGGGCGCAACCTCGACAAGATCGGCCAGCATTCCGCTGACACCTCCGAACTGTTCTTCGAAGACGTGCGCGTGCCCAAGACCAACATACTGGGCGGCGAAAACCGCGGCTTCATCCACCTGATGGAAGAGCTCCCGCAAGAGCGCCTTTCCATCGCCGTCTCCGCCATGGGCGGCGCGCAGCGCGCGTTCGACGAAGCGGTCAAGTTCACCAAGGAGCGCAAGGCGTTCGGCAAGACCGTGTTCGAGTTCCAGAACACCAAATTCACGCTCGCCGATCTCGCCGCCAAACTGCAAGTGGGCTGGGCGCACCTCGACTGGGCGATCAAGCGCCACCTCGCGGGCGAACTCACCACGGGCGAGGCCAGCGCGGCCAAGCTGTGGCACACCGAAATGCAATGGGAAATGGTCGACGCCTCGCTGCAACTGCACGGCGGCGCGGGCTATATGAACGAATACCCCATCGCGCGCCTGTGGCGCGACGCGCGGGTGCAGCGGATTTATGGCGGGACGAGCGAGATTATGAAGGAAGTGGTCAGCCGCGAGATTTGATGGCGATGGTTTACGGTCTGAACGTCAAGCCGCTCCACGGCTACTACATTGAATCAAAACCGCTTGATGGGAACTTCAAAGACGCAGCGCTTTTGGATGATAGCGCTGATGAAGGGCTCAACCCCCGAGGGCGAACCTTCACGGCTGGCCGCCCAATTGACGGCGTCGGTTTGCCGACCAGGATGCAGGTCCTGGACCAAAAGAAGAATGCATTAGGCGACTTTGATGCGAGCACTTTGCTGAATGTGTCTGGCCGCGCAAAGGCTCTGATCGAGGAATTTGAACCTGATAGACATCAGTTCTTTCCAGTCGAATTTATCGATATCGACGGCGAACATCTTGAGGATCGCTGGTTCTTTATCGTGTGTAACCGGTTGGATTCGGTTCATCGAGACAGGGTCGAGGGCATGCTTCTTTGGCGAGACAGAGTTTGGACACCAATCCAGGATTTTCTTCGCGACATGCCGGACGAAATCCCTGCCGGTTACGACACAGATCAGCCGACGAAACTTGTCTTCAGTCTAGCGCAGATAGGCGAGGCGAAAGTGTGGCGCGACAAGCATTTCTCAGCAGAAGCAGCCTACCTATCATCTGATCTTACAGAAGCGATTGAGCGACATGACCTAACAGGTCTCAGGTTAAGTGAGTCTGGGGTGGAGGCTGTGTAACAGATAGCCGGCCCAAATCTCCCCTCCCTTGGGGGGGAGGGGATTAAGGGGTGGGGGCTGCGGGTTTTGGGGGTCGTGCGAGCATTCGACCTTGGAACACCACCCCCTAACCCCCTCCTTGAAAGGAGGGGGGACTGAGTGCAGCAAGGGAGAGCAACGAATGACCAACCCCCTCGATTTCACCGGCAAGCGCGTCCTTGTCACTGGCGGCTCGTCGGGCATCGGCAACGGCATCGCGCACGCCTTTGCCAAAGCCGGGGCCGACGTACATGTCACCGGCACACGCCCCGATGAGGGCGATTACCTCGAAAACGAAGACAGCGACTTCACTGGGCTGACCTACCACCAACTCGACGTGACCGACCGCGATGCGCCCGCTGCTCTGGCGGCGAAAGCAAGCGCGATGGATTTGGTGATCCAGTCGCAGGGGACGGTTCGCTATGGGCGGCAGGAATTTGCGCGTGAGGGCTGGGACGCGGTCGTGGATGTCAATCTCAACTCGGTCATGGATGTGGCGCGCGCGTTTCATGGCGGATTGGCTGAGCGCGACGGGGCGATGGTCATCATATCCTCGGTCGCCGGGTTCAAATCGACCATGGGCACGCCCGCTTACGCCGCCTCGAAACACGGCGCGGTGGGGCTGGTGAAGACGCTGGGCGAGGCGTGGGCGCGCGACGGCATCCGCGTCAACGGCATCGCGCCGGGGCTGGTGCCGACCAAGATCACTGCGGTGACGACCGAGCATCCCGAACGGCTGGATGCGAGCCTTAAAGCGATCCCGCTGCGCCGATTGGGCACGCCAGAGGATATGGCCGGGGTCGCGATGTTCCTGTGCTCGCCGCTGTCGGCCTACGTCATCGGGCAAACGCTGGTGGTCGATGGCGGACTGACTTTATCGTAGGATTACACGATGACCGAAGTCGCGCGACCTCCACATGATAGAAAGCTGACAATCGGTCTCAGCATTGGATATCCGAGCAGCGGCATCCCCTCGCGATTCAGTTGGCTTGCGATGGAGGCCGTGAACGAGGAGCTAGAACCACTGTTCGTCGATACCGGCTTTTTGACTGACGCCCCATTCTTTTGGGTCACGATCATAATATATGTTGTTCCTGAGAAGCCACGGGGAGCACGTTGCTATCCGATAAACAAAAAGTACGGCGATCTTCCTCTAGAGATTGAGTTGGATGGTACTGATCTTCGAGGCAAATCGACTGAAGAATTGACATGCTATTTTCGCGCTGCGGCGCTCAACACTCTGATTCATGCGGGCAAGAAATATGGAAAGCCTATTGAAGTGTTGGAAAGGCTGTTGGCGGCGCAATAGGACCGAGTGGTGGGACAGAAAGTCGAACAGCTTTGCGGTTTCGTAATGATAAAAGAGCCGCTTTCCTACGCCTGCGACAATCGATACCTTGTGGCCATGGTGTTCGCGCGTGTTGAGGCGTGACCGGCGCGTAAACTAAAGGTGACACATGGTGTGGGAGAAATGCGAAAATAGCAATAAACTTCAGCTTCTTATGGGAGGCGCAAACTTTCGCAAAACACCCCTTTATGTGGTCCATCCAACAGGAGAACGCCCATGAAATTCACCCGCCTCGGCCCTACCGGCCTCTCAGTTTCGCAGCTGTGCCTTGGCTGTATGACCTATGGCGACAAGACCAAGGGGTGGCACGGCGATTGGCTGCTCGATGAGGACGAGAGCCGTCCGTTCTTCCGGCAAGCGCTGGAGGCGGGGATCAACTTCTTCGATACGGCCAACGGCTATGCCGGCGGCACCTCGGAGGAGATCACGGGCAAGCTGCTCGGCGAAATGGCCAACCGCGATGAGATCGTGGTTGCGACCAAGGCGTACATCCCGTGGCGCAATGCTCCGAACACGGGCGGGTTGTCGCGCAAGAGCTTGATGCAGGCGGTGGATGACAGTCTGAAGCGGTTGAAGATGGACTATATCGACCTGTTCCAGATCCACCGCTGGGACGATGAAACGCCGATCGAGGAGACGATGGAGGCGCTGCACGACATCGTGAAGGCGGGCAAGGCGCTCTATATCGGAGCCTCCTCAATGTACGCGTGGCAGTTCGCCAAGGCGCAGGAGACCGCGCGTGCGAATGGCTGGACGCCGTTCGTATCGATGCAGAACCAGCTCAACCTGCTCTACCGCGAGGAAGAGCGCGAGATGCTGCCTCTGTGCGAAGACGAAGGCGTGGGCGTGATCCCGTGGAGCCCGCTGGCGCGCGGGCGTCTGGCGCGGCCTTTGGGAGAGACCACGGTGCGGTCCGAAACCGATGGCTTTGGCAAGGTGATCTACCCTGAGGATGAAGCGGATGACGCCGTGATCACCGCTTTGGCTGAGCTGTCGAAAGCGCGTGACCTGCCGATGGCTACGCTGGCGCTGGCCTGGCACTTCACCAAGCCCGTCGTAGCCGCTCCGATCATCGGCGCGAGCAAGCCGCATCATATCGAGGCCGCGGTGGCGGCTTTGGATGTGGAGCTGAGCGAAGACGAGATCGCGGCGTTGGAAGCGCCCTATCGTCCCAAGGCTCCCACCGCGATGGCGATGGGCCTGCCCGGTATGGATCAGGTCACGGTGAAGGGGGAGAGCTAGAAGCAAAATAGGCCGCCCGAACGGTCGAGCGGCCTATCAAGGGTAAGCGTGGGAGCGTTGCTTAGAACTCTTTGGAAAGCCCCAGCGAGAAGGCGGTGCCGACCTGGAAGGTGTTGATCTCCACGCGGTTCACGCCGTTGTCCTGGAACTCGAAGTTGTCGCGGCTGAAGATGTTGCTGACCTTGAAGCTGAGCTCAAACGGCTCGCCGCCGCCCAGTTCGATGTCAGTGCGCGCGACAAGATCGACGGTAAGGCCGGGATCCTCGACCACGTCGGGGAAGTTGCCGCCGCGCAGGGTCACACGCTCGCTCGCGTAGTTGAACAAGACCGTGAACTGCTGCGTCTTCTCGGTGTCTTCGATACCCAGCGACAGGTTGGCGATGTGGTCCGACTGACCCACCAGCGGCGCGCCATCGTCGAAGATGTTGAAGGCGTTCTGCGTCGGGTTGCCGGGAACCGCCGCGATGTCGCCATCGGTGACCGAGATCTCGGACTGAGTGAAGGTGTAGTTGGCCTGGATCAGAAGCTGCTTGGTTTCAAAGAAGCTGCCGCCAAGGCCATACAGGTCAACGCCATAGGCCGCGTCGAATTCGAAGCCGTAAAGGTCCGCCGCCGGCGCGTTGGCAAAGCTGGTGCGCAGCTGGCCCGATGCGTTGACGAGGAAGTTCTCGATCGGGTTGTCGATCTCTTTGTAGAACCCGGCCAAGCTGACGCGGTCGATGCTGTTGAGGTAGTATTCCGCGCGAGCCTCGAAATTAAGAAGCTCGCTGTCTTGGAGGAACGGGTTACCCTGATACCGACGGTTGCCTTCGGGATCGAAGTAGGTCTGTTCAACGAGCTCACGGAACTGCGGGCGCGCAATGGTTTGCGAACCGGACAAGCGCAATTGAAGTTCGTCGGTGACCGACCAGGTGATTGTTGCTGAGGGAAGGAAGTAATCGTTGGCGATGTTGGTCGTGTTAAGAACCGTACCTGCAGCCACACCGATTGTCGGATCGGGCGCGGCGACTTGCGTGGCGTCTTCGTAGCGAAGGCCCGCTTCAAGTGTCAGCGTATCGGTTGCGACCCAGCGCACGAGGCCATAACCACCGTGGATTTCAAGCGCCGCGTCCACAACCGGGATTGGCGCCGCTTCGGTCAGTGTCACGTTGAACCCGGCAAGGGTCGCGCCGTTGATGATGTCACCCGGACGGCGAAGTCCCAAGGCACGCACCGCAATCTCGTCCAACGACGGGGTGGCTGGATCGGGCGCGATGAATGGACGGAATTCGCGGCTGAGCGATCGCCGGTCGGTGTCGGAATAGGAATAGCCTATTGTCGCCGTAAGGCTGTCGCTGATCTCATAGGAAAGGTCGATGCCTCCAAACAGCAGCTCTTCGGTCAGGTCATCAAACGCGGTGGTTGAAATGCCGGCGTCCGAGGTTTGGTCGAAATAGGCGACGAAGTTCTCACCCAACACGCCTTGCGCCGGAATGTTGGTCCGGGTGTAGCTGAATGTGGTGTTGAAAGGAGCCTCACGATCGGTGCGGGCGTAGCCACCACGCAAATCGACGTCGAGCGCGCCGAAGTCGAGCTCAGCCACCAACTGCGTGTCGATCAGCTGGCGTTCGAACCAGGCGGTCTGCTGGTTGATGAAGTCGAACCCGTTAAGGCCGGGGAAGATATCAAAACCCTCTTCCAAACGCGCTGTCTTCAGCGTGTCGCGGATGTACAGGTTGGTCCAACGGATCGTGTTGTCGCCAAAGTCCAGACCAAAGCTGAGTAGACCGTTTACCAGCGAAGACTCGTCAGTGATGAAGGTCTCCTGCTGCTGCAACACTTGGCTGAGATCCAGGCTGCCTTGCTGGGTCAGGACCGACCGGTTGCGCCGATTGTTTTTAAGTCCTGCGGTGGCGATAATGCCGAGATAGGTGTCACCGCCAAGATCGAAGGAGAGACCGCCTGTGATCGAACCAGAGAAGTTTGGCGCAAGGTCGTCAGTGCGCTGAAGCGTGACGAGATTGAGCGGGAAAAGCTGTCCAGCGATCGCCTCTTGCAAAGCGGGGTCCGCTTCGCTCGCGCGCTGTCCGCTGTCGAACAGGGTCTGCAAGTTCGAAGGGATATCGCGGTTGCCGTTATCGAAACCGAACGAATCGAGGTTCGACCCAAAATAGGTCAGCCCGTTCTGGAATGTGGTTTCGGTATCGCCGCTGATCCCGCCGCTGATCTTGAGGAAGTTCTCAACCGGAACCGCCTTCGTGGTCAGGTTGATCACACCCCCTCCAAATTCGCCGGGGAAGTTGGCCGAGTAGGTTTTTTGAACGAGCGAAGAGGCGACCACGCTGGTTGGGAAAATGTCGAGCGGAACAACGCGGCTGAGCGGTTCCGGGCTAGGAAGTGGCAGACCGTTGAGCAGAGCGAGCGAATAGCGATCGCCCAAACCGCGCACAAACACACGACCGTCCCCGACGAGAGAAAGACCCGTTACCGAACCCAGCGCGTCTGCGATATCGCCCGCGCCGGTTTTAGCGATGGCCTCTTCTGAGAGAACATTGAGGACTTGGGTCGAATTACGCTCGGGATTGCGCCCGCGACGACCAGTGACGATGATGCTGCCGCCACCTGGGATGGAGACATCAGGGTCCTCAGTCTCTTCTTCCTCTTGGACGGCGTCGACATCCTGAGCGAGCGGGTCGACCTCGTCGGTCGGAGCCGGCTCGGGCTGCGATTGGGCGTAAAGCGCCGTGGGAAAGGTAAGCGACGAAGTAAGAAGCAGCAGTCCTGCCAGGCGCGTCCCGGTCGACATAGTGCTGGGCCCCCTCATGAAATTGGCCGTAAATTGGGTGAGCCTTTGCGGCCCGTTGCATAAGGAAACGGGGACGCTGGCGGCATCGCGCAGCGCCCCCCCAACCCTGTTGAGCGCCTTATGGCGTCGGGAGCGAGGTGCAGGCGCCGTTGGCGCTGCCGAAGTCCGCGATCGAGGAGTTGCAAGTCCAGTCGCCGAAGTTGGCGGCCAGATCCGCGTCCACCGCGCCGACAAAGCCGGTGTCGGTGAAGAAGCTCGAGCGCGCGGTCAGGTCAGCGCCGCCGAACGCGGTCGCACCGTTCTCATTCGCGCCATTGACGAAGGTATCCGTCAGCGAAAGCGTGAAGTTGAGATCGGAGTTGGCGTCGAACAGAGCGAGTAGGGCGTCATCGGTCGCGTCGTCGTTGCCCGAGCCGCGAACCGGACGGTCCGCGTCGCAGTCACCGACGATGGAGTTCAGGCCGATGATGTTGGCTTGTGTGCCCGCTTCGTCAACGCGGAAGCAGAGACCGCCGCCATTGTCGTCAGCATCAAGCACACCGTTGGTCAGACCCAGAGCCGCCGTGCCGCGAGCGCGGACAATCTGCGAAGACGCTGACGAACGCTGAACGAAAGTGAAGTTGTTAACCTGGAAAGAGGTGGCCGGCTGGGCGTTGCCCGGCGTCGGCTGCTCATCACCCGGCGAATCGAGCTCGATCAGGCTGTCGCCCGTGTTGCTGCGCTGCGCCACAACGACGTTCTGCAAGTTCACGCGAGCGCCCGAGTCCACATCAAGCGAATCGTCCGAGGCGCCGATAACAGCGATATTGCTGCCGTCGAAGGTGCCGCCGAAAAACTCCAGACCATCGTCCGAGCTGTTGAACGAAAACACGTTACTGACCGTAGTGCCTGAACCAATGCCGCCCGTGGTGAGCGATTGCAGTTCGTTCGCCTGCTGAAGCTCAAAGCCCGAGAAACGGATTTGGTTGAACGTGAACGAGCCCGAGCTGTCGCTGTCATCGCTACCGCCGAACGGGGTCGGAGTGACAGTGCCTTCAAGCTGCTGTTCGCATTGGGCATTCGTTGTGAAGTCGCCGGGAGTGGTGTTGAAGACGAGGTCGGCGCAGTCCGCGACGCGAGCGCGGCCGAGAAGAACGACGCCGCCCCACTGCGCTTGGCTCGAGTCGTTGGCCAGACCGAGAATGTTGTCGCGGCTGGTCCAGATGATCGGCTGCGTTGCGGTGCCGTCTGACTCGAGCGTACTGCCGCGGTTCACGACGAAGAACGATTCGGCCTGAGCGAACAGGATCACGCCCGGCTCAATCGAGAGATCTGCTGTGACGCCGGTGGCGATGGCGCCATCGGTGAAACCATCGTCCGCGCCGACATTCACGCGGCCGTTGATTTGGTAAAGCAGGCCTTCGACGAAGGGCAGATTGTCGTCGACATTAAAGGTCGAAGGAAGGTCACACACTCGATATTCACCGGTTGGGCCGGAAATCGTACCCGCGTCGTTCAAACCACCTGTGGATGAAATTGTGGGGCAGCCAGCAGCCGGAGTGACCAGCGCCTGAGTGGGCGTGGGGGTCGGCGTCGGAGTGGGCGTGGGCGACGGGTTGTTGATGATGATGTCACCAGATGTGCCCGGCGAGACGATTTCGTCTCCGCCACAACCAGCCAGAGCAACAAGGCTGGCGCCCAGAATGAGAGTGCGTTGGATGTTTTTCACAGCGTGCGGTCCCCTAAAAACCGAGAATCAAAGGCGCGCCAAATGAGGCGACGGGCACTCCGCTACGGATGCTGGATGACAGAATTTGGACACGATGACAGTCGTGCGGCATTTCCGAAACAAAGTCTTCCGCATGACTAATGTGACGATTTTGTGAACGATAATTGCGCCCGTTCTGAGAATTGTTACATTGAAAAAAAGGCTGAAAATCAGTGCCTCGGCCCCCAAAAGAGACCAAAAAATTACAATGTGACGGTTTTGTTGCAATTCCCACAGATGTGTGCATAGTATGCGCTTGCAAATCAGGAGAGCCACATGATCACGATCACATCCGCTGTTGCAGCGCTGCTTTTGGCAAGCGCTCCGGCCCAAGCCGCCGAAACCACCGCCGCCGCCGTTGAAAAAACCGCGCTGGCGTCGGATCATCTCGCCAAGGGGCAGGCCTTCACGGCGATTGCTGCGTTGGAAAAAGAGATCGAAGCTGCACCGCAAGACCCGGCTTTGCTGATCAATCTTGGTATCGCCCACGCGCAGGCCGGAGACGTCGCTAATGCGCGCGTTATGTTCGACCGCGCGCTGGTCAGCTCGGAGCCGATTGAGCTCGAAACCGCCGATGGAGAGGTGATTGATTCGCGCCGTTTGGCAAGAAAAGCGATTCGCATGCTTGAGCGTGGCGAATTTACGACTAAACTGACACGACGCGACTGAAAGGCCGTGTAACAATAACCGCGCACATTAATGAGGCGCGATACAATCCCCTCGGGAATCGGAGAGGTATATCGTCACCCCCATGTGACTGCTGCACACACACCTCTTTAGGGAATTTTATGGCGGGGCGCTTTTCGGGCGCTCCGCCTTTTTCTTATCCGCCGTTCGTGACTGCGCAATGTCGCATCGAAGACGTGACTGTCACCGCCTTGTCATTTAGACTAGACAAGGGGCGACGAGTGATGGCCAAATCAGCGGATCCAAATGGGTCGGGAGGGCTTTTGATGTCAGGTGTGCGCGCCGCGCAGTCATTTGTGACGCTGGCGACAATATGGATGGGGGCGGTTGGCATATTATTGTCGGCAACTTCCGCGCGCGCCGATGTCATGGAGGTCGGCCCGGAAAGCGCAGTGTGGGTCACCGGCGATCTGGCGGGTGTGGTCGTGTATGGCGAAGCGGTCGAAGCCGATGTTGCCGACGCCGCTGACGTAGGCGGATTTACCGTACCCGACCGTATCGTCGCCAACGTGGCCAAGCACGCATCGGTTGTTCCCGAACAATACACGGCCAAAATCAACGAACTCAGCCAGCGCTTCGATCTCAGCCCCAGTTTGCTCGAAGCGGTTGTATGGCAGGAAAGCCGTTGGCGGCCCAACGCGGTCAGCCATGCGGGGGCTCGCGGACTTGCGCAGTTGATGCCGGGCACCGCGCGCTATCTGGGCGTCGATCCGGATGATCCGATGGACAATCTGGAGGGCGGGGCGCGTTACCTTCGTGAGCAGCTCGACCGGTTCGATGGCGATCTGGAAAAAGCGCTCGCCGCCTACAACGCCGGCCCGGGCCGCGTCATCCGCGCCAATGGCATTCCCAACATCCGCGAGACGAAGGCCTATGTGGCCGCCATTATGGGCCGTCTCGCCAATCATTCGCGAGAGGAAGCCCCGCGCTAGATGTGCCGGACGAGCAGCTCGCACCATTTTACAAGAGAGTATGGATACATCGATGAAATTGATTCTTCGCCAACCCGCCAAGTTCTTGGCCGCTGTGTTGGTACTGATTACGCCCAGCCTTGCTTACGCGCAGACGAACACCGGTGGCGGGGACAACCCGCTGGTTGATGCATTGGGCTGGATGCAGCAAATCCTGCTCGGGCCGGTTGCGACCAGTCTGGCGGTGATGGCGATTGCCGGCGTTGGGTTCATGATGCTGACGGGCCGGATGAACTGGCGCTATGGAGGCACGGTCATCGTCGGTGTTTTCATCATCTTCGGCGCGCCGCGTCTCGTCAACTCGATTGCGGCCTTCTGATTAGTCATGACCGAGCTTACCCGCCAACCGATCTATCGCAGCCTCACCCGGCCGCAGATGTTTGCGGGTGTGACTATGAATTTCTTCATCATCAACGCCTGCCTTTCGATGATCGCGTGGCTGGTGCTCGACAGCCTTTGGGTGATCCCGATCCCGATCATCCTGCACACAATCGGCTATTTCGCCTGCCTGCGTGAACCGCGCGTGTTTGACCTTTGGATTACAAAGGTATCAAAATGCCCGCGCGTGCCGAATTTCAGACGCTGGGGCGGCAATTCTTACGCGCCTTAATCGCGGTGACACAATCAGCCCTGTAGGAGGGGCTTTGACTATGGCCAAGTGGATCGGACCCGCAAGCTGGAGCGCCAAGGAAGCGCTGGTCGGCGATCGCCTGCCCTACGAGCGGCTGATCGATGAGAGCACTGTGCTGCTGCGCGATGGGTCGGTGATGAGCGCGATCCAGGTGCCGGGCCTGTTGTTCGAGACCGAGGATTCCGACGCGCTCAACGCCCATGCCGCGACGCGTGAGGTGATGCTGCGTTCGACGCTGGATGCACGCTTTGTGCTGTATCATCACGTGATCCGCCGGCGGGTGGAAGTGGAGCTGGACGCTGAGTTTCCTGACCCGCTGAGCCGCCATATCGACGCGCGCTGGAAAGAGCGGTTGGCGGGCGGTTCGTTGTTCATCAACGATCAGTTTGTGACCCTAATCCGCCGCCCCGCTCGAGGGAAAACGGGCCTGCCGGAACGCATCAGCAAGTTCTTCTCGCGCCAGGGTAAGGCCGAACTGGAGGCTGACCCCAAGGACGTTCGCAGTCTCAAGGCCGCGGTGACGGGCCTAACTGCGTCGCTTTCCGCTTATGGCGCGGCGGTGCTGGGTGATTACGACGCACCAAGTTCAAAGAACGGCACCAATTCAGAGATGCTGGAGCTTTTGTCAGCGCTCTACAACGGCGAAATGCGACCCGTTCGTCGTCCCGCACTGGAGACCGACATCGGCCATATGCTGCCCTATCGCCGAGCGAGCTTTGGTCTCGATGCGATGGAGCTTAAAGGCTCAGGCGACCCAGATTTTGCGACGATCCTAGGCCTCAAAGACTATCCCGAGGCGACCTCGCCGGGCTTACTCGATGGCCTCCTGCGTCTGCCATACGAAATGGTCGTCACCGAAAGCTACGCGCCCAACGAACGCACGACGGCGCGTGAGCGGATTGACCTGGCGCTGCGCCGGTCACGCTCGGTCGATGAAGAGGCCGCCGCTGAACGCGCCGATATGATGGCCGCGCGCGACGCGCTGGGAAATGGCAATGTCGGCTTTGGTGATCACCATCTGACCGTGCTCGTCCGCGAACGCGCGCTCGACCGGCTGGACGATGCGACCGCCGCCTGCGCCGCTGCGCTGGCGGATACGGGCGCGATTGCGGTGCGCGAAGACACAAACTTGGAGCCCGCTTTCTGGGCGCAATTCCCCGGCAACGAGGAATACATCGTGCGCCGCGCGCTGATCTCCAGCGCCAATATGGCGAGCTTTGGCAGCTTCCACGGCTTTGCTCTGGGCAGCGCGGGCGATAACCATTGGGGCGACGCGGTGACGCTGTTGGAGACCACCAGCGCGACGCCGTTCTTCTTCAACTTTCACAATGGCGATCTCGGCAACTTCTCGGTCATCGGCCCGTCGGGTTCGGGCAAGACCGTGGTGATGAATTTCCTTGCCGCGCAGGCTCAGAAGTTCTCGCCGCGCACCATCCTGTTCGACAAGGATCGCGGCGCGGAGCTGTTCATTCGCGGCATCGGCGGGCGTTACGACCGGATCAATCCGGGGGAGCCGACCGGGTTTAATCCCCTGTCACTGCCCGATACGCCGGGCAACAAGGCGTTCCTGCGCGACTGGTTCGGTGTGTTGCTTGAGGCCGAAGGGCCTGAAGAATTCGCCTGCATCAGCGCGGCCGTCGATGCGACTTACGAAAACGCGCCGAACCTGCGCCGCCTGCGGCACTTCAAGGAATTGCTTGCGGGGACACGTCGTCCTGAGCCAGGCGATCTCGCTGACCGTTTGGGCGCGTGGATTGGCGATCCGGCGGGCGACGGCGGCGAACACGCCTGGTTGTTCGATAACGAGCGCGATCAGCTTGACCTCGATACCCGCGTGCTCGGTTTCGACATGACGCAGCTGCTGGATAATCCGCGCCTGCGCACGCCGACCATGATGTATCTCTTCCACCGCATTGATGAGCGGTTGGATGGCAAGCCGACCATGATCCTGATCGATGAGGGGTGGAAGGCGCTCGATGATGAGGTCTTCGCCGCGCGCATTCGCGATTGGCTCAAGACTCTTCGGAAACGCAACGCACTTGTTGGCTTTGCGACGCAATCGGCGCGCGACGCGCTGGAAAGCCGCATTTCGACCGCGCTTGTTGAGCAGACCGCGACGATGGTCTTCATGCCCAACAGCCGCGCGCGTCCGGAAGACTATTGCGACGGCTTTGGTCTGACCGAGCACGAGTTGGCGCTGATCCGCAGTTTGCCCGCGCACAGTCGTTGTTTCCTTGTTCGCCAACCCGATGCGAGTGTGGTCGTGCGCCTGGATCTGTCGGGCGCGCCCGAAGTGCTTACCATCCTTTCGGGCCGCGAGGCATCGGTGCGCAGGCTTGACCTGCTACGTGAAGCGGTCGGGGATGAACCCAGCCAATGGTACCCCGCTCTCACCAACAAGGCCTGGCCCGATGGCGCGGACGGCGCGCTTGACGCGGATGGCCATCCGGTTTGGCAGGCGGCTGAGTAATGGCGACGAGCTGCGATCTGGCGGCCCAAGAGGTCGGGGCGGGCGTCACCGCCGCGCTGACCGCGGTCGATTGCATCGCCAGCGAGGTCAGCGAGCAAGCTTTCACGCGCCTTTCCGAAGGGCCGATGGGGACGCTGCTTCCGATCCTTTTGACCTTCTTTGTGGCCTTCTTCGGTATCAGTCTGATGCTGGGCCGCTCCAATCTGTCGCTGCGTGCGCTTGCGCCCCGGATTGTGACGATCGGCCTGGTGGTCACCTTTGCGACCAGCTTCGCCGCGTTTTCGGCAGTGTTTTACAACGTCTTCGTCTTCACGCCCGATTGGCTCGCGGGTATACTGACTAATTCGGACGGGTCCGCCACGGTTACCTTCGCGCAAAAGCTCGATGTGGTGTTCATCGCCGTGCAGGAGGCGTCCAAGGGCCAGAGCGATATCAACGTCTTCTCGCCGCCCGGCATGATGTGGCTGGGAGCGCTGCTTCTGCTGCTGGGCACGGTGGGTCTGCTGGTCACCGCCCGCATTGGCCTAGCTCTGCTGCTTGCGGTCGGTCCGATCTTTGTTGTCATGGCGCTGTTCAATCAGACACGCGGGCTGTTCACCGGCTGGCTTAAAGGCATGCTGATGCTGGCGCTGACGCCGCTTTTTGCGGTGGTTGGCGGATCGATCATGCTGGAGATGGCGGTGCCCATCCTCGCCGCGCTGGTCGCGACACCGGGTGAGATCAACCAACAAGCCGCTATGGCGTTCTTCGTCGTCGGGTTCGTTCACTGCATGTTGATGCTGATGGCGCTGATCGCCTCGGCAGTTATCGTTTCGAAATGGCAGGTCTTTGGCTTGACGCTTGGGGCCCGGGAAGAGGCACCGTCAGCGGATAGACCCGCCACCGCTCAGCCGATCGCGCACAATCCCGCTGTTGCCACGCGCGCCGCGCAGGTCGCGCCTGCAACGCCGACTGCAGCGCAGCGTCGCGCCAATGTCGCCCCTGCGGCCGTTGTGGCAGCGAACGACACTGGCCCCGCAAACGCCACGACGGTGCGGACCACCAAGGTCTACGCCTCGTCCTTCTCAAACGGGGGTAGCGGTCAAAGTATGGACTCAGCCACGTCGCGTACACGCGGCATCGGCAATCGTTTCAAAAGCGCGACCAAAGCGCGTCCCAAAACCTCACCGGAGACCCAATAATGAAGCGCGCAGCCCTCTTGCTGCCTCTCGCCTCGCTCGCGCTGATCGCGGCGCCGGCGTTCGCTCAGGACTCAAGCGCCGATACGGCTGAGGAGAAGCCCGGCGACCCGCGTATCCAGACCCGCGTCTATGACGACGCCACCGTCTACACCATTCGCGGCAAGGTGAAGGTGCAGACCACGGTCAAATTCGCGGAAGACGAGGCGATCCAGAACGTCGCCATCGGCGACAGCGGCGCGTGGCAGGTTCAGCCCAACAAGGGGCAATCGCTGCTGTTCGTCAAACCGCTCGCGCCCAGCGCCAAGACCAATCTGACTGTGGTGACAAGCAAGCGGACCTACCTGTTCGACCTCGTCGCCTCGCCGAAGAACGCGCCGCTCTATGTCCTGCAATTCCGCCATCCGGAGCTGGAAAAGGCTAAGGAAGCTGCGCGCCTCGCCGCTATTGAGAAAGCGGAAGAGGAAAAAGCCAACGCGGTGGAACTCGCCGCGGCGAACGATCCGTACGCGGTGGCTGATCCCGCAGGGCTTAACTTTGCGTGGGACGGTGCTGGGACGAACGAGCTGCTCCCTACGCGCGCCTACGATAATGGAGAGGCGCTGTTCCTCACCTGGCCCGAAGGCACCGCTGTTCCGGCGATCCTGATGACCAACGAAGAGGGCGATGAGGGTCCTCTCAACTTCACGGTGCGCGGCGATACGGTGGTGATCGCGGCGGCTCCCAATCAGATCATTTTGCGGTCTGGCAAAGAGACCGCGACGCTGACCAATACCGGTCCAACGCTCGTCCCGCAAAGACAGGCCGATCGGCGATGATCGGCGACCTTTCCAAGAAAATGCTCTTTGCTTCGGGATATGATAGTCTCGCGGTTGTTCATACGGAGTTTGAATCATGCGTCTAGCGTCGCGCTTCCCGCTCAAAGCGAGCAATGATGGAGCTTCAAACGCGGTCGATCCGCGCGAGAACGAGTCCGCCGAAGTCATCGATCTGGCCAGTCGCACGGGATTCCCGGCGGTTACTGAGCGTAAGTCTTCGGGCGATGGTCTGGGCCTTGCCGCTGGTGTCGCGATTGTCTTTGGCCTCGGTGCGGTCACGTGGTGGAGCATGAACGCCGCGCAGGTCGAACAACCCGAACCCATCGGCAACGCGCAAGTCGCCGCACCCGCGCCCGCAACCGCACCGGTCCGCGCACCCGCACCAGAGACGCCGCCTGCGCCCAAGCGCCCCGATCCCGCGCCCGCGCCTGTGCTTGCCCGATCGCCCGACAGCGTGCCGGGCACGAACGCGAACCCCTACGCCAGCCCAACCATGGTCTACGACGCCAGCGTCGCCGCCGGTCGAGCCGTAGCCGCTCCGCCTGAAGCGGTGCCCGCTGGTGCAGGAAACCCGCAAGTTTCTGCGGTGGCCGGGTCCGCGCAAGCCTTTGCCAGCTCCATCGGGGGCGTTGGCGGAGCGCCAGCGCAAGCCGCGCCGATGACTAACCCTTCAACCACGGTGACGCAGGGCACGTTGATCCCAGCGATCCTTGAAACCGCGATCAACACTGATGTGCCCGGCTATGTCCGCGCCGTGGTGAGCCAGGATGTGCGCAGCTTTGATGGCACGAAGATCCTCGTCCCGCGTTCCTCGCGTCTGATCGGCCAGTACCAGTCGGGCGTCCAACAGGGACAAAAGCGCGCTTATGTCATCTGGACCCGCCTGATCCGTCCCGATGGTGCGTCGGTCAATTTGGCCTCGCCCGCGGTTGCCTTTGATGGGACCACCGGGCTTGAAGGTAAGGTCAACAGCCACTTCTTCAAACGCTTTGGCTCGGCCATGCTTTTGTCGGTTATCGGCGGGCTTGGCGCGGTCGCTTCTGGTGGCACTTCAGTGTTCCTGGGCGGCGCGCAAACGGCCGTTCCCGACGCCGATATCAGCCCAACGATCCGCGTGAAAATGGGGGAACCGATCCGTGTCTTCACCTCGCGCGATCTCGATTTTAGCACGGTTGCCAACTAGGCCGGTTGGGCCACGCCGCTATGACCGCTGACGTCCATCCGTTTTCGCCACCCGATGATGGGAAAGGTAAAGGCGCTGAGCCAAGCAGCCTTGATCGGCTGGCCGAGCGCAGCGTCTATCTCGACGCCTATCTCGCGCCATTCAAACGTTGGCTTGACCGCGACACGGTGACCGAAATCATGGTCAACGCGCCGGGCGAAGTGTGGGTGGAAGACGCCGCCGAGGGCGCAGGCTTTCGCAAGATCGATACGCCCGAAATTGACGACCGGCTGGTTCAACGCCTCGCCGAACAGGTCGCTCGGGTCAGCCATCAGGGGATCAACCGCGAACACCCGCTGCTGGGTGCGACTTTGCCCGATGGCGCGCGTATTCAGTTCTGCGGCCCGCCGGCCAGTCGAAAGCACTGGATCATGGCGATCCGCCGCCATCGCCGTCTGGACCTGCCGCTTGACGCCTATGACGCTGGACCGCTGGCAGGTGAGGTCGAAGTGGCCATGCCCGATCCGCAGTTTCAACCGATCGAGTATCTGCGCGAAGCGATCCGCAACCGGCGCACAATCCTGATCTCCGGCGGGACCAGCACGGGTAAGACAACCTTCCTCAACGCGATGTTGGGAGAAATTCCGCAAGAAGAGCGGGTGGTTCTGGTCGAAGACACGCCAGAACTGAAATTCCCCGGCGAAAACTGCGTCGGCCTTGTCGCGGTCAAAGGCGAGTTGGGCGAAGCGAAAGTCACCGCTAACGAATTACTGCAAGCCGCTTTACGTTTGCGGCCGGATCGCATTGTGCTGGGCGAATTGCGCGGTGCGGAGAGCGTTTCGTTCCTGCGCGCGATCAACACGGGCCACCCCGGAAGTTTCTCGACTATCCACGCCAACTCGCTTCGCGGTGCGCTGGAGCAGTTGTCGCTGATGGTGATGCAGACCGGGATTGGCCTGACGCGTTCGGACACGATCGCTTACGCGGCGAGCGTGATTGATGTGATCGTGCAGTTGGGTCGCGACGCGAATGGCAAGCGAGGCATAACCCAGATCGCTGAGGCCCGTTCGCTCGTTTGACCGCGGTCAAGGCCGCCTGCGGCTTTTTGTCGAAATTGAAAATTCTGGGCCAGCCCCCACGTCGGTGTTGACTTGGACGCCGTAGTAAGACGAAACGCGCGCACAAACCGCGACCAACCAAAGGGATAGCGAAGCCATGAGCAGCGCGCCGATAGTTCACGAGACGGCCGATATCATCCCCGAATTGGGTGGTACCGGGCGGACTGGCGGGGCGATCGGCCAGGGCGACAGTTACTTTAATCGCGAACTGTCCTGGCTTTCGTTCAACGAACGCGTCTTGGCCGAGGCGGAGAACACCGCTTATCCCTTGCTCGAACGGCTGCGGTTTCTGTCGATATCGGGCAGCAATCTTGATGAATTTATGATGATCCGCGTCGCGGGGCTTGTCGGGCAGGCGCAGCGCGGGATCGACAAAACCTCGATTGATGGACGAACACCGGGGCAGCAGCTTTCCGCGATCCGGGCGAAGCTCGCCGAACTATCCGATCGCCAACAGGATATCTGGCGCCATTTGCGGGACGCCTTGGCAGACAGCGGCATTCATATCGCGGATGAACTGCGCGTCGAACCACAGGCGCATGAATGGCTCGAGAACTTCTTTCTCAATGAAATTCTGCCCGTCATCACGCCGCAAGCTCTCGACCCGGCGCACCCCTTTCCTTTTGTCCAGAACGAAGGGATGGGCCTGCTGTTCACGCTGACGCGCGACGCGGACAAGGAACAGCTGATCGAGATGATCCTGATTCCCACCGCCCTGCCACGCTTTGTACGTGTGCCGAGCGCTATCGCCACAGGCGGCGAGGCGATCTACATCTCCATTGCGAGCCTGATCCAGCGCTACGCCAAGAAGCTGTTCCCCGGCTTCACCATCGAAGGCGATGGTCTGTTTCGGGTTCTACGCGACAGCGATATCGAGATCGAGGAAGAGGCCGAAGACCTCGTACGCACCTTCCGCAGCGCCATTCAACGTCGCCGCCGGGGCCAAGTGATTCAATTGGAGCTGGAAGAAGACTTTGACCTTCAGGCCGAAAGCATGCTGCTCGATCAATTGGGCGTGCACGAAGCCGCGGTGATCAAGACCGATGGTATGATCGGCATTGATGGCCTTGCCGAAATTGTTTCCGAAGACCGGCCTGATCTTAAATTTGACGCCTACTCCCCGCGCTATCCCGAACGCGTGCGCGAACACGATGGCGATGTCTTCTCCGCGATCCGCGAGAAGGACATCGTGATCCATCACCCTTACGAAAGCTTCGAAGTGGTGGTCGATTTCATTCGGCAGGCCGCCAACGATCCGGACGTGGTCGCGATCAAGCAGACGTTGTACCGTGCAGGCTCGCAATCCGCGGTGATCAACGCGCTAATCGAAGCGGCTGAGAACGGCATATCCGTCACCGCTGTGGTGGAACTGAAAGCGCGGTTCGATGAAGAGCAGAACCTCAAATGGGCGACGAAGTTGGAGCGCGCCGGGGTTCAGGTCATCTATGGTTTCACCGACTGGAAGACCCACGCGAAGACGGCGATGGTCGTGCGGCGCGAGGGCGACAGTTTCCGCACCTATTGCCACTTTGGCACCGGAAATTACCACCCTATCACCGCCAAGATTTACACCGATATGAGTTTCTTCACCGCCGATCCCAAACTGGGGCGGGACGCGGCGCGGATGATGAATTTTGTGACCGGCTATGTTGAGCCAAAAGATCTGGAGTTGATCAAGATCGCTCCGCTTGATCTTCGCGAAGAGCTGTATCGCCGGATCGACACTGAAATCACCAACGCGAAGAAAGGCCTTCCATCAGGCATCTGGCTTAAATGCAATCAGATCACCGACAAGGGCATGATCGACCGGCTTTACGCCGCCAGCGATGCGGGCGTGCGGGTGGAGTTGGTGTGCCGGGGCATTTGCTGCCTCAAACCGGGCGTTGAGGGCCTTTCCGAGAACATCCGGGTCAAATCGATCATCGGACGCTTTCTTGAGCACAGCCGCATCTACGCCTTCGCCAATGGCAAGCCGATGCCCAGCCCGGACGCGGCGGTGTTCATTTCGTCCGCTGATTTGATGGGACGAAACCTCGATCGACGGGTGGAAAGCTTGATCCCGATACTCAACCGAACCGTGCACGATCAGGTGCTGCAACAGGTGCTGCTCGCCAATATGCTCGACACCGAGCAGAGCTGGTGGCTGGACGAGGACGGGACCTATTCGCGCGTCGAAACGGGTGAAAAGCCGTTCAACTGTCACCGTTATTTCATGACCAACCCCTCGCTTTCCGGTCGCGGAGGTGCTTTGGAAGCGGGGGGCGTGCCCAAACTGTCGCTGCGCAAGGGACGCAGCGATTGAGGCACATGGCGACGCAAAGGCCACACAGAAGGGTCTGAGGTTTAGGGGCAGATAAGGTCCATGAGTTTCAAAAAACGGCGCAGCGACCGCGATGGAGCTTTCTCCGGCAACACGGTGAGCCGCGCGATCATCGACATCGGGTCCAACACGGTGCGCATGGTCGTTTACGGCGGCACGATGCGCGCGCCCACCGTGCTGTTGAACGAGAAGGTGACCGCCAAACTGGGCCGCGATATCGCGAAGAACGGCACTTTGGCCGACGAAGCGGTGGAACTCGCCCTGCGCGGCCTTAGCCGCTTCGTTCTGCTTTTATCGGACCTAGGCGTCACCGATATCGTCACCGTGGCAACAGCGGCGGTGCGTGAGGCGAGCAACGGTGATGAGTTCGTCGAACAACTTAAAGCCATGGGGCTTGAGCCGCGCATACTCAGCGGAGAAGAAGAAGCGATTCTGAGCGCGCAGGGCGTTGCGGGCGCGTTCCCCGGAGCTCAAGGGATTGTGGCCGATCTTGGCGGGGGCAGCCTTGAACTCGTCAATCTCGACGGAGGGCAGGCAAGCGATCCCGTGTCACTGCCACTTGGGTCCCTGCGCCTGCCAGACTATCGCGAGAGGGCCAAGGGCTCTGACAAGGCTATGCGAGAGGCCTTGGAAAAGGACCTGTCGAAGGGTGGGGGCAAACGTCCCAAAGGATCGACTCTCTACCTTGTGGGTGGCACCTGGCGAGCCATGTCGGTCTTTGCGATGCAGTTGGGCGGCCATCCGCTCAGCGATCCGCACGGTTTGGCGATCACCGCAGACCAGGCGCGCGGCGTGCTGAACGCTTTGAGCAAGGAAAAGCCCGAGGATCTCAAGGCCCGTAAACGTATCTCCTCGATGCGTGCCGAGCGGCTGCCGGATGCGGCGGTGTTGTCGCTGGCTTTGCTCAACACTCTAAAGCCTGAACAGGTGGTTTTTTCGTCCTGGGGGCTGCGCGAGGGTTTGCTGTACGACCGGCTCGCGCCCGACGCGCAGGCGCAGGATCCTCTTTTGGCGGGCGTTTCAACTTTCGCCAGTCAACGCGGCGCGCCGCCCACATTGGCCGCTCGCATGGCAAGCTGGACGCTCGATGCTGCGCCGGCGCGTGACCATGGCAGCGAGAGGCTGCGGCTGGCGGCGACCATGCTCGCGCTCGCCTCAATGCAGATCGAGCCGAACATCCGTTTGCCGCAAGCGATTGATTGGGCGCTCCAAAAGCGTTGGATTGCAATCGATGGCAAGGATCGCGCGATGTTGGCGGCGGCGATTGCGGCCAACGGCAACGCGCTCGACCTCGATCCGCGTGTGCGAGCACTGGCCAGCGAAGAGGCTTTGGACGAGGCGATAAACTGGGGGCTGGCTTTGCGCCTTGCTCGCCGTTTGGGAGCCATGTCGCGGCGTTGTCTGACTATGAGTCGATTGCTGGTCGAAGAGGACGCGCTGGTTTTGCGCCTCGCCACAAGCCACGCCGCTCTCGCCAGCGGTCCCGTCGACAAGGATATGAAGCTCCTGTCCGGGCGCCTTGGCCTCACCCCGCGCTTCGACATCGTCGAAGACGAAGCGCTGAAGGCCGAAAGCTAAGGGTCTACCTGACTAAGCCTTCTTCTCTTTGCCTGAGAAGGGTGAGAAATCGGTCTCGGTATCGAACAAGTCGACCCCTTCGGCTTTCTTCAGCCACCCCACCACAGCGTAGGTCACCGGCGTTAGCGCGGCCTCCCAAAACACTTTCAGCAGCCAGTTGGTGATCATCACCGTCACCACCGCTTCGGTTGTCCAAATGCCGTAGAAGGCAATGGGGTAGAAGATCAGACTGTCGACACCCTGGCCGACCACCGTTGAGCCGATAGTACGGGTCCAAAGGGCGCGGCCTTTGGTCCAGACCTTCATCTTGGCCATGACGTAGGAGTTGACGAACTCCCCCGCCCAGAACGCGACGATCGAGGCGACAACAATGCGCCACGTGCTGCCGAAGACGCTTTCATAGGTCTGCTGGCAGATCGCACCGGTCGGACCGTCGGGATCGGTCGTGGAGGTGAGTGGGCCGTTGCCGTCAAACCCGCTCGCCGCGCAAGCCCACCCGTCAAAGGCGGGCAGGCTGACCACGACATAGCTCATGAATGCGAGGAAGATCATCGCCGCAAAACCGGTCCAGATCACCCGACGCGCGCGCGCAAAACCGTAAATCTCGGTCAGCACGTCGCCGATGACGTATCCCAAGGGGAAGAATAGGATACCGGCGCCATAGATGAACACGCCATCGGGGGCGGGCCACATTCCGCTGGGCCAAAAGCTCACCTCGACAAAGGTGAGTTTGGCCGCGCCAATGATGTTCGACAGCAGCAAGATCGCGACAAAGGCCGCCATCACGAATTCGTAGAACCGAAAGGTCACCGGTGCGGTGTTGACCGCGACGATGGTGTCATTGGGATCGGTGTCAAATTCGGGGGGAAGAGGATCATTTTCCATCGCCGAGCGCCCTAGCGTGATTCCCATCGCCGCGAAAGCGCGCTAAGGGCCTGAACGGCGCGCGCCCTTAGCTCATCTGGATAGAGCGCGAGACTTCTAATCTTGAGGCAGCAGGTTCGAGTCCTGCAGGGCGCGCCATTTTTCCCATTTCTGGTTTCTCGCCCGCCAAGGCGGCGGTTCGTCGATCCTTACGCGGCGCTTGCGGATCTGCGCCTTGTGAGTCGGCCTAGGTTCATATTCGATGACAGATGTAGTCCTTCACACCCGCAACAGGAGATTCGATTATGCGCACCGTTCTCGTTTCGCTCGCCGCTTTGGCGGTTCTGGCAACGCCCGCCATGGCTGGTGGAAAGCATCCTGTGATCGTCGTCGAAGGCAAGCAAGGCACACGCGTATCGCCCAACAACGACAGCAATCCCTGGTGGGTCGACTACAAAACTGACCTTAGCGAAGCTAAGCGCGAGCTGCGCAGCGATCTGCGCCGCGCGACTGATTACGAAGACGAAGTCGACGCCAAGGAAGAGTACCGCCGCGAAATCGCGGACGCGCGCTATGACTACCGCAAAGAGATGGCGGAGCGCGGTTTTCGCGTGGTCAGTTTCAAGCCCAATCGGCGTATTTTCGCGCGGCGCTGACTTCAGCGCTCACCAAGCCGCCCGCTCCCTCCACCCTTCCACCCGGATTGTCACTCCGGAGTAGATCTGGGTGGAAGGGTGGAGGGAGCGGGCGGCCAGGGCCCTAGAAAAACAACGCGCTTACCCCCGCGCAACGGTCTCCAGCAGTTCCGCGGTGATCGGATAGCCGGCGTCCTCCATGATGGTCAGCATCGGCTTGCCACTGGTGTCGTCGACTTTCGGGACGATCGTTTTAACCGGAATAGCCTCGGCCTGCGCGCGGGCTTCTTCGAAGCTAGCGAACAAGGCGAGGCGTTCCAGATTGCGGCGGGTGGGAAAGATCAGCTTGATCTCGCCCTCTTCCGCCATGTCGAGCGCCCCTTGCGCGCTGACCCAGAACAGCTTGGTGTTCTCCGAATGGTCGATCGACACATCGACCGCGCCCGTGCCGAGGTTGGCGATATAAAAGCGCGTGTCATAGACCCGGCTCAGATTCTCGTTCTTGGGAAACCACCGCGCGAAGGGCACGATCTGGTCTAGATCCAACCGCCAATCGAACGCGTCTAGCACCGGTGCGAGCGCTTTCGTCTCTTCGAGCATCACACGCGCCGCGCCAGCGGTGTCAGCGGTGATATCGCCGTTAAGCCCCAGCGCCAATCCTGTTTCCTCCAGCGTCTCCCGGATGGCCGCGATTTGGTGCGCGACTTCATCGGGGGAAATGTCAGCCTTCTCCGCAACGCTCTCGGCCAGTTCGAAATCCGCCGGGTCCACGCGCCCGCCCGGGAACACCGCCATTCCGCCGGCGAAGGCCATTGTCCGCGAACGCACCGTCATCAGCACTTCGGGAGAGCCCCCGTCGGAGTTTGTGCGAAAGATGATGATGGTGGCGGCTGGGATCCCGTTGGGATTTGGCGTGTCGGATGCCGTAGAAGGTGTGCTCATGACTGCCTTGATGGCCATCAGCGACGGGCTTGCCAAGCAAAGAGATACGCTTTCGCAATCAATCGTGTCGGATACCTTTACACATTCGTAATCCTTACCGAGCTAGTAACCAGCTAAGGCGCTGAGATATCATTGCTCAATCGTTTTGGCACAGTGAGTGCATGGTATCGAGCGAACACGCTGGTCTTCAGAATGAGGTGCGACCTTCCTGGTCTCTGGTCCCACCTCCCGTGTAAGAAAAAGCGCTCTGGGTTTGGTCACCCAGAGCGCTTTTTTGTTGGATCCTCGGTGCTGTTCCCTCCGGCCCATCTGGGCCTATGGGGCACCTGTGGACGACCGCTTTGCCTTGCGATACCTCTCGGTTTCGTTGGGAGAGACAGTACCGCCTAGATCAGGCCTCAGCTTGAGCGATGCCGTTGTCGTCCATCAACTGCTTCAACTCACCGGCTTCGAACATTTCCATCATGATGTCGCTGCCGCCGACAAATTCGCCTTTGACGTAAAGCTGCGGGATGGTGGGCCAGTCGCTGAAGGTCTTGATGCCCTGGCGGATTTCCATGTCTTGGAGCACGTCGACGCTCTCATATCCCACACCTACATGATCGAGGATCGCCACCGCGCGGCTGGAAAAACCGCATTGCGGGAAGAGCGGCGTGCCCTTCATGAAAAGGACAACATCGTTGTCGCCGACGAGAGTGGAAATGCGGGTGTTGATATCAGCCATTGTGTCCGGCCTTCTTAGAAAGATGATAAACTCAGTTTTGCGGACGCGCCGCTATGCAGCTTATTTGGGCACCACGGTCGTGACTTGCAAGGCGTGCAGTTCGCCGCCCATTTTGTCACCGAACGCAGCGTAGACCATCTTGTGCTGCGCGACGCGCGTCTTGCCCGCAAATTGTGGCGCGGTGACGCGCGCGGCCCAGTGATCGTCGTCGCCCGCCAGATCGGTAAGCTCAACCACCGCGCCAGGCAGTTCAGCCTCGATCGCGGCGACGATGTCTTCGCCCTTCATCGGCATGGTGATTCTCCGCCCGTAAGGGTCCTTATTCAGCCGAAAGCTGTTTTTCCGCTTCCAGAGCCATCTCTTCCAGCTTGGCGCGGATTTCGGCTTCGGTCACGGTGGTTTCAGCCGCCGTCAGGTCACCCAGCAGTTTGCGGATAACATCTTCATCACCGGCCTCTTCAAAGTCGGCTTGCACAACCGATTTCTTGTAGGCGTCGGTTTCTTCGGGCGTCAGGTGCATGACGCCAGCGGCCCATTCACCGAGCAGCCGGTTGCGACGCGCGGCAATCTTGAACTTGGTCTCTTCGTCCAGCGCAAAATGCGCTTCTTCGGCGCGCTGGCGATCGGTGAAGTCGGTCATGAGTCCCTCCGGAAAATTGGTTCCCTGCCGAAATAGGCAGGGGTAAGGGGCGCGGCAAGCGTTACAGCGCCTCTGTGCGACATTAATCCATCGTCACTACAAGCTTGCCCACCGCCTCGCGATTTTCGAGCTTGGCAATGGCGTCGCCTGCGCGTTCTAGCGGGAAGGTTTCGGAGACCAGCGGGTCGATCTTGCCGTCCTTCATCAGTTGGAAAAGCTCTTGCACCTGCGCCACGAACTTGGCCGGCTCGCGCGCGGTAAACGCGCCCCAGAACACTCCGCAGATATCGCAGCTCTTCAGCAGGGTAAGGTTCAAGGGCATCTTGGCGATACCCGCCGGGAAACCGACCACCAGGAAGCGGCCTTCCCACGCGATTGAGCGCAGGGCAGGCTCGGAATACTGGCCGCCGACAATGTCGTAGACGATATCCGCGCCGTTCGGTCCGCAGGCCGCTTTGAACGCGTTGGCGAGTTCTTTCGAAGCCGCCTTGTCCATTTCTTCGCGGGGGTAGATGACAACATCGTCCGCGCCAGCCTTGCGAGCGACTTCGCCCTTGGCCTCGCTCGAAACCGCCGCGACCACTTTCGCACCATAGGCTTTGGCCAGCTCAACCGCGGAAAGGCCTACGCCGCCCGCCGCGCCAAGGACGAGGACCACGTCGCCTTCCTTGATGCGGCCGCGATCTTTGAGGCCGTGGATCGTCGTGCCGTAAGTCATCAGCAGCGAGGCCGCTTTTTCAAACGGTACGCCATCGGGCACCGGGAACATCCGGTTCGCGGGGACGATGGCCTTTTCGCGCAGGCCCCCATTGCCCATGCCCGCCATCACACGGTCGCCGACCTTGTAGTTCTCAACGCCTTCGCCAACCGCTTCGACCACGCCGGCAAGCTCGCCGCCCGGGGAATAGGGGCGTTCGGGTTTGAACTGATAGAGATCGCGGATCATCAGCGTGTCGGGATAATTTATCGCGCAGGCCTTCACCGCCACGAGCACTTCGCCTTTACCCGGCGTTGGCACGTCGATTTCGTCGAGCGTCAGTGTTTCAGGGCCGCCGACTTCGTGCGTGCGAATGGCTTTCATGGTTGGTCCTCTCCCAATGGTATTTTGTAAAAGTGTTTAGGCGTTCGTACCGGCCATTAACCAGCCTTTTGAGGCGGCGCGCTGGCTTTCGAACCCGCCAATCGCCTCGCCACGCTCCATGGTCAACGCCACTTCGTCGAGGCCGTTGAGAAGGCAGTGCTTGCGGAACGGGTCGATATCGAAGGCGAAGCGGTCCTGATACTGTGTCGTCACAGTCTGCGTTTCCAGGTCAACCGTGATGGGTGAACCCTCCGCCGCGACTTCCATCAGACGGTCAATCGCCGCCTGAGGCAGGACGACCGGAAGAATGCCGTTCTTCACCGCGTTTCCGGAAAAAATATCGGAGTAGCTCGGCGCCATGATCGCGCGGATTCCCATATCGCCAATCGCCCAGGCGGCGTGTTCACGGCTGGATCCGCAGCCGAAATTGTCGCCTGCGATCAGGATAGGGGAGCCCACATAAGCCGGATCGTCAAAGACGCTGTCGCCATCGCCGCGGATCGATTCAAACGCGCCCTTGCCAAGGCCATCGCGGGTGATCGTCTTGAGCCACTTGGACGCAATGATGACGTCGGTGTCGATGTTCTTCTGGCCAAAGGGATAGGCTTTGCCGTCGATGCGGGTGAGTTTGTCCATGAGAATTCCTGGTCGGCGTTTCAGTCGGGCGCTTCAGTCCGTTTGGGGCGGCTCGCCCGAAGGTGGAGCTTTGGCCTGATCCGCGCCAATCGCGCTGTCCTCCGGCTTTTTGCGAAAGCGTTTCCCTGCGTAAAGCAGCGCCGCCGCAATGGCAGCCGAGCCGATGGCGGCCGCGCCCACTGCAAGGGAGGAGGTCTTCTTGTTTTCGGGGGTGTCTGAGTCTTTGGGGGTTTTGTCAGTCATATCGCGATCATGATCCGCGCTTGCGCGCAATGCAAGGGAGGGCGGGTTAGAGAAAGGCGTCGAGCCCCAGTTTTCCGGTGGGTCGACGATGGGCAGGGGTGGTGTCGCCGGTCCAATTGCGTCCGTCGAGAAAACGGGCTTCGACGCCGTTCAATTCGGCGGGCTCAAAGATGCGCACATTCACACCAACCCGGTCGCCATCGAAATGTTCAGTGGTGAGCCAATGCGTAGTCGTGCCGCAGACCGGGCAGGATTGCATCTCAACGGCAGGTGCGGCGTAGTCGGCGCGGCGGTAGCTTCGCGTTTCGCCCGAAACCGTAATGTCCGCGCTTTCAAAATAGCCCCAGACGCCTCCCGATTTGGCGCAAAGTGAGCAATCGCAGAAATTCACATACTCGGGCCTATGCGCCACCGTTACGCGCACCGCGCCGCAATGGCACGATCCGGTCACGCCTGAAACTCGCGCACATCCGCCAGCTTGCCCTTAACTGCCGCCGCCGCCGCCATAGCGGGCGAGACCAGGTGCGTGCGCGCGCCGGGGCCTTGGCGGCCGACGAAATTCCGGTTCGAGGTGGAGGCGCAGCGTTCACCAGCGGGTACTTTGTCGGGGTTCATGCCAAGGCACGCCGAGCAGCCAGGCTCGCGCCATTCAAAGCCGGCCTCGGTAAAGATCGTGTTGAGCCCTTCGTCCTCGGCCATCGCCTTCACAAGGCCTGAGCCGGGCACCACGATAGCCCAGCGCACACTGTCCGCTTTTTTGCGGCCCCTCAGTATCTCTGCCGCCGCGCGCAGATCTTCGATCCGGCTGTTGGTGCAACTGCCGATAAAGACGTTCTCGATCGGCACGTCGATCATTTGTGTGCCGGGCGTGAGACCCATGTAATCAAGGCTCTTGGCGACCGCCGCCTGTTTGCTTTCATCAGAGTAGGCGGCGGGCGAGGGGACCGCACCGGTGATCGGCACCACGTCTTCGGGGCTGGTGCCCCAGGTAACGGTGGGCGCAACATCGGCGGCGTTGATGGTGACCGATTTGGCGAACGCGGCGCCTTCGTCCGTGTTGAGTGTGCGCCAATAGGTGACCGCTGCGTCCCAGTCGGCTCCCTTGGGGGCCATCGGGCGGCCTTTCAGGTAGCGGAACACCGTCTCATCCGGCGCTATCAGGCCCGCGCGCGCGCCTGCCTCGATGCTCATATTGCAGACCGTCAGGCGCTCCTCGACGCTCATCTTTTCAAAGACGGGGCCGCGATATTCGATGACATAACCCGATCCGCCCGCCGCGCCGATCACGCCGATAATGTGTAGGATCAAGTCTTTGGCGGAGATGCCGGGGCCAAGGTTCCCTTCTACGCGCACTTCCATCGGCTTGGACTGCTGGAGCAGCAGCGTCTGCGTTGCGAGGACATGCTCGACCTCGCTGGTGCCGAGGCCAAAGGCGAGCGCTCCAAGCCCGCCATGGCTGGCCGTGTGCGAGTCTCCGCACACGATGGTGGTGCCGGGCAGCGAGAAGCCTTGTTCGGGACCGACCACATGGACAATCCCCTGCTCCGCATCCGCATCGCCGATATAGCGGATGCCGAATTCCGGAGCGTTCTTCTCCAGAGCGGCCAGCTGCGCGGCGCTTTGCGGGTCCTCGATCGGCACCTTGCCACCCGACGCATCGCGCCGCGCGGTGGTGGGCAGGTTGTGATCAGGAACCGCCAGAGTGAGCTCCGGGCGGCGCACCGGGCGTCCCGCTTTGCGCAAACCGTCAAAGGCCTGAGGGCTCGTCACCTCGTGCACCAGATGGCGATCAATATAGATCAGCGATGTCCCATCATCGCGGATTTCGACGACGTGATCGTCCCAGATTTTCTCGTAAAGGGTGCGGGGTTTGCTAGCCATATGTGCTCTTTGAATAGGTGGTTCACGGCGCAGTTAGCGAGGATCAGGCCCTCTTGCCAAGAATGAAGCCGATTTCGGTGCAATTCGTCATGGAAATTTGATCGGGATCAGCGTAACTTACATCCATGTCAGCAACACCCGCTTCGATTCCGTTCCGTTTTCCGATTACGGTACGCCCCGATGACATCGATTTCATGGGGCATGTGAACAACGCGCGATATCTCAATTGGGTTCAGGATGCGGTGCTGGCGCATTGGAACCGACTGGCTCCGGCGGAAGAGGTGGCGAGCAAGGCGTGGGTCGCGCTCAAGCATGAGATCACCTATCGCAAGCCCGCTTTCCTCGAAGACGACGTGATCGCTAGCACGGTGCTCGAACGCTACAACGGAGCGCGCGCCTTTTACCACACAGTGATCAAACGCGGCGAAGACGTGCTTGCCGAAGTGCAATCAAGCTGGTGCTGCCTTGATGCAAAGACCCTGCGCCCCGCGCGGATCGGCGAGCATCTGCGTGAGGTGTTTTTTCCTGAGTGAGGAGTGAAGGCAGTGGGCTTCTGGTGAATGGAGCCGGAAAACTGCCATTCGGCGAACGACCCAATTCCAGGCGCATAATGATTGGGTTCAACCTGGTTACATTGCACGGGCTTTGGCTAGTGTGTCAGGGTATTGCCGAAAGCGGACAACTTTGCCGTCCTTAACTGTCCAAACATGGGCGGCTTGCGCTGCGAGCTTTTTGCCTGTGTTCCTTATGCGCCTGTGTAGCGCCCCATTGACAGGACAATGTCCCCACTATCGAGAATATCATTCATTTAGTTGGAGAACTCGTCCCAGTCTTCAGCTGTGCGGTGAAGGACACCTTCGATTACTTGTGCGATGCCTTGATCGGTATTTCGATCAGCGTACGAGAAGTTCTCTGCCTGGTTCCATACGATGTTGGACGCTAACCCGTTCTGGAACGTCTCCACATCCCCGCAAGCGAAGGCAGCATGATTTCCCTCAATCAGTGCCTTTGAAGAGCTTGCCATGATCATTTCTTTAGTGCTGGCTACCGGCTTTGAGTCAGACCTGTTGAGCGCTATCCGGCAGTGTCGAAACTATGGCGCAACAAGAGGGTTGCCTGCCCCTCTTGCCGCAACAAACTTTAAGCCGCTTCAGCTTGGTTCCGGGCCCACGTGAATTCTGCGAATGCAGGATCAACTGGGGTTTGAGCGATGTGGTTGGTGTAGTTGCTCAAGACCTTTTGTGCGACGCCGAGGATCACTTCGAGGACTTGCTGCTCGCCATATCCAGCGGCATCAAACGCTTCAAGGTCAGCGTTTGTAACGTGGCCGCGATTACGCACAACCAGAAGAGTAAAGGTGCGCAAGGCTTCTAACTTGGCATCATTTAAAGGGGCCTCGTTGCGAAGCGCTTCGTTGAGGGCTGGATCGACTTTCATCATACCTGCCAGTGCAGTGTGCGCCGGGACGCAGTATGTGCATTCATGCTCAACATTGATGGTTTGCCAGACCACGGTCAGCTCTCTGGCGTTAAAGCTGGTCTTTTGAAAGGCTTGGTGAATCGTGTTGTATGTTTGAAGCAGCTGCGGTGCGCCGGCCATCACTTGAAACAGTCCGGGGGTGAAGCCAAAAGCCTTCGCGGTCTGTGCAAGAGTATCCTGTGAACCTTCGGGTGCAGTTTCGACGGTGTGTTGGGTTAATCTAGTCATTGGTAAGTCTCCATTTGTTAGGTGGTGAGGGAGTGGTGAAATCAGGCAACGTTCGTTTGTCCGCTGAACCATTTCGTGGTCTCGCGGATGTCGAACAGCAGCGAGATTGAGTTCACGATAAAGATCAGCGCGTAAGCGATATGAGCAAAGCTTGTGCTGACAGGGGTCTGAGCGAGATATGCTCCCAAGATCAGAACCTGGGGTGCCCAGAAGATGAGGTGGGGCAGCGCCATCGCGGAGGAAAAACCGTTCTGCGTCCAAGCAATTCCAAGATTAGGGATGAAGCCAAGCATCGACAGTAGCGGGATGACGAGGCCGAGAGGGCCATCGACAAACGCAAGCGACAGGAAGTTTACTGGCGCAAGCACAAGCATCATCCAAATTTGGGTCGGCACGGAAAGGCGCCGAAAGGAAGCGTAGAGGTCTGTGATCTTTTTCATGGTGGGTCCTCTTCTTCGATGAATGGCTCAGCTCGCCAGGGCGGTCACAGCCGTGGGAGATTTGTAGAAATCAGCGATAGAGAGGAGGCTGCGCTGCCCGCTCTCTTCGAGAATGAGTTGCGGGACTCTGCCAAGGTTTAGACTTTCCAGAACTGTTCTGGCCCTTGCTGCGGTTTGGCGAGCGGGCTGCGCACCATCTTCGAGGGTTGCGGTCACTCCCAGCCTCGCAATAGCCACCTCAACGGCGGAACGGTTTTGCGCTGACACGCCCTCGATGTAGCGTTGGTTTTGCAGTTGATGCGCGAGCGCAATTTCTGTTTTTGGGCCCTGATCGTGCACTAATGCAGCCGCCCATGCAGTGTATGTTGAATCCAGGACTTCGGTGGGTGATTGGATCACTTGATCAACGTAACGCTGGTCAAAATCCTGCCCAGACAGCCCAGCAACCCGCGTGTCATGGGCGAGCGCCACCTCTCCAAAACCATCGGCCATGCGATGGGCTTTTGTCCCCTGAAAGAGGTGTAAGTGGAGCATCTCCACCTCAGCACCGCTGTCGATCAAAGCCGCAATTGTAGGATGCGCACCGCGACACCAGCCACAGAATGTGTCGTATATGTATGTGAAACGACGGGACATTGCTTTGACCTTTTCCTGAGTGTGTCTCAACTGTTGAAGTGGATCTAAGCGCCTGCTTTTGTCATTGAAAGGCAAACTATGTATAATCAGAGTCAATTAAAAGATGACAATCTGAGAAGACGCTCATAGACGTGCTTGCGAAACGGAGACGGTCGACATGTCCGAGAACCTGAACAGGCTTACCTACTTCGTGGCGATTGCCGAGGAAGGCACGATTACGGCGGCAGCCGCCCGCTTGCGGGTGTCTAAAGCGGTTGTCAGCAAGCAGCTCCAACTCTTGGAAGATGACCTTGGGGCGACGCTTGTTCTTCGAAACACGAGGCATTTCAGTTTAACTGAGACGGGAGAGAGTTTTTATGAGACCGCGCGCGCTGCCGTTGCGCAGGCGAAAGACGCTTTTCAGCTTGTGCGCAGAGGTCGGGATGAGCCTTCGGGAGAATTGCGCGTTACGGCTCCGCTTGATTTTGGCGTTGGCTACGTGGCGCCCGCGGTTGCAGAGTTCAGCTTACTCTATCCCGCTCTCAAGGTTGATCTAACTCTCAGCGATACGCGCTTCGATCCGGTGGAAGCGCGGTTCGACATCGCCTTTCGCGTTGGCTGGTTGGAGGACTCTGCCAACACCGCCAGGAAACTGACCGGCTTCTCTCAATTCGTGGTTGCAGCGCCGTCTCTTGTCGAAACATTCGGCATGCCGCAAACGCTTGACGAACTTGCACGGCTTTCTTTCGTCGAGAACAGGGCGCTAAAGGCTCCATCCAAGCTGACCTTCGCCGACAAGCATGGTCAAATCCGGGAGGTATCTTTTCAGCCGTCTGTCAGTGGAGACACGACATCAGCCGTGCTGGCGGTGGTCAAGGCGGGCGGGGGCATCGCAAACATGCCAGATTTCGTTGTTAGTGATGATTTAAGGACAGGGGAGCTTGTCAGCATACTTCCAGAGTTTGCATTACCGTCTGGAACGATCTCCGCTGTCTTCCCTCCGACCCCTTACCGTTCGGCGGCAACGCAGAAATTCACCGAGTTCTTTTTCGAACAATTCCACGAGCAGTATACGCTATCCAGCAAAAATGGAGATGGACTGTAACGATCAGCGTCCTACTTGCGCGGCCACTCTCTGCTGACTTGGATTGCTTGCGCTTAGGTTGAGCGCCGAAATTGTCTGCCTTCAACCCCAGGAGCGGCAATTTAGCGCCTTCAGAGGCTTCCCTGACAGTGGACTGACCGCTTTGACATGCTGCTTGCTAACAGCGGCGAGTCGACAAACGACCCATTTGCTGCCGTTCGCAATGAACTTGCAGCGCCGTGAAAGCATATAACGGTTCGCATGGACGCAAAGTCTGTGCCGAAGGTTTGCTGACACACTTGGCATGGGTGCCCCGCCATTGCCTCCTGTGTAGGGTTCTCACTCTTTCCTCGGGCACCAATTGTCGATTGGTATGGCCGACCTAAAGAGCAGGCCTACATCGTCACATCGTAGCCGTAGAGCCAATCGTTTCGCTCATCCATCTTGCCCGGGGCGATACGGCTCGCGAGCCATATGGGGGCATAGGTCTTGAACTTACCTCCGAATGATCGTTGGTGGAAGGTGCCCATATTGCTTCTAGCGGCCATTTGGACTTTGGCCGTCCGGGTTCGCCTTAATGTAAAGTAGTCGGCCAGCGCGGCATCAAGCCCCCTCTCGCCAGACAATTCGCCCGACAATTCGCTCGCCAGCGTGTAACCGTCTTCGATGGCCATCGCCGCTCCTTGCGCCATAAAGGGCAGCATCGGATGGCACGCGTCGCCAAGCAAAGCCACGCGTCCGTCGCACCATTGGTCAAGAGGATCGCGATCGAACAAGGCCCAGCGAAAGTGGGCGTCCGCTTCGTCTATGATTTTGCGGATGGTGGGATGCCATCCAGCAAAATCGCGCAGAGCCTCTTGCTTAGTGCCTTGCTCAGTCCAGCTTTCTACAGACCAGTCGTCGCGTTCGACCACGCCTACTAGGTTGGCGAGTGTGCCTTTGCGCAAAAGATAGGTCACCGCGTGCTTGCCTTCGCCAACCCAGACACTCGCTGTGGGCGGAGGGGCATGTCGCCCAAGCTTCGACACAGGCACCACCGCGCGCCAAGCGATATTGCCTGTGAAACGCGGTTTGGCCTCTCCCCGCATCTGAGTGCGAATGGCAGATTTGATCCCATCTGCGCCCACGAGAATATCACCAGTGATACGCTCCCCGGTTTCTAGGATGGCGCTCGCGCTCGCCGCATCTTGGTCATAGCCAATGACAGGCGTGCCAGTACGGATCGCGCCGGGAAGCCGATCGCGAACCGCAGCCTCCAGCGCGGCAATCAGATCAGCGCGGTGGATATGCCAGTAAGGAGCTCCAAGACGCTTTTCCATGCTCTCGCCCATCATGAATGAGCCGATGATCTTGCCTGATTTGCCGCTCCGAAATTGGCCAGCCACTGGCGTGAAAGCTTGCTCGCCCACAGCGTCGGCGACGTTGATAGCGCGCAGAACCTTCACGGCGTTCGGGCTGAGTTGGATTCCCGCGCCAACTTCAGTGATTGCGGACGCCTGCTCTAGAACTTCGACTTCCCAGCCAAACTTATGGAAGCACAGCGCAGCGCATAGGCCGCCGATCCCACCGCCTGCGATTGTGGCTTTCACTCTTTATCCCCTGTCCCGGTTTTTGGGGCGAACCGCAATTGCGCCACGCCTGACATAGTGAACACGTTTGCGCCCTTTTCGACGAAGGCACTTAGTCTTTGCCCTGGCCAAACCAGATACGGCGCAGGACCCCGTCCTTTTGGACAAATTGATGCAGAAAAGCGGCCCCGATATGGACTGCGAGCAACGCAATAAGCAGCCAGGTGCCCAGCTCATGCAAGAAACGCCGCCCTGAAAAATCGTCGTCGCCGGCAAAGGCAAGAACCGTGCGCAGGTCGAACGCCTCGTAAGGCATGATCGCCATGTCATGCGCGGCGGCGGTGTAAAGACCCGTCATGGGCACATAAATCATCAAGGCATAGAGAAGGACATGCGATACTTTTGAAGCAGCGGCTTGCGCGGGAGAAACGGTCTGCGGCAAGGGTGGCGCGGGATGGCTCACCCGCCACAAAATGCGCAGGATAATTAGGCCAATGACCGTCAGCCCCAGCGAAGAATGGCCCATTAGCGAAAACGCCATTTCATCATCGGAAGTGGTGCTCTCGAAACCCTGTCCGAAGATGAGCATGGTGATGATGATCAGCGCGATGGCCCAATGCAGGCCTTTGGCAACACCGGTGTAGTGCATCGGGGCCACCTTAGTCATGATGCGTGCTTTGCCTCGCGGTCTTCTTGATTCATAACGGATGGGGGCCGCGGTTCGCTGAAATTCGCGGTTACGGCTTCGTCGGGCATACTGATGATGCCTCGCACCAAAGCTTCTGGCTGGGCGGGATGATAGCCTGCTGGATCGAATTCGGGCTGTGGCACTGCGCCGTCTTCGCCGGCATATTGCGCCGGTTCGATGAACTTTTGCAGCTCTTCATCGCTGATGCCGGCCAAAGCCTGCACTTCGGGGTCGATCCAGTCTTTGGCCCCCATTGGATATTGAACATCGCCATAGGTTGCTATTTCGAGGCACATGTCTTCGGGACCCTGGAAATAGATGCTGTGGCAAAAGCCATGATCCAGCGGTCCAACCACATTCACCCCGCGAGACCGGATGCGGTCGCGAAGGTTCAGCAGGTCTTCCTTGCTGTCGACGTTGAGAGCAAGGTGCTGCATCGTTCCAGGCGCGGATGCGCCGCCTGTGTGGCCGGGGTTGGTTACCCCATACTCCACCTTCGCCTTCTCATTGGCGGGGTTGAACACAAAGGCGATGGCGCTTGTGTCGTTCAGTTCAAGAAAGCCGTGCCAACAGCCTTCAACACCGTGCATCCAATACAGCGCGATCAAACGCATACCCAACACGTCTGTGAAAAATGCGATTTGCTCTTTCATGTTGCTGGTCGACAGGGCGAGATGGTTCACGCCGTTGGCTTTGATGTTCTGTCCCATCAGTCTTCTCCAATCAGATTTGCTTGAGCGCCCATTCATGGACGGTGTTTGAAAAGTTCGCTGTGTGGAACAGCATCAACTGGTGGCCGGCGTCTTTGAAGACTTCAAAATCGACCGGACCGCCGATGCCATCCGCCACCATCTTGACGACGTCGACCGGGAAGGTCGGATCGTTTTCACCAACGGTGTAGAGAACGGGCTTGGTGTTTTCGCTGATGGGGGCGGGGGGATCATACTGGAAAAGGCTGGCCCAGCTTTCCAGATCATAGTCCCACGTGTTCCAGGGGTCGGCCTTCTTCTGGTCCAGCGCCCCTTTGTATCCGTAGTCTTCATCAAAATTGAAAAAGCGGCCAATGTCGAGTTTGCCAGCCCCGCGCAGCAGGGCGACGGCTTGCTTCCATCCATCGCTGCGAAACGGTGCACCCATCGCTTGAAGCATTGGGTGGCCGGGTACGACCGTCGATCCCATCAGGACGGAGCCTGTCACATCCTCGTGGCTTATCGAGGAAATGGCCGCGCCGACGCCCAAGCTGGACCCCAAGGTGAACACGGGAAGGCCGGTCAAATTCTTCACATAGGTGGCGTAATCGCAGCTCGCCTGGACCCACTCTTCCATGCGCCATTGGCCGCGCGGCCTGTTGGTGGTGGAGCGCCCATGACCCGGCGCGTCATAGCTAAAGATGTCCGCGCCCCGCGCCGCGTGATGTTCACAAAAGACATCATAGATACCGCCATGGCTGGCAATGCCGTGTGATATCACCAAAGCGTATTTTGGGTCTTCGCCTGTAAAGCGGAAGCTGTGCAGTTCATTGAGTACGTGTTGTTCCATCCGCATATGCGTCTCTCCCTAGAACGCGGTTGCCAGCAACCGTTCGATTTCCTCAGATGTTTCCAATGGTCTGGGGTTGGTTTTAACCCAGCGATTTTCGACCGAGCCTGAGGCAATCTGCGGCAGTTGATCGCGCCTGATGCCCGCTTCCGAAAGTCGACTTGGCAGGCCAAGGTCGGCGAGCAGCGCTCGGACGCCTTGCGCTGCGGTTTCCGCGCCCAGAGTGTCCGCAATCCGGGCTTGCGCTTCGCTCGAAAATTCGGCGTTCCAATCAAGCACGGCTGGGAGCAAAACGCATGAGCAAATCCCGTGCGGTATCCCGGCAACTGCGCCCAGTTGGTGACCAATGCCGTGGCTGGCGCCGTATGGTGTGCGATCCAGACCAGAGCTGGCGAGCCATACTGCCAATTGCGCGTCTTGTCGGGCTTGAACATCGGCGGGGTCGGATGCTGAGGCTCTTAGAGATGACGCGAGTTCTGCGAGCGCCTCTAAAGCCAGCGCGTCGGTAAAAGGGGTCGCTCTGATCGAACAAAGAGTTTCGATGGCGTGGTCTACGGCGCGCATTCCTGTTGACAGCCAAAGGTTGAGCGGCGTGTGGACCGCAAGGCTAGGATCGAGGATCACGGTCGCAGGACCGATGCCGAAACTGGCAATGCCGTGCTTTATGCGCGTTTCCGGGTCGGTTAGGCCGGCGAGATCAGAGAACTCGGCCCCTGAAAGGGTTGTTGGGCAAGCGATCTGACGGATCGGAGGCGGTGTATCCTTGGGCGCCATTCCAGCAAGCAAGAGCGACGCCTCCCCGCCATCACCGTTCAGCGCGAGCGCGATTTTGGCGGTGTCTATCGGAGTGCCGCCCCCCATAGAAACGACAAGGTCCGCTCCCGTTTCCTTAATCTCACGCGCAAAAGCGTCGACTTGAGGGGACGGCGTGTGGGGGTGCAGATCGTCGAAAATGAAGGCCACGCGCTGGCCAAGGGCCTCAGCCAACGTGTCAGCCGATCCCGTCGCTTGCCTGAGGCTGGGCGAAGTGATGATGGCCACGCGCGTAGCTTCGCGTCGCTCAACTTCGGCAAAACAGGCGGTGACGGCGTCCTGCTCCCATATCACCCGCTCAAGCCCGTTGAAGGCGTAGTGCCCTTGCGAGAACATCCTTGTCCCATGATTCGTTATTGATTGATCGATCAGTAGACATTATTGAAGCATTGATCAATAAGGATCGTCATGAGCATCACAACGAAACCAAAACGCACGCGCCGATCGGCCGCCGATCGAAGGGCCCAGATCATCCTCGCGGCCAAATCACGCTTTGCTGTCGCCGGATTTGAGGGAACCACGACCCGCCAGATCGCTGAGGATATGGGAGTCGCTCAAAGCCTCCTGCTCTACCATTTTGAGAATAAAGGCGATCTGTGGAAGGCTGTGATGACTCAAATCTTTGAGCATGCCTCGCTGGTCGTGAAGGAAGAGTTTGAAGCGGCAGAAGGGCCAGATCCCAAATCGCAGCTCATGGCCGCCATTCGCGCCTTCATCCGGATGTGCCTTGAAGAGCCAGATTTACACCGGCTGATGACTATGGAAGGCAGAGCGCATTCCGACAGGCTCGATTGGCTCGCCGAGACCTATCTAAAACCGCTGCACGACACATCGGTGGCGTTGATCGCGGAATGTCAGGAGCGGGGTCAAGTCGATCCGGGGGATCCTACCCTTTTGTATTACACAATTTTGGGTATCGCTGGGACGGTGTTCAGCTTCACCCCGGAGATCGGCTTGCTCAGCCCGTCATCTGTCCCACCCGATCCTAAGGCGGTCGAAGAACGTGTTTGTGCCGCCATTTTTTCCCAGAAGGCGCCTAGGACCTTTGAGTAGAATTATGGCTTTATGATCAAGTCCAACATGCCGGCTGCCTTCAATGCCCGTGCACGTGTCGACGAGAGTTTACCCGCTAGTTTCCAAATGAGGATCGAGAGATTCAAGTCCGCTTCGATGGCATCGAGTTTGAGGAGCGGCCATTCCGGTCCCACCCCCAAAATCGGAAATCGGCGCAAGGTTTGATAGCTACCGAAAGCCGCCACTAACTCGTTTAGCGTTTTGCGTGATTAGGTCCCGTCATTGGTGTCGGTTTGGTTTGTTCTTCGGAACCATGCCACAGATCAAAACACTATACGCACCAAAAATGCCCGCCTAAGCGTATTTCCTACAAATGACCGCACGCCATGCCCTCCCAAGCCAGCCCGTTCAGCGGGTGATCGGCCTGACGCTCGCCGCTCTGGTGGGCGGTGGCTGGCTGGGTGTGCATCTCTATTCGATGTTTGTGTTTGAGCTGATCTGGGACAACTGGCCCGTCGCGCTGTGTTTGGCGGTGCTGCAAATCTGGCTCAGCGTGGGCACTTTCATTATCTGCCATGACGCGATGCACGGCACGCTGGCACCGGGATGGCCGCGGGTCAACGCTTGGATCGGGGCGCCGCTGTTGATGCTGTATGCGGGCTTCAAATGGAAGCGGATGCGCGATGCGCATTTCACGCATCACAAGCTTTCGGGGCACAAGGGCGATCCTGATTTTGACGAAGAGCATCCCGGCGATTTCCTCCAATGGTACTGGACCTTCTTCAAACGCTATTTCGGGTGGTTCTCGCTGATCTTCGTGCACACGGTGGTCGGGATTTACCTCTTCGTGTTCGAGATCCCCTTTATGCAGATATTCGTTCTGTATGGCGCGCCGGCGCTGCTGTCCTCGCTCCAGCTGTTCTACTTCGGCACCTTCCGCCCGCATCACCAAGCGCCGGACAAGCCGTTTGCCGACCGCCACAACGCGCGCACTAACGATTTCCACCCGTTGATCAGCCTCGCCACCTGTTTCCATTTCGGCTATCATCTGGAACATCATCGTGCGCCGCAGGTGCCCTGGTGGGCGCTTCCGGCAGCTAAGCGGGCAGGCGTTGGAGCGACTGCCCCAACGTCTGACTTGGCGAGCGCGAACAGCGGGCCTAAGGAGGCGGCGCTATGAACTTGACGTGGTTCGAAGTCTTTCTGACCGTGATGTCGTCCCTCATCGGGATGGAGCTGTTCGCCTGGTGGGCGCACAAATACATCATGCACGGATGGGGCTGGGGCTGGCATCGCGACCACCACGAGCCGCACGACAATGCGCTGGAAAAGAACGACCTGTTCGCGGTTGTCTTCGGTACGATCAACGCGGCGATGTATATTTACGGCTCGCTCTATTGGGATTGGTTGTGGTGGTTCGCCGTAGGGATCACGCTCTACGGCATCATCTACACGCTGGTTCATGATGGGCTGGTCCACCAACGCTATTGGAAATGGGTCCCCAAGAAGGGCTACGCCAAGCGGCTGGTGCAGGCGCACAAGCTGCACCATGCGACGGTGGGCAAAGAGGGCGGCGTCAGCTTCGGCTTCGTCTTCGCGCGCGATCCGCAGGTCTTGAAGAAAGAGCTGAAAGAACAGCGTGAGGCCGGAGTAGCCGTGGTGCGCGACAGCGTGGGGGCCTGAGGCGGCCACCGCTCGCTTGTGTCGGATCCGCTTAACCTGACGGGCAAATGGGACGGGGTGTTCCAATACCCGCAGGACTACACTCCGACGACGCCTTTTCTCGCCGACATTATCGAAGAAGCGGGCGCGTTTGACGGCTCAACAATCGAGCCGGATCTGTACGGAGGCGCGTCGGCCAACGCGCGGATTGTCGGTCACCGCAGCGGGCGCAGCGTCGATTTCACCAAGACCTATCAAAGCCGTGACGCGGGCTATCAGAACCCGGTCGATTATGTCGGTCAGCTGAGCGATGACGGGTTGACCATCACCGGCGTGTGGTCGCTCAAGGACTGGAACGGCACCTTCGAGATGACCCGCGAGGCGGGGTTGGAGGTCGCCATTGAAGAACGAGCGGCGGTAGAGGTGTAGACCTATTCGGGCCGCGTCGCGATCCAACCGCCGACGACGATCAACACCGCAACCGAAATCCAGATCCAAGGAAAGCCGATAGTGATCCAGGTGAAGCCTACGCCCGCCGCGACGGAGGCAATCGCGATCACCTTGCTCTTGCGCGTGATAGCGCCGCGCTCGCGCCAATCAATGATCTGCGGACCATAGATCGGGTGGTCGAGCAGCTTTTGTTCCCACGCCGGATTGCTGCGCGCAAAGCAGAAAGCGGCAAGCAGCAGGAAGGGCACGGTGGGCAAGAGCGGCAGGACGGCGCCGACAACGCCAAGCCCGACGAAAAACACGCCAGCGGCCAGATAGAGTTTCCTCACTACCCGCTCAGCCCACGACCGGCTGCGCTGCCAGATCAAGCGCGAGAACCGGAAGCGTTCGCCCCGGTATGGATCCTGAGGGTTCATGCCCGCATTCGCGAAATCCCATGCGCTGGTAAAAGGGCACCGCGTCGGGATCCGCAGTGACGAGCATGCGTTCCGCACCATCGCGCACCGCTTCGTCGCGCAGGGCGTCGAAAATCATTTTGCCAACACCGCGGCCTATCGCAGCGGGTTCGACAAACAGCTTTTCAAGCTCGCAGGTGCCATCGTTCAGGACCAATTGCCCAACACCGCGAAGCGCGCCGTCCTCTTCGGCTACGATCACGAAGCTTTCTTCGAGTTCCTCGGGAGAAAGGGTCAATTCGTCTCGGCAAGCGGCCATAAAGGCTTCGTCGTAGCCCCAAACCGCCTTGGATCGCATGCAAAGCGCCGCTGCGTCAGCCAGTTCGGCCACTCGCAAGCGGCGCAGGCGCATATCAGGCCGCCGCCGCTAGTCGCGCGGCGTGTTCTTTGACCAGCGCGATCATGTTGGGGACGCCTTGTGTGCGGTTGCTCGAAAGCTGGTTCTTGAGGTCAAACGGCGCGAGCGCTTCGGTTACGTCCATTGCTGCAACCTCGCTCGCCGGTTTGTCCTGCACGGCGGCGATGACCAGCGCGACGATGCCTTTGGTGATCGCCGCGTTGCTGTCGGCCAGGAAATGCAGCGTATCGGTCTCCTCAGTCGGATAGACCCACACCGCCGCTGAACAGCCGCGCACCAGGGTCGCGTCGGTTTTCAATGCGTCGGGCATATCCTCAAGCTCACGCCCCAGCTCAATCAGCAGCCGATAGCGTTCGTCGCCTTCGAGGAATTCGTATTCTTCCAGAATGTCAGAGAGAGTTTGCATGGGGGCGGATGTAGTGCGCCTGTCGGCGCTTGCCTAGCACCCGAGGATCAAAGCTCTACTCCGCTGGCGATGGCTTCGAGCTTCTTGATACGCTCTTTCATATCGGCGAGTTCGATCCGTGCGGCGCCAACGCTCAATTGCGGGCTTTCACCATGACCGCTCGCGCCGCCTGCGAGACTGTCGAGCTCGCGGTTCTTGAGCGCGAGCCAATCCTGCCAGGCGCGCAAAAGCGCGAAGACGACCAGCGTGATCCCGACGAGCGCCGTCAAAGAGACGACAAGTGTGGCATCCATTGTGGGGGGAGTGAATGATTGAGCGTCCATCATCGGATCATGTCCTTTAAAGCGCGCGCGTTCGTTCAGGCGTCAGTTGAGCTAGGGGTGGATGTGGGATTGGAGAGTTCATCGGGAAGCGGGGTCGTCTCGGGCGAGCGAAGAGCTTCGATTTCGGAGGCGATGCGGGCGCGTTCGCGGGCGTCCATTGAGTTGTGGTCGGTGGCGATCCGTTCGAGCACGGCGATCCGCTCTTTAAGCTCTGCGATCTCGGCGTCCTGCGCGCTGGTGTCGATCTTGGTTTGCGGCGCGAAGACGGGATTGCCGTCCTCATCACGGGTCACGCCCAGTTCGCGGTCATGACGACGCGACCATACGGTGACCGCGCCCCAGATCAGAACCATTAAAAAGATAGCGGTTGCCCAGCTCATCTGGCGTGTTCCTTTCCTTGGTTTTCAGCTTTTTCCAGCGCTTCGAATTGCTCGGCGAGCCGCGTGGCGGGATCGGTCGCGATGCGTTCAAGGACGCGGACGCGTTCCTCCAGATCGCCAGTCGGCTGGGCCGCTGGTTCGACTGGCGTTTCGCTTTTTCCGCGTGAGCGCCGCATGATCAGGTAGACCGCGCCGCCAGTGAAGGCGGCAGCCACGGCGACCATTTGCAAAGCGTCAAAAACGAGGTTCGTGTCCGCGCCAAACATCAGCCGAGTTCTTTCTGTTTCTGTTCGAGCCGCAATTGCTCGATCTGATCCGCCAGATCGGCCCCGCGACGCGCTTCGGGGTCGGTGGCGATTCGTTCGAGAACTTTCAGCCGATCTTCGATGTGATCGGTGCGTTCGGACATATCCGTGATCTGCGGAGCATCAGTGGAATGGCCGTAGCGTATCGCGTTCTTTTCTCGTTTGTAGTCGACAATCTTTTGAACGACGCCGTTGATCGTCAGCCCGGTAATGGCCGTGGTCACAATGACCATCACAACAACCAAAAAGAAGTCAGCATCCATTACGCGTTCCTTTCGTCCTTGCTGTGTTCGAGGCTTTTGGTCCGCAGCGCGTCGATCTCGGCGCCCAGGTGATAGCCGCTGTCAGTCACGATCCGCTCAACATTGGCGAGGCGATCTTTGACGCTGCCTAGTTCCGCGCGCAGTTCGGCGTTTTCCTGCGTCAGCAGGGCGACGCGCTGTTTTGCCTGATTGTCGGTCACCGGCTTGATCTGCTGGCCCCAGCTGCCCTCGAGCGGGTAGCCGTTTTTAATGCGGATCCAGGTCGTGAAGACCCAGCCTCCAATGGCGAGCGTGCCCAGAAAAAGCAGCGCTTCGGTTGTGAAAATGTTCTCCATCACGCTTTCTCCTTGCTTCCAAAATCAAGCGGAACGCCGCCATCCTTGCTTGGTACATCGCGCAGCGCCTCGATCTCGTCCGAGAGCGAATAGCCGCGGTCGGTGACGATCTTTTCGAGCACGATCATGCGGTCTTGCATCGTGTCGAGCTTGGAGTTGAGCTCCGCGTTTTCCGCCTGAAGGCGCTTGGTTTCAGCTGTGTCGGCTTTCTCCGTCTTGCCGCCCCATTCGTCTTCGAGCGAATAGCCGTGCTTGGCCCGGATCCAGTTGTTGAAGATCCAACCGACCGTTGAAATGGCGATGATCGCGATAACAAATTCAGGGCTGCCCCAGCTCATCACACTTTCGCCTTATCGCCAAAGTCCAGAGGAATGCCGGCGTTCGCGGCGTCGGTTTCGCGGGTGTCGCGCAGGGCTTCGATCTGGGTCGCCACATCATAGCCGCGATCGGTGACGATGCGTTCGAGTACCTGCACGCGGTCTTCGAGCTTTTGGACTTGGGCAGAATATTGCGCTGCTTTTTCTGCGGTGTGTTCAGCGGTCGTGGTCACCTGCATGGCGGCCACTTTCTCTTTGTGTTTCGCCCAGATGGCCACCATCGGGATGGTGCAACCAAAAACGATGGCGACGAGCGGAATGAGTTCACCCATGGTGTGTGCCCCTGTCGGTCTTGTGTTTTGCGCTTAACGAAGCGCTTCGATTTCATCGGCGGTGCGCCGGGCGGGATCAGTGGCGATCGTTTCGAGCACGGCAAGGCGATCTTGCATGTGCGCGATGGTCTCTTTCAGATCCCCGTTCTCGGCTTCAAGCAGCCGGTTCTCGCCGGCATGTTTGAGTTTTAGCTCGGTCATCTCTTTTCGATGCTCAAGGATCGTATGCATGATCCCCCAAATCGCCGAGCCACCGAATGCGGTCACAAGAATGCCGACCACGATCCACGAACCTTCCATCGTCAATCCTCCTAGACTCAGTCTTAGCGCAGGCGCTCAATTTCGGCGGTCAGACGCGGATTGCTGGTGACGTAGTGCGCTTCGACCGAGGCCAGACGACGGTCGATGTCGCGAAAGTTGGCGCGGATTTCGCGGGCGGTGCGCTGCGGGCTTTGCCGCACGCGTTGCCAATATTTCTGCTCGCCTTCGTCGCGATAGAGATGCGGTGGCTTCTTATTCAGGATGAAGCCCATCGCGAGGTACACCAGCAGTGGCCAACCCTGGGCAATGACCAGCGCGACTGTTCCAAGGCGGATCCAAAAAGCATCAACACCGGTGTACTCCGCAATTCCGGCGCACACGCCCATGATCTTGCCATTGTGCTTGTCACGGTAGAGTTTGGTGCGGGGGGAGTTCACGACTTGGTTCCTTTCTTCTCTTGCATCATCATTTCGAGTTCACGCAGTTGCTGGTTGTCCTGCTCCTGGTCAGCCTGCAGGCGCTTCACGGGATTGAAGCTGGGATCATCGGTGGCGACCAGGCGCTCTACTGTGTCCATGCGCTCATCGAGGCGCTTAGCGAGGTTATAAAGCTCTTCGAGCAGCACCTCATCGTCGGAGGTGATGGTGGCTGCGGTTTTCCATTTCGTCACATAGTGCAGGATTAGCCACGGCAATCCGATTATGATCATGGGGACGATAATGAGTTCTTCAGGCACGGTTCTTATCCCTCTGTCTGATCTTTAGCTGTCTTTGTCGGTCTCGGGCTTGCCGAGGGCTTTTTTCATGGCGGCGAGTTCGTCGTCGATGGCGTCAGAGCCTTCGAGAGCGGCGATTTCGTCTGACAGGCTCGGGCCTCCGCCGTCGCCTATGCTGATCGCATCCGCGCGGCCTTCGGCGTAGTCGACCCGGCGTTCGAGCTGGTCGAATTTGGCGAGCGCTTCGTCGGTGCGTTCGGTCGTCATCAGCGTGCGCAGTTTTACACGGTTCTCAGCGCTTTCGAGACGCGCCGCGATTTGCGATTGCCGGCTGCGAGCTTCGCGCAGGCGATGCTGCAGTTTGGCGATGTCTTCCTCATAGGCGCGCAGCGCGTCATCCAGCACCGCGATCTCGCCCGCTCGCCCGGCGCTGCGCGGCCTCCGGCGGTGGGGGCGGCCTCGCCTCCCCCCGCTGCAGCGGCGAGAGCGTGTGCATCATCTTCTCCAGGATCTCCGGATCCCGCCAGAAGAGGGCGAAGACCTGATCGAAGAGATCGAGCTGGCTCGCCTTGGTGACCATCACCGCCCGCAGGGCCGCATGAAAGTCGGCCTTGTGGGAGAAGCCCGTCGCGGCGAGCGCCTCGACGGCGCTGCGGGTCTCCGACGTGCCGACGGGCAGACCGGCGCGCCGCAGGGCACCGGCGAAATGGACGACATTCTCCGGCAACCGGCCCGGCAGGTCGCTCGCCTCCAGGCTCACACGCTCGCCAGCCGCGTTCGGGCCTCGGCGAGGAGACGGGTGGTCTCCGACGCCGAGACGCGGGCGATGTCGTCCTGGTATTTCAGGATCGCGCCCAGCGTGTCGGACACGGTCTCGGGCGAGAGCGCTACGGTGTCGAGCGCCACCAGGGCGCGGGCCCAGTCGAGCGTTTCCGCGACGCCCGGCGCCTTGAAGAGGTCCTCGCCCCGCAAGGCCTGGATGAAGGCGACGATCTCGGCCGACAGCGTTTGGGACGCATTCGGCACCCGTGCGTTCAAGATCGCCATCTCGCGCGCGAAGTCCGGATAGCCGACCCAATGGTAAAGGCAGCGGCGCTTCAGCGCGTCGTGCACCTCGCGCGTGCGGTTGGAGGTCAGGACGACGACGGGCGGCTCCGGTGCGCGCACGGTTCCGATCTCGGGGATGGTGACCTGGAAGTCGGACAGAGCCTCGAGGAGAAAGGCCTCGAAGGGCTCGTCGGTGCGGTCGACCTCGTCGATGAGGAGGACGGGCGGGCCCTCTTCGTGCGCCTCCATGGCCTGGAGGAGCGGGCGGCGAATGAGGAAGTCGTCGGAGAAGAGCTCGGCCTGGAGCGCGCCGCGGTCCGTCTCGCCGGCGGCCTCGGCGGTGCGGATGGCAATCATCTGCGCGGCGAAGTTCCACTCGTAGAGCGCCGAGGAGACGTCCAGCCCCTCATAGCATTGCAGCCGGATCAGCTTGCGCCCGAGGCCCGAGGCCAGCGCCTTGGCGATCTCGGTCTTGCCGGTGCCGGGTTCGCCTTCCAGGAAGAGCGGCTTGGAGAGCCGCAACGAGAGGAAGGCGACGGTCGCCAGGTCGCGCCCCGCCACATAGCCCTCTGCCGCGAGCAGCGCTGCTGTTTCGTCAATGCTGGTCGGTGTCGTCACGCGCCTCTCCCACTACCATAACTAGGCTCGGGTGACGGCGAACGGCAAGCGCGGCGCCCTTTCGCACCCATCGCGATGGCGTTAGGCTCGCGCCCCATGACGGACGCGACCGACTGGAAGCATGACGGCGTGCGGGTCATCCCCGCGGGCTCGCTCGACGACAACACGGCCCAGACGCCCGGCATGCATCGCGAGGCCGCGATCAATCTCGCGCGGGTGGGCGCGCAGAAGATTTGGGCCGGCACCGTCACCATCCACCCGGACGCCAAGACGGGCGCGCACCATCACGGCGCGCTCGAAAGCGTGATCTACATCGTCAAGGGCCGTGCCCGAATGCGCTGGGGCGAGCGCCTGGAGTTCACCGCCGAGGCCGGGCCCGGCGACTTCATCTTCGTGCCGCCTTACGTGCCGCATCAGGAGATCAACGCCTCGACCGACGAGCCGCTCGAATGTGTCCTCGTGCGCTCGGACAACGAGGCGGTCGTGGTCAATCTCGACATCGCAGCCAGCGAGGAGACGACCGAGGTGCCTTGGATCGACCCGATCCACAAGGAATAGCGGCCTCAGCCCGTCACGACGTTGATCGGCGCGCCCGTCTCGAAGGCCAGGACGTTCTCGAAGATGCGCGCGAACTGCGCCTCGAACTCCTCGCGCGTCACATAGCCGAGATGGGGCGTCGCGACGACATGGGGCAGGGCGAGAAGCGGATGGTCCGCGCCGGCCGGCTCGGTCTCGAAGACGTCCACGGCCGCGCCGCCGGGGCGGCCGGCCTGCAGCGCCGCCACCAGGGCACCGTCCGCGATTAGGCCGGCGCGGCTCGTGTTGATAAGGATCGCGTCCGTCTTCATCGCGGCGAGATCGCCCGACCCGACAATGCCCCGCGTGCGATCCGCGAGGCGCAGGTGGAGCGAGACCACGTCGCAGGTCTCGAAGAGGGCCGCGTGGCTCTCGGCAACCGCGATGCCATCGGCGCCCGCACGGGCACGCGCGTCCTCGCTGCCCCAGGCGATCGTCTCGCAGCCGAACGCGCGGGCATAGCCGGCGACGGCGCGGCCTATCCGGCCATAGCTCCAGACCCCGAAACGCTTGCCGTGCAGCGTGCGCCCGACATGGGTCTGCCAGCGGCCGGCCCGCAGGCTGGCGTCCTGCGCGGGGATCTGGCGAAGGGCGGCGAGGACGAGGGCGAAGGTGAGCTCGGCCGTCGCATGCGGCGGCGTGCCTCCGGCCTTGCCCGACGAGACCGTGATACCCCGCGCGCGGCAGGCCTCGACATCGATATGCGGCGTCGCGCCGTGCTGCGCGATCAGCGTCAGATTGGGCAGCCGGTCGAGGAGGTCCGCGGTGATCCGCGTCCGCTCGCGGATCAGAACGAGCGCGTCCGCGTCTCCGATCGCTTCTGCGAGCGCTCCTGCGTCCGCCTCGTGGCGGGTGAGAACGCGGATGTCGTGGCCGTCCAGCATGGCGAACGCATCCAGCGTCCTGACCGTGTCGGCATAGTCGTCGAGAATGCAGATCTTCATCGCCGGACTGTGGCGGCGCCGGCGAGAGGAGGCAAGACGCGGCTGGAAG
>JBCCBZ010000007.1:0-188081 GCA_039033755.1 Pseudomonadota bacterium | reverse complement strand
CACGCCGGATACGCTTTTTCAAATCGCGTCACTTTCAAAATTGCTTACCGGTGTTGTCACGAACAGCCTGATCCGGACTGGTGAGCTTGATGCCGAAGCACCCATCGCAACGTATCTTGGGCCTGTTCTCGGCGAACAGATGAGCGGCGGTCTCGAGAGCATCACGACGCAGCATCTGTTGAATCACAAGGCCGGCATCGAAAATGATGACTGCTCGCTTTATGCGAAGCGCCAAGAGGGCGAGGCGTGGCTGGACGGATATTCACGCGCGCAGCTACTCACCGATTTGCGCAAACTTTCCTTGCCGAAGGGCGCGGCCGCAGACTTTAGTTACTCCAGTTGCGGTTACGCGCTTGTCGGCCTGATAGACGAGATCGTGTCCGATCAGAAATTCGCTGCGCTTCTGAATGAGCGCGTGACAGCCAAATACGATATGCCTGACACACAGGTCGAACTTGCGACTGATCAAGAAAGCCGATTGGCAACGCCTTATCGCAAAGATGACAGACGCGTACCAACGCAAGCGTCCGATATGGGCATGGGAACCCCGGCAAGCGCGGTCTATTCCTCGACACGGGATCTGGCTCGCTTACTGGCCGCGCAACTCGCGGCTTACCGAGAATACGCTGCGAGCGGCGAGGAGACAGACCTGATCCTCTCCCAACAGACGGTGCAAGGTCATCGGGAGGAGCTTCGCTTTGGAACGGGCATAATCGAGCTTACTCATGAAGAAGGCACCATCTATCTCCACGATGGCGATGCCGATGGGTTTGCGTCTCTATACGCTTTTGCCCCTGAGCAAGATGTTGGCATAGTGATGCTGACAGGGAGTGGCGGGGATATCTTCGTCGAAACTGGACTAGAGCTTCTCGCTCTTATGATGGCGAGCGAGAACGCGGCAAACAAATCCAAGATGTGACCCATATCACGATGTGTCGATGGTTAATCCTTGTCTGTGTTTTGAGTTGCGCCAGTTGCTCTAAATCTGACTGCGAACCCGAGGTGGTGATGACAGGTGACAGCGAGGCTAGTCAGGAGGTGAGATGCTCGCCGCCACCGACGCGCTATAAAGGTAGCTACGCCTCTGATCGCGACACTGCTGGTGTTTATCCGGATGATTTGAACCCAATTATAGAAACTTATTTCGAGGAAAGCGCTCCAGGAGTGATCGCTGGCGTTTGGCAGAACGGAATGTCAATCTACATGCGCGCTGAGGGCCTTTCGAATGTCAATGAAAAGCGCAAACGGCTTGCGACTGACCGCTTCGAAATCGCGTCTTTGGCAAAGGAGTTCACTGCCGTTGCGATCATGCAATTGGTTGAACGAGATCAGCTATCTCTGAATGATACGGTGGGACGGTTTTTTCCAAACCTCGCATGGGGCGGCAAGGTGACTATCAGCCATCTGCTGTCCCATACGAGCGGCCTAGGAAACCGAACATATTCTGAAAGCTACACCATTAACTCGCCGTTCGATCCCGAACAGGCACTCGATCAACTGAGCGATGCATCTTTAGCTTTCGAGCCAGGAACCGACTACCTTTATAGCAACGCCGGAATGACCTTGCTGGCTCTTATCACGGAAGAAGTGACAGGAGTCAGCCGAGAGGCGTATCTCAAAGGGAATGTGCTGGGCCCAGCCGGGATGAAGGAAACTCAGTTTTTCTGGGAGCTTTCGGCCCGCGAAAGGGACTTGTTTTCTGTGGGGTATTTCGTGTCTGCCGGCGATGTTACGCTACTGCCGTTGCGCATGCATCCTACGGCCTCTTACGGCTCTGGCGATCTCGTCAGCACTATGTCCGATCTGCGGCGGTGGCACGTTGCGCTTAAGAGCGGAACGCTTATTTCGCCTGAGTCTTTTTCTTTAATGATTGAGCCAGTCCGATTGGGGAATGGCGAGATGTCTCAGAGAGGATTGGCGTTCATGGTTGGGACCGTCGCCGGTGAGAAAGTCATCTATAATTCAGGCGACATCTACACCCATACGCGGCATGCCTTCCTCGCGCACCGTGACCTCTCTGTCATCGTTAACACCAACGTCGATGTTGACGGCAATTTCGACGTGGCAGGCCGGGTTCGAGACCAGATCATCGGCAAGCTTATGGATAGCGAAACGATGAATATGTACGGTACGGCCATCAATGTCAGCAATGACTACTAGAGACCCGATTGGGAGTCGCTGGCATGAACACCCGACTGCAAATTCGATGTTAAGCCGAAGCAGATGCGTTCAAACGTTCTCACACTGGCCTCCCAGTAGTAACATGACCGACGGACAGCTTTTGGGCCGGGAGCTGAATGTCCGCTCGCCGGACTCAATCAGCTGGAATCAGACGTTCCGCTCACGACCCAATTGCAGTTGTAGCGGTGAGGTCGAACCATCGCCAAAAAGCGGTCTCAAGCTGAGGAGGGCATCTTTCCGTAAAGCTCCTCATTTTCGGACAACGCGCTCTGCCTATGATTGCTCAAAAGTGGACATCTCATGTTCTCAATCGGAATGCGCGAGGATCTGTCGCGCGGGCTGAGACGTCCACATTGTCGCTAAAGAGTTTACAGTATCACGAACGAAGGACTTGGTAGCTCAGGGCCGGAAAGCTTCGACGGGGGCCTTCGTCGGCGCTTTTGTAAAACGCAGCGGCTGGTTAATGCTTGCCGCCCAACGAGAGCTCCGAATATGCGTCTGTTGCCTCTTGAGCGACTTAAGCGCGGGCTAGCGCCAGCTTTCGTTTAAACGCAAAGGTCCGTCGCCATACAGATAGCTCGGATCGAAGCGCGCGTAATCGCGCAGCGCCGACCAATCGTTTGTGTACAGAGTCCCTCGCCGTATCTCAGCCAGTTCCATCTCGCGCAATTTGCTCACAGCGCGGTTGGCATGAATGGAGCTGACCCCACACATGTCGGCGATATCCTGCTGCGTGAACGGCGCTCTTAAGACGCGCGGACTAGCGCTGCCTATCAGCTCCAATCGCGTTTGAAGTTCGCAATAAATATGAGCGATGCGTCGCGGCGCATCCAATCGCTCCAGCATTTGAATCCACTTGCGATGGATCGCCGCGTCTAACAGCGTCGCAAACCACATCGCTTGCGCGATAACAGGCCGCTCTTCCATGACGCGTTTAAGGGTTGAATGCTGGACAAGGCCAACCCGAACGTCGTCGACAGCGACGACGGAATGATCGAGCCGTTTGAGTGCAAATCCATGAAGATCGACGAAATCACCGGGCACATGAATTCCCACGATGCACCGGGCGTCGCCCGTTTCAACCGTGCGAGCCATGAACCCTGAAATGAGAATGCCGCTGCAATCGATACGCTTACCTCTCTCAACGAGCGTGTCGCGACTGGCGATGGGCAGCGTGCCCTCAACCAAGTCTTCTATATAGTGCAAATCGTCATCATTAAGATGCTTTCGAAGTCGACCTGAGAGAAAGTTACCGGTGTGCGGAAAATCGATTTCCGCAATTGCTTTGGGTGCCTTCAACATAAGGGCGCGATAAATCCAGCGCCCCAATCCCGTCTATTGACACATGTTAGGAAGAGATGTTTTTCTTCGTCCAAGCGCATTGTCCGGTCAGGCATAGCCCTCGCGCAGGTGGATAGCGCCTTCCCCATACAGGTAATCAGCCTCAAACAGTCCAAAGCTTTCTAGGCGTTTCTGGTCCCCGATCTCAACTCGACCGCGGTCAAAATCGGCAATGTCTTTTTCCCGTAGCTCACGCAACGCGCGATTTACGTGAATGGCCGTCGCACCGCTCATTTCAGCTAAGTCTGTTTGAGTCAGCGGGGTGTCGAAGCCGGTTGCATCGCCCAGTTCAACCATGCGCAAGCGGCGCCAGATCTCCGCGAAAATATGAGCCAATCGGCGAGCCGTAGTTAGCTGTTCGAGCTTCATAATCCATTCGCGGTGCATTGCCGCATCAAGCAGGGTCGAGAACCATAGCAGTCGCGCCAGATGCGGATGATCTATCATAATCTGCCGAAGCGTGTCATGCGGAACAAATCCTACGGTCACCTGCCCGATTGTATCGATGTTGTGATCCAGCCGTTTCAGCGCAAAACAGTGAAGATCGACGAAGTCGCCCGGCACATGAAAGCTGACGCCATAGCGGTTCTCAGGGCCGTCAATCGTCCGGATGACGAACCCGTCGATGAGCATTGTCGAGTGATTGTAAACCTCGCCGTGCTCCAAGATCCGGCTTGGCTTGTCGATCACCGCGGTTTCGGCAATCGAGTCTTCCAAAATGCGCTTCTCTTCCGCGGACATGTCGTGCCGAAGGCGACCGGCCAAGAACCGACCAGTATTGGGAAAAAGCTTGAGCTCTTGTTCTATCAAATCCGAAATCGAGATGTCCCTTCAAACCAGTAGCTATCGCCTAACATGCCTGTCGGCTTGAGGCGATAGCGCGGTGGCGAGCGAGGCAGGTGGTTATCCTCCATCGCGCAAGCGCTGGACGGTTTGTTTCATTTCGTTTTTGACCTGGGCCCAGGCCAGCAACGCGAACAACGCTGTGCCCCCCAACACGTTGCCGATCAACGTGGGAAGGACGTTGCCGACAAACATCGGTCCCAGCGCCTCTTGCCCGCTCCACGCCAACACAAACACCTCGCACGACCCGACCACGACGTGGGTGAAATCTCCTAATGCGATCACGTAAGTCATTAGGAACACGAGCCACAAAAAATTATTCCCCGCGCTTGGTCGCATCCAGACGAGGGCCGCGATTAAAAGGCCAGAGGGCATGCCCTTCAACATGGCTTCAATGAAGGTCAGGCTGACCACCTTTTCGCTGATAGCGATCATTGCGTCGTACGTTTCCGGCGTCACAATGGGCGTTTTGACGAACAACAGCGCCATAATCGCTGTGCCGATGAAATTGGCGGCCATGCTGATTGCCCACACCCGGCCAAGATTTATGACATTCTCGCTTGTCGGAACAGCAATCGTGGGAAGCACGGGTGTGATCGTGTTTTCGGTGAACAGCTGCAAACGGCAAAAAATCACCAGGATAAAGCCGATTGTATAGCCAACGCTTTCAATTGCATGACCAAAGGGCACGCCTTTGGCTTCAACGTGTAAGACCGCTTTCGCGACGAGCGAGAAACTGACGAGCAACCCAGCCGCCACGGCCGACCAGAAAAGGGAGACCGCCGGCCGGCGCATCTCTTCGATCCCCTCGCGCGCGATCTCAATATAGATTTCAGGAGAGGTCGGCTGCTCGCTGACTTCCGGCTCACCGGTTGCCGCAGGGTCGATAATGTCGTCGTTGTCCATGGTTCGCTACGTTAACCTATTTGTCGAAGTGAAAAGGGGGAAATCGGATGTATAGCGATCGCCCGCTGTTTGATAAGAATTGAACTGGGCCGTCATCTGTGTGTTCATAGGGGATGAGCGAAAACAACGATCCCAACCAAACAGAGAGCGAAGCCCGCACCGATTTGGCCGAAGACCGCACGATCCTAGCGAATGAGCGAACGTTTGCGGGCTGGATGCGAACGGGCCTTGCGTCGGTGGGCATGGGTCTCGCGTTCAACGCGGTTTTCAGCAAAATCGAGCCGGAATGGATCGCACGCGCCATTGCTTCTGTGTTCGTCGTGGTCGGGATCGTGATCTTTTACATCGCCCAGAAAAAATCGTGCCAAGTGGTCGAGCGGATGAAGCCGCATGAGATCAACCCTATTCAAACGCTGAATGTGCGCTTGATCGCTGGTTTGATGGCGTTCGCTTCGTCGCTTCTTTTGGTTGCGATCTGGTTCCTTATGTGACGTTCGCTTAGCGATCATTCTACCGGGCGCGATCCGTCGAGAAGGTCGTCCTCCTGGTTTTGAGCGCGTTCCTGCTCGATAGTCTGCGCCAGGCATTCATCTGGCGCGACATCGCCAGCGCTCGGCGTTTTGCGATCACGCTTGGGCTTTCGCGGTTTCGCCGAGGGCTCGGGCTCCTCTTCAGCGTCCGTTTCCGCAATCTGCCCCAAGACTTTGCTCTGATCAAACCGAAGGCGATAGATGGGTTCGGGCAAGGTGAAGCCATCGGCTTCGAGTGCATCCTTAGCCGCGCGGATGGATAGGCTGCGTGCCTTTAGAAAATCCGCTTCAGTTTGGTCAATCCAGGCGTAGAACCGCAGGATGATGCTGGAATCGCCGACCTCTTCAATCGCGCCAAATGGCGGTCGGCTTTCTAACAGGAAAGGCAGTTGTTTCAGCGCCTCTACGCCGGTTTCCATTCCGCTGGCCGGATCGTCTTCGGCGTCCACTCCCAGAGTAAAGTCAAACCGCCGTTCCGGATTTCGCGAGTAATTGAGGATGACGCCTTTGTAGACATCGGCGTTCGGAATCCTCAGATGGTTGCCGTCCATAGTCATCAAAATAGTAGCTCGAGACGTCAACCGAACCACCACGCCTTCGTGCTCTCCGATAACCACGTGATCCCTGGAACGGAATGGTTGGCGCAGGCTTAGCATGATCGACGATACATAGTTCTCCAGCGTATCGCGCACAGCGAAACCGATGGCGATCCCGATCACCCCAGCTCCGCCAAGGATCGTGCCCATCAAGGTGTTGGCGCCAAGCAAGTTTAAGGCCACCACCAGCCCAAGGACAAAGGCGATCACGCGAACAGCTTGGGAGACCAGTTCGGCCAGAAAGACGTTGGGCAGGATCGTGCGCCAAAGCGATTTCCAACGCGCAAAAAGGTGGCCGATCAAAGCGATCGCGAGGAAGATAACGAACGCGACCGCGAGCAAGGGAAGGCTTCCGATTGCAGCATCGACGTTGTCTGAAAGGCCTTCCACCGCTGGCGAAAGGTTCCCTTCGATATCGCGCAGGCGATCAATAGAATCGCGAACCAAGATGACCCCATCAACCCGTTCGGCCAAGGCCACCGCCTCGCTCGCATTTTCGGAATTGGCCACTTCACCGGCAAGCGTCACGACACCCGATTGGGAAACGACAGTGACCTTTTCCAAGCCGTCGAGCTCAGCGTAAATGGCCGCTAGACGTTGAGCGATTAAATCGTCGAGCTGTTCGCGTTCAGTGGCCAGGATCGTTTCATCTTCAAGCTCGGGAACGGCAATGTTGATAGGGCTTTCGGTGGCCTCGTCATCACTTGCGCTTTCTTGAGCCGCCAAGCCGACGGGGCTCAAGAAAACGACCAAGATTGCGAAAAGCGCGATCAAAGACGCCTTGGCTGGCGCGCGTCGGCGCACAATTCGATGGCCAAGGGTCTTTTCTGGGGTGTTTCTCATTATGCGGATCTACGCCTTTGCTTCGCTGCAGCCACCAAGGCTAACAAAAGATAAGTATGGAACCGCCTTAGATGCCCGCACTTGTAGCTCGTGGGATCCACTCGGATCCCGCACACTTGAAGGGATCATAATGTCTGCACAACCCAAACCTACGATTGGTGTTCCGCAAAGCGATACGCTTTCGACCGCCATCCCTCCTTCTCTGGCGGTCGCCGGAAGCAGGCAAAACGCGTCGGCCGAACCGCGCAACCCGTGGCCCGCATCAACGGTTAAACGTCGCAAATCTGTTTCAACCCGGTCTTTTAAGAGACAAATGGTCGAAGCGCAGACACCCCTGCGCCGCTTTGCCTTCCGCCTTTGCGCGCGCGAAGATATGGCCGAAGATCTGATGCAAGAAACCTTGCTAAAGGCGTGGGCCGCGCGTGATCAGTTCAAACCGGGAAGCAATTTTCTGAGTTGGGCCTTTACGATTTTGCGCAACACGTGGCTTAATCAGATCCGTCGTCAGAAAAAGTTCGTCGCGGACTTCGATGAGAACGCGGCTGAAAACATTTTGTCGGCGCCCGCGGCGCAAACCGCCACCTTTGCGCTGGCCGATTTGCAACGCGCCATGTCCGAACTCCCGACCGATCAACTCGAAGCGATGATGTTGGTGGGACCGGGCGATCACACCTACGAACAGGCTGGCAAAATCTTGGGCTGCGCGGCAGGCACAGTCAAAAGCCGCGCTTCGCGGGCCCGCGCCACTCTTGGGGATATCCTTGAAGGTGGGAAGCTGAAGATGAATATGGAGGACACCGAGGACGCCACCGATATCGCTGAAACCTTTATCGAAGCGCTTGGTGAAATTGAAGGCGGCGGAAACATCGAAGATGTCATCAACCTCGATCAATCAAATTGACCCTTAGACGACGAAGAATAAACGAGAAAAAGGCCGCGTTCCATCAAGGAGCGCGGCCTTTTCTATAAACCATGCGCGACGTATGTTTCGGGCCATCGCACAGGCGTGATTCAGGTTAAGCGGCCACAGCGCTGCCACCACGTGGGCCGAACACCAGCCACAAGATTACACCAATCACGGGCAGGGCGAAAATCACAATCGACCAGCCCAGCTTGGCCGCAATCGAAGCGCCGGATGTCCAGACGTTGAAAAGCGCCCAAAGATTAAGGGCGAGGACGAGAAAACCAATAATACCATATTCCATGTTAAATTCCTCTTGTTTGATTGAGATTAGGAAGGCAGCGCGTGGGCGCTTGGCCGATTAGTCAGCCATTTCTTCCATGCGGTCGATGATACGAGCGTCGGCTTTCAGCTCTCGCTGGATCGCTTCAAGCATCATTTTATCCTGCGGCGCGATCTGCCCTTCTTCGAGGACTTCGGCGACCTTTTCACGAAGGCGCTCTTCACCGTCGTCGATCAGATCGATAGCGGCTTTTTCATCGCCTTGAACCATTGAGGTGAGCGACATGATGTTGCGGTGGATGGTACCGATTACCGTACCACCTTCTTCCGGAATGCCACCCGCTTCCTGGATAGCGGTTTCGAGGCGCTGAATCATCGATCCGCGTTCGGCCGCGCGGGCCATAAAGGCGCGCTTGAAACCGATGTCTTCAACCGTCTCTGCGGCTTTCTTGTAGCCATCACGCGAATCCGTGATGTAGTTGAGAAGCGTCTGAAGCGATGCGATGGTGGACTGTGTCATGATAATCTCCTTTTAAAGGTTGCATCACGCTTACAGAGTATCCCTGCCATCGTTCCAACTATTTTGATAAAAATTTGTCGATAAAGCAAAAAGGCCCTCAGATGCAATCTGAAGGCCTTTTTATTAAGGTAGAGCGAGACGCGATTTATTCGTCGATGTCTTCCTTAACATCGCCCGATTCAATTCCGATCACGGGAACATCGATTGTTTCAGTTTTGGTTGTGACTTCTACGTCGGGCACTTCCACTTCAGTTTCGGTGGTGCCGATCTTCAATTCGGGTGCGTCCACTTCGTATTCAGGCAGGTTGCCGGCATCAACGGACACGTCCACATCAGGCATCTCGCCTTCCTTAGTTTGTTGCACATCGCAGGCTGCAAGGCCGACGGTGGTGAGAGCGAGGGCGGTTATCGAAAGACGAGTTCTCATTTATTATCTCCTTTTCACTGCTCTTAGAAATTCCATCGCTGATCGTTCCAAGAAACTTCGATGGGGTGACAGAGACGGCTCGCGCACGAGACGGCGCTGCGTGGAAATGATCTCACCGTTCATCAGTCGTTTGAAGCGATCTGGACCGGTTCTTTGAACGTGTGCGTGCGATAGGGGAATGGGATTTCAATTCCGGCGGTATCAAGGGCGCTTTTGATCGCGCGGATCATTGCGTCGCGACTTGCGTGCAGATCGCGTTTGCTCGACCCACTCCACCAACGCACACGAAAGTCTACGGAGCTCGAATTAAATTCAGTCGCAAACACATCGACCGGCTGGTCGCTGTCAATGGCATTGGACTTTGTTACCGCGTCAGCGATCACTTTCGACGCTTTATCCAAGTCGGTGTCGTAAGACACGCCCACGATCAGCTCAAATCGACGCACATCTTTATCCGTGAGTATCTCGACCGGATTTTTGAACAATATTGAATTGGGAACTACCGTTAGCTCGTTCGAAAGCCGACGAATATGCGTTTCACGAAGCGAAATGTGTTCGACCTTACCCTCGACACCTTCGCATTCGACGTAATCGCCGATGCGCATCTTCTCACGAAGCATAAGAAGCACTCCGGCTAGGAAGTTTTCAAACACGTCCTTAAAGGCGAAGCCGATCGCGACAGTACCGATGCCCAGGCCCGCGACGATGCTGCTCAGAGTCAGGTTGGGCAGGAGAACGGTCACTGCAATCAGCAGTCCAATAGCCCAAATTGTAATGCGAACAGTCAGTTCGATGAGCTCACGCAGCGAGGGTCGTAGATCGGCGCCGCTCGTGAGTTTGTCGGCGATACGGGTGGCAAATTTTGCGAACCCCCAAGTGATCAAGAGGAGAACCGCTGCAATAAAAATGTTGGGTAACATGGCAATGACGCCGCGCCCCATTTCGGTCAATTGTGTCATCAAAATCGAGAGAGGTTCTAGCGAGGAGTTATCTTGTGTTGTCATGACCTGTGTACGAAGACACGCGTCTAACGTTCCAATTTCCGTCAAACCCAAGCCTTTGGAAGCCTCTTTTCCGAACTTTGGAACCCCTTGGCCAACAAGCTTGTAGAGGGTTGGAAAAGCGCATCAATTGATGATCATTTTTCACTCACCCCACCCCGGAACTTCAATGAAAGAATGCACAGAACATGACCCTCTCGACCCTCAAAGACCTTTACATCGACCAGCTTCAAGACCTCTACAGCGCAGACAAGCAATCGCTCGAAGCAACGAAAATGCTTCGCGATGCGGCGACCGATAACGATCTGAAAGACGCGCTCAGCGCGGGCGTCGAAGGAATTCAGACAGGCATCGATACAATCGAAAACCTCATCAAAGGCTACGACGCCGATCCAGACGGCGAATTCTGCAAAGGTATGAAAGGCCTCGTCAAGGAAGCACGCGCGCACGCGCTAGACACCGACTTCAGCGACCACGATGTGCGCGACGCGATGATCATAACGCAATATCAGCGCATGACCCACTACGGTTTGGCTGGTTATGGATGCCTGGTGGCGTTTGCGAAACGCCTTGATCTGCCGAAAGAGGCAAGCAAGCTGCAAGAATGCCTCGACAACACGTATGGCGGTGATCGTGAGATGACGCGCATCGCAACCGGCGGTATCAACCAGGTCGCTGCGGCATAAGACCCAGCCGATAATGCGAGCGCCGCATTGCGCATACGCTCGAAAGAAGAAGGCCGGGTCACGTATCGCTGTGACCCGGCCTCTTTCGTGTCACCCACTCTTGTCCTGTTCGTGGTCGGCCTCGGTGTTCCAAGGGTAGCGATAGACGCCAACAGATTGATCCCGAGCAAGACGACATTCTCGATCGCAAACGGATTATTGACCCCAATTATGGATGTGACAATCCGAATGATTGAGGGCGCACTGAACATTACAACCCGATCTTGGCGAGCCGTCCACAAGCGCACAGAACAAAAGCGATCGTCACATCGAACATCCCCCTCTTTTGTTCTGTTGCGCTCCAAACGGACTCCTAAGTCACGTTGGATCGTTTGAATTTCCAAACTGGAGATTGGCTCGGTCCGGCATGTCTTTGAGACTGATACTTGGCCAAGCCGTGTCCGAAGTTTCGGGGTCCAAGATGTCATTGGTCGTAAGCCACTCTTGGACGAGATTAAGATCGGGATACTCGTAAGGGCGAAGGTGACGACCCGATATTGAATGGTACGCAATAGCTGCCGCGAACGACCCCTCGGATGCCACCGTCTGGACGAGATGTTTACGATCACAGCCCAAATGCTCTGCCAGCAAGTCGTTTCGACAGGTTTCAATCGACACGCTGGCGCGCTCGGGATCCGAGGCCTGCTGCGCGTCGACGCAAACATCGCACTCGCTGTCAAAGCCCATTGAGCGGTTGCTCAGGTTCGAGGAGCCGACGCGTAGAAAGCGATCGTCGGCGATAAACACTTTGGCGTGCACATAGATATCGCTGCCGCCCCCGGTCACCGGATGGTAGACATGAAAGCGTCTCTCTGTATCAATCCCCCGCAAAGCCTCTACCAAGCGTGAGCGGGTGGTATCCATGATTTGGCTCTCGAGCCACCCATCAGCCGTTTGCGGCGTTACGAGGATGATTTCCGGACTGTCGTCACGCCGAAGCCTCGCGGCTAACGCGGCGGCGATACGTTTCGACGTGAAATACTGCGTTTCGATATAGATGACGTCCTGCGCCGTGCCGATTATGTCGCAATACAGCGCTTCGATTTCTCGAATGGCCGGGCGTTCATCCAATTCTCCGCGTGTACGGGCAATCGCGACAGCCACGTTCTGCAAGCCAGCTTGGTCGGTGTGAGATTTCTGAGCAGGAACCCTCGCGTCTTCGGGCGAAGAGGCGGTGGGTGACAAGTCCTCACCTGTCGCGTTTTTCCAGCGCTGCTCTGCCAAACGCGAAAGGTCAGCCGCAACCGGACCCGTCATGCGGGTCGAGACATCGTGCCAAGGGCCCGCGTCATGATCGTTGGGTTGTGTTCGCTTGTCCTCAACATCGCGATGGTCGCGCGTGTCCCAGCGATCCTCGGTGATATCAATGCCGCCGCAAAACGCGATGTCGTCATCGATGACAATCAACTTTTCGTGTTGAGCCGCTCCGGTAGGATGCGAGGCATCCAGTGCAAAATGGACTCTGGGATGCGGCAACCATGTGGCCACTTTGACAAGTGTTTTGGCCCTCTTGGTGAGTTTGAGCGCGCCCAGATCCCATTGAAGAATGTGAACATGAAGGTCCGGGTTTTGATGGACCAGCCAATCGACATACTCGCCGATTTCTAAAGGTCCGTCGACTTCTCCCTGAGTGTCGTACATCCTGACGCGCGTATCGAAATCCCAGCCTATTAGGACAATCCGCTTGCGCGCTTGGCTCATGGCCGCGCGAACTGAGCGAAAAAAGTTCTCGCCATCCACCAGCAATGTAAAGGTATCCGCCTGGGCAATTTTCCAGCAGTTTCGACCTGGTTCGAATAGGGGCATCGATATCGAACTTCACCTGATCTGCGCGGCGTCGCGCACGCTTCGCGGAGTGCATTTAGTCGGTTTTTTGGACCGCTTATTGAGTGTCACCTATCGAACGAACGCCGTGAAGCAAGGTTTCATCCAGGTTGTCGGCGTGTAAGACCGATATGTCACCCGTGCTCTCCAAAACAACCGCCCGCACTTTCGATAGATGGCACGCGTTTGCTTCGCGCAACTTGGCCCAAACGTCGGATTTGGACACCCGCGTCGTTTCGAGCGCCGTTGAATGCCACTTGCCATCGCGCATTAGCAAGATGGGATCGTTTGCCATCGCGGATCGGGCCGTATCACTGCGCTTACGGATCAGGGCCAACCCCATCTGCACAGCTAGCAGGACCAGAATTGCACCTGTGTTCTGAAGAAACGCAGGCCATGCGGTCGAAGTGGAGGCTGCTGCTAAAAGCGATCCGGTAGCCACGGTCGTAACAAAGTCAAATGTCGTCATCTTCGAAAAGGTGCGCAGGCCGACAACCTTCGTTGCGACCAACACAACCATCAGCGCAATTGGGCCGAGGATCGCAACCCGTGCGACAATATCGAGATAAGGGGCGTCGGTGAATATCATTATTGGTCCCGAAAAGTGCCGTTGAAGTTCAAGCGTTTTCGGCAATCAGCTTTTCGATCTCACTGACTTCGTGGTTGGTCAGATCCTCGTCGATCTCCGCGACAATGCGTGTCTGAACCGCCTGATGCATTTCTTTGCGCAGTTCTCCCAGGGTCGACGGGTCGGCAGCGATGATCAGCTCGTCAAATTCGCCGCGATGCGCGCGTTTGTAGAGCAGGTTGGCCTATTCCGAGGCAAAGCGGCCTTTGGCCAGTTCATGCCAGTCGGTGTCGTCCACCGCAGATTTGTGCTCCGTCACGTCAAACATTCGCCCCGGCCGATTTGCCGATTGCTCGCGATCGGGCGGGTTATCCTGCTCATTCTTTTGAACAACGTTTAGGTTGGGCGTTTTCGGATCGCCCTCGTTGCGCAGAAAAAGAGCTTTTTCGCCATTGGAAACAAGCACAAGGCAATCGTGTCTTAAATTGCTTTTATCACTGTCGAGATCGGGAAGTTTCCGCTTCTCATAGACCATGATGATTACCATATTGTGGCTCTGGTGAGCTTGCGCATTTTGTAGCAGATGCAAAGGCCGTCAGCGAGAGCGTAGATCGTCGCCGCGGTTGGAACGTGGCGCGAGACAGAACCGCCCACTAGTCCGTGGATTCAGGAGAAAATTTCGAGCAACCGATCAAGCAAGTTTGGGGCAGCCATCGGCTGAATCGGGCCGTGTTTGTGCAAGCGAATGGAGGCATCGCGATAGGGGCGCGGGGCGGTCCAATGGTCGGGCTTGCTTTTAAAGATCGAAGCGGTCGTCATGTTCTTCTTCTTGGCACTCAGCTTGAACCGGGCAACGCCTGTGCTCGCGTAGACGGCAGTAACTGCCGGGTTTTGGGAGCCTTGGGTTCAATGAACTTACTGGAACTAGAATCTAATCCGGTGTTCGTTCCAAATGCGTTCGAGAACGTTTGGAATGCCTCGGCTTTCATCGAAGCCGCTTATCTTCCAATTCTCTACACGCCTGCGGAAGCGGCAGTGCCTCTTCCTCTTCTTTGGACGAGCGAAGGCACGCAGTTCATAAGCGATGAATGTCCCGCCAGATTGAGGCTCACGCCTGCCTCTTCAGTTCATAACCGGAAACCCGACTGTCGGCTTCCACCCCCACAATCAGCCATAAGCCTAGGGCTTGAACTGGGCCGGGAGCTGAATGTCCGCTCGCCGGACTCAATCAGCTGGAATCAGACGTTCCGCTCACGACCCAAGGGCGGGCATTCAGACTAAGGCTAGTGAACGCAAAAGCAGCGATATCTTTGAGCATGCAGCACAGTCTGTACGATCCACGGCCCAAACACGCCGCTTAAGGTTTGCATCAGTCGACGGACAAGATGGACATCAGACCGACGAACACCAGAAGGAGCAGCCCGGTTAGAACCAAATCAGCGGGCAGTTGAAACGCGCAGATGACCGCAGTGCCGAGGAGCAAAAACACCGCAAGTCGGCGACTGCGCATCACGAACTCGAGCGCCCTCCCTGACCAAACTAGCCTTCCCTCAGGTGAGCTGGAATTGCCTAGTTCTTCTACATGGTTTTCATCAAGAGGCGATCCGACATAGTCTTTGAGCGCGGCCCTTAGTTCATCGTCATTGACCGTCTTCATGATCGTCTCCGTCGCTAAGAATTTGTTTCGCCTTGGCCCTTGCCCGCTGCACATGGCTCTTCAGAGTTCCAAGTGGTCTACCCGTGATCGCCGCCGCTTCGGAGTGTGTGTAGCCATACGCATCACACAAGATCAGAGCCGACCTTTCTTCTTCCGATAGCCGTTCCAGCGCATCCGAGATTTCGAGGCGCTCTTCTGGGTTTTCTCGCAGGTCGTCCTTTCCTCGATACTGTTCCCTTTGCAGCCGCTCAGACGCCTCGCTTTCGTTCTTGTCACGCCGATACTGCTGCAGAAAATGCCGATAAGCGATGGTGAACAACCACGTGCGAAACGTTGATTCCTCTCGAAACTGGCCAATCTTTAGAAGGGCGGTGAGAAAGCTCTGCTGAGCTACATCGTCAACCTTCGAAGCAGGGGTGCCGAGCGAGCGGAGGTATCCGCGCACCGTTCCAATATGGCGACGATACAACTCACCCAGAGCTTCCATGTCGCCTGTTGCTTTGAGCAAGGCGATGATTGCCCGCTCATCTAGACTGCGCATTCCGCAACTCTAGCTACGCTTTGTTCTGCAGGCGCACCGCTGCAAAAAAGAAGTAGCACGCCGAGACCGCTAGCGGGATCGCGCAAAGAACAAACGCGGCCTCTCTAAGATCGTTAGAACCGCTTAACGCCAACCCTGCCAACGCGCCGCCGATAGCAAGTGAGATCACCGCTGTGCGCAAGTCCGATTGGACCGTCTGCTTTGTCCCGAACAGCGCGGTTATGGCGTCGGGGTCAAGGTCAGGCCTCGCAATAAGAGCCTGCTTCATCGCCTCAATCCGCGAGCGCTTCAGACGAAAGATGAGCCACTGAGCGCAAACCACAACCGTGCAAATCCCGAGGGCGAAGACGATCGGAATCACCTCATCCAGAAAGTTTGCTTCAAGCGGTGCTGGTCCCACGCAACGGCCTCCCCAAATTGGTCTTAGAATGTAGTGTTGATGTCTTAGATGCGCGAACTTTGCCATTTGGATGAGTCCGGAAGAAATCTTTTTGGCAGTCTCATCCAATTCGTGGGTCACATGCATCCAAAAGCCAATTCCAAAGGAGAATTGGTTTCCCATGCGACACACCCTCTTTTTGCTCATAGCTGCGCTTGGCTTGTTTGGTGCAGCCCTTTTAAGTACGGCTCAATCCACCAAGTCCGATCCCTCATCAGCTCGGGCTGAGGGCGGGATCACTGTCTCGCAACGGATCGATCAGATGGTCGAAAGAGAGATGGGCAAGCTTGGTATAAACGGCGCCTCTCTTGCCATCGTTCGAAATGATGCTGTCGTCTACTCGCGCGGCTATGGCCTGGCCGATGTCAAATCAAAGCGCGCGGTTACAAAAGAGACGCTTTTCGAGGCCGCGTCGCTCAGCAAGGTGGCGTTCGCCTATTATGCTCTGCGCGAAGTGGATCGCGGCACCATTGCGCTCGATGTTCCCTTGGCACGCATTCTTTCCCACCCGGACATTGATGATGAGCGCGCCAAGCGGATTACGCCGCGCATGGTGCTGACGCACCGGACTGGCTTTCCAAACTGGCGCTGGGAGAACGCGGACGACACGCTTGATATCAAGGAGGAGCCAGGAACGTTCTTCCGCTATTCTGGAGAGGGCTTTGAGTACCTTGCGCTAGCGCTCGCTCACGCGCACGGTACCGACAAGTTGGGTCTCGAAGCTTTTATGCGAGCTGATCTTCAAGACGCGCTTGGCTGCGATGTCGGTCCGTGGACCTATTCGCGCTCCATGCAGGACCGGCTCGCGAGCGGCTATGTTGGTGATGAACTGCAAGCGGATTGGCAAATCGAAAGCCCCATTGTCTCAGCGAGCTTGTTCACAACGGCTGATGATTATGGATGCCTGTTGGCGGCTGTCGTTAGTGGCAAAGGGCTTGAGACCAGCACGTTTGACAAGATGGTTGCCAACCAGATCGAACTCGAACCCGGTCATGATTTTCGATTGGATTTTGGGCTCGATGCATGGGGTCTTGGCGTCGCCATCAAGCAGACTGAGTTTGGCACAGCGCTATCGCATGGTGGTGTGAACGAGGGCTTCACCGCGTGGTTCACAGTCTTGAGTGATCAGCGCGCAGGCTATGTCATTCTCACCAATTCCCAAGAGGCTCCCAAGCTTAACGCGGCCATCGAAGCGCGGCTCCTTGCCCTTGCGCTCGAGTTCGAGTGATCCGCTATGAGCGATCTTGTCTCGGTCAGCCGCACAAATCCAGCCGATCCTATTTCGGCGGACGAACGCATTATCGAACTCGACGCGCTTCGTGGCATTGCGCTCTTTGGTGTTCTTGTTGCCAATCTTGTTCTGTTTTCTATCAGCAACAACATCTCAACCGACACGCAACAAGGGACGATGTTTGCGGTTGAAGCGAACCGCATCGTGCTCTTTGCCGTTCTTTGGTTGATTGACGACAAGGCCAGCACTCTCTTTGCGATCCTGTTTGGAGCTGGATTCTGGCTCCAGATTTCGCGCCTCAAGACGAAAGGGGCGGGCGCTCAGAGAGTCTATCTGAGGCGCTTGCTCATCTTGTTGGCGATCGGACTAGCCAACCTCTTCCTCATCTGGCCGTGGGATATTTTGCAGCAATACGCGCTCGTCGGGATCATCCTGCTCGCGATCCACAGGCTCCCGTCGAGGAGGTTGCTTTTGCTTGGATTGGCTCTTTCTATATCAGGTAAACCGCTGATTGATTGGTTTTTCCAAGCGAATGGATCGAGAGCCTCCTCCGATGCGCTGGTGTATTCCGAAGAGGCAATCCAAAACCGCCAGAACGCCTATCTCGGAACCGGCTATCAGGACTGGGTAGGCGAAACCGCCATACTGGTTTGGAACGACTACCTCTTAAGCGGGGCTGCTTTGGGCTGGGCCGCGTATGTCTTGGGTCGTTTTCTCTTTGGAGTGTATCTGATGCAAGGAGTGTGGATCGAAAGATCGTCGACTCGGCCACTCCTGTTGCGACGGGCAACGATTGCGCTTCTATCGATCGGATTGCTCCTCGAAGCGGCGCGCTCTGCCATTTTGCTCGGCTTTTTTGATACGTCCCAATGGATGGGTACCGCACTGCAAGCGGTCGGGGCACCAGTCTTGGCACTTGGGTATGCTGGCGCCATCCTTTTGTTGTGCTGTGCGCCTCTGGGGAACACCCTCCTTCGCCCATTCGCAGCCGTGGGACAGATGGCGCTGACCAATTATCTGACGCAGGGATTCTTCATCGCCTTCCTTCTTTACGGACATAGTGGCGGTCTGGCGCTTGCGGGACGTTTATCTCCCTGCCTGGCTTTGACGTGCGCGATACCGTTCTTTGTATTCCAGGCGGTTCTTAGCCGGTTCTGGCTGACCCAGTTTCAACGTGGTCCAGTGGAGGCGTTCTGGCGCTGGGGCACATATGCAAGAGCGTTCCGGTATCCTTAGCTAGGCGGCAAAGTGGGAAACTCGCGCAACGTCGTTTTGAAGGGATCAATTGAGCCTTACCAATCGCAGAAATTAGGCAAGCCTGATGTTTGAACGCTTGTGAAACAGCAGCTTCCTAGCCGATGGCTGCTAAAAGCAGGCAGTCCGCTTTCACCCCCACAATCAGCCATAAGCCTAGGGCTTGAACTGGGCCGATTGCAGACCGTCAGCTTGCTTATTGCTTAGGATTAAAACTACCAATCCAGATAGAATATCCAGAGTCCGGCAATGTGACGGATTGTACTATCTTGATCTTCTTTTTGTACCACATAGCGAATTGATTGAGAGCTGCTAGTGAACTGAAAAAGGGAGTGTTCTTTGGCGAAGCGCAGTATTTCGGAAAATGAGATCGCTTTGATCAAAGCCATGCTGGCGCGTGGGATGAAGAACAAGGACATCCAGTTCCTGTTCAATAGGCCTGACAGAGCAGTCAACAGCGGTCGAATTTCAGGCATTCGCGACGGGAAATACGGTCCGTCCGCCAAGATCAAACCAGCGCCCGATGATGCAGTGGATACCTTCATTAAAGCACATTCGAGCCCGACAGATATTGGCGCTGTGGCAGTCCCTGCGGCAAACGCCGCATCGCCAGCAGACCCTCTCGATCACGGCACGATCAAATCACTGTTCAGCAAGAAGGCTGCTGGCTCCTGGGCTTTATCGGCGGGTGAAACGGATACCCATGAATGCAAGTCCAGCTTCGGATTGAAGCACCCTCAGGCTTGGCTGCGCGCAATTGCCGCCCTCTCCAATAATTGCGGTGGCTACGTGTTCTTCGGTGTAAACGACAGCCTTGAAGTCATCGGGATGAAATCCGACGAGTTCGACAAGGTCGATCCCGCTACGCTTTCCAGGCGTGTGCGATCAGTCTTCGATCCTACGCCGAGATTCAAAACGACCGTCATCGAATTGGACGGGCATCGTGTCGGCGTCATACATGTAGAGCGCCACCAGAGCCGCCCCGTAATCGCGGTCAAGAGGATGGGACCAAGATTAGCGAAGGCGACATTTTTTATCGCTATCCGGGCCAATCGACCCCCATAAAATATAGCGATCTGCGCACGATGTTGGATGCCCGCGATAGAGAAAGCCGCGCTCAAATTTTGCCGATGGTCGAGAAGCTTCTTACGCTTGGACCACGGCGGACACTTGTTGCTGATTTGCAGGACGGGACGATTGGCGACGGCCAATCCGAAATCCAAATTGATGCAACCTTAGTCGATAAGCCCAGCTTCATCAAAGAGGGTCAATTTGTCGAAACGGACGGCGATCCGACGCTCCGGCTCATTGGTGACGTTCAGCCTGTTGGCGGCTCGATATTGACCAAGACCGAGTTTGGCTTGCTGACGCGAGAAGGTGTCCGGAACGCCTTCCTTGACCAAGCAACACCAGCGAACCCCGAAGAGTACCTTCGCTTCGCCGTTGAGGTCGGAAGCGGCAAAGAGTGGTTCCCGATGCACTACTTTGCTTATTTAGCGGCGATGCATACGGATGAGTTGATCACCTTCATCAGCAGCACGGCGGGCAGCGACGACAGGAAGATACTCTGCATCAATCGGGCAAAGACAAATGCAGCTTTCAAAGTCGCAGTCGGGAAACCAAAGTCGATTTTGGACAAACTCGTTGCCGGACATTTCCCAACGGTATCGAGCGCCCAAGATGCGAGTCAGGTTGGTCAAGCTGTCTGCGCACTGCCGAATGACTTCGATGTTCAGAAGTCGCCTATGCTCGCGCTGCTGAAAGAATGCCTACCGCTGCTTGAAGGCAAGAGCACGGTGAGTTTCATTCGTCGTGCAATCTGCCGTATGGACGAGTTACTCTTTTCGGACTTGTAATTGGCCACAAGATCGAGCGTGAGCGCGGAAAAGCAGTCTGAGCGAAGCCATAATTCGATTGGCTCAACTAAGGACACCATAATGCTCTAGATGGAAGGACGCCTGGTGTCGCCGAAGAAATGGTGAGCATGAGAGTGCGAGATCTGGGCGCAAGGCAGTCAGCCAGTGCTGATCGCACTTTTCTCGACAGCGCTCTCTAGCCGAGTCCAAGATTGAACGGATCACGTGTTCCATCAATAACATGCGGCCATCGCCCCCCGGTTCCTGAACCAACTGAGCTTGAGTCTGCTTTTGGCTCCTAGAAGGCTGATGCCGAATGACCGGGATTGGGGCGCATTGCAGTCATTCTGCAATGGATTGAGCAGCAGCCGCCAATTTCATGATCTTGGTCGAGGCGCCGGCCAGCTCATCAACTGCAGCCTTCTGCTCGCCTTCGCGTTGGCTTCCAACCGTCAGCGCGGGCGTGCTGTGGTCCTCCATCAGCATGCCAATCTTGGTGCAAAGCAGGTTGATGAGTTCGCGGTTAATGTCGTCCATGATCACCGCAATGCTCGAACGTCTTCATAAGTTCACTGGAATGAGCGGAAGCCTGCAGATACCACTCGACTAGTGCCCAAGTTCAAGCATCTATGCAGCTATGGATATCGAAGAGAAGATCATCGCCATCGAGGAAATGACGCCAACGGAACTGCGCGCGGCATGGCGCAACACATATGGAACTCCGCCGCCTCCGGCTCTTGGTCGATCACTTATGAGAAGAGCCTTAGCGGCTCGTTTGCAGGAGGCTGAGGCTGGCAAACTCACGCAGGTTGAGCTCCGGCAGCTTGGTGCACTCGGTCGCAGAGATGAGCGGCGCAAAGAAGGTCGCATATCAAGCGAAGCTAAACCGGGGACGTGGCTCTCGCGAACATGGCATGGAAAGGTGCATGAGGTGATCGTCCTTGAAAGCGGCTGCGAGTATCGAGGTCAAAAATTTGGATCGCTGAGCGCGGTCGCCTCCCATATCACCGGTGCCAAATGGTCGGGCCCGCGCTTCTTTGGACTAAACAGTCCGCGCCTTGGCGAATTGAAGATGGCAGCCGATGGCTAAGGCTGAAAAGAAGCTTCGCTGCGCGATCTACACACGCAAGTCGACTGACGAAGGCTTGGACAAGGACTTCAACAGCCTCGACGCACAGCGCGAGGCGTGCACGGCGTATGTCCTTAGCCAGCAGCATGAAGGATGGTCGCTGCTTCCCGAACTCTACGATGATGGTGGTCACTCAGGCGGCACGCTAGAACGCCCAGCCTTGCGACAGCTTCTAGACGATGTTCGATCAGGCAAGATCGATGTGGTCGTCGTCTACAAAATTGACCGCCTTACCCGCAGCCTCGCTGACTTCGCAAAGATCGTCGAAGTACTGGATCAAGCTGAAGCTTCCTTCGTAAGCGTGACGCAGGCGTTCTCGACAACCAGTTCGATGGGGCGGCTCACACTCAATGTTCTGCTGTCGTTCGCACAGTTTGAACGTGAGGTCGGCGCGGAACGGATCCGAGACAAAGTTGCGGCTTCCAAAGCCAAAGGTATGTGGATGGGCGGCAGCGTACCGCTCGGCTACAAGCCTGTGGATCGCAAGCTGGTCGTAATTCCAAAAGAGGCGGAGACCATACGCGAAATCATGCGACGCTATCTCGAGGCTGAGTCGATCAAAGCACTTGTCGAAGAGCTTGGACGAGATGGCATTGTCAGCAAGCGGCATGTCTCGAAACGAGGCCGGGTGAGCGGCGGCCACCCGATCAAGCGCGGCGCGCTCAAGCATCTGCTTTCCAATCCACTTTATGTGGGCGAAGTCCGGCACAAGGATAAGACCTATCCCGGCCTGCACGACGCTATCGTCGATCGAGAAACGTTTGATGCGGTTCAGGAGAAGCTCAAAGACCGGACCTCGCATGGATCATCTGCAGGTCCCAAGCGGCGATTGGCTTTGCTCGCGGGCTTGATCTTTGACGACCGCGGTCGCCCCATGTCTCCTACCCACACCAAAAGGCACGGGCGACGCTACACCTACTATGCTTCGAACATGAATGATGATTACGAAACCCCAGCATTGAGATTGCCGGCGAGTGAGATCGAACAGGCGGTCCGGCGTGCGGTCAGCAAATGGCTAAGAACGAGCGGCAACATTCAGAGGTTAGTCACATCCAGGTCAGCTGATGAGAAACTGTGGATGTTCGAGAATGCGCAAAGGTTAGCGACTGATGTCGAACAATTGCCTGTAAGCAGGGCTAGCCAAGTCCTCTCGCGACTGGCGCTCAAAACCACTGTCAGCGAGGACGAGATTGAGGGATCCTTCGAGCCGTCTACCGCTCTAGGTATCCAGACAGACGATGATACCACTTCGGCCATCGCAGAATTCAATATAGCGCTCGACCGCCAGAACTATGGTCATGAGCCGCGGCTCCGTCTTCAGCCATCAGAAAGTGATCGAGTGGCAAGAGACGATCGCCTCGTTGAATTAATTGGTCGCGCATTTGCGGCTCGAGAAGGGTTGCTCGAGATGGATGAAGCCGCCAAGCGATCGACCAAGACCACCAAGCTGCGTCACCTTCAACGACTTGCAAGGCTTAGCTATCTTGATCCCATAATCATCCGGTGCATTCTGAAGGGCAACCAACCCAATGGTCTGAGTGCTCGTGACCTTTGGCGCATGGGAAATCTGCCAATCCGCTTCGCCGATCAACGCGAAGCGCTCGGCTTCTCAAACTCCTGAATTCCAAGCCGTAGGTCACCAAATCGACCACGGAGAACTTTGCTCGTTTCGGGCGCGAATTGGTGGGTCAATGCGTCTCCGTCTGCCCAACGCTGAACTTCCAACCGCGCAAAGCCCCGGAATTGCGGGCACTATGTCCGCCGCGCAGGCGGAGACACCAGAAACAGATGTTCGATGGGAATGGGTGGTGAGTCCTGCTGGGTTCGAACCAGCGACCTACTGATTAAAAGTCAGTTGCTCTACCAACTGAGCTAAGGACCCCCACGGGTGCTTCGACGCAGGCGTATGCGCCGTGTTGGTGCGCCCCGATAGAAAGCGTTGGCCCGATGGTCAAGCGTCCTTTCACGCCTCTTTGTGCGCTATCGCCCAATGCTCTGCGATTTCGGGATTGCTCGGCGCGAATTTGGCCGCCTTGGTAAGCAGCGAGCGCGCTTCTTTGATGTTCTTCCCTTCACGCCAAAGCGCCCAGCCAAGGGTATCGAGAACCTGAGGGCTTTCAGGCGCAACAGCCAGCGCGCGCCGTCCAAGTGCGACCGCAGCGGCGTGATCGCCAAGTTCCGACTTAACGGCTGCGGCGTTGTTCAATAGTACCGCGTCCTTTGCACCAGCGCCATCGACGAGCGGGGCGTATATCCCGTCGGCCGTTTCCCAATCGCCCGCCCGAATCGCTTCACCCGCGGCCCGAAGCTCCTTCGACAAGTCGGCGCTGCTCTGACGCTTTGCCAGAGCCGTCTGGATCGCCACCTTATCCCCAAGCCCGGTTGCTTCGGACAGGTTGAGCGCCAAGGTTAGTGCGCTGGCGTCCGCTTGTGGGTCACGCACGATGGGTTCGATGGTCTCCCAAGCGTTCGTTAGCTCACCCTCTTCGGTGTAGGCCATCGCCAGGATACGCCGCGCGTCATAATCGTCGCTCGCGTCGTCGAGATACGATTTGAGCGGCAGAATCGCCGCGCCATATTGGCCACGTGCCGCATCCACAAAGCCGCGCAATCGGGCAAAGTTCGGCTCACTCGCCATGGTCGGCGGGACCAGTTCAATCAATTCAAAGGCGCGGTCTAGATTGCCCGCTTCGTACGCCATCTGCGCAGCGAACAGCAGGCCAATCGGATGCGGATCGCCGGCCTGGTTTGCCTTGTCGATCCAGTTGGCGGACTGCTCTTTGTCGCCCATGTCCTTGGCAACAGCCGCCATGGCCAGCATGGCGGTTTGGTTGTTTGGCTGTGACTTCAACGCCGCCTGGAAGTGCGTAGAAGCCTCGTTGGGATCGCGGCGCGCCAGCGCCATGCGCCCAGCCAGCATGTGCGCCTGCGCCACAGGCGGATTGAGCGCGAGCACTGGCTGGATTCGTTGTAGCGCGGCCTCTGGTTCGACTTGCGAATAGAGACGCTCGGCATCGATCGTAACAAGTCGCGGGTCGTTGGGAAAACTCTCCAAGCCCTCATCAAGCTTTGCCGCCGCTGTATCGCTATCCCCCTGCGAAAGCGCGTAGGAAATCGCCGCTGTGTACGCAGCGGGAACGTCAAATTGGAGTGCTGCAACGCTGGCCTTTGCCGCACCCATATAGTTGGCCATCACCTGCGCTTCGGCCAGTTTAGCCTTGGCAAGACTGCTGCCTGAAGGGCCCTCAGCCAATCGTTTGAATTCGGTCACGGCCCGGTCGGCGTTCCCCAGCGCCAGCGCAATATCGCCGGCCAACATCCCGATCTCTGGGTTGTTCGGATCTTCGGCGGAAGCGACGTCGAGCAGCGCGAGCGCGGTCCTCGGCTCCCCATTAGCCACCGCTTCTTGCGCGGCGGCGAAGGGATCGGAGGGCGCGCTTTCGCAACCGGCGAGAGCCACGATCAGGGCCAACGCGCCGCCGAACGCCGGAGTGAGCCGACCAAAACGAGAAAGAAGATGTGTGCGCATAGTGAGCGCAGTAACGCAAAGTGCTTAACGACGCCTTTGTGCGGCGGCGAGAGCCTCAAGGCGTCAGGATTCTTTACAATTAACCAAACGGGCCCCGACGCGTTAACCTTCAAGTGCCGCTGAATTCAGTCGATTTAGACGAACTGGCACACGTTTTGCTCTCTTCGTGTTTATCAAAGCTGGTCACTTTTCCGGCTTGTCCTGAAATGGGCTCGAACGCCCGACAGATGGGGGATTACACGATGGCAAATTGGATCAAAGCGACGGCGTTGGCTCTGGCCGCAACCGGCGCGGTGGCAGCAGCACCCGCTTCTGCAACTATCTTTGAGTACGAAATGACGGACGGCGACATCGTCACGATCAACACAGAGAATGGCACGGGCTCCTGGGTCGGCAGCGACATCAACACGCAATTCACCGGCGACTTCAGTGGCTTCACCGGCGGTCGCAATCCTAGCTTTATGTTTACCCTGGCCACTCTGACCGGCACGCGCGAAATTCGTGGTCAGACCTTCACGCCAACGAACCGCAACGGCAACCGCACGCATCCGTTCATGCTCAAGAGCCAAAACAAGAACCGGAGCCTCAACCTCTGGTCTTGGTGGGGCGATCCGGTTGTGGCCGGCGACTATGTGCGCAAGATCAAAAACTTCCGCGTTGTCGACGTTCCGGCTCCGGGCATGCTGGGCCTCTTCGGCTTGGCGCTGATCGCTCTCGGCTTCGGTCGTCGCCGTCGCACGAAGTTTTCGGCTGCATAAAGCACTACAAGCTTACCCGAAAAGGCGCTCAACCTCTGGTCCGGTTGAGCGCCTTTTTCTTTGCCTTGCGCAGACGCGCGTAAAGATGCGCGAGGGTTAGTCCAGTCACCGGATCGCGCCAGTCGCGCGTGATGACGAGCGCGGGCGAAAGTACGAAATTGCGCCCGCGCATTTCACGATGCGGAATAGTGAGCGCGTCGCTACTCCAGGCACCGCCGCTCCACGCGATGATATCAAGATCAAGAGCCCTCGCCATCCATCGCTGACCCCGGCGTTGCGCCCGTGAGCGGCCAAATCGCTCCTCCAGCGCTTGCAGCGCAGACAACAGATCAGGAGGCTCGAGTCCCGTCTCCAGCACAACCGCCGCGTTGGCGTATCGCCGCAGGGAAGGGCCAATCGGCGCGCTATCGATTGGTGGTGCCGCGGCTAGAACGCGCAAGCCCGCTTCGTCTATAGCCCGGACTGCCGCTGCCAACACGCGGCGCGGGCCGCCGATCCCCGGCACCCGCATATTCGAACCCAACGCGATCAAATAGGTGTGGGTCAAATGTCCTCGACGATCCGGCCATAAAGCTGCGGACGGCGGTCACGGAAAAAACCCATCCCCGCGCGGTGCGTGCGGGCTCGGTTGAGATCGAGGGTCGTGATCAGCGCACCGGTTTCGCCCGCGCCATATTCGGCCACGAGGTCACCCCATTCGTCCGAGATAAAGGAATGGCCATAGAAGCGTTGCGCGGCTTCGTCCGGCCCCTCTGCGCCTATGCGATTGGCCGCGATCACCGGCATGCAGTTGGACACCGCATGGCCGATCATTGCACGGCACCACATGCGGCTTGTGTCTAAATCGGCGTCGTAAGGCTCGGAGCCGATCGCAGTGGGATACAAAAGGACCTCAGCGCCCTTGAGAGCCATCACACGAGCGCATTCAGGATACCATTGGTCCCAGCAAATTCCGACACCGATGCAAACGCTTGTGCCGTCATCCGATGGCACATCCCAAACTTTGAACCCATCATTGCCCGGGCGGAAATAGAACTTTTCCTCATAGCCTGGACCATCGGGAATGTGGCTTTTGCGATAGGTCCCCATAATCTGGCCATCAGGTCCAATCATCGCGAGCGTGTTGTAATAGTGATGCCCGTCGCGTTCGAAAAAACTGGTGGGGATCGTGACCTTCAGCTTCGCTGCCAGTTCCTGCATCGCGATCACGCTGGGATGCTCAACCGTAGGGCGCGCCAGCGCGAACAGAGCTTCGTCTTCCTCGCGACAGAAATAGAGGCCAGAGAAAAGCTCGGGCGGAAGGATCAGTTTCGCGCCCTTATTGGCCGCCTCTTCAACGAGGGCAGCAACAGCAGCGATATTCTCGCCCTCGTCAGGGGCGTTAAGGGGCAACTGAAGGGCGGCAACGGTGAGTGACGTCATGGTGCCGCCCGTTAGCTTCAAGCGAACCGCTTGAACAGCCCGCCAGCGATCAAGCCGGCTTCTTGAACAACAGCGTCATACGATCGCTTTCGCCAATCGCGGCGAATCTTTCGCGATCCTCGTCCTCTTTGGCAAAGCTGGGAGGAAGCGTCCAAACGCCCAATTCATAATCAGCGGTGTCGTTGGGGTTCGCATTGATTTCGCTCGCCTCGACGAGCTCAAAGCCCTTGCCCTCGAAGAACGCGATCATTTCCGCCTCTTTGAGATAGCCCTTATTGCCGTCGACATAATCGTCGGGAGCATCGGCCTTCGCACGGTGCTGGACGACGCCCAGCATCCCGCCCGGTTTAAGCGCGGCGAAGAGGCCTTCGATCTCGGCGTCGGCGACGCCCCAGCGCTTCAGATTGTGCATCATGCGCATCATCAGCACGCGATCGACCGTGCCTGCCATTTCTTCAGGAATCGCGCTGGTGAAATAGTAGGGCAGTTTCTCAGCCGCGATTCCGGTGCCTTCGGCTTGCTTCTCAGAAAAGGTTTCCGCGCCGGTCCTGACCCGCTCGACGAATTCCTGACCCAGCGAGGCGGCGGCTTCCGGGCCAAAGCCCACGCCGACATACTGGCCTTCCTCGGACACATAGGGCGCAAGGATGCGCGTGTACCAGCCGCCACCGGGCGCGTATTCGATCACGGTGTGGGTCGGTTCCACCTGAAAGAAGGCGAGCGTTTCAGCCGGGTTGCGGAATTCATCGCGCGCTTTGTCTTCGGCGCGAATGTCTGAGGCCAGCACTTCGGAGAGCTTGCTGTTCTCAGCGCTGGTTTCCGTTTCGGTTTCGCTTGATTCAACTGAAACACTGGCGTCGCAGGCAGTCAGCGCCAGCGCGCTGGCCATAAGCAGGATCGTTTTTTTCATCGTCTTGTCTCCTTTGCGAGCTGATCAGTTCACTTTTTTGAAGAGCAGCGTCATACGGTCGCTTTCGCCGATGGCGCGATGTTTGGCCATTTCCTCTTCGCTCTGGCGTCCAACGCCAAGCGACGGGGGCAGCGTCCACACGCCACCATCCCAATTGGCCGGGTCGTTCGGGTTGGCATTGATTTCGCTTTCCGCAGCAAGCTCAAACCCGTTCGCTTGGAAAATCGCGACCACGTCCTGCTTACGCATATAGCCCTTTTGCTGCGCGCCGTAATCATCATAGGTCGCGCCTTCCGGAGCGCGGTGTTGCACCACGCCAACCATGCCGTCGTCCTTCAACATCATACGCGCGGCTTTCAATACGGTGTCTGCGCTGTTGCCATTGTTGAGGCCGTGCATCGAACGGAAGATCAGCACGCGGTCGACCGTGCCGGCCACGTCTTCGGGCATTTCATCGATTTCAAACGCGGTCACATCGTCGGCTTTGCCGCCCATCATTTCCGCGACGCCGGATTTGAAACGTTCCGTCCAGCCCTTGGACCGCGCTTCCTGAGCGCGGGTGCGATAGGCTCGGCCATCGCTGTCCTGATTGAACGCAATATACTTGCCCGCGGGCATCATGTAGGGCGCAAGAACGCGGGTGTACCAGCCGCCACCGGGGCCATACTCGGCGACGGTCATGGTCGGCTCAACTCCAAAGAATGCGAGCGTTTCGGCGGGGCGACGATATTGGTCGCGCGCACCATCCTCGCCGCGCTTTTCACTGGCCAGAACCTCCTCAAGACTTGGCGCGGCGCCTTCGGTGTGGCCGTCGGCGAAAGCGGGCGAGACAACAGCGGCGCTCGCAGCAAGCGCGGCCAGCGGGGCTAGAAACACGGATTTTCTCATCGGGGAACCTCTCTCTCATACTCGAATGGTGCTGGGGCATGTCCTGACAAAGGGACACCGCTATGACAAGCATTCCCTGCTTTCGCCTCTGGCGATTGCCGCCGAACACCCTATTTGCTCAGACAAAGGAGTTTTCTGATGGAACAGGCAATCATCGCAGGCGGATGCTTTTGGTGCACCGAGGCGGTTTTTAACGATGTGATCGGCGTTAGTGCAGTCGAAAGCGGCTATATCGGCGGCGAAACCGCAAACCCGACCTATCGCGAAGTGTGCTCAGGGCGAACCGGCCACGCGGAAGGCATTCGAGTGACTTTTGACCCGGCGGTTATCAGCGTTGCCGAAATTTACGATGTGTTTCTGGGCACGCACGATCCGACCCAGCTAAACCGTCAGGGCAACGATGTCGGCACGCAGTACCGCTCGGCGATCTTCCCGCTTTCCGAAAGCCAAGGTGAGGAAGCTGAAGCGGCGATTGGTCGGTGGAACGCCGAGAATGGCGCGAGGGCGGTGACCGCGATCGAAGGTCTCGACAATGGCGAGCAGACCAAATCCTGGTACGTCGCCGAAGACTACCACCAGGAATATTGGGACGGCGAAGGCCAGCGCAATCCATACTGCCAGGCGACGATCCCGCCCAAGATCATGAAGCTGCGCAAGAGCTTTCAGAAGTACGTGAAAGCCTAAGCGTTGCCGCAAGGAAGCGGGGATCCGTACGCGTTCGGCCACACGCGGCAGAGCGATGGTTCGTTGCATTTCCGATGCTCGAGCGATGCCGAGGCGTTTCCTTGGCTCTCGCTTGCGCCGCAGCATCCGGTTGTCATCCAGACCCAACAGTTCTGGACGAGCTTTGGCGCGCTGGTGTCTGAGGGCGGACTGAAAGACGGGCAGTGGTCAGCGCTGACCTGGATGGACTACGCGCTTGGCGACCTTGAAGCCGGCCACGCGGCGCGCGGGGTTTACAACCGGATCGAAAACGAACGTGGCCCGGCCTTCGCGCTGACCCTGTTTGACGCGGCGGAACGCGAGATCGTCTCGATGCGCGGGCGCGGCGTGGTCTTTCGTAATCGCAATTTTGAGCAGTGGCGCAAGGGCTCCAAAAGCGAGGCCAAGCAAGCCACAGTCGAAGTCGATTTTGAATACGCACCGCGCGAGGCGCTGAACCTTGGCGAGGGCGAGTTCGCGTTTGTTGCGCCGATAGCGGCGGGTTCAAAACAGATAGACGCTCTGATCACGCCCGATAACGGCATGCCGCCGCGCAACCGGGTCATCAGCGGGTCAGGCGACCATGTGAACAGCACCCATTTCGGCGAAGTCACCCGGCAGGCCTTGTGTCTGATCAACGGCGATCCCGAGGCGCAGGTGGTGGGCGGCGAGATGCAGCTCAAACGCTATGTCGAATTGGGCACGCCTTTTAGGATAGCCTTTGAGAACGGCGGTGAGGGTTCGATCACATTCACGTTGGAGCAGCTGGGACGCGAATGCGCCGTAATTGAGCTACAACACTAACCGAATGCGCGTTCACAAGGCGAAGTAAGCCACCGCAAGGCTCGTCATCATCGCGATAGCCAACAGGCTCAACCCACGGATTGCAGACGAGGGGCGCGCTTCGTCGGGCATGGTGCCGCGCGTGACCACCAGATGGTTGAGCGTTGCCACAATTGGCGCGCCCAGAAACACCGCGCTTGTCGCAAGGTCGAGCATGGCGGTGAAACTGCTGGTGAAGAGATATAGCACCGTAGCCGTGAGCGCGATCATCACCGGGATTGTTCCCCGGTAAACGCGTTTAAACGCCGTCTCGGTGTGGACATCCGCAACCTGTTGCCACGTAGAAGCGACGTTGCGCGCGCCAATGTCGAGCGCGGCCAACACCGTCGTGGTCATCACGGAAAGCGCCGCGATAGCGGCCAGCAGCGCGGCGCCTTCGCCCAAGGCTTCGCTGTAGAGCGAGACGATCTGGCGCGCAAAGCCGGGCGCGCTGGTCTCAAGGGCGATCTGACCCGCGTGCATAACGCCCGCACCGATTATGCAGAAACACAGCGCGAGGAACGCGGTCATCACATAGCCGGACAGGAACGCAAGACGGGCTTCACTGAGAGTCGGGGCGGGACCGCTTTCGCCCCGTTCGGCCTCGGCCACCCACATGGAGGATGCGACCGACACCTCTAACGGATTGGGCATAAAACCGGCGAGAGCCACCACGAACAGGATCGCGCGCGGATCAGCCGCCCAACTCATATCAGTAAGCGTCCCCCATTCCACCCTTGGGAGGACCATGACGGTCACGACAATTGTCGAGATCAGCAGGAACGCGACCAACACCCGATTGACCAAATCGAGCCAGCGATATCCCCCCAAAAGCAACGGCACCGAGCACAGGACCAAGACGCCGACCGCCAGAACCGGCACCGGCGCGCCAAGGTCAAACACTGTGATAGCAATGCCAGCGGTCGCCGACCCGAGCGCGGCAAAGACGATCGGATAGACGAGAATGGCGAACAGGGCGAAAACCAGCGGCGCCCACACACCCAGCTCGCGATATCCAGCCAGCATCGACCGGCGCGTCGCGTGTCCGTAATCCACGCCAAACCGGAAAGCGGGATATTTCAGGACGCAGATAAGAATGATCACGCCGAACAGGCCCAGCCCGTAAAGCGCCCCCGCACGCGTCGATTGAATAAGATGCGAGGTGCCGATGGCCGAGCCCGAAAAGAGCAAAGCCGGCCCAATAATGCGCCACATGAATGTCTTCCCCTTAGACGGGGGTGTGCCACGCCAGCGGTGACTTGGATAGGGCCGCTAAGGCTTTGTCCAACGCGCCACAAAGAAGCCGTCCAGGCCTCCTTCATCGTTCAATTGTCCAGGATCGGTGCGCATCCAGCCTTCGGTGGTTGGCGAAAGACCAAAAGGCAACTCAGCCTTGGTGATAGCATGGGGCTTCAAGTCCAGCTCGCTGTCGATCCACGCGGCCTGCTCTTCACCTTCTTCGCGTTCAAGCGAGCAGACGGCGTAAACCATCGTCCCGCCGGGTTTGAGCCACTCGACCGCCTTTGCGGTGAGCGCGCGTTGGATCTCGACCATTTCGGCAATCTCCTGCGGGCGGATACGATGAAGCACATCGGGATGGCGTCGGCAAGTGCCCGTTGCGGTGCAGGGAGCGTCGATCAGGATGGCGTCAAACTGATGCTTGGGCTCCCACTTAAGCGCATCGGCGCGCACTGGGCTGGCCTTCAAATTGGTGCGTTTCAAATTCTCTTTGAGCGCTTCAAGCCGTCGCTTTGACATGTCGAGCGCGGTGACCTTCCAACCCGCTGAAGCCAGCGCCATGGTCTTGCCACCCGGCGCCGCGCACAGATCAAGAGCGTGGCCTTCGCCTGGCCCCATCACAGCTGGCGGGATCGTCGCGGCGAGGTCCTGCACCCACCACGCGCCGTCGGCGTATCCCTCCAGCTTTTCGATAGCGGTTCCGCGCGGCACGCGAACATGGGCCCGCGCAAGGCTGATACCGCCAAGCTTAGCTTGCCAAGCGGCGGTTTCGCCTGGTTCCTTGATCGAAAGATCGACTTCGGGAGGCTGGATAAGGCCTTGGGCAACGCGCGCCGCGCGATCCGCACCCCAACGGGCAACAACGCCATCCGGCAAAGTGGGAGCCGCTTGCAGCGCCGCCTCCCGTTTCATCAAGGTCGAAAAAACTCCATGCGCTAGCCGCCTTGGACCACCAGAGAGCAGCGGTAGACCCGTCGCGATCACCGCGTGCGGCGGGGTTTCCAACCGCAGGGCCTGCGCCAACATCAAGCGCAGCACACTGCGCGGTTTGGCATCATGTGGCAGTGGTTTCTTGGTCGCGCTATCTATCAGCGCATCAAGGTCGGTCAGCCACCGCAGCGCTTCGCCTGCGATTGCCCGCGCCAGCGCCTTGTCATTCGCATCACGCACATCGCGCAGCGCACCAGGTGTGGCCTGCTCAAGCGTCTCGCCCCGACGCAGCACCGCGTCGAGCATTTTGAGGCCTGCGCGGCGGGCGTGAATTCCAGTGGGTTGGGCCATGGCCCTCGCCCCTAGCCGCGCTTGAAACCAAGCGCCAGCGTGCGCATTAGTATGATATGACAAAAGAGAAATCTGACGCGGCAAAGAACTTCAAGAAACCCGCGCATTGGAGCAACGACCCCCCGCCTAAACCCAAGGCCGTGGACCCTTTGAAAGACGAACCGCGCGATCTTTCGCCCACCCGATATGGCGATTGGGAGCGCGAAGGCATTGCCTGGGATTTTTAAACCTCTTTGAACGTCACTTTCAGCCCATCCTTGGGCTGTGGGATCGGCCAGGGTTGCCAATCGGGCTTGTAGTCGAGCCCGCCGCTCGTTGGTTCAATTCGGTAGCGCTGAAGCAGCTGCGCCATCAATACCTTGATCTGCATGTAGGCAAAGTGAAGCCCCAGACACATATGCGCACCGCCGCCAAAGGGGACCCAAGCGTATTTGTGGCGCGCTTTCACCTTGTCGGGCGTAAAGCGCATCGGGTCAAAGGCGTAAGGGTCGTCCCAGTATTCGTCCGAATGGTGCGTCCAGTGGATGTTGATACCCACCATCTGTCCCGCCGGAATTTTGTAACCCCCAAACTCAAAATCACGCAGCGCGCGGCGCGGCATGGAGGGCACAGGCGGGATCAGGCGCAGCACTTCCTTGAAGACCATCTCCGTGAGCTCAAGCTTCGCGAGATCATCGTAAGCCAGCGGGCGCGCGTTTCCATCGCCATCCGGGCCGCCAGTTACCGCCATGATTTCCTCCCGCATCTTCTCCTGCCATTCGGGCTGGGTCGCGAGGTGATAGAGCAACGAAGTCGCCGACGACGTGATCGTGTCGTGCGCGGCCATCATGAGGAAGCTCATGTGGTCTACCACCTCATCCACCGGCAGCAGAGAGCCGTCCTCACGCGTAGCGGTAGCAAACTGGCTGAACATGTCCTGCCCGCCGCCTTCGGCGCGGCGGCGATGCGTTTCCTTGGTCAGGTATTCCACCATGTAGGCGCGGCCATCGACGCCCTTTTTCATCTTGGTGAAGGGCAGTGGGCGACGCACGGGCGCAACGCTCGCCTGCACCATGTCGACAAAGGCGGTGTTGATCTTGTCCGCTTCGGGCCCCCAAGGAATGCCGAGGAAGCTGTCCGCGGCCAAATCCAGCGTCAACTGCTTGATAGCAGGCTGAAACTCCATCGCGCCCGCCCATTTGGCGACCTCGCTGGAAATCCCAGTGTTGAGTGCGCCCATATAGTGGCGCATTGGTCCCGGTTTGAACGCGATTGAAAGCGCGCGGCGATCAATCCGATGGTGATCAAAGTCGAGCAGCATCAATCCGCGCGGGAACAGCTGGTCGAGCACCGGGCCCCAGCCTTGTTCGGAAGAGAACAGCTTATCCTTGTTGAACAGCACCAATTCGTTGGCTTCAGCTCCTACCAGTTGCACGCCAAAGCCGCCAAAGGCGCGGTTCTTGTAAACCTTACCGTATTTCTCGACCATAGCTGCCGAAAAGCCATGCGGATCAGCCAGCTGTTTGAAGGTGTTGCCAACCAGCGGCCAGCCGGCCTCGCCCGGAATATGGGCAATCGCGTCATCATCGGGAACGCCGTCGCTCCAATGGCGGAAGGGCGATTCCCTCAGCGGCGTCGATTTCGTTTCAGGGGCTTGGGGGGCCAGGGTAGCCATGGTCGTGCTTGCTCTCTCTCACAAAGCGGCGTCGAGACTCTATGCTACGGCCTCAGTACGCAAATGCAACTGACACTGTTGTAAACAAGGCCGAGATGTAAATGAGGTTAACCCTCAAATCCAGCCAGAAAGCTCGCGCCGGATAATCGTCTCAAGCATGGCAACACCGCTCTGGCTGACATTGAGGCAGCTGAGCACCGCATAGTCTTCGCCTCCCGCCTCTACGAACTCATCGCGCCCTTCGAGAGCCAATTCCTCCAGCGTTTCAACGCAATCGGCGGAGAAACCGGGTGCGGCGACCACGAGGCGCTTGGTCCCTTTCTCGCCTTCCGCGATCAGCGTATCGTCGGTCGCGGGTTCGAGCCATTTGGCCGGGCCAAAGCGCGATTGGAAGGTCGTTTCAAACCGGACACCTTCAAATTCAGGCCGCTCGACCAAGCGCTCGCGCAGCAAACGCGCCGATTTCTGGCACTGGCAATGATACGGATCGCCACGCTCAAGCGTTCGCAGCGGCATGCCGTGGAAGGAATGCAGCATAACCTCAGGCTTGAAATCCAGCCCGGCCACTTGCCGTGTCAGATCGTCGGCGAGCGCGTCGAGATAGGTCGGATCGTCGTGATAGGGCGGAAGGAAGCGCAAGGCCGGCTGCCAGCGCATTTCGCCCAGCACGCGCGCGACCTCATCAAACACTGTCGCCGTCGTGGCGGCGGAGTACTGCGGGTAAAGCGGCGCGATCAGGATGCGGTCGCAGCCTTTCGCCATCAGTTCGATCAAGCGCTGTTCAATCGACGGCGAGCCGTAGCGCATCGCGTAGTCGACCACGATATCCTGACCAAGGTCCGCCGCAATCGCTTCGGCCTGGCTTGCTGTGATGTCCGCCAAAGGCGAGCCGCGCTCGGTCCAGATTTTCGAATAAGCCTTGGCGCTTTTCTGCGGGCGTGTGTTCAGGATGATGCCGCGAAGGATCGGCTGCCACGCGATCGAAGGCAGTTCGATCACGCGTTTGTCGGACAGAAACTGCTTAAGATAGCGCTTCACCGACCCCGGATCGGGCGCATCGGGCGTGCCCAAATTGACGAGGAGCACGCCGACAGTCCCGCTTTTCACGGGCGGGTGGTCATTCGGGAGGTGCTGTGGTTGCCAAGTCATTGCACGCTTAACGCCCAAAGGCGCGATGGTATCCTATGGAAAATCCGGCCAGTCTCGCGAAAATGCGAGGTCAATTCGATCACAAGCCGTCTGAGAGGAGCGGCAAACGACGCAAGCGCAGGCCTGTAGCGGAAAACAGCGCGTTGGCAATCGCGGGGGGCGCGACAACCGCGCCGAGCTCTCCGGGATCAGCGGGCGCGGCTTCGCTCGCGATGAGGGCCACTTCGATTTCGGGGCAATCGTCTAGGGTGGGCAGACCCAGATCTTCGTAATTGAAGCTGGAGGGAAGTCCGGTGCGCCATCGCGGCGCGGCGCCCAGCGCTATTCCCATGCCGAATATCAGGCCGCCCTCGATCTGCTGGCGCGCGATATCGCGGTTGATAACCCGGCCAATGTCGACCGCGACCGAGAGTTTGGCGACGCGCACGCCGCCGCCATTCGCTTCCGCGTCCGCGCGCGCCGTTGCGACGCATGCGATGCGCGCGCCGGTCTCGACATCACCGATGCGGTGGCAGGCGAGGCCTTGACCGCTTTGGTCCGATCCGCCGTTCCATTCCGCAAGCTGCGCGGCGCGTTGCAGGCAGGCGGCCATGCGGATGTCCTCGCCCAGCATGGCGATGCGGTAGGACAGCGGCTCACGCCCGCTTTCGTGCGCGACTTCGTCGATAAAGCTTTCAATCGCAAAGGCGGTGTAGCTGTGCGCGTTGCCCCGGACCCGGCCCGTAGGAAGGCCGATTTCGACAGGCACATGATCGACGCTCAAGCTAGGGAACTTGTAAGGCGGGACCGCGCCTTCGCACGCGAGTGGATCTTTCTGGCCGGTCGTCTCGTTGATCGCGGCCCATGCGGTGCGGTTGCGGAACAGCCGCGCGCCGAATTCGAGCGCGGAGGGCGGGCAGGCGATCCGCACGCGCAAGGCGTCGATTGCTCCGGCGCCGCCCGCTTGCTCGTTCAGCTGCGCGCCGATCAACATCGCGGCGGGTGGGCGCGGACGGCTGCGGATCAATTCGTCGCGGCGGGGCCATGTCAGTTGAACTGGCGCGTCCACCTCGCGCGCGATCAGGGCGATCTCTATAGCGTGATCATGCTCTAGCCGCGCATCAAAGCTGCCCCCGGCGGACATGGGGTAAAGGATCACATTCTCGGTCGCGATGCCCAACGCCTTGGCCGCCGCCTTGCGCGCTTGTTCGGGCGCTTGCGAGGCGATCCACAGCTCCAGCCGCCCATCGCCGAACCGCGCGGTGGCGCAGGCGGTCTCCAGCGGCGCGGCGAGCGCGGGTTCGACATCGTAACGGCGCGCCATATCGATGCGGGCGAACCCCTCGTCCTCAAACCCGCTCTGCGCGATCCGGTAGGAATCGCCGCCGGTCAAAAACGTATTGAGCCGCGCGCTGATCTCGTTGCTTTCAACTGGAAACGCGGTTTTGAATTGCGGCTTCATCGCTTTGAGCGCTTCGTTGGCGGACCACCATGTCGTCGCCGCCACGGCCAGCCAGCGCTTGGATTTGACGATCCGCTTGATCCCGCGAATACCCTTGGCGCCGTCTTCGGTGAAGCCGGTTAGTTCCGAGCCATCGCTGGGCCCGTGCCGGATCGAGGCGTAGACCATGCCGGGCAACCGCACATCGCTCGCAAATTGATGGCTGCCATCGACTTTGGAGGGAAGGTCAAGGCGCGGGAAGGCGATGAGGTCGGCTTCATCGTCCGATGCAACGCCCCCGAAAATGCGCTCGCCCGGCGCTTCGGGCCGAAGCGGAGCGGGGCTTGGTGGGCTGCGTTCGGCGGCGCCTGAGGCCAGTTCGCCAAAGCTTGCGCGTTGCTCGCCCAATCTTACGAAGCCATCTTCGACCTCGCATTGTTCCCACGTTGCCCCCCAGCGCTCCGCCGCTTCCATCGCCAGCATCGCGCGGGCCGAAGCGGCGGCGATCCGAGCGGGTTCTTCGTAAGCGGCGAGAGAGGTGCCATCGGCCGTCGCGTTCAGGCGTTCGGTTTCGGCAAAGCGCATCGCGAGCTCTTCATCCAGCTCTTCGGCAAGGCCCGTTGACGTTGCATCCCATAAAGTCAGCCACCGGCGGGCGAGCGGAGCGTTGGCGTAGATGGCGGACACTGGCGCGGGCTCCACCGCGATCTGACGCCAATCCGCGCCCAGCTCCTGCGCGACAATCTGTGGGATCAGGGTCGTTATGCCCTGCCCCATTTCGAGCTGCGGGACGGCGACAGTTACCACGCCGTCTTCGCCAATCTTGAGCCATGCGTCGAAGGCGTGTTCGCCCTCAGCCGGTGTCAACGGGTTGGGAAAGCGGCGCGGGATCAGCCACCACGCGACCAGCAAGCCGCCGCCAATGGCCGCCCCCGTCGCCAGACCCCGCCGCGAAACATGCATTGTTTCAGAGCGCTCCGGTGTCGAGCCACTGAGCCAAGCGCTCAGCTATTGCGCGGAACGGTTCGCCCAGCTTACCGTCCCCCGCCGCCGGGGGCGCGCCTTTGTCGCCTGCCAATCGCGTCTCAATCGTCAGCGGGATGCGGCCCATAAAGGGAATGTCCAGCGCCTCGGCGAACTTCTCGACCCCACCCGCACCAAACGGATCGCTGACATGCCCGCATTTGGGGCATTCGTAGCCCGACATATTCTCAATCAGGCCGATGATCGTCACATCGCCTTGCTCGAACAATTGCCCCGCGCGCGCCGCGTCGAGCAGCGCGAGATCCTGCGGTGTCGAGACCAGAATAGCGCCATCAGGCTTGCTGTCCGCCATCATCGACAATTGCACATCGCCGGTGCCGGGCGGCAGGTCGATTAATAACAGATCGGTATCGCCCCATTCGGCCTCGACCAACTGGCCCAGCGCCTTGCCCGCCATCGGCCCGCGCCAAGCGAGCGCTTTACCCGGAGCAACCACGTGGCCCATCGAAAGAACTTTCACGCCGTGCGGGCTGTCAATCGCGACGAGCTTATCTTCTTGCGCCTCCGGACGTTGCCCCTCGGTGGCAAGCAATTTGGGCTGTGAAGGGCCGTAAATGTCGCCGTCAATCACGCCGACTTTGCGGCCCATTTTGGCGAGCGCGACTGCGAGATTCGTGGTGAGCGTCGACTTGCCAACGCCTCCCTTGCCCGACCCCACCGCAATAATCCGCCGCCGCCGGCGATCCGCTGTCAGCGCAATATGTACTTCGGACACGCCCGGCAGTTTGGTCACGGCCAGCTTCATGCTCGCTTCAAGATCGATCCGAGCGCCCGGCGCTAGATCCCCGGCTTCCGCTACCAGAATAGCGCGTCCGTCTTTCAGCCGCGCCGAGCGCAGCCGGTGCGCCATATCGGGAGATAGTCCAGAACGGATAAGAGCTTCCGCTTCGGCGGGGGAGAGGGCGGCTTGGCCCTTGGATGGATCGCTATCGCTCATGGCTCGTGTCCCTAACATCAATTGCGCATCGCCTCGCCAGCAAAATTCGCGGTTGCCCCCCTGTTTTTCCAAGTTTTGCGTACCTATAAGAAGATCATGCGAATGTTGGACGGAATGAAATCATGGGCCACCGGCGCGTTTGGCGGGCTGGCTATGGCTGGAAAAAAGAACCCTTGGGGTGGCGGATCATCGGGTGATGGGCCGTCAGGCGATAAGGCCGGCGGTTCGGAGGGGCCGCGCAATCCGTGGCTGCCAGGTGGTGGTAGTGGCGGCGGCAAACGCCCGTCAAACATCGAGGACATCTTCAAGAACCGCGGTCCCGAGGGTCCGCGCCGTGGCGGCGGCGGCGGTGTAAACTTCCGCATTCCTGAGCGCCCTGGCGGCAAAAGTTGGGCGCCGATTATCATCGTGGTTGTTCTGGCGGCGTGGATCCTGCTGTCCAGCGTGCACTTCGTACAGGCCCGCGAACAAGCGGTCGTGACGTGGTTTGGCGGCAAATACGCAGAGACGTTCAATTCGGGCACGAACTGGTCGCTGCCCTATCCGATTCAGCAAGTCACCGCGACCGATGTCAGCCGCACGCGTTCGGAAGAAATCCCGAAGAAGATTATCCTGACCGGCGACCAGAATCTCGTCGACCTCAGCTACATCGTGCGTTGGAACATCAAGGATCTGACGCTGTTCCAATTCCAGCTTGATGAGCCGGAAGAAACGGTTCTTGAAGCCGCGGAAACCGCAATGCGCGCCTCGGTCGCAGAGAAGACGCTCGACACCGTTATTTCAGGTGAAGGTCGTGCGGATATCGAACAAAATGTTCTGACACGTATGCAAGCGATCCTCGACGCCTATGGATCGGGTATAAACGTCGAAGGTGTCGAAATTGACAAGGCTGACCCGCCCGAACAGGTGATTGAAGCCTTCAACGACGTCCTCGCCGCGCAGCAAGACGCGGAACGTGAATTGAACCAAGCGCGCCGCTTTGCGCAGCAATTGCTCGCCAAAGCCGAAGGTGAAGCGGCCGAGTTCAACGAAATCTATGCGCAGTACCGTCTCGCGCCCGAAGTGACGCGCCGTCGTCTTTATTATGAGACAATGGAAGCCGTGCTCGCCAACACCGATAAGACGGTGATCGAAGCCGATGGCGTCACGCCGTATCTGCCACTTTCGGAAATTCAACGGCGCAGCTCGCGCCCGGCTCCGGCGCCTAGCGCCCCTGCCGCCACGCAAGGGGGGCAGTAAGATGGAACAAGTCTGGAGTCGCTTCCGCTTTCCGATCATAGCGGTCGGTGTTCTGATCGTTGCCGTCCTTTCCAGCTTGTTTGTTGTCGATGAGACCGAACAAGCGGTGATCATTCGCGCTGGTAAGCCGGTGTCGATCGTCAACATGTACAAGCCGAATGAACCTTATGGGCAAACCGGCGCGGGATTCTGGTATCGCATTCCTCTTTATGATCGAGTGCAGATGGTCGAACGCCGCGTGCTTGACCTCGACATGGACAATCAGCAGGTGCTGACCAGCGATCAGCAACGCTTGCAGGTCAACGCTTACGCTCGATTCCGCATCATTCAGCCGGTGACTATGGTTGAACGCGCAGGCGACGAAACGCGACTGTTGTCGCAATTGTCGCCGATCCTCACCTCGGTTCTGCGTCAGGAATTGGGCCGGCGGACCTTCGCCAGCCTGCTGACCGCGGATCGTGGTAGTGCGATGAAGAATATCCGCACGAAGCTGGACCAGCAAGCCCGCGAATACGGAGTGCAAATCCTCGATGTGCGGATCAAGGCCGCCGACCTTCCTGAAGGCACGCCGCTGCAGGCGGCCTTTACCCGGATGCAATCCGATCGACAGGAAGAAGCTGAAACTATCCGCGCGCAAGGTCGCAAGAACGCGCAAATCATCCGCGCCGAGGCCCAGGCGCGAGCCGCTAAGACTTATGCCGATGCCTTTGGTCAGGACGCGCGATTCTACGACTTCTATCGCGCCATGGAAAGCTATCGCACAACCTTCATCCAAGGCCAGGGGGAGAGCTCACTGGTGCTGGACAACGACAACGAATACTTCCGTCAGTTCCAGGGCCAGCCATAACGCGCTGCGAAGCGCGGCGGGCCGCGTTCGTCCGACGAACCGCTGATTCAGTCCGGCGAGCGGCGGGAGTGTTCAAAGACCGTTCAGTGCGTCTTGGTGCATTGTGGGGGCGTAACTGAAACAAGCGCGAAAGGTAGCAACCATCGCGCGCGTCCCGTGTTTCACGGGAAGATATGAAGAGGAACAAGAGGACGTGAACAACGTGCGGTATGTGTATGGATTGGGCAGCGCGCTGCTGGTGGGTGGCGCGGCGGTTTCGCTGATGACGGGCACGCCATTAGGCGCGCAAGTGGCTCAGAACGAAACCGAAGCGATGCAACAGATCGTCCCGCGCGCCGGCGCTCCGGCGAGTTTTGCGGACCTGACCGAACAATTGCAGCCCGCCGTTGTGAACATCGCCACGCGCCAACGCGTGCAGGTGAACCGCAACCCATTTGCCGGCACGCCCTTCGCTGAGCTGTTCAACCGCCGCCGCGGCGGCCGTTCGCAACCGCAAACGCGCGAGGCGCAGTCGCTGGGTTCAGGCTTCGTCATCTCGGCTGATGGCTTTGTTGTTACCAACAACCACGTGGTCGCCCCGAACCAGCGTGCGACTGTTGAAGAAATCACCGTGACGATGCCGGATGGCACCGAGTACGAAGCCGAACTGGTCGGCGCCGACGCCGCATCGGACCTTGCTGTGCTTAAAATCAAGTCGGACGCGACGTTCCCATTTGTGAAGTTCGGCGATTCAAGCGAGGCGCGACCGGGTGATTGGGTGGTCGCCATTGGCAACCCCTTTGGCCTGAAAGGCACAGTGACGAGCGGCATTATCTCCGCCGTGTACCGCAACACCGGTCAGGGCGGCGCCTATGACCGTTTCATCCAGACCGACGCCAGCATCAACCGCGGCAATTCGGGCGGTCCGCTGTTCGACATGCGCGGCAACGTGATCGGCATCAACAACGCGATCTTTTCACCGTCGGGTGGTAGTGTCGGCATAGGCTTTGCTATCCCCGCTGAAATCGCTGAGCCGATCGTCAACCAGTTGAAAGACGGCATGGAGATCGAGCGCGGCTTCCTTGGAGTCAGCCTGGGGCCGGTTACAGATGATATGGCTGATGCGATGGGCCTTGCCGCCAATCGTGGTGAGATCGTGCAGAACGTGCAGGACGACAGCGCGGCACAGGCCGCCGGCTTGCAAGCCGGTGACATCATTACCTCAATCAATGGGCAAGAGGTCACGAGCGAACAGACGGTTATCTTCCTGATCGCCAACCTTCAGCCTGGCGAAACCGTGCCGGTCGAAGTGCTGCGCAATGGCGACACTGTCTCTCTCTCCGCGACACTCGGCAAACGCCCGAGCGAAGCCGAACTGCGCCAGCAGCAAGAGACGTTCGATCCGGATTCTGAGGAACCAATGAACCCGGATGAGATGGACGATGTGGTCGCCGATAAGCTTGGTCTGCAGGTCCTTCCGCTCACACCGGAAATCGCTGGCCGGATTGGCGTGGACGAAGACACAGTTGGTCTGGTGATCGGCGCGGTGGACCCGAACTCGGACGCGGGCCGCAAAGGTCTGCGCCGTGCGGACATCATCCTCGAAGCCAATCGTCAGAGCGTTTCAAGCGTCGATGAGCTCCGCGCTCAGATCGAAGCCGCTGAGGCCGAAGAGCGCGGTGCGCTGCTGCTCAAGATTCAGCGCCGTGGCGGTCCGGCCCGCTTTATCGCGGTGCGCCTGCGCAGCGAATAAGGAGCCGTACTTTGGCTAGAAAAAGCCCTCGGAGCCGATACGGCTTCGGGGGCTTTTTCGTACATCCGGCCTAAGTCTGGCGGCCACAAGGTTTGACTTCACATAAGACGCCTATTTCTCAACGGGGGATCGGCGCGTTCCTCCAAGAGATTGGCGGGTGGCGGTGGGTCTGATCGGTCATCGTCGCTTGGAAGGCTTTGGCCGGTCGCCTGTTCAAGAAAGTCCGGGCTCGCCGCAGGAGGCGGTTCCTCCGGCTCAATCGGATCCGAGGTTGAGCCGGGTGGCAGCTCGAAGGCTTCCTCAAATTCAGTGCGACCCGGTTCCACCAAGTTGCCCTGCTCGTCGATGTAATAATACTCGTCCGGATCACCAAGCAGGTAGTCCTCCTCCTGCTCCAGCATCCAATCGGGCAAGTTTACCTCAGTGTCGAACGGTACATCGGCGCGGTCCTTCACGGCGTAGCGCATGTAGGCGGAGAACGCCCGCGCCGGCGCGCGCCCGCCCTGAAGGCCTGGAACGCGTTTGGCGTCATCGCGCCCCATCCACACGCCGGTGGTGATGCCCGCAGAGAAGCCAACGAAATAGCCGTCCTTGTTCGAGCTGGTCGTGCCGGTCTTGCCCGCAACGCTGCGCCCTTCGATCTGCGCCGCGCGGCCCGTGCCGGTTTGCACAGCGGCCTGCAACAGATCGGTCATGCCCGCCGCCACATAATCCGGGATCAGCGCCCGCTCGCGCGATTTCTTGCGTTCGTAGAGCAATTCGCCATTCGCGGTCACAACCTTGGTGATACCGTAAGGCTCCACCGCCTGTCCGCGGGCGGATACGGCGGCAAAGGCGCGAGTCATATCGATTAGGCGCACTTCCGATGTGCCCAGCACCATCGAGGGAAAGGTCGATATATTGGTGGTGACCCCGAAACGCCGCGCCATCGACGCGACGGTGCCAAAGCCCACTTCGTTGCCCAGTTGCGCGGCAACCGTGTTGATCGAGAGAGCGAAAGCGGTGCGCAAATTGGTCTCACCGATATTGCGGCCGTTCGAGTTTCTCGGGCTCCATCCGTCGAACCGTACGGGCTCATCCACCACCCGGCTTTCGGGGTTGTAGCGCGATTCCATCGCGGCAAGGAAAACGAACAGCTTCCACGCCGATCCCGGTTGCCGCAAAGCCGTGGTCGCGCGGTTGAAGTTGCTGTCGACATAGTCGGTCCCCCCGATCAACGCGAGGATCGCGCCGTCGCTGTCGAGGCTGACCAGCGCGCCTTGCGAACCATCTGGCGCGTTGCTTTTCACCGCCGCGGTGGCGGCGCGCTGCATTCCCACGTCCAGCGTCGTCCACACCTCGATTGGGGCGTAAGTCTCGGGAAGCAGCAGATCGAGCTGCGGCAGCGCCCAATCGGTGAAATAGCGGACGGAATTCTGCCCCGCCTGCTGTTTCAGTTTCACCGCACCGACATCCACGTTCGCTTCACTAGCGGTGATATACTCCTGCTCTTTCATCAAGCGCAGCACCACACGCGCGCGGTCCACGGCGGCTTGAACATCGGCGGTGGGGGAATAGCGGCTTGGCGCCTTAACCAGGCCCGCGATGATGGCGGCCTCGGCCACTTTCAGATCCTTGGCCGGGTGACTGAAGAATTTGCGGCTCGCGCTGTCGATCCCATAGGCGCCGCCGCCGAAATAGACCTTGTTCAAATAGAGCTCGAGGATCTGTTCCTTCGAGAACTTCCATTCCAGCGCCATAGCCAACACCGCCTCGCGCGCCTTGCGGTCGAGCGAACGGTTGTTGTTGAGGAAGATGTTGCGCGCTAATTGCTGGGTGATGGTCGACGTCCCGCCTACGCGGGCACGCGTGCCCATCACCCCCTCCAGCATTGCGCCCGTCAGGCGGATCGGATCGATGCCGTAATGATCGTTGAAGCGTTTATCCTCCACCGCGATCATGGCGTTCTTCATCGTGTCAGGGATGTCTTTGTGGTCAAGCCACTCGCCAAAGCTTGGCCCCAATTCGACGATCTCGCTTCCGTCGCGCGCGCGGACCAAGATGGTCTGCGCGTTTTGAGTGGACTTAAGCTGGTAGAAGCTGGGAATCTCGCGCGCCGCAAACCCGACCGCAAAGGTCAGGAACAACGCGCCCAAAAGCGCCGCTGCAATTCCCGCTAGAACCAGTCTCTTGGTCCATTTCCACAGGGCTGACGGATTCTTATCGCCGCCGCGCGGGAGGCGTTTCTTCGTGCTCGATGCACGCGCGCGTTCGCTCGCCGCCCGGCGGCTTCCGCGTTTGTCCTTGTTTGTGAGCTGTCTGCCGCGTTTGGCCATTACGCGTGGGTTGCCTGTTCACCGCTTGTCATGAGAAGCGCTGTGCATAGGCGAGTTGTAACCCGGAGTGAACACCATCGACAGGAGTGCTCCCCGGCAGATGCGTGTGTCCAGTTTACCTCAGTCTTCCGGAGCGAAGGTCAAAGCGCCCGAATTGATGCAATAACGCAAGCCGCCTTCTTCGGGTGGGCCATCGGGGAAGACGTGGCCCAAATGGCCGCCACAATTCCCGCACAACACTTCGGTGCGGATCATGCCGAAAGAGATGTCGCGCCGCTCCTCGATCGTTTCATCGTCCGCAGGCTTGGTGAAGGCCGGCCAGCCGCAGCCCGAATTATATTTCGCCGCGCTGATGAACAGCCGCGTGCCGCAACCCGCGCACATATATTCACCGTTCTCGTAGAACTTATCGTACTTGCCCGTGAAGGCGCGCTCCGTGCCCGCTTCGCGCAGGATGTGGAATTGCTCCGCGTCGAGGCGCTCGCGCCATTGCTCTTGGGTAAGGGTCTTGGGGTCGTCAGTCATGCGTCTCTCTCCAACGGCACTTATATAGTGTGAACGCGCAAGGTCTCAATCGGAGCCGACAAGTGCAGAAAATCCGTTTGGCGACCATCAACAACGGTGGGGTCGGGGCTTAGGCAGCGTCGTTTTCCTACTCACCATCGCGCGGCTACGATCAAGGCATGGTGTGCGCTGGCGATCATAGTGCGGAGCGGCGAGAGGCGCGGACTGGATGGAAAGGCCCAGCGGTAATGCCGAACGCATACACATCGAAAGGTGACACTTTCTCGCCCGAAAACCTTAAAAAATCCAATATTTTGAGACCGATGACAAGAATGCGAGCTTTTGCAAGAACCCCTAGTCTGTGTAACACACAGGGGCGAAGGCGCGACCCTCTACCCGTCGATATCGCCGTAATGCGCCGGGGGACGGATGCCATCCATTCGCTCAGTCAAAAGCGGTTGGAAGCTTGGGCGGCTCTTGAACACCGCGTACCAGCCGCGCGTCTGTTCGTGATCGGTCCAGTCGATCCCGCCGAGGTAATCGGCGACCGAGATCTGCGCCGCGGCGGCGAGGTCCGCCATGCTCATCGTCGAACCCGCCAGCCAGGGGCGGTTGTCGATCAGCCAGTCCATGTAATCGAGGTGCCCGTGCGCCATCCGCATCGCTTCGGACAACACGGTGCTGTCGGGCGGTTGGCGCAGGATCAGGCGCTTCTTCATCCGCTCATTAAGAAGCGGCTCGGTCACATCGCGAAAGAAGCTCTCATCGAACAGGGCGGTCAATCGGCGGATCTCGGCGCGCGCCTTAGCGTTGCCGCTGATCATGGGCGATCGCTCGACCGTCTCTTCCAGATATTCGCCAATCGCGCGGCTGTCGGCCAGCACGGTGGCGCGATCCTCGCTCACCGCCACCGGCGTGCGGCCAGCGGGGTTGAGGTTGAAGAACGCTTCCGAAGCGTTCCACGGATCCTCGCGCACCGGCTCATAGGCGATGTTTTTCTCACCCATAAGCAAACGGATCTTGCGACTGAAAGGACACAAAGGGAATTGGTAGAGAAACCACATAATGCGGCTAACCCTTAGCGTGGGCGTGCGAGCGTTGAAAGCGCGAAGGCATGCCGGATGATCGCGATGCTAGAGCCCCGCGGATTGCAGCATCAGAAGGCAAGCGGGCATGATCTTGTCAGCCTCGTCGCTTTTTTGAAGAGCGACAACCTCAGCGCGCACCGCGCTTTCGATCTGGGTCCGGTCGAGATTGTACTCATCCATCAACCCGGCCAGCGTCACTATGAAGAACTCCTGCCCCCGCGCGCGCAGTTCCGGCTCAGGCGCGTCCTTGCCTGTCCGCGCTGTGACAATGGCAAAGGCGGCCGCGCAACGCAGCGCCGCGCGGTCCTCGGCGTTGAACGATGGGCTGGCCTGCGACGCGCGGATGAGCGGCGTCGACGGCGATGCCACGGCCCCTTGCGAGGCAAGAGAGAGCATCAGTGGCAAAAAGAGACTTTCGATCATGGTGAAGGCGCTATACGAGCCTTGCTGAACGCTTGGCTACAAGAGCCCTGCGTTAATGAGAGGAGATACCCCCAATGCTCAATCACGTGATGCTCGGGACCAACGATATCGAGAAGTCCAAGACCTTCTACAACGCGGTGCTCGGCGTGCTCGGCGCGGGCGAACCGATGGCCCACGTCAACGACACCGGCCAGACCCGCCTGTTCTACATGCACGATGGCAGCACGTTCTCAATCAGCGAACCGATCAACGGCGAGCCGGCGGAATGCGCCAATGGCTTCACGATCGGCTTCAAGTGCGATTCGCCCGAACAGATCCAGGAACTGCACGATGTCGCGATCGCCAACGGCGGCACGACGATGGAAGACCCTCCGGGCCTTCGCGAAGGCAGCATGGGGCCGATGTATCTGTGCTACTTCTCGGACCCCGACGGCCACAAGGTGTGCGGCATCCACCGTCCCGGCTAAGGTCTAACGACTAACCTGGAATAAACCGAACTCGGCGCGCCAGTTTGCCCCTGGCGTGCCGATTTCTTTCCCGCCTGAAAAGAACCATTGGCGCTCTATTCGAGCGCCTTTTTCTTTGACGAGACTGCGGAAGTCCTCGGTAGTGACATGATGGATGTTGGGCGTCTCATACCAGCTCACAGGCAGCGCCCGAGTGATCGGCATACGCCCGCCCAAAAGCAGCGCTGAGCGCGTGCGCCAATGCGCAAAATTGGGAAAGCTGATAAAGGCTTTGTCGCCCACACGAAGAAGCTCGTCGAGCACCTGGTCGGGCCGATTGGTCGTCTGAAGCGTCCGGCTGAGAACAACGAAGTCAAAGCTCTTGTCTGGATAGTGCGCCAAATCAGAGTTGGCGTCACCTTGGATGACCGACAACCCTTTCGAGACGCATTTCTCGACCAGCACCGGATCAATTTCGATCCCTCTCATTCGGGCGCCGCCGGGATAACCCAAAGCTTCCATTAGCGCCCCATCACCGCATCCCACATCCAGCACTTCTGCGACCGGATCCTCATGGGAGATTTGTTCGGCAATTGCTTCCAGGTCGTAGCGAAGCGCCGCAGGTTTATCAGCCATTGAGAAACCCTCCGACAACGCGGTCCAACTGATCGTGCGGCAACAAGAAGCTGTCGTGCCCCGCGCTCGCGCTCAATTCGACAAAGCTCACCTGTGCCTGCGTCGACGCAAGGGCGCGTACAATGTGGCGGCTCTCGCTCGTGGGGTAGAGCCAGTCGGTATCAAAGCTGACTAGGCAGAATCGCGCCGTGGTGCCCGCAAACGCATCGGCGAGCTTGCCTCCGCAATCTTCGGCAATGTCGAAGTAATCCATCGCGCGGGTGATGTAGAGATAGCTGTTGGCGTCAAACCGCTGTGTGAAGCCGCTGCCTTGATAACGCAGATAACTCTCGACCTGAAAATCCGCGTCGAACCCAAAGCTCTTAGAGTCCCGGTCCTGCAATCTCCGCCCGAATTTCTCCGTCAGACCTTCTTCTGAAAGATAGGTGATATGCGCGGCCATGCGCGCCACCGCCAGACCCGCTTCTGGACCGTTGCCCTTATTCGCGTAGTAGTCGCCCCCGGCCCAGGCGGGATCCGCCATAATGGCTTGGCGCCCGACTTCGTGGAACGCGATGTTCTGCGCCGAATGGCGCGCGGTTGACGCAATCACGAGAACCCGCCGGGCGCGCTCGGGCCAATTGGCCGCGAGGCTGAGCGCCTGCATCCCCCCCATCGATCCGCCCACGACCGCGTGCAGCGTCTCGACCCCAAGGCCATCGAGCAGCGCCAGCGTGCCGCGCAGCATGTCGCGGATCGTGATAACGGGAAAGCGCATTCCGTAGGGCTGGCCATCCGGCGCGAGGTTCTTTGGCCCTGTCGATCCCAAACACGATCCGATGACGTTGGCGCAAATCACAAAGTAGTGGTCTGAGTCGATCGGCTTTCCGGGGCCAACCATCCGCTCCCACCAGCCCGGCTTGCCTGTTATTGGGTGTTCGCTCGCGACATACTGATCCCCGGTCAGTGCATGGCAAATCAAGATCGCGTTCGACTTATCCGTGTTGAGAACACCATAGGTCTCGTATGCAATTTGCACGCCCGAAAGGCTCTGTCCGCTATCGAGCGGCAGGTCGTGGGAAAGCGCAAAGAGTGTCGGCGTAAACGCGGGCGGCATGATGTCGCCCTAAAGAGCAAAACGCCGCTCACCACAAGATCGAGGGATCATACCTTGTAGCTTAGGCGTTTTTTGTCCAAGCGATCGCTCGTAATGACCAAACCAGTTGCCAAACCCTGGATTGACCAGATCCACGCCTACAAGCCGGGCAAATCGTCTGCGGATGACGGGCGCGCTTTGATAAAGCTTTCGGCGAATGAAAACCCGCTTGGCACGAGTCCGGCCGCGATGGCTGCGTTGGCTGAGGCGCGCCAGCAGGCCGCACTTTATGCGGACCCCGCCTGCCACGAATTGCGCTCGGCCTTGGGAAAACTTCACGACCTTAATCCCGAACAAATTGTCTGCGGCACCGGCTCGGGTGAGCTGTTGCACTGCGCGGTTCAGGCGTTTGCTGGGCCGGGCGATGAAGTTCTGTTTTCGCGCTATTCGTTCTCGCTCTATCCACTGATCGCGCACAAGGTCGGCGCAAGCCCAGTGATGAGCGCGGATGCGGACTATGCAGCGGATGTCGACGCTATGCTGGCGGCGGTGACCCCGGCGACGCGCGTCGTTCTATTCGATAACCCGAACAATCCCACTGCGACCTACATAGCTCCCGATGAGGTCCGCCGTCTGCACGCCGGGCTTCGTCACGATATTCTGCTGGTGCTTGATGAAGCTTACGCGGAATATCTGCACGAAGCGGACCAGAGCTTTGGCTTTGATATGGCCAAGAGCCACGAAAATGTGCTGGTCACCCGTACCTTTTCAAAAGCGTATGGTTTAGCGGCGGAGCGCATTGGGTGGGCCTATGGCGCACCGCATTTAATCGACTACCTCAACCGCCTTCGCGGCGCGTTCAACGTCAGCGCGAGCGGGCAGAGAGCCGCTCTGGCAGCGGTAAAAGATCAGGCTTTCGTGCAGCGCTCAGCTGAGACGAATCGATCCACGCGCGCTGCCTTTAAACGCCAGATCGAAGCGCTCGGCAATCAAGGGGTGCGTTCCTTGCCGAGCGAAGCCAATTTCGTGTTGGTCGAGTTTGCCGGAGCGCTTACCGCTGAAACGGCGATGCAGGCGTTATCCGAAGTCGGCTATGCAGTGCGGCATTTGCCTGGACAGGGGCTACCAAACCATTTGCGAATCACTATTGGGACGCCGGAAGATATGGAAATCGTCGCCAAAACCTTGGCACAGGCCGCTGGGGAAAGCGCGTGAGTATTGAGCGCGTTGCGATCATCGGGCTTGGTCTGCTTGGCGGTTCCATCGGCTTGGCTATTGCCGAACGATCTCCCGGAATAGTGACCACGGGTTATGACCGCGATGAAGCGGTGCGAAGGGCGGCGGCTGAGCGCAGTCTCGTAAATATGGTGAGCGGCAGCCCCGCCGAAGCGGTTGCGCAAGCCGACCTTGTGATCTTGTGCGTGCCGGTAGGCGCGATGGCGACGGCCGCGAAGGAGCTTGCTCCGCACCTGCCCAGCGATGCCATCATTTCCGATGTTGGCTCGTCAAAGAGGAGCGTGCTCGACGCGCTGGGAAAAGCTTTACCTCACCACACAGTCATCCCCGCCCACCCGGTGGCCGGGACCGAACAAAGTGGACCTGAGGCTGGCTTTTCAACCCTGTTCGCTGGTCGCTGGTGCATCATAACTCCTCCCACCGACGCCGATGACACGGCGATCCAGGCGCTGTCGTACTTTTGGACAAAGCTCGGCGCGCGGGTCGAGTTAATGGATCCAGACCACCACGACCTGGTCTTGGCGGTGACCAGCCATATTCCGCACCTTATCGCCTTCACGATCGTTGGGACGGCAAGCGACCTTGAGGACGTCACCCGGTCCGAAGTCATCAAATATTCGGCGGGCGGCTTTCGCGACTTCACCCGTATCGCGGCGAGCGATCCAGTGATGTGGCGCGACGTGTTCCTAAACAACAAAAGCGCTGTGCTGGAAATGCTGGGCCGCTTCACCGAGGATTTGACCGCGATGCAGCGCGCAATCCGATCGGGCGATGGAGAGGCTCTGCACGAGCTTTTCAGCCGAACCCGTGCCATTCGCCGCGAAGTGATCGACCAAGGGCAGGATGATGAAAAGCCCGACTTTGGGCGAGAGCATTAGGCGTTCAGCGCGTTGATCGCCGTGTGCACGCGGCTCTCAACTTCTTCGCGTTTGAGCCCCGCCGGGATTTTTTCGCCAACGCGGTAAGTGATGGTGCCGGGCCGCTTAACTAGGCTGTGGTAAACCGGACCGCTATTCACAGCAATTGGCACGACTGGCAAGCCCAGCAACTTATACGTCCCCGCAAAGCCCGATTGCAGCGGCACACTTTTCCCGTGCTCCACGCGAGTGCCCTCGGGAAACATCACCAAAGGGCGCCCTTCGCTTACCTTTTCGCGCGCGGTTTTGATCATTTCGCGCAAGGCCTTCGCGCCTTTGTCGCGCGCCACGGGGATTAGGCCATAGACCCGCGCCGAATAGCCCCACCCAGGAATGAGAAACAGCTCGCGCTTGGCGAAGACCGTTGGGAAGCGAAAAAGGCGCGGCATGTCGATCGCTTCGAAATAACTCTCATGCTTCACCGCGACCAGCACCGCCTCATCCGGCAATTCGCCTTCGACGAGGATCTTGATGCCCACAATGTTTCTCAGGCACCAGCGGTGCCAGTTGCCCCATGTCGCTACGACGCTGCGCAATTTGTCACGGCCCAGCGGCACCGCAAACACGGATGCGATCACCAACAACGCGCTAAACCCGTAAAAGACGGGATAGAAAACAAGGCTGCGAAGAAACGCGATCATGGTCTGGCCTGCGCGCTTCAAAGGTTGAGCCAACCGGCAAGGCGACTGGCAATAAGCTTGTGGTATTCAAGGAACAAAGTCGAAAGGCTTGGGCTCGATGGCACCGCGTCGCGGACAACTTCGACGCTATCGGGCAATTGTCGATCAAGCTCGCCCGCCGCCCGACGCATGTGCCAATCGGTGGTTACCAGTCGCAGCGAGGTGATCTTGTTGCGGTTCACCCATTCGGCGGTCTCAAACGCGTTGCCGCGTGTGTCCTCGGCCATAAAGCCGAGCGTGACACAGCATTCCATCTGCGCCTGAGGCACTTCGAATTGAGCCGCAAATTCTCCGGGCAGCACTTGTGAACCCACGCCCGTCACGAGCATCCTAGGCGCCAAGCCCTGATCCAGCACTTCGAGCCCGCGCGCGATGCGCCCTGCGCCGCCTGTGGCGACGATGACAGCGTCGGTCTTCAGCTTCTGCGCTGGCTCTGGCAGGTCCACGGTGAACCACAAGAAGCCAAGCGCCCAAATGAGGAAGACAGCGGAGAGAGTTTTGCGAACCATTGGGGAGTTTCCGGCCTTAGGGCCTACATTCACAGCATAGCCCTTAACGCAAGCGAAATGGTGATCCGCGCGGTCACAATCGCCAAAAGAACACCGGCCAGTGGTATCGCTGCAATGATCAGCCAATCATCAAGCCCTAGAGTTGCGCCGCCGATCATTCCGCTGTCCAGGGCGACAAATTGCCGACCCAACAACCACACGGTTACCACGCCCATAGCGGTGCCCAGCGCGGCTCCAAAAGCGGCCTCGATCGCGACGGTTCGTTGGAATACGCGGGTGATCTGACTGTCGGTTCCGCCCAAAAGGTGAATGATCTCGACCGTGTTCTCGTGGTTGGCAAACGCGCTGCGCGCCGCCAGCCATACAGCCCCCGCGGTAGCCACCGCGACCAGAGCAATTAGCGCCAGCGCCAGCCATTGGAGCGCGCCGAGAGCGGAGTAGACTGGGCGCAGCCACGTACTTTGGGCATCCACTTTGGTGCCCGGTACCGCACGGTCCAACGCCGCCTGGAGGCTCGCCAATTCCGTCTCACTGGCTTGCTCGTTCAATTCTACATCAATCAACGCCGGTATGGGCACGTCCTGACTGCCAGAGCTTGCGCCAAGCCATGGCTCCAAAAGGGCGGTCAGCTCATCCTCAGGCACGATGCGCAAGCTGGTGACGATGGGTTGGCCAACCAAAGCCGATGCAGCGGCCTGCGCACGTTCGGCCCTAGTCTGCGGGTCAGCTTCGATAATCTGCACAGTCACCGCATCGGAAAGGTCAGCGCGCGCATTTCTAGCCAAGTTGTTGAGCGCGAGCCCCCCTGCTGCGGCTATAACAACTAACCCGATCAGAATAGCGATGACCCAAGGGATTGGGCCACCAAACCGTGTTTTCGGCAACAATCGCGCGGCATGCTTGGCGCTTAAGGGTGCGGTTTCGTCCATCACGCTTACTTGTCCGAAACCGTAGGCGGAACTGCGGATCTCGCTCCTGAGACCGAAGAGCGTTCACGCACAGGCGGATAGCGCAACGCGCCAGTGGGGTCAGAAAGTCGTCCCTTGTTCAGACGCATGATCAACGAATCAGGCACTTTCTTGATCAGATGCACATCGTGGGTCGCAACCACCACAGTCGTTCCCACCCGGTTGTTGAGCGCATCAAAAAGCCGCAGCAGTTTGAGCGCCATATCCGGATCGACGTTGCCAGTAGGCTCATCTGCGATCAGCAATTGCGGGCGAGCGATCACCGCGCGTGCAATCGCAACGCGTTGCTGCTCCCCCCCCGAAAGCGTTTGCGGCGATGCATCGGCACGGTGCGTCAGATTGACCCAGTCGAGCATATCGCTGACCGATTTGCGCACGCGCTCTTCATCGGTCCCCGCCAACCGCAGGGGCAAGGCGACATTGTCAAATGCGGACAAGTGATCGACCAAGCGAAAGTCCTGAAAAACAACGCCCAGGCGCCGCCGGAAATGAGGCAAATCCGCACGCGGCAGCGTAATCATGTCCCGACCGAACATGCGGATGCCCCCGCGCGAAGGGCGTTGTGCAAGGTAGAGCAGCTTTAAGAGACTGGTCTTTCCCGCCCCGCTGGCCCCGGTCAAAAAGTAGAAACGGCCCGGAAAAAGCGTGAATGACAGATCGCTCAAGACCTCTTGATCCGCGCCATAGCGCAGCCCGACATTGTCAAATTTCACGATGTCGCTTGCGCGTTCGGTCATGACTTGGCCCTATCAGCGCGCCTTTGGCTGGAAAAGCCCGCAAGCCCCATTCAAAGGCGCTTTGTTTTGGCTTGGAAGGCCAAACGTGGTTATCAATGTGGAAAAAAGCGGACAATAGCGCTGGCGGAGAGGCGATACCCTTGTGTGAAAGGGACTGCCAAGTAATGCCTTTATGACGATGATTATCTCGTGTCCTGAATGCGCAACCCGCTACGCGGTGCCTGATACGGCTATCGGAAACGAAGGCCGCACGGTTCGCTGCGCCAAGTGCAAGCACAGCTGGTTTCAGGAACCGGTCATCGTGAGTACCGCTGAGCCGGTGGCCACAACAGCTTCGGCGCCAGCCAACGCCCCAGTCGAAACGGAAACCCCTTCGCCCGCCACAAGTCCGGTAGTGCCCCAGCCCACCTCAGCGCAGGCTTCGCCTACCGTAAATGCGCCTCCTCGCGTTCCAACCGATCGCTCTCAGCCAGACGAAGCCTACGCCGATCCTGAGCCCGAAAGCTCGAGAGCCACAGATCCGGCGACCGCCGCGGCGCTGGCTAGCGTGGCGGACGCGCTCAATGAACCAAACGGCGATGAACCAGGCCATGATGACCCTGACGCGAGCGATGTCGATTTTGACGACGCTCCGGTCGAGGAAGTTGCCGAAGACCATCCCGACCCGCTTGCTGAACCCCAAACGGCCGATGACGACTTCGAAAGTGAAGCCACACCGTTCGACGACGACTATGAGAGCGACTACGCGCCTGAAGAAGAGGACGGCGAAGAGGTTTCGCACTTCGAATACCGAGCGCCGTTCACCGCCCGCCGCAACCCTCTAAAAATGTGGAGCATCGCGGCGGGAATTTTCGCCCTGATGGCAGCGGCGGCGATCGGCGCTATTAACTATTATGGCCTTCCACCGGGTCTGGGACTGCCCTTCAAAGGACCAACGTTCGGGATCGGGAAGCCGGATCTAGTGTTAAACTTTCCCCCCGCGCAGCAACGTGAAGAAGTGCTCGCCTCGGGCGTGGAGATTTTCAGTGTGCGAGGAACCATCACAAACACCGGATCGGGGTCGAGCGCGGTGCCTCGCCTCGTCGTTGTTTTCGTTGATGAACGTGGCCGAGAGATATTCAGCAAGATCGTAGTCCCCGCGAAGAACGAACTCGCACCGGGTGAGAGCCTCAATGTCACCGAAGGGATATCAGACTACCCCGAAGCGGCCCGCTCGGCGCGTTTGGGATGGGCGCCGAACTAATCCCAAGGATTCTGATCCTCAGCTAAATTCGATCCAGAGCGTTCCCTTGGTGTCACGCTGTGTTTGAAGCGCGTTGGCCGCTTCTGTTTCGATTTCCACCGATTTGTCAGTGTTCTTCACACGCACGCTGACGGGGCGAAGCACCCGAGCGCTTGCCGTGGCGCTTGCCACAGCGCCGCCTGACGCCGGGCGGCTAACGGTTGTGCCAGTCGATGAGGCATCAGCCGCCCCGCTCAAAGCACCAGTTGCGGCTTGGGCGATAAGAAGGAGTGATGCGCTCAGCGTCATGCGCGACAGTTGACGCCGCTTTAACCATTCTTGCAAGCAAAGCGGTAACCCGGTCCCGCGCTGGAACAGTCAGCCGAAACGGATTACCGAGACCAACAGCGGTCGAGCCAACTCACATCTGACGCTTTAAGGGCTTGCGCCACCAAAGCCGCGTTGCTATCGGCGCGCTCCTACCACCGGGATACCGCTGCGCGGCGCCCCGGTCTTACCTGAGTGCGGTCGTGGCGGAACTGGTAGACGCGCAACGTTGAGGTCGTTGTGGGCTAACGCCCGTGGAAGTTCGAGTCTTCTCGACCGCACCAAATAGTCTTCAAGAGAACTGAAGAGAGCATTCCCGGCGCAGCCGACGCTGGGAAGCGCGCATTTCTGCGCGGTTTCGGAATCGCTTTTTCTGGAAGTGGGCCAGAGCACTCGGCTTTGGGCTCAGGTTCATCGCCTATATCCTCGAAAGTCTCTGTCTGAAATTTCATCGCCCATTTCAGGCGACCGGCCAGATGGCAATTCTGCTGCTCAGCCTGCGAACCCTAAGAGCACTTCCTGGTCGGACCAGTTCAATGGCAGTTCGACCTCAAGCAGTTGTTTCCTGGTCACGCCCACTGTTGCCCTGCCGTTGGTAATCACTTCGATGATTCTCGTACTGAGCCAGCTGAGCCGAACCAGCTTAACTAGTTGCTTGCGGCGACGGCCTTCACGGTTCGCAATCTGGTTCAGGCTCAACTCTGGCGATGCCAGCGCAAGATCGCGCGCAGCCATCGCGTCGCCTATCAGGGCTACAACTTTCATATCGATCTCTGGACGATCACGCCCTGCGTCAATCCTGAGCTTCGTCTCGCGGTACGGTTTGCGTTCGGAAAGCGGCATTCGCCAGTCTTTGAGATTGCTTGCTTCGATGCCCAGCGCAGAGCCTCTCAGACTGACACGCAGCTCATCCTCTCCTATCGCGATCGCATCTATGAGCTCAGCGATCGCAGCCGCCCGCTCACCATTGCGGTTCAGCCTCTGAACAATGTCGGCGGCGGCACAATACAACCGCTCAAGCGGAGCGCCGCTTTTTAGCCCACTCCATCGGCGACGCTCATGCTAGTCCTCGAGTCGTTTCGTGAGTTCTTGTAGCAGATGCTCGTCCAACGCTGATTGCGCTATGCGTGTCGCGGGCGGATCGCCTTGACGCGCGAGATCCTTGCGACTTTCATAGTAGGCGTAGCGCTGGATCCCTTGGTCGTATAGGTCGGCACCTTTGGCCTGCCTATGGGATCTGGCAGCAACCTGATGCAGTAGTTGACTGCATAGGCCGGCAGCCAGCCACTGCATTCGGATTGCAAGTTTCCTCTAAAAGCCAAAGGCAATGCCGACCCTTCCAGAGGTTGTGCCTTCCACAGTCGAACCCGTGATCCCGGCTGAGATGTAAAGGCTCTCTGTCACTCGCCCGACGATTGAGGTGGAGAAACCTTGCTGGCCTTCAAAGGTCGCCAGATTGAATGACATCGACCAGTCTTTACCCGGGACAATAGTAGTCCCCGCCAAGGCCATCGCAGCGGCGATCCCGCCATTGGCGAAGCGTCGGTTTTGGGCGACGGCGCCGCTCAAAAGGGCGGTGCGTTGCTCAAGGCTTCCCACCCGATTGTCGAGCGCGGTGATCTGCGAAAGATCCAGATCGAAGGTCGCCAGATTGCCCATGGCGTCGCTGGTTACGAGGCTCACAGCCCCCTGCTGCGCCGCGCGGCTGGCGGCGGATGTGATGCCGGCGGCTCTGACGCGCCCTTGCGAGGCTCCCAGCGCAATCAGATTGACTTCATCCGCCAAGGCCTGTGGGCCAATCGCCACGGCTCCGTCTGCGGTTGCCATCGCGCCATTGCCGAGAGCGATCGCGCTTTCGCCGCTCGCCACGTTGAGGTTGCCGATGGCGACAGCCCCAGTGCCGGTTGCCACGTTGTCCGCGCCCAGCGCCACCGCGCCGCGCCCAGTGGCGAAGTTCGGATCGCCTATGGCGACAGCGCCATCGCCGCTCGCGACATTGCCGGACCCGATGGAGACGGCCTGACCGTGTTGCGCGGTGGCTTGAAAGCCAATGGCGACCGAACGCAAGCCCGACGCGGTGCTTTCAATGCCAAGAGCAACGGCGTTTTCGCCCGTCGCGTTGGCGCCGGTAGAACCGCTGGAATTGACGGCCAGAAACTCCAGTTCAGCGGCGTTTTCCTCAGCGGTGGCTATCGCCTCGTTGGCGGTCATCTGCGCAGCCACCGCTTCTTCGCGGGCCAGATCCGCTTCGGCTTGCGCTTCGACGGCGGTTTCAAAGGCCATGTCTGCCTGCTCTCGCAGCTCGGTCATATCGGTGTCCGCCTCGGCAAGCGCCATCAGCGCCTCTTGTGCTTCGGCACGCGCTTGGTCGGCGGTGCTTTGCGCGGTGGTCGCGTTGGCAAAGGCTTGGTCAGCGCGCGATTGCGCAGCAGCGGCTTCAACGCGGGCGTTGTCAGCCGAGGCTTGTGCCGCCGAAGCGTCGTTCAAGGCTCGATCAGCGGTGATTTGTGCATTCGTGGCCTTATCGTCAGCATCAAGCGCGAGACCCGCGTTTCTCCCAATCTCTCTGTCTTGCGCCACGTTCTCCGCGTTGGCGAAGTCCGCGGAGGCTTGCGCAGCTTCCGCGGCGGTCTGAGCCAGGGACGCGTTGGTGATCGCTCTGTCGGCCTTGGCTTCCGCTACATCGGCAGAGGTCTGCGCTTGGTTGGCGCTGTTTTGCGCGGCAACGGCAGCGTTGCTGACGATGTTCAGTTGCCCGACATTCACAGCATCGGTTGCTGCCACCCCAGTGGCCACATTGCTGATCCGGCGTTCGGAGCCCGGCGCGCCGACAGAGACGGTGTTGGCGGTGCTGGCCACCGATCCGGCGCCCAGCGCGACTGAGCCCTGCGCAGTGGCCTGAGCATCTCCGCCAATGGCGACCGAGTCCACGCCAATGGCCGTTGGAACCGCGCCCGACGAGTTGGAGACAAAGAAGGGATCACCGCCGCCGCCTCCGCCGCTGGAAACGCCCGCAATCGCGGCGTTGAGCTGCGCAAGGTTGACGGCGTCGGTTCCTTCGGTCGCTGACGCGACATTTGTGATCTGCCGCTCGCTTCCAGCAGCGCCAACCGACACCACATTATCGCGGACAGCCACCGAACCGGCTCCCAGAGCCACCGATCCGGCGCCGCTCGCCTCAGCGTTGCCGCCGATAGCGACCGAGTTCAGACCCGTTGCAACCGGGAGGCTGCCAGATGAATTGGAGACAAAGAAAGGATTGCCGCCGCTTGAGACACCGACAAGGGCCGCGTTCAATTGGCCCACAGTGGCGGCATCGTTGTCGCCCGAGCCTTCGGCCACATTAGTGATCCGGCGCTTGAGCGTGTTATTGCCGACGGAAACGGTGTTGGCTTCGGTGGCGCGAGAATCCGCGCCTAGAGCGACCCCGAAAGAGGTGCTGGCCATCGCGTTCTGACCAATGGCAACGGTATTGGCCGCTTCCGTCCGCGACGCTCTGCCAATTGTTATGGAGCCTACTGCGTCGGCGGAAGTGAATGAGGCACGGCCGAACGCGACGGAACTTTCGCCTTCTGCAATGGCGCCTTCACCACCCGCAACGCTGAAGAGACCGACCGCTCTTGGCACCGCTGTTCCCTGCGCTTGAAACAGTATGGGATCTCCGGCGCTTGTGGCTGCGTTCAGCTGCGCGAGTGTAACGGCATCACTGGCGTCTGTTGCATCTGCCACATTGGTTATGCGACGCTTGAGCGTATCGTTGCCGACGGAGACGGTGTTCGCGTGATCAGCAACGGATCTCGACCCCAGCGCGACGGCTGACGAAGAGTTGGCAATCGCATCAGAGCCCAGCGCTACGGAGTCGGCTCCAAGACTGCGTGCCCCCCGGATATCGTTGTCGAGCGCGTTTCCACCTATGGCGATCGAGCGATCGCCAATCGCTTCCGAAAACCCGCCGAGAGCTATCGCCGAGATCCCGTCGGCCCGAGCCGCTGAGCCAAGCGTCACCGCAATGTCCCCTTCCGCGGAGGCCAAGGCGCCAAGTGCAACTCCAGTAAAGCCAGAAGCGGAGCTGTCCGCTCCAATTGCCACCGCATTGCCTCCGGCGGCCAGCGCGCCGCTATCATCGGCATCATCGCCATCGCCGCCAATTGCGATGCCAAACTGTCCTGTGGCCTGTGTGTCGCCCCCTATCGAGATCGCGCCGGTCCCTGATGCAATGGGAAGAGCCTCACCTGCCGCGTTCGATGCAAAGTAAGGATCACTGCCTGGCGCTGCGCTGATGGCTGTGTTCAACTGGCTCACGGTCACTGCGTCGTTATCGTCGGTGCCGTCGGCGAGATTGGTTACGCGCCGTTTAAGCGAAGCGTTGCCGACAGAAACCGTGTCCGCTTCATCCGCGATTGAGAGCGATCCAAGCGCGACGCTGTTCGCCTCTTCCGCCCGCGCACGATCGCCCACAGCAATCGCCGCTTGGCCTTCTGCGCGCGCTGACGTGCCGATCGCCACGCCATCAACACCGCGTCCCACAGCCGCGTTGCCCAAAGCGACACTGCGCAACCCTTCGCCTAGCGCGCCATTGCCCAAAGCGGTGGATTCCTGCCCGCGCGCTTCTGTGGCGTGACCGATGGCGGTGCTGCGAAGGCCCAGCGCTTCGGACCCGGTGCCAACGGCAAGTGCATTAAAGCTCGTGGCGTTCGCGTTAAAGCCCGCTGCGAAGGCAAGATCGGCGGTCGCCGACGATCCGCTTCCCACGGCCATGCTACCTGACGCCGACGCATCGGCATCGCTGCCGATGGCAATGGCTTCGCTGCCAGTGGCTTGCGCGCCATCGTCATCGAGATCGGTCCCATCGCCCCCGATGGCGATTGAACCCGGGCTGCTTGAAAGAGCGTCAGCACCGAGGGAAACGCTGGAAAGCCCACTCGCTCGCGCTCGACCGCCGATGGCAATAGCCTCTTGCTGAAGAGCGAAAGAGTCTCCCCCAATGCTGATTGCGTCGATGCCCGTGGCACTTGCACCGATACTGTTATCATTTGTGTCACCGCCGATGGCGATGGCACCAATCTCTTTGGCTTCAGCTTCGTCTCCAATAGCGACGGAGTTGCTGGCGTTGGCGAACGAATTTGCGCCAATTGCTACGGATTCTGTGCCAACCGCAGCGGCGCTTTCTCCAATGGCGATATCGTCAAAGCCAGTGGCATCACTGCCGTTGCCTACCGCAACACTGCCGTTGCCGCTGGCAACAGAATCCTCACCGACGGCTACGGATTCTGAACCGATAGCCTGCGCGTTCTCGCCAAGGGCCACGGACTCAGACTCAGCTATCGAGTCGACACCAACTGCAGTTGCGGCGGAACCGTTAACCTGCGCTCCTGTGCCACATGCAAGCGAGCCATCGTTATCGTTGGAATCCGCGCCTCCATCGTTATCGATGCCATCATCGGCAACACCATTGTCGTTGCTATCCAGAAGACACTCATCAGCTCGCGCTTCGGTTGGTGTCAGAGCCATTGAGCCTATAATGGCGAGCGCTGCGGTACCGGTAAAAAGGATGGACTTCTTCATTACTATTCCCCCTTGGAAAGTGTCGCGACTTCGCGTCGCTGCACCCCCACCAACGGGACCTGCGGCCAAACCCGGACAAAAAAGTTCGGATTGTTTTTGAGAGTGGCCGCGCAGGGCGCTATCGTTGGCCCTGATGGCGCGCGATGACGACGATACCCAGTATGATGAGGTGGAACGCCAGGTCGCCTCGCGGCTGTTTGCGCAGCACTATGATCAGCTTGCCTCGCTAGCGCGTGCGCGGCGGAGGCAATCCCGAGCCGCTGACACGATGATGACCGAAGACATTCTGCACGAAAGCTATCTCAAGCTGGGGCAGGAAAAGATCTGGCGCGATGACAAACATTTCCTGTGCGCCGCTTCGCTCGCGATCCGGCATGTGATCGTCGATTACGCCCGCCGCAAACTCACCGACAAGCGCCGCCACGAGCGGGTTGAAGATAGCGACGCGGTCGAACGGATCGCGGAGTATGGAGAGAGCCTTGAAGAGCTGGTTTCCATAGGCTTGCTGATGGAGCAGCTGGAACAAGCCCGCCCGCGCTGGGCGCGGATTGTCGACGCGCGCTATTTCGCCGGTATGACCGAGGAAGAAACGGCTGAGATGCTCGACATTTCCGACCGAACCGTGCGCCGGGATTGGACCGACGCTAGAGCCTGGTTGGCTGAGCGGGTTGGCTAAGCTGAACCGCGTTACATCTGCGTGATTGTCGCGAGCATGTCGTTGTATCGCCTAACGGCTTCCGCGTTGCCGTTGCCCGCCTCTTCCTCAGCGATAATCTGCTGAAGCATTGCAGTCGCCTCGGACCTTTGACCGTTATTGGCTTTTACCATCGCCAGATAAGAGCGCGCATCGCGGACGTGGTGGTGATCGATACCATACAACTGCTCGGCTTGATTGAGAGCCTTGCGCGCGCTCGCCTCCAGGTTTTCAAAATCCTTCATTGCAAGATTGGATTGTGCCATCTCGAGCGTCAAACTCACTTCGAGCCAGGGCAATCTCTGATCGCCTTCGATAAGCGCGTTGGCTTTCGTGAGGTTCTCAATCGACGCCGGCCAATCCTCCTGGGCCTGCGCAATATCGGAAAGGTTCATCCAAAAAGACGGTTCAGGAACGCTGCCGGGCCGACTTTCATTCTCGTAAAACTGCAGCCCGTTTTTGGCAAAGGCGGTCGCTTGATCAAAATTCTTGAGCGCCAAAGCACCATCGACGCCATAGGCCAAGAGCGGAAGGACACCTGAAGCCTCCGAATAGCTTTGCATATCGAGTTTAGCGATATGGCCCTTAGCCAGTGCAACACATTGCTGTGCATCGCTCTTGTCAGCGGTAAACTCGCTCCGCACGCATCGGTTGATCGCCAAATCAAAGGAATGTGCAACTCGATCTGCGGAGAAGAACTCGTAAAGCCTGTCGAGCCGCTCAATCAGTTTTTGATCTTCCACGAACCCCCTCGATAAATGCACAAGGCCAAACAGCGTGAAGGCCGATGCGTAGGTGAGTTCGGTTACATGATTGGAGAGTTTCTCGCCGAGCCTGCTCGCATCCCGATCGCGCCCTTGATCCGCGTAGAACTCCGCCAGGAACACAAAGGTTTGAAGCGTGCCTTGATAGTCGGTCTGCGCGTTGACGTCTGCTGTGGCCTCAAGCTCAAGCAGGGCTTTTGAGTATTCCTCTGCGAGTGCGGAGGTTGGTTCGATGGAGCTTGTGAAACGGGTGTAGCCGCCATTGATCGTTTCATAAAACTCGATTGTTCGCGCACCTTGCTGTTCAGCGAAACGAGCGCTTTTAGCCTCGTCATCCGCACGCACCGCAAAGACACTTACCCCGATCACGCCGGCTACGACTGCCGCAATAGCAGCGGCGCTCATGGCCGATGCCAACGCGTTGCGAGCCACGAGCTTGCGGAAGCGCTTCACGGGCGAAAGGGGCCGCGCTGCAACTGGAAAACCTTCTGCGAACAGGCGCAAATCATCGCCCAAGGCATCCGCCGAGACGTAGCGGTCCGAGGGATTAAACGCAGTGGCCTTAGCAATCACCGCCGCCAAATCCGCATCTCCAACGACCCCGGCATTAATTGCGACCCCGCCATCGGTTTGCCGCGCTGGCAATGCGCCTGTTTCCAGCAAATGGGTAAGCATCCCGACCGCAAACACGTCTGTCGCCGCGCTCACCGGCTGGCCCATTAGCTGCTCAGGCGCAGCGTAGCCGATGGTGAGGGGGCCGGGCCTTCCTTGCGCCTCTGGATTATCGAGCAGCGACGCGACTCCAAAGTCGATCAAGCGCACGTCGCCGTTCTGGTTCATCAGCACATTGTCATGTTTGATATCGCGGTGGAGCACGAGCCGGGCGTGCGCATGGGTAAGCGCTGCGCAAAGATCGCCTATGAGCGACAGGCGCTCTGTTCTGTTCAGTTTTTTATCCGTTACGTAGGCATCAATCGGCATGCCTTCCACAAATTCCATCGTCAGATAGGGCGCGCCATTGTCGGCGTTGCCCCCATCGATAATGCGGGCGATACATGGATGCTCAAGCTGAGCAAGGCGTTGGCGTTCTGCCTCGAAACGTGTGCGAAAAATCTTGGTCTTGGTCTTGGCAATCTTGAGCGCGGCTTGCTGGTCAAAGGACCCATCGGCGCGGGCTACGCGGTAGACCTCGCCCATGCCGCCAGAGCCGAGAAGCTCTATCACCTGCCAAGCGCCGAGCCGCTTTCCTGTCCTCAAAAGGGGGCGTTTGGGCTCGGCCGCCCCAGCCATGCGGGTTTGCATGAAAGAGGATGCATTTGACCGTCTCCAACGAAATTGCAGCACGGTGTTCGCAAGCTCCGCATCGCCAGCCTTGAGCGTCTCAAGCTCTTTAGCGATGTCTTCCGCGCTCAGAGATTCCAGCCGTTCTAGAGTATCAAAAACAATCGCCCAGTCCATTTTGTCCCCTAACGCATTGTTGGCGCTGTGATATTCTACCGGTTAGCGATTGCTAGCCGATTGTGAGCATAGTCTGCTCACCTCAACAGATTTGGAGGCTAAGGGCCAGAGCACTTTGCGACCGCTTCGGCGAAACTCTGTGCTTTGCGTTCTTGGCCGCAACTGAGTCGGAAGCCGACCAGTCGCTTTTCGCCAGCTGAACGAATGAGCCGCCATTCGGCTTTGGTATTCTTAAACTGTTGGGATTGAGGCAGCCCCTGGGGGTGGAGGCGGGCCGTCAGGTTAGGAAGGTCCACCCCTCACTAAAAGGCTCATGTTCACCGATGCAAAAGCGCCCCCCTGTCTTTGGGATTGAATGCGATGTGTTTGCTCATCGATAAGACCTCCGAATTTCACCGGAGACACGAATGCAATCTCAAGGAAGAATCGGACGGTCTAGCTCTTGGATCGCATTGACTGCTGCAATCGTTTGCATCCTGGGAGGGTGCGACGGCGTTGCTTCCAATCCAGAAACTCTTGTCGCGGGAGAATGGAAAGTCGACGTCGAGGTGACTAAGGTAAGTATCCCTGGGGCACCACCTGAAGCGCAAGAAGCAATGGCTTCGGGCTTTGGCGTTGGCAACGTGCAGTCCCAATCACAGTGTCTTTCAAAGGAAGAAGCTGAGCTGGGCGCATCGTCATTCTCAGAAGCGGTAAAACAGGGCTCAGATTGCGATCTCGCCAGCTTCACTGCCGAAGGTGGCACAATCTCTGGAGCGATGACGTGCGACATGGGCATGGGTATGGCTGCCGATATGGATGTTTCAGGCGACTATACGCGCGAAGCTATCAATATGAGCATAGCCACCACCTTGAAGAACGAAGATTTTCCAGAGGGTAGCGCGACGATGACTGTCACCATGAAGGCTGCACATCAAGGCGAATGCGCAGGCCAATAGAGGGAGATCATCAAAAATGAAAAAAGAAGACATGACCGGCAAACACAAAATGATGTGGTATATCGGCTTGTTAGCAGCCGGCCTGGCGGGTTTTTTGTTTGTCGAGTTCGTGCTTTGACCAAGCGCACCAACAGCCGGTAGGATCGCCATGACAAGAAAATCGATATAGTCGAGAGGAAGGCGGGTAATCGATGTTTGATCGTCTTGCCCCCTTTCAGGACTGCACACTTGTGGCCCTTGCTGGTACTTTAAGACCGTTCTTCGTACTCTTAGTTGGGGCCGCGATCACGCTTACGGCAGCGCTCGGCTCTGAGAAACTGATGCGGTCGAATTCGGTCACCGCAATCGACACATTAGCGATCGCTTCGGGACCATCAAAAGGGGAAACGGTTGTACGCAAAGGCTTGGGTTACCCTGATCTCGATGGCCTTCCGGAGCCCATTACCATCAACCACAGTCTCAATGCCCTTGGACGTCTCTCAGACAAACAGGCATTGATGATAGACACTTTGTCGGGCGATCTGGCCGTAAGAGTGTGTGGCAAGACGGTGAGAAAATTTGATCAAACTACGCAGCCCCAGCTTTTTAAACCATATGCACCGCTTTACGTAGCCCTGCCAGAAGCCAACTGCTCATCACCTCAGTTGAGCCTCTCTCTGTCTCCGCGCTCTGGCCAGTTTGCTTTGGGACGGGTCAGGGTAGGAAAGCAGGATGAAGTCCAAGCGGCCTATCGCTTTAGGCGTTTCTTAGCTGTTGATTTAACCATCGCATCAACCGGTATCGCGATTATCACTGCCCTGCTGACCATAATCTCAGCCGGTATCACGAAAAGCCCAAAATTATACTTCGTATTCGGTTTGTTGATGGCCTTCTGGGCATTCAGAAACGTGCATTACACAGGGCCAACGGTCATGCTTGGCGATTACTTGCGCCGACTTTACTTTTTTATGACCACGTTCGGACTTGCCTGGCTTTCTGCAGTGTTCGTCAATTATTGGACTTTCAGAAGTAAGCGCGTCCAACATTTTATTCTTTATCCCAGCGCTGCCTTCCTAACTCTGGCATTTTCCTTGATTGCAATTGAGCATCACGTTGCGACTGAGCTAGGGCCTGTGATCGGATACACCGTTTGCGGCCTAGGCCTCAGCGTAATGATCGCGCAGCTGTGCTTTGCTTCGATAAAGCGTGATATGCCCCCTGTTGCCGAAACTTTGATGTTCTTGACCGCACTCCTTGTCTCATCATTGGATATCGTTGCTCAATTATCCCGTGACCTTGATTTGCCTGGAAGGGAGTTTTGGGACCTGTTTTCGATTCCGTATGCCCCAATGGCCGCCATTATCGCGGTATTCGCGCTGGCTATATCGCAGTTCCGGCAGATCCGGTCTGTCCAGGCGAAGCTAGCATCAAGCAACGAGACGCTCGTGAAAGAGGTCGCTGCGAAGGAACGCGAATTGGAAGCGGTTTACGCGGTGAGAGAGGCGCAGGCACGTGAGGCCACGGTTCTCAGAGAACGACAACGCTTGATGGAAGACATCCATGACGGGTTTGGCGGACGTTTACTGGCACTTTCCCTTCAAGCCGAAAACGATGATCTGAGGCCGGAAGTCATGCGCGATAATCTGAAAGATGGCCTTCAAGACTTACGGTTGATCGTTGACTCCATGGATACAGCTGATGGTGATCTTTCTTTGGCATTCGGGTCGCTGCGTGGACGGATTACGCCCGCACTGGAGGCGGCCAACATAGATCTAATCTGGTCCATGGATATAGATGATCATGCAGGTGAGCTGGGGTCGCGCGAAACCCTCTCCTTATACCGCATAATTCAAGAAATAGTCGCAAACTGCATTCGCCATGCTAACGCCCAATCCATTGAAATCCGGATCAAAGGCGACCACTCCGGCACGCTGATGTTGGAATTCAAAGATGACGGGAAGGGCAGTGATCCGAACGACGCACCGGGGTTGGGTCTTCGCAATATCCGCAATCGGGTGAGAGACCTGGGGGGCGAGATTGATATAAGCGGAATAGAAGGCTTCCGTATCGCGATTTCAGTTCCTCTACAGGCCAAAGTGATTTGATCAAAACCAACTCGCAAAAATTTGGGTTTGCCCCCTAATCGGGAGGGCTCTCTATCGAGATGATGCCTTCCTTCATGGCGCGATAAACCGCTTCACCCCGCGAATTCACCGCCAATTTGCGATATATGGCTTTGACGTGATCAGCGACAGTGAAATGCGAGATATCCCGCTCCCTAGCGACTTCCTTGTATGACAGTCCTTTCGCGAGATCTTTTAGGATTTCGAGTTCCCGCTCGCTCAACTTCAGGTCTCTGGGCTGCGCTTGCTCGGGTTGTTTACGCAGCTTTTTCAGCAAGTGTCCGGCAACCGCGGCGCTGATGGGGGCACCACCATCTAACACCGTCGTGATGGCGGTCATCATCTCAAAGTCAGATCCGCTCTTTAGGACATATCCGTCGGCGCCCACTTCGACAGCGCGCAAGACACTCTCAACGTCACCGAACACGGTAACGACCATGGCAAGTTCTCCGCCTGCAATGCGCCATTGCCGGATCAATTCTGCGCCGTCCCCGTCGCCCAGCCTGAGGTCGGTCAGCAACAGGTCGAAGTCACCTGCCTTGTTCGCAATTAATGAACACCCGTCCGCAAAGTTTCTCGCACTGGCAGCGAGTTTCAACCTGGGGTGCGAAGCGACAATCTGCTCACATCGCGCAAAAGCGTTTGGTTCGTCTTCGACCAAGAGTACGCGTGACGTCATTCCGATGCTCTACTCTAAGGATCTGTTACGTACAAAAAAGGTCCTCAACTCATTTTAGCCGTTCGACAGCGGGCCACAATATCGCCGCCCCAATTGCCGACAGTCGGACCGATCGCGTCACGTCGATCTTTAGCACTCGCTCTCGCCATCACGGCCATCTTTTGCTCTTGGGAGAATGCTCCAGGATTAAGTGCGTTCATGATCCAGAGTCGCGCTGCGGTGTCGCTAAACCCTGGGAGTCCCTTTGCTTGAGCCATTTCAGAGAAACAGCCGCACGTCTCAGTGCCGCCGATGGGCAGGTCGATGCAAGCCGTGCCTAAATCGACTAGCACTTGCGCCATCTCTGGCTCTACACGATTAGACAAACCATTCGCAGCCAATTCTGGCGCGCCTTGAGCCGGAACTACATGCGCGATCCCATCAAAATCTATCTTAAAACAGCCCCGTGCCATGGTTTTCTCGACATAATCTGGTTCATATCGGCGCTCATTCCCCACAGTGCGCCATTGGCTGGCATTGGCGAAACGCACGAACAGACGCACGCAAAATTCTTGTGGCCCGGTGGGGTTGCGGCCATATTTTTTGCCCGCAGTTTCCATAAAGCGCTGGTAATTTACGCAGCCGTCAGAATGCGCTCCATATTCGCGCGCCTTTTGGCCTTTGAGTTTAAAGTCGCAAACAGCATGATGTGAAGTGAGGTCAAAGCGCTGGGAGGTCCATCCCGCGTTATAGGATTGCTTGTACGCAACGATGCGGAAATCACTAAAGCTTCCGCCACCCGTGGTGTTGATCCATTCCAGTTCGGAAAAAAAAGTCGCGCTGTCTCGCATCGTATTGGCCACACGGCCAAGTTTTGCGAAGTTGGATTGTGCGCCCCCTTCGTAGAAACACCGCACCGCGATCGGATCGGTCGGTTTGAAGAGATCCTTCACTTTCGAATAGGAGCGGTGCGAGAACTTGTCTTTCGGCATCACCTCGGTCGAGAAGATGCATTTGCCGGGTTCCGGCCCTCGTACAGTTTTTCCGCCATCGTCAGCGCTCACTATCGAGGGCACCGCTAGCGCGCCACTGGCGAATGCGGCCAATATGGCGCGACCTAGTTTCTTAATCACGGCGCTATCCTTTCTTGCGCTTGCAAACTGAAGCGTGGTCTCAGTTTGCGCTGAGACTAACGGTGCGCTTTCGATCAACAATCCCGTAGACTGGGGGGCCTTTGGGTACGAGACCCTCGACATCGCACGTCATCTGCGAGTGACCTCGAAATTCACCCCCTACAATAAGGGATCCCGTGGATTCGGATCATATATCTCTGGGATTTGCGTGAGATTTGCCTGCGGCTACCAGCTCGTGTCTGGAAATTCTGGATCGGGAACTTTTAATGAAGTCGATCAGACGGGGGTCACAGCCGATTGGGCGTCCAGTGTTGGGTTTTCGAGCGGTGGTGAGGAAGGCGCCTACGATTTTGGGTTCGCAAAATCGAAACAGTGCAACTTCGTTCGACAACTATGCCTTGTGGTTTTGCGAGGCTCTGATCCGCGTTGCTCGAAACTTTAGACAAAGGGCTTCGTGATGAAAGACATCGTATTTGAAGCCAGGCGATCCCGATCCAGATTAGTTCTGCTTCTTGGCCTTTTGGGCGTGTTGTCAGCCGCTGCCTTATTGCTGCCATTGAAAGAACTCGATCCCGATTTTCTCGGTAGGTTTCAAGTTGCGCTTCGTATCATCGGCGTCATCGGACTTCTTGTGATGAGTGCAAAGCTGCCCGCGATAATCGGGAGCCCTATCGAGCTGAGAATTTCTGGTGCGGGTATTTGGTATAAGCCATGGTCGCAGCAGACGGTGGCCTGGGAGAGCATCTCCAAGATCACCGAGAGGAAAATTAACGTGCAGCGCACCCTTTGCGTGCATTTGACACAGCCTGAAAACCATAAGATCAGGTCTGCCCAACGTCTTGCAACCAGTCTAAATAAAAGGTCAGGTGATTATGGCGATATGAACATCATGATCCAGATGACTGACAAAACTATTGAAGAAGCGAGAGCGGCCATAATTCAGCATCTCCCATTTTCAGAATGACTAGTACTGAAGTCTGGGCGCATCGCGTAAGTGGGAGTGTTGCAAAGGAAGAGAATTCGGCTGTCAGTGTGAGTCTAAAGCCAGGTTAGGTTCATAAGGATTGCTGCCGCTTTCCAGGTTTTAAGTGGTCACATTTAAACGCGGGGCTCGGTTTTGGCGAAAGCCGATCGGCTACCTTACCGCCCTAGGCAGACGGCCAGTAAGAGCGATCAGCCATCCACCATTGTGGCGGCAAGTTGTTTTCCAGTTCCGCTGTTTGGAGCGAGCTTTTGGACCCCTGGGTTTTAGCATCACGAGAAAAGTTGAACCTTTTTCTCCTCCTGGTCCTCTTACGCAAACGCAACGTGGACGTCCGCTTCGCCCATCAAAAAGGGCGACAGTTCTACGTTGGAACTGTCAGAAGGAGGTGAGTGTGTCGATTAGGCCGATCAATCAATTGGTTGAGCGCTTCGCTCTCGGCGAAACCAGCGTTTTCGATGCCATAGTCGAGGATGATCGAGACTATTTTCGCGCGGCATCGCACCAAATGGTTGTCGAAGGCTGGCGGGTTCTTTTGCCTGGGCGTTCCTTGCCGCCTTCAAACACCTGCTTGGTTGAGCCAGCGCCGGGGCAATCGCAATGCCCGGTCCAGGTTGCCGCTTTTTGCCAAGACCATGGATTTGAGACTATCCGGTTTTACCTGCCTGGCCCAGCGGACACGCATCAATCCTGGCCCGCTTTGTTTCAAAGGGCGGAGGAAGTCGCCATGTGCGGCGGCCTTTCACAGCTTCGCTTCACCGGCCCTGCGAATGGTTTGACAGTTCGCACGGCAGGGCCGGGCGATGATCGCTTCAAGATGCGATGGCTCGAAACGGACGCGAATAGGCCGGATGGCAAAGCTATGGCGGCGCATGACTATATCGCAACGGACAACGCCAAAGCGGACGACGGGTATATGGAGAACTACCTTATTCTGGAGGGTGACATGCCCATCGGTTCTTTTGGGATTTCGCTGGGACAGCCGGATCTTGTGCGGATGAAGAACTTGCTCCTCGCCAAAGAATACCGTGGGCGCGGCTTTGGGAGCGCGGCTATTAGCTTTGCAGCGCGGCAGGCGCAGAGTTTATCGCGGCCATGGATTGGCGCTTTCGCGCTTAGCCCGGGGCCCGCTCTAAGCCTTTATGAAAGCCACGGAATGAAGGCGGTAGGCATCCAGACCGAGATGATCGCGCCGCTCGCCAATGTGGCAAAAGGGGGTTCTTAAAATGGCCTTGAACGCCGATCAAATCGCCGTCTACCGGGCTACAGGGTATCTGACCGTGCCCGGCGCGGTGCCTCAGCGGGTTGTCGCAGGTTTATGCGCAGAGTGGCAGCGGCTGTGGGATGCGATTGACATCAACGCAGACCACCGCTTTGTCCATTGGCGTAAGACCGATGATGGGGGGCGGGTTGCGGATCGTCTCGATCCTGTATCGCAGCTGTCCGAAACATATGCGAGAACGGCTCTTTCTCCGGCGCTGCTTGGGCTCGCGGAAAGCCTTCTGGGTGGGCCAGCCTTCGTCTTGAAAGATAAGCTGATCAGCAAAGCGCCGCAAACCGGTGGCTATAGCTTGCATCAGGATTGGCCATATTGGGCCAGCACAGGCGTTAAACCCGGTCATGTTCTGACGATCGCCGTTGCGCTTGATCCCACGACACAAGCCAATGGAGCGACCGCTTTCTATCGCGGCCAGCACAAAACTGTCTTGCCATCGGACGCAGGAGGGCTTGATGTCGATCCCAAGGCGCTTGCCGGGCTTGGTGCGGATACAATCACGATGGCGCCGGGGGATGCGGTGTGTTTTCATTCGCTAACGCCTCACCATAGCCAGCCCAACCGCGCACAGTCTTCGCGCCGATCGTGGTTTATCACCTATGCCAAGCGTAGCGCGGACAGTAAGCGTTTGATGGCGCTGTATGACGCCGCGCTTGATGACGTGCACAGAGCGCATCGCCGCGACGCGCTCACGTGAAGCCTGAAGCACAAGGCGACGACGGGCGATGATCATCTATGTCTGCAAGCGCGACCACACCTACACGCTGAACGAAGAATATCTGAACTATTGGCGACCCGATCTTCGCAAAATCATCCGCATCGAAACCTATGAATCCTTGTTCCAAGCGAGACGGATACCGCTTTGCACCTATATCTTCTCGGATATTGAGCGCTTGGAGCCCGCCGAACAGGAAGCCGTCGCCGCCCTTTACGCGGCCTTGGAAGCGCATGATCCCGCAGGGCTCCGGCTCAATCATCCGCTGGCGTCCAAGCGCCGTTTTGGTCTGTTGCAGACGCTCGCGCAGGCGGGTTTAAATGATTTCGCCATTTATCGCGCCGGGGACGATCCGCGTCCCCTCCGATTTCCGGTTTTCGTGCGCGGAGATCACGATCACGATGGGCCCATTTCGCCTTTGCTCAATGATCAAGCGGCGCTTGATGCTTGGCTGGCCGATTTCCAGTCGCAGGGGCGCTCGCTTGATGGTTATGTTGTCATCGAGTTTCTTGAGACCCGAACCGATGGAAAAACCTTCGTCAAGTATGGCGCTTACTGTGTGAACGGCACAATCCTGCCCCAGCATGTCCTGTTCAACAGCGAATGGGTGGTGAAGTTTGGGGACGGGCGCGAGACAGCGCCGGATCGAGTCGCCTTTGAGCTCGACTACGCGCATAACCAGCCGCACAAGCAACAGATCAAAGCGATCTTTAAGCGGGCCGCTATCGAGTATGGCCGTATTGATTACGCAGTCGTCAACGATCGGGTGCAGACCTTTGAGATTAACACAAACCCAAGTGTCATTCCCTTTTGCGAGATCGAGAACGATCCGCGCAGCCCCAATCGGCACCAGTTCGTCAGCGCTTTTACCGATGCGCTTTTGGCAATTGATGCGCCCTTGCGCGGGTATGCTAAGGTGGAGCCAACGGACAAACCTATCTACAACGCGGCGCGAGAAGTGTACCGGACCTATGGCCGGCGAGCCGGTTGGTTTACCGCTCGCGAAGCCGTCAAGAACTTCGTTCGCAGGGGGCCAAGATCATGATCGCAAAGAGCAGGTGCGGCTGCATGGCACCACTTCGGGTTAAATAGGTCATCATCTTGGGCAAGTTTTCAACACTCCTAGGATTGATGACGCATTCGCAAAAGCGCAAGCTGGTTTGGCTGTGCATGCTCATGTTCGTCAGCGCCTTGGCAGAGTTGGTCACAATCGGATCGGTCGTGCCCTTTCTGTCATTCGCCGCCGCCCCTGCGACGGGCGCGAATGGATGGGCGTGGCAGCAAGCTTTAGGATGGCTCCACTCAGACCCGGTGGTTTCAGCGACTCTTCTGTTCGCGCTCGCTTACAGCCTTGCCGCTGCCCTGAGGATTGGTCTGTTATGGAGCGTCCATCGCTTTTCCGAAGCGTTCGGCCATGACCTTGCGGCCCGCGTGTTCAGCCGGTCTATCAGGCAAGACTACCTCACCCACACACAGCGCAATTCAAGCGATGTCGTCTCGGCCATCATCAAGGTTCAAGTCGTCGTACTCGGCCTGTTCCAACCTCTTCTTGAAGGGATGGTCAGCGCTTTTATCGCGGCGCTGATTGCGTGCTTCATGCTTTTCATCGCGCCCATGCCGACCCTTGTAGGCGGCGCGGTGGCGGGAGCGGTCTATCTCGCGGTCCATATCGCCACCCGGAAGAAGACCGCGTCAAACTCGGTCACTCTCAATTCCATGACAACCGCGCGCACCAAGATCGTGGCTGAAACGCTTGGCAGCATGCGCGAGACCATTCTTGGAGGGATCCACAATCTCCACGAGGCCCGGTTTAACGCGTTCGACAAGGCCTATCGAGCGGCGAACCGATCCAACAACATTATTGCAGGCCTGCCAAGACATGTGATCGAGGTCGCAGGCATCTGGCTTATGGGCGTGTTTGTTCTGTTGGCCGCCAACACGACCTCTGGTCTTTCCGCTGTGCTCCCAACTCTTGGGGCAATAGCGGTGGGGGCCTTGCGCTTGCTTCCCCTCCTGCAAAGTGTCTGGCGCGGTTCGAAAATGTCGGACGGGCATTATGAGAACCTGCTTCATGTGGTGGCTTTGGCTGAGCAGACGGTTGAGGCGGATGCCCAGCTGCAAACTTCTTTGGCTTCGCCCGCCCCAACCCTCAAGGATCGGATCGGCTTCTACGAGGTGGGCTTTCGCTATCCCGGCGGCGAGTGGGCTCTGAAAGACCTCAATCTGGCGATTGCTAAAGGCGAACACGTCGGGATTTGCGGCGAGACGGGATCGGGCAAGAGCACGTTTCTTGATCTGCTACTTGGCCTGATTTCGCCAGAAAATGGCGAGATCCGCGTGGACGGCGCGCTCTTGGGCCCGAGCAACATCAAGGCCTGGCAGAACACGCTTGCGCATGTCCCACAAACGGTTTTTCTGATCGATGATTCGATCGCAGCCAATGTGGTGTTCGGTCTTGAAGATGAGTCCGTTGACTTTGAACGGCTCCGCACCTCTTTGGCCGCCGCTCAGCTGTCGCGAATGATTGAGGAGCTCCCCGCAGGTGTGAATACGAAAGTCGGTGAACGCGGTGTGCGGCTTTCGGGAGGGCAACGCCAACGGATCGGCATCGCCCGTGCGATCTACCGCGCGGCCCCCATTCTTGTCTTGGATGAAGCCACGAGCTCGCTTGACGCAAAGACCGAAGCGGCGGTGATGGACGCCATCGCCGCGACAATGCCAACCGCCACGATAATCTCGGTCGCGCACAGAGCTGCCACGCTGGTCCGCTGCGATCGGATCATCACTCTTGAGGGTGGCCGGGCGGTTGAGCAGCAAGCTCTAAGGGCCCTCCGCTAGGCGCTGAGATTGGAACACAGACTGGCACAAGACTGTCATCATCGTGCGCTAACGTTATTGCACCATCTCATGTAGGTTTAGAGTTACAAGTTGCCACTTGAAGCCGTGAAAACGCTTTTTGTGCATGGTCCGTCTGTGACCGATAGTCTTTAGACTGAACGCAGATCTAAAGTCGTATCCAATGGCTGCGATTGGGTCGTAAACGGAATGGCGGCTTCTCGGCCCAATTAGTCAGAAGCTGACAGTGGGCAAACGGCCCAACCCATCAGTCAGCGTCCTTCCCCAACCAGCGAGAAAGGCGCCCATACAGCCAGGTGGGTAGCGTCTAGATCTGGATCCTGACGGATGGCGCGCATGCCCGCTTGCAGAGCCTCGGCGCGCGGCCTTCCCGCTTGAGCGCCTTCCAGCGCGCCCACGGTCAACAGCGATGCGATGTCATCAAACACCGGCCAGTGGCTTACCAACAGACTCTGGGCGCCGGCGTAGAAGAACGCTTGGGCAAGGCCGGATAGGCCCGCTTCACCGGGCTTTCCGGACGGCGGAGTGGGTGATACAGGCGGACAGGATCACCCACTCCGCCTTTCTCGGGTATCGCCATGCCTTACTACCAGGGATGGCACGGCGCGCTTGTCACAGGCGCTGCAGGCTTTTCGTTTGGCGCCTTCTACCTCTGGTTTGGACGCCGCAACATCATGCCCCTGATCCTGGCGCATGGTGCGTTCAACACGCTGGACCAGACATTCCGATACTTCGGAATTGAGGATTAGAGAACGAGCCCAAGTGAGCCCCCGAACCGCCTGATGAGCGGGAATAGCGGACAATTAGTCATGGCGGGCCCCAAACCTGGGTGCATGGCTTTTGAGCAAAACTCAAGGTGGTGATCTACCACATTGCTTAGTCAGCCGCCGTGGCACTTTTACGATGCGATTTGGCCATTTCACGATACGTGAATGGTCAAAACACTGCCTTTTGCGAAGGATCAAGCCAAATCGCGCAGCCGCGATAGTGTCGAATTGAGAAGCCCCTAAAACAGTGAGTGCGATCAACGAATGCACTAGAAGGACCACTCACTATGCCAATTTACAAATCAACAAGCGCAGCCACCCTTAGCCTTATTCTCCTCTTTCAAGCTTCTGCCCTCGCCGCGCAGGACGCGGTTCCGTCTCTTCCGGATGTCGAGAATGGTTCGGCTACCGTTTCTCTAGTTTCCGCTACCACTACGCTAGAGATCACCTTCGCCCAGATCGCAGATCCAACCGGTCAGATTATGCTGGCTATGTTCGACAGCAAGGAAGCTTACGAAAGCGGTGTGGCACCCGTAAAAGCTATTGCCGTTCCGGTAACCGGCGAGGCCGCCACAGTTCGTATCCCCGACCTGCGTCATGGCCGGTACGGGTTCAAGATCGTCCATGATTTGAACGGAGATGGCGCGATGAACACGAACCCGTTCGGCATGCCAATTGAGCCTTTTGCTTTCTCTAACAATGCCGTTGCCAACATGGGCCCGGCTTCATGGGAGGCGGCCGCCTTCGATGTTGCAGGCCCGACCCAACAAATCATCAAATTCCGTTGAGCAGAAGTCCAGAGGAACCAAGCCAATGTTCACCTTACAGACCGGTGCCGATCGTCGTCAGTTCATTCAATCTCTTTTGGCAGCCGCAGCCGCGAGCGCGGTCATCACCCCCGAGCGTGTTTTGGCAGGGGCTGCGCCTGCCGATTGGACGCTGGGGGTTGCTGATGTCGAGGCTGACATTCCGCTTCGCGGACTGACCCCGATTGGAGGCAGAGCGCCGTCGGATTTTGCGGGCGTACTCTACCGCAACGGCCCGGCCAAGTTCAGGCGTGGAGGTTCCAGCGCTGGCCATTGGTTTGATGGCGACGGTCTAATCCGTCGTTTCAGTATCGCCGATGGCAAGGCCAATCTCGTCGCGCGATTTGCTGATACGGCCAAGCGACGGCTCGAGACACAGCTCGACCGGATCGTTATGCCGGGTTTTGGCACCGCAATGGGTTCGGGCGCATCGGTCAGCAACAACGACGATGCAAACGCGGCCAACACCAACGTGCGACTGCTGGGCGGCGAATTGCTCGCTTTGTGGGAAGGTGGATCCGCGACGCGGCTGGATCCCAAAAGTCTGGCGACGGACGGGATCAAGACCTTTCGCGACGACCTGCGGCATATGCCTTTCTCGGCTCACCCTCGGACCGAGGCGGATGGGTCGGTATGGAATTTCGGTGGCAATGGCAAAGTCACGGGCCTCTGGCATTTGGGCGCTGACGGACGGCTGATCGATTTCGCCGTGCTGCCTTTGCCCCGGGCCAGCTACTTCCATGATTTCACCATCACCTCGCGCCATATCGTCATCGTTCTGCAGCCCTGGCTACAGACGCATTTCGGCTTTCCGATCAGCACGACAATGGAGTGGAAGCCCGAATTGGGCACGCAAGTCTTGGTCATCGAGAAAGACGATCTCAGCCAAAGGCGCATCTACGAACTGCCCGCTTTTAGCGCCTTTCACTATGGCGATGGCTGGGAAGAGGCGGACGGCACAATTCGCTTTGCCGGTTGCCTCGAAGCCGATCCCACCTTCGGCCAAAGCAGCGCCAGCGCCCTACTGCGCGGCGAATACATCGCACCGCCGCGTGCCATGTTGCATCAGATCGTTCTTCATCCCGATGGCAGGGCTTCGCTGGCGGCGACCGGGGTGGAAGGCGAGTTTCCTATCAGCGACCCCCGTCGCGTCGAGCGGCCGCATCAACTGACCATCCATGTCACAGGCTATGACGACAAGGGGCCTTTCCCGCACGCGATTGCCACTTGGAATTGGCAAAGCGGACAAAGCGACCGTTTTGATTTCGGCTCAAACCAATTGGTCGAGGAGTTTCAATACGCCCCAGGCCAGAGCACTCGTGAAGGCGACGGCTGGCTGATTGGATCAACGCTCAACCTTGAGGCAGGGGTAAGCGAACTCCACCTGCTCCGTGCCGGAAACGTAGCAGCAGGCCCCATCGCCAGCTGGCGCTCCGATGTGGCGCTGCCGATCAGTTTCCATGGAGTGTTCACCGGTGCCTGACAGCCACCGATCCTCGACCGCTTGAAGAAGTAATCACCTCGCTTTGTTTGGATTGCTCTATCGTAAGGACAACTGAACGGTCGGGAGAGAACCGTAGGGGTAGCCTTCACTTTATCAATTGGTCGAAAGCAGATTGTCCGAAATCGGCCCATATGTGGACCTGAGCAGCATCTGTTTGGTCCACAAGTTCTGGGTCGAGAACGGTAAGCTTCAATTGGTTCGCCCTAAAACGGCTCATAAACAGCGCTAGTGCCCCGCAGGAAGGCTATCACCTCAACCGCATGCGAACGCCAACCCGGCCAAGCGCTCCCGAAAAGTCGCGGCTGGGTATGTTGGATCCGTGGTCAATATAGCCCAACTCAGCAAAACCATTGAGTGTCTCTGTGATGGGGTGCTCCAGACCCCCACCGATCCGCCACACATCGTCCTGCCTCGCAATTGGGAAAGCGTTACTAAAGGGGTCCTCGTAATCGCGATTGAGGTACGACACGCGCGCAAACCCAAGAAAATTATTACCCAACGGCGCGCGCCCGATCAGGCGTAATCCCAAGCCCTGAAAGCTGAAACGGTCGTCTTCGGCGTCAACATCCAGCGCCAGAAGCGCGCCGCTGATTGAGGTCTTGGTGCCAGGAACGCGGTAGGTATGGCGTAACTCGCCCAACCATTCGCTTTGATCAAAGCCCACGAAACGCTCCTCGCTCTGATCTCGATAGCCGTAGCGAATGCGGCCAACACTCGTGTGCCCCCCTCCATGCCGAGCGATCAACTGCGCATCGGCCCGCGCGCGATCAAAGACCCGGCCCTGATCGCCGCGCATGTGATCATACGTCCCACCCAGCCTCAAGCGAACCCGCCCGTTTTTGGCAATCGGAACATCCTGACTGCCCCCCAAGGCAAGGCCGTAGCGGTTCAGCAAATTGTCGGTAGGAAACACTTCGGCACCGGCACCTACGAACAACCGCGTGCCGCCCTCGCGATAGGTAACGGTGACATCGCCGCCGATCACCCCTTCGAGCCGTTCCTGGTCGATATCGTTCTCGATGATATCCGGAGGGACGATTGAACGTCCGCCATAGACTTCGGCGTCGATGGTGATCGGGTTGTCTTGTGCATAAGCGGGCGCTGAAAAAGCCGATACGCACAGGGTACAGCCAAGAACTGAAAAGACGGAACGAAGGGTCATGAAGCTTGGCTCACAGATTTCTTGGGCGAGGTACGCGACACCGGGTCTGCGCTTCGCCGGATGCGGATCGAAAGCACCGATTCAAGCGTGTACCACGCTCGCATCGCGCGAAAGGCAAGGTATTCGGGCATGCCGAGCAGCGCCAGCCACTCCCGGTTGATCAGGATCGCAGCCACGGCGACCAAAGCCGGTGCGCCCACCAGAACGGCTATTATGGATTGCCAGACAATCGCGCTGTCATCGCCCGTCCCGGTAAGCAGCTGGAAAACGCCAAAAACCAGGATCGGCACCATCATCGCGCGCCGCGCGGAATTGAGTAGCATGTAGGGCAAAACCAGCTTGCCCCGCACACTCAAACTGCGTGAGACCAATGCATCCTTGGCGCGAGCGGATATGTGATAGACCGAACGGAACCAACGCATGCGTTGTTCGCGCATGTGTGCCACGCTTGCGGGCACTTCAGAGACATAGCGAACGCGCTGATCGACCAGCGCGTGATAGCCCAGCTCTGAGATGCGAAAAGACATATCGGTGTCCTCACCGTTCATGCCGGTTGCGAACGCGCCCGCCTTGCGCAGCGCCTCGGCGCGGTATAGCGCGAACATGCCAGGCACGCCGATCAATCCCCAGAACGCGCTTAGCGCAGGGGCGTAATATCCGTGCTTCAGCAACACCTCCACCAGCCGAGCGCGGTCGAACAGGCCGCCACCGGGCGGGATGGGAATGCCACCGACGACGCCAACATGCGGATGATGGAAGTTCTGGATGGCGAGCTCAATGTTATCCGCACCGATTTGGGTGTCAGCGTCGATGCGCAGGATAAAGTCATGCTTGGCCTCGGCCACGCCCACATTGAGAGCATGCGCCTTCCCGGCTCGCTCCACATAGATTACGCGACCCGCAATTGAAGGCGCGGCGTCCAACGCCGCTCTCGCCACCCTGTTGGTCGCGTCGGCAGAGTTGTTGTCGAGAATGATGAGTTCCACCGGCGCGCCGTAAACGCGCGCGGCGTCGTCAATATGGCGGATGGTCTCGGCTATGATGTGCTCTTCGTTGAAGGCGGGAACGATGATGCTGATCGGCGCTTCGAAATCCTTGGCCGCCGAAATCGCTCGTTCCACTACGCCTATGATGTAAAGTTGGAAGAAGAACAGCGGCAGGAACAGGAACACGCCCGGCCCTATCCCGCCAAGCAAGGTCAGCTCTCGCATTTCGCGCACCACCGGGCTTTCCAGCGATCCGATAAAGGCGGAGACAAAGGCCGCGATCAGTGCGGTAACCACAAATCGAAAGACCATGCGTAAGTTTTGCTGATCGCCGGTTTTAACGGGGATCGCCTCTGGCATGGCGCCGCGCTCGACCAACATAATCGAGAACAGAGCAAAACCTAGCAACCCCGCGACGATCTGAACCACGCTCAATGGGTAGGGTTCGCCCACAAGCTGGAGGAATACCGAGTTCATCAGATCCAAAAGCGCGCAGATCGCAAGGAAGCGCAAGACGAGGTCACACGCGAAGTTGAACCGCGCCCGCGGGCTGCCTGAGCCATAGATGGCGAAAGAAACGAAAAACGAGATCACATAGGTGCGGATCGCGATTGAGTGTTCGCCGGTGTAGGGCGCAAAGACGTAATCACGCTGGGGGAACACCCAATCGTAAACGCCTGATTGGAACAGCCACAATTGCAACACGGAAAGGATCGCAAAGGTGATCAGCAAGGCCGGCGCGCGCAGCGTCGAGACGCGCACCGATAACCCTTCCGGTTGGCTGTCCACCGACCGAAAGACAATTCCCTTGCGGGTCGCGGTGTCTTCGGCTGGGCTCATGCCTTTGGCGCGGGCTCACCGGTCTGCGAGGGAGCGTTGTGGACGCTGACGACCAGCGCCACGCCGTCAATACTCTCAAGGTCTCGGGCAGGCAGACGCTGCGCCATGATAGTGTCGCCGCCCAATTCCGGCGTGTGAACAATCCAGTGTGTCATACCCGTTTCGCGATCCAGGCGGATCGCTGCCGCGCCGTTGGGGACCGGGCGCACCAAAGCGCGCTTCGTTCCGGCGCTAACCTCCCATTGCGTCGGCGCAAGCGCGGACAGCAAGGCAATGGTCGCAGCCGCATCGGGCGATGAAAGGTTTTGCGCATCCACGCTTACATTCCCCGCTCCGCTTAACGCGGCGCGCAGCACCGCTAGCTCACCCTCAAGCAATGCGTCGCCGCCGCGCAAAACCGTTTCGGGCAAAAGCTGCGCCACCGACTGAGCGATATCCCCGCATCGCAAATCTTGCGCGTCATAGGCCGAGACTGAGATGTCGAGCGTGTTGGTCCGCGACTGGGCGGCTGCCGGGATCGCGATGGACTGGTTCAACCGCTCGGTCCCATCCGCGACTCGGCGCGAAAAAAGCAGGCTATCGTTGAGAGTTACCACTACATCACGCTGCAACTGTTTAGTCACCGGGCCAATCTGCAACCGCAAATCGAGCGCCGAAGGCAGCCGCCCTCCCGGAAGATCCGCCGCGTCGTAGACATAGCGCCAATTGACCCGCCGAGTGAATTTGCGGAGGCCTTCGTTAACGGGATCACTGGATAAAGCGATTGGATAGGCGGCTGGAACGGCAAAGGCGTCGCGCTGGGTGGCTTCGCCTGCGAGCGAACGCAATACGTCCAGGCTGACCCCGTTTTCGGAGATAACCGGGCTGTATCCTTTCTCGCTCAGGATCGCGGCTTGATGCAGCACACTTCCAACATCGCTTCCGCCCAACACCACCGGCGCGCGGTCTCCCCACAGGGCAAGACGGTCACGCGTGGTTTGCGGCGTGTCCGTCAGGTTGAGGCGCAGTCCGCTCGCGCCGCTCACGTTTACAACCGCGGCTATTGCATCGTCGCCTGTGCACTCTGCAATTGGCCCACGGCCCTGCAGGCTCAAACCTACATTAAGCACTCCTGATGCCAGCTCCAATGGGGTCAACTGCACTTGCACGCTGTCGGTCTGCTCACCCTCATTCAAGAGATAGTCGGCCCGCTTTACGCCGTTGACTGACACTCGCAAAACGCCTTCGACATCCTCGGCGACCAGACTGGTGAAGAACAGCTCAAAATCGCCTGAAGAGGGGCGCGCATCAATCGGCAGCCGGAATTGCATCCCAGCGTAGGCGGGCAGTCCCGAAAGGATCAGCGGCGTATCTTGAACCACCGGCGCCCCGAAGACAGCGCTGCCTTCGATATCGAGGTTCGCGAGCACCGTTTCATTCGCGTTGTCAAAACGCGCCGTCTCCGTGCCGCGTGTTTGACCGCGCGCGCCCTCGAACGCACCGCTCTGACCTAGAAAGATCAGAATACCCACCAGGAAAAGCGCCAAGACGCCGAGCCCTGCCAACCGCATAATTATCGCTCCTGTCTTGTCGTAATCTTTAGTCGCACAGCGTTTCGGCGGTGTCGCGATCAACGTCGCTCAATCGCTCGGCTCGCTCAGCGTTCCATGCAGACCGAGCGGGAATACTCGCCAGATTGACCCGATCCTTATGGCTTCGGCAAAGGTCGATCGTTTCCTGCAACAGCGCGCTGTCAAGCAGAATAGGATCGAGCCCCAGCGCCCGGAAAGTCGCGTTGCTCACCACCAATTCGTTCTCCGCCGCTTCGGCCCGCGGGTTGGGGACAAAGCTGATCTGCGCTCCTGTTCGCGCTGCGACAAGTTTCGCCAAGTCGACCACGGTTTGGGTTTCGGCCACCTGATTGAGGATTTTCACTTTGTCGCCGCGTTTGGGAGGCGCCTCGATAGCCAGTTTGATACAGCGCGCGGTGTCTTCGATATTGATGAAGGCGCGCGTTTGCCCGCCTGTGCCATGGACGGTCAGCGGATGACCCACCACCGCCTCAACCAGGAAGCGATTGAGGACTGTGCCGTATTCGCCATCATAATCAAACCGATTGACCAACCTTGGATCAAGCCGTGTTTCGCTGGTCTGCGTACCCCAAACGATTCCTTGGTGCAGATCTGTAATCTTCAGGCGGTCGTTCTGAGCATAGAACTGAAACAGCAGCTGATCGAGCGACTTCGTCATATGATAGACGCTGCCCGGTTTGGTCGGGAACAGGATCTCTCGGCTATGGCGTTCGCCGGCATCATCGCGCACCTCGACGTCCATATACCCTTCGGGGATCGAGAAGCCGTTGCCGCTGTATCCATAGACACCCATGGTGCCCAAATGCACCAGATGCGTTTCAGGCGAGTGATGGGTCAGAGCGACCAGCAGGTTGTGCGTGCCGTTGACATTGTTGTTGACCGTGTAGCGCTTTTCGACCGGCCCGCGCATCGAATAGGGCGCGGCGCGTTGTTCGGCAAAATGGACCACGGCGTCGGGTTTGATGCTTTCGAGCAATTCGGTCAAACGATCCGGCTCATTAGCAATATCGAGCAACACGAACCGAATGGCTTGACCCGCCACGTCTTCCCAAGCGGCGATCCGGTCTTGCATACTGGCAATCGGTGTAAGGCTTTGGATGCCCAAACCTGTGTCGATATCCCGCCGGGACAAATTGTCGACAATCGTTACGTCATGGCCCGAAGCCGACAAATGCAGCGCGGTGGGCCACCCGCAAAATCCATCACCACCCAGTACAATTATTCGCATAGAGATCCCCTGCAAGTACCCTGGTGCAGACACGTGAGGGTACATTCAGCCATTCTTTGATGTTGGACATTAAGCACTATATGCGATGAATTGACGCTTAAGCCGGACAAAGTGATGGCTAATTAATAGTTAACTTTCAATCGTATACAGGATTTTGAAATTTGATGCCTTTTATACACCGCATTTAGAGAACGATGATACGCAGAGAATTTCTTGCATTCGGCGCGCTTTCCGCGATTGCAGCGTCTTTTCCTTTCTCGGGCCTCAAAAGCCGAGAAATGTCTCTGCACAACCTGGCGCAATCAAGCGGGCTTCGGTTTGGGACCGCCGTTTCCCTTAAGACCATGAGCGACCCGGACTACGCGAACCTCGTGCTTCTCCATTCAGGAACGCTGGTTGCTGAGAACGCGACAAAATGGCAGTATCTGGAGCCCCAAGAGAGAACCTACGCGGATCGCGAAGCTCGGTGGCTAAGCGACTTCAGCGCGAAGCACGGCAAGCGCATGCGCGGCCATTGCTTTATGTGGAACCACCACGATCGCATGCCGCCCTGGCTGGTCGATATCGCTGCGAGCACGCCGCAATCCTCCGTTGGCGATCTGACCCGGCATATGTGGCGTCACGGTTCGTATCTTGCGCGGCGGTTTCCCGATGTCGGATGCTGGGACGCGATGAACGAAGTGATCGATCCGGCCACCGGCGAGATACGCGAAACCCACTTTACCAGGGCGATCGGCCAACGCTTTTTTGATCTCGCCTTTCGAATTATGAATGATCGGTTTTCTCACGCGCGGCTGGTTTTGAACGAGACGATGAGTTGGGAGGCCGATGGGCACCACCGTGCAGGCGTACTTCGTCTCCTGGAGCGAGCCCGCAAACGCGATGTACCGGTGCACGCGCTGGGCATTCAAAGCCATATCGGCAAGACGCTTGGCCGCCGCCGCGACGAGCGAGCTTGGCGGGACTTTCTGCAGAATGTGCAAGACATGGGATTTGAAGTCATTCTGACCGAATTCGATTGCAGCGACCGCAATGTCACTGCTTCCGATCCGGTCAAGCGGGACCAGGAAGTCGCCGCGCATTCCAAGGGCTATCTCGACCTAACGCTGGATTTCGCCAATGTACGCGAGGTCTTGGTTTGGTCACTTGGAGATGGGCCTAGCTACACCAACCGACCTAGCTACCCGCAATGGGGGAGGCGCGACGATGACTTGCCGTTACGAGCCCATCCATATGATGACCAACTCCGCCCAAAGCCTTTACTCCGGGCCGTCGAAGCCGCTTTGAGATCGGCGCCAGTGCGATAGAGGTTCGACATTGGGCTGAGCAGCAATCCACGTGACAAAAGATGTCCCGGACGAAGTCGATACGCTGCGGCGCAGCTTTGCTGAAAGTGAGGCGTCCTAGGTCTTCGACGCGGAGCATAGGCTAGAATTCACTGGGTTTGGTGCGGGTCACACCTCGTAGACCGCAAATTCCAAGTGTTGCGCACGACAACGATTTCCCGCCAAACTAATACGAAAAAAGGCCCCTTTTGGCATGGCGTTTCTTCTTTAACTCGGTATTGTTCCTGACCGGGGTTATTCAACAGGGGAAGAACCATGAGAAAAACGCGTTATCTTGCAAGCCTCAGTGTGATTGGCGTTGCGGGCGGACTTTTGGCCGCTCCGGCGCACGCTTCGGGAACGCCGGACGTTTCGAACGATGAAGTGACCTTGGAAGCGCAAGGAACCTTTCAAGGGTTCCGGATAAACGCACCCAAGCTTTCGGTCGATATTGGCGATATGGCCGTGCTGCCGGACTTCATGGTCGAGCGCCGCGTCACACCAGATTTTGACGAATTCAGACCTACTCCTGAAATCATCGCGCGCGATGATGTTGGACTTGATGGATCAGTTGATGTCAACGACACGCAGCCGGCTGTGGTGCAGCTGTTCCTCAACACACCTAATGGGCTTTTCTTCAATTGCACCGGCACGGTCATCAACCCGCGCACGGTTTTGACCGCCGCGCACTGCTTGAACAGCAATTCCTCTGAGGATTACGGGCAGCTTGGCGAAGCGCCGCTCAATGTCGTTGTTGCCAGCGGCGTCGATTCGGGTGTTCGTCTGGGCAACGGGCCCGGCTACACCGACGGCGGCGCCGCGATCAGCACCGATGTCATCATCCACTCCTCGTCGAACATCGACGACGGTGCCCTGCCCTTCCCGTACGCGGATATCGCATTCGTTGCGGTCGATGAGCCGATCCTCGATACTGGCACGCTTCCGCTTCTGCTCTCGCCTCTCGAAGAACTGACGCATGTCATTCAGGTCGGCTATGGCGGCTTCGGCACCGCAGCAACCGGGGATATTGGCATCGGCACTTTGCGCCGCATTGGCGAAAACATGCTGGGAGCGCAGGCGTCACCGGCTGATCTTCTCGACACCATCGCGCCCTTCTTCGTCGATGTCTTTGGCGGATCGGCCCAAATAGGAGTCGAGACGCAGGTGTTCCACTTCGTCGACTTCGACAACCCGGATCGCACGCCCGAACAACAAGCGGCATGCGGCATTATCGAAGGCAGCCTGACCTGCGGTACCGAAGATGTGAGTGTTTTCGACGCAGCGCGCGCCATTGACTATTTTGATGGTGATGCGCTTCCCAATGAAGTTGCAACGGCCGGCGGCGACAGCGGCTCACCACTGATCGCTGATGAATTGGGTGTTCCAGGGGTCATCACCGCTGTTCTGAGCGGCGGTTTCGATTTCTTCGGACTTGGTAACACCTATGGCGATATCAGCTTCTACAACCCGCTGTTCCCCTTCTTCGAATTCATCACGGAGAACACGCCGTACAAGTACGTTTCGGCCAAGGAGGGTTCGGGCGTCTGGTCAGATCCCAAGCATTGGACTCAGGATCTCGATCCCGGCTTCTTGATCTTCGATGACAACGGAAATCTGGTGAACGGTATTCCGGATGGGGAAGAGCCGGGCGTCTACGCCGCTGGTCCGAAGCTGGGCACGATTCTTGGCCAGGACATTTCGGGCAATTCGGAAGCGGCGTCGCCGTTCTTGCCGCCGCAAGGAACACCAAACTTTGGTTCCGATATTCCGGAATCCTCCGTCCTGCTCGGGCCGGGCTCGACCGGCTTCGTTCCGCAGAACACCGACGGTGTTGTTGGCGTTTCGTTCGAAGCGCCCGCGCAGTATTTCGATGTCATCCTCAACCGTCGTGGCACCACCACGGTCGATATTGATGTCGAAATCGACAAGCTGACGCTCGACCACAGTCGCGCGTTCTTCCGTCTGCGCCCTGGTCTGACCTTCAATACGATCATCGGCTACGAGCAGTTTAACGGCCGCGCGCGGATCGATGGCACTCTCAACGCTCCGACGATCGCTCTGTTTGGTGGCCTGCTCGAAGGGCGAGGCATCATCAACAGCGATACGCTCTTCAACCTTAGCGGCGGCATCACTGCGCGTGATGCGCGTCGCACCGGCACGCTTACGATCAATGGTGACTACATCCAATCAAGCGTGGGCACCTACCTTGCCAATGTGCAGCGCAAGGGAAGCCGCTTTGTTAGTGACCTTCTTGCGATCAATGGCGATGCGAGCCTTGACGGCATTCTGACCGTTGTACCGCGTGGCCGGGTTCGTTCGGGGGACGAGTACACTGTGCTCAGCGCCAACTCGATTATCGGCGATTTTGCGACGACGGAACTCGTCACCAATTCGGCGACCTTGTTTGCGACCTCACGCGTTGACGATGGCAGCGTGATTGTTGAAATCGGTGCGCGGAGCTTTGTTGATCTGCTCCCGGGCTTTGGAAATCTGCGTTCGCTGGGCAGCACGCTCGATACAATGCGTGCGACCCAGTTCAGCGAATTTGCCGGCCTGTTCGACATCATCGACAACGCTGGCGTGGCTTCGCTTATCCCGACCCTTTCGTCGCTAACCCCGGTCAGCGCGTTTGGTCAGTCGACAGTGGCGACGAACTTCTCGCAGCGTTTCACCGGGCAAATCGCGCAGCGCACTCTCGCGCTTCGTGGCGGCAACCAAGCGGCGAACACGTTCTCCGCGGCGGGCGCTGGCCAGATGTCGAACATCGCGCAAGTGGGTGGCAGTGAAGTTGGCAAGCTCGGCTTCTTCGGCACGGTAAGCGGCCAGTATCTGGTCACCGCTGAAGAGCGCAACACAGGCACCAACGCTTTGGAAGAGTCCGCCTTCATGCAGGCGGGCGAACTGACGCTGGGTGCGGATCTACGGATGTCGGAAGACCTCACGGTCGGTTTTGCGATGACCAGCATCCAGAACAGCGCGCCACAACTGGGCTTTCAGCAGCGCGCCGATGACACCAGCCTGTCGGGCGCAATCTACGCCGCCCTTCAGAAAGGCAACGCCTTCTCGGATGTCTATCTCGGCTTCTCGCGCCAGAACTTTGGTGTTGAGCGAGAGAGCCAGGGCAACTTCGCCTTTGCGTTCGAGAACGCACGCGGTGAAGCGGAAGGTCGTCAGCAGTTTGCCGGCGCCCGTGTCGGTTACGCGTTCAACCTGGCTCCGGGTGTGGAAGCCGGTCCGGTGGCGAGCGTCGACTACGTGCGCAGCGATCTGGGCGGGTTCTCCGAGTTCGGCGCAGGCCAATTTGGTCTGACCGTTCTCGACCGCACCTTCACCTCCGTTGGCGCGAAAGCTGGCTTGATGGGCTCGCTTGAAACCTCTGTGGGTCGCAAGGGTCGCCTGAGCGCCTTTGGCTCGGTCGCTTACGCGCAAGAGCTGGCGGATGCGCAGGACACGGTCGTGGCTGCCTTCACCGGCGCACGGGACCTGCCCTTCACCATCGTGAATGATCTCGATCCGAACTGGGTCTCGGCTTCGGCCGGTATCGACCTGGCCATCGGTTCGCGCTTCACCGTGGGTCTGTCGGGGCAGTCAGACATGGGCCGCGGCGTTCTGACCAACAATCAGGGCCGCGTGAACCTGAACTGGAAGTTCTAAGCGCTTCTTGAAATAAGCGTCCTCCAAGGAATTGAGGGCGCACTTAAGAGGGCGAGGCGTCGGAAACGACGTTCTCGCCCTCTTTGCATCCATCGAAGATCCCCGACTTATGTTCAGCCAGTGCGAGCCAGCCCGATCGTTGGGCTCGCAATCACAAGATCACATGAGGGACCGTGGATGAGGATTTTGCGCTGGATGAAAGGATTCAGGCGGAGCAATCCAAAGATACGATCATCGAATTGGCGTTTCCTCGTTTCGAAAGCGCCCTAGCCGCATTCAACCAGATCGTGGCTGACATGATTGCAAGCACCCACTAACCTTCGAATCCATGGCACATCATTCTCAAGACCAACGCTTTCATCCGCCCGCCGGCGGCTTGGTCCCGCATATGGGCATCACCCTGATCGACGAAGGCGAAGGCTGGCTTGAGGCGCGCATGCCGATTACGCAGAACCATCTTCGTTCGGGCGCCAACGCCTTGCACGCCGCAAGCATGATTGCATTAGCCGACAGCGTATGCGGCTTTGCCGCTGGTCAGGTGCTACCCAAGGGGGCGAAAGGCTAAACAACGATCGAACTGAAATCGAACTTCGTCGGCACCGCCAAGGAAGGCGTTCTGATTGGCCGGGCAGTGGCGGAGCATCTGGGTCGCACCACACAGGTTTGGCAATCCACCGTGGTGCATGAGGAAACAGGGCGCACTTGCGCCTTGTTTCGTTGCACTCAGATGATTCTGTATTGATCGCCTCCCCAACGAGAAACGCGATCAGCTGTCCGGCGTCGCTGCCAAAAGTCCGCGGACCTGTTCACGGATTTCGATGGTGTAAGCGTCGCTGATCGTCGCGAAGCCGTCTTTGCCATACATGCGACTCAAGGTCGGGCCTGAGACGACGAAATACTCGATCGCCGCCAGCATCTGATAGATCGCCGCGAATTTCTGACCTGTCGGCATCCAAGCCAGGCTTTCAACCTTGTCAAGCTGGTCCACAATCGAGTCCAACCACGTCTTCAGATACCACTTATCAGCCGGAGCATCGCGGCGCTGATTGTCCATCAGTTCGCGAAGCAAAACGCGCGACTGTAGCGGGCGCTCTTTCGCCGAGGTGTAAATACCCATGATCATTCCCTCGAACTGCTGTTCGGAGCTGTCATCCTCCTTCACGCCAGCATAGGTCACCGCAAGCAACTCATCAGCGATGCGCTTCAGCACTTCAGCGTACAGGTCTTCCTTACGCTTAAAATAGTAGAGCAGGGCCTGCTTAGTGAGATCGAGCTCCCCCGCAATTTGTGCAATGCTCGCGCCGTAAAACCCGCGTTCAGCGAACTGCTCCAGCGCAGCCACCAAGAGCCGCTCACGCGTGTCCTCGCTCGAATCCGGCCGCGTGTAGCGGCGTGAAGTCTCTTCCTGACCCATCAATCCCTCAGTCGGCGATCTGGCCAAACTCCCCGCCGTAAAACAGTAGTGGCCGACCTGGAGAAGCCTGACGCATGCCAATCACCTCGCCCAATACCATAGTGTGATCTCCAGCGGGGTAAAGCGACCACTGCCGGCATTCCAGATACCCCAGAGCCCCTGAGATAACGGGATTGCCATACCTCGATTGTTCAAAATCGTCATCATCAAGCTCGCGGCTGCCGCGCACTGCGTAGCGCAAGGCAAGGTCGCCCTGGTCCTGAGCAAGAATACTAATCGCGAATTGCTGTGCCTCGCTCCACACCTCAAACTGGCTGGAATCGTTGCCTAAGCTCCAACATACCAACAGAGGTTCCAGCGAGACCGACACGAACGAATTGATGGTGATACCCGCCAACGCGCGCGCCCCACCCGCTAGTGGAGCGGTGGTCGATACGACGCACACTCCGGTCGCGAACTGCCCCATGAGCTGGCGAAAAGCACCAGTGTCGAGCGGATCAGCGGGCAAAACGTCGTGCAAAAGAGGCTCCGGAAAGGAAAGGAGAAGTAGCGGTTGAGCGCGTATATGGGCGCGGACCGTGCGTTGTTCCAGTTATCAACGCGTGTCAATCAACGGGAAGTGGTGCGCCGGGTTCCGCATCCGCCGCAGACCACAATCCGCCCAAAGCCAAATTGAGCCCGACCCATTGGTCAATTCTCTGGCGGCGTACCCCCACAAGGTTGCGCTCCGCCACAAACAGACGTTGCTGAAAATTGAGCACATCGATGAGGTCAATCTCACCTTCCTGGTACTGCAACTGAGCCAGCGCGTAAGCCGTACCAGCTTCTTCCGCAGCGCTCTCAAGGATCATTTCGCGACGAGCAAGGACTTGCACAGCATCCAGATTATCCTCGACTTCACGCAACGCGCCGAGCGCGGCCGACGCGTAGAGCGCAATCGCGGCGCGGCGGTTCGCGTCGGCCTCTTCCTCTTGCGCGCCGCGCAGTCCGTTGTCGAACACAGGTTGTAGGATATCGCCAATCACCGCCCACAATAAGTTGCTGGGGTTGACGACATCGCGCAGCGTTATCGAAGCACCACCCAACGCACCGCTCAACGTCAAACGCGGCAATTGCGCGGCCTTCGCGCTGTCGAGATTGCCAAAGGCGGCGGCGACACGGCGCTCAGCAGCGATGACATCGGGGCGTCGTTCAAGCAGTTCAGAGGGCAAGCCGGCGGGCGGCGGCGGTGGCGCTTCGGGCAGGCTTTCGCTCATAGCCAATTCTTGCGCGGGATAGCGGCCCAGCAGCACTTCAAGAGCGCGCCGGGTCGCGCGTGCGCCTTGTTGCGCTTGGGCCAGACTGTCGCGCGCGGCGTCTAGATCGGCTTTTGTGGTGGCGGTGTTTTGGCGCGAGGCAAATCCCTCGCGATACCGCACGCGCACGATGCGATCGATCTCTGCCAAAGCGTCCACCGTGCGCTGCGCCACGCTAACTTGCTCAGCGGCTTCAATCCCGGCAAAATAGGCCGAAGAGACCCCAGCCGCGAGAGAATACTGGGCAAAGCGAAGATCCGCTTCGACGGCCTGCGCGCTGGCATAGGCTGCGTTAGAACCACCGCGGATGCGCCCCCATAGATCGACTTCCCACCCGGCCTGCAGCGTCGCCTGATAGAAGGTTCGATTGAGCGCGGTAGGATTGGGAGTGTCGGTCCGGTCGACGTTGAAATTACCGTTGACCTGAGGAAGCAAAGGCGCCCGCGCTTGCAACACCAAAGCCCGCGCGGCGTCAAGATTGGCAGCGGCGGCGCGGATATCGGGATTGTTGCGCTGCGCTTCGAAGACAAGCTGTGTAAGGATCGGATCTCCGACCGCTTCGATCCAGCCCACGCGAACGTCGCCCGGCATGGCGCCATTAACCGCCCAGACCTCCGGCAGAGTCGGAAGACTTTCGGCCACCGCGTTGGCCACGTCCTTATCGGTGGAGAGCGTCGTGCAACCCGATAGAAAAAGTGGTGCGGCAGCGATCAGAGCGATACGTTTGATCATACTTTGGCCTCTTTCGCTCGCTCGTCGGTCGAAATGCCAAATACCGCCGCGTACACAACGGGCACGATCAAAAGCGTCAGCGCCGTGGCAAAGCTGAGGCCAAACACCAGCACCACCGCCATCGATTGGAAGAACGCGTCGGTAAACAAGGGGATAACGCCAAGAACGGTCGTCCCTGAACCCAGCAGGACCGGCCGCACTCGGCTTGCCGCGCTGTCAATCAGCGCGTCCATACGCGGCTTGCCTTCACCGATCTCAAGGTCGATCTGATCGACCAGAACAATCGCGTTTTTGATCAGGAGGCCTGCGAGCGAAAGCACGCCAAGGATCGCCATGAATTCAAACGGCACATCCATGACAAGCAGCCCAACCACTACGCCAACCAGAGCAAGCGGAACGACCGACCAAATCACCAAGGGCTGGCGAAGAGCGTTAAACAGGATAATCGTGACAAGGATCATCGCGCCAAAGCCGAGCGGAATGACACCCGCCAATTGGCCGTTTGCCTCTTCAGAAGAGCCTTTCTCGCCATCCCATTCGAGGCTGTAAGCCGGCGGTAGCTCAATCTCTTCAACCGGCCCTTCAACCCGCTTTTGCAAGTCGCCCGCGATCACGCCTGGCGCTGGGTCAGCTTGCGCCTTGATCGACCAATGGTTGTCAATGCGGCGCAGACGGCTGTCGCGAAAGACGGTCTTGATGCCGTCTGTCACCTGTTCAATCGGCACCGCGGCGCCCGCGGGGTTAATGATCTGCACGCTACCGATATCGCTGACATTGAGCCGTTCATTCTCGGGTGAGCGCACCAAAATCGGGATGAGATCATCGTTCTCCCGGTACACACCCACTTGCTGGCCCGTGTAATTCCGCGCCAAGGCTTCACCGGCATCCGCGCGGCTAATTCCCGCGCGGCGGCCTTTGATTTCCGAATAGACCGGCTCAATCGCGGGTACGCGCTGGCGCCAATCATCCTTGATCGCGATGGCACCGCCATCTTGATGGTAAATTTCTTTGGCTTGATCAGCGAGTTGGCGCAGCACCTCCGGATCGGGCCCGGAGAAGGTCGCCTCGATCTTTGAGCCGCCGCCTGGCCCCAACACAAAGCGCCAGACCTTGCCCTGCGCGCGACTGAAATTCTGATCGATATAGGCCTGCACCTGCGGGATAAGCGCGTCGAGCCGCTCGTACTCATCGAGCTTTACAAGGAGCTGGCCATAGGCTGAATTGCTGCTCTCAAAGCTGTAGATCAGCATATAGCGCAGGGTGCCTTTGCCCACGATCGTGTGCACGTCCTCCACCCCTTCGAGGGTCCGGATATACTCGGTCAGTTCCAGCATATCCTCGTTCGTGTGACTTATATCGGTACCCTCGGGCAACCAGTAGTCCACCACCATTTGCGGTGTAGTCGAAGCTGGGAAAAAGCCGGCGGTCACATAGTTGAAACCGAAAACCGACGCCGCAAACACGCCCACCGCCGCGCCAATGGTCAGCGTCTTCTGCCCCACCAGCGTCGTGATCAAACCTTTGAACCGATCCATTAATCCGCCAGGCTTATCATCCGAAGTCTGAATGGGGCCGCTTTCGGCGCATTTGTCCTCAATCGATTTGAACAGGAATGAGCACAGGAACGGCGTAATCGTGATCGCGAAGAACCAGCTGTAGAGCAGCGAGATCAGGATCACCCAAAACAGATCGCCTGTGAATTCGGCTGTGCTGCCGGGTGCCAGGCCGATCGGCGCGAAGGCAAGGATCCCCACAAGCGTTCCACCCAGCAGCGGCCAGATCGAGCGTTTGACCACATCGCTGGCGATATCGATGATCTTCTTGCCCTGGTTACAGCCGGTCAAAATACCATCAGCGACCACAATCGCGTTGTCGACCAGCATGCCCAAGGCAATAATCAGCGCACCGAGCGAGATGCGGTGCATCGGAATGCCGCCGAGATACATTGTGCCTAAAGTCGCGGCGATGGTGAGGAGCAAGCCGATGCCGATAACCAGGCCCGATTTAACGCCCATAAACACAAATAGCGCGCCGATAACGATGACAAGCGCGATGCAGACGTTGATCACGAAATTGACGACGGATTCGTCGACCACTTCGCCCTGGTTGTAGAATTCGTGCAATTCCATGCCGACCGGACGCTGGCTCTCAACCGCGGTCAATTTGGCGTCTAACCTTTGCGCCACGTCCACAACATTGGAGCCAGAGACCGCGGCAACCCCCATCACAATGCCGGGTTCGCCGTCCCAATAGGTCAGGAAACTCGCCGGCTCGCGCAGCCCCCGCGTAACGGTCGCAATATCGCTCAATTGCGTGACGCGCCCTTCGGAGGAGGAAACCAAAAGGTTTGAAATCGCCGCAACGGAATCGATATCGCCGCTGGGCGTGATAACCAGCCGCTTTCCATCCACCTCAACCGTGCCGCCGCCCACGACGGCGTTTTGGGTTGAGAGCTGCTGGAAGATGGTCCGTGTCGTGTTGCCCAAAGCCGCGCCCTTTTGACGCGGGATTTCAACATAGATGACTTCTTCCTGCTCGCCATCGATTTCGACCTTGCCGACACCATCAACGCTGAGCATGTCTTGTCGAAGGAGCTTTGCATAATGGCGAAGTTCCGGCATTGAATAGCCTTCGCCGGTCAGCACGAAATAGATGCCGAATACGTCCCCAAACTCGTCAAACACTACGCTGGGTCGCGCGCCCGGAGGCATTTCACTGGCCGTGTCGCGCACCTTGTTGCGCAACTTGTTCCAAACGCCTTGAAGCGCGTCTTTATCCGGCGAGGAGGCAAACTTGATCTCGACCGTGATTTCCGATTTTCCGGCCGAGCTTTCGGAATCGATCTCCTTGACCTCCTGCATGTCCTGCAACGCTTCTTCGAGAGGCGCGGACACTTCGCGAGCCACCTCTTCGGGGCTGCCGCCGGGATAGAAAGTAAAAATCTTCGCCGTTCGGATCGTGAACTCGGGATCTTCGAAACGCGGCATTTGTTGATACGCGGTCCATCCCGCGAACAGGGACAGGATGATCACGACCCACATGATCAACCGATTGCGGATGCTGAAAGCAGCGATATCCATAAAGCGCTTCAGATCCCTCTGACTTTGCCGGCCGCCGCCGCGTTCATTCGGACCACTCGCGAACCCGCTCGCCTTCACGGAGAAAGTCCCCGCCGGTCGCGACAATGACATCCCCTGTGTTCAAACCGTCAATGACATTGATCATATCGCCGACGCCATCAGCGGCGGTGACGTTGCGCCGCTCCAATTTCTGTTTCGAACCTTTGACCAACCAGACAAAGCGCGTGTCACCATCTACCATGATCGCGGACAAGGGCACCCGAACCCCCTTGGGCTGATCCGCTGCTCCCAGGGGGCGACTGTCGTAAAACAGCGTTGCTGTCATGCCGGTCAGCACCAGCAGCTCGGATGGAGGCGTAAAATTGAAATGCGCCTCATAGGTCTGAGTGGAACTGTCTGCGAGCCCTCTTGCTTCGCGGAAAGTCGCAGGAAACTGGCGACCGGGTGCGGCGTCCAGCTCGACGAAAACGTTGGTTATCTCGGTCCGATTTGAATTCAGCACAAATCGAGCGGGCACGTTGATAATGGCCTCAACCTGGCGACTTTGCAGGACCAGCACTGGCTGCTGCGGGGCGACGTTCTGAAACTGCTCGACATTGGTGCGGCCTACTCCGCCTGTGAAAGGCGCGCGCAGCACGGTGTTGCTCAGGTTTTTCTTGGCTGTGTCGAGCGCAGCCTTGGCGATCTGACGTTGCGCGTCGCGGCTTTCGACGACGCTTTGCGAGATGGCGTCTTCGTCAATTAGGCGCTGCGCGCGTTCATATTCGCTGTTGGCGTTGAGATATTGCGCCTCAGCTTGCTCCACCGCGGCCTGAAAAGCGGCTGCATCCAGTCGCGCGATCACGTCGCCTCGCTGAAACGAGCCTCCGTCGCGCGCGTTCCATTCGATGATCTGGCCGCCCACTTGAAACGCCAGATCGGTGCTGCGCACCGCGCGAATCACCGCAGGAAAGCTTCCCGATTGGCCAGCCGTGGCCCCCTGGAGAGTGATGAGCTTGGCCGGACGAGCGATGTCCTGAGCTTCTTCAACCGGCGCTTCGCCACAGCTGGCCAAGGCCAGCGCCCCCACAATTGCAAGGCTCCATCCCAGCGGACCCGCCCGTCTCATTGTCTCGCCTTGTGTCAAATTCGCCCCCTTAGGCCTGCGGGCAACTTCGCACCCCTCACAGCCGTCGACATCTGAAGCGCGACCTTTTTTGCTTATTCTCTTTGGTAGACTTGCAGTCTTGCTCACGATTCGCAAGCGCACGCCAAATTTCGGGCACACATGCACGGTTTGCACGTTTAGATCGGAAATGGGCAAGACCCTTGAGACTGAGGATAGATGAATGATCAATCGGTTTGGCGATGCGTTGAAGGATTTTCTCAAACAGGAAAGCGCCGGAGGCATCGTCTTGATCGGGTCGGCGGTGTTGGCGCTCATCATCGCCAACAGCCCGCTTGCCCCCTCCTATTTCGGCACCCTGGAGGCCAAACTGAACCTGTCCTACGGCGCGTTTGAAATAAATAAGCCTCTGCTTTTGTGGATCAACGACGGGTTGATGGCGGTGTTCTTCTTCCTGATCGGGTTGGAAGTGAAGCGCGAAATCCTGGGCGGGCAGCTTTCGAGCTGGGACAAAGCCTCGCTTCCGCTTATTGCGGCGATTGGTGGGATGGCCGTTCCGGCGCTGGTTTTCGTGGCGTTCAACCACAACGAACCGGACAATATCGGAGGATGGGCGATACCGGCGGCGACTGATATCGCCTTCGCGTTGGGTATCCTTTCGCTGCTGGGTCCGCGCGTTCCTGTGGCGATGAAAGCGCTTTTACTAGCCATTGCGGTGATCGACGATATCGGAGCCATCACGGTCATCGCGCTGTTCTATTCGGGCGAGATTAAGACCAACATGCTGATCGGCGCGGCGGTGGTTTACGCGCTTTTGTTTGCCGTGAACCGACTGAAGATCGCGTCGGGCATGCCCTATGTCATTCTAACTGTGATCATGTGGGTTTTCGTGCTCAAATCCGGCGTCCACGCAACGCTGGCCGGTGTCGCGGCGGGCATGATGATCCCGACGCAAACGCGCGAGGGCACCAACCTGCTCTATGAGATGGAGCACACGCTGCACAAATGGGTCGCATTTATGGTCATCCCAATTTTCGGCTTCGCGAACGCAGGTGTTTCGCTGATCGGTGTTTCGCCCGCGATGATCCTTGAGCCGTTGCCTCTGGGCATTGCGCTAGGTCTATTGATCGGAAAGCAGGTCGGAATTCTCGGTATGGCGTGGATCGGCGTGAAGGCCGGCTTCGCCTCGCTTCCGGAAGGGATTGGCTGGCGCAAGATCCACGGGCTTTCGCTTCTCGCGGCGATTGGCTTCACGATGAGCCTGTTCATCGGCGGCCTCGCCTTTGACAACGCGGCTCAGGTCGACGCGGTGAAGATCGGCGTTCTGGGCGGATCGTTGATCGCGGCAGTGGGCGGTTTCTTGTTGCTCAAATCCGCGTTGCCAGATGAGGCAACCGGTGAAGCGGCTGAGAACAGTCGCGATACGCTGCCCGACTTTATGGACGGCGAACCCGGCTTCCTCGACGACAAATCCGAAACCACCTGACGTGTTTGCGAAGAAGATGAGCGTTGCAACGCGCGAACCCATTGCGCGCAGCATCAGCGTTGAAGGCATCAAGATCGCCTATTGGGAATGGCGGGCGGATACAGACAACACAGAAGCGCCGCTGTTCTTTGCTCACGCCACCGGTTTCCATGCGCGGGTGTTTGACGCGGTGATCGAACACTTTCCCGGTCGCCGCATCCTGAGCGTCGATCTGCATGGGCATGGCCGGTCGGAAGGCGGTCCCATCGCGACATGGGGTGAAGTCATCAGTAAGATCGCGGCCTTGCTCCACCAGCTACGCATTTGCGGCGCGGTTGGAATTGGCCACTCGATGGGAGGACATACACTGGCTCAATGTGCGGCCGACCTGCCCGATGTGTTTCGCACGCTGATCCTGTTCGATCCGGTGATTCTCGACCCCAGTTACTTTGAAGCGCCCGCCGTCGGGTTTACGGGCGACGCTCCGCACCCCGCGGTCCGGCGCAAGCGCGACTTTGCTAGCCCGGAGGCGATGATGGAGCGGTTTGGCACCCGCGATCCCTACGAGTTATTCGACCGCCGCGTGTTCGAAGATTACTGCCGGCATGGCCTTACCCCAAAAGCCGATCATGATGGGTACGAACTCTCTTGCCCGCCTGAGGTCGAAGCAAGCTTCTACGGGGCCAGCCGCACCAATTTCGATATCTACGACGCCCTAAAGCGCATCACCGCCCCCACCACCGTGGTGCGCGCCAAGCAGACGCAGGCGATGGATTTCAAAGGTTCGCCCACCTGGCCAGCGCTGGCCGATCAGATCCCAAATGGCATAGACATGCCCCGGCCCGACCGGACGCATTTCCACCCGTTTGAAGACCCGGCGGACGCCGCGCGGATCATCACCGAGGCTATGAACGCCTAGATCGATACGGCCCTCAGTACATCCCGAAAATCATCGCGCGCCTGCGCAATCTCGGTGCAACGCGCGTCGAGCATATTGCGCCCAATCATCTCGGCGAGCCCTCCATAGAATTGCACCAGAGCACGGCTCATCGGGTTCTGAGGGGCGACTGAACGGGCCAGATGGACCGCGATTCCATGCGCCCGGCTTAAGGCTTCTCGCGGCGGCGGATCGGGTGCGCGTTCAAGCGCGATAAGCGCCTGCCCCAAGGCTGCGACGGCTTCCTCAAGACAGATCCGGGTCAGGTCATCGGAGGCCGAGGCCTCAATCCGGGCGTCGAGATCTACCTTGCGATAGGCGCTTGCGGGATTCTTGAGCAGCGGTTGCATCGGGGTTACTCGCTCGAAATCTCAAATTGTTGTCGAATGAAGCTGAGCGTCGATTGCGAGGTCGCGATCTGGCTCTCCGCTCCGGCAAAGCTACGGGTCAACTGCGCGCGCAAGTTCTCTTGCTGCTCAGCCACGCGGGTCAGGCGTTCATCGTTTCGGCCGATCAGGCCTTCGAACCGAGTAATTGACCCTCCTAAGGACCCCGGATCGCTGAACGTCGTGTTGTCGCGAGCCACCTTGTCGATGGTGGCGAACACACCGAACACGCCGGTGGTGAACAGGCCAGCGGCGGCCTCAGGGCTATCATTCAGCGTGCGCTCCAAACGCTCTGCATCGACGCGAAAAGTGCCGTCGCGGTTCAGCGAAAGACCCAAATCCGCGAGCGTATTGGGCGCGTCAGGGGCAGCCCCCGGATCAATGGGCTGGCCGGTCAACGCGGACAGATCGCGCCGCAATTCGCGTGCGCCGGGATCGGTTAGGAGTGGGTTTTCCCCCTCACCATCGCCCTGAAGCAGACCAACAATATCATTAAGCGCTGCGGCCAGATCGTTGACCACTGCGGTGATGGCGCTGGTGTCTTGCGTGAAGGAAATGTCGGTCGGCTCACCCACATTGGTGCCCGTCAAAGACAATTGAATGCCCTCGGGCAGGTCCGTCACCTCGTTGCTTTGCGAACGGATTTCGACCGTGTCGAGTTCAAAGATCGCGTCCTGCGCTGTGCTGCGAAGCTGCCCGCTATCGGTCGCAGGGCTCCATTCGAGATAGGACAGATCGCCGGGCGTCGCGGTCGGCAGAAGCGAGCTGCTGGTCGTCTCAAGTACAAAGCCGTTATTTGATCCCTCGCGCCCCTTGATGACCAATTGCGCACCATCAGTGCCATTGGCGACATAGGCTTCGAGCACGCCATCGCTTTCAGCGTTAATCTTTGAAGCGAGGTCCGAAAGCGTGTCCGTCGCTTCGACTGTGATGTTAAGGGCGGCCTGGTCGGTGTCCTCAGTAAAACTCGCGCCCGCGACCTCTCCAAGTCGGATCGTGAGTGAACCCTCACCGACCAGATCATCGGCGCTGCTGAAAGCGGGCGACACCAGGGTCTGACTGTCGGCCAATTGGCTGACTTCGAGCGTGTAATTGCCGCTGGGCGCGGTGCCAACGGGGGCGGAGACGTCGGCGACAATGGGATTGCCTATGCGCGCGCGTGGAGCGACATCGCCGGTGCGGATGCGATCACCCAACGCGCTCGACAGGCCGGTCAAGGCGCTACGCAGCACCGAAGCGGCCGAAATCTGCGCTTCGAGGCTGTCATTGCGCGATTGCAGGTTCTCACGCTGGAAGCTGTAGGTTGCCTCCGATATATCGGTCGCGAGCTGGCTGAAATTGACGCCGCTGCCCGCGCCGAGCGCTGTGATAATGGATGAGCCGGTTTCTGACATAGAAAAAAGGACGGTCCTTGGCAGCCAGCCTTAAGTCGTAAAAGATCCTAAGGGCTACGCATGCTTGGCGCGCGCATCGGGGAGGCCATCTCCGTCAAAGCGCAGGTCTTCTGGCACCTCGATTCTGGGCCTCGTTGGGCGCTCTCCGCGTTTGAGCGACAAGACAAAGGCGACCAAAGCCGCGACCGCGACGTACAGCTCTTCACGGATGATCTGGTTCACTTGCGTGGTGAAATAGACCGACCGCGCCAGCGCCGGATATTCAAGGATTGGCAGCCCATCCTCGCCCGCAATATCGCGCATCGCGAGAGCGGTGTCGCCGCGCCCCTTGCACAACAGCACTGGCGCGGGCGCAAGGTCGGGATCATAGGTCAGCGCGACGGCGAAATGCATCGGATTGACGATAACAAACTGCGCGTTCTTCATCGCTTTGCCCACCCCACCGCGCGCCAGATCGCGCTGACGCTGTTTGCGCGCGCCCTTCATTTCGGGAGACCCTTCGGCCTGCTTGGTCTCGTCGCGCAGCTCTTTGAGGCTCATTTTAAGGCGTTTGTTTCGCTGAAACCGTTGGAGCGGGTAATCAACCGCCGCAATGATCGCGAGGCCGATGATCAGTAGGAACAGTAAGCCCATCGCCGCTTCCCAAGCAAAGGCCAGTTGCGCTTTCAACGATCCACGCCCGATGCCCAGAACCGCGTCTATATTATGCATCGCCCAGTACCAGGCGATCGTCCCCATCAGGACCAGTTTGAGAATGCTCTTGCCCAGTTCGATTAGCCCTTGCGTACCGAAGATGCGCTTGAGACCTGAGAGCGGGTTGATCTTCGAACCCTTAAATCCGATCGCGGTGATGTTGAACGGCGACCCTTCCCCCAGAAACAGTTGAGAGATCAGCGTGGCGAGGATGACCGCGCAGCCGATGGTGAAGATCGGAGGCAGGATCGCGCCCGCAGCCGAGGCGAACAATGCACCAGGATCGGAGCGCTCCAGCGCCCCCCCGTCAAACCGAAATGCGGTCAACGCGACGCCCTTCAAGCCTCCAAACAGCCATGGCCCGACCAAGCTGAGCGTCAGCGCCCCGGTCGCCACCGCCGCCACCGTGGCCAGCTCCTTTGAACGCAAAACATCGCCTTTTCTGGCGGCGTCCTGCTTCTTTTTCTCAGTTGCCTCGAAATTCTTCTCGTTGGCGTCGTCGCTCATAGGGTCGCCCCGCCAGACAGCTCGACGATCCCAGCCGCCTGGCGCAGCGTGACCTCGATCAGGCGGACAAACTGCTCCATCAGAATAGGCAGGCAGATGATCAGCGCAGTGATCCCGGCCAGCGTCCCGGCGGGCAGGCCCAACGCGAACAGATTGAGCGCCGGCGCCGCTCGCGCGATCACGCCGGTCACAAGCTGAACCAGCAGCAGCACCAGAACCACCGGCAGCGCAATCGCGGCGGCGGTGGCGAGACCATACCCCATGAACAGAACAATCGCCTCCGCCGCCTCGGGACCGAACGCAACCGAACCAGAGGGCAAGATCCGATAGCTTTCGAGAAGTAGTTCAAACCAAAGCAAATGCCCGCCAATGGCGTAGAAGAGCAGCGTCAGAAGCAGTCCGAAATAGGTGCCCAGTGCCCCCGATTGCGCGCCGCTGGCGGGGTCAATGCTGGTGGCGATAGCGAGGCCCATTGTGCCCGAAATCTGCTCCGCGGCGATTAACGGTACGGCGAAGGCGAGCTGCAAAACGATGCCAAGGGCCGCGCCGATCACCACCTCCTGCATCAGGGCAAGGATCGCGGTAAAGCTCATCATATCGGGCGTTTGCACCGGCGGGATATGGAGCGCGACAAACACCGAAAAAGCAAGAGCTAACAACGCTCGCAGAACCGGAGGGACGGCGAGCACACCAACCATCGGCGCGGCCAGAAGAGCCGCTCCGACGCGAACCGACAAGAACAGCAATTGCCACAATTGCTGTTCCAGGGGACCAAGCCCAAGGTTAAAGACATTCACCGCTCAGCGCCCCGGCACGGCTCAGGCCGAAATGACCGCGACCTGCGCAAAGATTTCGCGCATAAAATCGCTCAGCAGCGCCATCATTGTGCCGCCCAGCAACACGAACACCACCGCGACAATCGCCAGCTTGGGGACAAAGGTCAGTGTCTGCTCGTTGACCGAGGTGGCGGCTTGGATAATGCCGACGATCAGGCCCACGGCAAGAGCCGCGATCAGCACGGGGCCAACGATCAGCGCGGTCACCCACAAGGTCTGATCCGCCAGCGCCAAAAGCGCGGCGTCTTCCTGCAAGGCTCCCGATGCGCTCATGAGAAACTCATCGCCAGACTGCCCATCAGCAGCGACCAGCCATCAACCAGCACGAACAATAGCAGCTTGAACGGCAGTGAAATGATGGTGGGCGATAGCATCATCATGCCCAGGCTCATAAGCACGCTCGCCACGCACAGGTCGATGACGAGGAACGGCAGGAAGATCATAAAACCGATCTGGAAAGCGGTTTCCAACTCGCTGGTGACGAAGGCGGGAAGCAGTATCGAGAACGGGATATCACCCTCGCTCGCAAACGCGCCGGTGCCCGCGATATCGGTGAACATCAACAGATTCGCCTCGCGCGTTTGACGGATCATGAAGGCGTGGAACGCTTCTCCGGCTTGCGTGATGGCGGCGTCGGCGGACAAAGCGCCCATGGCGTAGGGTTCGATGGCGGTGACGTTCACCGCATCGATGGTCGGCCCCATCACGAACAGCGAAAGGAAAAGCGACAATCCGATCAGAACCTGCGTAGGCGGAGAGCCCTGAAGGCCAAGCGCTTGGCGCAGGATCGAGAGCACGACGAGAATGCGAAGAAAGCTTGTCATCATTAGCACCAAAGCGGGCAGAATGGTGAGCAGCCCCATCACAATGAGGAGCTGGATCGAGGTGCTCAATGGCGCGTCTTCGCCATTATTGGCTGGGCCATCGCTTCCCAGCGCGCGCTCAATCGCCGCGCCGATGCCTACCGGCTCAGGCACAGTGGGCGCGGCCCATGCCGCTTCGGGCGCGGCAAACATGGTTAACGCCACAAGGCCAGCGAAGGCGGAAATGAGAGAGGCTGCGCGCATTACGCTTCTGCCGCAATGGCGCGGATTTGAGTTTCGGCTTGGCTTTCAGGCGCTTCGATCTCGCTTAAGCGCACAAGCCCGCTGCGCGAACAGCCGAGCAGGACCTCGCGATCGTGAAAGCGCACCACGGCGAGCTTCATTCCGGGCGCGAGCAGAGTCGTCTCAACCAGTTCCATGCGTCGCCCAGACCCCGCGCCTTGCAACCCGACCATCCGGGTTTGCAAATACTTGGTGAGCCTGAGGCTCCCCCAGATCATCAACCCGAGCAGCGGCAAGAGGAGCGCGAGCCGGGCGATGTAGTCGACCATCATGACCCTGGTTCCTTGTCGGTCTCATCATCGGAGGTTGGTCCGTTTGGCGCGGCAAAAGAATCTATGCCCGGCGCCGCCGACATGGGAAGCGGAGCACTCGGATCTTCACCGACCAGATTAACAATCCGAAGCGCAAACTTACCGCTTTGGGCAATCACTTCGCCTTGCGCGACGACTTTCCCGTTGGCGGTTATATCAAGCAGCTCATCGGTGAGGCGATTGAGGCCAACCACGCTGCCCTGTGCCAGTGACAAGACATCGCGCAGCGGCATATCGGTACGACCCAGTTCGACTGAGAGGCGCACCGAAACGTCGCCAAAGCGCAACAGAGCGGGGCTGAGGTTGCTCATGCGGGTGTCCCCTCAAATGGGGCAGGGTTTATCGCGTCGGTCGCAAAGGGAATCGCGGTCAGCCTAAGAGCCAACCGACCCTCCATCGTTCCCAGATTCCCGCTAGCAACCACTTGCGTGTCGAGCCGCAAGGGGATGTCGCGCGCAGTCGCGAGCGGGATCGTGTCGCCGGGTGCCAATTGCTCAATCTGACCCAGCGACAATTCGAACTCCGCCAAAACGGCTTTAAGGGGCAAAGGCATGTCGCCAAAGACCGGTCCGTCCGGGTGACTGAGTGCTCGCATGGCTTTGCGCTCTTCGTCGTCATTGGCGGGGTGAGACGATGCCAGGCCGGGCAACAGACCGTCCAGTTGCTCAGCGGTCATTGCCAGCGTTCCGGCCCAACTAACGCCGTCTGATGCTCTAATTTCGAGCTTGAACACCGCGCATTGGGTAGAAGAGGTAAACGGCTTTAGCCGCGACGCGTTCTCGCTGCGCACGATAACATCCCCTGTAGCCTCGCCACTCACGCCGCCGCCTGCGCTGACCCGAGCGATGGCGCGCGCGATTGTTTGCGCGGCCTGCTCGACAAGCAAGCTGGCCGACCGGGGCAGGCTTGGCGGACGGTTGGTTTCGGCCTCGCCCAGGCCGCCAAAACTGCGATCGGTCAGCGCGATCGCCGTCTCGATTGAGAAGCTCAAAAGCGCGATCTGATCATCCGCCCCACAGCGCAACAAGCTATTGGCCGCGACCGCGCCGATCTGCTCGTACACGCTGCCGCCGGACGCGGATTTAGGCTCTGAGAGGGCAACCTCCAGCTTTGTGCCAGACAAGAGGTCGGCCATATCTTGTGCCACTTCGCGCGCGACATCGCGGCGCCAGGTGGACAGGTAGGCCGCGCGCTCCTCAGGGCGGGGGCCGCGCTCGGTCAGCTCGGCGCAATGCTGCGCCAAAGGGCGGGCGGCGTCAAAGGACTGAGCGAGGTTCATTGGACCAAGAAACCCTTGAAGTGAACCGCATCGACCCCGCCAAAGCCCTCTTTCTCCTCGAGCTCGACGTTGATGGCTTTGGTCAGCCGTTCTTTCAGCTTCGCCCGCCCATCGGAATCAAACAGGTCGGCCTCCTTGGTCGCAGCAAGCTGCACTAGAACGGCTGATCGCAGCGCCAGTTCGTGGGTTTTCACCCAGCCGAGCACGCGTCCATCGTGCTGTGTGGACACAGCAATTTCAACCTGGATGAGCGCGGGCGAGTCTGAGAGGTTCGAGGTAAAACTGTCGGAGAAACTGTAATAGGCGGTGCGATATTCGCTTCCGCCCTCCCCATAGACGGGGTCCGCATCGTCCTTCTTCGATCCTGGCACGGCGTAAGGGTCGCTATCCCCTTTGCGCACGAGCTTGGGCAAATCAGGGCCCGCGTCGCTGCCACCTCCAATCAGACCAGCCGCAAAGGCTCCATAGGCACCGCCTGCCCCGACAACGAGCATCACCACGCAGGCAATGATCATCTTCATCATGCCGCCCTTGGACTTCGCGTCTTCGGATGTCTCGGCATCGTTGGCCATATCTGGTCCGCTCCTGCTCAGTTCAATTCAACGCGCCTGAATAATCAGGCTGGGGGTGCTTCAAGCGAACAGCGCGCCCGGCTTTCCCGAAGCCCGATCAAGGGCATCGGATGTGTCGGTCTCGAGACTGTCCGCAGCGGCCGTGTTGGAGCCGTTGAGTGCCTCTTCGCCCGAATATGGTTTCGCTGACCCTTGATCGTCCCCTGTGGAAGACCCGTAGCGCTGATCCTGTCCCGTGTTTGCCGTGGGTGATTGGGAGCCAGAATGCCCCGATGGGTTCGATCCCGAAGATTGCGATCCGGTTTCATTCCCGCGCTGTGAGAATGCGCCGTTGTGCGAAAGGCCGCTTTCGCTCGCGGCGCTGATACGTTCGCCCAAGGCCGCCTGCACAGTGGGGACAAAGCCCGGATCACGCGCCACCAGGGTAGCTCGCCATTCGTTGATATTTGCGCTCGATCCCGGATCGATTCGAAGGCCTACCTGTCCGAAGTCGCCATGACGCAGAGTGAATTCAGGTCGGATCAAACGGCTCGCCTCTCGCGCATCAACGATATGTTCCACATAGCTTTCGACCGATGCGGGTGGCGCCGCACTTGGGGTGCCCACGACCGCGGGCGCGTTTGGGGAAAGAGGCGCTGGCGTCGGACCCGGCGCAGCAGCAGCGAGAGCAGCAATAGGGGCACCGGGACCGCCCGATGCGGAGATAAGAGACGATGCTAGCGAAGCCGTAGATGGTTTCGGTGCAGCCGACATGTCCTCACTCAAGTCCGATCGGAGCGATAACTCGAAAGTGGGCGTCGCTCGGGGGCTTTGGGGAATTGGCCCTTCAGGCACCGCGTTCGCACTGCTCGCATTCGGATTGCGCGTTCTTAAATCGGATGACGATAGAGATTTAGCCACAGGTGGCACCGCAAAGGCCGTCACCCTGAACGTATCGGATCGAGCCGCCAGCGAGCTTTCTTCATGGCGAGGGTCGCTAAGGTCAGAACTTGACGAAGGGTCAGGTCGCTGCTCCAACCCGGGTACGCGCCCACTAGGTGTCGTGGCCGAGTTGATCGGGACTTCGGGTAAAGTGAGAGAGCGAAGACCCTCCAGCCCCTTCTTTTCGCCAACGCCGCCATGCTGGTTCGACTGTGCTGAACCAGTTGGCGGCAATTCGGACGCATGGGCCTCTGAAACGGCGCTGATGGATTCCTTGACCTTCTTGGATTCCGATTCTTGAAATCCCTTGGCGAACCGCTCTCCCAAATGCGCCGGAACAGGCACATTGCTGGGTTCAGAGAAGCCCGCCAAGAACGTCGCATGCGCTGGGTTTGTTTCTGGAGCCGCTTCGGTCAGGCTTTGCGGCGAAGGATTTCCGTCGCGCGGCAGATCCTTGCCGGTCGCCTGAGAAGGGTCAGAGGGTTCCCCTTTGAAGGAGAGCGCGGTCGCATCGGCCCCCGCCTGGGCGCGCGTAGCCGAAGGGCCAGGCTTTCCCAGCTCCATTGCCGCGCTCAACTTGGCCTTAAAACTTGGTGCGTCCTCGACACCAGGCGTCGCGGAGATCGAGCCAGCCTCGCCCAAGGAGCCAGTTCCTGCGGTTCCGCCTCGATCGGAGATTCTGCGCGGTGTTGGAGTGACGGAAGAAGATGTGAGAGAAAGCATAGAGCAGTCCTTGAAGAGCGGTCATTCGGCACTGGAGCCGGACTCCGAACCGCTTTGCACAGGCCGTGCCAAGCACGTCGAAATGGAACGGCCCGCCGGTTTTGATCCATCTTCGCAAGCATCACTCGCTTGGAGCTCCCGCGCGTACTGATACGCGGCGATCGCCTCAGCCAATCGTTCGGCGTAGCGGCGAGCGCGAGTCTGCGCTTGGTTCAAGGCTTCGGCCTGCCATTCGCTTTGTTGTTTGGCATCGGCGCACGCGGCTTCCGCGTTTTGAGCAATGACCGCCAAAGCCCCTGCAAATCGCGCGGAGTGTTCCAACCTCGCGCCATCGCTTGCGTGCGATCGCCCTCCATAAGTCAGGGTCAGCGCTCGGCTGCGCTCGGCTAAGCTTGCGCTGCGGTTTTCTTCCGCCAACGCGTCAGCCAACCCGCGCATTGCGGCGCGCTGGCTCACGTCGGCGAGTAAAGCTTGTCGCCGGGCCACGCGCACCCGGCGCCTTTCTTGTTTCATCGCAGCCTCGTCATAGCAAGTCGGCCAGTTCGCGCAGGCTTTGCGGCAGACTTACGCCTTCGCCCCGGCCTTGCTGAAGAAACATGTCGATGGCGCCTGATTTTTTCAGCGCCTCATCAAGCGTGAGATCGCTGCCCGCGCGATAGGCGCCCATTAGCACCAAATCGCGGTTCTCCTCACAAGTAGAAATTAGGGCACGCACGCGCCGCGCCGTATCCAGCGTTTTCGGCGTCACTAAATCATCCATTACCCGGCTCAACGAAGCAGGCACATCAATTGCGGGGTAATGCCCGCGTTGCGCGAGTTCGCGGCTGAGCAGGATATGCCCGTCCAGAATGGCTCTTGCGGTGTCGACAACTGGATCGTTCGTGTCGTCCCCATCAGCCAGCACGGTGTAGATCCCGGTAACCGCGCCACCCGTGCTGGCTGCGTTGCCAGCGCGCTCGATCAGCTTGGTAACAGCGGCCAAGGCGGATGGAGGATAGCCCCGTGCGGCACCCGGTTCCCCCAAGACAAGCGCCAGTTCGCGCGCGGCGTGAGCCACACGAGTGAGGCTGTCTAGGATCAGGAGCACGCGCTTGCCTTGGCTGCGAAAATACTCGGCGACCGATGTTGCGAATTGCGCCGCGCGCAGACGCAGATTGGGCGCGTGATCGGCAGGCACCGCCACAACCACCATGCGGCCGCGTCGGCTGTCGTTCATATGCCGCGCGACGAAATCGGAGACTTCGCGCGCGCGCTCTCCGATCAAGGCGACAACAGTGATGTCGGCGCTGGAATGCGCGGTCATCGTATCAATCAGAACCGATTTACCGACGCCAGAGCCCGCAATCACGCCAAGCCTTTGCCCCACGCCCATGGTAGCCAGCGCGTTGATCGCGCGCACACCGCAATCGAAGGGCTCGCGCACAGGCGCGCGTTCGAGCGCACGTTCGCGGCGGCCGACAAGCTGCCAATCGTGTCGCAGCACAGGTTTGGGACCGCCATCAATTGGGTTCCCCAAACCGTCCACCGCGCGGCCAAGCAAGGCTTTGCCGACGCGCACCTTTCCAGGCTCTCCGCAAGCGCGCACGACCGCATCGGGCCGTAAAAGGACAGTGTCCCCCAACAGCATCATCAACGAATGACCACCGCGAAAACCGATGACTTCAGCCAGGCATTCCGCGCCTTTTTCCTGTTCAATTGCGCCCAACGAACCGATCGAAAGAGGCAGACCAGCCACTTCGACAAGGCCTCCATCGCACGCGACAACGCGGCCGGTCAGCACAGGGCCAGCGTAAGGGTTTCCGGCGCGCATCCGCGCAAGCTCGATCTGCATGTCAGCCAGCATGATTGCGTGACCTACGACCGAAGCGCTTCGGATAAGGCGCGCATCCAGTCTTCCGGACCATCGCGCACCTCGCCATCGGCGCTGGTCAGGCGCAAGGCGCCGGGATCAAGTGAGAGATCATCTTCCAATTCCCATCCCGCCAAAGCCTCTGCATCCAACGCCGCACGCGTCGCCGGGTTCAGATGCAAGGTCAGGCCACGCGGTCCAGCCCCCAGCCGCTTCGCCGTAATCTCGCACCGCGCCATTAAGGCTTCGCGATCAAGCGCGTATTCGCCCAACACACCCTTGCAAAGCGTCAACACGGTCGTTTGGAGCTCCTCTACAAGAGCCTCCCTTCCCGCCGTGTCCAGCTCACAGAACGCCAGTCGCAGTTCGCGCAAACGCTCCTGCTCGCCCGCAAACGCTAAATCACCGGCGCGTTTCGCCTCAGCGTGGCCATCCGCAAAGCCGCGCCTATAGGCCTCATCATCCGGCGGAACGTGTTCGTTTCCGTTGCGCTCGGAATCGGGTCGCGGCGGAGCGTTGGGTTGCAGAGTCTGCGTCAACGGCTCGAAAGGTGACGCGTCGCAAAAGCCGCGTTGCGCTTCCTGCTCGTTCGCTCCTAAAGCGGTGATCCACGCAGGCTGCGGCGCGGGTTGCTCCCCTGCCCCGGGGGTGAGACCAGAGTGCGCCGTCCATCCCGGTGCGTGCGCCTCAGACGAACTCGCCATCATCGGCTCCCAGACTTATCTCGCCCTGATCGGCCAAACTGCGCGCCAGATCGACGACTTTGCGCTGCGCGGCCTGCACGTCGGCTTTCGAAAGGCGTCCGCGCAACTCGATCTCGTCACGAATGCCATCGGCGGCGCGGCTCGACATGGCGGCAAAAAACGGCCCGCGTTGCGGATCGGGCAGGCCTTTGAGCGCATCCACCAGCGCTTCGTTGTCCACATCGCGCAGCAGGCGGCCCATGTTCTGCGGGTCAAGCTCAAGCAGCATTTCGAAGGTGAACAGCTCTTCTTCGATCCGTTCGGCCAGCGAACCATCAACTTGCGCGATAGCGGGCAGGACTGTGTTTCTCAGATCACCCTCGGACAGGTTGATAAGATTCGCCGCTTCGCGTGGGCCGCCCAGCGTAAGCGCGCTCGCCCCGAAATTGGCACCGATGCGCTGCGACAGAAGATTGTCGATCATGCCCATGGCCTGCGTCGAAACCGTTTGCATCTTTGCCACGCGCGACACGACACTGGTTTGTGTGTCCTCGGGCATTGCGGACAGCACTTCGGCGGCGGGTTCCGGCTCCAGCATCAACAGTAAGGCGGCGATCACCTGTGGGTGTTCATCCTCCACCAGTTTGAGCACCACCGACGGGGCGAGCCAGCGGGCCATCTCGATCGAACGAGGACGCGCTTCAGGTTCGATCCGCAGCATCATGCTCGCCGCCTTCGTTTCGCCCAAGGAACGCTCCAACAGCGAGCGAACACGATCAGGGCGACCTTTGGCGGGCAGGATCTCCCGGTCAGCCTCACCGACAAAATCACCCAAAGCTTCGGCAATATGCGGCTGTTCGATATCGCCCAACGCGCACATTGCAGCGCCGATCTGTTCCAGCTCCGCTGGCTCCATTCGGCCCAGCAGAGCCGCGGCCTCTTCATCGCTAAGGAGAGAAAGGAAGACCGCCGCGCGCTCGACCCGGTTCATCAGGCTGTTGGATCCATGTTGCGCTCCGGATCGGCCGGCTTCAAGAAGATCTGTAGTTGCCATCAGCTGGCCGCCTTTTCCGGTTTAGGATTGGAAGGTTGCAGCATTCTTTGGAGCGCTTCGAGAGCGCGGTCGGGCTGTTCGCTGGTCAGCGTGCGAGCAAGGCGCACTTGCTCTGGCAGGTCTGTGTAGAGATCCGATTTTGACTGGCTAGCGGCATTAGCGAGCGCCCCGGCCTCAAGCGTTGTGGGCTCTCCATTTTCCTCCGCATCAGAGGTCAGCGCCTTTGACTTGTCTTTGCCCTTCTTGGCCTTTGCTTTCTTGGTGTTGGGACCAGCGCCCGCCACCAAAGGACGCACCGCCAAAAGGAGGACAAGCAGCACCGCAATCAGCGCAGCGCCATAACGCAGGATCTGCGCAAACCACGGCGTTTCATAGAAAGCGAGCGGAGCGATTTCGGGCGTACCAAAGGCGCTGACCGCGATTTTAACCGTATCGCCGCGCGCCGTGTCCGCGCCCACCGCCGCGCTCACCAGCGCCTCCAGCTCTTCGGCGGTCATCGGCGCCGCAGCGCTCATCGCTTCCTGGCTAACGGCAACCGCAACGGAAAGCCGAGTCAAGCCACCCGCGCGCTTCGCCGTAACCGCCACCTCACGGTCGAGCTCATAAGCGCGCTGGATCGCGCTTTCGCTATTAGACGGTGTCGAGGCCGTGTTGGTCGACTGTGTTTGCGGCGCGGCGGTCCCTTGCGGCGGGCCATCGACCAAGGCGGCATCTGGCGGCGGTGTGTTGGCGGTCACTCCCGGAACACCGCCCGTCTGGCGCGTTGCCATACGGGTGATCTTACGTTCATTCTCAGACCGGACAGCGCCGTCCTTATCGTAGGTTTCACGCGCGCTAGTCACTTCGTTCTGATCAAGCTCCACCTGCACTTGGGAAGAGAAATTGCCTCCACCCAGCAAGGGCGTGAGCAAGGTTGCGAGCTGCCCCTGAAGCTTAGCCTCGAACTCGCGTTGGAGCGCCAGCCCATCCATTTCCGCGTCGCGGGCGGCGGACAACAGGCGTCCGTTCTGATCCACCACGCGCACCGCGTCAGCGGTCATGCCGGGGACCGAGCCGGAGACCAGATTGACGATCGCGTCCACTTGCCGCTGGCTCAGAGAACGACCAGATACAAGGCGCAGCATCACGCTAGCGCTGGGCGGGTTTGAGCTGCGCACAAAGACCGAGCGTTCAGGCGTCGCAAGATGCACGCGCACGCCTTCGATCCCGTCGATCTCTTGAATGGTGAGCATCAATTCCCGCTCGCGCGCGAGGCGCAAGCGCTCGCCTTCCAGCGTGCGGCTGGAGCCCAGGGGAATGGAATCGAGCATCTCGCTCGCCCCTTGCGGCGAGGCGACGCCGCCATCGCTGGAAAGGAGCATCTTGGCGCGATAGAAATCGTCTTCGGCCACCGTGATCGCGCCGGTGCCATTGTTCATTTGGTAGACTATGCCGCCTGTTTCCAACGCATCGACCACCGCCATTCGTTCGGAGTCGGAAAGGTTGCCGTAGAGCATTCGCTGCGGTGATCCCGCGACGGCAATGTACACCAACGCCACCGCCGCGATCGCTCCCACACCGATGAGCGCGGGCAGCGCACGTTTGAAAGCGGGTTGGCTGGTGAATGCGCTGAGGCGGTCCTCCCAGTCTATCGGGCCTGAGCCCATGTTTGCGCTGGAAGGAGCCTCGACCAGTGTCGGTTCGGCGGAGACCGGAAGCGTTGCGTCAGCCACCTACTCAGGCCCCCATCCGCATGATTTCGGTGTAGGCGTTCAGCAACTTGTTGCGCACTTGCAGCGTTGCTTCAAAGGCGATGCCCGCCTCCTGCCGCGCCAGCATTACTTGCGCGATGTCGGTCACCTCGCCAGTCTCATACGCAACCTGCATATCGGCCGAACGCTGTTGAACAGCGCTGACCTTGTGCAGCGCGCCTTGGAGGGTTTGCGCGAAATCGACTGCGGGCGGGGCGCTTGCACCAGGGGTCGCAGCACCGCTGGCTGCGCGCACGTTGCGCAAAGCTTCGCTGCGTCCAAGCAATTCTTGGCGCAGATTCATCACTTCCATCAATCCGGTCGCCTTGGGGCTCATTTTTCGGCTCCTTCACTCGAAAAGAGCCCAGCGTCGCGCATGGACGCCAGACGGTAACGCAACGTGCGCTCAGACACGCCTAGCGCCTTGGCTGTACGGGCACGGTGGCCGCTATTTTCCGCCAGCGCGGCAAGGATTGCGTCGGCCTCCGACTGGAACGCAATATCGGACAAAGATGCCGGGATGGCCGTTGGGCGAAGAGCGTTGAGCACCGGGGCCTCGTCATTCGGGACGGAGGGTGCGGGTTGATCGAACACGATGTGCTCCGATCCAATCCGCGGTTCGTCCCCAGCCAACAGGATCGCGCGGCGAATGACGTTTTCAAGCTCGCGCACATTGCCGGGCCAGCCATGCGTCTCCAGCAGCGCAATCGCTTGGCCTGAGAGCCAGGCGGGACCGGGGCGCGCGCCTGCGCGATTTTGCACTGGACGACACGCGTGGCGCAGCAGCATCCCAAAGGCGAGAGGTGCGATATCCGCTGGCCGGTCGCGCAGCGCAGCGATCTCCAAAGGAAAGACGTTGAGGCGGTATAGCAAGTCTTCGCGGAAACGCCCTGCTTCGACTTCGGAAATCAGACGCCGATTTGTCGCCGCAACGACTCGCACTTCAACCGCGATCGGTGTGGTCTCCCCCAAAGGCAGCACTTCTCCCTCCTGCAAGACGCGAAGCAGTTTTGCCTGCAACGCCAATGGCAATTCGCCGATCTCATCAAGCAGCAAAGTTCCTCCATCAGCGGCTCTGAACAGGCCCTCGCGCGCTTCGGCCGCGCCGGTGAACGCGCCCTTGCGATGGCCGAAGAGCATCCCATCGAGCATCGCTTCTGGCATGGCCGCGCAGTTCACCGCGACAAAGGGCCCATCGGCGCGCGCCGATCGACGGTGAACAAAGTGAGCGAGCACTTCTTTGCCTGTGCCGGTCGGCCCTTCCAGCAGCACCGGAATATCTGCGCCTGCGATACGTTCAGCCAAGGTGAGCAGAGCCAGGCTCTTTTCATCGCGCGCAATCGGCCAGCCGCCTTTTGAAGCGCCGGAAAAGCTCGCCATAGCGCACAAGGCAGCGCGCGCCGGTTCTTGTGTGCTGGAATTATAGGTCAGTGCCACACGCGCATCGCCAAGCCGCGCCAAAGCCGCGCGATCGCCGTGGCGCAGGTCAATCTCAAGACGGTCTTCTGGCCGACAATCCGGCGGATGAGCGAACTCACCATATTCGCCAAGAGATAGCCGCGACTTTTGCCACACGGAGCTGAGCAGTGGCAGAACCGGATCAAGCAAGGCCCCATGACGCGTACAGATATCATCGCCGTCTTTACAAGCCAGGCCGGCGCTTCGCGCGGAGGCGACGTCTGTGTCCGATTGAAAACGTTGACGCGCCGGGGCCCTGCTTTGCGGTAAGCGAGCGACAGGTTCGTAGCGCGGCTGAGGCTGCGGATGTATGGGCATAAAGAGAGCTCTTGAATAGGACAGTTTGACGCTTTGACGTGTGCTCAGCCCTTTGACGACCGCATCGGCGAACGCTGGAAAGGCCAGAAGTTGCCGCCGAAAAGCGCGCGACACACGCACACCTTCGATTGGCGACGGAAAGAGATTGCCGCTCGACCGGCCAAAATGTCGCAAATTTAAGCCCTCGTAGGATCGCGTACGCGCAAAGATGCGTAGTGCGCCACGGACGTGATGTGCGCCCTTACTCGCGCGCGAGCGAGCCCATGCAATACGCACGCGAACCAAGCCGCTGCGAAGCTTCCGAAAATTTCCCGCTTAAAGATCTGATCCACTGGTCGCTCTACATCTCAGCAGATGCGGACATCCCGAACTCAACGCCCGTACGCTGCCCTTGACCACCACACACGGGAGTTTGACCCAAATGACTGTCATCAACACCAACGTTTCCGCTCTGCGCGCTCAGGCCGCCAGCACCCAAGCCAACGAAAAACTGCAAAGCGCTTTTGAGCGTCTGTCCACCGGCAACCGGATCAACTCAGCCGCCGATGACGCCGCAGGACTTTCCATCGCGACCGGCTTCACGTCGGATATTCGCGGCATCAACCAAGGCATTCGAAACGCCAATGACGGCATTGCCCTGGCGCAGACCGCAGAAGGCGCTTTGGAGGAAGTGACCAACCTTTTGCAGCGTGTTCGCGAGCTGGGCGTGCAATCGCAGAACGGCACTCTGGACGATACAGACCGCGGCTTCCTCGACACCGAAGTCACCGAGATCGCCGCCCAGATCGACGACATCCTAAGCAACACCGAATTCAACGGCATCAGCGTGTTCGGCACGAGCGGTTCGGACGTCTCGGTCAACGTCCAGCTGGACGCGGGCCGTTCGGTGACGCTGACCAGCACCGCGATCGACACGACCAACCTTGACGCCGCTGGCCTCGATGTCAGCTCAGCCGCCAACGCTGCGACCGCGATCACAAACGTGGATGCAGGCCTTCAGGCGGTGAACACCACGCGGTCCTCGCTGGGTGCCGGCCAGAACCGATTGCAAGCGGCGATCAACAACCTGACCACGACCTCGACCAACCTGGCCGACGCCCGGTCGCGCATTCAGGATGCCGATTTCGGTGCGGAATCGACCGCGCTTGCCAAGGCTCAGATCCTCGGACAGGCTTCGACCGCAATCCTTTCGCAGGCCAACCAGTCGCAGCAGAACGTGCTGTCGCTGCTGCGATAGAAATCTCCGACCAACGCAAGCTCCCGCCGGGGGCGGCGAAGGAGCCCGGGGCCAGAAATGGCTCCGGGTTTTTTGGAGAGTGAGTGAGTGGGCGCGCGCTTACGCCGCTGCAGCGGTCTTTGCGTGAGGCTGCGCCTTGACGGCCAGAGCTGGAACTGGCGCGCCTCTTACTCGCAAGGGGCGAAACACGATCTCGACCATCTGCGCATCCTGGCTAGGTTCGCGCAGGACCGACGGGATCACCAGCACCGCCTCTTCGCCTTCGCACGACACAACCGACGGTGCGATTTCGCGCATACCATCGAACAGAACATCGACGCGCTCAGGCGCTTGCCCGGTCCACCCATTGAGCGAAGCGACCGAAGACCGCGTTATCGACCCGAATTCGACCAGTTCAAACTGGTCTCCAAACTTGATGGCCAAGCCCTGCCCATGAACCGGAAGCGGTAAGCGCAACACGTAAAAGCCTTCATAGGTCGTGTTCGCCGCCACTCTTTGAACGCGCGATTGGTTGGCGTCGAAATGGACTGCCTCCAGTTCCAAAGCTTCGCCCATCGTATCAGCGTAGGTCAGGCCCAAACGCTTGACCGACTGCACCAGAAGGGCAAGCCGCGCTTCGATCGGTTCGGCGGCCAGTTCGGCGGGCAGGTACATCCGCTCCACCCCCTTAAGGTAAAACAGACCGCGCCGCCGCAATCCGTCGCGCGCGGAATCGTTGTCAAAGAGGGCGACCATATGTTCGGCCCCGAAGTTAAAGTCGTGCTCAAAGCTGCCGAGTATCTCGAGCTCTTCGGGCATAGGCAGGAACATCAAACGCATGATCGCACTCGCTGCCGCTTCGCGCCACGCGCGTTTGCCATGCGCCGGTTCAGCCTGTCGGATGATAGGAGAGGCCTGCATCGCCTTGGCGAACGCCACGCAGCCATCCTGCACCGCTTCGCGCATGGCCGATTGACGCGGGTTGACCGGGCTGACCTTGTGCACCGGCTGGCCGCTTGCCGTGTAGTCGATCACCGAGCCCATGTCGCAGGTCGAAAGCTGCTCTAGCAAAGCGGAATTGCGGGTGAGCCCCAAAACCATCGAAGTTCCCAGATCGCGCGCATCGATCAGACCCTTTTTGTCCAGCCCGCTCACCGTCATCTCGCGCAGCAACATGTAACGCCCGGCGACATGGCAATCGAAGGCCTCGCCCAACAGGGACGAGATGGCGTTCTGGGTTGAGCCATCATAGCCCAGATCAATCAGCATCAGCGTATCGCCCGACTGCGGGTCACATTCAGCTCGGATATGCGCGATCAACCGGTCAGCCAAAGCGCGGGCGCGGCGCATGGTAGTCTTTTCACGCTTGCCGGATCGCAGTTCGGCGAACACCTTCTCGCGTGCCTGGGCTTTGGCGACGTCTGTCTTGGGATCGCCGACTATCGCGTTGATCTCGTCTTCGGTGAAAAGCATTTGGCGCGCGAAGCGGTCGGGTTCGACGCTGAGATATTGTGCGCGCTGGTGGCGATAGACGTTGCGCGATGCCAGCGCCGCGCCGCTGGCGACGACGCGGCTGATCCCTATGCGTGCGGCGCTGTTTGCCTCACCGCTGGCGCAGTGCACACAATGCGACAAATGCGCGTCGCGCAGCATGAAAAGCCAATGGACCTGTCCGCCCCGCTCGCGCGTCAGCGCCGCGGCTTCCGCTCGCAGCCATTGATCATAGGCGTAGGTAATCGGCCCCAAGACAGTGAAACCTAAACGATGCGCAGGGTCCTTAGTCGCAGGCTCGTGCAGGGCAATCTGGGCGCGATGGGGCTGCAGCCCTTCGACCCCGGCAGCGGGATAGCCGAGAACTTCGCTGCATGCGCGTTCCAGTCGCAAGCGTTGCTGTGCGCTTGAAGAAAACTGCACCATGTGCAGCGCCGGGGTGCCGACCGCACGCGCGCCTTCCAGGTCCGCCTTCGGATTGTCGCCAATATGCAGGATCTCGGTGGGCCGGCACTTCATCGCCTTGGGAACCTTGCCCAGCAGTCCTTGCGCCTTGGACAGGCCCACCTCGCAGCTCGCGAACACTCGGTCGATCATAGTCGCGACCTCTTCGCCGGCGACGCGTTCAATAAGAGCGCGAAGCTGCTGCGCAGTCAGAAACGTGTCTGATACGATGATCACGCGCAGCCCCTTGGCCTTGGCGGCGCGTATCAAATCCACCGCGGGCGCAAAAGCGAAGCAGGTGGCCGTTTCGGTGTCGAGTTCTTCCTGAATCGCCGCTTCTATCGCGTCGCACGGGGCGCCAGGCATCGCGGCGGCGTAGATGTCAGCAAGGCTCACCTCGACGCTGTCTTTCTGCGCGCGTTTTGCGTGCCGTGACGTGGTTTGCGCCGCCACACGCTGCCCATGGGTGACCGAACCCATTCCGCGAAAGACATCGGTCGGCCCATGGCAATCACGCCAGATCAACGTGTCGAAGCAATCGAGCGACAGCACCTTCGTATCATCGCCCACACGCTCCAGCGCGCGCGGAAGGTCAGCGGGAAGAATGGTGTCGTGCATGAGAGAGCTCTCCAAAACTGGGTCCATTCGGGAGCTAAAAACTCATGGTTTACGAGGAGATAGGCTTAAGCCTCGGACCACCACTTAGTGCTTTCCCTGACGCGCAGTCGGATGACGCTTTTTATGCCCACACCTTCGCAAAGGGAGTGGGCCCGCGTTGAGGGGCAAGGTCCAACGTAAAACCCCTAGTCACCAACCCTAGGGCGCATGGTCAATCGATGAAAACCATGAGCGCCCTAGCCAGCCCCTCGAGACGAAACGAACCGCCGTGGCGCGGTGAACGCGGGATAGGTCTGAATGCGCATTGTGTTCTATTTGCCGGTGATCACACCCTGGTGGTTTGCCCGGATTGTAAAGCCGGTGATCGAACGGTTGGCGAACGAGCACGAAATCCACGTGATTGCGCCGCCACCCTGGCGCAACACGGGGATTGGCGAAACCGAAATCCAGCTGTGCGCCAATATTCCTGATATCTGCTGGCACATTGTGAACGACGCGGGCCATCCCTCGATGCGGACCGACCCGATTGAGCGCGATGGCATCGTGGCTTTTGTCCATAACCTGGCCCCCGATTACACCATCTGCCGGTCCGCAGATTTCGAAACGGTCAAAGCGTTTCCCGGCGTCGTGCGCCACATCACCGAAGGCGCGGCGGACCCGCTTCGCTTGGGACCGGACAGCTTTCATTTTACGACCTGCCCGTTCGATCATGGCGTTCTTCCTGATTTGACTGAGGATCAGACCACGCAGCTCGACGCCATGATTGAACCCTATTGGGACGCGGTGCAGCGCTCCGATCGACTGCAAGACGTACAAAACGACTATCTCAACGAATGGGCCGATCTGCCGAGCGATCGCCCGATTGTCTTCCTGCCTTTGGAATACGAGCACGAAGAAAACTTCTACACCATGCACCGTGTGGGCGCGACGCCGAACGCGGCCATGCTGGAAGAGCTTATCGAGAGGCTGGGCGGTCGAGTGTTCCTTGCGCTCACCAACCATCCGCTGAACGAAGCGCATCTGGATAACAGCGCGATCGCGCGCGTGGTGCGCGCCAATCGGTCACGCATGAAACTGCTTCCCGGCAAGACACCCATCGGCACGCGCGCATCGAACTTTCTGATGACGGCAGCGGATGGGGTGATCTTGGGTGATTCCAAGGTTTACGCCATGGCGGGGTTTCACGGCACGCCGCTCCTGCGGCTTTCCCGTTTTGCGACGGGCAAATGGATGAACGCGTATGAGGAGCTCGACCCCTTCATAGAGGCGCTCGCTACGGGAACATGCGCCGCGCCCAACCAATCCTTGGCCAAGACCTGGTTCGCTTACCACGCCGCCAACAATCTGGGTTGTCCCCGCAACCTGAACTTGAGTGGCGAGGACATATTAAGCCGTCTCGAGACACCCTGTGATCCGAACCGGTGGGAAGCGAACTTCGCCTATTTCGCCGCCGACTGGGCCAAGGCTGCCTGATGAACGCGATCACCTCCATTCGCGCGTTGGACGACGCGCCAGGCACGCGACAGGACCGTTGGTTCCATGCCGTCATCGCGCAAGAACGCGATGCGCTTTCCCAATTCCTTGAGACCGATCAACCAAAAGTCGCCGAGGCCATCGCTTTGATCGCGAAGCAAACGCGCCCGGTGATCTTCACCGGCATCGGCAAATCGGGCCACATCGCGGCCAAGCTTGCGGCGACATTTTCAAGCCTTGGCACCGCGGCGGTCTTCGTCAACGCCGCCGAAGCGGCGCATGGCGATCTGGGCGCGGTGGAGCCGGGCAGTCTGGTGGTTCTTCTATCGAACAGCGGATCGACTGAGGAGATCATGCGCATGTTGCCGCTCTTGCAAGCGCGCGGGTGCCCGATGATCGGGATTATCGGGCGCGCCGGATCGCCGCTCGCCAACGCCGTGGATCACTGCGTCTTGGCCGAGATTGAACGCGAAGCCGACCATATCGGCATGGCGCCAACTTCCTCGACCACGCTGCATCTCGCCATTGGGGATGCACTGGCCGTTGCCGTCAGCCGATTGCGCGGATTCACGCGCGAGGATTTCCTGCGGCATCACCCGGCGGGTTTGCTCGGCCGGCAGATGATCCCGGTAGCCAGCATCATGCGTAAGGAGGATGACCTGCCCATCGTAACCCCGGACACGGATCTGCTCAAAGTGCTATCCGTTATGTCAGCCAAGCGTATGGGCGCGGCCTGTGTGGTTAGCGCAGACAACACGCTCCTAGGCTTGGTAGTGGACGGCGATGTGCGCCGGCATCTGCAATCAGGGCCGACGCTCGCCGGGGTGACCGCGCGCGAGCTTATGCGCAGCGATCCGCAGACCATTCGGCCTGACGCAACCTTGGGCGATATTCTGATGACACGCCAAAGCGGTGGCACGGATTGGTTGGTTCTCCCCGTGTTGGACGATGCGGGCCGGGTGGTTGGCATGCTGCACACGAACGACCTGAACGGGTGAGCTGCGCCATGAACGCTTCTCTCAAGATTGTCGCCTTCGTGCCCGCCAAAGGCACCAGCGAACGCGTGCCGCAGAAGAACCTCGCGATCCTGGATGGCGAACATCTGTTCAAGCGCAAGCTTCGCCAGGCTCTCGATTGCGGAGCTATATCCGAAGTGTGCCTCGACACCGATTGCGAGAAAATCGCGGCGAAGGCGCAGGATTTACCCGTCGCATGGCTCAAACGTCCGCAAGACCTCGCCTCCAACGCCGCCGATGGTCACGCGATGTTCGCTTGGGAATGCCGACAACGGCCCGATGCGGATATCTGGGTGCAGGCCCTTTGTACCGCGCCATTTGTCACTGAAGGCACGCTAAGCCGCGCGATTGAGGCGCTGCTGGCAGACCCAAAGGCGGACAGTTTGGTGGGCGTGAGCCGTGCCAAGCAATATTGCTGGGACGATGCCGCGCCCGTGTATGGCACCGGACGAATTCCCAACAGCGTCGACCTGCCCGAAACGGTGGTCGAGGCGATGAGCCTCTACATAGTCCGTCGTCCTGCAAGCGGCGAGTTGCCGATCCGCCGATTTGGTGAAAGGCCAGTTCTGTTCGATCTCGATCCGCTTGAGCAAGTGGATGTGAACACCAAACACGACCTTGCTCTGGCAGAGACCCTTGCAGCGGGTCAGCGGGCGAGTGAAGCGACGCGGTTTCGCGCGATGGCGCCGCATTTTTCCTCCAACGTGCTGGCTGATACTGCCAAGGAATTGGGCATCAATGCGGTTCTTCCTCGCCATATCCGCCCAACCACTGGTGGCCGGATTCTGGGTCGGGCCAAGACACTGCAAATCGGAGCTATTCAACCGGATGATCCATCCGACGCATGGAAAGGCATTTACGGCGCACTTCAATCCTACGCTTTCGTACGGCCGGGCGATGTCATCATGGTCGCGAACGAAGTGCCCGAACGCGCCTATTTCGGCGATCTCAACGCCAATCTGGCCATTCGATCGGGCGCGGTTGGCGCGGTGATTGACGGTGTGACGCGCGACACCGCCGATGTGCGAGCGCTTGGCTTTCCGGTCTATGCGCACGCCAGTCATTGCAACGATATCAAGTTCGAAGGAACGCTGCGATCCATGAACCGGCCCGTCACAATGGGCGGCGTCGCGGTGTCCAACAACGATATCGTCTTCGCCGATGGGGACGGCGTGGTCGTCATACCCTCTGCGCGCTGGGCCGAGGTCGAAGAGGCCGCCTGGGAGGTTATCGAGAACGAAGCGCGCATCGCCCTCAGCGCCGCGAAGGGCCGCGATGTCGACGATATTCTCGCGCAGTTCGGCACCTTTTAAAGGAACTTGGTCATGAATTGCGTTCACGTCGGTCCACTCGAAATCGCCAACGACAAACCCCTCACTCTGATCGCTGGCCCCTGCGCGATGGAAAGCCGCGATCACGCGCTGGAAATGGCCTCGGCTCTGTCCGAGATGTGTGGATCGCTGGGCCTTGGGCTGATCTACAAAAGTTCGTTTGACAAAGGCAATCGCACCTCAATCCATTCACCGCGCGGGCTTGGTCTGGCCAAGGCGCTCGATGTGTTCGCCGATGTGCGCGAAACACACGGCTGCCCGGTCATCACCGATGTGCATGAAGCGGCGCAATGCGCGTCCTTAGCCGAAGCAGTGGACGTCCTTCAGATCCCGGCTTTTTTGTGCCGCCAGACCGATCTCCTTCTCGCCGCCGGGCAGACGGGCCGCGCGATCAATGTGAAGAAGGGGCAATTCCTTGCGCCCTGGGACATGGCCAATGTTGCGGCCAAGATCGCCAGCACCGGAAATAAACGCGTGATGCTGTGCGAGCGAGGGACCAGCTTTGGCTACAACACCCTCGTCAACGATATGCGCAGCCTGCCAATCATGGCGGGCACCGGCTATCCGGTGATCTTCGATGCGACCCATTCGGTGCAACAGCCCGGTGGACAAGGCACGCGTTCGGGCGGTCAGCGTGAATTTGTCGCGACGCTGGCGCGCGCCGCGGTGGCAGTCGGCGTGGCAGGCGTCTTTATCGAAACGCACCAGGACCCGGATCACGCGCCCAGCGACGGACCAAACATGGTGCCGATCAAGGAAATGCCGACTTTACTAAAAAGCCTGATGGAGTTTGACGCACTGGCGAAAGCGCAAACCTATCGCGAGAAAACAGCCGCCGCCTGATCCCAGATTTCAGGCGAGTGGGCGAGTAAGATCGCGCCGCTCGGATCGGCCGCGCGGTACGGCGTGCCATCCAATCGAGCGACCTTTCCGCCCGCCTCTTGCAGGATCAAGACACCGGGCGCGTGATCCCAGACCAACGTGCGCCAATAGAGCGCGAAATCGATCTTGCCGCTGGCGACCATCGGATACTCGGCCCCAGCGCATCGCCGGGTTGGAAGGATGGCTTGAACACTTTTTTCCAGCCCTTCAATGGCGGGCTCCATCGCCGCCGGGCGCTGAAAATCGCTGACAACACCCTGCAAGGACGCAAGCGATCTACCCTCGCCGCTGGACATCGTACGTTGCCCATTACTCCAAGCGCCCGCGCCGCGCTCGGCGGTAATCAGCCTTCCGGAAAGAGGATCGAGGATCGCCGAGGCCACCAGTTCGCCACCCCTCAAATAGGCCGCCATCATCGCGAACGGCGCGCGGCCCGCAGCGTAATTGCCGGTGCCGTCAATCGGATCGACAATCCACGCGCTCCCTTCGTCCAGCTTAGAGAGAAGCGAAGGGTCCTCCGCGCAGCTCTCCTCTCCGACGAAGTGCGCGAAGGGATCGAGCTTTGCAAGGCCCCGCGCGATCAAAAGTTCGGCTTCACGGTCTGCAACAGTGACCAGATCACCCGGCAACTTTTCAGCGATCTCGCTCTGCGCCAACCGCTGAAAACGTGGAAGGACTACCCGGTCGGCTGTGTCCTGTAAGACCTCTCCCATCGCATCGGCAAAAGAGGATGTGTGGACCAGGGGCGGCGGTAAAGATGTCAGTTCCATCGGCGGTTCCGATTGCTATCGCGTGGGTGATCGATGGAACGCAGGCTAGGGCGTCATGGTTACCCATCCCGAACCGCGCGCACGCGGGTTATCCCTCAGCGTTGTCGGCGGATTGCGCCACAGTCGTTGCTTCAGGGATGCGCGTCGCCGGGCGCGTTATTGCGCCCGCGTTCTCAATCAGCAGCAGCGATATGCGCCGGTTGCGCGGGTCTTGCGGGTTGGCCGCGATAAGGGGTTCGCGGTCGGCCACACCTTCGATACGGGCAAAACGGCTCCCGGCCACGCCGTTGCGGATGAGCGCCTGGCGCGTCGCCTCTGCGCGGCCCGCGGAAAGCGACCAGTTGTTCGCCACCACACCTGAACGCCAAGGCAGGGAATCGGTGTGACCGCGCAGGATGAGAGGCGTAGGCCCTTCGGCCAAAGTCGTGCCCAACGCTTCAAGCAGTTGCTGCGCTTCCGATGTCAGCACCGTCGTGCCCAAAGCAAACATCGAGAAATCCGCATCATCAACCAAATCAATCCGAATGCCTTCGGGCGACCGCATCACGCGCACTTGCCGTACGAGGCGCGAAAGGTTCTTCTTCTGTGAAAGCTTTTCGCGAATTTCCTCTCGTATCTTTTCGATCTTTCTTTGGATCTGTTCCGCCTCTCCCCGGCCGCCGCCTTCCATCGGACCGCCCGCAGCGCCCCGTGGTATCGTGATCGACATGGTGCCGGTCTGGCCCTGCGAATTGGGATAGTTGTCGACATCCGTGATCGAAGCGCCGCCCAGCATCCCATCCGAGCCCGCGCCTTTCTGCCGCATTTTGACAAGCGTGGGGGTGAAATAGTCGGCGATCCCCTTGCGCTGGTTCTCCTCAGTCGCGCCCAGCAACCAGAGCAGAAGGAAGAACGCCATCATGGCGGTAACGAAGTCAGCGTAGGCGACCTTCCACGCGCCGCCATGGTGACCGCCGCCTTCCTCGATCGTGATCTTCTTTACGATGATCGGAGCCAATGGCTCCGGCGCGGGTGGGGCGTCAGCCATGGCGCTAGCGTCCCCGCATCATATCAAGCAGATCGGTCAGCTTGGGCCGGTGCGCCGGGGGCAGACCTGAACGCGCCGCTTCGAGCACCATGGGTTGCGGATAGCCATGCAGGCTGGCGATGATGACCTGCTTGATCGAATAGAAGATCTGCTTGTCGTGCGTGTTGATCTGCTTGAGCCGGCCCGCCATCGGACCGGCAAAGCCATAGGCGAGCAGCACGCCCAGAAAGGTGCCGACCAGCGCGCCGCCGATCATCTTGCCCAGCACTTCGGGTGGCTCGTTGATCGAACCCATTGTCTTGATGACGCCAAGAACAGCCGCAACGATCCCTAACGCGGGGAACGCGTCAGCCAACGATTGGATCGCGTGCTCGGGCTCCTCCATTTCGTGCAGCTGGGTCTTGATCGCGTTGTCAATAATATCCTCAAGCGCGTGGGTATCGAGCGTGCCGGAGGACACCACCATCAGCGTGAGCGGATCGCAGATCAGACCCGCTACGGTGTCGTTCGATTGCAGGCGCGGATACTCACTGAAGATGGCCGAATTGGCCGGGTCGGTCACATGGCTTTCCAGCGCCACCGCGCCTTCGGATCGCAACAGTTTCATCAGCTTTGATGTCAGCGCAATCGCGTCGATGTGATCTTCGTCTGTGAACTTAGGGCCTTTGAACACCTTGCCCAGCCCCGCGCCCAGCAGCTTGATCTCGTGCATCGAGTTGCCGATCAACGTCGCACCTAAAGCGGCGCCGCCAATCATCATGAATTCGAGCGGAAGCGCGGCGATGATTGGCCCGATTGAGCCGCCCGCCAGAATAAACCCGCCAAAGACGAGGACGATGAGGACAACGATACCAATAGCGGCGAACATGTGGGCCCGACTCCTTGGGGTTCGCCGCGATCAAAGCGCGTCGAAGAGGGTGAGGTTGGCAAGGCGAGCAAAGCTGAGCTGGCTGGCTTCGAGCGCGGCCTGCGTTTGCTGCAAGCGCGCGACGGCCTCACCCAAATCGGTATCGCCGAGATCCGATCGTTGCTCCGCTACAGTCAGCGCGCGATTTTGTTGGTTGTCCTGGATCACTTCGACCCAGGCGAGCCGGGTGCCCAACACAGTTTGGTTCCTTGTGGTGTTGTCGATTGCCGCGTCCAGCCCATCGAGCGCAGCTTTGGCGGCGGCGGCCGGATCGACTGATCCGGGTTGCAACGCGGCGCTTAAATTGGACAGCACGGCGAAAGCGCTGCTTGTCGTGCCGCCCTGATCGAATTGAAACAATTGCGCGCCGGTGATCCCGCGTTCAAGCTCGGTACCCGGCGCGACCGGCACGCTCGCGATGTCGGTGTTGCCGTTATAGGTCACCGTTCCATCGGCCTCGCGAACAAAGGCGGGACCAGCGGCGGTGCCAGCGAACAGGGGCTCCCCCGTCAAGGTCGCCGCGTTGGCGCGATCGAACAGTTCCTCTTCCAATTGGACCAATTCCTCGGCGATCGCCGCGCGCCCGCTTTCCCCAGTCGGATCGTTCGCCGCGAGGATGGCCAGTTCGCGCGCGCGGGCTAGCAGATTGGCCACACCTTGCGCTTCGCCCGAGGCTTCCTCAAGATCGCGCGCCAGCTTGTCAGCGTTGTCCTCCTGAACGTCGGCGAGACGTTCGGTACGCGCCAGGGTACGAAGACGCGAAGCCGCAGCGGGATCTTCGGAGCCACGCGATATACGCACGCCGGTTGAGATCTGGTTTTGCAGCCCCTCAAGCGATCCGCGAAGGTCGCTCAGTTGGCTCAAGGAGCGTTCATAAAAGGCTCCGGTCGAGTTGCTCACAATGCTCATTTCTGCGTCTCCTTCAGCCGACCGCTCAACGGATCGCCAACAGCGTGTCGAAAACTTCCGCCGCAACCTGGAGCACGCGCCCATTCGCTTCGAAGGCCTGTTGCAAGCGGATCAGGTTCGCCGCTTCGGTGTCGAGATCCACGCCCGTTTCGGTGAGCAAAGTCGCCTCGGCGTTCTGCGCGATCGCGGCCAGGCCGGTGCGGGTCACATCCTGCGCGGCGATCCGGCTCGACAGACCCAGCAGCAGAGCGTCTGTGCGCGCAATCGGGCCATCATCCGCGCCAAAGGAGGCCGTGAACGCCGCCAAGTTCGTGGTGTTCGTGCTGCCGGCGGGGGATCCCAACGGGGCGGTGGCCAGCTGGCGGCCCGAAGTCAGGTTCAGCGCGATGTCGCTGGCCGATGCGCCGGTGAACAAAGCTTGGCCTGGATTGCCGTCTTGGTCACTCCCAGTCGCCTGCGCCGCGTTGGAGCGTGTGATCACTTCATCCGCAATAGTATCAAGCTGAGTCTGGAAATCGGCTTGCGCCTCCAACGCCGCCGCTTGTCCGGCCAGCGCGCCGCGCACCGGCGCAACGCCCACGCCGCCGACGTCAAAGGACACCGTGCCATCTGCGTTGGTGCTCGAGCCGATTGCGTTGGAGGAGAAACCATCGACCAGCAACGCGCCCGGTCCGCCCGATGCATCGGCCAATCGTACACTCGCCGCGCCGCGTTCGTCGAACGTGGCGGTGACACCCACCAGTTCGGACAAATTGCGCAACGCGGCGTCGCGCGCGTCGAGCAAGGACGCCTCGCCGCTGGTGCCGGGACGGGTGAAGGAGAGGTTCTGGTTGATCCGGGCGATCTCGGCGGCTTGCAGGTTCGCCTCGTTCAGGGAGACCGACACTGCGTCCTGAACCTGCGTGCGAGCCGTGCCTAGAGTGGTATCGGCAAAGCGGATGGTGCTCGCCAATTGCCGAGCGGTTTCGAGCGCGTTCGTGCGAAGAGCGGGTTCCAGCGGATTGCCTTCAAGCTGGGTGAAGACCGCTTCAAACTCAACCAGCCCTTCGAACAGGCGCGACTGTTCAAGCGCCAGTTCAGTGTCGCGCAGCCCCTGCAATTCAGCGTCGGCACGCGCAAGTTCCGCCGCGCTGGTCCGCGCTTGTTGCTGAACGATTTCGGTGCTGGCGCGCGAAATCCCTTCGATGCGAACGCCGTTCAGGACGTCGCGCGATCCGAACGACAGCCCGACCAGCTCGCGCACTTCAAGGGTGCGGCGCGAATAGTCAGGGTTTGATGCGTTGGCGATGTTTTGTGCGACCAGCTCAAGGCTGGCTCGCGATGCGGCAGCGCCGGAGCGCGCGATCTGGAAGAGAGGTCCTGGCATAGCCTAGCCCTTATGGCCCGGAAGATGTTGGGAAAGCTGTTCCTCGATACTGCGTGCAAACCCGAAGGCGCCCAAGGATGCCGCGATATCGGCGAAGTGTTCGTCGCGCATTTGTGTGAACTGTTTCATCCCCCCGCCGGTCAACGGGGTCTCGTCAGCAAAGCTGGAGGCACGCGCGCTTTCGAGCATTTTGCGGATCATGATCGCTTCAAAGCCTTCGGCGGCCTTGCGCAGTTCGAGGCGCTCCGCATCGATGGGTTTCGAGGTCGAGACCAGAGAGATCGACACCATCACAGCACCACCATTTCGGCTTGCAGCGCGCCGGCCTGTTTCAGGCTTTCAAGGATCACCACCAGATCCGCCGCGCCGACGCCCAAAAGGTTGAGCGCGTCGACAATTTCGGAGAGGTTCGCCGCGCCCGGCATCAACGCCACGCGGTCGGATCGTTCGCTGATCGTGATGGTGGAGTTTTCCTCCACCGCCGTCTCGCCGTTGCCGAACGGTTCGGGCTGCACGACACGCGGGTTTTCATCGATACGGATCACCAGCTTGCCATGGCTGATCGCGGCGGGGCTGAGGCGGACGGCTTCGTTCATCACGACCGTACCGGTGCGGCTGTTGACGACCACCCGCGCCGCCACCGGGGCGGGCGTCACCGGCATCATCTCGATCTCCGCCATACGCGCAGCGCGCGCGTCTTTGCCAGGCGGCAGGGCAAGCTCAATGCTCACTCCGTCGGACACACTGGCAGTCTGCGGATAGCGAGAATTTACCGCGTCCCGCACGCGCTGTGCGGTCAGAAAATCGGCCTGGTGCAGGTTGAATTTGAGCGTCGATTGCTGGTCATATCCGGTCGCGACCGCGCGCTCGACCGTCGCGCCGTCGGCGATGCGCCCAACCGTTGCGATGTTGACCGTCAATTGCGATCCGTCACGGCCTGATACGCCGAGACCCCCGACCGCCACATTGCCCTGCGCCATGGCGTAGATTTGACCGTCCGCGCCATAAAGCGGGGTAAGCACCAAAGCTCCTCCACGTAAGGACCGCGCCTGCCCTAGGGTCGACACCGTGATATCAATCCGCTGACCGGGTTTTGAGAAAGCAGGCAATTCCGCGGTGATGATAACCGCCGCAGCGTTGCGCAGGTTGGGGCTGACGCCGGGCGGCAATTGCAAGCCCAGACGGCCCGAAATGCCGCGCATGGCTTCGGTCACATATTGAAGATTGTCGTCGCCGGTTCCTTGCAGGCCGACCACGACGCCATAGCCGGTCAATTGGTTGGCGCGCAGGCCTTCGAATTGACCAAGATCGCGAATCCGCTCCGCCGATGCGCTGGTCGATGCGAACGCGGCCAGAAACGCGAGCAGAAGGGGAAGGATGCGTGTCATACCCACCCCCCAATCAGAACGGCGAGATGGCGTTGAAGAAACGGGAAAGCCAGCCCGGTCGGCTCGCTTGTTGAACCGCGCCTTTGCCTGAATAGATGATCCGCGCGTTGGCGACAGCGGAGGATGGCAAGCGATTGTCGACATCGATATCGACCAGGCGAACGCGACCGGCAAACTGCACCCATTCATCTCCCTGGCTAAGCGACATTTGCTTTTCTCCGACGACTTCGGCGGTTCCGTTGGGGTAGATGGCGGCGATGGTCACCGCGACGGTCCCGGTCAGCTGGCTTTGCTGCGCGGCGTTGCCTGATCCTGAGAACGACCCGGAACCGCTGGCGTTAAGGGCGTTGGGGTTCAGAAAATCGAGCGGACCCGAGGTCGGCGGGATCAGACCGAACTCGCCCGAGCGGTCGGTTGCGCCCGTGGTGGACTTCGATGTTGTCGTGTTTTCGAGGAGGACGATGGTGACCATATCGCCCAGTTTCCGCGCACGGGTGCCCGTGGCGAGACTTGCGTAACCCTGGCTGGCCTGAAAGATCGAACCAGCGGCGGGTTGGGGCGCAGCAAACGCGTCGGCCGTGACGGCATCGGGCTGGACGGGAACGTTGTCGGATTGCTGGACCGGGCCCGGCGGCGGCGGTCCGTAGAAGCCCGGGGCGCGATTGCCCGTCCCCATACAAGCGGTGAGCGACAACGCCAGAGCGGCAGCGGTACAGATGCGTTTCATCACATAGTCTCCCGACCCTAGAGTGTCTGGTTGGCGTTGCGGAGCATCTCGTCGACCGCGCTCACCATCTTGGAATTGATCTCGTAGGCGCGCTGCGCTTCGATCATTTCGACAAGCTCTTCGACAACGTTGACGTTCGAGCCTTCGAGCATCCCTTGCCGGATTTGCCCGCGCCCGAACTGGCCAGCGATACCCAGCTCGACAGGGCCGCTTGCGGCGGTCTCAACCAGGAAATTGTCGCCGATCTGGCGTAGTCCGGCGGGGTTTACGAAGTTGGCTACCTGCAACTGGCCCAGCTGCACCGGAACCGCCTGCCCCGGTTGCAACGCGCTGACCGTGCCATCAGGCGACATGGTGACGTTTTGCGAGCCTTGCGGGATCTGGATGGGTGGGGTGACTGTAAAGCCTTGACCCGTGATCAGATTGCCCTGTGGCGAGATCGTGAAATTGCCCGCGCGGGTGAAGGCCAGCTGGCCACCGGGCGGAAGCTCTACTTGAAAATAACCCGGTCCATCGAGCGCGAGGTCGAATGTGTTGCCCGTCTGGGTCAGCGTGCCCTGCGTTTCGATCCGGCTGGTTCCTACAACGGCGACGCCGGTGCCCAAGTTAAGGCCGACCGCATAGGCGGTCTGGTTGGTCGATTGCTGCCCGGCCACGCGCTGTTCCTGATAGGCGAGCGTCGCGAAATCGGCGCGGTCGCGCTTGAAGCCCGACGTGCCGATATTGGCAAGGTTGTTGGCGATAACGCGCATCCGCGCGTCTTGCGCTTCGAGCCCGGTGCGGGCGACGTGAAGGGCGGAAGTGGGCATGACAAATCTCTTTCAGAATTAGCGGATCGACATCAGGCGACTGCCCGCTTCGTCCAGATCGCGAGCGGTGGAGATAATCTTGGCGCGCTGTTCAAAGGCGCGCTGCGCCTCGATCATCTCGACCAGGGTTTGCGCGGTTTCGACGTTGGAATCCTCCAGCGCGCCGCTTGTGACACGGGCCGTGGGATCGGGTGGGAGGACGCCGTCGCCAACGACCTTCAGAAAGCTGTCGATCCCTTTCAAAAGGCGCGATCCTTCGGGGGAGACGAGCTTGATCTGGTCAACCACTTCGGCCGCTACATTGGGCGCGGCGGGATCGGAGGCGAGGATCGTGCCGTCTTCGGCGACGCTGATCGCGAAGCCCTGCGGAACCGTGATTGGCCCGCCGCCAACACCCAGCACAGCCAAACCTTCGCCGTTTTCGAGCACGCCGGAGGCTGCAATCCGCAGATCACCACGCCGAGAATACGCTTCTCCGCCAGCCGGGCTCTGAAACGCCATCAAGGTCTTGCCCTGCATGGCCACGTCGAGCGGTTGGCCCGTCGGGTTGATGCGCGAGGTCGCCATATCGGCCCCGCGCACTTGCCCACGCGCCAGAGCCCGCGCCTCGATGCTTTCGTCTTTCAAAGTGGCGGAGGTCACCGCGAAAACTTCGGCGCGAAAACCGGGTGTTGAGGCGTTGGCGAGGTTGTTCGCCACCGCCCGCTGTCGGTCCATCGAAGCGTTCATGCTGGTGAGCGCGGTGTAGATCAGGCGATCCATAGGTCAGGTCTCTTGGCGATCAGACGCTTACGAACGCAGGTTCAGCACGGTCTGTGAAATCTGCGTGGCGGTGTCGATCGCGCGGGCGTTCGCCTGGAAGTTGCGCTGCGCGGTCAGCAGCGAGACCATCTCTTCAGCGAGATCAACATTGGATCGCTCAAGAGCGCCCGAGAAGATCGAGCCAAACGCGCCCTGCCCGGGATTGCCGTAGACTGCGTTGCCGCTTTCACCAGTCACCGCCCATTTGGTCTGTCCAATGGGGCGCAAGCCATCGTTGGCCGCGAATGTCGCAAGCGCAAGCTGCGCAATCGGCTCTACGGATCCATCGGCGTAGGACGCGTTCACCACACCGCGATTGTTGATCGAAACGCTCGAAAGGGTCACGCCTGCTGCGTTCGCAGTGGGCACGATGATAGCCGTCGGCGTGGTCGAGGTCGGATTGCCCGCCGCGTCCACCGCAAAGCCCTGAAGGTTGTCGCCGATCGAGTCCTGCAATTCCCCGTTCGCCACAATCCGCATCGAGCCCGCCCGGGTGAAACTGACATCGCCCGAGATGGGGTTCGCGGTCGAAAAGAATCCATCGCCGTTGATCGCGAGGTCCAGACCACGTCCCGTCGTCTCGAACGTGCCCAACCCGAAGTCCTGCGTGATGCCCGCCAACGCCGAGCCAATGCCCGGCGTTAGTCGCGGGTCGGTGCCCGCGCCGCTGGCGACGAGGTCGAAGAAGCTCGCCGAACTCCTCTTAAAGCCTACGCTTTCCGCGTTGGCGATGTTTTGTGAAACAACGCCAAGATCGGTCTGAGCGTTGCGAAGGCCGGAGAGGGAGGTGAAGAAGGACATAGTGGGTTCCTTTGAAGCACGAGGATCAGGGAAGCTGAGGGGTGGCTGCGTTTTCAGCGGCATCGGCGGCTCTGGCGGCGGCATCGGCGGCGGATTGAGCCGCAGCGATCGCCGCCTCCTGCGCCACGGTGAGCGCGTCAAGCTTGTCGGAAATCTCGTTGAGAACGACCGTGGAATCGGTCGCCGCTTCGAGCTGAGAGAACTGCGCCAATTGCGCCAGCATCTCTTCGTTGTCGGTCGGGTTCAGCGGATCCTGATTGGCGAGCTGCGTCGTCAACAGCCGCAGGAAGTCCGCCTGGTCTAAGGAACCAAGACCCCCCTCACCCGACAAGGCCGAAGGGGTATTAAGTTGGTCCAGCGTGTCCTGAATCCTAGTGTTAACGGCGGAGTTATTGGCGATGGGTTGGCTAATGGGGGTCGTCATTACTTGCTCCTCAGCGTGTCCAGCATCAGCTGTTTGGCGGTTTGCAGCGCTTCGACCATGTTCTGGTACTGGCGCGCGCTTTCCATAATCTCGACCATCTCGGCGCTCTCATCGACGCCGGCTTCGAATACGAAGCCGTCTGGATCTGCGAGCGGATGGCCGGGGTCGTAGGTTTTGGTGGGTTCGGTGGCGGACCGGACAAGCTGCCCGCTGGAAACACTGGTTAGGCCGCTCGCGCGATCGAGCTCGGCGGTGAAGACCGCGCGGATCGGGCGATACGCCTGGTCTGCGCTGGAAGCGACCGAGCCGGCGTTGGCCAGGTTTGACGTCGCCGCGTTCATCCGCACCAACTGCGCCGACATGGCGCGTTCGGTCAGTGTGAACAAGGTTGTAGGACGCGTATCCGGCATGGGCTTACTCGCCCTTCAGCGCGCGGGTGAGCACGTTGGCCTTGCCCTGTACAAAGCTAAGCGTGGCGGAATAGGCGAGCGCGTTTTCAGCAAAAGCGAGCTGTTCGCGGTTCAATTCCACCGTGTTGCCATCCAGGCTTGGCATGGTCGGTGTGCGGTAAACAAGCGGCGCATCTGCCCCACCTGACATGGCGGGCACCGTGCCACGCCCTTGAGTCAACTTGGCGTCCAGCGCGGTTGCAAAGTCGACATCGCGCGCCTTGTACCCGGGCGTCGCGGCGTTCGCGATGTTGGAGGCGAGGACGCCCATGCGCTGCGAGCGCACTTCAAGCGCTGCGCCGTGAATTCCGAAAAGAGCTTCGCTCATAAAAGAGTGTGTCCCGGCTGGAGAAATTGAGTGCTCAGCCCTGTGCACTGGCCATGCCAAAACCGCTTTCAGTCGGCTCTCGGTGGGAAAAGTGGCGGCCGAAGTATCGAAACCATCCGAGACCGGCAGGGATTTGCCGCTCGGCTGGCAAGGGCCTGCCCCTTAGTTGAAACGCGAGAAAACCTAAGCGGCGGCCCTTAATCGCAGGCCGCGTTATCCGTTCTTTTCCTCATGCTGGTCACCAATCCCGCCATCCCGGAACTCACCGCAATGAGTTCAAACCTGTTCGATCCGGTCGCGCTGGGATTGGTGTTGACGGGCACGCTCCTGGCGACGGTAGCGCGATCGGGAGTGCGCGATACTGGCCTTGCGATCCGATCCGCGATCAACCTTACGCGACCGCGATTCGACAAGGACGCCAATCGCACCGCCATAGCCCGCTGGGCGCGTGCGGTTCGGCAGCGCGGGACGTTGGGCGCGGAAGAACGGATGCCGCCCGATGAAGACCTGACACAGGCTCTCATCGCACTAGTTCGCACCGGATCGCTCAAAGCGATGCACAGCGCGCATGAGGAAACCAGCGCTCGTCGCCTTAGCAATCAAGGCCAAGCGGCCCGCGTGTTCGAACAAGCGGGAGAATTGGCACCAGTTTTCGGCCTTGTCGGCACCCTGTTCTCGATGACCCAGCTCGCGCCGACGGTTGGCGCTGATGCCAACGCGGCGACGCTGGGCGCTATTGCAACGGCGGTTTTGTCTTCGCTCTACGGGGTCCTGACCGCGCATTTTGGGTGCTTGCCTGTCGCTCATGCGATCGCGCGGCGCGCGCAGGAAGAGCACGAGGCCCGCAACGATCTGGTCAATTGGTTGGCTAATGAAGTCGCCGATGCGATGCTAGGAGGATCCGCAAAACGGGTCGCCCAACTTCAAAGCGTAGCCTGACGCCCCCGATGCTCACCCTCACCCGACATACGAATTCGTGGCAGTTGATCCTCGCCGATTTGGCGCTGATTCTGTTCCTTGTGACAGCCGCCGCGCTGGGCGCTGGCGCTGGAGTCGAGGAACCAGCTCAGCCAGCCGAACAGCGCACCGAAGTCATCGCGCCAGCGCAGGCGCTGTACCGCGCGGGTCCGGGGCTGCCTTCGCTCGCCGGATGGCTGGAACAACAGCCCCGCGATCCGCGCACTGCGCTTACGATTGTGGCCGAGCACAGGATAGGCGACGACGAACGCGCCTGGTCGGATGCGAGGGCGATGGCCGCAACAGCCGCTGCCATGAATGTGCGATCAAGGGTGATCATCCGCGCGGGAAGAACGAACGCGGTTCACGCCAGTCTAGCTTACGATATTCCTGAGAGCTGATGTGTGATCGGTCGGTTAGTCGGCCGCGACAATCTTGTTTCGCCCAGTCTGTTTCGCGTCGTAAAGCGCTTCGTCCGCCGCGGCGAGGGCTGCGCGCGGGTCTTCGAAATCGTTGACCAAGGCGATACCGCCTGAAAACGTCACCTTTCCAAACGGCTTACCCGTTTCGCGGTTCATCAGCTGCTTGAGCGCCATCGCGCGGCGCACGCCGTCGAATTTTTCAAAGGCCGCCCCTTTTTGAAGGCCATAGAACATCAGAACAAACTCTTCCCCACCATGGCGCGCGACGAAGCAATCCTCGCTGGCCACGCTGTTGAGCGTGCTGGCCACTGCACACAAGATGCGATCGCCCGCTTCATGCCCGTGCGTATCGTTGACCGCCTTGAAGTGGTCCACATCGCAGAACGCGACGCACAAAGGCACATCGTTGGAATGCGCGCGCTTCGTCTCGCTTGCCAAGCGACGCTCGAACGCACGCCGGTTGGGAAGGCGGGTAAGGTGATCAACATCGGCCTCCATCCGCGCCTTGGCGAGGTTTTCTCGAAGACTTTCGGTTTCCGCTTGACTTTTGACCATCGCGCTTTCGACCCGCTGAATGTTCTCCAGTATTGTACGTGACAGATCGATCACGCGCGACACATCGGCCGGGGAGCCGTTGGCCTGGTCCATTGCGTTGATCTGCGCGCCCAGAGCGCCGCGTTGATCGCTGGTTTCGTCGGCCGCCGAACGCGCGGTCTGGCCAAAGCGAATGAGCGAATATTCCAGCTGATCCATCAGCTTGTCCAATTCTTTCAAGCGGTCATTGGTGTCCGGGTCCAAACGCACCACGGAATCGAGCCAGCGTTGATCCACCGGATCACCGCTTATCTCGCGCATTGTAAACGCTTCGGCTAAGGGCGCGTTGGCTCCAGAAAGCGCGTTGCAAATCGCCGCCAGATTGGCGCTGGTCACATCCAGATCGTGTTTCATCGCAAAGGAAGAGATGCTTTCGAGCAGATCCAGCCGCGCCTCCCGTACGCGCGGCGACGAAGTCACGCTCGTTTCAGGGGCACCTTCGACTAAGCGCGGTGGCGTTGCTTTTGTGGACGTCTGGGTGGAAGGCAAAGGGCGCGTATTATTGGAAAGGAAGGACATCGGGCGACTCTCTCAATGACTTACCGATCGTGTAGTCGCCCGATGGTTAGTCCGTGGCTGTGATGAGCCTGAGGGCAAATCCCTAGCTCCGCTTTCGGCGATCTTGGCACGACGTTTGCTGCGTGTGGCGTGTCCACTCACCACCCTGCATCCAAGGGAATTACGGCCATGATCCGATCCAGCCCACCAACCCAGCGCCTATCACACCCGCCACTGATGGCGAGGGCGCTGGCGTTCGCGACCCTATCCCTATTGGTCCCCTCAACCGGGGCGACGGCTTCAGAAGCGACGAGCCCAAAGATCCTGAGACCGAGCGAGATCGATCAAGCGGTTGCGACCTTTACTGGCGCAGGAGTAGGCGAGATCGGCGGCGCAAGGGCAGCGGCGGATCAGCGACTGCGCTTGGCCGCTTGCGCACAGCCGCTCGCGCTAAGCTGGCATGGAACAACCCGCTCCGCCGTAAAGGTTGAATGCAGTCAAACGCTTAGCGGTGTCGCGCCCTGGCGAATCTTTGTCGCAACCCGTCCGGCTACGCAGACCCTTTCCAGCGCCCCCGCCTCCACGCGTCAGGGGCCGGCCCACCCCACGATACGACGCGGCGATCCGGTCACCGTGATCGTGCGTGGGCGCGGTTTCACGGTGCAGCAAGCGGGCGAAGCGATGGAAAACGGATCTGTCGGCGACTGGATTGGAGTGCGCACCGCGCGCCAGGCCGACCCGATACGCGCCCGCATCGAACGCCCTGGCCTCGCCATCATTCCGAGTGGCTGAAAAGCATGGTGGCTCGCGCCGCAAGCGGACCTCCTGCGAAAAAGCCCAAAGGCGCTCTTAAATCCCATCCTTCTTCGCCGTTCTTCTTCTCGACGACCCACTGGAGTATTCTTCCATGCCCTCTTTCGAACTCGGCAAACTGCAAGGTGTAAGCCCCGCGCGCGCTCTGTCTGAGAGTGACCGCACCGGGCTCGATATCAACTCGAAAACCAGTGCGCGCGCCCCGGACAGTGCGAGCACCAAACCCGGCGTCTCGCTTGAAGTCAGCGCCGCGCTTGATCCGTCGAAACCGCCGGTGGATACGGATCGCGTTTCGCAAATCCGCGAAGCGATCAAAGACGGCACCTATCCTCTCGTGCCCACCAAGATCGCCGACGCGATTATCGCCGCACGGGTCGGGTTTGGTGTGGAAAGCGCGTGATGACGGGATCGGGATCGGGAAAGCCGCTTGCGGCAAATCTGCGGCAGATGATTGCCGTTCTTGAAAAGGAGCGGCAAGCGCTTGCCACCCTTGACGCTGACGGATTGTTTGAGACGGCGCGTGAGAAAGACGCCCTGTGCGACGCGCTCGCTCCCGTGCCCTTGGACGCCCTCGACAGCGAAACACGCCCCTTGGTGGAAACCGCGCAGGCGTTGAACGATGTCAATCGCCGGGTGCGCAACCTGTTGGCCGCTAACGTGGCGACGCGGCTTGAGGCTTTGGGCGCACCACGCGCAGCGTACAGCGCCGGTCAACATAGCGTCACTTTTCCTCGCGCCAACGCGCTAGGCATGAACCCTTAAATGCCCAGCCCGCGCCGAATTCCGCGCGCTGTTGGCACACTCATTGCTGAACTTGGACCTGAACCCGCGCCTTCCTGAGGCGCGCCAAAACGGGCCAGGATGTGAGCAACACAAACCCTACCAGCTTTAACCTCCCGCAAGCCGGACACGCCGCCGGCGCGATCCATGCGCACGGCGCTATCCTGGCCGAACGCGCGCGCGGCGGCGCGGTGCGGCAGGTCGCGAACGCGTCGTCGATCAACGTCGAGCGAGCGATCGCCAACGCAGCGCGATCCACCACGGTCGAATTCGACTACCTCGTCGCGCAGGCCCAGGTCGAAAGCGCGATGAACCCACAAGCCCGCGCACGCACTTCCAGCGCAAGCGGTCTGTATCAGTTCATTGAAAGCACGTGGCTGGGCACAGTGAAACGTCACGGTGAACGCTTCGGCTTTGGCGATACTGCCAACCAGATCACACTAAGCCCCAGCGGCAGCGCCTATGTCACCGACCCCGCCCAACGCGCAGCGATCCTGAACCTGCGCAACGACCCGGAAATCGCCTCGCTCATGGCGGCGGGACTGGCCGAAGACAACCGCGCGCATCTGACCCCGATCCTTGGCCGACAACCCGAAGCGGGCGAATTGTATCTGGCCCATTTCCTTGGTGCGGGCGGCGCAGGCCGGTTCCTGTCCGCCATGCAATCTGACCCCAATCAAAGCGCGGCGAGCCTCTTCCGCCGCCCCGCTGCCGCGAACCGGGCCGTCTTCTACGAAACGAACGGAAGCGCGCGAAGCCTGGGCGGCGTAATGAACTATCTTGATGCAAAGATGGATCGCGCGCTCACCCTGGCAGGGGCAGGCACTAATGATTTTGCGAACCGAGCCGCTGATTTCGCTCACCGCTATCCTGCTAGCCCTAGCAACAGCGCACGCGAGCCAGGCGTGCCTTATCTGATCACCGCCGAAGAGGTGTTCGCTCCGGCTAACCCGCCCGCCATCACTGGCGGCGCTCCAGCCATCCGTTCGCGCAGTATGTCGACGCTTCTTGGCTCCAGCCTTGAGGCAAGCGGCGCAAGCCAAGCGGCCAGCCCCGAAGCGATCGAACGCATCCGGCGTGCTTATGAACGCCTGCGGGCAATGGGTTTGTGAGGGGCTGAGCCATGACCACAATGAACGCCCCTTCTTTTATCGGACAGCTTCGCTCCGCGCCGGGCGCGATGGCGTTGCCGGTCGGTATCTTCGCGCTGTTTGCGCTCATGGTGCTGCCGATACCGACGCTGATGCTCGACATGTTCTTCGTGCTCAACATCGCCATCGCAGTGGCGGTTTTGATGGTGGCGCTCAACGTGCGCACCCCGCTTGATTTCAGCGCTTTCCCAAGCGTCTTGCTGTTCGCTACCTTGCTGCGCCTTGCACTCAACGTCGCCTCGACCCGCGTGGTTCTTGTCAGCGGCCATGAAGGCGGCGCGGCGGCGGGTGAGATTATTGAAGCGTTCGGCGAATTCCTTGTCGGCGGCAATTTCGCGGTGGGCCTGTTCGTATTTTCGATCCTGCTGATCATCAACATGATCGTCATCACCAAAGGCGCAGGCCGCGTGTCGGAAGTGTCAGCGCGCTTCGTGCTCGACGCGCTCCCCGGCAAGCAAATGGCGATTGACGCGGATATCGCCGCTGGCCTGATCACCGCCGAGGAAGCTCGCGAACGGCGCAGCGATGTGACGGTCGAAGCGGACTTTTACGGATCGATGGATGGTGCGTCGAAGTTCGTGAAAGGCGACGCGATTGCCGCGCTGCTCATCCTGGGTGTCAACGTCGTCGCTGGACTGGCTTTGGGCATGATCAGTCACGGCATGACCGCCGCCCAAGCGGGTGAGCAATACATCACGCTGGCTGTGGGAGACGCTTTGGTCGCGCAGGTGCCCGCGCTGCTGCTCTCCATCGCCGCCGCAGCCATCGTCACCCGCGTTTCCGACAAGCGTGACCTGACCGGCCAAATTGGCGGGCAGTTCGCCGATACGCGGACCTGGCTCCCCGTTACGGTGATCCTGCTCGCCATCGGCCTGGTCCCGGCCATGCCGCAGATGATCTTCTTTCCCGCCGCCGCCGTTTCGGGCGCGATCTGGTGGACCTTGCGCAAGCGCGCGGCCCAGACTGTGGTTGAAAAGACCGAACCGGTCGAAGAGAAAGCGCCCGATCAGATCGATCTCGCCGATGTCTCTGACCAAACGCTCGTTACGATTGAGCTTGGCTATTCGCTGGTCCCGCTGGTCGACAAGGATGCGGGCGCGCCGCTGCTAACCCGCATCACCGGCATTCGCAAACAGCTGAGCCGAGAGCTTGGCTTTGTCCTACCGCAGTTCCGTATCCGCGACTCGCTTGATCTGGGCGCGTCCGATTACGCGGTGCAGTTAGGCGGCGTGTGCATTGCGCGCGGCGCGGTTCGGCCGGGCAAGATGCTCGCCATCGACACCGGCGATGTGCGCCCGCGCCACGGATTATCCGGCGAAGCAACCCGCGATCCCAGCTTCGATTGCCCCGCCTTGTGGATCGACACCGCCGCGCGCGACCACGCCATTGCCGAAGGGTTCATGGCGGTCGACGCCTCCACGGTCATCGCCACCCACGCCAATCAAGCGCTGTTGTCGCAGGCCGCCGATTTGCTCGGCCCTGAGGAAGTCAGCGATCTGGTCCAAGCGCTCAAAGACAGCGCGCCCGCCTTGATCGAAGCGGTCCATCCCGATCCGCTCAACCTGGCCGCGCTAACCCGCATTTTGCGCGCGCTCATCGCGGATGGGATCGGCCTCGCCCATCCGCAGCCGCTCTTCACCAGCCTTGCGATGGCGCTGCAGAAGACCACCGATTTCGACCCGCTGATCGACGCGGTCCGCGCCGACATGGGGGCGCGTTTGGTGGCGCGGATCTGCACGCCAGGCGAAGCGCTCAAAGTCGTCACGCTCGACGTCGGGCTCGAAGGCGCGATCCTTGGCGGGATGAGCGATCCGGCCACCGGCCAACCGCTGATCGAACCTGACTGCGGCAGTATGATCGCTGATCAGGTCTGCGCCATTATCGAAGAGGTCAACGCGCCGGTCGCGTTGATCGTACAGCCCCCCGCGCGGCGCGCGCTCGCCCGCCTGCTCAAACAGCGCGCGACCCGCTGCGCGGTGCTTTCCATCAATGAATTGCCTTCGACTCAAGCTGTCGAGGTCGTCGGCCTGATTGGCGGTGACATCGCCCCCGCACCGCCCCCCGCGCTTATGCAACCCAATCCAGAACCATCCGCTCCGATAGCCGCATGAAACATGATCCTTCCGCCTTTGGCGCCTCCGCCTACACACCGGTCAGCCGCGAGATAGTCGCCGACCGAGTGCGCCGTTTCCTGCCTTTGGTCCGCCGTGCGGCGTGGCATATCTACGGCGCAGGCCGCGAAGGGATCGAGGTTGAGGATCTGATCCAGACCGGCATCCTTGCACTCACCGAATGCGCGCAAAAGCACGACAGCCCAACCGAAGACGGTTTCGCCGCCTACGCCAAGATCCGGGTGCGCGGCGCGATGCTCGACCAGATCCGCCGCCTGCTTAACGACAGCCGGGGCGCGCGCAAGAAACGCGCCGCCTACGACACCGCGCATGACGCCTTGCGCGGCGAACTGGGCCGCGATCCCAGCCGCGCCGAACTCGCGCGCAAGATGGGTATTTGCGACACCGAATTGCTCGAAATCGAAGCCAGCGCGATCACCCTCACCTCCATCGCTGAGGAGTATGACGAGACGAACACCGCCTTCGCCGCCGAAGGGCCGGACCCGTTCGAAGTGCTTTCCGAAATGGAGAACCGCGAGCGCTTGATCGACGCCATGCGCGCGCTACCCGAACGCCTGACGCTGGTGCTGCAATTGTTCTATGTCGAGGAGTTAAACCTAACCGAGATCGCCGAGGTGCTGGAGGTCAGCGTTCCGCGCGTGCACCAATTGCGGGCCAAGGCGCTCAAAGACCTCAAACGGTTGATGGAGACGGAATAGAGCGCCCCTCTCGCATCTCCGTCATTCCCGCGAAGGCGGGAATCCAGACTTGCTTAGTGGATATCGTTACCGTTTCCTGGATCCCCGCCTTCGCGGGGATGACGGGTAGAGCTGAGCGGCTATAGGTCGCAGGATGCTGCGTACCTTTACGAACAACTTTGCCACCCTGACGTTGCTTGGCGTGGTGCTCGCGTGGTTTGAGCCCGCGGTTTTCACCTGGATGACCGATGGCAGTGTCCGCATCGCGGGGCAGCCGATGCTTTCGGTTGCTTTGGGGCTCATCATGCTGGCGATGGGGCTGACGCTGACCTTTGAGGACTATCGCCAGGTGACGCGACTGCCGCGCGCGGTGGCGATTGGCGTAGGGCTGCAATTTATTGTCATGCCCCTCTCGGGCTGGACCATCGCCCGCGCGCTCGATCTGGAGCAGGGGCTTGCGGTGGGCCTGATCCTGGTGGCGTGTTGCCCGGGCGGTACGGCGTCCAACATCGTGGCCTATCTCGCGCGCGGTAACGTTGCGCTTTCGGTGACGATGACGATGCTCTCAACGCTCGCCGCTATCGCGCTAACCCCACTGCTGACGGGCGAGCTGGCGGGCGCTTATGTCGAAATTGATCGCTGGAATTTGCTCCGGAACATGGTCGCCATCGTCCTGATCCCGGTGATTGCGGGCACACTTCTCAACCGTCTTTTCCCACGAGCAGCGGCGGCGGTGAGCGGGGTGTTGCCTTTGGTCGCAATTCTGCTCGTGATCTGGATTGTCGGAGGCATTGTCGGCGGAGCGAAAGCGCAGATCGCGCAGCACGCGGGCGAGTTGTTGCTCGCGACGTTCCTGCTCCACCTGCTGGGGTTTAGCCTCGGCTATAGCCTCGCGCGGCTTTGTGGCCTGAGCGGAGCCGAACAACGCACCGTCTCAATCGAAGTTGGCATGCAAAACTCCGGGCTTGGATCGGGCCTAGCGAAAACGCCTGCCTTCGCCGCGCAATTTGCGAGCGCTAGCCAGGCCGCCCTCGCCCCCGTACCCGCTGCAATATCAGCGGTGTGGCATGTGCTGATCGGAAGTCTGCTGGCAAGCTGGTGGCGGCGAAAAGGCTAGACACACCAAGGCGTTCCCCTAAACTTTGCGCGGGTTGCCGATACGGCAGGGGGACACAGCATTTCATACGACGAAAAACCACCGCGCGTGGTCGGGCTTGGCGGAGCTATACTCAACAGCCTGAACGGCGTTGTGGGATCGGGCATCTTTGCACTGCCCGCGCTCCTTTTCGCAGCAGCGGGCAGCTTTTCGCCTTTCGCGATCCTGATCTTCGCTGGCCTATATGGCTGCGTCGTCGCGGTTGTCGCCAAGCTCTCGACCCGCTTTCGCCAATCGGGCGGCGGGCAACTCTACGCTGAGCACGCCTTTGGCCCGGCGACCGGCTTTCTGGTTGGATGGTTCTCGCTAAGCGTCAATATCGCAGGCTGCTCGGCCAGCTACCACGTGATGGTGTCTTACCTCGCCGCGATCTTTCCCGTATTCGATGACCCGGCCATCCGCCTCGTCACGATTGGCGCGTTGATCGCTGTATTCTTCGCAATCACCGCGACAGGCACATCACGCTCGATCAACGCGATTGCGTTTGGCACCGTCCTCAAGCTCTCGCCTTTTGTGGTCCTCATCGCGCTTGGTTTCGCGCAAAACGGCGTTCCCACCGAGGTGACCCTGCCCGCCTTTGGCGAATTTGAGTCGATCGCGTTGCTGCTGGCCTTCGCCTTTTCAGGCTGCGACGTCGCGGTTTACGCGGCGGGCGAATCCAAGGAGCCGCGCAAGACCATGACCCGCGCGCTCGCCGCCAACCTTATCGGTGTCGCGTTGTTCTACGCGCTGGTGCAACTGGCGTACAATTCGGTCGCTCCCGACCCCTCGCAAGTCGATATCCCGCTGGCCGCCATGGGGGAGAAAGTGCTCGGTCCGACCGGCAGCTTGCTCGTGAGTATCGCTGCGATTTTCTCGATTGGCACTCTGCAACTGAACCTGAGTTTTCTGGTGCCCAGGCTGGCCTATGGCATGGCCCGGCGTGGGCTGCTGCCGCACATCTTCGCCTTCGTATCGCCGCGCTTTAAGACCCCCATTGTCGCCATCGGCGGCTTCAGCGCGCTGGTGGCGGCCATGTCGTTGACGGGCACATTCGAACTGCTCGCCATTCTGGCGGTCAGCGTTGAGCAATTGGGCTTTTTGATCATCATCGCCTCGCTGGTCACCATGTGGTGGCGGAACGATGCGGGGCTGCGCGAGGATATGGGGCTGCAATGGGCCCTCATTATCCCGGTCGCGATTGGCTATATCGGCTGGCTCATGTCGCAATTGGAGGCGCAATCGGTGCTCTACATGGCGCTCATGGTCGCAGCCGGGGTGGCGCTATTCTTCGCCTCGAAAGGCAGCGCCCTGCGCCAAGATGGCATCGATCTGCCCGAGGGGCGCACGCCCCAAGCCTAGTCGTACATTCCCTTCTTCGGCCCCAGATATCCGAACAGATAGGCCGCCACCTTGCGCATCTGGATCTCTTCGGAGCCTTCGGTGATGCGATAGCGGCGGTGGTGGCGATAGATGTGCTCGAACGGGGTGTGGCGTGAATAGCCGATGCCGCCATGCACCTGCATCGCGCGGTCCGCCGCCTCGCAGCACAGTCGGTTCGCCCAGTAATTGCACATCGAGACCTTGTCGCTGATCGTGCGTTCGATCTCTTCGTGGGGCATGTTGTCCATCTCCCACGCGGTCTTGAAGATGAGTAGGCGCAGCATTTCGGCCTGCGTCGCGAGTTCGACAAGCGGGAACTGGATGGCCTGGTTCTTGGAGAGCGCCTGGCCGAAGGGTTTGCGCGCGCGGGCGTATTTCACGCTCTCATCAATGCAGAACATCGCCGCGCCGCAGCTGCTCGCCGCTTGCCGGATGCGGTTCTGGTGAACGAAGCTTTGCGCCAGAGCGAGGCCGCGGCCTTCGACACCCAGGATGGTGCTGTCCGGCACCCACACATCTTTGACCGACAAGCGCGGGTGGTCGGTGGGCATGTTGAAGGTCCACATCCACTCCTCGATTTCGAGGCCGGGCGTGGGGTTTGGCACGAGGAAGCAGGTGATCCCGCTCGCGCTCCCCGCTTCGCCGCTGGTGCGCGCAAACATCGCGCAATGCGTGGCGACATGCATGCCGGTGATCCACATCTTCTCGCCGTTGATCAGCCAGCCATCGACCCCGTCGCGCGTCTCGCGAACGGCGATGGTTTCCATATGCGTGGCGTCCGAGCCGTGATCGGGTTCCGTCAGACCAAAGGCAACGCGGCGCTCGCGCTTGAAACCGCCAAGGATGAATTCTTCCTTCTGCGCCTCGGTGCCCCACTGGTCGAACATGGCGACAAAGGGGAAGTTGCCGACGATGGAATGTTCGTTCTGGAGGTCGTTGTGGAGGCCCAGGCCTTTGCGGGCAAAGTGCTCGCGGATCACCGCCATCCAGAGGTTTGAGCCATCCTTGCCGCCATATTGCTTGGGCGCGGAGAAACGCCAGTGGCCCGCGGCGTCAGCGCGTTTGGTGGCTTCTCTAAGAAGCTCTTCCCAATCCTCTCGCGGGAGGCCGCCTTTGTCCCAATCGGTGCGCGCGTGCTCGCGGCGGTGGTCGAAGAAGCGGATGTTGTCATCGGCCTGCTCAAGCGGCTTGATCTCGGTCTCAATGAAGGCGTCGAGTTCATCGAGATAGGCCTGAAGATCGGCGGGAATTGCGAAGTCCAATGTTTCTCTCCTAATTCACTTGCCCCGCTCACCCTGAGCCTGTCGAAGGGTGTCGCGCGAGGCTGCCTGGGGCGCGCGGTGCAAAGCATGGCGATTATCTTTCGACAGCGCAGGTAGACCTGGCGGTGAACGGATCATTTCAGCCACTTCTCGCGCGCTAGGGCGATGGCGGGATATTTGGGTACGTCTTGGGTGATGGTCGCAAGGATGGCCTCGCGCAATTCAGCAAGCAAGCCTTCCTGAGCCAAGGTAGCCTCGCCTGCCATGATGCGCCGCGCGAGGGGCGCATTCTCGAAGGCGGGGAGCGCTGCGGCGTTGTAGCGTGAGATCATCCCCAGCGCGTTGCGGGCTACGGCGTATTGGAATTTATCGTGACTTTCGAAGCGGTCCTTTACGGTGCCCAGCCATTCGTAAATCGCGATTGCCAGCTCGCCATCGGTGGCTTCGCCAACTTGGACGGGCGGCTCGGACATTACTACCTTGCGCTGTTGCTCTTTCTGAGGCGCATCCTCCTCTAGCAGCATCAGCAGGTCCAATTCCTGCTCGCTCGTCCGCCGAGAAATCACCACCCGCTCCAGCATCCGATCCTCCCCACTGCGCCAGATCTTGGCCATGCGCAGGCAGCCAAGCGCCCACCACACGGTGCGGTGGATCAGCCAGTAGCGGAAGCGCTCACGGTCGACGGTGACGCCGCTCTCCGCTTCGTAGGCGGCAAAGTAGTCTTCGAGGCTGCCCAGCCCCAGCGCAGGCCGGTCGTATCGGTGGAAGCGCCACACCGCCATGCAGCCAAACGCCAGGTCTTCATGCCGGTCGCCAAAATGGGCGAGTTCCCAATCGAGCACGCCGGTCAGCTTGCTATCCTGCGCCAGCAGATTGCCCATGCGATAATCGCCGTGATTGAGCACGGGGTCGACCGGGTCGGGGCAATTGTCCTCCATCCATTTGAGGCCGAGCGCGATGATCGGACGGTCACCACCTGCCTCCTCAAATTGCGCGCGCAGGTCCGCGATGGCCTCGCGGTAGTCCATCACGGGGACGGACTCGGGCAAGTCCTCACGCCGCAGTGAGTGGATACGCGCCAAGTCCCGCGCCGCCTCCTTGAGCAGCGCCGATGGATCATCCATTTCCAAGATCAGCTTGGGGTTCGGAGTGCCCGGCAAGGCCTGCATCACAAAACCCGAACCGATGCCGTCTTCCAGCTCCAGCTCTGCCACCACTTGCGGCGCGGTCACACCTTTGGCGTGCGCGGCGCGGATGATCGCGGCCTCGACATCATGCCCGAAAGGCCGGTCTTCCATAAAGGCGAGGCTGGGCGCGCGGCGTAGGACAAAATCCCGCTCACCACTGGAGAAGCGCCAGCTTTCCATCGTCGCTCCGCCGGTCAAGCGCTCCCGTCCAGATGGTGCACCCAGACCAACGCGCGTGCATAACCGCTTCAGACCGTCCAACACATCTTGCGCGCTGGCTGCCATAGTTAGCGCTTCCTCCTTCCCCTTCGAGGCGTTCGCTGCCATGCGTGCACGCCGATCCGCCATTGGGCAAGCCCTACACATCACCACACAAAGGTTCGCACATGAAGAAACGTCGCATCGCACTTATCGCGCTGGGGGTCCTCATGCTGGGCGCTGGCACCGCCGCCTATGTCGCCACGCCCACCGTGCACGAAGGGGCGACGGGCGAAGCGCCTGAGCTGGGGCGATATGGCTCCTATGTTGTGGGCACGCAGGAGCTTGAATTCAGCCTCCCCGACCGCGTCACCTTCGGCAAAGTCGGCATGGCGACCGGCGCAACCGAGGTCGAAACGCGCAGTCTAGCGGTGCGGATCTATTACCCGGCGCTAGAGGCGGGAAACGAACTGGTGCGATATTCGCATACGATGGACCCGCCGGGCACGGAGCCGGTTACGCTCGATTTCTCAGGACGCGCATATGAAGGGGCCGCGCCCCTACAGAACGGAGAGCTCCATCCGCTGGTCGTGATGAGCCACGGCTTCAACGGGTGGAGCACGCAGTTCAGCAACCTGGCCGAACACATCGCTTCGCGCGGATACATCGTCGCTTCGATCGATCACGACGATATGAAGCTCGAAGGAAGCGCCGACTTCCTCCATTCCTTTGCCAAGGTTCTGGCGAGCCGGTCGCTCGACCAAAGGCAGGTTCTGGCCGACATTCTGGACCAGAGCCGCGTCCCATCGGAGAGCCCCTTCACCATGATCGATCCGGAGAGGATCGGCCTGATCGGTTATTCCATGGGCGGCTATGGCGCGCTCGCGACGGGCGGCGGCGATTACGATTACGATAGCGGCACTTTCGCGGCTGTTCCGAGCGACGCCATGGTGCCGGTGCAAGCGGCGGCGTCCGAACCTGTGCCGGTCAACGCTATCGTGGCCTTCGCGCCGTGGGGCGGGCAACCGGACAACCGCGTGTGGAGCGCTGAAACGCTCGGCAAAGTGGATGTGCCGGTGCTGCTGGTGTCCGGCAATCAGGACGATGTTTCAAACTTTGATGGGGGCGTGCGCTGGATTTTCGACTCCCTGACCGGTTCGAGCCGCCACATGCTGGTCTACCGCGAAGCGCGTCACAACATCGTTGGCAACGCCTTCGATCTGCCAGAAGATGTGCCTTTCCGCGCCGCCGAATTCGTGATGGAGCCCGTCTGGCGGCAAGGCCGGATCAACGCGATCAACCAGCATTTTGTCGCCGCGTTTCTGGATATGACTTTGAAGGGTGAGACTGAAAAGGCAGCCTATCTCAACGTGCCGACCGTCGATGCCAATGACAGCGTGTGGGAGGTTTCCACCGGCGAACAGCTTAATGGGAAACTGGCCGGCGAAGAGGAAGGCGAACATTGGCGCGGTTTTCAGCGACGCTGGGCATTGGGCTTGGAGTTTTATTCGAAAGCCGCCGGCGAGTAAGAGCCCTCCCAAGCTTTCCCAAGAGGCACAAAAAAGGGCCGCGCGGCGCGAACCAGGCGACCCTTTTGTACCTCAACCGAAGCGCTTAAGCGACGACGTTGTCTTTCTTGACAGTGATCACCTGCGGGTAGGTAAACTCTTTCAAGCCTTCCTTGCCATATTCCGCGCCGAAGCCCGACTGCTTGTGGCCACCAAAGGGCGCAAAAGGCGACAGGTGCATGAATTCGTTGATCCACACGGTGCCCGTTTCCATCCGCTCCGCGATTTCCTGACCCTTCTCTGTATCCGCAGTCCACACCGCGCCCGCGAGGCCATAGTCGGAATTGTTCGCACGCTCGATAACTTCATCCTCGGTTGAGAACTTCATGAGCGGCATAACCGGTCCGAATTGCTCTTCGGCGACGATGCGCGCGTCTTCGGGCGGGTTGTCGAGGATCGTAATCGGCACATAGTATCCGGTGCCCGAGGGATCCTTGTCGCCGCCGGTCAGGAACTTGTAGCCGTTGTCCTTGGCGTCTTCGATCAGCTCCAGCACGCGCTCATACTGTTTCTTGTTCTGGATCGGGCCAACGCCAGTGCCTTGTTCGCTGCCATCGCCAACGACAACCGATTTGGCGTATTCGGCGATCGCCGCTGACAGCTCGTCATAGATGTCTTCGTGGATGTAGACGCGCTTCGCTGCAATGCAGACCTGGCCGGCGTTCTGAAAGCTTGACCAGAACAGCTGCTCTGCCACTTTCTTGGGGTCGGCGTCGGGCAGAACGATCGAGGCGTCGTTCCCGCCCAATTCCAGCGTGATCCGCTTAAGATCGCCACTCGCGCCTTCCATGATCTTCTTGCCGGTCGCGGTCGAGCCGGTGAAAGTAATCTTGTCGATATCGGGATGGCCGGTGATGAGAGGGCCGAGCGAATCTTCGCCGGTGATGATGTTGACTGTGCCAGCGGGCACTTTGTCCGCGATCAGTTCGGCGACGCGCAGGGTCGTTAGAGGTGTAAAGGGCGAGGGTTTAAGCACAATCGTGCAACCGCTCATCAGGGCGGGCACGATCTTTTGGATCGCCATCATGACCGGGAAGTTCCACGGCACGATGCCGCCGACCACGCCGACCGGCACGCGGCGGTGGCGGTGCAGACGGGTGTCGTCGTCCTGAATGATCTCTTCTTCCAACTGCAGCGTCGATTGCGCGGCGGAAATACCGGCGGCGCCGTAAATCTCACCCTTGGCCTGCGCGTGCGGCTTGCCCTGCTCGCTTGTCAGCAGGCGGAACAGTTCGTCCGCGTTCTCCTTGATTGCGCCGGAAATCGCCATGCAGGCGGCCTGACGCTCTTCAAAAGGGGTGGTCTTCCAAGTCTTGAACGCGGCGCGCGCCGCGGCAACGGCCTTGTCGAGCTCATCCGAACCGCAAGCGGGGACCTGGCCGATGACTTCTTCATTCGCCGGGTTGACGACATCCAGCCATTCGCCGGTTTCGATCATCTCGCCGCCGATCAGGTTTTTATATTGGGTGACCATGGTCATGTCCTCTCTCTTATCTGGGGAATCTCTCTTCGTTCATGAACATAGGCGCGGTGTGTTGCATTTCAAAACGCAATCTCGTTGCGTGCCGCGGCAGGGCCTCTATACGCCGCAGCAAAGGAGAGAATAATGTCTGACGAAACCCCCGAAGCCAGCAACGATTTCCTGATCTACGGCTCCCCTGTTTCGCCCTTCGCACGCAAGGCGATGGCGCTCGCGATTGAGAAGGGCGCAGGTTTCGACGTCAAAGGCGTCGATATTATGAACATGCCCGACTGGTTCGTCGCGATCTCTCCGATGAAGCGGATCCCGGTGCTGCGCGACACATCGCTGGGCTGGGACGAAGAGCACGGCAACCCGGCGGGCACGATCGCCGATTCGTCGGCGATTTGCGGCTATATCGAGAAAAAGCATCCCACTCCGGCGCTCTATCCTGCGGACGCCTACGCATATGGACGCGCGCTGGTCCTTGAAGAATACGCCGACACCGTCCTCGCTCCGGCAGCTGGGCTTGGCATCTTCCGTCCTATCTTCTTTTCGATGATGCAGGGCCAAGAGCCCGACCTTGAAACAGCCAAGGCAAGTTGGACTGAAAAGCTTCCGCCCGTGCTCGATTTCCTCGAAGCGCAGCTGGGCGATGCCGACTATTTCGCAGGCGACACCATGAGCATCGCTGACGTCGCGATCACCTGCTGCTTTATGCAGATTGAGCTGGTCGCCAAGGCTCCGCTCGACGCGTGGCCGGGTTTGAAAGCGCACCATGAACGTATGACGGCCAAGCCTTCGATCGCCGGACCCTACAAAAGCGCCGAAGGCTTTATCCGCAAGGCCTTGCCCGAAGTGTTTGACCTGACCTAAAGCGACGGGCTTACGGCAAACGGTAAAGGCTCGCGACAACGCTCACATGTCCAGCGAATGGTGCATCGGGATTATCGGCGGATCAGGGCTCTATGAGATAGAGGGCCTTGAGGACGCCCAGTGGCTCGATATCGAGACACCGTGGGGCGAACCTTCGGATCAGATCCTGTGCGGCACGCTGAAAGGCGTAAAGATTCGCTTTCTGCCGCGCCATGGACGCGGGCATTATATCACTCCGACCGAGCTGAACGCGCGCGCCAATATTGACGCTTTGAAGCGCGCGGGTTGCACCGATATTATCGCAATTTCAGCAGTGGGGTCTTTGCGTGAGGAACTGGAGCCAGGGCGCTTTGCCGTGGTCGATCAGTTTATTGATCGGACCTTCGCGCGGGCCTCAACCTTCTTCACCAGCGGCTTTGTCGCGCATGTCTCGATGGCCGATCCGACCTGTGATCGCCTTTCCGAAATGTGCGGCAAGGCGATCACCGCGTGCAAGGGCAAGGCGGCGGTGGGCGCGACCTATCTGGCGATGGAAGGCCCGCAATTCTCAACCCGCGCCGAAAGCCGGATGTACCGCCAATGGGGCGCGGACATTATCGGCATGACCGGCATGCCCGAGGCCAAACTCGCGCGCGAGGCGGAGCTGCCCTACACATTGGTCGGGATGGTTACTGATTACGATTGCTGGCGCGAAGGCGAGGCGGTCGAAGTGCCCGAAGTGCTCAAGCAAATGCAGGCCAACAGCGATCTCGCGCGCAAGATGGTCGTCAAACTGATCGAGAGCCTGCCGAAAAAGCGCAAGCCTTCCCCCATAGACACTGTGCTTGATACGGCCGTGATAACCGCGCCTGAGGAGCAGGACCCGGAGGTGATGGCCAAGCTGGACGCGGTGGCGAAGCGGTTGTTTGCTAAGAAGTAGAGCGACGTGTCCTGAGAGCAGTGGCCGCTTTGAGAGGCCGCTGTGTAGGCTGGTTTTGTTGGGCATCGAGTATGGAAGTGCCGTTTGTTTCTGCGTCATCCCAGCGAAAGCTGGGATCGCTAACCGTCATTGGATGGTCTCAAACAAATCATCCCAGTCCGGGTTGTTCTTTTCTATCAACTCGATCTTCCAAGCGCGTTTCCACGCCTTCATCGCTTTTTCTCTGGCGATCGCGTTGGCGATTTCAGCGTGAGCCTCGGCATAGACCAGTCGGTCCAAACCATAGCGGCGGCAAAAGGCGGAGCCCTTTCCTTGCTTGTGCTGCAAAACGCGAGCGGGAAGGCCAGAGGTGACGCCGATATACAGCACCCCGTCACGCTTGTTGGTCATGATGTAGACCCAGCCACTCATTGCCTAGGGCTAGCACCAGGTTGAGAGCGATCCCAGCTTTCGCTGGGACGACGAATCAGTGGGACCGTTGACTCTCAAACCCCATCCTCCGATGGCCGCCAAGTCCCGGTCAAAAACTCAAACTCGGTCACGTTGATCGATTGCCACACGCCACCGACGTAATAGGGATCGCCTTCAAAAATCACCCGCGCCGCCGCTTCGTCCTCGGCTTCGATCATGACCAGCGATCCGATGGCCTCGCCGTCTTTCTTGAGCGGGCCGCCCAATCGATAGCTGCTGACATGGCTGAAGATATGTTCGAAGTGGGCCTCACGCACTTTGGGGCGGATCGTGGCGGCGTCTTCGCCATCGCGGCAATAAAAGGCGTAAACGGGCATTCGTCTCTCTCCACATCTTGGCGCGAAGGCGTTGCGTTTGACCAACTAACGCGCATGCACTTTATCCCTGCCCTAGCCGCCAATGCCCCTCGAACGCGAGGGCTTTCATGACTATAGAAGGGCGCATGAAAATTGCGCCGACTCGGTCGTCATGCGACCCGGTCCGCCTTAGAAAGCGAACCCTGAAAATTGAGCACACCTGATCTGCCCCGCGCGACCACCGCCTTCCTCGACCGCAGCGAACTGCGCCGCGCCTACCGACAGGACGAGGAGGAATGCGTCGCCGCCCGTCTGGAACAAGCGGCGCCCGCGCGCAAAGTGGCCGAAGAGGCGTCTGAATTGGCGGTTCGCCTGATCGAAGGCGCGCGAAAGCACAAGGCGAGCGGGATCGATGCGTTCTTGCAGCAATACGGGCTCGACACCGAGGAAGGCATTGCGCTCATGTGTCTGGCCGAAGCGCTGTTGCGCGTGCCCGATCAAGAGACGGCCGACGCGCTGATCAAGGACAAGCTTGGCCCGATCGATTGGGGCGAGCATCTGGGCGAAAGCTCCTCCTCCTTTGTCAACGCGGCGACCTTCTCGCTGATGCTGACGGGTGAGGTTCTGGAGCGACCCGAAGAGCACCAGAAGGGCATGGGATCGACGCTGAAGCGCACCATGAACCGGTTGGGCGAGCCCGTCATCCGCAAGGCGACCTTGCAGGCCATGCGCATCATGGGCGGACAGTTCGTGTTTGGCCGCGATATTGGCGAAGCGCTCAAACGCGCCGCGCCCGAACGCGCTAAGGGGCTGACCCATTCGTTCGATATGCTGGGCGAGGCGGCGATGACCTTTGCCGACGCGGAAAAGTATCGACAGGCCTATGCGGGCGCGTTGGATCGGCTGGCCAAGGAAGCGGCCAAGAACCCAAACGCGGGTGTTGGCGGCTCTCCGGGGATTTCGGTCAAGCTCTCCGCGCTGCACCCGAAATACGACTACCTCCACGCCGAGCAAGCTCGCCGCGACATCGTACCGATGGTCCGCGATCTGGCGATCAATGCGCGCGATGCGGACATCCACTTCACCATCGACGCCGAAGAGGCCGAAAGGCTGGAACTCAGCCTCGACATAGTCGAGGAACTGGTCGCGGACGATGAACTGTTTACGCGCCCCGATGGCTCGCCATGGACCGGCTTTGGCCTTGCCATTCAAGCCTATCAGAAACGCGGTGTGCCGATGTGCGATTGGATCGCTAAACTTGCGCGCCGCCATGGGCGCAAGCTGTTCGTGCGGCTGGTGAAAGGCGCCTATTGGGACAGCGAGATCAAGCTTTCCCAAGTGGGCGGGTTTGACGATTACCCCGTCTTTACCCGCAAGCGCGCCACCGATGTGTCCTACCTCGCCTGCGCCGCGCGGCTGTTTGAACATGACGATGTCATCTACCCCGCCTTTGCCACGCATAACGCGCTGACCATTGCCTCGCTGAAGGAGATGAGCCGGGCCCCGGCCTCAAGCAGCGAAGCGGTAGGCCGACAAAAACCATTCGAATACCAGCGCCTGCACGGGATGGGCGAAGAGATCTACTCGACCCTGCGCGAAATGGAAGGCAACAACCCAACGCCGGTGCGTATCTACGCGCCGGTGGGTGGGCATAAGGAATTGCTCGCCTATCTGGTGCGCCGCTTGCTGGAAAACGGGGCCAACACCAGCTTCGTCAACCGCATGGGTGATGCGGATATTCCGGCGCAGGACTTGGTCGAAGACCCCGTGGCTGAACTCGCTGCGATGGAACCCTATCGCAACCCCGCGATCCCGCTGCCCGAAGACATTCTGGGTGAGCGCTTGAATTCGATTGGCATCGACCTTTCGGACCCTCTCGTGTTCGGGCCGTTGCAGTCGCAGTTGGATCAATTGGCCCATGTCCAATGGACAGCAGAGCCCACTTTCCCGGCGGAAGAAGCAGGCGAGATGGCTCCGATCACCATGCCGCACGACCTTTCGGTCGAGGTCGGCACGCGCCGAGACGCGACGCAGGAAGAGGTCGACGCCGCCTACGCCCGCGCGGTCGCGATCCAGCCGGGCTGGGACGCGCTAGGCGGAGAGAAGCGCGCGCTTTTGTTGGAAGAGGCCGCAGACCTGTTCGAAGAGCACGCGGCGGAATTCCTCAGCCTGTGCCAGCGCGAGGCGGGCAAAACGCTTCTCGATGGCGTCGCGGAACTGCGCGAAGCGGTCGATTTCCTGCGCTACTACGCGGGCGAGGCGCGCCGCCAATTTGGTGAGCCGATGACGCTGCCCGGTCCCACGGGGGAGGAGAACACGCTGCGCCTCCATGGACGCGGCGTGTTCGCGACGATTGCTCCGTGGAACTTCCCGCTGGCGATCTTTATCGGCATGGCCTCGGCTGCGCTGGCGGCGGGCAATTCGGTCATCACCAAGCCGGCGGAACAGACCCCGTTGATCGCGGCCTTTGCGGTCAAGCTGTGCCACAAAGCGGGCATTCCCCCTGAGGCTCTGCAATTGCTTCCCGGAGCGGGCGATGTGGGTCAGATGATCACCTCGCATCCGAGCCTTGCCGGGGTAGCCTTCACCGGCTCGACCGAAACCGCGCGGCTGATCAACCAGACCCTCGCCGCGCGCGAAGGGCCGATTGCGACGCTGATCGCGGAGACCGGCGGGCAGAACGCGATGATCGTCGACAGCTCCGCGCTGCCCGAACAGGTGGTGCGCGATGTGCTGGCGAGCGCGTTCCAGAGCGCGGGTCAGCGCTGCTCGGCGCTGCGGGTGCTTTATCTGCAAGACGATGTTGCGGACGATATGCTGGAGATGATCCGCGGTGGGTTTGAGGCTTTGAGCGTCGGTGATCCGGCTCTGCTGCGCACCGACGTTGGTCCTGTGATCGATCCTGACGCGCAGGCCGCGCTCGAACGCCATGTCGCGCGGCGCGAAGCCTCGGGCAAGACGGTGCACCGCATCGCTCTGCCTGAGAGTGCGGATAGAGGATGTTTTGTCGCGCCCACGATTATCGAGATCGACTCGATCCTTGAATTGACGCGCGAGAATTTTGGCCCAGTCCTGCATGTGGCTCGCTTTGAGGCTGACGAGCTGGAACAGGTGCTCGATGACATCAACGCGACCGGCTATGGCCTAACGCTGGGCTTGCACAGCCGTATCGCGGAGACGCGCCGCATCGTTCAGGCCAAGGCGCGCGTCGGCAATTTCTACGTCAACCGCAACCAGATCGGCGCGATTGTTGAAAGCCAACCCTTCGGCGGCGAAGGCCTGTCAGGCACCGGCCCCAAAGCGGGCGGCCCGCACTATCTCGCGCGCTTTGCCACCGAACGCGTCACCTGCATCGACACGACAGCGGCGGGCGGCAACGCAAGCCTGCTGGCGGCCATTGGTGAGCAATACGCGGCAAGCTGACGAGAAACAGTGGGAGGCCGAATATGAGCGATACGCCTGAAAAGGTCGGCGATTTCGTCACCATTACGCGCGAAGGCGCTGTGGCGCAGGTAACTCTCGATCGAGGTGATCCGCTCAACCGGCTGTCCCTGCAAGCGATGCGCGAATTGAAGCGAGCGGCGGAAATCCTGCGCGAAGACGCTAGTGTCTCCGCCATCGTGCTGACAGGCGCTCAGGCGTTTTCGGCTGGCGCCGATCTGACCGACCCCGAAATGGCCGCGCGCGGAACGATGAACGAAGTGGAACAGCGCAACGCCCTGCGGCTTGGCCCTGAAATGTGCGAAGCTTGGGCCAAGGTGGAAGCCATCACCATCGCCGCTGTTGAAGGGTCCTGCATTGGTGGTGGGCTGGCTTTAGCAGCGTCTTGCGATCACCGCGTTGCGGCTGACAACGCACACTTCCGCCTGCCCGAAGTGCCGCTGGGCATGAATATGAGCTGGCGCAGCGTGCCGCGTCTGGTCGCTCTGATCGGTCCTGCCCGCGCCAAGGAACTGATCGTTCTGGGTCGCAAGGTCGAAGCGGATGAGGCGCTCAACTGGGGCCTTATCGACCGGATGACTGAGCCGGGAAAGGCGCTGTCATTGGCTCGCGATCTGGCCGGCGAGTACGCCAAGCTCCCACCGCTCGCCGCGCGCATGGCGAAGGAAGCGATTGAGGTGAGCGCCCACGCCCTCGCCCACGCGACCAGCCATATGGACCGCGACCAATTCATGCTGGCCCGCCAATCGGACGATCACAAGGAAGCGCTCGCTGCGTTCCTGGAGAAGCGCGAGCCGAACTTTGACAAGGGCGACTGAACCCTTGGAACCCATGCAAATCCGACCGGCTCGCGTTGAGGACGCCGAAGCGATCCAGGCGATCTACGCGCCGATTGTTGAGACCACGACAGTCTCATTTGAAGAGGTTGCGCCGAGCGTTGAGGAGATTGCTGAGCGGATTGCTGTCACTAGCGCCCACTACCCTTTTCTTGTTGCGACACGGGACGAGCAGGTCATCGGATACGCCTATGCCAGCCAGCATAGAACCCGGGCGGCCTATCGCGCTTCGGTCGATGTTGCGGTCTATGTCAGCGCCATCGCTCGCGGCTGCGGCGTGGGTCGCGCGCTTTACGCAGAGCTTCTGCCACTCGCCGCGCAACACGGGTATCACGCCGCTTTTGCGGGCATTGCTCTGCCCAATCCGAGCAGCGTCGCCCTGCACGAGGCAGCCGGGTTTGAGCCCGTCGGTGTTTATCGCGAAGTTGGGCGCAAATTTGGCCGATGGCTTGATGTTGGCTGGTGGCAAAAACGGCTTTAGCCCCGCATCGCCCACAAACTCCCACATCTAATTCGCGCCTGCGCTTGCCCGACTCGCAACGCTTGGGGAATCGTCGCGCCATGGCCATTCTTTCAGACAAGTGGATTCGCACGCAGGCGCAAGACAACGGCATGATTGAGCCGTTTGTGGAGGCGCAGCGGCGCGAGGGTGTGATTTCTTACGGGCTCAGCTCTTTTGGCTATGACGCGCGGGTCGCGCCCGAATTCAAGATCTTCACCAACGTCAATTCCGCGACCGTCGATCCCAAAGAGTTCGACGCGGACAGTCTGGTCGATCGCGACACGGACGTCTGCATCATTCCGCCCAACTCCTTCGCCCTCGCGCGCACGGTCGAGTATTTCCGTATCCCGGAAGACGTGCTGGTGATCTGCCTTGGCAAAAGCACTTACGCGCGCTGCGGCATCATCGTGAACGTGACGCCGCTGGAGCCCGGCTGGGAAGGCCACGTCACGCTTGAATTTTCGAACACGACGCCGCTCCCGGCGAAAATCTACGCCAACGAAGGCGCGTGTCAGTTCCTGTTCCTGCAGGGTAACGAACGGCCCGAAGTGACCTACGCTGACCGCGCCGGCAAATATATGGGCCAGCGCGGAGTGACATTGCCTAGGCTTTGATTGGGATCGCGGGCCACGCTTCCGCGCGTCCCTTAGGCCTAGCCACCCGCGCCCTCTACTCTTCCATCCGGATTGTGTCCCGGTCGGCTCCGGGTGGAAGAGTAGAGGGCGCGGGTGGCTAGGGTGCGAGCGTTAGCGAGCCGCAAGAAAGGACACAAACAATGACCCTTGCAAAATTCCCCTTCTGGCGCGTCGTTCCCGGCAATCGTAGCGGCGAATATATCCTTCCCGTCATGCCGCCCGCGACAGTCGGGCCCGAAGGCGCGCCGCATGTTATGGGCGGGGTCGCAATGGCGGCGGCGGTGGACGCGATGGAACTGGCGAGCGGGATGCCGCTTTTGTGGTGCTCCACCCAATTCCTCAGCCCTACGCAGCACGCCGAAGAGCTGACCATACGCTGCGAGCAGGTTGGCGGCGGGCAATCGGTCGGCCAGTGGATGGCGGATATCAGTGTGAATGGCCGCCCAACTCACCGGATCAGCGCTGCCTTGGGCGCGCGCGAGCCGAGCGAGCGAACGATCTTCGCCAAGGCGCCCGAAATGCCCTCCCCTGAGGAATGCAAGGGCCCCGATAGCCCGCGCTGGGGCGCTCCGGGGACGCTCCAAGATCAAATCGATCTGCGCATCGCCAGCCACAACGCCGACACAGGCCACAACGCGGTCTGGACCCGCAACCTTCCCGAATTCGCCAACGATGCGGGATGGCTCGCCATTGTGTCCGACTTCTTCCTGGGCGGGCACCCGGCGAGCGCGGGTGGATCGAGCCTTGATGCCATGTTCCGCTTCATCCAGTCCGCCGAGCCCGGCTGGGTGCTGACCGTGACAGAATTTGCCGCCTTTGATCGCGGCGTGGTCCACGGCAGTTCAAAACACTTCAGCGAGAATGGGCAGTTGCTCGCGATCTCAAGCCAGACCGGCGTTCTGCCGCGGATTCCGCGCGCCTAGGTTTCAGGCTCTCTGGCACCAACGCGTTTTCCTACATGGCCCGCCCACGCTAGCTTTGCCGCGTTGTCTTTTGATTGCGCCTTTAAGCGCGAAAGCGAGTTGGAGAAGTGTCAAGCGGCCATGAGAAGCGTAACAACCTGTTTTGGCTTCACAAACACACCAAAAACCCCGCTTGACACGGTGTCAAATGTGTCAAGCGCGTTGGAAATTTTCGCCAAGTCTCGGCTGGACTCAGAGCCTTACCACGACCATGTGACGAACAAACATAACACTTTCAGGAGATCCCTATGGCTACCCCCGAATTTGATATCATCGTCTACGGTGCCACCGGTTACACCGGCCGCCTTGTCGCGGAATATCTGGACAACCATTACGGCTCGAAAGGCAACGCGCCAAAATGGGCAATGGCGGGCCGTTCTCAGGAAAAACTCGAAGCCGTGCGCGATGAAATCGGCGCGCCGGCCGATACGCCGCTGGTGGTTGCTGATGCTGACGATGTCGTGGACCTCGAAAAGATGTGCGCGCGCACCAAGGTCGTGATCACCACCGTCGGACCGTACCAGCTGTACGGCGACAAACTGGTCGCCGCCTGTGTGAAGACCGGCACCGATTACACCGATCTGTGCGGCGAACCGGGTTGGATGTACGAAAAGATCGAGCAGCATAACGCCAAGGCCAAGGAAACCGGCGCGCGTATCTGCTTTTCCAGCGGATTTGACTCCATCCCCTTCGACCTAGGCGTGCTGATGACGCAGAAAGAAGCCATCAAGCGTTTTGGCAAGCCTTCGCCCAAGATCCGTGGCCGCGTGCGCGCCATGGCGGGCACCTTCTCGGGCGGGACGGCTGCCAGCCTCACAGCAACGATGAAAGCGGCGGCGAAGAAACCTTCGCTGATCAACGTGCTGCGCAATCCGTTTGCCCTCGCCGAAGGTTTCGAAGGGCCGAGTCAGCCGACCGGCATGATCCCGATGTACGAAAAAGACCTCGACAAATGGGCCGCGCCGTTCGTGATGGCGCCGATCAACACGAAGAACGTGCACCGCACGAACTTCCTGCTCGGCCATCCGTATGGCGAAGACTTCCAGTACGACGAAATGATGCTCACCAGCCCCGGCGATGCGGGCAAGAAGATGGCCGAAGCCGCCACGGAAATGATGAAGAACCCGTTTGGTGCCAAACCGCCAAAGCCGGGCGAAGGACCAAGCAAGGAAGAGCGCGAGAACGGCTTCTACGATGTGCTGTTCGTGGCTGACGATCCCAATGGCGGCGAGGCGCTGCACTTCGGCGTGAAGGGCAAATACGATCCGGGTTATGGTTCAACCAGCCGCATGATCGCTGAGACCGGTATCGCGCTGCTTGAGAGCGACGCGGAAGGCGGCGTGGGCACGCCGGGCGCGTTCCTGGGCGAAGCGTTGGTGGCGCGCCTGCAAGAGCACGCTGAGATCACCTTCGCGCTGGAGAATTGATGCGCGAGTAAAAAGCAAAAGGTGGCGGCCTTCGCAGGCCGCCGCCTTTCTCGTCTAGAGGCCGATTACCTGGTCAGAAGCTGACCCGCACGCTAGCCCGAACGTTACGGCCGGGAAGCGGGAGAAAGTCCTTGGTGAAGCTGGAGTGGCGACGACCGGTGACGTTGCCCAGATTCTCACCTGCAAGTTGAAGCACAACGTTCTGATTGTCAGCCAGCGGACGCCACGAGACGTAGAGGTTGAGCAAGGTGAAATCGTCAGTCGCCGTTTCGAAATCAGCGACATCGTTTTGCTCACCGAACCATTGAACCTCGCCGCGCATCGTGAAGGCGTCCATTTCGCCTTCAAGCGCGCCGAGCAAAGTGACCGGCGGGATGCGCGGCAAATCGCCCTGATCGTCGGTGAGAGTGCCGGAGACATAGGAGGCGCGCAGGTCGGTTAAAAGCGTGAAGTTGTCCTTCTGGACGATCGGCACAGCCAGATCGGCTTCGAAGCCAAAGAACTGCGCGTCGTTCTGAAGGAAGACGAAAACCGGCAGCTCATCCTCTTCCTCGCCGGTCCCGACGAGGTAGATGAAGTCATCGAACTGCTGGAAGTAAACGGAGACGCCGAAATCGACATCACCCGTGGTCCCCCGAACGAAGCCTTCCACACCCCAGGCGCTTTCGACATCAAGGTTCACATCGCCAATCTCGAATTGCTGAGTGGCAACGTGCGGACCGTTAGCGAAAAGCTCTTCGCCCGCCGGAGCGCGCTCAGACCGCGAGAGAGTCACACCGGCGCGCACTGCGTCACCGGTAACAAAGGACAAAGCGCCGGAGAAAAGATCGAAATCGCGTTCCACACCAAGCGCATCGGATTTAACATCGACCCGCTCGTAACGGCCCGCCGCTTCGATCTGGAAGGCGCCCACGTCAAATTCTTGTGCGGTGAAAAGCGCAATCTGGGTGGTTTCGTTAGGAGCGACAAACGCCTCTTCGCCGACCGCCTGAAAATCGCGATCGGTAAATTGCAAGCCAATGACGCCGCCTTGCGACTGAATCAGTTCAGCGCGCGCTTCGAAGGTTTCGCTGTCGAACACCGTGCCCACTTCGGGACCTTCAAATTCGGTGTGAGTGTAATCGGAATACCCAAGCCGCAGCTTCAAACGAGAGAGGAACCCCTCGCCCAGATAGATATCGCCGCGAAAATCCGCGCGCACCTGCTCCAGGCCGATCGTGACGATTTCTTCGCCCTCTTCCTCTTCTTCCTCGCCGCCTTCTTCTTCACCGTGGTGGTGGCCGCCTTCCGGGTTACCGACGAGGCCATAGGTGGTGTCAAAATACCCCACAGAGGCGCCAAAGCTGGATTGGCCAAGGATGAAGCCAACGCCGCCATTGACGGTCCAGCTTTCGGTGAAGCTGTTAGGGATAAAGTCCTGTTGCCCTGCGGCCTCACGAAGCTCTTCGGCTTCTTCGAATTCGCCTTCCGCTTCTTCCTCGGCTGCATCGCCCAACAAATCCGCGCGCAAAGCGTCGGTCAGTTGAAAGCCCGGAATTTCGACGTCGTCGGTTTCGCGAAACGATCCATCAAGGTGAAAGACAAGCGTTTCGCCCAGACCAACATCAAGCGACGCTCCGCCGCTGCGCAGATCCGTCGCCGTGTCAAAAGCGGTCAACGCATCGAAGTCAAACCCATTAGCGGGGACTTCAGTTGGCAAGCGACTGTCGATGACATTGACGACTCCGCCGATCGCCTGGCTGCCAAACAGCAGCGCTGCGGGGCCGCGCAAGATCTCGATCCGGCGCGTCGTCAGCGGATCGATCGTGGTTGCGTGGTCCGCAGATGTGTTGGCCACATCCGCCGTGCCCAAGCTGTCGATGAGAACACGCACGCGCTCCCCATCCAAACCACGCAAGATCGGCCGTGAGGCTCCGGGGGCAAAACTAGTGGCCGATACGCCGGGAACCTTGGTCAAAAGATCGCCGAGCTGTCCGGCGAGATCACGTTGGATTTCCTCCACCGTGTAGACATCTTGGCCGCTGATGAAGTCGAGCTCGTTCAAGCCCTCAGCTGCGACCAGGATTGTATCGTCCTTTTCGTCAGTGTCCGTGCCTGTACCTGCGCCCGTGTCCGTAGTCTCTTGAGCAATGGCCGCCTGAGCGCTCAGAGCGAACGCGAGGCTCGTGGCCACGGCGGCGCGCGATACGATTTGATTCATTAGCATTTCCCGTTCAGAGTGCGAAAGCACGATATGATGTGATAACGTATCATTCGCATAATCAGAAAGCGGCGAACCGCAAGCGGGAAGAGGAAATTCTCGGCGAAACGCGCGCCTCAATCGTCGGACACTCATGGAGTGCGACAAAATTGACACAAAAGCGTGTCCACCAAATCGGTTGACGGAAAATGGAGCGGGCGAGGCGATTCGAACGCCCGACCCCAACCTTGGCAAGGGTGGGCAAACGGGCACTAGCGGCTTTACGCGAACGATAAAATCCAATAAAAACAGTTGCAGGCGTTCAAGCGTGTTCGCCAATGTTTTTCATGTTTTTTTCATGGATTTTGGAGCCAGCCGCTCAATGCCCGACCTAAGCCGAATTACCGAACGCGATAAACTGAAAGCACGAGTCGGAGACGAACCACACTGGCAACGCCTGCGACAAGGTTGTTATGTCGGCTTTCGGCCTTCCAAGAAGGGCAAGCGCGGCACTTGGTTTGCGCGGGTCTACAATCCCGACACAAAACGCAATTCTCGAAGAGCGCTTGGCGACTATGGCAAGCTCGAAGGCCATGACGTTTTCAAGCAGGCGAAGACAGATGCAGAGCTTTGGGCCGATACGGTCGAAAGTGGCGGCGAACGTGCAAGCGATATGGTAACGGTCAAGGATGCCTGCGAAGCCTACGCAAAGGAAAGACCCTGCCCGGTTCAAGACGGTATTTTGCGGCGGCACGTCTATTACGATCCGATTGCCAAAGTGAAGCTGGATAAATTGCGGCGGCACCATTTGCGAGATTGGCGTAAGCGGCTGGAGCAAGCACCCGCCTTGATCACGCGAAACAAGAAGGGCGAAAAACTCTGGAAGGAGCGCGCAAAGTCTACAGTGAACCGCGATATGGTCCCGCTTCGCGCTGCGCTTGGCCAAGTGCTTAAGCCCGGTGCTCCGAATACCGACGCGGCATGGCAGGAAGCACTTCGCCCTTTCAAGGGAGCCGACAAGCGCCGCGAATTGTATTTGGATAAGCTGGAACGCAAGCGACTGATTGACGCAATGCGCGATGATGCGCGGCCATTTGTGAAGGCGCTTTGTATGCTGCCATTGCGCCCCGGCGCGCTGGCTGGATTGGCCGTTAGTGACTTCGATAAGCGAACCCGCACCCTAACCATCGGAAAGGACAAGAACGGCAACCCGCGCCAGATTACAGTGCCGCATGTGATAGCGGACTTTTTGTCGGAGCAAGTGAGAGGCAAATTGCCAGCCGCGCCTATCTTTATGCGCCCGAATGGGGAGGCATGGAACAAGGACGCTTGGAAGTATCCAATCAAGGAAGCGGTGAATGCGGCTAGCCTTCCCGGCGCGGCGTCCGCTTACACCTTGCGACATTGCGTGACCACTGACTTGATACGCGCTGGCCTGCCCATTCTTACCGTTGCGCAGCTATCGGGCACGAGCGTTGCAATGATCGAGAAGCACTACGGCCATCTAGTGCGGGATGATGCCGAGGAAGCGTTAGCGAGTATTGCCGTGTAAGCTCACTACAATACTTGCTTTAAGTCCGCTCTGCGCAATACCTAGCGCATGGAAGACACAAAGAAGCTCTCAGTATTCTCGGAAGGCGATTTAGAGCTTGGCAAACAAGCGCTAAACATAATGAAGTCGTGGCGATGGGTCCGCATCGATCCCGACAATCGACCCTATTCTTCCGCTATGATGTTTCACACTGCATTGAATAGGCTAGCATACGATGGTGTGGAGTATCCTAGCGCGGCGCTTCTGGTCCTTTGTGCGACAGGTGCAATCGAAGCGCGGGGCGACTTCCAGTGGACTAAGCTTCATGGAGGCGAGATGTTCAAGCTCGATGGGATGCAAACCACTATTGAGCCTAGGCGATGGCAGGAGCTTCGAAAACAGGCACTCAAACGACAAGAATTGCTTGAAGAGGGCAATCTAGAAAGCGCAACAATAGACCTGCCTAAGACAGGATACTCGCAAAGGCCATTGGCCGAATGGGAGCCTAAGTTTGATAGCATGTCCTACGTCGGCTTTTCTGGCGGCGATGAATGGAGCAACCCCGATTATTTTGAGGAGATATTCTCTGCCGAGCATCTGGCGATCTTCCCACTGGCATTGCCGGATGGTGAAGGCGGAATCGTTGGAATAGCGGACGAAGCGCAAGAGGAAGAGATTGAGCCTCAAGCAACAACGGAAGCTACTTCTCAACTAGGTCGAAGACCAAAGTATGACTGGCCAGCCGCAACACTAGCGATCTTTGGCCGCATCCATAGGGGCGACTTCAAGCCTGAAAGCCAAGCCGATGTTGAACGCGCTCTGATCGATCATCTTGCCAAAGAAATAGGCAGCCCATCCGAAAGCACGGTGCGCCCTTACGCCAAGCTGATTTGGACAGAATCGCAAAAGGCCTGAAATTCGAAGGCCGCTAATTTTTGGCCCCTTTTCAGCCTTATCGTCCGACAATTCCGCCTAAATCCGCGATTCAACGCTCCAACACGTTGGCATACGCCAGTACGTCTAAGGAGCACCATAATGGAAAAACTTCTCGTTTCGATCACTGATGCAGCCAAGGCCCTGAGCCTTGGACGCACCTCAATCTATGAACTTATGCGGACGGGCCAGCTCGAAACCCGCAAGATGGGACGGCGGCGGCTGATTACGGCTGATTCGCTCCGGCGGCTGGTGGACGGTCAGGACTAGGGGCGAGGCGATGAAGCGGATCAATCCGCGCCTTGCCAAGCTGCATCGCTCTTACAGCGTAACCGAATTGGCCAAAGTGCTGGGTGTCCATAAGCGCACGGTGCGCGAATGGATCAAGAAAGGCCTTCCCCTAGTTGATGGGGCGAAGCCCGCGCTGATTCTAGGAAGCGAGTTTCAAGCTTGGTGGGGTAATCAGCGTAAGGCCAAAAAGCGCCCATGCAAGCCGGGGCAAATGTATTGCCTCAAGTGCCGCGCGCCCAAAGCGCCCGCTCTGGCCATGGTCGAATATGCCGCCACAAATGCCGCCACGGGCAATCTGAAGGCTCTGTGCGAGACGTGCGGCACCTTGATGCACCAACGCATCCGGCTGTCTAGAATCCCGGCTAGAATGCCCGGAATGGACGTTCAAATCACGCAGGCACCTTCAAGCATAGTTGAGCTGGCGCACCCTTCCCTAAACTGTGCCAAAAAGAAGGACTACTAAACCATGGCAAAACACAATGCCGCGAACACCCGGATCAAGCGCGAGTATTTCGATTATCTGAAGGAAGCTATGCGCCGCGATGAGGCCTCAATCGATCAGGTAGCAAAGGCGCTTGCCCGGTTTGAGGAAACGAACGGGCACAAGCCCTTCAAGCAGTTTCACCGCCAACAAGCGAAGGCATTTAAGAATCGCCTTGGCAACGAAACGAATGCACGCACGGGCAAGCCCTTGTCTCGCGCCACGGTGCATTCAACACTGTCAGCGTTGCGCGCCTTTTTCATCTGGCTTGCTGGCCAGCCGGGATACAAGCGCAGCATTGCCTATGCGGATGCGGACTATTTCAATCTTTCTGAAAAGGAAGTGCGGATTGCCAAGGCCACCCGTGAAAAGCCTGTGCCGACGCTCGAGCAAGTGCATCGCGTGCTGGCAGTTATGCCAGCCGGGACTGACATAGAGAAACGCAATCGCGCACTGATAGCGCTTGCTTTGCTCACCGGAGCGCGTGGGGCGGCACTGGCCAGTCTAAAGCTCAAGCACATCGATCTGGAGCGGGGCAGCGTCTTTCAGGATGCCCGCGAAGTGAACACAAAGGCAAGTAAGACCTTCACCACGTTCTTTTGTCCCGTGGGCGGCGATGCGCCCAAGATTGTGACTGAGTGGTGCGAGTATCTGCGCACTGGCTTGCTATGGGGCGAGGATGATCCAGTCTTCCCGAAGACTGCGATTGGTCTAGGCGAGCGCGGCGGTTTCGAAGCGTTTGGGCTGGCGCGCGATCATTGGCGCGGGACCGGACCGATCCGCACCATCTACAAGCAAGCCTTCGCAGCGGCTGGCCTGCCCTATTATAACCCGCATTGCTTTCGGGATATGCTTGTGCGGCTGGGGGAGCGACGCTGCACCACACCGGAGCAATTTAAGGCTTGGTCACAGAACCTCGGCCACGAGCGCGTGCTGACGACCTTCACAAGTTACGGCCAAGTGCCAATTACACGGCAAGCCGAGCTTATCCGCGATCTAGGTAAGCCTTTGGCAACCGAACATGATGAGGGACTCGTGGCGTTGCTGGCCGAGACGGTGCACAACTATAAACAGGGTCGATAAGTGATTGATGCCTACCGAGGGGGTGGTCAAATCTCTGAACTGATTGGATTGGAAACCGCGACGGCCGAGCTGTTTAAATGCTAACGCAGTTTTCTCAAGTGTCTCAGGTCGCGCCGAGAAAACCTGCCAGCCGCCCTTCCAGTCTGGAAAATGTGCAGCTTAGCATCCGACCTATGCAGTATCTGACCACTTTTACCTAAGGTTCAACGGCCCGGTTTCGCGCTAGATTTTTGGCCGTCGACAATACGCCCACGCAGCCAAGGATAAGTTCAATTGCAGCCTCCCGAAGCGGCTGGTGAGCGAGGTAAAAACCAAATTCAAGGCCAGAACTTACAAGCCTTGTAAGCCCCACACAGATGAAGACCACCGCAGCCAATATGCATCTTTGACTGAGCGAAAAGCCCCATCGATGACCGCCTAGCAAAACAGTGCCAAGTCCAATCTCACCTCCACCAATCATCGCGCGAATGGCAGTTCGGGCTGAGGCGCTATCAACACCAATTGAATAGTATTCTAAGACTTCAGGCCGGATCATCGTTAGCAATCCCAATCCAAGGAAAAGCGCGCCCGACAAAATCGGATAGAAAGCCGCAATACGATTTGGCGGGTCGGTCATCGAAACTTGTCTGTTACCCACCAAACCTGAGGCGAATACCACCGTTCAACGTGAAGCCCTCCAGAGGTGCCCAGGCATCGACCGTCCACTCGCCGCTCGGCGCTCTTTGAGGAAGTAGAAGCGGATCGTAACGCGTCTGGCGAATGTCGAGCAGGTTCTCGGCGTTGAGAAAGAAACTCACTTTGCCGCTCGTAATCTGGCCCAAGAGGCCCAGAAAGAAGAAGTCTCGCGACCTTTCGCGGAATGGGTTGTCTTCGAGCGCCTGTGTGCCCGTGTAATACGCCTCAAAGCCCAAGAGATGGCTGTCGTGCTTTTCCCAGATAGCCACGAAACCCGCCGTGTGCTTCGGGGTTAAGGGCACTTGGCTGCGGCCCAGCCCAAACCGATCAGGCTCGGTAGCATCTGCGTAAACGTAACTGCCGGTGATGACGAAGCCATTGCGCCGGTAACGCAATAGCAGCTCTGTGCCACGCACCTTTGTCGTCCCATCAATGTTGACGATCTGAACTCTGTCGGGCGCGATGTCTTCCAGCCGAGTGGCGTTCTCAATATTCGCCCCAAAAAGGGTGGCATTCGCTTCCCACGGTCCGTCAGCGTAACCAACATCCAACGAGGCGGTTTGCGCCGTTTCCGCTTCGAGCTCGCCGAGCGGTTCCAGTCGAGATAGACCTGCCGCCTGTATCTCATCCACGAAGGGTGTTGGCGCGAAAAACCCCCGGCTCAGTGAACCACGAACAGTCCAATTGCCCGGCCTGTAGAGCGCGGAGAAGCGCGGGCTGAACTGGGTGCCATACTCACTATGGAAATCAATTCGAGCGCTCGCGGCAAGGGTCAGATCAAGCGACGCCTCATACTCCACCTGCCAAAAGATACCGGGCACATCATAGGTGTAGTCGAAGACTGGAAACGTATCGGAGCGATAGCGATCAGACTGAAAGGCCACGCCGCCGACCAGAGAAGTTGGTCCGTCGATAATCGTGACCGAGGTTTCACCAAACAGGCTTACATGCTCATCGTCTTCGATCACGTCGCCAAACTGGTGAATGTGGTTCTGCTGCATCGCTGAGCCGCGCAAAGCGAGCGTCGCCGTCGAAGACAGGGGCTTGCTGATGACTAACCCCGCGTCGAAGCGATCTGTATCCTGCGCCTGTACGAAGCTCGTGCCATCGGGAACCGTCCGACCGGGCAAGGTTCCACCGACCCGCTCTTCAGTCATCGCTCCCAACGTGAGATACACAGACGATCCATCGTCGCCATCAAACTGAAACCGAGGCCGGGCTACAAAACGATCATAACCGGGCATATCCGCCCATCCGTCGCCATCGATATCCTGAGCGGACTGAAAGTGCGCACCTGTAGTCAGAGAAAGACCAAGGTTGGATGCGAAAGGTGCCGCGAGATACGAAGTGACATCCTGCCCATCTCGCGACGTGATGTTGAAGAGGGCCTCGCCTTCGAATTCATTGCCGGGCCTCTTTGAGATGAGATTGATGACGCCGCCGAGCGCCGATGCGCCATAGAGAGCGGAGACCGACCCCTTGATGACCTCAACCCTTTCAAGGTCGGTAGGAGGGATTTGAAGCAGGCCCAGCGCGGACGCCTGCCCACCAAAGATCGGCAGGTTGTCGGCCAAAAGCTGTGTGTAGCGCCCTTCCAATCCTTGAATCTGAATGTTGGCCGCGCCCAGTGCAGGCGACGTCACCTGGACGCGCACACCACCGGTTTCGTTGACGAGGGTGGCGATGTTGCCGGGGCGCATAATGGTCTTTTCGACGATCTCTTCGCTCGGAATCACCTCAACCCTGATCGGTTGATCCTGCACACGGCGCGGAACACGGGTGCCTTGAACAACGATGCCGGACGTATCTCCGTGACCACCATGTTCTTCGTAATCATCGTGATCGTGCCCGTCGTGAACGTTATCGTCATCAGGCCCATGATCGTCAGAGTGTTCGTGCTCTTCTTCGTCGCGATGATCGTGTTCTTCGTGATCTGGGCGCGGAGGATTTTCCCTCGTTTCCGCCAAACTGACGGATGCGAGGGAGAGGAGTGGCAAGGCGCTCAAAAGCGTTAGGGTGCGAGGAGGAAGTTTCACAATTAGTCCTTTGGGAGACCGCTTTCGATTGCGCCTATTTCGGTTGAGAATTGAGGATGGCTTGCAGGTCATCCGGAATGTCCATGTGAACGAAGGCGCTCACATCGGATCGGCCCGTGTTGCCGATGGGGAGTCGCCCTGTGAGGTTGCCCAATGGGGCCAAAGCAAGTCGTATCAATTGGCCACTGGCCTCATCCCAATCACTCGTCTGGATAGCGAGCCGGAGCATCCGCCAATGCGAGTAGAGATGGGGGCCGAGAAATCCCTGTGCGACAATGTGCGCTCGCTCCAAATGATGCCACGCGCGGTCTGCCTCACCTGCGTCAAAATCGTCGGCTGCTTGGCGATACTCAGCCTCCAAAAAGGCGTCTATGCGCGCGCGATGACTATCGGTCATGGGCGTCCTCCTTCTGCATGAACAGGGAGCGTGTGATCTGACCGCAGCTCTGCGATGGCCTGCCTAGCAATGGCGACGGACGATCGCAGGAAAAGCCCTGCGAGAAGCACTGCAACGATCAAGTCAGGAAAAGCGCTTGCAGTCGCGGCGACCAAAAGGCCTGCGACTATAACGGCAACGTTCCCGATGGCGTCATTGCGTGAACAAAGCCACACCGACCGCACATTGCTGTCGCCATCCCGCCATTTCAGCAAAATGATGACGCTCGCGACATTTGCGCCAAGCGCAAGCAGGGCTACCACGCTCATCGTCTGGGCTTCCGGTGGGACGCCTTCCGCAAACCGCAAAGCCGTCATCGTCAGGACTGCCACCGCGATCAGCGCAAGCGACCCGCTCTTGACGAGCGAAGCGAAGGCACGCGTTTTCACGGATGCGCCGATGACCGCAAGGCTGAGAGCGTAAGTCGCCGCATCTCCCGCAAAGTCCAATGCGTCAGCTTTGAGCGCCTGCGATCCTGAGGATAGCCCCGCCCACATCTCGACCAAAAACATGATTGCGTTGATCGCGATAACAGCGACGAGCGCACGCCTGTAGGCGGGCGAAATCCCGTCAAATGGCTTCTCTTCGCAGCAGCCCGACATGGCCTGTCCTTTCGAGTCGTGGTGACAGGCAGACTTATGCAAGCTACAGTCGCTGTAGCTTCAAGTGAAAAGTGGTAAGTGTATGAATCGTATAACTATTGGAGAGCTTTCGAAGCGGTCCGGCGTGAAAGTTACGACCATCCGTTACTACGAACGCTCGGGCCTGATGAAGAAACCTGAGCGCAGCACCGGCGGGCAGCGCCTCTACAAAGCTGACGACGTGAAACGCATCAGTTTCATCCGCCACTCCCGCCATCTCGGCTTTTCACTGGATGCGATCCGCGAGATGCTGAGTCTACAATCAAAGCCTGAGACCGATTGCGGGACGGCAAATGAAATCGCCGAAACGCAACTGGCGTTGGTTCGCAGCCGGATTTCTCAGCTGCAATCGTTGGAAAAAGAGCTCGATCGAATAGCGAATGTGTGTCGGGGCGGTAGCGTAGCAGACTGCAAGGTCATTGAAGCGTTAGGTGATCACAGCCAGTGCGAATTGGATCGCCATGTGAAGATTGAGGGGCTCTAGAAAAACCAAAGCCGCAAGCTCTTTTTCATGTTTTTTTCATGGAAATGCCAACGAGCGCCCGTAAGTCGTTGAGATAATGGAGCGGGCGAGGCGATTCGAACGCCCGACCCCAACCTTGGCAAGGTTGTGCTCTACCCCTGAGCTACGCCCGCTCACTAGACGCTCCACAAGGTGGCGAAAATCGCGCATCCCTGTCGGGGAGGCGCGCCAACTAACAGCGCCCTTGCTGAGTCGCAAGAGGAAAATCAGCACAATTTCCAATCGATCTTTGCCGCATTGCGTTTGTCAGCGATTCCAGCGCTTCACATCCGACCCCAAGTGCCCCACATTGGGCCCAAGACGAGCGCCCCCGTTTCGCTCACATTGATCATTTTGCGCTTTGCTGCAGAGGCTCAGCCTCACACGCGCCCAAACAATAAAGGAATTAGTCTTGGCCAGCATGGGTCTGAATATCGACGAACAAAAGGCGGTCGAACGCTTTCGCAAGGATGTAGTCGAGCCGAGCCAAAGCAAGCTCGTCGTGCTTGACTTCTGGGCCGAATGGTGTGGGCCATGCAAAGCGCTGGCGCCGATGCTGGAGAAGGTTTGTGCGGAGTACGCCGACAAAGGCGTGATCCTGGCGAAGATAAACGTCGATGAAGAGCCCTTCATTGCAGGCCAGTTTCAGGTGAAATCGATCCCGACCGTCTACGCCATGTTCCAAGGTCAGCCCGTTGCCGATCTGACCAGCGCGCGCAGCGAGTCGCAGTTCAAGCAGGTGCTCGACCAATTGCTCGGACAGCTCCCCATTCAAGTTGGTGATGACACGCCTCAGGGGCCCAGCGCTGAAGAAATCGAACAGTTCATCGCCATGGGCGAACAGGCGCTCAGCGAAAACGACGCTCAGCGCGCTGGCGGCATTTTCGCCCAAGTCACCGAATTCGAACCCGAGAACGCAGCCGCCAACGCCGGTTTGGTTCGCGCTTTGGTCGCGATGGGCCAGGTCGATGAAGCGCGCCAGGCGCTTACCGCAATCGAAGCGAACCCGAAGCTCGCGGGTGACCCGGCGGTGACCGCCGCCAAGGCTGCGCTTGAATTGGCGGGCACACAGGTTGACGACAGCGAGCTGGCCGGATTGAAAGCCGCCGCCGAAGGCAACCCGGCCGACATGGATGCGGGTCTCGCCTACGCCGAGGCCGCCTTTGCAGCGGGCGATCGTGACGCCTCTGCCGACACCCTGCTCGCCATGGTTGAAGCCGACCGCGAGTGGAACGAAGGCGCCGCAAGGGCCAAACTGCTTCAGATCTTTGAAGCGGTCGGTCTCGAAGACCCGTGGGTTGTCAGCACGCGTCGCCGCCTATCAAAAATCCTGTTCGGATAGTTTGATGACGACCCGGCTCTCCATTTTCCCCCTCCCCGGCGCGGTTCTGTTTCCCGGCCTGCAATTGCCGCTGCATATCTTCGAGCCGCGTTATCGCGCGCTGGTCGGCGATTCATTGGTGCGCGATCGACGGATCGCCATGATCCAGCCGCAACGCTCGGTCGAGGGCGCGCCGCTTTACACCGTTGGCTGTGTCGGACGCATTGGCGAAGTCGAGGCCATTGATGATGGGCGGTACAATCTGATCCTCGAAGGCGAATCCCGTTTCAAGGTGCTCCGCGAACTCGACGTGGCGACCGCCTTTCGCCAGGTCGAAGGCGAATTGCTCGACGATGACGAGAACGAAACGTTGAGCCATGCGCAGCGCGGCGGATTCGAAACCGAGGCGCGCGCCTTTGCCGATGCGCAGGGGTACAAGGTCGATTGGGATTCGGTCGAGCGGCTCGATGATCAATCACTGATCAACGGGGTCTCTCAGATTGCGCCATTCGATCCGGCGTCTAAGCAGGCGTTGCTCGAAGCGCAGACGCTCTCAGCGCGCTGCGAGCTCCTCGTCCAGCTTATGCAGTTCTTCGGACGCGGGGATGGCGGCGAGGAGATCATGACCTTGCAATAAAGCGATTGCGACGAGTAGTCGCATCGCAGCGCTTTGCCTGGGCCCGGCGGGTAACTAAACAGTTACTCCATGAACCAAGAGGCTCTTCTCACACGCGGTGAGCGAACCCGAGCGCATATCGTTGCCTGCGCCGCGTCTTTGTTCTGGGCGCGCAGCTTTCACGGCGTATCGGTTGACCAGGTGGCGGAGGCGGCTGGGGTCAACAAGGCCACCGTCTATCGCTACTTCGCTGACAAGCGTGACTTAGCGCTCGCGGTGGTACGCTACAATGGAATGGTCACGCGCGATGTGATCTTTGCAACCAGCTTTGCCGAGTTCTCCGAACCGCAAGATCGCCTCGCTGCGATTTATCGCCAAGCCTATTGCAATCACAGCCAGATACACGCCGAAGAAGGCGACGTGTATGGTTGCCCTATCGTAGGACTCTCGCTTGAGCTGGGCCAGGAAATGCCCGAGGTGCGCGAGGAAGCAAAGCGGTTGTTTGACGAGGTCGAGGGCTATTTCACGGCCATCGCCGAACAGGCTGCGGCAATCACCGGCGCTTCGACAGATCCCGCCGTCACCGGCCGCACACTCATACAATTGATGCACGGGGCAAACGCCTCTTCACGACTTGCCACCGATCCGGAAAGGGTGCTCGACGCGGGCCGCGCCTCGCTTGCTCTTATCGGATTTCCGAACACACCCATTCTACGTGAGGATCAACAATCATGACCCATCTGCCTATCTACACCGCCTGGCTTGCGGCCTTTCTGGTCGTGTTCCAGGTTGTCTTGATGGTCGCGGTGGGAGCGCGCCGTGCGAAGGGCTTGCCGATCGGTATTGGCGATGACCGCGATTTGGAACGCAGGGTGCGCCGACACGGCAATCTGGCGGAAAACTCTGGACTGTTTCTCGCGGCGATCGGGTTGCTTGAGCTGATTGCAGGTCAGACCACTTATGTTCTGGCGATAGCTGGGGGTTTCGCCTTCGCCCGAATTCTGCACGCGGCGGGCTTTATGTCGCTGGCCGGATCGCATGGCGACGGTGAAGGCGGAAATATCAACCCCTTCATACTGATGCGCGGATTTGGCGCGATGGGGACGATTGCGGTCGCTTTTGCCTGCGCCGGTTTCCTAATCGTAAACCTGATCTAACCGCCAGCGCGCAGAGCGTATTGCTTGAGCGCTTCGTAATCCGCGCGGCAGGCCTGCGCGACCGCAAGGTAGTCACCCCCCAATTGCGGCAAAGGTCCGGGTGGAGGGGCAAAGCCCGTGGAAGCGTTCACTTTGTCGTACCAATGCGCGCCCCATACGCCGTCTTCAGATAGTGGACCTTTCGACCAAGACAGCATCGCTGGATCCCAAGAGATGCCCAGCGCCTTGCACAGGTGTGACAGCACACCTTCCGGGTCTTCGAGCACCAGATCGGTGTCGATCACCGGAGGCGCTTGGCCCGTGCGTTGCGCTTCGCTGTCGAAATAGTCGCGCAACTGCGCAAAGCCGAGCAGCTCAGGACGACGCAGCTCGTTCTTGACCGCGTAGCTGGCGACCACGCGTTCAGGGGCACGGATCAGGAAGGCGTGGCGGTGGTCAGGGAAGTCCGCGATGCTGGTCGGGCCGACCATGTGGTGCGGCATATGCTTTTGATACCAAACCGCCTTGCCATCTGGGACTTCGCCCGATTGTGTGGCGGTGACGCTGTCCCAGTCACAGTCCATGTCCGCCATCGTTTCAGCGGCCATCGGATGCGGCTCGCCCGTGTCTTTCAGGAACGCGCCGTAAAACGGTTCATCCGATACCGCGCAATCGGCGCGCGCGCCAAAGCTGCGCATCATCGCGGTCGAGATGTTGCGTGGCCCCGACCACATGGCGATCCTGACGGGACCACTCACGACGCGACATCCCACGCCATCAGATCTTTGTAGAGGCCTTGAAGACGCTCAACCATCGGCCCGCGCGCTGGCGTCAAAGAGCGCCCATCAATATCGGTCACCGGAACAACGCCGGCGAAGGTGCCGGTCACAAACGCCTCATCCGCGCCGTAGACATCGGTGAGCGAGAAGTTCTTCTCAAACACCGGAATGCCCGCCTCACGGCAAACCTGGATAACGGCCGAACGCGTGATACCGCCAAGGCAATAATCGCCGCTCGACGTCCACACTTCGCCATTGCGCACAATGAAGAAGTGGGTCGAATTGCAGGTCGCCACAAAGCCGTGCGGATCGAGCATAAGCGCTTCGTCCGCGCCCGCTTGGGTCGCTTGGATACAGGCGGTGATGCAATTCAATTTCGAGTGCGAATTGAGCTTTTGATCCTGCACCGCCGGATCGCCGCGTCGCACATGGACAGTGAAGAGACGGATGCCGGTTTCGATCGTCGATGGAAGCGGCGCCTTGTATTCGGGGATTATGACGATGGTCGCCGGGCTGATCACCACGCGCGGGTCCTGATACGGCGTTGAGCGGATGCCTCGCGTCACCATAAGACGGATATGGACGCCTTCCTCTTCTCGCATCGCGTTGGCGTCGATCGTGTCGTCAATGCGCGCGCTCAGCTCCTCTCGGGTCAGGCCGATATCCATCGCGATAGCCTTCGCGCCTTCGTAGAGGCGATCCAAATGCGCATCGAGAAAGGCAATGCGCCCCTTGTGCTGTCGCAGTCCCTCCCACACGCCATCGCCCAGCATGAAGCCGCTGTCGAAGACTGAAATGGTCGCCTCAGCGCGCGGCGTCATGGTGCCGTTGACGTTGATGAGGATGGTTTCGTTGCGCGGATCGGCCGCGTAATCGTGAGTGCCTTTTGCCATGGGCGGGGACCCTAAGGCCCGGTACGATGTGACGCCAGCCCCAGGATCAGAACCCTACGCGCCCGCCAGTTTGAATGCGCCGCGCAGGCCGTCAATCACATACTGCGCCGCGAGAGCTGCGAGAAGAACGCCCAGCAAGCGGGTGATAACCGCCTCGACCTTGTCGCCCAGCAGTCGGATCAGCGGCCCCGCCGCGATCAACGCACCGCCGGTCAAAGCCAGAACCAGACCAAGCGCGGCAAACACAGCGCCGCGTTCTGGCCAGGTCTGCGCCTCGTTCATCAGCAGCATCACCGCCGCAATCGCGCCGGGACCGGCCAGCATCGGCATCGCCATGGGGAAGACCGACACATCTTCTACCTCACGTTCGATCACCTTGTCGGCGCGCTCTTCGCGGCGCTGGGTGCGTTTCTCGAAGACCATCTCGAACGCGATGAAGAAGAGCATCAATCCGCCAGCGATGCGGAACGCGTCGAGCTGAATGTGGAGAGCGCCCAGCAAAGCTTCGCCAAAGAAGGCGAAGATCAACAGGATAACCGCCGCAATCGCCACCGCGCGCAATGCCATTGTGCGCGCCTGCGCCGAGGTCGCCTCTTTCGTTAGCCCCGCGTAAATCGGCGCGCATCCCGGCGGGTCAATGACCACGAACAGGGTGATGAAAGCAGAGATGAAGATCTCGGTGATCATTTAATCGACGTCTTTTCAAAGGAGGGTTTCGGCGAAGTGCGCCGAAGGCCGGGCCCTTGACCACCCTTTGTGCGAAAGATCAACCCCTCGAACACCAAAGCTAGGACGGGGATTCCAAAGTCTCTTCGATAGCGACTTCCCAGGCGCCCTCGTAGAAATACTCAGCCTTGACGTATTTGACCCCGCCCTCGCGATGCTCCCACTGCCATCGCAAGGTTCCGTCTTTGGACAGCTGGGCTTGCGATTTGCCGTCTTCGCCAATGGCCATGGGCGGCGGCGGGGGCACTTGTTGTCCGGCGGGGGGACAGGTGGCGACCAGACCCATGATCGAGCTGAGCGCGGTCACAACGATGGCTCCGTCTTCAAATTGCTGACGAGGCGGTGGTTGCGGATTGTCACGTCCAGCGACGTCATAGGTCCATTTATACGTGTTGTCTTTTTGACGGACCCAGGCGGTCACGTAATTGCCGACAAGCCCTTCGGCGTCGCGGAAACGTCCCTGGCTGAGAGCGATCGCGCCATCGCAGCTCATCACAACCGTGCGTGGTCCCCATTCGGTTGCGGTTTCGGGATCGCCTGTTGCTTCGGCAAGGCTAGCGAAAGGGATCGGCCCGTTACGACCATGAAGCAGCGCACCAGGCGCACCGTACTCCAGTCCAGCGGTGTACTGCCCGTTGGCCTGCGCCGCCTTGCCATAGCTGATTTCAGTTTTGACGATGTTGCTCGGCTGCGCTTCGCCGGGCGCGGTGGCCAGTACCCGGTTGATGACTTTGGTCGTGGGCCCTTGGCGCGGGGCGCTGGCGCAAGCGGTCAGCGAAAGAGCGGTAAAGGCCAGAAGTGTCGCGGTTGAAAGGCGCATCGAAGATCCGTTCCGTGTCAGCTTGAAAAGCGTCCCCTTGTCACGCGGGATGCGGCGTAAGTCAAAGGCCTTGCGGAGGCTCCAATCCAGCGTTGCGGTGCGCGGCGACAGCGGTGTTACGCAAGAGAACCGCAATCGTCATCGGCCCGACCCCACCCGGAACCGGTGTGATCGCTCCTGCAACTTCGCTTGCCTCGCCAAACGCGACATCACCCACCAGCTTGCCCTTTTCCGAACCGGGCGCTGGCGGCAGACGGTTGATGCCCACATCGATGACGGTTGCACCAGATTTTAGCCAATCCTTGCCGACCATCTCTGGGCGCCCCACCGCGGCGACCACAATGTCCGCGCGCGACACGACCGCTTTGAGGTCCCGCGTTCGGCTGTGCGCGATGGTCACCGTGGCGTTGGCGTCGAGCAACAGCTGCGCCATCGGCTTGCCCACGATATTTGAGCGCCCAATCACCACGGCCTCCAGCCCGGAGAGATCGCCCAACTGATCAGTCAGCAACATCATGCAGCCAAGCGGCGTGCACGGTACGAAGCCCGATTGCCCGACCGACAAACGTCCCGCGTTGATCACATGGAAGCCATCGACATCCTTATCCGGACTTATCGAGGCGATGATGCTTTGTTCATTGAGGTGATCGGGCAGCGGAAGCTGAACGAGAATACCGTCAACCGCCGGATCGGTGTTGAGTTGTTCCACCAGCGCCAGCAGGTCCGCTTCGCCCGTGTCAGCAGGCAGGCGGTGCTCAAAGCTTTCCATATGGGCTGCAACGGTCGCTTTGCCCTTGTTGCGGACGTAGACTTCGCTCGCTGCATCCTCACCGACCAGCACCACGGCCAAGCCCGGCTTGCGCCCGGTCTGCTCTGCGAACCCAAGCGCGGCCTCTCCCACGCGCTCTCGAAGCGCGGCGGCAAAGGCTTTTCCGTCAATACGCGAAGCGGTCATGTGTCAGAAACGCCTTCAGCCGGGGAACATTGCCGCGCCCATGATGATGAGCATCACGCGCAGGAGGATGATCAGTACAATTGGCGAGAAATCAATCGCGCCCGTATCGGGCATGATACGCCGGATAGGTCGCAAGATCGGATCAAGGATCATGCCGATCGAATTATAGACCTGCATCAGGAACTGGTTCGAAGGGCTCACCACGTTGAACGCGAACAACAGGCTGATGACGAATTGAATGATGATGAACATGACAAAGATGCCAGTGATCATCTCAACGATCTGATAGAGGGCTACGAGGCCTGCCATGAATGCTTTGCTTTCCTGTTTCGCCGCGCGTTTTGCGCGCCCGGTCTTATCGTCCCTGCCGTGTTACTAACGTAATACGGCTTGGCTTTCGGTCAAGGCCGTAGCAGCCCGGTCACGCCCGCACCAGAGTGCCCGCGCCGCTGGCGGTGAAGAATTCGAGAAGCATCGCATGTGGCACTCGCCCGTCGAGAATAACCGCCGCTTCGCATCCCGCTTCGACCGCGTTGACGCAGGTTTCCAGCTTCGGGACCATCCCGCCGGTGATCGTGCCATCTTCGCGCAATCTGGCGATGGCGGCGGGGTCCAGATCGGAGAGCAACTCGCCCTCCTTGTTCAGCACGCCCGCCACATCGGTGAGCAAAAACAAGCGCGCCGCGCCCAAAGCAGCCGCGATAGCGCCCGCCATCGTGTCTGCGTTGATGTTGTAGGTCTGGCCATCCTCACCCGCAGCGATCGGAGCGATCACCGGGATCATTCCTGCGGCCACAGCGGTGTCGATTACGCTGGTATCGACTTGCGCGGGCTCACCCACAAATCCAAGATCCACGACTTTCTCGATAAGGCTTTCCGGATCGCGTGTGGTCCGAGAAACTTTGCGTGCGGTTACAAGCCCGCCGTCTTTGCCCGACACGCCAATCGCTTTGCCGCCAGCCCCAGCAAGCCAACCCACCAATTGTTTGTTGATCGCCCCGGACAAGACCATTTCTGCGATCTTCGCGGTGGCTTCATCCGTCACGCGCAGACCGTCAACAAAGGTGCTCTCAACACCAAGGCGTGACAGCATGTCGCCGATTTGCGGCCCGCCGCCGTGCACCACGACCGGGTTGATACCCACTGCTTTGAGCAAGACGATATCTTCGGCAAAGTCGCGCGCGGCGCGCTCATCCCCCATGGCGTGGCCGCCATACTTCACCACGAATGTGCGCCCGGCGTAATTCTGAAAATAGGGCAGCGCCTCGATAAGAACCTTGGCCTTATCATGGACCGACTGGCCAAGAAGAGTGGTTTCGGAAGAGTTCGTCACTCGGGCGTTTCTCCTTACAAGAACTAGCTTGAGCGCCTAGCGCTTTGGCCGCCTTAGTGAAAGCGCCCGATTGCTGAACGCGGGCCAGGGGCACTTGAGGGATTTGCACTTGGCTCATCTGCGAAACATGTGTTTATATCGGGTTGATTGCGAATTGCGCGGGGGATCGCGCTTTTGTCAGTCTGTTTGGACAGGAGAGAAACTATGAACACGTCACGTCTTTCGGGCTCCATCGCCCTAGCCGCCGCCGCTGGTCTGGTCGCCGCATGCGGTGGCGCAGCCGAAGCTCCCGCTGAAACAGCCGGCGCCAGCACCGAAGCGGAAGCCCTCGCCGACGCTGGCAGTGGTGAGAAAGAGAAATGCTACGGCGTCAGCCTGGCTGGAAAGAACGACTGCGCCGCAGGTCCCGGCACCAGCTGCGCGGGCACCAGCGTGGTCGACTATCAGGGCAACGCGTGGACCTATGTCGACGCTGGCTCGTGCGAAGCGACCGAGCGCGGCGATGGCACCTTCGGTTCGCTGGAGCCGATCGAAGCCTAATCGCGGATTTCGCCAATCATTCCAAAGGCCGTCGGGAGCGATCCTGGCGGCCTTTTGTTTTGCGCGCGGCGCATAGGATTGCGGCCGCGACGTTGCTAAGGGTGTTAGCGGATGTCTCGTTTCCGCTGCCCCAAGCCCGCGCGCTTTCGCACCCGCGCCAGCCGTCGCCGGTCTGGGCGTTCTACGCTCCTGAGTTGGTGGAACCTGTGGCGCGTTCCCACCCTGGTCACCATCGTCGCGGCCGTATGGTGGTTCGGGGTACGCCCGGTGACCTACGAGCAAGGCTGGGTGCCCGTGACGATCGATTTCAGCGTATGCGGGCAGGGCAAACGCACAACCGGTTGCGTGGTCGATGGCGATACCTTGCGCGTTGACGTTCGCGGTGAACGCCCGCGCCGTATTCGCCTCACAGGATTTGACACGCCAGAGCTGAACGGTGCGTGCGAAGCCGAACGCCGGCTTGCTGTGCAGGCCCAACAAGCCGTTGCAGCGTGGTTGGCCAAAGGTCCATTTGAGTGGAACGGCGCGGATGATCCTCCTTACGATCAGTACGGACGCGAATTGCGCGAGATCCGTCGCAAAGCTGCAGGCGGGTCCACCGAATATCTCGGCGAGACACTAATCGACGCGGGGCTTGCCGATGCCAGCGGTTGGGGTGAACTTGAAACGGATTGGTGCCGGTAGTCTGCCGAGAATGGGCGTTAGTAGGGATTGATCCCAAATCCGCGCCGCTGCAGCTCAGCGTGCGCGATAGTTCCACTGGGCGCCATTTTTACGCCTTCGATCAAGTCCGTGTTGCCAACCTTGTGATACTTGGCCGCGACGCCGCACACCCAGATTTCAGCCCCGCGCGCGATCAGCTTTTTGACCAGCGTTCGGCTGGGATTGCCGCTGTGCTTCACAAACTGCGTGTCGTGCTTGGCCTTGTAGCGTTCGTCCGAAACCACGTCGAAGACCGCCGGGCCATGAATGACGATCGCGACCTTAACCTGGTCGGCAGGGATGCCTTCGGCTTCCATCCCCCGCGCAAAGCGAAGCGCGGTCTGCATGGGGCCGTTCAGCTTGCCCGCTTCGGCGTCGTAGCTGTCGAAGGAATGCATCCAAACGCCACCGGCGGGCAGTTCCATCTCGCTGGTAACGATGACTTCCGCCTCTTCATCATGCGCCTCCGCCAAGGCGACTGAGGCGCAAGCCAGAAGCGGCGCCGCGGCCGACGCGGTTACAAAAGTACGAAGAGTTGAAGTGCGCATAGGGTCCCCCGAATGGTTTGATCCCTTTAACTGCCTCAAACGCGGGGCGTAGGAAAGCGCTCACTCACGGGTGGACCCGCAAAGCGCCAGCGGTGCATCGCCTGGTACACCGCTGGGAGAGGTTGGGATCATGGCCGGTGGGCCCGGCTCTTGGTATCCGTTTCAGCCGACTTTCGCCCGCCGCGCCGCGCTGTGAGCAATCAAAGCAACTCCGGCCAGAGCCACGCGCTTATCACGCGGGCACCGGGGTACGATCATTGGCGGCCTTAAACCCCTTGGGCGGCGCTCCGAATAGCAGGCCCGCTGCGGGCGGGGTTGGAGTGCTCTCAACATCCTCGCCAAAGCGCGTCTCGGCGTCTTCGATCATCACTGCGATCTCATCCAACAGCGCGAGACGCTGGCGGCGCAGGCGAGTGAGGTACATGTCCGATGCGGTTTCCACTTCGCACTGGATCCGGTGGATCGCGCGGTTCAGGGCGTGGTACCGTTCCGCCAGATTGCAGAAATGCGCGTCTGCCAGCTTCAGCCAATGCAGCACGTTGGCATCGTGCGGGAATTCATCGTGGAGTTCGTGCGGCGTGTGGACGGACATGGTTGTGCTCTCCTGTGGCGCTTCAGACCACTGCCATTGCCGCTCCTCGCTCCAGTGTCTTTGACCAAGGTCAAAGCGCCTCGATTTCCTCCGCAAGCGAGGCGAAGTCTGCATGGCCCGTCGCGGGCGCGATCCGCTCCGCCCACATGGCGTCGATCTGTTCCGCAACGCTGGCGGGCAAGGCGTCGGTTGAGCTGCCCTTGGCTTGCACCTTGGTCGAATCCGCGTCTGCCGCGATCCCGCACCTGCGCTCCAGCACTTCGCACACCATTGCATCGTCGAATTTGTCCTTGTGCGCGGACATGAAGTCGCGAGTCGTGCGCTCCAGCACCAAGGCCTCGCCCTCGGGCGTTAGATCCACGTCAATGAACGCCGCCATCCGCCGCATAGCCGTCTCGCGGTTCTTCACCACCCAGCGGTAGTTCATGAGCAGCGTGTCCGCCTCATGGCGGCGCGCGTACCAGCTCACCAGATGCGTTGAGTAGTCGCAGCCGTTCGGTCCTCCGCCCAGCCACATGGGCCAGAACGCCTCCATCGGGACCGCATCGCGCTTGAAGTGCCAGCCGTTGAGGAAGCGGTAGAAGGACACATAGGTCTCCTTCGGATCGCGCAGGGTCACGATGTAGCGCTGCCCCGCGGGCAGACGTTCATACTCGCGATGCGACTTGAAGCCGCGTGGTGCGGCAGGCTGAGCCTGCGTCATGTCGAAGTCGAGCATGTAGGCGGTGTCGTCCCACGGCACCGGGCGGCTGATGTCGTCAAAGTCCATGTCCCCGCCCAGGTGAGCGGTGCGGATTTGGTGGAACATCTGCTGAGCCATGGTGGTGCCGCTCTTGGCCCAGCTGGTGATGAACACGTCGCTCTGGTCCCCGGTAGCGGGCTCGTAGGGCCTGTGGTTAGGCCGCTCGCCCGCCATCGCCGTACCCATGAAGGCCGCGTATTCCTCAAGGCTGGTTGCTTGACCGATCAACTCGCTCATCCTCTTTCACTCCCCCAAAGCGCGCCCGCAGCCGGTCTAGACCCATTGCACCAAGCCTCCAAACGGCCGTGCCAGAGGGCGTTTCGGGGCCTGAGACATGGACCACGTGTTACACGGTCCAGGGGATAAAAAGCTGTCCCCACAAACCGTTTGATTTCAGGGACTAAGGTCAGAACCAGCAAGATGTGAAATACGCGCATTGTAGGACACACTTTAGCGCCCCAGCGCCCAGTAGGAAAACGCCAGAAATCTCCGCGTGGTCAGGCGGCGGTGCATGGGGTACTCCGGCCATCATGAGCGCCGTGATCGAATGCGATGTGCCCGAAGGCAGCCTGTTGGCCACGTTTGGCGGACCAGCGGATTACCGCGATTGCTTCTACCGCGATGTGACGGGTGCGGTGGCCCTGCCCGACTTTATCGAGCGCTTTTATTGCAGCGGCGCCTTCCTGCCAGAGCGTATGATCCTGCGCGTCATTGCGGGCCCGTCCACCCGCGCCGATGCACGCGCCTTTGCCCTCGGACAAGCCGATCGTTTCGGCGCGTGGCAATTGGTCGAGCGCAACGAGACTGAGGCGCTGTTCCACTCAAAGGACACGGGCACCGCTAGCTGGTTCTGCGTGGAGCCCGATGCGCAGAAAACAGGCGCGCAGAATACACGCCTCTACTTTGGATCATGGGTCGGCGGGATCGGCGATTCCGGCTGGAAGGCGCTAATGAGCGCGCATGTGTGGTATTCGAAGCAACTCTTGCGCTCGGTCTGACCACGCCCGGCGCAGGAAACGCTTGCGCATGCCGTAGCGTCACCGTAGAGCGCCGCCTCCCATCATCGCCCAACAAGGAGGCGGCTATGTTTACCCAGTTCCGCCCACCATCCGGGCCTGAGACCAGATCCACGCATCTCTTTGCGCTTGCGGGCACGGCTCAGCTGATAGTCTGATCCTCTTCCCAAGGGAGAGGGACAGGCTGTTGCGGCGGCGTCCTCTTGGTCAACGAAGCTGAGGCCCTTTGCCTCCGACCGGTGGCCACAGGCCGTTGGCCTTAGGCCCCTGGCCTTTTCTCTTGTTGGGAATTTCAAAATGTACCTGCGTTTCACCGCTCCGGCCGCGCCGGGGCAATGGAGCGTTACGCGCGCGCGCGTTGATCCGGGCTTTTTCCGCTCGGGGTACAACGTGTGGTCGGGTGACCGCTCCAACCCGGTCATGATCGCCATCCGTCGCGAGCTTGATTGGTTCAACGATAACCTGCCGGTGCCCTCGCGCCTTTGCGTGAAGGCCAAGCGGGTATGGCACGCGGACGGCGTGTGCTGGTTTCGCGACGACGCGCGCGAGGCCATCGCTCACGCTTACGCCTTGGCCGCCTTGATCGAGGAATGCGGCATCCGCATTGACCACCAATGGACCCGTGATCCGGGCCAGATCCTCTATCGCGACCGCTGGCAGGTCGTGGCGATGCCAGAGCGCGGACGGCTGCACTGACGGGCGCCCGTTTCTCCTTCGAAGCCGCTTGGCAACCGGGAGAAGCGGGCGATTGGTCTTTGACGCTCTCTCACCGTTTGTCGTTCCTGAGCAAGCTCCGCGATCCCGGCACGCGATCCGGAATCCAACTCACCCCGTCATCCCCGCGCAGGCGGGGATGCAGCCTTTCTCCGAACTAACGATGCGTGCGACTCTGGATCCCCGCCTTCGCGGGGATGACGAAAAGGGGTTAATCCCCCGGGCGATGGTCCTTCGCGGCGCCGTGGTCGAGGCTTAGCGTTTCCTGCATGCGGAAGCGGCCTTCTTCGGGCATCCATTGGTAGAGGTTGAGGAAGCGCCCGCCGCCGACAATTTCCCAGCCTTTGCCCTCGCCCCGCCACTCATGAAACGTGTGCCACCCGCGATGGAGCACGCCCCAATCGCCCAGCGGCGTGACGGTGTCGGAGCCGGGGACGAGCAGGCGGCGGTTTTTGTACCCCTCCTGCGGCCCGCCGGGGAGGCGCTGCTGGCACCCCTCCTCCAGCATCGTGGCAAAGCCATCGCCGCTATCGGCGACAATCCCACCGAGATCGTGGACCATGCGAAAATCTTCGGTGATGTGCTCCCGGACTGTGGCGGGCTCACACCCCTCAAACGCCGCGTAGAACATCGCGGTGTCGATCTCGGCGATGCGGAAATGGGCCTCTTCGATGGACGGAAGAGGAGCCGCGTCAATAGACGGCGGTTCGGCGGCTTGGGCGTTGGCGTTGGCAAGGATAAGCGCGAGCGCGGTGAACATGATGGACCTCCCTCAAGGTGTATTGCCTACACAATACAGGCGGTGGACCGGGAGGCAAGCAGTACGTCGGATCAGGTCTGAGTAGACAGTCAATCGTCCTTTAGAAATTAGGCACGACGGTCGGAGTGAAGTTTGTTGGAATAATGTCAAGGAGTTGACTCACAATGTTGATCCGCTCCTCGCTAGGTAGCGCAGCCACGCTATCAAAATTGAGACCTACAGTGACTTTCGTCGCCTCAAAGTCGATCACTTGGCGTAGATCACTCTGGAACTGGTTGGAAGTTGACTTAACAACGTTCACGCCTGTTACATTGAACGAGAACTTTCGTGGTTTTTGCGATGCCATCTCGTAGATTTTCTTCGCAAACTCTAAGTCCCCTCCGGAGTAGAGAGTTAGGTGCGGGATCCGATTGAATGGGAAGTCGGGTTTGCTCCACACGGCATCTAGATCTTGCAATTGGAGGTTGAAATAGACAGTCGACGCTTTGCTTCGAAAAAAATTTGCAACACCAAAAACAGCGATCCGGCTACGATAATCATGACGTCTGACATGGAAGCGCCTGCGAGTAGCGAAAGGCCCAGCCACAGTTATGTGGGCGGGCCACTTTTCTTGGGGATCGAGGATAAAGATTGAGAGATCTAGGATTTTTTTGACCAACCCCTCATCTGGGTACAGAAAGACGAAGTACTTGCTACTCATGTTAAACAAGCAAGTATCTAAGATACTCGTTTTCCTCTGAAATATCCCTAACTAGATCCCCAGTAGATCTAACGAATTGATGCGCATGGCGAAAGGCTTCCTCACGGTTTAGCTCGTCTGAGATCCAGTCGAGGGCTTCAGCTTTCGGCGCATCAGTCACTCGCAAGAACCAGTCATACTCGCGAAGCATATCTGATATGTAGACTTCTTTGCGACCACAGCCAGATGCAATATCACGAAGGCGGGCGATCGGCGTCATCTGTGCGGTAGCTAGAGCGTTCTCCAAGGTCAGGTGCTTTCCTTGGTTCATCAAGTGGGAAATGAATGAAAAGCAGATGTTCATTCTGCTGAATTTCAGTTTCAGGTTCCCTAAATGTCCCTTCGCCCTATTGCGTGGATCCTCAACTTTCCAAGCTCGTTTGTTTTCGTAATTGAGACACAGTGTGCGCCAGAAGCGTAGAACATCGTTCAATAGAAACAGTGGTCGAAAGTCCTCGGAATGATCATGGAAGTCTTCAAAGTAAGCTTGGATCACACGCTTTTGAAAATCACTGAAACAGCCTTCTCCGAACAGCCATGAGCTTTCAAGCATCATGAGCATTCTCGCAGTAAAGCTATTCTTATAGTCATCCTCCCGACCACCGATCCCTTTCACAACATCGTCGACGTGAAGGAAGCGAAGATACTCGCCGTCATTGGAAAAATCGGGGAAGAGGCATTGCTCAGCACAAGTGACTACAGCGTTGAAGACCTTTACGTCACAAATCCGACCAATAGAGTCCTCTGGCGCAGAACCCGGTAACATAAAAAAGGCGTCTAAGTCTGAGTGTTCTGTGCACTCAAGCCTCGCAAGCGATCCTGTCGCATAGATCGTCAAAGGCGACAAGTTGTGCTCTAGGATGATCTCTTTAAGTCGCGGGGAAAGCCCGGCTCGTAATTTTTCGAGCCGCGCCTGAGAGTTCTCAGCCCTTGCTTCAAATACATAATCCATACTCCCGCAATACTGTGGTTACAGATGATGTAAAGAAATCAACTTACTCCGCCGCCTGAACTTCCCCAAACATATCCGGACCACCATCGGCCTCGCAGTCTTCGTTGACCGCTTTGGCTTTCTGGCGCTTGTCGAAGCTGGACCACACATCGTTCCAGTCGCCGCGGGTGGCGCCTTTCGAATACTCGGTCGCGCGGGTTTCGAAGAAGTTGGCGTGCTCCACACCGTTGAGCAGCGGCGTGAGCCAGGGCAGCGGGTGGTCTTCGATCAGGTAGATCGGATCGAGGTTCAGCTGCTTCAGGCGCCAGTCGGCGATGTAGCGGATGTACTTCTTAATATCCTTGGCGCTCATCCCTTCAACCGGGCCCATTTCGAACGCGAGGTCGATGAAGGAATCTTCGAGGCGCACCGTCTTCTGGCAGATGTCGATGATGTCTTCCTTCACCGCCTTGGTCAGGCAGTCGCGCTCGGCGCAGAAGGTGTGGAACATCTTGATGATGCCTTCGCAGTGGAGCGATTCGTCGCGCACCGACCAGCTGACGATCTGGCCCATGCCCTTCATCTTGTT
>JBCCBZ010000006.1:0-190148 GCA_039033755.1 Pseudomonadota bacterium | reverse complement strand
CAAAATCGCTTCCATACCCGCTTGCGCGTCCGCGCTGCGCATCACCACTTCGATCACCGATAAACCGCCCGACGCAAGCGCCTTGGCCGTAGCAACAGCGCGCGCCGCGTCGTTCTCACCGATCAGCGGTACAACCGGAGCGCATGAAAGGCGCGTGGTAAGGTCATCGCTCATGAGAATGCGCGTCCGATCAATCAGGAGAAAGCGAGACCGCCGTTGATGTCGATATTGGCGCCGGTGACGAAAGACGCGTCATCCGAAGCCAGATAAGCAACCAGATCGGCGGTCTCTTCGGCCCGGCCCTGACGGCGCAGCGGCGTAGAATTCGCGACGTTTTCACGCGCGGCGTCGGGGGTGAACTTGTCATGGAAGCTCGTAGCGATCATGCCGGGGCACAGCGCGTTCACGCGGATACCCTTGGGCCCAAGCTCTTTGGCCAGCCCACGGGTGAAGGTCATCACAGCGCCTTTCGACGTTGCGTAAGCAATGGCACCACCACCGCCACCATCGCGCCCAGCAAGCGACGCCAAATTCACGATCGCGCCGCCTTCTTTCATGTTGGGCACGGCGGCCTGACAAGCGAGAAATGTCGAGGTGACGTTCAACTGCATGACCAAGTTGAAGAACTCCTCGTCCATCTCGCTCAATGTTTTGCGCGCGACAAGGCCGCCCGCGTTGTTAACGAGAATGTCAATCGTGTCGCCAAACGCTTCGCGTGTCGCGGCAAACAGCGTCTCGACATCGGCGGGCTTGGTAACGTCCGCTTGGACTTTGAGGCCTTTGCCGCCGGCCGCTTCGATTGCAGCGACCGTCGCATCCGCATCAGCCTCATTGCTGTTGTAGTTAACAACGACACTTGCGCCTTCGCTGGCAAGCTTCACGCACACCGCGCGGCCAATATCGCGACTTCCCCCGGTTACGACGGCTACTTTGCCTGCAAATTTCATCTCAAATCCCCTTCAGGAATGCGCTTGGCCAACGGCCATTTTGGGTTTCAATGGTTTGATTTCGCCGCAAAGCAGCCAGATGCTGGCGATTGCGGTCAATGCGAGCCCCGCCCCTAGGACGAAGACCGAATAGTAATTCGCGCCGGCTGTCATGATTGGCACGAGGTAGGTCAGCGCCGCGGCGCTGAGCTTGGCTGCCATCCCGGCGATGCCGGACAGCGTCCCCACGGTGCGTTTGCCGAACAAATCGCTGGGGAGCGTTTGCACGTTGCCGATGGCGGTCTGGAAGCCGAACAGGATCGTGAACATCAGCCACAAAGCAGTCCAAGGCGTGGACGCCGCCGAAAGCACAAGCAGTGCGGGCAGCATTATCAAACAACCCAGCGTGATCGTCAGTTTGCGCGTAGCGTCAACGCTCCAACCCGCTTTCATACGGTTTTGGGCCAAGAGGCCACCGAACCACGCGCCCAGCATCGCGCCCACAAAGGGCAGCCAGCCTGAAGCCGCGACCTCTTTGACGTTAAATCCATGAACTTCGACTAGGTAGGTCGGGATCCAGACAATGAAGAGCCACCAGATCGGATCGATCACCGCGGTCGCGATGATCACGCCCCAGCTTTGCTTCAGGCCCAGCAACTCGCGCGTGCTGGGATTGTATCGTTCTTCTGCCTCGCCATCGCTCGTCTCGACCTTTTGGCCGGTTAGGATGTATTCGCGCTCTTTGTCAGTGAGCCAGTCGTGCGCCTGCGGAGGAGCCTTCACGATGAACCACCAGGGCAAAAGCCACAACAGCCCGGCTACTCCAACCAGAACAAAGATCAGCTTCCAGTGCAAGAACACCGCCATATAGCCGATCAGCGGGATCGAAATGATGCCACCAATCGCGGCGCCGGAATTGAATATCCCTTGCGCAAGCGCGCGCTCCTTGGTGGGGAACCACTCCGCGTTTGCCTTCGTGGCACCGGGCCAGTTGCCCGCTTCAGCAACGCCAAGGACAGCGCGGAAGACGCTGAAGCTCAGTACGCCCTGAGCCAAGGCGTGCGCCGCCGTCGCGATCGACCAGACGCCGATCGAAAGGACAAAGCCCAGCCGTGTTCCAATCCAGTCAAAGATCTTGCCAAAGATCGCCTGACCGGCGGCGTAGGCAAAGATGAACACCGTGCTGATGACGCCAAGGATGTATTTGTGTCCGTCTGCATCCATTTCTGGGAATAGGTCCGGCGCGATATTGCCCGGCCACAAGACATTGATGGTCTGACGGTCGATATAGTTGATGATGGTAGCCAGTGCGACGAGGCTTACGACCCACCAGCGAAGTCCCGATACCTTCATGGTTCAGCCCTCCGCCTTCAGAAAGTCTGCGCGCACCGGGCTGAACGTATCGACCAGCACGCCGGCCACTCGGCAGACCGCGCCATGATCGAGGTTCGGCGCGACATAGAAACTGTCACCAGCGGTCAGTTCGCGCTTCACACCATCGATAAAGATCTCAAACACGCCGCTTTCGACATAGGTCGATTGGCTGTGTGGATGCGAATGAACGATGCCAACCGCTCCGCGCTCAAACCAGACCCGCACGATCATAACCTCCGGCCCATAGCCAAGGATCTGGCGCGAAATGCCATCGCCCAAGTATTCTTTGGGTGTCTTGCTCGCCAGAACAAAAGGCGGGCTTTGCGCCTGTGTGAGTTTGGCCATTGTCAGTTTTCCTCTCCAGGAAGGTGGATCACCGCTGCAAAACCCGTCCATTCCAGGCTCTCGCCATCGAGCGCGACTCGATGCGCGCGCTCCGGGTTGGAATTGTGGGATACAGTGATCGCAAAGCGCTGCCCTGATTTCAGGGTCAAACGCACAATATCCATGCCGTCGGCACGGTCGTGTTGAAGGTCTTGGATAGCGCTGCGGCTCCGCAACGTCTGTTCCGCAGCGCCATCATAGCGTCCATGCGCTTCGAGCAGGCTCGTGAAATGCGCATCACCTTCACGTTTAGCGCGCAGCAGGATCAGCGGTTCGCGGCGCAGATTGAATTCCGGATCGTTCGCACCGCTTTGGCCCAAGACGGCGGTCAGTGCACCGTTTCCGGCGAAGCGGTAGGTGTAGAAACGCCCATCCAGGATCCATGTCAGCGCGCCCTGCCCATCGTTCAGAGCGCCTTCGGCGTCGACCCAAATGTGCTGGTAACCGTTCGCATTACCCAGCACTGGACGCGCGCCCGTGTGGTGCGTAGCCTCGAAATCGAAACCCATCACATGGCCAGAATAATGGAGGGGCAAGTCGTATAGGTGCGCGGCCTTGCTGCTCGCGTGCACAAGGTCGAGTACGAGCGGCGCTTCGAGACCGGGAATGGTCGGCATCACCAAGGTGCGACGCAGACTGACCCCATCATAGGCTTCATGAATACTCGCGCTGGAAACCTGCAGGCCGGGCGTATTGTCGAAATAGACCTGTTCTGGCCACCGCGCGTTTGCATCGCGAACCTTGCCATCGAAATGGCTCTTCTCGTCGACCACCGGCGCGTTATGCGCGACCGTGCTTTTCGCCCAGGTCGTGTTTTCAGGCAGATAGCGCCCACCCCGCTTGGCTTCGATGTTGAGGAAGCGTGCTGCGCCGTAATCTCGGACGATCTCGTTGCCGTTATCGTACAGCTGCCAGGCAAGCTTGTCGAAATGGCCGTGACCCATTCCTTGCGCGCTGTTTTTAGCGATCAAAGCGGTGTGCTTGGGTCCTTCGCCCGCGCGCAGAATAGCCACCGCGCCTTGTTCGCCATCAGGTCCGTCTGACAGCAAGAGCGAGCGGAAGTCGAACGGCTGGGCGAGACCCTTGGCCAGATCTTCTGACAAACGCTGACCGTTCGGGGTTAGAACCGTCCGTCCCTGAAAGTCGGCAATCGAAAGCAACGTGGGATCGCGCGTCTGCGCGTAGGCGATAGCGACCCCTTCATAAAGCTCAGCGGTGCGCAGGCTCTTGTCGCGGATCGCGTCGTTGAATGGGAAAAAATAGCCCTGATAGCTCAGTTGAATTGTGGTGCGCAGCGCTTTCAAGAGAATGGCGTCGCGATGTTCGAAAATGCGCCGGGCGGGTTCATTGCGTTCAATCGCGTCAGCAAAGACCATGAAAGGCAGCAGCGCAAAGCGCTGATAATAGGGGCCTTCGGTGTAGTAGCCATCCGGCGAAAACAAGAGGTCCGCCTGCCGCAGGAACCCAGCTTTACCGCTCTTGTCTGTGCCCAGAAGTGCGCGATCCACCAGATCCTGATCACCCAGCAAATAACCGGTCATACCAACGCCAGCGGTGGCCCAGGTCGCGTGGTTGTGGATGCGATCAAATGTCGCGGCGGAATCGATCGACAAGAACCTCGCAGCGCGGCGGAAGACATCGTCGTCGATCCGCTTGCGATCGACCTCACTCAATGTGTCGCGAATGTCGCCATAGCCCTGCACCGCGTGCACCAGCCACATCGCATCGTTCAGAACCTGCCAAAAGATGCGACCCGAATATTGGTTGGCCTTTGCTGGATGCTCCCCCAGCGTGGGGTAAAGCGCCGCATATGCCAGCAGCGTATCGCGCACATAGTCGCGATAGGCCTCATCTTCGGTGAGCCGGTAGAGTTGCCCCCCCTGATAGATCGCCCGAAAGTTCCGCTTGTGCTGTTCGTGGGTATAGCCGCCGCCCGGATCCTTTGGCTGCGGAACGTTGACGCCGTCGGCCATCATGCCGCCAACGAAGGCGCGCGCTTTCTCAAGCTCAGAGGCAAACAGTGGAGGATAAGAGGCCGCCTCACGCCCCCACGTGGAGGCGGCCTCTTGGGATGCAGCCATGGCGGATTGCGGCAAGCCGCACGCCGCCACACACGCTGCGAGGAGCGTTGCGCGCCTCATTCGCTGACCTCATTTTCAAAGACATTGTCGGACAGCACGGCGCGATGATCGCCATCGAAGTTCAGCTCTTCGAGGATCAATTGGTCGGTTTTGGCAAAACGATTGCCCGCAATCCGCGTCTTGGGCGTGCCCACAGTGTGAACCACACGGAACGGCGCGGAGCCAGAGACACGGTTGCCTTCAAGTGAGGCGATTTGAACGCCATGCAGATTAACCGAACCACCTGTTCCGTTGGTGTTTGCAAAACCAACTTTGGCGAAGGCGTTTCGCGCGATGGTCACGTCTGGACCAAAGGTGCTCTCATCCCGCCCGCCTCGATAGATATCCGCGATGGGCTCTCCAATGTTTGAAAACTCGCTGTCTAGAATATCGACACGCTCGACATTGTATTGACCGTAATCCTCGGTCTCGGCGGCGGCGGATACGATGGTGCCGGTGATATCCGAAAATCGGCTGTTCTGGATCGACACCCTGTCGGCCAGCGTGCTTTTGCCAAGCGTAATCACGTTGAAACTTTTGTTCACGACCAAGCCGCGTACATCGACGTGGTTAATCACGATGTTGAGGTTAGATTTGATCGGAAATGTGGTGGTCCGGATCACCGAATTGCCGACGGAATCCGGCGCCAGCGCTCCGTCAATGATGACGTGATCCAGCTTAAGATCGCCACCTTCGCGCAGTTCAAACAACGATGGACGGCCAAAGAAGATAACGGGCCTTTCGCCGCTTCCACTGGGCGCACCGCGAATGGTTATCGCGGCGCCAACGGGAATGGTCCGCTCCACCACATATTCGCCGGGTGCCAGCTCGATTACGTCGCCGTCGCCAGCGGCCAAAACCGCCTCGACCAAAGTGCCCTCACCCGGATTTACCCTGGTCACCTGGCCGGAAAAGCCGAAGACAGGCCTTTGTGACGGCTTCGCATACCAAGGGGCGCCCACGTCATCGAGCGAGACTGGCGTAAGGTCGCGCGGCGCGCCTACCCCTGCCAGCCTTCTATCGCTCGGATAAAGCAATCCGTTGGCCGCACGCTCCATCGCAAAAGTGGCGCGTCGTGTTTGCGACAACGCATCGGCGACGCCGCCTTTCATCACGGCATTGTTCGCAAAGGAGACACCCGAAATATCGCCATAGATCTCGAGGAAGGATTCGCCCTCAAGGCCGCTCATCAGGTTGTTCGCAAAAGTGGAGTTGCTGGGAGCCGCCGAGCGCTCCTCATCGGCGCCCACATTGAAGGCTAGACGACGGCTATCAACAATCGTGTTGCCCTCAATCGTCGCGCCTTCCACTTCAACGTAGCGATTGACTGGCGAATTGGGCACGCCGTTCATGATAGCAAGCGAACTGGAGAAAGCTTCACCTCGAAGCCCTTCCATATAATTGCCGCGCACAGTTTGGCCGCGATTGATTACGCGGATCCCGCCAGTGTGAGCCTGCCCTTTGCCAAGAAAGACGTTGCGCTCGACGACGTTGTTATCGCCGTGCCGCAAGGTGAGCGTGCCGCGAGATTGAAGAAACACATTCTCGCGGAAGATATTGCCGCCCGATTTGGACGAAATGATCTCAACCTCACCGCTGGTGCGATCAAAGACGTTGGCTTCCACCACGGTGTTGGAGGCAAACATCGAATAGCGGCTGGTGCCGATCCGCAGGGTCTCACCCCCGTTAGAACCCAGAACAGCGCGCGGACCGAAGTAATTGTGATCAATGAGGTGACCGTTTTCGCGGCTGCCTTCGCTGTCGAGCCGCACCGCAAACGTTACACCCTTATTGGTTTTCCCAATCAGGCTGTTGTGGTCAAAGCGATTGCCGCGGCCATACAGACCAACCCAATAATCGCTTTCGTAGCGATCGGGCTTGCTAAATCCATCGATCACTGTCTGCGTAACGCGTGAATGGCTGGCCAAATCGCCTTTGATCCGACGAAAAGAGATGACCTCGCCGCGCGGACTATATCCATCGCGAAAAACCAGACCGCTGACTAAGAGATACTCACCCGCAAGACGCAGACTGGATTGGCCAGTCAGGATTACTTCACCTGGCACCTCACCCTTGACGGTGATCGGTGATGCCTTGGTGCCTTCACCACGGACAACCATATCGAAATCGCGCCACTCGCCTTTTGCGAGGACGACCACATCGCCAGGTTCGAGCTCCTTGGAGACCTTGGAATATTCAGCAGGCGTACGGACAAGATAGCGCTCCGCCTGCGCGGGCGACGCAGCCAGCCAAGCCGTAGCAAAAACAAGGCATAGCCTTGCCGCCATTCGCAGAATCCCCTCGTACTTATTCCCGAGAGTGAATACACGCCTGGGCCAATCAGTGTCAATCAATCTGGCATATTATTATTGGTATTTTTGTCTGACCAATTTGGTTAGCCAATTTTGCTGGAGGCCGCGAAGCGTTCACGGCTCTTTGACGCGCGCTTCTGCAGCTCTTCCATCGCCATCCGCTCAGTTGCGTCGAGCATCGCCTCGATCAGACGATGGAAGTGTTCGCGCATCGCGTTTCGCGCGGCGGACGGATCGCGATCGCGCAGAGCAAAGAAGATCGCTTCGTGCTCCGCCGTCCGAGAGTCCGCGTCATGGACGCAGACCGCTTCGTAGGTTGCTTTTACCTCGGGGATATTCTCCCGCATCTGCCAAAGGGTCTGAACCGTGTGGACCATCGCGGCGTTATTCGACGATTCCGCTATGGTCCGGTGAAACTCCTCATCCGCCTCATTGGCCGCCTCTTCGCCGCCAGACCGCATGGTTTCGATCAGTTCAGACAGACGCTCAATCGCGGCATCGGTGATGTTATGCGCGGCAAGCGCGGCAGTCTCAGATTCGACCAGAAGCCGCGCCTCGGTCACCTCAAAAGCGCTCGCGCCAGGTAAGGACGCGGGCATCTCTAGTTTCTTCTCACTCACATAGACGCCAGAGCCGGTCTTGATTTCAAGTCGACCAATCGCCTGGAGCGCAATCTCGGCCTCGCGAATGGTGACCCGGCTCACTCCAAGCCGCTCAGCCAGCTCGCGCTCTCCAGGCAGTCGCGTGCCAGGAGGAAAAGCCCCTGAGTCGATCAGGCCCGAGATTTGCTCGGCTACAGATTGGAAAAGTCGCTTGCTGCTCATTCGTCTAGCCCAATACTCTTAAACGTTGCGTCTCCATCCCAATGAAACCCATAGATATGACACGGCTGCCAGTCAAAAGGGTCAGACTGCCTCCAGACCGGTTCCGGAGGCAGCCGTATTTACCTCAGAAGCGAGCGCGAACACCCGCAAAGAAGCGCGGCCCGTAAACCAACACCTGACCCAGATCATCAGGCGCCCCACGAAAGTCCGTGCGCGGCTCGTTGAACAGGTTCAACGCTTCTAGCGAGAACCGCACACCGGGCGTTATATTGTAGGTGATGCGGGCTTCGAACACAGTCACGTCGTCAACGTAACGGATGCGTCCCGGGGTCGCGATGAACTGCTGGAAGTAGTCGCTGCGATACTTGACGATACCCTGCAGGTTGAAGTTGCCGATCTCGTAATAGGCCTGGCCTGAGAAGACATGCTCGGAGAAACCGAATAGGTTCGATGGCGGGATCAGCCCATTGGTGACCGTGGTTGTGCCGTCGTCATTCAGCGTGGTGATCGCGCCCAACACGTCGTCTTCAAACTCGAAGTTTGAATCGGCGAAGTTGTAGCTCAGTTTAAAGCCAAGCGTATCGAACGGCGCCGGCAGGTAACTTAAAGTGTGTGCCGCCGTAATCTCCACGCCGTAAATCGTGCTGGTGTCATCCGATGTGTTGACCGACGTGACCAGCAGATCCGCTGTCGCTCCGCCGATGCTGAACGGTTCGAGTACTCCGACGGTCTCAAACCCGCCATTGAAGCTCTTGTAGTAGGCGTTGAAAGCCAGAATGCTGTCCTTGTTCGGATACCATTCGAGACCCGCGTCAAAGTTCCAGCTCATCAAAGGATCGGTCGCAGGATTACCGGTGGCCGAAACGTTGTTCACGCCGCCGATCAAAGCCTCTTCGGGCGTCAGGAAGTCATCCCCATCGTTGATGTTGAGAATGCGGCCATCACCCAGGTCAGACGGGTCAGGGCGCGAGAGCGACCGGTAGACCGCAAAGCGGCTGAGCAAGTCCGGGCCAAGATCAGCCACGAGGTTAAAGCTTGGGAGGAACTCGGTGTACGACGCGCTGCTGGTAGTCGTGATCAGGTTAGTGGGATCTTCCACCAGTGCGAAGCCGTCGGTTCCGTCACCATCGGCGTCGATGATCTCGATGCTGAGAGCGGTGCGGAAGGCGCGTGAACGCACCGAGGTGTGCACGACGCGAAGACCCGCATTCCCCCGGATCGGGACCGAACCCAATGTACCGTCAAAGTCACCCTGGATGTAGCCCGCCCATGCGCGTTCGGTCACGTCCGTGTTCTGGATCGAGTCGAAGTCGCCCGTGGGAAATATCGGATCGCCATCTTCGTCAAATGAGAGTCCCGAGGGATCCTCCCGTTCCAGCACACGAGCCACACAGCGCGCATCGAAAGAGGCAAAGGTGTTGGTGGTCGCGACCACATTGCCTGCCGCGTCCACTTGCGTAACCAAGGGATTTCCGCCGTTGATGGACGAAAGGAAGCCGCTTTCTGGGAAGTCCAGACGACACTCCTGGTTCGCGGCGGCCAGAGCACCCGTGGTCGAATCGTCGTTATATGTGTTTTCGAAACGACTGGTGCCGTTCGACGCGCCAGGAACATCGCGATAGACGAGCTCCTGATAACGGGTACCCGCCTGGAACAGATTGAAGAAACCTTCACCCAGCTCATAAGCGATATCGCCGCGCATGGCCCAGACACGGTTGAAACGATCCTGCTCAAGATCAGCGCGGAGGCGCGGATCGTTAGCGAACAGATCGAAATTGTTGACGTCAAAGTCCTGAACGACGAAGTTTACGCCCTGCGATCCGTTTTGGAAGATCTGGATAACGTTTTCGACGCGGTCGTCCTGCGTTCCACCATCGTTCTCCACACTCGGTGTAAAGGCACCGGTGTTGCCAAAGATATCTTCATCATCTTCGGTGCGGAACCGTATCTGGACCGCCTCTTCAATGCGCCGCGTCTGAGAATAGGAGGCGTCGAGCGAGACTGTCAGACGGTCAGTCGGACGAAAATCCAAAGACAGACCCCCGCCGTAATACTCCTCGTCACGCGTCAGGTATTCGCTCACCGCTTCGATGCGCTGCTCGCTTGTAAACTGACGCAGCGCACCACTGGGCGTCGATAGAAAATCGAAACCAGGGATCGAATTGGCCGCATCCTGTTCATCGATCCGACGACCCTCCGCAAAGTTCAGGTCCGAACGGTTCTCTTGCGTGACCCGACTCGAATACTGGAAGTCGGCGTTGATATCGACATCCGGACTGGGCTGGTACTGAAGCGCGCCGAAGAACGCGTTGCGTTCATCAGCGGTGCGGTTCTGACGCACAGCATAGCTGTTTCGTGCAATCACAAAAGGCAGGGTCACGCCGCCATCGCGCAAGCCCGCAATGGTGCTGCCGCTGGTGTCGCAGTTGCCATCATCAAACACACCATCGCTCGTCGTGCTGGGGTCGACGACGCAGGCCCGGATCGTGTTCGATACGCGCACTTCTTGCTCAGGGTTGTTAGAATCACGACGTTCGTAACCCAGCGAAATGCCGAATTCCCCGTCACCCACATCGAACTGATCAATGTAGCTGAGCGAACCGCGGTAACCGATATCGTTGAGCCGCTGATCCGATGCGATATCAAAGTTATCGGGGTTGAATTCCCCTTTGATCTCGCCCTGAACACGACGCTTGCCGTAATCGATCGGACGGGTCGTCTCGAGCACGATTTGGCCGGCCACGCCACCTTCGATATAGCTGGCAGCCTGGGTTTTGTAGATCCCCACCTTGGTGAACAGTTCAGCCGGGAATTGGCTGAAGTTCACCGAACGATCGCCACTGCCATTTGTGGCGACACGGCCGTTAATAACAGTTGAGCTAAGAAACGGACCCAAGCCACGAACCGAGATTTCCGTGGCTCCGCCGTTTTCACGGTGCGAACCTGCACCCGTCAGCGTTTCAAGAGCTTCACCAATGGAAAGCGCCGGGATGTCACCGATTTCATTCGCGGTCAGCGCGTCAAAGACTTCGGTCGATTTACGCTTTTCATCAATCGAGCTCTGAACAAGAGCGCGAAACCCCTGAACGACGATCTCTGGCGCATCATCGTCTTCTGCGACCTCGACCGGCTCTTCCTGAGCCAGTGCCGGACTACTGATCAAAGAAACCCCAGCCATCAGCGCCGCTGACAACGAAACACGCGAATTCGCCCCACGTTTGTTTACGCGTTGAACCATCTGCCCCTCCCTCAAGGCTATGTCTATGACGTAAGGGATAGAGCGATAGATTCATGAGTCAACCTTTCCATCATACCAAATCGGAACATCTGGCCTAACCAATTTCAGTGTTGGAGTGCAAAAGCGATTCCGGCGACAAACCGAAATGCCGTTGCAGTCACGGAATCCTAAGGACTCGACGATCCACGCCCCCTCATTTCACACGGTCAGATTGCACCCAATCGTGGACCGGTGAGTGATGCAAATATGATACAAAAGCGACGGAAAAGTCCAAAAAATGGCACCACACCCTCCAGCCGAACGCCTGGAACCCGCCGAATTCCAAGACTTTGGACGCACAGAGATAATTGGTATTACACTTATCAGATAAAGGTCTGCGCTTTTGGTTGACTCATTGGTCGATAGTCTTAGCGTCGCAACCCGAATGCCAAACCAATTGGCAAGGGGAGAGAGAAATGACGAAGAGTACAACGGGGGAAATCCCTCAATTCGGGTCGGCAAAGCTGACGGGCGTCCTCCTTGCGGGCTCCGCTTTGGCAATGATGCCGACGAACGCTCTGGCGCAAGACGGCGCCGATGGAGAAAGTGTCGCTGAAGAAGAAAGCGAAGTCATTGTCGTCACGGGCATCCGCAGCTCTTTAGCCAGCGCACTTAACGAAAAACGAAACGCCGATAGCCTAATCGAAGTCATCCAATCGGAAGACTTGGGTAAACTGCCCGACCAAAACCTGGCTGAAGTTCTTGAAAACGTCACGGGTATCCAGATTACGCGTACTGCCGGTGTCGGCACCGGGGTACAGATCCGCGGCACCAACGACAACCAAGTGCTTTTTAACGGGGTGAAGACCCTTTCCGCAGGCACGGGCCGCGGCGGCATCAGCTTTGAAGATATTAACCCGGCGATCATCGGATCGGTCGAAGTCATCAAGGCCCCCACGGCGGCTACTATTGAAGGTTCCGTTGGCGGTACCGTCAATCTTCGCACCATCCGCCCGCTTGACCTGACCGACCGTATCCTATCCGTGCGGGCCCAGGGGGAATACAGCGAGCTCTCCGAAAGCGTGAAGCCGCGCCTTTCGGGCAGCTTTGGCGATGTTTGGGAAGTGGGCGGTGGCGAAATCGGTCTTGTCGTCAGCGCCAGCTACACCGAACAAGAAGCCACATCGTTCCGCCCGCGCGTTGACCGAGACAACCTGATCACCGCGGGACAGGCCGTAACAGCGGCTGGTACGCCAGGGCCGGACTTCAATTTCCTGAACATCCAGTTCCTTAACCAGGAACGCGAAAACTTTGAATACGAAACCATCAACTTCTCCGGGTCGCTCGAATGGGCGCCCAGCGACAATCTGATGTTCTTCTTTGATGCGATCTATAACGATCAGGAGCGCCGTCAGGACAGCTCGCGAATCCAGGGCTCGGGCGTCAGCGCGGTGGACACGGTCAACGTGCCTGACAGCTTTGAGACGGTGAACTTTGGCACGATCGATGGTGTGGATCTGGGAAGCATCGAGGCGGCGCTGACCGGCACGATCCAGCCGAATCTGGCTCAGGACGATGACGATCCCAATCTGCGTTTTTCCAGCGACACAGGTGCTCGCCTGACCACTAGCGAGGTCTATCGGCTGGGCACGGAGTTTACGCTGGGCCGCATGACCTCGCGTATTGAAGGGTCTCGGGTGATCTCGGACACGACCAACCCGAACCTCAGCACGACGTTGAACTTCATCAACCCTAACCCGCTTACGCCGCTGGATGGGTCAAGCAACGACAACAGCGTGCCGTTCATCTACGATCTTCGCAACGGTGCGCTGACCTTCGGGATCGACTTCAACTCGCCGTTTGCGCCAACAGTTCAGGATCTCCTGAACCCGAACAACACCGTTCTTGATGCGGTGACCAACAGCAACAACAGCACGCGCAACACCGAAAACGCCCTCCGGTTCGACAACTCGTTCGATTTTGAAGGCGATCTTGGTTTAATTACCTCGGTCGATCTGGGCTATCGCTACAACGAAAGCTCAACCGAGTTTAATCAGCTGCGTTCGACCTTCGGCACTGGCGCAATCGCCAACAGCCCTAGCGGTGCAGCGCTCGGCGATCTGATTGTTCAGGGACCCGACAATTTCGGCGCTTTCGATGGGCGTGAACTGGCCTTTCGCAACTTTGTTGTGATCGACCCGGACCGTTCGTTCTCCGAACGCGACGCGGTGTTTGCGCAGCTTCAGGCCGCGCTTGACGCGACGCCGGGAGGGCAGGATCGGATCGCCAATGGCAGCCGCCTTCTGGCGGACCTGGACCCGAGTTCGACCGGGAACCTTGGCGCATCGTTTCGCGTCGAGGAACAAACGCACGCCTTGTACGGTCAGGCGAACTTCGAAAAAGGCGTGATACGCGGCAATATCGGCTTCCGCTGGGTCAGTACGCAAATCGATTCCTTCGGAAACAGCATCGCCAACAGCGTGGTGTCCCCAATCACATCAAGCGGCAGCTACGATGAATTCATGCCGCGAGTGAACGTGATTGCAGAGCTGCGCGAAGATATCCTACTGCGCGCCAGCTTCACTGAAGACATCAACCGCCCCGACTTTAGCGACCTGTCGCTTTCGGTCACCTTCCCGACTGGCCCGAACAACGCGGTGAGTTTGGGCAACCCCAACCTCGCGCCAGAAACGGTCCAATCGTATGACGCGTCGCTTGAATGGTACTTTGCGCCGCAATCACTGATCAGCGTCGGCTTCTTCCACAAAGATCGCACGAACTTGTTCGTGACCCAGATCGAAGACGCGGTGGAGGACTCCAACGGCTTCCGCGACATCACCGATCCATGTGAAGGCGGCGGTATCTTCAACCCCGTTCCTGATCGCAATGTGCTTTCGCCGATCCCTGGCAATGGCCTGTGCGTGCCGCTCCAAACGATCGTCAATGACAGCGCAACCACCACCCAGACCGGTATCGAAATCGCGTTCCAGTATGACCTGTCGCAGTTCGAAGACACGCTGGGCTTTGCCTCAGGTTTTGGCATCATCGCCAACTACACCTATCAAGACTTTGGTGGTGGTGAGGCGGCCAACTCGGCATCGGGCCGTGGTCAGGACATTTTTGAGGCGATCAATGGCAGCGTTCCTGATCCGGTAACCCGCGTTCAGGGTCTGCTCGATTTCTCAGAAAACGCCTACAACCTGACGCTGTATTACGAAAAGTACGGCCTGTCGGCCCGCGCGCGCTACACCTGGCGCGACGCGTTCCGCACGCTCGACACCGCAGCTGGTGCGTCCCTGAACTCAACCCTGGGCTTCCCGGTCGTGACTGAGGCCCGCGGGCAGCTTAACGCGAGCGTGGTTTACAACTTCACCGACTATCTCAGCGTCGGTGTCGAAGGGGTGAACCTGACCAAGTCGGACATCAGCCAGTTCTGCGTGAACGACGGGGCGCTGCTGTGTTTCCAAGGTCAGCCCGATCGGCGTGTCACCTTTGGTGCCACTCTGAGCTTCTAGAACTCCCCTCTCCAGGGATGAGCGTTCGCGCTCGACTAAGCGCCCCGCTCCGGCGGGGCGCTTTTTTGGCGTTAGGCGGTACTAACCCACTGGCTGTTCAGCTTGGGTTGGCGCGCAGTCTGATAGATTTAATACAAACAAGTTCGAAAGGTGGAACACCATGGCATCTTTAGCGCGATTGGTATCTCGGACCCCGATGGCGGCGGCCGGCTTGCTGCTGGGCGCATCCCCGATGGCCCTGCATGCAGACGCGGGAAACGCACCCGCGCCCGGCAGCGCCTTTGACCTTAGTCAGTGGAAGATCACGCTCCCTTCCGACAAGAATAAAGACGGCAAGCCCGACGAAATAGACGTGCGCGAGCTACATGGCTTTGCGCATCCTGATTTCTTCTATTTAAGCGACGACGGCCGCATGGTTTTCGCCTCACCGAACAAAGCCGTTACCACGGCGAACACGACAAACACTCGAAGCGAGTTGCGCCAAATGCTGCGAGGGACCAACACGCGCATCGGAACGCATGATCCGAAGAACAACTTTGCGGTCGAAGCGCGTAAGGGTTCGGATAAATTTGCGTCCATCGGCGGCAAGCTCGAAGCGACGCTGCGAGTGGATCACGTCTCTGTGAACGCGGGCGATCCCGGCAAAAAACCGGCCTATTCCGCAGTCGTAGGCCAGATCCACGCGATCAAGTATAAAAGCACCGCCAGCGGCTTTGGCTACGGCAACGAGCCTATCAAGATCTACTACAAGAAATTTCCCGAGCATGAGACCGGTTCCGTGTTCTGGAACTACGAACGCAATCTCGACAAGGACAATCCGGACCGCAAGGATTTGTCCGTACCTGTGTTCGGCGAGCCGTGGGAAAGCGACAAGGATCCGGGCGAGAGCGGCATCGCCCTAGGTGAGGACTTCAGCTACACGATCAACGTGCACAAGAACACGATGTACCTGACCTTCCAAAACGAACGTCTCGGCACCGTGAAGCACGCTTTGAGCCTGGCGCGCGGCGTGGATGAGAAAGACAATCCCTACTCATACGGCGGGGATTCTCTCTACTTTAAAGCAGGTATCTACAACCAATGTAGCACCCGCACGGGTACCTCGATGTGGTACGCCGGATGTCCTGGAACAGGCGACTGGGAAAAAGACAAGTCTGATGGCAACTACGCTCAGGCCAGTTTCTCTCGCCTTGTTGTCGGGCCTTCGACCCAGCCCAAAGAATGAGGCACCTCGCCAGAACCAAAAGAAAGGGCCTCATCTCGCGCTTGGGATAAGGCTCTTTCTTTTTGGGAGCTTGGCCCGGGTTAGAAGCCGATCGTGAGGCGCACCATGCCAGCGTGGTCTTGCGCGGCGTTGCCATAGATTCCGTCGTAAGAGAGACCCAAAGAGGTGTTCTCACCGAGGCTCAGACTGCCTTCAAGCTGGATAAATCCAGCGCTGCGATTTTGCTCGGCACCGGCGATGGTAAAGGTGTTCCCGACCACAAAACGCGCGTCGGCCAATGGGGCCAGATCACCGAAGCCGCTCTGGTATCCAGCGTTACCCCGCAATTGGATGCTGCCATCGTCTGATGTCGCAAAGCGAACGCCCGCTGTTGCGTTGCTGGCGTTTTCGATTTCGTCCTCAAAGCGCAAGGCCGCTGCGCCCCCGCTTTCCGTGAAAGCGTCGGTTTGCGCTTCGACGAAGTTTACGCCGACATAGGGTTCAACCATGGTCGATCCCATCGAGAGTGGGACACCAGCTTCAAGGAAACCGAACAGGACCGAACCGTCATAGGAAGCAACCAGAGCGTCGCTGAAGTTGCCGAAGGCGACTGAGCGGGTCGTATCCAGACTGCTACCAGCGTAGCCACCACCGGTGCGGACACGCAAACCGCCCAGATCGACGCCCAGGTAGGCCAATGCGCCGAGGCTATCGGCCGTGCCCTCGCTAGATCCGGCGCCATCCAGTTCAAAGTCGCTCGACGAATAGTTCACGGCCACACCAATGCTGGCGTCTTCACCCAAGGCGACATCAGCGCCCAGGACAAACCCGAAACCATCGCGGTCCAACGCCGCGGCGTTGCCATCCGCGTCCGTGTCGCCGCTATAGGCCCAGGCTTTGCCCCAGATACCGCCACCCGCCTGATGCGTCAGGTGATCAAGCACCGCGTTGCGGACCAGACGGTTTTCTTCGACCATCGCCGTGCGCGCGCTGGGATGCACTTCGCCGGAAAGCTGATCGAATACGTCTCTCGCTGTCTCAGCGTTAAGATTGATGATCGCATTGCCGAGCGCGCCATCGACAGCGCTTTCGATCGCCACAGCGGTCGCAATCTGGTTCTGAGTCTGCCCAATTGCGGCAAAGTCGACATCGTTCCGGCGCAGCGTCAACAACACCGAATTGTCTGTGTAGTCGAGGAACGGCGTCAAGAATGCGAGGTCAGTGACGACATCGTCAAAACGGCCCGTCACTTCGCCGCCTGCGGTCACGATCGTGTAATCGGTTGAGAAGTTGAAGAGCGTGCTGCTGGTCAGAACGCTGACGGTGCCGCCATTGATCACAACATCGCCAGTGGCGTTGACGAGGTCGCTCATCTCACCTGGCGTGACTTCAACTTCAAGCACGGAACCGGCTTCGAACGTCGCGTTTCCGCCAATGTTGATCGTGCCGATGCTGTTGCCCGGGGCAAGCGTACCCGTCACCGCAAGGCCACCAGTTGTGCCGGTACCGCCCAATGAACCGCCTGCGTTGACAATAACGCTGGATGAGAGGCTGCCGTTCACAACGAGCAAACCACCATCAACAACGGTTTCACCGGTGTAGGTGTTGGCACCTTCCAGCGTCAGCGTGCCCTCATCAAGCTTGTTCAAGCCACCCGTGCCGTCAATCGCCGCCGCGATGGTTGCCGATACACCGGTGTCAACACGCACAGCGGTCGCGCTGTCCGAGATCGTCAAACTGCCGGTGCCCGCCGCCAGAGTGTAGCCATCGGTGACGAATTGAAGGCCGGAGAAAACAATCGCATTATCGACCGTGACGGTTCCACCAGCTGCGCCGCCAAACACGGCGAAGTTTTCGTTCCAACCGGCGTTGAATTCACCGTTGGCGTCCGTCCAATTGGTGTCGGTTAGGTTCCAGCTGCCGCTGCCACCATCGATTGTGTTGTCACCTTCCGCGTCGGCACCATCCCAGAACTGGATGGCTGGAATAGCCCGGTCGATGATTAGGTTGATCTGGCCGCTCTCGGTCACCTGGATGCTGCCCTGCTCCAGATCGAAACCTTCAGGCAGAGCGTTCACAATCAGGCCGTTATCGGTCAGTGCGCCGGTGTAGTCGATCAGGCGATAGACACCGATGCCAAAGCCGCCCGCGTCGCTGGCGCTTAAAAGCCCATCAAGCGTGAGATCGCCGTTGACATGGATCAGATCGCTTCCGGTCTCGCTGTCCGGCGCCCCAAGGTCAAACGCCAGGATAGAGTTTTCCGACAACGCAAGGTCGCCCGTGGTGAGCGTCCCGACGGTGCCATCCGTTCCCGGTGCAATTGTCGCGCCGTTGGATGCGCTAACGCCAGCCGCCGTGCCGCTGCCCGCCAGGATAGCGCCGGCGTTTACCGTGGTCGCGCTTTGCACCGACCCATCAAGCTGGAGCGTTCCTCCCGCGATCGTTGTGCCCCCGGAGAAGGTGTTGTCGCCTGAAAGGACCAGCGTCCCTCCTTCAACTTTCTGAAGCGCGCCCTCTCCCGTGATCGGCGCCGCAATGGTGGCCAGAATATCATCGCCAACCCGAACATTGTTCACGTCATCGGCAAGCTGGATCGAAGCGCCGTTCTCACCGCCTTCACCCGCTTCGATTGAATATCCATTCACCAGGAATTGCAGGCCGATCGTTTCAACGACGTCTTCGACCGTCACAACACCGCCCGCTTCGCCACCGAAGACCGCGAAGTTACCATTCCACAATGAGTTCGCATCGCCTTCGGCGTTGGTGAAGTTGTTGGTGGCGTTATCCCAAACCCCTGCGCCGCCATCGACTACGCCGTCGGCTTCGATATCAGCCCCGTCGAAGAACAGTATCTGATCATCGGAAACGGTTGTAAGCGAAGAGACCACGAAGTTGACCTGGCCGGCCATCGATGTCTGCACTTCGCCCTGAGCTACCTCAAACCCTTCGGGCACTGCGCCCACTTCAAGGCCGTTATCGGTCAGAGCGCCGCCATAGGTGAAGAGCGTGTAAACGCCGAGACCAAATTCCCCGGCGTCGGAGACATTGAGCGTGCCATCCAGCGTCAAATCGCCGGTCACCGTGATCCGGTCGCTGGCGGCGTCAACTCCAGGCGTGCCTAAATCAAACGCAAGGATAGAGCCCTCGGAAAGCGAAAGCTCGTCCAGCGCCAATGTCCCTACACCGCCCACGGCGCCCGGATTGAGACTACCCCCGTCAGCAACTGCGGTCACACCACCGCTGCCAACCCCGCCCAGGGTTCCGCCGTTATTGACCGCGATAGCGCCGGTTTCCGACGTGTTGACCAACAAAGTGCCGCCGTTGATCGCAATTGCGCCGATATTGGAAGAGGCCGCTGTCAGGTCAAAGACGCCGCCCGATTGGGTGACCTGCGCGAAATTAAGGGCATCAAGCGCGCTGAAATCGGCAGCCCCACCGCTCAGATTGAGGATGTTGCTCGCCCCTTCACCTTCGCTGCCCTGAAGATCGCCCGTAACCGTTGCGCCTGCCACGACATTGAGCGTGTTGGTGCCCGTCCCCTCAAATTGCACCGCTTGGCTGGTCCCGCTGGTCGTGCTGGTGGAACCCAGAGTGACAGTGCCATCCTGCGTGCCCGAAAGCCGCACTCCGTCGCCATCCGCGCCGGTCAGCGTTCCGTTGTTAATGAGTGTGCCGCCGGAGGCGGACTGAATGCCGTCGTTGCCCGCGATGGTCCCGGTTGCGTTGTTGGTGATGATTGCGCCAATCGCGTCGGAGTTCACCAAGATGCCATCGGCGGTGCCGGTGATCATGCCAGAGTTGGTGATCACGGTGTCGGTCGGCGTCGTGTCTTCGGAAACATCGCTCCCGCCAAGCAGTCGCACAGTGATGGAATCGCCATCGAGACGGATGCCTTCGTCATCGCCCACGATTACACCGCCCGCTTCATTCACAACCGAAACGCCGCTTCCGCCGATCAGAACGCCAGCTTCGGTTTGGCCGTTAATCGTCCCCGAGTTGGTAATCGTCACCGCGTGATCGGCATGCGCGCCGTTAATCCGGATCGCGTTGGTCGCTGCGGTGATCATGCCGCCCGCTTCGTTCACAATCGTGCCGCGCAGGACCGCGTCGCTTTCCGAGCGGATCGCGGCGTTCGAGGTGTTTTCTCGGCTGGCCGAAATCGTGCCGCTGTTCGTGATGTCAACTTCGATGACGCAGTTGACGCGGCCATCCTCGCGGCACCCACGGGCTTCACCGCCCGTCGTTCCAGGGTCACCGTTGAAGTGGATTGCATCCGCGTCACTATCGTTGCCGGTGTTTGATATCGTCCCAGTGTTCACTAGTCGGAAACGCGCAACACCTTCCTCGTCGCCAACGGTACCGGAGGAGGGGTCATCACCAAGAAGAACATCCACCCCGACGGTCGCGCCGCCCACGCTGGTAATCGTGCCGTTGTTGATCAGGGTATTAAGCTCACCATCAGCATCACGGTCGAAATAGACGACGGCTTCGGTCGCCTCACCTGTGCCTTCGATCAGGCCGTCATTGGTAATGACGCCTGCGTCACCTTCGTAAAAAATGACACCATCCAGGCCCTGGAGGACACCGGTCGATGCGATGTTAATGATGACGTCATCTTCGGAGTTGTCGACGAAGATGACCACATCTTCATCATCGCCATCATTGTTGATGTGCGTACCCGCAAGGTTGATAACCGTGTCGTCGTTGGTGTTGTTCTCAAGCTCGATATTATCGCCACTATTGACCGTCTGCGTGACACCTTCGGCCGAGGTGACCGTTTGACCACCAGGGTTCTCAACCGGCGTGTTGTCCGTGATGACGATCTGCGCGCCAGCGGGAAGCGCAAACAACCCTGCCATAGCAAGACTGGAGACCGAAGCACCCAGGCGAAGCGCGCCGAGCTTCGATGAAAGCGATGAACCCGGCGCCGCTGGATTGCGAGCCTTCCAGCCGTTCACTCGCGTAACTGCGCCAACCGATGTTGCTAATTTGGTACCCATGCCTCTTCCCCTCATTTCCAGCGCGCCTTTCCGGCTTACACTGACGCCCCAAGACGTGTTGTGCGGCAAAGCCGCCTCCCTGAGAGGTGTTATGCAGTTTTAGTAGACCAATTCAAGAGTATTTAGCATACCTATTGGTCAGACGCGATTTGCAGGCCGCCTTGAATCTACCCGAATGCATTTCTGAGACGACGCCTCAGTCGTGGGTGTTCTCCAGTCGGTAGAAAGTGGCTTGATCGAAGTCGTCGGGATCGCCCGTGTTATTCTGCGTGTAGACACCGGCTTTGAAGTAATTCCACTCATCCACGGTATCATAACCACTACCTTCAACCGCCATGTCGACGAAATTGTGGCCGATGATCTTTCCGTCGGCATCCCCGCGTCTGATGACCACGTCGATACGCGACCCCGCGTTGGTAATCTCGTATGAAAACACTTCATCCAAAGCGATTCCATTGAAGGGGTCCTCTCGATCTTCGGGCTGGCTGTCACGATCGTCAAATTCAGGGCCAACCACCATGAAATAGATATCGTCACCGCCGCGGATCTCATGGGCGAAGTATATGTAGCCACGCTCGTTCTCGGGATACTTCCGGTAATACAAACGGATCGGTTCATCGCTTGAAGCGTGGATCTGTCCGAAAATCATCCGCCCGACATGAGAGTCGGTGCCCGAAGTAGAAACGTGGTTGACGGCCAACGTGCCGGTAAGCATGCCGCCTCGACCGCCCACCGGTACACCGGGATCAGGCTGATATCCCAGTAGCCAGTTATTGCGATTGACCCCTTGCGTGCTGATGCTGCGATCGCCGTTACGCAACATTTCGCGAAGCTCAGAGCGCGTGAACCGCGAATTGGCGGACGTGGTCGCGCCATCGATCGTTGATCTAAACGTCATCCCTCCGTCGGTCGCGGTGAAGAAGAATTCGTCTGTAAATTCTTCAAGATCACGATCCTGTGTGCGCTGCGCAAAGCCGTCGCCAGGATCGACGGTCGGCGTGTCGAGCGCCCAATCCAGCAACTCAAAGTTGCGACCGGGGGTGGCATCCGTATCCAAACCAAAGACGCTCGTGTCAAAATTCTGCGCCGCGACGGCGTTTTGCGCAGTCAGGCTGCACCCAAAGACCGCCGCTTCTACAACACCGAACGGGTTGGAATCTGATGCGCCTTCAGCCGTAACCCTGACAAATCGCGCTTGCGTGTCTTCAACGTCGAAACGTTCAAAACTCAGAGTGTTGCCGGAAGATTGGGCGGAGGCCTGGAGCTCAAAGAACGCGCCTCCATCAACGGACGCTTCGAGAGAAAAGGTGGATGTGCGCTCGTCGCCAAGATGAAAGGCCAAACCAACTTCGCGCACAAGAAAAGTGTCGCCAAGATCAAGTGTCAAACTTGCGGGAACGAGAGACGGCGTCCACCTCGCATCAGCGCTCAGATCATCGTCAATCGCGCGGACGGCGGCGAACCCGCTGGCGGCCGACTGGCTTGCGCTTGCATCCACGATGTCAAGAAAGTCCATTCGGCTGCAAGAGGTGGTTGGCGTGGGTGTTGGGGTTGGGGTTGGAGTTGGTGAACTACTTGGAATAGAAACCGGCGCTGGAGTGGGGCTGGCCCCACCGCCACCGCACGCTGTGACAGCGCTGAACACCAACAGCGTGGCCACCGCAGAACCGGAGAAGAACCTTCTCCTCATCGCCAATCTCCCATTTCGCTGAATCTCGTCAAGCTCGATGGAATTGGTACATCAACGAGTTTTGATTGCAACCACTTAAGCATGCCAATTGGCATGCCACATTGTTCAGAGGCAGACTGGTTGAGATGCACTATTCATTGAACACAGCGAACATTTGCCGTTCGAAGGTCGGCCTTGTTTCGGAGAGAGTATCCAGATTCGAACGGTGATGTCTTAGATCGACAGTCCCACTTTGGACCGATGGCGGAACGTCTGGTCACAGCTAGCTGGCCACAAGAACCGGTCATTCCGGTCAAACCTGTTTCTGACCACGTATGAAACCCATGCCTGTAGTGAGCCGTAGGCGCTCGCAACACTTTCGACATGGTCTAACCCCGTTTTAGGGCTCCCAAAGCAAGCTCTCACTGCGATATGACCTTTGACCACAGCGGGGCCAAGACGCAAAGCTCCACGCCATACTAAGCCTTACAGGCGCAATTTCTGACAGATTTGGCATGTCTGTATTCTCCAAACTCCTACTTGCTGTGGGCACGTAGATTTCCTTTGCTTGGATCGTGTCGGCGCAAGAGCTCAACATTAAGGCGTCGACGCCATAGTAAAAGCCTATGGGCCATCGGACAGTCCCGAGATAAGCGTTGCTATCGCCCGTGATGGCGAGTTGATCTACGAAGGGTGGACAGGGCAGGCTGATCTTGAACGCGCGGTTCCGATTTCGCGCGACAACCGTTTCCCGATCGCATCAATCAGCGAGCAATTTACCGCATTTTCGACTATGAAACTGGCGGAGGAAGGCAAACTGTCATTCGATCAGGAAGTGCGCGATTTCTTCCCGACCTTCCGCAAAAATGGTCGCATGGCGGCAGTTGGGCTGGCCCGTTATTGTCAATGTCTAGGATCATTTTCCACGCGCCAGTATCATCGCGTTGATAAACGAGGGCGAGACGACCTTTAGGGTTGTGAGTCTCGCCGGTCTCGCGGATATTCATTATGCCGTAGAACAGCCCCGATACGAAGGCCGTGTGGCCGAAGAATTGCAATTGCTCGATATCGTAGCCTGACGTGATTTCAGCGGCTGCAATGCAAGGCTCATACTTGTCGGGAAACTCCAACTTTTGATCGCCGCCATCGGCCCAATGTCCACGGTACGGTGCTGGCACAAATCGTCTGGGACTTACGGTATGCCGAACTGAGATAAGTATTCCGCCGATCCGTAGACCACTCAGCACACTTGGCCGACTCGCATCGCTGATAAGTCCGATGCGGGTAACTGCCCTATGCGCACCGCGACATCGAAACCCTCCTGGACCAAGTTCACGACCCTATCGACCATCACGACATCGACACTAACATCTGGATATGTTCCCAGGTATTCGCGCAAGATCGGCATCACATAGATGCGCCCAAACTCGTGCGAAGACGTGATGCGCAGTTGTCCGACCGGATATGTTGCAGCACCCGCAGCTGCATCATTCGCCGCCTGGAAGTGTTCCAAAATCTGCCGGGCATCTTCGAGATAGGCCTGCCCCACGTCGGTTAAACGAACGCGCCGCGTGGTTCGCGTGAACAGCTGCGCGCTGAGGCGTTCCTCAAGCGAATTGATTCCCCGTGTTACCGATGGAGAGCTCAGGCCCGTCTCGCGAGCTCCACCGGCGAAACTCTTAGCTTCTGCGACAGCAACGAAAACCTTGAGAGCTTGGATTCAATCCAGAGTTCAATAATTATCATTAAAACGTGGAATAATCCATTTTGGATTCCGAATATTCTTCTCAATTATGAACCTGCCTATCTCCGTTTTGTCAGCAGATCATCTGTAAACACATTGGGAGAAATTAGATGTCGCAAATCCTTCCCCAGGCCACCATTTCTGATGCGCCGCAAGATGCCCGCCTATTGTTTGAAGGGGTTGAAGGATCAGTTCGGGGCCAAATCCATTCCGCCTTGTCTCCTACAGCCCTGCTGCGCTCGAAGGCATGCGGGGTATGAAAAGCGCTCTTTCCAAGGGTTCGCTTACCACTGTGGCGCAGGGGTGCATCGCCTTGGCCACCGGGAACTACAATGGCTGCGGCTATTGCGACAGCGCGCGCGCATATTTTGCAAAGAACATTGCCAGGCTGGATGAAGCCGAAACTGCGGGTAACTGCACAGGCCGTTCGACTGCCGCTAAATCCGACCCCGCTGTGCAATTCACGCTAAAGGCTGCAGAGCAGTGCGACAGTGTGACTGATGCCGATATTGCCGCAGTCCGGCTCGCGGGTTTCTCAGATGTCGAGCTCGTCGAGAAAGACAGAGAAGTGCCGCAGAATGCCGATCTTTGTCTTTCCGTACCACTCGCTTCGATAATGGCGTTGGCGTTTGGTCTCATGATCATCCTCGCCACAGAGTCGGTGACAGAGACTCCCGAAGCACCGGCTCATGTGGCTGCGAACAACGAAGCGCGTTGATCAGCTTACCTGAGACGAAAAGGAGGAATTATGCGTCCCCCAGCGCCCCCATTCACGCGCGAAAGTGCCATCAAGAAAGTCAGGCTTGCCGAAGATGGCTGGAACGGCCGTGATCCGGCTAGAGTCGCGCTCGCCTACACGCCCGACAGCAAGTGGCGCAATCGGGCCGAGTTCCCGCGAGGGCGTAAGGAGATCGAAGAATTCCTGACCCGCAAATGGGCCAAGGAACTCGATTACCGCTTGATCAAAGAGCTTTGGGCCTTCGACCGCAACCGTATCGCTGTTCGCTATGCCTACGAGTATCGCGACGACAGCGGCAACTGGTTCCGCGCCTACGGCAACGAGAACTGGGAGTTCGATGCGAACGGCTACATGGCCGAGCGTCATGCGAGCATCAACGAACATCCGATTGCGGAGCAAGACCGCAAGTTCCGCTGGCCACTTGGTCGTCGCCCAGACGATCACCCGGGTCTGTCCGATCTCGGCCTCTAACCCCTTACCCGCACCGCATGTTTATCAGAGAGGTTTCTCCCATGAACGCACAATTTCCCGCCGACGCAGAGCCTGTAAAGCTCTTTCGCAATCCCAAATCGGGCCACAGCCACAGAGCTGAGTTGATGCTCGCCCTGCTGGACATTCGCTATGAGCCGGTTGACCTCGATATGGCGAACGGTGCCCACAAGGATCCGGATTACCTCAAGATCAGCCGGTTCGGCCAAGTCCCCGCGATCGATGACAACGGCACGACGCTTTCAGACTCGAACGGCATCATCACGTATCTGATGAATCGCTATGGAGATGTGGCGGAATGGTCGGGCCGCGATCCGGTCGAAAAGGCTCAGGTTCAACGTTGGCTCTCGGTAGCAGCGGGAGAGATCTTTGCGGGACCATGCTCGGCACGCCTGGTCACCGTGTTTGGCGCACCGTACGATCATGCGGCCTGCGTCGCGAAATCGCACGCCCTATTCGAGGTCATGGAAAAACACCTTGATGGCGAGAGTTTCCTGGTCACTGAGCGTCTGACTTTGGCCGACGTCGCCGGTTACAGCTACATCGCGCACGCTCCCGAGGGCGGCGTCAGCCTTGACCCTTACCCGAACATTCGCAGCTGGATCTCGAATATCGAAGCACAGCCGCGCTTCGTCGGGATGGCCCCTTCGCCCACTACAACAGCGGCGTAACCCAAGCTGGGGCTCCATAGTATGATTGAAGCGCAGGGCATCTTTCAACGGTGAGGAAAGATTAGAAGCCGTGCCGCGGCAATCTCTCACGCTAGGGCCTATGAAAGGACTGAAAATGGGCGCAGGACATCCATGGCATAAAGGCGAGGCGCTGGTTCAAGAACGCCGCGGCACACCAAGCGATATTGTGCTATCGGTGCCAGACTATATCGAAAAGGATATGCCGCAACAGCACGCGGAGTTCTTTGCTGGCCTGCCTTATCTGCCATTGGCAACTTTGGATAAGCAGGGGCGTCCGTGGGTGAGTGTTCTAGTCACGACCTCGCTTACCGACCCTTCCATTGGCATCACAACATCTGGCCGCAATCAGACCGATGTTGTCGCTGAGGTGAGCCCCTACGATCCCTTCGTTCGTGCACTGGGACCTGACCAGACACTCTCTGGTGACAATCGCCGTCTTTTTGCTGGTGTGGGGATCGATTTTACCAATCGTCGGCGCAACAAAATGGCAGGAGTCATAGAACCCACCTCACTCGACGCCGTCGGCAAAATAGGCCTGCGAATGATTTCCGATCAGCACCTAGGCAATTGCCCTAAATATATCACCGTTCGCTCGCTAGAGCATGAGGCTCGAGACGCTGAGATGGTCCTTGATGGTTTTGACGCGCCGACAGCGGCTCTACCAGATACCGCAAAGGACCTGATAGCTAGGGCCAGCACCGTGTTCCTGGCGACAAAACACAGCGTCCAGGATAGAGAGTCCTCGATAGACCATGAGGATATGGGCCTCAATCATCGCGGCGGGGCCCCCGGCTTTGTCCGCGTGTTTGAAGAGAGGGGCGATGACGGCGTCACCACCTATCTGGTCCTACCAGACCATTCTGGAAACCGCTTCTACCAGTCGCTGGGGAACATCGAGACGGACAGGCTCGTCGGTCTGGCGTTTCCTGAATTCACCACGGGCGATGTTCTCTACATCACCGGAAATGCTGAAAACCTCTATGATGCTGATGCAGAAGCAATCATGCCGCGTGTCGGGCTGCTGACCCGCATCCAAGTGACTGGGGCGGTATTTGTAAAAGGCGCGCTGAATCTGCGACTTGTTTCTGAGGAACAGTATTCTCCTTACAATCCGCCGGTACGATATCTTCGGTCTGAATTGAGCGCGATGGGCCATGTCGCTGATGCCGTTGATGCATCTAATCCGATCGGAGCCACACTCGTTTCGACCAAGCAAATCTCCGAAACAGTTCGCACATTCACCTTTGAATTGTCGGAAGAGATCGACGCGCCCATGCCGGGCGGCTTTGGCATCTTCGATTTCTCCGGGATGCTGGACTCTGGGTATAACCACATGAATGAGGCCAATCCTCAATTGGTGAACGAAGACTTTGTTCGCACCTGGACACTGTCAAATGCGCCGGAGTTTGATGCAGAGAAAAACCTGTTCCGGTCAACCAATCGGATCAGCGTAACGGTCAAGCGCAAACCAGGCGGGCTGATATCCAACGTCTTGCATGAGCATGTGGCCCAACAGATCAAGCAATCGATACAAGTGGACTTCAAAGGCGCCGGTGTTGGGTTTAGTTGTCTTAGTCCAGACCCCTCAGGCGGAGCGCCGACTATCCCGGCGAAGATGCTCTGGGTCGCAGGCGGTGTTGGTATCACCCCATTCATGGCGATGTGGGACGGGATAAGGAATGTCGCACAAACGCTCCCTCACCAGATGTCGTCTGAGATCATCTTGGTGTTCTCCGGGCGCGGCGATGATATCAACGTCTTGAGGCATTTTTTGGCGACACGCAGCGCATTGCCAGAAAGCGTCAAACTTCGCATCCTGGCTTTTCAAAGCGCGGGCCATGCCTCGTCCGGAGATCAAGTTGCGCTAGATACCCTTACTCAGGAATTCCCCGGCGCCGTATTGAACATCGAACACAGGCGCGTTCAACTCTCTGACTTAGAAGCAATCGGAGAATTAGCCGACAGAGAGATCTTCCTGTGCGGACCGGACCCCTTGATGGACTGGAGCAAGAACACACTTCGTGAGCTCGGCGTCAACGAGTCCAAACTGCATCAGGAGAAATTTGCTTTCTGATAGTAGGCATTGGCCGCAACGACGATATCGCAAGAGTGTTTGGCAACGGACATATGCGACGAAACGACGAGGCCAAAACCGCACATACATTCTCACCGCAAGCCGAATGACCTCGGGTGATGAATTGAAACGTTTGAACTGGCTGGCTGGTTTGGCTCTCGATTTGCAGCTCATAGGGGGCCGTTAGCGGCGACCACCCTTGCCTGCCACGTCAGTTTGACAGCACCCTCGCCAGGCTCAAAGGCAATCGGAGCCCGCATTTCGGGTTCAGATTTCGGCCTTATCAGCTAAGCTTCGGGAATAGAGGATGCAGTCGTATTTGAGAAAGCGCTCAAGAGATGCAGGGCCCCAGTTTCTCGACGTCTCCGGCGGCTTGGTTTGGTTGAATTCTGAAGGTCGCATCGTGCGTCTTCGATCCCCAATTTCTTGTGAACCTTCGTTGATTGATTCCGACAGTGTTGACTTGCGCCAGATTTGCTTCTGAAGCGACTAAGGCAAAGGAGCGAACGGTTGTGAAACGACTCGGATTAGCGGCTTTCACGCTCCTCATGGTCGGGGGTCTGGGTGTGCTTACCTGGGCCGCTTGGCCCATATCGGTTGATCAGGATAGCCCCGATCCAGCGCTCGTGCAGCTTAATCAAACGACGCAAACCGGCGTGGCGTTCAAAGAGGGGTATTTTGAGAGTAACGGCCGAACTCTTCACTATGTTGAAGCCGGTGACGGACAGGCGATCGCCTTTATCCATGGCTTTCCATCTTTTTGGTATTCGTTTGCCCCGCAATTGCAGGCTCTCGCGACCCAGTATCGTGTTATCTCGGTGGATGGCCTAGGCGCGGGACGATCCGACGCGCCATCTGACATCGACGCCTACCGGCTCAAAGCCATGAGCGAGCATATTGTCGCCCTTCTCGATCACCTTGGCGAAGACTCATTCCACTTGGTCGGCCACGATTGGGGATCGGCTTTAGCGCTTGGCATAGCGCAATCGGAACCTCATCGCATTATAAGTGTCACTGGGCTTAGCGCGCCTTCTTTGAATGCCATTCTACATGGGCTGGAGAATGATCCTGAAGCGCGCGAAACCGCCGCTTATGTTGAACAGTTCAAATCAGCGAACGCGCCGCTCTTGGCTGTGCTGGGGGTGTCTGATCGGATTTACGATGGCGCGTATCGGCCGCTTGTTGAGGATGGCAAACTGACACCGGAGGAAGGCCAGCTGTTCCGCAACGCGACCAGCGATCCCAAACGCATTAACACGCACATAAACTGGTACCGCGCCAATTTGCCGCATCCCGATGACGTTCAGGACGCGGACTATTGGCCCTCGAAGGACGCTCGGGTGACGGTCCCTGCGCTTTACATCTGGGGCGCGGATGATCCGATATACAACGACGTCGCGATTAAGCGACTGCTCGACCTTTCGGACGACGCGCAGCTAATCACTCTACCGAACACAAAGCATTGGCCACATGTGCGAGAGGCAAAGACTGTTAACCGAGTGATCGCCGATCATCTCGCGAAGGCAACCGCAAACGCGAAAGATCAATCCTCCAGCGGAGAGGATCAATCCTCCAACGAATAGGCAATCACGTAGCCGCCTTTGCCATCAACCACCGCCTGTGAATCGATGTACTCATTTGTCGCCGGATCGCGCGGGTAACGCCAATGCGGATTGGGCACGGTCACGATCAGATATTGCTTACCATTTTGGCGAGAGCGGTATGTCATCGGTGTAGCAAGACCATTTCCAGGCAATGGGGCTTCCCATTTTTCTTCGCCGGTTCGCACATCAAAGGCGCGCACTTTTGCGTCCATGGTAGAGCTTAGAAAAGTTAGTCCCCCGCGCGTGGTCAGCGTGCCCGCGCGCACAGCGGTGCCCACTTCAAAGGGGAGGCCAGAGCGAAGACCGAACGGCCCAGATTGGCTCATGTCACCCGCAGGACGGCTCCACAAAAGCTCTTTCGTGTTGAGATCGATTACTGCGATCTGCGACCATGGCGGCTCAAAGCACGGAACCTGTGTGCCAAGCCGCGACATAAAGGGTTGTGGGTACCCATAGGCCTTGATCCGGCGGTGATCGTAGGGATTGTCGGGGTCAGGCTCTCCCATGGCAGGCATGGGATCGTCTTCGTTGTAGCGCACCGCGGGATGGTTCGGCCCGAGGATAAGCGCAGCGAGCGGCCCCGCCTCGGCCACCTGCTCCGGTGTCACAAGGATCAATCGGTGCGCCAGCATCATGGGCGCCGCGACCAACAAGCCATTGTCGGCGTCCACTGAGACGCTGCCCCAATTGAAGCCACCGAAATTGCCTGGATACAGCATCGTGCCCGTCTGGGTGATGCCGGTCGCGAGCGAGGGCGGCGTGTACATGCCCTCATAGTTCATCGTGCGGTATTCGATCCGGCACACCATCTGATCGATCGGAGTGAGGCCCCACATGTCCTTCTCGTACCGATAGGGATGGAAGTTGGGCAGCGGCGATTTCGGCTGGGTTGCAGCGAGTTTCTCTCCGTCCACGGCACCAGCTTGCGGCGCGGGCTTTTCTTCAATCGGGTGAACCGGCGTCCCATCGCGCCGATCGAGAAGGAAAACATCACCCATCTTCGTGGGTACAGCAACCGAAGGCACCATCTCACCATCGCGCTGAACATCCACCAAAACAGGCTGCGCGGGCATGTCGTAATCCCACACGTCATGATGGACGATCTGATAATGCCAACGCGCTTGGCCGGTGCTGGCGTCAATCGCGACCACCGAGGAAGAATATTCCTCGTCAAATTCTCGCCGCGCACCGCCAAAGTAATCGGGCGCGGGGTTGCCGGTGGGAGCGTAGATCAGACCAAGCTCGGCGTCATAGCTCATGATCGACCAGACATTGGGCGTGCCGGGCGTGTAGGTTTCGCCTTCGGGCGGCGCTGCGTTGCGGCCGGGGTTGCCTAAGTCCCAAGCCCAGCTAAGCTCTCCGGTTATGGCGTTAAAGCTGCGCACAACACCCGATGGTAGGCCCAGATCCTGCGTATCAGACACCTGCCCGCCGACAACCAGGTTATCGCCGGCCACCAACGGCGATGAGGTTACCCAGTATTCAAAGCGTTCATGGCGGTCTTCGCCCATCCCCTGCCACAGATCTACAACACCGCCTTCGCCAAAGTCTTCGCAAAGGGACCCGTTTTGGGCGTTCACCGCGATCAGCGTCGCGTCGACTGTGGAGGTGACCACGCGCCGCTTGCACGCGCCTGTGTAGTCTTCTGGGGCCTCATGATAACCGACGCCGCGACAGGTACGCGCATATTGGTTTTCTTGAGGCGGCTGGATCCCGTGATCATAGCGCCAGATTTCCGCACCGGTCGCATCATCCAGCGCGATCATGACATTGCGCGCGGTGCACAAATACAGCCGACCATCGATGTTGAGTGGGGTCGCCTTGAAGTCCTCTTCGACCCCGGTGCGGTAGCGCCAGACCTCTCTCAGCCCACCTACTGTTTCCGTTGTGATATCATCGACCGTGGCAAAGCGCGTGCCGCCTTCGGTGTTGCCGTAATGGCGCCAATCGTCGCTTGCGGCGATGGCGGTGCCGCTGCGGATCGTGCCTTGCGAGTTTTGAATGTATCCGGGCACGCTCGCGACCAGCAGTGCAACCACCGAGGCCAGCGCAGGCGCGCCGATCCACCAGCGGTTGGCCCTTGGCGCAGCTGGTTCATCAAGAGAGCCAAGGCTGGCCCGATACCACGGTGTAAAAAACCAGAGGCCAAAACCCAACCACATGGCGAGCCGGGGCAGAAGCGCGAGAAAATCAAGCTCAGCCTCGAACAAGGACCAGATAAGCGTGACAGCGAGCAGCGCCGCGTAGACCCAAAGCGCCTTTTCGCTTCGGCGCACGGTGAAGATGGCCACGCCAAGCAGAGCAGTCCCGGCCGCAAGGTAGTATGGGCTCCCGTCCAGATAGATCAGAACTCCCCCGCCCAGCGCAAGCAACAGACCAACGACAAAGAACACAATGGCGATCAGCCAACGCATAAAACCTGCCAAAACCATCTTTGCTACTCCCGCTGAAGACTACGGGCCTTAAGTGCCGCCGATCACATCGGGAAAATGCTGTGTCCGCCGTCCATCACAATGGATTGCCCGGTGATGAAATCGCTGTGTTGGGAAGCGAGGAACACTGCGATGCCTTCCATATCCTCAAGCGTGCCAATTCGGCCAATGGCTGAGCGACGTCGAGCGGAGTTTTGAAATTCTTCACTGGTGTCCAGCGACATCTCGGTTTCGATGAAACCAGGTAGAATAGCGTTCACGCGAATTCCCGAACGGCCCAGCTCAACCGCCATAGCTTTCGTGAGGCCAACGACCGCGGCTTTCGTTGTCGAGTAACCCGCCGCACCGCCTGTGCCCAGAACAGCGGCCACCGATGAAGTGACAATCAGGCGACCGGGCGCTTGTCGTTTAAGCAGATGATCGGTCACCGGACCCCAGGTCTGGACGACGCTCATCAGGTTAAGGTCCACTGTGTCCAGCCATTGTTCACGACCAACTTTGTGCGACGCGCCGCGAAAGCCACCGCCTCCAGCGTTGGCAAAGCAGCTGTCGACCTGTCCAAATCGGTCAAGTGTTCCGGCGAAAGCCTCTGCGATGTTCGCCTCGTCGGTAACATCGCAAGAAAAGGCTTCGACCTCACCCCCAAGAGCGCGAAGCGTTTGCACGGCGGCGGTGTTTTTCTCAGGGTTGCGCCCCCAAACAGCGACTTTCGCGCCAGCCTTCACGAGCCCGCGTCCGTAAGCGAGCCCCAAACCGCCATTCCCGCCCGTTACGATGGAAACGTGCCCGGTCAGATCAAACATGCAGCAAATCCCTCTATTCGATACCGTTGTTCTTGAAATTTCGCGATGAAACCAGCGCGTCGGTTGGCGCGGTTTGCAGCCCGATCAGATTGCTGTCGGGATCCCTTCCAAAGACAAGCTCACCGCCATCCATCGGCGTTGGCTCAGTCACAATCGTTCCGCCGGCTTCAACAAACAGATCAGTCGCTGCCGACAAGTCAGAGACGTCGAGAACAATCATATTGTAGCCTAAGGCATCGATGGGGCGAGGCCGCTCGGGCACAGAGGTTGGGTGACTGTGGAACTGGAAGATCTCGAGCTCCAGATTGCGGATCTGGAACCAAGCGCTTTCACCCACCGCGCCCTCTAGCCCCGACACCGCGTCGATTTTCTCACCTTCCATGCGCAAGAAAGACCAGCCGCCGAGGCGCCGGAATTCAGGCTGGCCCAGCAGCACGGAGTAGAACTCGGCCAAACGATCCACATCAGGCGTCGCCAGCGCGACGTGACGGATGCGGCGATCATTATTGGGAGGAGCCGGCAAATCGAGTGCGTCAACATCGACATGCTCGATCTCGGCTATCAGCCCATCGGGATCGCGCGCATAAGCGTATAAGACCGGATTGCGCGGGTTGAGTTGCTGCATCTCTTTCTTGCCGAGATAGCTCGCACCACCGTCAAGAAACTTCTCATAGGTCTGCGTTCTCTGATCGACCTGATAGCACATGTGCATGATGCCGGGCCCTTCCACCGGCATGGGCCCGGTGGCTTTCGCCGCCTCGGATGGGTCGGCGAAAGACATAAAGCGTATCTGCATATTGACCGATCGCATCATGCGGGTTTGCGCGACCAGACCCTCGCGCCCGCCTAGCTGATCAAACGCTGCGTTCTCTTCAATGGCCTCGCCATCCACGGTCTCAAACCCAACCGCGTCGGAATAGAGCTGTGCGGTTTGATCGAGATCACTCACGGTCGCGCCGACCCATCCAACGCCCTTGATGACGGAATCGGCTGGCAACTGTGAGGTCTGAGGCCCGCACGCATTCACCCCCAACAGCGCCAAAAGTGCGAGCGGCCATTTTCCGATGTTCATTGGTTGCTCCCAAACCGCCCAAGCGGGAACCGGGTGGACTGAATCCCCCCTCGCTTGCGTCGTCAACATACCCCTTAAATAAACTTGAAGTCAACATAATCAGCGAAAAGGCTTGCTATTCTCGATATTTTCCGGTTCCTAGTACCCATAAAGTGAACTTAGATATCACTAGATGAGGGGGAACCCATGAAAATAAGCAACCGCACGCTTCAACGGGGGGTTAGCGCGTTGGCGCTGATCGCGACGCCATCCGTTGCTTTGGCTCAAGATGCCGACGTGACTGGAGACGACGTAGCCATCGACGGCGATCAGATCATTGTCACTGCGTCCAAGCGTCAGGCCACCCTGCAAGAGACCCCAATCGCCGTCAGCGTTACCACCGCTGAACAGATTGAAGACGCGCAAGTGCGAGACTTACTGGATATTCAAACGCTCGTTCCTTCGCTCCGCGTTAACCAGACCAGCCTGTCTTTTGTCACCAACTTCGTCATTCGCGGTTTTGGTAATGGCGCGGCCAATCCAGGGATTGAGCCCTCAGTCGGCGTTTTCATCGACGGTGTGTATCGCTCGCGCGCGGGCGCGCAGATCTCTGACTTGCCCGATCTTGAGCGCGTTGAAGTCTTAAGCGGCCCGCAATCCACGCTGTTCGGCAAGAACGCCTCTGCCGGGATCATCAGCATCGTCACACGCGAACCGCAATTCGAGTTCGGCGGAACGGCCGAACTGTCCTACGGGAACTTCGATGCCGTAATCGCCAAAGCCAGCGTGACCGGCCCGATCAGCGACAATGTCGCCTTCAGCCTTGGCGGCAGCTACAACCGCCGCGATGGATACATCGAAGACATCATCATCAACGAGGATATCAACGACCGCAACCGCTTCGCTTTAAGAGGCCAGCTACTCTTTGAGCCCAGCGACAGCCTTAAGTTCCGCCTGATCGCGGATTACGACGAGATTGATGAAGTGTGCTGCGGAGCAACCAATGTGGTCGATGGGCCCACCGGCGCCGTGGTGCGCGCGCTGGGCGGACAGTTTATCGCCAACGATCCCTTGTCACTGCAAAGCACCGTCAACTTCGCGCCCGTGAACGAGATCGAGAATTACGGCCTGTCATTGCAAGGGGATTGGACCACCGGCGCGATCGACGTGACGGGCATCGCCTCTTACCGCGGGTCCGACACTTTCGTGAATCAGGACAGCGATTTCACCAGCCTCAATTCGATCGGCACCAACATCAATGAGGTTGATATTGAAACCTACACGGGCGAATTGCGCGCCGCTTCCGATTTTGACGGGCCCGTCAACTTTCTCGTCGGTGGCTTCCTGTTCCACGAAACCATCGATCAGAGCGCAAACTTCGGCAATGGAGAAGACTTTGTAAACTTCGCCAACGCGGTCACGGGCGGCGCTTACAGCGCGCTTGAACCGACTCTGCGCGCGCTTGTCCCTGGCCTTCCGGCAGGGAGCTTCGGCGGGGTTGGGCAGGGCCGCTTGCTCGATTACGATTACGAGAACACGTCCTTTTCGCTATTCGGCCAAGTCGATTTTGAGCCGGTCGATGGACTGACGTTCACGATCGGCGCGAACTACACCGAGGACGAAAAGCAAGCCACCTCCAACAATGTAAGCACGGACGTCTTCTCGGGTATCGATCTCATCCAAGCGGGCTTCAACGCAGCAGTAGTCCAAGGCGCGCCGCCCGCAGTCGCGAGCGTTCTGGCCTCAGATCCTGCTACGAACCCATTCCTCGGCCTTCGCGCCTTGCAGTTCAATCCGCCCTATCTCAACTTCCCGAACGCGGTTGAGGACGGCAGGACCGATGATCAGGATTTGTCCTACACGTTCAGGGTCGCTTACGATGCGTCCGACAATCTAAGCCTTTACGCGACCTTCGCCACCGGGTTCAAAGCGTCCTCGTTCAACTTAACCAATGACAGCCGTCCCTTTGCCGCCGACTTTGTGCCGGGCTCACCGTTTCAATCGCCCGCACCCGCCGCATCGCCGATCCGCGACGCAGGTCTAGCGGTTCCTAACCTCACCACAGGCTCTCGTTTTGCAGGGCCAGAGGAATCCGAAGTCTACGAGATCGGGATTAAGGGGCGCTGGGACGGGTTCTCTTTCAACCTCGCCGTCTTCGATCAGACGCTTGAAGGCTTTCAAACCAATGTCTTCACCGGGACAGGCTTTATTCTTGGCAACGCTGAGCGCCTTTCAAGCCGAGGGTTTGAACTGGACAGCCGTATCTCGCCCATTCCGGAACTGACGTTCACGGCGGCGGTGACCTATCTTGATCCGCTGTTTGATGAGTTTACCGGCGGCAACGCTCTTTCGCCCAACTTCACAGTCGTACCGGCCGACCTGAGCGGGCAGCGGCCCTCGGGCGTCCCGGAATGGTCTGTGGTAGTGGGCGGCACCTACACGCTGGATCTGAGCGATGACGCCTCGCTTCGCTTCCACGCGGACTATCAGATGGAGAGCAATGTCGAGCTCGTGAACGGCCTTTCGGACTTCAAACGCGATGTCGAAAACCTCAACGCGGCGGTCACATTTGGCCTTTCAAACGGTTTCGAAGTGTCCGTTTGGGGCCGCAACTTAACCGATGCAGCCTATCTCAACGCTGTTTCTCCAGCCGTTGGTCAGTCGGGATCGCTGGTGGGTTTCCGCAACCAACCGCGCACCTATGGCGGCCTCGTACGCTACCGTTTCTAGCGCTCTCTCCTGAGAAGGCTGAGGGCGGGGTCGGCTCCCTCCTACCCGCCCACAGCCTTCTTCGGCGTCGGCAAGGCCAGCACTTCGGACGGCGACCGAACCGCAAGTTGGCGCCCCAAGGCATCGTTTCGCAGTCCAGCAATACTGCCCAAGATCATCGAGACGGTGATATCCTCGATCAGCTGTCGATCCATTCCGCTGCGCACCAGGAACTCGCCGGCGGCGGCCGGTAGACCGAACGAAATCTCGGTCGCGGCTGTGGCCACTTCGGTCGGCAGATCGAAGACTTCGGCGGTAACTTCGGAAAAATAGAAAACCGAAGGTTCGCGATCGTAGTGGGTCGGGTCTTGCGCCTGCGCGATGTTGGGATAGGCCTGCAATCGCTCAACGATCAAACCACGCTCTTCGATGTAGAACAGGTACGCGCGCGTCACGCGGCGCACTAAATCTTCGTAAGTGGTCGCCTCTTCAGCGGCCATCAACTGCTCGCTGCGAAGGTGGCGATACTCGCGGTTGAGCAATTGCGTGAGAAGCTCTACTAAGCTTCCAAAATAACGATACATCAAAGTCTTGCTCACACCGGCGACCTCGCCGATCGCCTCGAGCGAAAGATCCGCTGTACCCTTCTCTGCAATCAAAACAGCGGCGCTGTCGAGGATCATCGACTTGCGCTTCTCACGTCCAAACCGGCGCGCTCCTGCGGATGAGTTGTCGCTGCTAATCGTGCTTCCTATCGATGGACGTTGGGCCTTGGTATCCACTCTGAATGGTTTTGCCTGCACGATCAATCCTATCGCTTGGCCCCTTAGGTCCACCAATGTGACCACTTCACCTTATACGGCGTGCCTGTGGCTTCCCGAACAATACGCTGCTCTTCCAAGCTCAGTCCGATCCTTCCAAACCTTCTAGCGCTCTTTCAACGATCCTGGGATTGAATTCGCATCTCGTGCGGCTCTCGTCAGTAGCGTAATTCAGTTTCGCCAGACGAAGCTTTCCAACCCAAGGAACACGTCCATACCATGATAATTTTGAACGAACTGTAGGAGAGCTGGATTGTGCCTCAACTTGGTCTCTTGCGCTTGCGCCAGAACATCAAGAAAAAGGGCGGGCGGATACGCTGTTTCCTGAAAGGACCTGCTGCAAAAATTAAACGAGGAACGGCTCTGCGGCGGTCATCCTCCTTTCGACACCGTTCTCACGAACCGTCACTACCGAATCGTTCAACACAACCGGGTCGATGGGCAAGCCCAAGTTGAACGTTCTTGTCTCTTTCGCGCCACTCGAACGTGAGGTCACAGGCGAACGCATTCGCGACAAGGTCGCCGCGTCCAAAGCCAAGGGGATGGGAGGCAATCTTCCGATTGGCTACAACAAGCCACGCGATGGAACGCGAACGCTAGTTTTGAATGACGAAGAAACGTCGCGCTTCCGCGAAATCTTTGCACGCTATCCGAATTGAGCTCCGTCCTCGCTCTGCGGCGCGATCTCGACACTCGCGGAGTGCTCTCAAAGATCTAAGTCACGGACAAAGGCAGAGTTTACCAAGGTGAGTACGATGCCATCGTCGAGACTGATCTCTTTAATCGCGTGCAGAACAAGCTCGATCTGCAAAAGCGGCGCTACACAAACAAGTCCGGGAAGCGGCAAAACCTAGCACCGCTTATTGGCAAGCTGTTCGTCGAGGCGGGCGAGCCCATGAGCCCAACAACAGCGCGAGGTAAAACTGGCCGACCTGCCCGCATTACGTCTCCGCCTCACTTCAGCAGGAAGTGGGCGTGGCAAACGAAGATATCGGACGGCCAATCACCGCAGTCGAAATCAAGCGGGTTCTTAGCGAGGCGGTGCGCCGATGGTTTCAAAAAGGGTTGGCCACCTTTGGGATGCTTCAGGCGGTGCATATCGGCGTTTGCGGATTGCGGATCGTTTTGGGATCAGTTGCACCTTTGAACATCGTCGCCAGCCTCAATAAGGACGAGCCCTTTCTAGATCGCGCTCGAAACAACATAACTGTTTTCTTGCCGGTGCTCTACCAACACGGGGTAGTCCGCGCTTGATCGTTCCGGCCACCGCTCGACCTCCTCGGCCCGATCCGATCCTGATCGCTGGGTCCCGAAAAGCCTATGCTATGACAAAGACACAGCGGCGAATGCCTTTGATCAGCGCGATATCCTCGACGACACCAGCCGCACCATCTCAACCTTGAGGCATTCCGCAAAATGGACATCCTTCTCACCTGGTCCGCGGGCATGAGCGGTGCACTTGAATCGAGAGACGGGTTCGTCGGGTGGGTGGCGGTAGAAGCAGTCTAACGCCAACTCGTCTCTGTTAGGCATGCAGCTCCCTACTCTCGCTGCTCGCCAAACCGAAACTGATTGCCACTCTGCGAGCGCAGCGGAGCGGGTGGCCTCGTAGGTTTGTCTATCGGTTGGGTGTCGATCGGCACCGTAGTGGTCGTGAATATTGACATGAACCGAGGCGAAGCTTTGTAGTCATATCATTCTCCTTGGTCGCCGCAGCGCCCATTTTCTTCTTCGGTTGGCTAAGTGTAAGCTCTTCACACCAGTGTTCGCCCAGCTTCAGAACTCTTGGCGACCTTGGTCCCCAACCTCACCCTTGGCCGCTTTTTAGGATGGCAGGCTATTGGTGATAATTATCTCAAGCCGCCCCTGGTTCCTCAGCGCTCTATCCGCGAACTTGAGAGCCGCCTGCTTGTGCCTTCTCTTGGATGCGGAGCTCTCAACCAATGTCCCTTCTGGTCAACCGCTCGCCAACGACATTGGGTCTCTCGGCTGATTTTGACGAACACTTCATCGAGGTGGCAGTTCCACTTTCCGCGACCTCGCATGCGGTAGGCTCTCCGGCGATTGACATCGGACGCAAACACTGATGCGAATCGGTCCCAGTAGAAGCGGACCACCTCGCGGCAAGTATCGATCCCCGATCAGACAGCCGGTCTGTAGTGTTTCGCAGCTCTGCAGAAATCAGACGTACATCATCACAACCAGTCGAATGACCGCCAGCGATGAGTTGACGCGTCTGAATTGATCAGCTGACTTAGCTCAAGACTTGCACTTTTGCCTTTCGACTAGCACCAGCCGCCCTTGCCTGCCACGTGAGTCTGACTAGGCCCTGACATTGAAAGCGCGTGTTTCTCGGATACCACAGTCATGCCTCTTGCATCTCACCAAGCACCACCCGAAGATCCCCGGGGTAGATAAATAACGCAATTTCAATGGAGTAATTCAAGCCTCCGTCAGTTACCAATTGGTTATAGCTTGCATTCTTGCAATCCTTGAGGCGTTATCAGAGTGTCTTAAATGAACACCGCGTAAGCAAAGGGGGGTATTATGGGAACATATCGCGAGCATCTATCTGGTCTGCGCAATAAAATGCTCCAACAATTTTGCAGCCGTACGAACGCCAATGCAGCTCTTTTGTATTTTGTCGAATTAGAAAAGAAGTCTGTTAGACTTTATCCAGCTTATTTTTACTCGGCTGATTCAGACCATAAAGTGACATCGATTGATGATATTGATTTTGGCGTCGTAGAGATTGAAGCCGGCAACAACCGCGCCCTAGAACACAAGATCAAGGAATATTTGAAAGGAGATCTAGCTCCATTCGCGCAGTTTGATGGGAGCAACCGAGAAAGAACGATACAGTTCCTTTATTCCAACCCAATTACTCCAAGCACAGACCAGCTATCCGAGCAGCTAGCAGGGGTAATCGTATGCTCGCTTGCAGGTCGATATGACGAACAAGGTGGCGCAGAAATTTTACCGCTCTGCGCAGATGCCATCAACGCTGGCCGAGATCAGCATTTCAAAGATACGGTTATGGCAGTTCACAGTCTAATCGGGCAGGTTATGCTGAATGAGGAGCCCTTACTTCAACCTATCTCTGAAGAGATCGCAAAGGCAATTGGAGCAAGGTCGGTTAGTTGTGAACTAGGACAGGGAGCCGTTTCCGCCGCTGCGCGCAAGGTTGCTGGCACGACTCAGGAAAATGGCGAAGATATCGAGGTGTCAACTGAGCTCGACGCTAAGACCATGTCTGTCGAAATTAAACAAAAAGGCCTGCTGCTGCGATCAGTTCCTTTTTCTCCTCGGGGGACGCTTGAACTCCATCTAAACGCAAGTGCCACCACAAATGCAACCGTTACATTCTCTGAAAAGTCAATAAAGGGGAGTGTATCAACGCATTTCACTCAGTCTGATAAACAGATTGCTCAAACTGCATTTGATCTCGTCCAGTCGCTGTACGAGCTTGAACAACGCGATACAGCGCAATTCGACTTAATCGAACTTTACAGACGACTGAGGGAGGCAGAAGATACAGATAGCGACGTTATCGGACAGTTTTTTCAAAAAAATCCAGCTGTTATTGGCGTTGCCGAAATCTCATTCGATATTTTCAGAGACGGGATGCCATGGGAGTTCGTCCGGAAGGACGGTGATTTCGAGATAGAATCCAGCTACATTGCTAGAATACACCAGTATATGAAGAATTTTTATGCATCAGATTCAAATGAGAGCGTAGAGACTATTCTTTACGGCATTGACTGCCAGACCCAATTTTCGTGTTTAGAGTTTCATCTCCCGACACGAAATTCAAAGCCGACCGTGTTCATCATTGCTCTTTCAGGAAGTACTGTCTCAAGAACTGATTACAAGGCTATACAAGAATTCATTGATGAGGTTTTTTTCAATCGCAAGCGTAATGAGTTCGACAAATTGCGGTCAAATTTTCTTACGGAGGCGAGGCATGCGGTTATACACTATTTCTCTAACGCGCGCGATTGCATGGAAGGGATGCTCACCTCATGGAATCGAGGCATTACATCATCAAAGTATTGGCTCGACCTTCTAAGCAATGAAGATTTTAAAGAAAGCCTGGAGGCAGCTTACTGGAACCTAAATAACGCAAACCGAATACTTGAAGATGGTCGTTTTTTGGTCAATAGTATAGAACCCAGTTCTCTGAATAGAAAAACAGTAAATATTTTTGATATCATTAGAGACTGTCAGCGCATCATTCAGTCAGAGCGGATTCGTAAAAATCTTGTTATGAGCGTCAAGGTTTCCGGAGCGGCGCCAGTCAATCAAACAGGCGACGAGGTTCTGTTGAAAATCGCGATGCTCAACCTCTTTGATAACGCTGTGAAATATGCTCTACATTTCTCAAAGGTCGATATTCTTTTAACTTACGGTCAGCACGGTTATTCTTTTTGCATTGCTAATGAATCAACTGATAACGTAACACCGGAGCGCTTAGGATTGATGTTGGGGGTGGGATACAGAGGGCGCCAGAATGATGTGCTGAATGTGCGGCCAGGGACAGGCTTAGGCCTTCCTGTCGCTTCGAAAATATTGCTAGCCCATTCACCAGAGGCTCAGCTAAAAATCGAAAACACTAAGATTGACGAAGACCCTAAAAGGTATTGGATCTCATTCTCATTTGAGATGCCATATCGTACAGGGACTTCAAGGCGAGAGATGTAGACTCTCTCTAAGGGGGCTAATGACACAGAGTGTTTGCGTGTATCACATTGAGGATGAATATCAGGATCTTCTAAAAATTTGGCCGAATAAGCTAAAAACTTTGTGGGAGATACATTGGCTTGAAAAGGGTGAAGACTGTCCAATAGCCAAGATCCGAGACATAACACCTGCCGAGGGGGCGGCAGACGGTTGGGCTGCTAGGGAGATTTCATGTCCCATGGGCACCGATCAAATTTTCAGGTATATTTTGGTTTCCGGTGTAACGGTTCCAGAGTCGGCAAAGAAGCTGATGCTTGAGCGCGCTTGCTTCGTAATTGATGTCTTGAGAAATGGAAATCAGGATGGGACTCATTCAAAGACAGCGATTTCTAGTCTCGACGATGTGGCAGCTATGGGCTCAACAAATGACAACACTGTGCTTTTCACCGCCTGCCAAGGATCAGACTTAGTGAAGATTAAGGAGAAATACGACGCGATTGAGGTGATCCAAAAATTGGAGCCTTCGCGACTACAAAAATGGCTTTCACGTATGATTGTAGAAAGCATGAGCTAGGCAAATGAACTCTCTCGCACAACTTGGGCGCGGCGCTGAACATTGTTCAAAGGCGGATTGGACGACCCTTCTGGCCCTTGAATTGGATGACAGAATGGCTGCTGTCGCTGGTATGCGGGATCCACTCGCTGGTCTGAAGTTTCCTTCGGTCGAACCGATTTGCGTATTCGGATACACCAAACGCCTCGATGAATGGGCCCTGGTGTATTTCTGGGCGCAGGACATGGAGAGCCTCAGTTATTCAACACTTCAACAAAAGGGATCGATCATTGACGCGATCCGATTAGGCGCAGCCATGTGCTCGGTCTGCGATCGCCAACTTGGGCTGAAAGAAATAGCCCAAAAATTCGCCGATGAACTCCCGAATGATTTTTTTGCCTCCACTATGATGGAAGACGGTCATTTATACTGGTTCGGATTTGAAGAGTCAGTGTTCGGCGTTCTGTATCGAACTCGCTCCGACGATGTAAAAATAAACTCGGAGTCAGTTGGATCATGCTTAGTTTTTCATTATGATTACTTCAAATACAGGTCGCCAGTTTGGTCATCTGTTCCAATATCTTTTTTGAATAAGATGTGCGGCAAAGATCCAGGCGCTTTAGGTAAGGTCCTGCTTGAGCCAAAATGTTTTGATCCACGCAAGGACATACCAGCGGGTTGGTTCTTGTGGCCATGGCAGCGATGCCTAGTCGCTGCGGACAACAAACAAGCGGATATTTGCTATCAGCCGATCGATACAACATCACTTATGTTTGATTTGCGAAAGTCAACGATGGTCCTTGAGCAACTCAAAGATCAAGATAAAGGGGAATTTTCTTCGCTTATTAGAGCGGTCGTTAAAACTGCTAAGGATGCGGTTTTTAAGTATGGAGGCTTCTTTGATAAGGAGACTGGTGATGGTATCGTTGCGCATTTTTGCGACTTCCAACTCGACAATAGCTATTCTGAGCCCGCGTCTGCCCGAGCGTTCCTAGCGGCAAAGCTTATTTTACGCGACGTGAAGAGGCATTGCGATCAAATTCAACCCAAATTGAAAATGGGCGTCGCTGCTCTGGGAGGTGCTATCGGGATACATACTGATCAAGCCGTTTGGACATCAGACAACGGCCTGGTGAGCGCTTTGGGGGATAGCATTGTGATGGCTGCCCGATTGTGCTCCGAAGCAGACAATTTTTCTATTTTCGTGTCAAATCAAGAATTTCGCAGATTATCTTCTTTATTAGAGCCCGCTGATCTAGAGAGTTTTCTACAGAAGAAATTTTGCGGCAAGGAATATAACGAAACCTCACAACTGTATGGCTTTCAATGGCAAAGGTAGAAATGGGTGCGGTCAGTAGTAGATGCCTGCGGCTTGCCAAAGGAGATCCGATTATTGCCCTTTCCGCAGAATAGTCCGTCGCTTTCATTTGGAAATTTGTCTTCGACCCAGCGATCCATTGGTTGACTAATATTTCCACTCCTTACTTTGTTTATTGATCCGCCTATATTGGAAGCGAACTGCTCAATTCTGCGGGTTTCCTTCTCCTCGCCCCATGGATGTAGGGCTACTGGGAAGGTCTTCTGGAAGAGAAACAGTCAGGGTCCACAAGTGTGCTGCTTTGGGAGAATGGACATGCGAAAGAGGGGCCAAAATGGAAAAGAGGCCCAGCGTAAGCCGAGCAAAGAGGTCAAATTTATGGCCAGCCCTATTCGGAGGCGTCAGCATCGCGGCTGCGCTCGTTGACAAAGGGGTTCGGAACCCACTGCATTATCGCCCCGGCCAACAAGGCCGCGACAAAGGCCAGCAAGAGAGCCTTCCAACCAGTGAAACCTGAAATGACAGCCAGCACCGCACCGACTCCACCTGCCCCGATAATATGTCGCTTCAATTCGCCCTCCGATCAGATCTGATGTCAAATCGGCGAGAGAGGGAGCTGGGGCTAGGTGCAATGCAGCGACAAGCTGTTGGTCCAATATCGGTTGGACTCAATCGTTGATATCAATTCTGCTCCGCTTTGATCGACCGCTCCTCGTCCAACCGGACACCGCCCGGAACAGCAAGGGAGGCCGTCGATAGTGGGGCAGAGGCTGGAGCGTACCAGCTCAAAGCCGCACGCTGTGGTGACCTACGCACGGTTATTCCTGTGGCGCGATCGACCCAGACGGCATCGAAGGTTCCGGTTGTCGCCATCAGTCCGCGCCACATCACGCTTGGATTGTCAAAAAAGGCCGCGTCGGCGTCCCAATAGGATTCCTGACCGATATGTTCCGGAAGTTGCGCAGTTACCTCCGAGCCGTTCGTAATCGTGACAAAGACAGGGGCGACCAAATGCTCGACAGAACGAGAAGCCCCCTGACTATCGCGCAAAAGCCCCCAACCGATCTGTATCGGCAAGCCGGCACGGATTGCGCTGAACAGCGCTTGTTTCGAACCCTCTAAATCCTCGCCGTCCGCGCCATTCCGATAGAGCAACACCCACGCCTGGCCGCTTTTCTCTTCAGAGCACCACAAGGTTTCGACCCTCAATGCAGTGAGCTCTGTTTTTTGGCCGTCAAAGCGACCTTCAAGTATCCCATTGGTGCCGATCGAACCACGCCACTCGCTGTTGTCGCTCTTTATTTCGACGCGGCTCTGGCCCTTAATTGGGGTTTGAGCGTGAACCGGACCAACCTGAGTGTAAACCTCACCCTCCCAAACCGTGAGGAATTCAGCATCCGCCCAATGCACAAGTTCACTGGCACCGTCGCCATCGAAGTCCAATCCCCAACCTATCCGTAAAGAGGTACCTTTGTTGACCGCTTCGATAAGGGCATCCTTGGAGCCATGACTTGCACTACCCTCAAGATCAGTCCCAAATAGGGGCTGATTGCATGCGAGCTCAGCGGCCTGAAGGCTAGCAGACTGCAAGATTAGAAAGACGGCGATCGTTGCAGGTATATGCCTTTTGATGCTCATGTCGCTCTCACCGTAGTACACTTACACAGGAAAGGTCGTGGGCGGCTCATTCCGATCTACAAGCCATTTTCCATCAACGACGCTTCGCTCACGACGTTTGTCTGACTTCCCGCGCCCCAGTTATATGGGTTCTCTATCGTCGCAGCCCGCGCCCTCAATAGCGTGGGTGTGAGGCCAGTGTACGAATGCACCGTGCGGCTCATATGTGCTTGGTCAGCAAAACCACACTCGTGCGCAATACTAATCAAAGACCGGTCTGAACGGGTGATCGCGTCGACCGCCAATCGCACCTTGGATGCCAACCGATATTGCTGTGCCGAACACTGAAACCTCTTGCGAAAGTTGCGACTCACCACTGCCGGATTCACGTTGTTTCTCTCGCACCATCGATCAAAGCGGAGACGAGGATCGTGTCGGATATGAGAAGCGAGAAGGTCGACTTGATCCGACAACGGTTGAGATTTTTGGGCGCTCTCCCGAACGACATATTGCGCCGCCTCTCTTACGCATCGCGAGGCAAGGTGAACGACCTGATCGATGTCCGAAACAGATCTCACGGGACTTGATGAGCAAGCAACCAGAGGTAGCAGAAGCACTTTAGCGCCCCTCGACCCCACATGGTTATGATGCGCTTCAAAAGGTGCGTGGGCGATGACATCTCCCTGTTGAAGCACCCATACACCCGTATCTCCGACCTCCGTGTATCCGCCTTCCAAGACCACGGCGAGAAACCCAGCCCGATGGCGGTGTCTTTTGTGCGTTTCGTAGGGCGCGTGATTGAGCACATCGCTGTTCGACAACGAGAAAACAGGTCGGAATGGGTTTGGCGGGGCCATGAGGGCTTAATCAACCCGCTCAATCATTGCGTCAACTGTGTTCAAGCCATGAGGATAGCGGGACACTACACTGCATTGCACAGTTTTGATTTCGAAGATCCACGGGGTTTGACGTGAAGCATCCTTTTGTATTCAAAAACTTACATCTTCAAGCATTCACGGCGGTTTTGCTCTTGTGGGCCTTGTTGCCCCAAAACGCGGCTTACGCACAAGATCGCGATGCAGTGGTCCAATCCATCTTCGAAGACTTCGGCAAGCCGGGTGAGCCAGGCGTTTCAGTCCTTGTCATGGAGAAAGGACACGTTCGGCATCAGTTTCACAAAGGGCTGGCCGATGTGGGCAGCGATCTGATGATAGAGGATGACGGTGTCTTCAACATCGGCTCGATTTCCAAGCAGTTCACGGTTTTCGGCATTCTTTTACTGAGGGACGAAGGGAAACTGTCGCTGTCGGACGATGTGCGGACTTTTATTCCAGAGCTTCCGGACTACAGCTCAACCATAACGCTTGAGCATCTTGCGCGGCATACAAGCGGGCTGAGTTCCCAGCAGTACACCGGTTTGATGGGCCCATGGACGCAAACGGACGAACGGACGCACACGCAGATGCTTGATCTCATCCGACGTCAGCCCGCGCTGATGTTCGAACCGGGCACCGAGTTCTCGTACAGCAACGCAGGGACCGCCCTGCTCGCTGAAGTCATTTCGCGCGTGTCGGGTATGCCCTTTCAGCGGTTTATGAAGGAGCGCGTGTATGCGCCGCTTGGCATGGAACATACCTTCAATCGCGCCGAGCCAGCGCAAATCATCACCAACGAAGTGCACAGTTACTATCGTGAAGATGGAATTCTCAAAAAGGCGATAAATCCCACCGGCATTCAAGGCTACAGCAACGTCTATTCGACAACTTCCGATCTGGCGAAATGGGCAGCCAATCTAAAGATGGGCAAGCTGGGCGGCTTGCAAACGGTCCAAGATCTTATGTCAGTTACCAAACTGCCGAATGGCCGAATGATCGAGCATCGCATGGGGCTCTACGCGACGCCTTATCGTGGGTTCGAGCAATTCCAGCATACGGGCTCGCATCGCGGATACACCAGCTATCTCGGATGGTTCCCGGATCATGATCTGACGATCATCATCCTGAGCAACATCGAAGGCATCGACGTTTTTGCCTCGGCCTACAGCATCGCTGATTTATACCTTCCTGAGGGCACTGGACCCTTGGAAGTGAGCGATGGCGTCACCGGCCAAGCTGGAGCCCTTGTCGATCTGAGTGAGGATCAAATGAAGGCCTATGAAGGTACCTTCTGGAGCGATGACCTTGGCGATACTCGGGCCATTGCGTTGGCGGAGGGGCAACTGCGCTATGTTCGATCGCAAGACAGCTTCAGCCCCCTTGTTCCACTTGGAGGCGATCGCTTTGTCTTCGAAGACGCAGTGCCGCCCGCATATGTGGCAATTTCAGAAGATGGCATGGTCTTCGAGGATTCAAATGGTACCGTGCGCTTCGACCGCGTCCGAAGGCAGCCCAATGCATTGGCCGACATGGCTAGTCTGGCGGGCCTCTACGTAAGCGACTCCATCTCCGCGACCTACCGATTAAGCGTTTGCGGCGGAGAAATCTGGGCGACCAACGCGGTGCAAGACCTCCTGCGCTTTTCGCCTGTGGCTCGCGATATCTACCGATCCAACGGCTGGTTCTTCCGCTCGATGCGCGTGCTTCGCGACGAGGCGGGTGGCATCTTTGGCTTTGACGCGGGCAATGTGGGCGCGAGCGGCATCCGATTTATCAAAGTGACCTCACCGTATTTGCAACCTCCGCGCTACGACGAATGCCAAACGATAAAACCGAACGCGCGCGGGTAATAATTGGACTTACTCAAACGGCACGTTTTGGATCATTTCTTTAATCCAATTCTTCGCTTCATTGCGCCGTATGAAGCAAGAGCATGTAAGCCACTCTGATCAAATCTCGCGTCTCCTGACCCGATTCAGCGAAGCCTGGGTCGCGCGTGATTTAGAACGTGTCCAAGCCTGCTTCCATCGCGATGCGGTCTATTTCGCGTCCGTCGGTCCGTTGCCCGGACAAAAGGCGCAGGGGCACTCGGAAATCCGCGACCTTGTTCGGCGCATGTTCGCCCATGACGCGACCACGAGCCAAACCGTTAGCGAACCAATCATCGCTGGCGATGCCGCGTTTCAAACCTGGACCTATCGCGACGCAGATGGGCGCGAAACGCCCGGATGCGATTTGTTCCGGTTCCGAGATGGATTGATCGTCCTCAAGGACGCTTATCGCAAAACCCACACCCCTCAGCCCAAGGAATTGAAGTCATGAGACTTATCATTGGCAACAAGAACTATTCATCTTGGTCCCTTCGCGTCTGGCTGACTATGAAGGTTCACAACATCGCTTTCGAAGAAGACCTTCGCACCTTCGACGTCGAAAGCGAATACGCAGACTTTTTCGAGTTTGCGCCGCACGGCAAAGTCCCTGTGCTGATCGATGGCGACCTCACCATCTGGGAAACTCTCTCCATACTCGAATACCTTGCCGACAAATTTCCTGAGGCGGGGCTTTGGCCCAACGATGCGGCGGCGCGCGCCAAGGCACGCTCTATCTCAAACGAGATGCACGCTGGATTTCTTGCTCTGAGAGCGGCGTGTCCGATGAATATGCGCCGACGGATCGAACCCGTGCCCATCGACCGCGCCGTGAAAAAGGACATCGTGCGCATTGAGCAGATCTGGGCGGATTGCCTTGAGACGTATGGTGGTCCCTTCCTGTTCGGAGAGACCTTCACGATTGCGGACGGTATGTTCGCCCCCATCGTCAATCGTTTCGCGATCTACGAATTGTCTAATCACGCGGCAACGCGGGCCTATTCGGACACACTCACCGCTCTCCCGGCATGGGGTGAATGGGCCGACGCGTCCGCCAAGGAACCATGGGTGGTCGACATTGACGAGGTCTATGCGTGACCTGGCCCGGCGATCTTTCCGCGGCGTCCGATTTTGATTTTCTTATCGGCAAATGGCGCATCCGTCACACGACTTTGAAAGAACGGCTTGCGGGGTGCTGCGAATGGGAAGTCGCCAACGCGATCGATATTGTGCGGCCCGCTTTCGCAGGGCTTGGCAATATGGGCCACCTCGTTCGCATGGTTGATGGGCAGCCATTTTGCGGCAGTCCGATCCGGCTTTACGACCCGGCTAAGGGCCTTTGGCGCATCTGGTGGATCGATACGATCGGAAACCGGATGGAGCCGCCCGTCATGGGACGTTTCGAAGGAGACCAAGGCGTGTTTGAAGGCGACGACGCCTTGCGCGGCAACCCCATCCGCGTGCGTTTTGAGTGGTCTGGCATCTCGGATGAAAGTGCGGTTTGGAAGCAATTCTTCTCCCCCGACAGCGGAAATTCCTGGGAGCTTAACTCCATCATGGAATTCACCCGCGACGAAAGCCTTCCCGATCACCCGCAGCCCCATGATGTGGAAGGGATTTTTGCGTCATGATCGACACGCTTCGACTGTCGGCGAGCGCCATGGCCGCTGCCATTGGCTTGGCCAGCGGTGTTGCGCCAATTGAGCCCCTGGTCGCGCAAGAGGTGCAGCAAGATGAAGACGCCTCGGCGACCTTCCTCAAGCTCGCGGATCGGCATGCTGCGGAGATACTGCAAGTGTCCCCTGAATTCGCAACGCAGCTTGGCGTTGGCGAAGAGATCGCTGGCCCCGGTTACGGCACGCGTCTTACCGACTTTTCGCCCGCCGGACAGCGCGACGTCGCCGCCTTGATCGAACGCTTGCGCCGCGAACTCGGCGCGATTGATCGCAGCGTTTTGAAAGGCACCGCCGCAATAACCTATGACGTCATGGCGGCGGCTTATGATTTAGCCAGTCGACAGAACGCGCTTGGCACAGGGCCGGCATCGGTTCTTGGTGTTTTGCAACCCTATGCGACCGACCAGCTGTTTGGGCCTCACGTCACGCTTCCCCGCCTCTTTGCCGCGCAAATGCCCATCCGCAACGCAGCGGAGTTGGAAACCTATCTCGATAGGCTCGAAAACCTCGACCACGCCTTCTTAGATGTTTCTGAGCAATTGCGCGAGGACGCTGAGCGAAACGCGGCCCCACCTCGATTTGTGCTTGAGAAAGTGGCCGAAACCTCGCGCGATTTTGCTGCACTCTCTCTTGAAGAAAACCCGATCTTTCAAAGCGCCTCTGCCAAGATTGAGGCCTTAGAAGATCTGACACCGCAGGAATGGGCCGCCGCCAAGAAGCGCCTGTCTTCAATCCTGATGTCGCAGGTTGCGCCCGCTATGCTCGACTACGCGGAAACTGCCAGCGAGTTGGCGCAAGATGCCAGCAACGACGCTGGGGCTTGGCGGATCAAGAATGGCGCGACGCTCTATCAAATAGCGCTCGACAATTACGGTGCCGACGGCCTCAGCGCGGATGAAATCCACGCCATCGGCCTGGCCGAAGTCGAAAGGATTCAAGTGGAGATGGACGCGATCCTTCGCGCCGAAGGATACGACACAGGCAGCGTCGGGGAACGCATGCGCGAACTCGCCGCCAATCCGGACTATCAATACGCCAACACCGAGGCCGGTAAAGCCGAAGTGCTTACAATCCTTGATGGCTATGTCCGCGAGGTGGCGGAACGATCAGTCCCCGCCTGGTTCAGTTCGCTGCCCGCACAGCGTGTCGAGGTTCGGCGTATTCCTCCTCTGGAAGAAGGCAGCGCGTCAGGTGGCTATTACACCCCGCCCACACTCGATGGATCGCAGCCTGGGATCTTCTGGATCAACCTGAAAGATATGAAGGATTGGCCAGCTTACACGCTGAAATCACTGGTCTACCACGAAGCCATACCGGGGCACCACTTCCAGGCCAGTACGGCGCAGGCGATCGACGACATGCCCCTGATCCGCAATATGGTCTGGTTCGTCGACTATGGCGAAGGCTGGGCGCTTTACACCGAAGCGCTGGCGGTGGAGATGGGCCTGTACAAAGGCGATGACCTTGGCAACCTAGGTCGGCTGCGGATGGAACTGTACCGGGCCGCGCGCCTGGTGGTCGATACAGGCCTGCACCACAAGCGCTGGAGTCGCGAGCAAGCGGTCGACTGGATGGTCGGTGTCACAGGCGAGTCCCGGGCATCGATCATCCGCGAGATTGACCGCTACGCCGTGTGGCCGGGCCAAGCGACCTCTTACAAGATTGGCATGATCAAATTTCAGGAACTGCGCGCCCGAGCTGAAGAACGGCTGGGCGAGCGCTTCGATATCCGTGCCTACCACGATTTCGTGCTGTCGACGGGCGCCGTTCCCATGGGCGTGCTCTCTCGACTTCTTGATGAATGGATCGACAACCAGGAGCGTTCGTAATGCCCTTTGGAAAACTAAAAGCCGCTCGCATTGTGGCATCAGCGCTGGCTGTGGCTTTGCCCGTGAGCTCAGCCATCAGCCAAAACCAGAACCGGCCCGAGATCTTACCGCGCGATTGTGAGATGTCGCTCGCGTTGAGCGCAGCGCCTGATTATCTCCAATCCGCAGCCAGCATCTATCTGCTTACTGAGACTGGCTACGAATTGGCGCGCGAAGGCTCCAACGCGTTTACCTGCATCGTGAACCGCGATGATCCGCGTGTTCTTAAACCCACCTGCTTCGATGCGGAGGGCGCGCGCACAGTGGTCCCTACGATTCGATACTTTGGGTCAAGAATGCTGGCGGGCGCGCCCGTCGACACGATCCGCGCCGAGGTGAAAGAGAAGTTCGAACGCGGCGAGCTTCAATCGCAGGCGACGCCCGGCGTTGCCTACATGCTGTCACGCTATAACCGCCCGGTGAACCGCGCGACAGGGGAACTTGGCTTCTTTCCTCCCCATGTCATGTTCCACGCCCCCAACCTCACCAATGAGGATATCGGCCACGATATGGCGCATCATGATATGAGCCGCCCGCTGCCGATGATCGCCTATGGCGGTCCACAGGGTTATATGATCATGATCAGCGACGATGGTAAGGAACGCTCTCGCAGCGATCTGGCCGCCAGTTGCCCGGCGTGGATCTGGGAATGATAAGCGCGTCTGCAGCGAACGCAGCGTGCCCATGGTCGGGCGACCCCGTGTCGCTGGACTCCCTGACCCAATACCGTGGTCATACGGTGGGATTTTGCAATCCGGGATGCCGGGACAAGTTCGAAAGTGCGACGGCGCATTTCGACGCCTCTATCGGCCATCCAGATCGTGACCCGGCGCTCGCAATATTCGATCGATCCGCGCGCTACAACGCTTGGTTCAATCGAACTTTATACAAGGCCATAGCGCGGTTGGACCCGGCCGAATATCGACGCGACGCGGGCGCTTTTTTCGGATCCATCGAAACTAGCCTCAATCACATCATGGTGTGGGATATTGTGTGGCTGCAAAGGATCGCTCAGGCTCTGTCTGGTCCGCCCAGCCTCGCCATTGTCGCAGCCATGTCTACGCCGACCGCGAATGATGAAATCATCCATTCCACGCTTGGCGAACTTTCCGAAGGAAGGCGACGCATGGATGCAGCCATAGTATCCTTCACAAAGGAACTGACGGCGCAGCATTTATCGCTGCGTGTCGGCTATCGTCGACAGAGCGGAGCCGCGTTCGAACACTCGCTCGCGCAAGTGCTGCAGCACATGTTCAACCACCAGACGCACCACCGTGGGCAGGTCACAACGCTTCTGTCCCAAGCCGGGATTGATCCGGGCGTAACCGACATGGTGGCCATGATCATCGATGAAGAGACTGAGGAGACCCAGCGTGATTAATGGCGTTGAACCCTATGAAGCGCGCGAATTTGCCTTTGTGGAGGCAACAGAACTGGGAGGAATCGACTTCAAGATCTACACCATAGCCCGGACAGGCGCTTCGGACGTTTCCCCTGCTCTGCTCCGGAACGCGTATAGTTACATCGAGACGGTCCTTCCCGAAGTCCGCAAGGAAGAAGGGCCGGATCATGGCCTTGGATACGTCATTTTGCACGCAGGTCAGATGAGCAATTGGCTGCTCATCCATTGGTGGGCGCACAGCGACATAGCCTTGAGACTGCTGGCATCAGCCGAACTTGGGACCGATGTCTTTGTCTCGCACGATCACAAACGGTTTCACGCTTGCGTATGGGAACATGTGGTGATCGATCACGAAAGGCTCGCCTGGGTCCGGCAGGCCATGTCAGCGACGGGCAGCGCGTCCAATTACCAATCCGATCGGTTGGCCGATGGCCGCTATTGATCCGGCAGCCGCGCGGCGCTTTCGCAAGGGCGAAGAGGGGCAGCTCCTCTCGCTCATGAGAGGATTAGCGCGCTTCGAAGGCTATATCGATGACTTCGCGGTGACCACCCGCGACATTGTGGACGCTGGACTGAGTTACCCTCCTCAGTTTTATGGCTATGTCGTGCCCGACCGCAAATCGGGTACGCTCCTGGGCATGGCCATAACCTACATCATCCCCTGGACATTCTCAGGAAAGCCACATTTGGTCTTGAAGGAACTGTATGTGGACGATCCCGCTCGAGGGTTTGGCGTAGGCCAGCGACTAATGAAGGCGGTGCTCGCCCAAGCCCATGAAATCGGTGCCTTCCGGGTGCAATGGACGGTATTGGCTCGCAACGAAAGAGCAAAGGCATTCTACAGCCGACTTGGAGCGCAGCACGACGCTCAATGGGAGGACTGGGAAATCCGGCTAAGTGATTCCGTACCCGCCGAGCCCCTGCCTGGTATGGTGGAAGGCGCGCTGAAATAGCCAATCAAGCGTTCCAGATCCGCAAGGCGAACCAGTCACCGTGGATCAAATAGACGCAGACAATGATGGCCATGAGCAATTGGAAGGCACCCAGCCATCGTGCAGTCAGGCTTGTTTTGCTGCGTAGGAAAACGGCCGTCGCAATGGCCACGAAGAGAGGGGCCAGAAGCGTTATCCCATAGACTAGCCAGCCGACTGGCGTGGGCTTGCCCAGTAGATCAAAGCTACCCGTCCCGAAAAGCATGAGCGGCGCGATGCCGGCACCCCAAGCCAACGCCAGCGCAAAAGTTGGCCAGGCGCGCGGAGCAACGCCTCCCGTTTCACTTAGAGTGCCCCTAGCACCCCCTATCAACCAGATGATGGCGTAGAGCGCCCCTATCACAGCTGCCAAACCCGTCAGGGCCACCAGGCCTAACTTCGTCCACATCTCAAGGGGGCTTACACGGCGATAGGTCACTGTGCCCGATTGAAGGCGAAACCCCTGATCATCGTCAATCGCCACAAGGCCCGGCGCGCTCTCACCAACGGCATGAAACACGCCCCGCCCTACATGCTCCCAATCGAGGCCTTTGAACCGCAAGGTGTCACCCTTGAGGCTAACCCCTTGCCATTGCGACAGGCCGATAAGCGGAGCGAGAAAGCTGCGGCGCGGGGTGGACGTTTGGAATTGTCCATCAAGGCCTGCCTTCAACTCCGGTGGCAAGGGAACGCTCGTAATCAACGGCGCATCCGCTTCGCGTTCCAAGTAATCCCGCAAAACCTTCGCTACATCATCGAGCGCGCCAGACGTCATGTTGATCATGACGACATAGCCTGCGTTAAGGTCGGGCGAGTAACGGGCGGTCGCTGCAAACCCATCGATGGAACCGTCATGACCGAAGAAGGTCGTTTTGCCATTCAGATTGGGGTCGTTGCCGAGGGAATAGCCCAGCTCAAGACCCGCCTTCGTTGCGTCCGAAGAGGTCGGTCTTTCAATCCGAAGCGCGCTTTGCGGGGTAATGATGGTTCGCCCATTGAGGGAGCCTCTCGCTAACATCAGCATAGGGAGCCCAGCCAAATCGATCGCCGTCGTGTTCAGCGAACCACTCGGGCGCCCAGCGATCTCGATGAAAGGCTCTTCTTTGGAACCATCCCAGAAATAGCTCTTGGCCAAGAAGCGCTCTACCGAAGGCGTTTTGGTCCATTGCGCGCTGTTCATTCCCAGTGGACCGATGATGTTTGCGGCAATGTATTCCTCAAAGCCTTGTCCTGATACAACCTCGACGATGCGCCCCGCAATAACGGGGCCGGCGTTGGTGTACGATGTGCGGGTCCCCGGCCGCCAGCGGGATCGATAAGGCGCGTAAAGTCGCACGGCGTCCGCAACGGTCAAGTCACTGCCTTGAATTAGGTAGTGGCGAAACGCGATGTCGTTGAAGCCCGCCGTGTGTTCGAGTAGATGGACCACGCGCACAGGATCTGTCTCAGACCAAGGGTTATCGATAAGCAGCTCAGGCAAAAGCTGCGATGCGGGCGTATCAAGGTCCAGTTTGCCACTTTCGACCAGCTGCATGATAGCTATCGAGGTAAAGCTCTTGCTGATTGAGCCTGCGCGAAAAATTGTGCTGCTGGTCACGGGTTCGCCCGTGGCTTTGTCACGAACTCCAAAGTGCGATGCGCGTGAGATCTCACCATCTTCAATAAGAACGATGGATACGCCAGGGACTTCCGCGTCCTTTAGGATCGCCTCGACCTGAGTTCGAACCTCATCAGGCAATGGTGTAGGCTGAGCGTAAGCGGGTTGAGCTAAAAAGTGCGCCAAAAGGGCGGCGACGAGAGCGATCCAAGAGAAAATCCCGGCTTGTTTGGTCCGCATAGATACTCAGCCCCTGTTTTGTCACCCACCCGCGCTGCTTCGTCTTAGAAAACAGGGATTGGATTGGTCCGATCCGTCGGAATTACGCTGATCCAAAAGCCGGGTCTTGAATGCAATTGATCAGCGTGGCTGAAAAAGTGAGCCCTGCGGACAAGAGCCATTTGACCAAATTGTTAGCGATCGAGACGCACGATCTGCCCTGCGGGACCACCCGAATATTCGAGGCTTCCATCCGGTCCCGCTGCAAACATAAGGTCAAGGACCAAGTAGACTTCACCGCCGGGCGAGACGGCGACGTCTCGCGTCCGGGCGCGTTGGTTTACGAGCAACTCTTCCAAACTGATGACCTCTTCATCATCGAGAACCACACGCCACAGGCTACCGCGCGAAAGACCTCCGACAATCAAATCGCCGTCCCATTCGGGAAATTTCTCGCCCTGATAGAAATCGAGCCCGGTCGGCGCGACCGTTTGGAGCCACGCCCATTTCGGATCGACAAAGGATCGGTCCGGATAGCTGGGCGGCTGATACTCTTCATAGCGATACCCACCGGTCGTCTTGGTGGGCCAGCCATAGTTAGCCCCTGCGGCGAGGAGGTTAATCTCATCACCTTGCGTGGTTCCGTGCTCGCTGAACCAAATCGCTCCGCTGCCGGGATGAGTCGTGATCCCTTGCGAGGCTCTTATGCCAGCGCCGAAGAGGCCAGGTGCTGCGCATTGCGAGAATGTTGGATTGTCCTGTGGGATAGAGCCGTCGTCATTGAAACGATAAATCTTGCCTCGTCGGTCGCAAAAATCTTGCGCGACTGGGTCAGCGGGCTGATCGGCCTCGTTGTAGAGACGCTCTCCAACCGTGAGGTAGAGCGTACCATCCGGTCCGAAAGTAATCCCTCCGCCATAGTGGTATCTTTCATCGGGTGTGTAGGGTGTCGCGACAAACAAGTCCTCGATGTCGCGAAGCGCGTTATCAACCAAACGCGCTCGTATCAGTTTCGTTGTCGTCCCCGTATCATTGCCGGCTGAATAGGTAAGATAGATCCAACGGTTGGCGGCAAACTCAGGATGCAAGGCCACGTCAAACAGGCCTGCGTTATCCGATAGCAATCCTTCGAGCGGAGTGTTCACCAGATCCGAGGGCAAGCCGGCGATCAACACGCGCTCGCCTGTCCGCAAATCCACACGAAGCAGTCCGCCCTGCTTCTCTGTCACGAGCGCGTCGTGCTCACTGATGAACGCCATAGCCCAAGGACTTTTGAAATCATCGGCGACGATAGTCTTGCGCAATTGTGCTTTAAGAGCAGGCTCCGCTGGAGCGGTGCAACCGACGGTGAACGATAGAGCCAACCCGACTAATCCGCCGGCCAACACTCGATGCCAGCTCAACATCCAATCACCACACGCTCCTCGAAATCGCGCCCCTCCAACATGGATCGCGGCGATGGGTGTTGTACGCTGAAGAGGACATGCGGATCGGGAAAGGCTATGCCTAGGGCGTCGTCATTCTCTCCACTTCTAGCAGGACAGGGTTCCGACGAGCTTTCTGAAAATTCGACCATCAAACCCTTTGTCCTAAGCCTTTGATACGCGCGCTCAATGCCTCTGAGACCGCTGCCGCGCCGGAATTCGATCACGGCAGAGGCGCCAGTCATCTCCGTTTCTTCACGAACGGCTGACTTTCCAATAATCATCCATTGGCCTTCGATCTTCTTGAGCAGGAAGTAATCGACAAACCGGCTTTTATCTGCCGGAATGATGATTTCTGCCTTCGCCGTTGCCGTGCCGCCTGACCGATCAATGTGGAGCACGCTGCCATATCGGCCGTTAAACTCCCCTTTTTTGCCGCGTGCAAACGCCTCTATGAACTTGGGGCTCTCCATCACGAACACGGGATAGTCTTTGTGATCCAGGTACAGCCTTGCCTCCTCGTGAAAAATCCCACGAAGACGATCCGCTTCTGAATAGGCTGTGCCATCAATATACGTCGAAACAGTTGCCCGGATTGAGTCGATCTCATCGTCAGCGTTCGCGGGAATTGAACAGAGGCCGATCAGGGCCGCGGCAACTAAAATCTTGGGCATGATAAAAAATTAAAAAGCAACGGCATAGACCACTCCGGATAATTCGCGACGACAATTGAATGCTTGCGGTGCTTAGTCTTCGAGAGGAAGATAAACTCCCGATCTGCGAGCAATGATCCGCCCTTCTCCATTTCTGATATCTTCGGCGTAGTAAGAACCCGCCTGACCGTACCATGAGGTGTTGGTGACATAGTCAAATCCGCGCTCTTCAGCCGAGAGTTTGTATTGGGTCTCTATCTGATATCGCCCCTCGGGGTCCGGCCCGCGACAGGAGAGGATATCGACCGAAGCTTCGCGGTCCTTCTTTCCGTCTTCGACAGGGACGATGGCGTTACCTTCAACCGTCACCACTGTCACTTCTGCGGTCTCTTCAGTCTCGCCCGTATCGCCGCCATAAGTCAGCGTATTCCATGTACCGTCCCCATTGGCAGTGTGGACTGAGGTCGCTCTGTAAACGCGAACGTCACCGTTTGCCCTGGCAATTGTGCCAACATAGCTGCGCCGCCCCTCGTCCAAATCCATGATTTTCAAAATGCACTCGGACAGATCCCCCGATGTGGACACCTCTCCTTCCGTTTCGGGCAGAGTTGTTTCATCGGAAGGTCCGCAGGATGCAAGACCGGCGGCAAACGCACACAAAGACAACAATGGCCAACAATGCCCTGTGCTGGGCGACAAGGCCATAATACGGGCATCGACATGGTCAGGACTTTCCCCCTTACTGTCCGCTAACCCTCGCAACTGACACCTCCCAAAGGGATGCCTATCCAAAAGGCTGCTTAAGCTCTCTTTGGTGAGTATCGCCATGCAGTTACTCGTGCACAGGCAAGTAGACACCCGAGCGTCGGGCGATGATCCGGCCATCTGGATCACGCAAATCCTCGGCGTAATAGGAACCGCGTTCGCCGTACCAGGATACGTTGGTGGCGTAGTCGAACGAGCCTCCTTCGACGGGAATTTTGTAGCTCTTCTTCACCTCATAGCGGCCTTCCGGATCCGGACCATCGCACGCCGTAATTTCGACAGCCGCTTCTCTATTGAGCTTTCCGTTTTCGATCGGAATCACGAAGTTTCCTTCGACTGTGACAACGCTGACTTCGGCATCATCCTCAGTTCCTCCGACATCACCGCCGAATGATTTGTTAGTCCAGGTGCCATCGCCATTTGAACTATGGATAGAGGTTGTCACATAGGTTCGAACACCTCCGTCGACACGTGCAATTGTGCCCGTGTATTCGGATCTGCCCTCGTCGAGTTCTATGACCTTTAAGATGCACTCGGAGAGGTCTGGCGTCGGCGCTTCACTTTCGATTGCGGTCGGCGACGGAGTGCTTGCCGAATTGCCGCATGCGGCAAGAGCGCCAGCCAAAGATACAGAGACTGACAACTTAAGATATCCCACTGACACACCTCCGAATGAGCTTCGTTGATAATTTCGGTAAGTGCTAAACGACGGGCTATCGCCGCCAAATAGCCAACGATGAATGGCCTATAGAATTAGATTGGAAGCGGACCAGCGGGTCGGGCGGCAGCGGAAAACCGGGCTTCGCATGGGGTGGAAAAGACGCCGAGCGGCGAAAGAGCACGAAACAATTGGCTTAGTACAGAGAGTCTAATTGACCAATTCGAGTGAGCCGATCTATCAGCTTTACATGACACAAATTGCGGATTTTCATGTGCGCGAAGGCTTCGATCCGACAAAGGGAAGCCTATCGAGACAGCTTGCGGATGAGATACGAAGGCGTATCGAGGCGGGTACACTGATTGCAGGCGACCGCATTCCCCCCACCCGGCAATTGGCAAAGGACCTCGGCATCGCCCGGGGAACAGTAACCACCGCGGTCGAAATGCTTCTTGCGGAAGGAATTCTAGAGGCGCGCGTAGGATCGGGTACATTCGTAGCGAAGGATGCCAATCAAGCGTCGGTTCGACCGCGAAGAGAAGGGCTTCCGAATGTTGAGTTTGTAACGAAGCCCATCGAACTGGATGTCGACAAGAAAGCGCCGTCAAAGGTCGATCTGCGACCTTGCCGTCCAAGCCTTGAAACATTCCCACTCAATGTTTGGCGGCGTTGCATCTCGCAGGCGGCAAGCGCAGTGCCTGATAGCGATTACGGAGACCCGCTCGGAAACGCCAGATTACGCGAAGAGATTGCCGCTTATCTGCGACGCGCCCGGGGGATGCAGGTCGATACCGGGCAGATCATTGTCACCAATGGCGCTGTACACGCAATGTATCTGATCGCCAGCTTGCTTCTCAATCCAAAGCGGTCGGTCGTGTTTGAGGATCCGGGCTATCCATTGGCGCGGCAGGTCTTCAGCCGCACAGGTGCCGAAATGGTGTTTGCACCGATCGATCGTCACGGAATGCAATTGGATCGCCTCGATACGGCAACACGGCCAACGCGTCTGGTATACGTCACACCTTCGCACCAATTTCCAGTGGGTAGCCGACTGAGTTTAGGCCGCAGGGCCGAGCTGCTATCTTGGGCTGAGGCTAATGGCGCATTGATCGTGGAAGACGATTACGACGGAGAATTTCGTTACGACGTTCCCCCACTAACCCCCATGGCCGCTATGGCTCCACACTTAGTTGTCTATTGCGGCACCTTCTCGAAAACCATGTTCCCGGGTCTGCGGATCGGTTTTGCCGTCGCTGACAAATCGATCATCGAGGCGATGGCCTGTTTGAGGGGAGTGTCCGAGTACTCACCGAACGAACCTCTACAGCTCGCCCTGTCCAAATTCATACGAGAGGGAGAGTATGAGCGGCATGTCTTGCGCACACGCAGACACTATGCTGCCAAGCGAAAGTCTGTCGCGGAACGGCTCGCTCCACAGGCGAAGCTCACTGGTCTTGACTCCGGGCTTAGCGGCTTGATCGAGCTTCCTAGTTCAATTCCAGCGAACGAGGTCTCTATGAGACTTAGAGACAAGGGTGTCTTGATTCCCGAAGTCGGCCGCTATGTCGCGGGACAAATGAACGCTCGAAACGCTCTCGTTTGTGGTTACGCAGAACCGAGCCTGAAAAGGCTAGAGATGGGTCTGCAAACCATCAACGCAGAGATCGCTCGTTACTAAAAACCAAGGCCACGCTGCCGCAGCCTATTCGGCTATGCCAACGCGGCGTTGAGCTGTGTTTCTATAGCGTCAAGCGCGGCTTGCATGTCCGCATGCTCCGCAAAAGCCTTCCTCGCCGCCGAGAGGGCCTCGCGGGCTTGTGGGTCCGCCAAGGCGACGAGCAAGTGTAAGTTGTACATCGTATCACTGACATGGCGTTCACCAAGCGCCTTATCGAGCATTGCGCGCACAAAGCGATAGCCTTCCGCCGTGCTCTCCAATCGACGCAAAGCGTGCGCCGCCGCCAGACGATAATCCCAAACAGGAGTGATCAGCGTCCACCGAGCATCCGCGAGGCTTTTGAGCGACGCGAGAGCCACGTCAACTCCGCGTGGATCGCCCAACTCAGCGAGGCCACCGAGCATGCTGATACGGCTCTGGTTCTTCCAGGATGGATGAGGTCCAAGCGCGATGAGCGTGTCAAACGCACGAGGGTCTTTTGTTTTACCGAGCGCGACCGCGGCAGCGTTGATGACCCGGTCGCTCTTGTCGCGAAGCAAGGAACGGAACATTTCAAAATGCTTTGGATCACGCGCCTCGCCAAGCCAGTTGAGCGCAGCGAAACGAACCCAGGCCTCATCCCGGTCCTGTCCCCTTATGATCCGAACCAGCGCGCCATGCGTTTCTTCATCGAGGCCAAAGTTCGCCTGACCGCCATTTGCGTTCAAAACGCGGCGAAGCTGGAAGAGGGCCACCATCTTGAGCCGCCAATAGGCATCGCTTTCCGCAACCTCTCGATAATGCTCAAGGATTGCGTCGCGCATCGGGACGCTCGTCGCAGGGTCGAGAGCCATGTTCCCCAACTCGATCATCGCCTTTCGACGCGCGAGAGCGTCTGTGCTGGATCGAGCGATTGCGAGAAGCTCTGTCGATCCGCGCGGAAAATACGTTTCGGCAATCCAACGGCTTTTGTAGTCGAAGTTCACAAAACGCGGCGCGCTGGATCGGGGAAAGGTGAACGTGTTCACCTCCATAGGGGCGAGGGTCCGCCGCTCGACCTTCCCATCGATCTCAATATCAACATCACCACGGAACAGCCCCATCGGATGCGCCCCGTTCGCACTCCCCTGTGCTATGGATTGGCCGACTGTAATGACCAGCTCGCCACGTTCTTTCGAAAACTCTTGGTCAACTGTGAACTTCGGATGCCCAGCCCCATAAATCCATTGATCAAAGAACCACGACATGTCGCGCGCAGCCTCGTCTGACACGAGAACGGCGAAGTCATTCGTGCTGACAAGCCCTCCGGAATGCAAAGCGGCAAGCCTCCGAACACTGCGGATCAACGCGTCACGGCCAATCTCGCCTTCCAGCATTCGCAAGACCACGGTTGCCCGCACTGTGGGCGTGTTCGCTGTCACCCATGTGGAGGGATCGGCAACGCTTGTCGGCGCAATCGGGTCGCGCACTTCGTTTGCCCAGTCGGACAGGGCTGCCTGTAAGTCGGCAGGAACATGGTAGGGCGACAGAAGAAGTTCTTCTTCGCCGTTGCGGCTCTCGTTATAAATCGCGGAAAGATAACGCGGCAGCCCTCGCGCAAGCCAAGCGTCTTCCCATGATTGTGGCGCGATGGAGTTTCCGAACCACTGTTCAGCCAGACTCTCCGCTTCCAAATCATCCCACAAATACAGAAAATCGCGGTGGACTTCGGCGCTATCAACGAAATTCTCGGTCAGGACCGCCAGCCCGCTATTCGCCATGCCCCAGGGCAATTCCTGCACGAAAACCTGCGTGTACGCCTTAAAGGGAAAGGGCTGGCTAATCGTCTCGCGAAGAAAATCCGCCATGTCCGTAAGGCGCTCGACGCTGGCGCGCACTCCGTCCATTTCGTCCGGATATCCATAGTTGTTCAACGTCAGACTTTTGGACTTCACGGCGGCGTTCTCGAACTCGCCAATGACGATACTAGACCGATGGTTTTGTTGCGGTTGATCAAGTTTCCAATGGTATGTGACGCTCTCATCGGGGTTTGCCTCGCGGGCGATCAAAGCACCATTGGAAAGCGCCGTTAAACGGGCGTCGCCAACGGTGGCTCGTATCTCAAATGTCCGCAGATCATCGGGGCGATCGTAACCCGGAAACCAGCGGCGGTTCGATCCGGGGGCGTTTGACGACCACATCTGAACACGCCGACGCGGATCGCTTGCCGAGGGCGCATGAAACCTAAGGCCGCGCCCCACACTCCCCCAGATATTGGATGGGTCTGTGCCATTGAGCGCTTGCGCGGTATACTGAATCGTAAAGACGAGCGGGTCCGCCGGAGTGACCGCGCGGCCTAGGTCGATCACGAGCGCTCCGTTCTCACGGCCTTGCACCAGTTCAAATCCAACGGGCCCTTCACCTTGCCATTCGATTTTCCGCACATCGAGACCAACCGCATCGAGCACGATCCGAGATGTCTCCTGCTTTGACCGCAGATGGATAGTCGCGGTTCCGGCCGCTTGCTGACGGTCCATATCAAACCGCAAATCCAAAGCGACATGCTCGACATCCAAGGCGGCAATACCGCCCATTTCGGACCCTGAGCCTTGTGCATTCGCCCGTGTCGACACGACCAAAGCCGCTTGGGTACAGAGGATCAAAACGAAAAGGATACGCGCGCAGGATCGAACCACTTTGGTTGCCTCGTCTGGAGCCACTAAAGGACGCCGGCGCGCGATGCAGGCGCTTGAAATTCACAGAGCTATTTTCGCGTCCGGCAACGCCTTTCTAGGTTGCGTCTCGACGAACGCTTGTTCCGCTCTGGACTGAATGCCCTATACCAATCCGGGTTTGCTGGGCCTGCAAGTCACAACTGCGATGAAGCCAATTGAATGACGGTGGCGAGCAACGAGGTCTTACGCGAGGGGACCATGCCCATGGCTAAGGCTCAAGGGTTCTCGCCAAGGTTAGAGCTGTCGGTCAGAAACAGCACTTCTTCGTAAGCCGCTTTTCAGGTCTAATGCTCTCTCGAAAAAGCGAGACTTTAGGGTCTAGGCTGCAGAGGTGTCGACTGTCCTACTTGCGCAACGGTGCTTGGATTTCCGAACGAGAACCGATTGTCGTGATCATTGAACAGCTTGCGAATGGAGAAGGTTAGGCGATTGCCACCGAACCGATAGTTGACTGCGCGGTTTGCTCGCCAGCTTCGGAAAAGCGGTTGGTCAGCTTACGACCCAGTTTCAGTCATTCGAGGGCCGGTTCAGATCGGCCCACGATGCGCCGATGCAGACGGTGAGTTGATACTCACCGCTGACCGAGGAGCGGGGCCTGAGGTACGGATATCTCACCCAACTCCAGTGAGATACTAAACTACGCATAGAGCTGCAGATATTCCGGCGTATTGTCGCGCAGCCGCTCCGTCTCGGCGGTGCCATTAACGCCGAACATATTGAGGTCTTGACGGATCATCATCAGTTTACGCGCCGTATCAGCAGGGTCAATGCCGCTTGCTCCATCGACCATTTCGATCGAACGTATACTCGCGCGCGAGACGCCCGATTGCTCGGTCCCATGCGTCGCATCCTCTGGCGGGATACCGACGGGCTCTGTCGCTTGCGAGAGGTATTGGACCGCTCTTGAAAGCGAAACTTCCAATCGCTTGGTATCGTAGGCAAATTGTTCAACGCCGAGTTGCACCAACATGTATGGCTGACCAAAGCCGAACGCCGAAAAGCCTGTCCAGCGCCCTGCGCTTTCGCTTTGCTCTCTTAAATCGTTCGAAACGAGCCCCTGAATCGGGTCGGGATTATCGAATAGGCGCCAGAGATCCGCATCCCCGCCAGCTCGCAGTTGCTCGAACAGCTCGTTGATATCCGGAGCTGCACTCGAAGATGATCCGTTCGAAAGCGCCGAAGCGGGTATATCCTCGCTCGTGCCAAGGCGGTATGTCAGGGCCGCGTCCGCAAACTCGCTGCTTACACCGTTTGCGTAGGTGAATGTGCCGGTGTTGGCGATCACGACATCGCCAAATTTGGTACCCCCGTTGACGGGCGCATCGGTCAGATCAATCGAGGCAATGCCAAGCGCGGTGAGCTCGAAAGTCTCCCCTGTATCGACCACGCCATCGCCATTGCTGTCTTGCCAGACACCAAAATTGGCGAAGCGATCATCCGAGGCATCGAGAGCTCCATCTCCGTTGCTGTCGAAGGCAGTGAGCCCCATAAGGTCAGTGGCCGCGTTCGGCAGATCATCAATAAAGCTAATCTCTTCAACACCCGATACCGTGCCATTGCCGTCCCGGTCGAGGTAGAGGAAGGCATCGTTGACGCCAATCCAGCTCGTGTCATCGGCCATGCCGTCGCCATCAAGATCGAACCGAGCCCCGCTTTCCTCTGCGCTGAGGGTCTGGATACCGTCGCCACCAAGATCGAGAATGATGGGCGACGCAATGCCCAAGCTGACGCCATCAGAGAAGCGAAGCGTTTCGATGCCGATGAGCGTGTCGGTGCCCTCGTTTTCGCCGATTGCGATCTCATCGTCACGCAGCTGGATGACGCCGTTATTCGTCAGAATGGTGAACTCAGTGCTCAGGCCCGAATATACAGCTGTATCCGCGCCATAGCTGCCGTTTAGCACATCGTCACCGAGGCCGCCGGTTAGCTCATCATTGCCATAATCGCCAAACAACCGGTCATTACCCGTACCGCCTGAGAGCAGATCATCGCCGGTCGTACCCATCGTATAACGCTCGGCGACGAAAGTATCGTCAGAAATGGCAGTGCCATCGGCAAACTCGATCCGGTCTATCCCGGTCGTGCCTGTGCTGGTGCTTTCGACAAATGTCAGAACGCTGCCATCCCCAGCGCCATCGGAACTGTCCAAAATCTTTGCGTAGACAGTTGATCCGGACGAGTAGAAGACCACCTCATTGCGCAGGATATCGGTGAACTCGACCGTGTCTGTCTCCTGATAGCGGAAATCGCGATAGGTGTCGTTGCCATCGCCGCGGGCATAGATATAGCGGTCATTGCCATCATCCCCGGTGATCACATCATCGCCAAGACCGCCACGGAACGTGTCTGAGTTGTCAAAGCCGGAGAATGTGTCGTCACCATCAGTGGCGAGGCTGTTCACGACCATCGCGCGCAGTGTACCAGCGGTCCATTGCGTCCCGTCATCAAAGTCGATCCGCTCGAAGCCAGTCTCACCAGAATTGGTCAGCGAGCCGGTGTGGTTGCCGTGCAGATAGATCTCGCCCCCATCGCCCGCGCCCGGGGCACTTTCCGCGATGACCAGCGTGACATTGTTGCCGCTCTCGCGCCGCACGCTGACGTCGGTAGGATCAATCCCGCGAAGAACGACCCGATCCCAGTCACCGTAACGATATTCGTTGAAGCGATCGTTTCCGTCACCGCGATTGTAGATGTAGACATCGTTGCCGCGGCCACCACTGAAAGTGTCGTTACCAAGCCCGCCCTCAAACGTGTCGCCGTTATCAAAGCCGCTGAGCGTATCATCACCATCAGTCGAGAGATCATCAAAGATCATCGCGCGCAGCGTGCCCGGCGTCCATTGCGTCCCGTCATCAAAATCGATCCGCTCAAACCCGGTCTCACCAGAATTGGTCAGCGAGCCGGTGTGGTTGCCGTGCAGGTAGATCTCGCCTCCATCGCCCGCACCGGGTGATGATTCCGCGATCACCAGCGTTACGTTGTTGCCGCTCTCACGCCGCACAGTAACGTCAGCGGGATCAATGCCGTGAAGAACAACACGGTCCCAGTCGCCATAGCGGTATTCGTTGAAGCGGTCGTTCCCGTCACCGCGATTATAGACATAGACATCGTTACCGCGCCCACCGCTGAACGTGTCGTTACCAAGCCTTCCTTCAAACGTGTCGCGATTGTCAAAGCCTGACATCGTGTCGTCGCCATCGCTGATGCTGGCTGCAATTAGGAGCGAGCGCAGTGTGCCCGGCGTCCATTGTGTCCCGTCGTCAAAGTCGATCCGCTCGAAGCCGGTCTCGCCCGAATTGGTCAGCGAGCCAGTATGGTTGCCGTGCAAATAGATCTCGCCGCCGTCGCCCGCACCGGGTGAGGACTCTGCGACTATCAGCGTGACGTTGTTGCCGCTCTCGCGACGCAGGGTCACGTCAGCGGGATCGATACCATGAAGAACAACGCGATCCCAATCGCCATAGCGGTATTCGTTGAAGCGATCGTTCCCGTCGCCTCGCGTGTAAACAAAGACGTCGTTGCCGCGATTGCCGGTTATCGTATCGTTACCCAGTCCACCATCGAGCGTTTCACCCGAATTGGTGCCGTTGATTATGTCATCGGACGCCGGGCTAATTGCGATGGCATCCAGATCTGTTCTTGTGAGAACGGTTCCGTCATCAAACTCGACCAGATCAATCCCAGCATCTCCTGTTGCGGTGAATGTGCCGGAAGTCGTAATCGACCCGCCATCGCCAACGCCTGCGGCGCTCTCAGCGATAAAGACGGTGAAGGTGCCGCCACCAGGTGAGTTTTCGAAGGTGACCCGGGTGGCATCAATGCCATGGAGACGAATTCGGTCTGCTGACCCCTGCCCGCTCTGTTCGGTGATCTGGTCATCACCATCGCCGGAAAAGTAATGATAGGTGTCATTACCTGATCCGCCAATCAAGGCGTCATTCCCAGCGCCGCCGGTTAGGTTATCATCGCCGCCATTACCTTTGACAGTGTCATTACCAGCGCCCGCATTGAACGTGTCTGCCCCGCTCAGGCCATCAATCGTGTCGGCACCGGATGTCCCAGCATCAAGATTGAAGCGGACTCGCAGATCGGACTGGGACCACGTGGTTCCATCATCGAATACAACCGAGTTGACCCCGCCAGCATAACTGCTGATCATGGTGTTGAGCATGGTGATAGAGCCTGCATCACCGGCTCCTGGTGCGGATTCCAAGACGTTGATAATCGCTGAGTTACCCGACCGGGTGACCCGCACTTGAGACACGTCTATGCCGTGCAAATAGAGCTTGTCTCCCGCGGAGTCATTGTTGTTTTCGCGAATTGTGTCGTGCCCGTCACCGCGATTGTAGATGTAGGAGTCGTTGCCTTCACCTCCGTAAAGGAAATCATCTCCCAGACCTCCGCCAAAGGTGTCACCCCCGCTGAAGCCATCGATGGTGTCGTCCCCGTCGGTGGCGCTGTCTTCAAAATATTGCGCGCGAAGTGTGCCTTGCGACCACGTCGTGCCGTCGTCGAAAAGGATCGAATTGATCCCGCCTGCGTAACGCCCATTGATTGTGTTCTGGAGTGTCAGAACCCCGCCATCGCCCACGCCCGGCGCGCTTTCGGCGATCGTCAAAACGGCGTGATTGCCCGCCCGCGCAACGCTGACATTTGAGGGATCAATCCCTCTCAATTCTAGTTTATCACCGCTGGAATCGTTGTTATCTTCGCGGATCTCATCGTTCCCATCGCCTCGATTGTAGATATACGTGTCGTTGCCTTCACCGCCAAAAAGGTAGTCGTCGCCGAGGCCGGCTTCGATTGTATCGCCGTAGCGAAAGCCGGTAATGCTATCGTCGCCATCGGTCGAACTCTCAGCTAGGTAACGAACTCGAAGATCGTTTTGGGACCAGACAGTACCGTCCTCGAAGACGATTGAGTTAATGCCGCCGCCATAACTACCGTTGATCGTATTAAGCAGGGTCAATTGCCCGCCGTCGCCCGCACCGGGAGCGCTTTCAGCAATTGTCAAAACTGCGTCGTTCCCAGAGCGCGTAAGGCTGACGCTGGCAGGATCGATGTCCTCAAAAACTAGCTGATCACCGGCGGATACGTTGTTGCGCTCCTCGATCGTGTCATTGCCGTCGCCGCGTTTGTAGAGATAGGTATCGTTTCCGCCGGCACCGTAAATGTAATCGTCGCCCAGCCCTCCAAACAGTGTTTCGCTTGCGCCGGTGCCCGTGATCGTATCGTCACCGTCAGTGGAAGCCGATGCGGTAAGCTCGCGACGAATGTCGCCCTGCGTGAACACGGTACCATCGCCGAACGTGACCTTGTCGACCCCGTTGCCATAGCGCTCATCAAGGTTGTCCAGCAGCGTCACACGCCCGCCATCGCCAGCGCCCGGAGCACTCTCTGCGATCACGATGGTAACGTTGGTTCCAGATCTTTCGAACGTCACCTCTCCGGGGAGAATATCCGCCAGGAGAAGGTTGTCCGAGACACTTCCATTGATCCCCTCTGAAATGGAATCTTCGCCATCGCCGCGATTGTAAACGTAAGTGTCTGACCCATCCCCGCCAGAAAGGCTGTCATTGCCAAGCCCGCCTTCCAAAGTGTCAGAGGTGCTAAAGCCGAATATTGTGTCATCGCCGTCGGTCCCTGCAGAGTCGAAATGCAGGGTACGCAAGGTGGCTTGCGTCCAAACTGTTCCATCGTCGAACTCAATAAATTCGACACCTCTGGCGTGTTTGCTCGCGAACGATTCCGTAAGAGTGATCCGCGCGCCATCTCCTGCTCCAGAACTGCTTTCCGCAATAACTAGGATTGCGCTTGCGCTTTGTCGCTCGACTGACACGTCGGCAGGACCGACACCGCGCAGGATCAGCCGATCGGTGGTGCTGCCGTTGATCTGTTCCCGGATGATGTCATCGCCGTCACCACGATTGTAAATATATGTGTCACCGCCATCGCCACCAGCGACATCATCATTACCGAGACCAGCTTCAATTGTATCGCCCGTGTCAAAGCCAACAATGGTGTCATCGCCGGAGGTCGAGGCATCCGCTAGGTGGCGGAGGCGCAGAGTGGATTGGGTCCATACCGTTCCGCTCTCAAACTCGACAAATTCGATTCCCCGAGCATGTTTGCTGTTCAGGGACTCGCGAAGAAGGACACTTCCGCCGTCTGCAGATCCTGGCGAGCTCTCCGAAATGATGAGCGAGACATCGGCTCCATTTCGGACAAGCGAAACATCGCTCTCTTGAATTCCACGCAGGAGGAGACGATCGCCCGTGCTTCCATCGATGGTGTCGCGAAGGATGTCGTTCCCGTCGCCGCGATTATAGACATAGGTGTCCGCGCCGTCACCACCGGCAACATCATCGTCACCAAGTCCGGCTTCAATCAAATCTCCGAAGCGGAAACCGACTATAACGTCGTCCCCGTCCGTCGAGACTTCGGATAGATGACGAATGCGCAGATCATGCTGCGTCCAGACAGTTCCATCTTCGAACTCAATACGCTCGACACCGCGCGCATGATGGCCATCGAAGGTGTCCGTGAGTGATATGCTGCCCGCGTCGCCCGCGCCAGGCTGAGATTCGCCGATGATCAAGACTGCGATTGAACCATCACGGCCAACTGATACATCGGTCGAAGCAACCCCACTTACGACCAATCGATCACGCAGGCCGTCGTTGATCCCGTTGCGGAACACATCGTCGCCACCTCCGCGGGTGTAGACAAACGTATCCGAGCCACTTCCTCCGTCGACAATGTCATTTTCAACCGAGCCGTAGATGGTCCGAGTTCGGCCATTGCCCGGGCCAATGGGATCGGCACCCGCTTGGAGTATTTCAACGCTTGTGTTGAGGCCGGAATAAACATCGTCACGCGAAATGCCGGTCGGCAGGGCAAAATCGGGGCCAAACCATTGGTTTACGACCTCTACCAGAGCACTTTGATCGCCGTTATAAAGGACCCCGCTGATCGGAGCGAAATAGTCAGATAGATCATCCAAATATTCTACGAAGGTCTCTCGATTTGGTGCACCGACCCCGATTGCGCCCGGCAGGAGTAAATCTGCCCTTCCGGACAATCCATTGTCTTCAGAGTTGTAGTGAAAGACCCCTAGCGGAGCGAGTTTATGATCGAATGGGTTCGGATCGTTACCGGCCACAACTTCCTTCGCGTAATGCAGATGCGACATTTGCACTGACAAACGAGCGACTGCGCCATCTATGATCGACTCATACGAATTGTGTGCGCCCCGAGCATCTGCTGCACTAACTGTACCTCCGCCCCAAGAAATGCCCCAAAAGGTTTCAAGAACATGGAGTTTTTCGCGATCGACGTTGGGCCCACGATCATCTGACGGCGTCGGACCGGCCCATGCAAGTACGATGTCCGCAACGCGAGAACGGAACTCGCTATAAGTCAGGGTATTGGAATCCGCGACCAGATCATGAAGGCTTTGCCGGATGGCTGAATCCAGCGTCAATGCCACAGCGAGGTCGGGCAGATTTCCAAACCCCTTCAGTTCGGGCAGGAAGAAAGAGTCTTCATGGTACTGGAAGTTCTCAGGCACCTGGTAGACACTGTCGCTAGGCCGGGTGTTGAAATAGACTGTCTGCGAGACGGCTGTCGAGCCATCGCTGAATTCTACCGAGCTCTGATTTGCAACCCAGTTGCCTTGGTTAAATGCTTCTACAGGCGTCGTCGTCAGCGACAGAGAAACCAAACCAGCGTCGGATAGAGACTGCAATTCGTCTGATGTCGAGACCCCATCTAGATTTGCATCGGTCCAAAGCAACAGGTCACCAAACTGCGCATCGTTGATATCGATCAGACCGTCAGTATTCGTGTCGTATTGGACAAGTACATCAAACCCGTCGGTTATGTCGTTTCCAAACAATTCTGTGCCATCGTTGATGATGCCATCGCCGTTGTGATCGATCGCTAGGAACGCTTCGCCAGAGCCTATCCAGCCAGTCCGCTCAGCAAAACCATCCGCTGCGAAATCGAAAAAAACCGACGCATCGTTGGTGGCAAGCAAGGTGATACCACCACCATCGAGATCAACGACAAGGGGATCGAACGGCTCATCGGGACCATCAGGTTCATCATTACCACCTGGATTTGGAGGAGTGCCTGGCCCGGGCCAAGGAAACGGCCACCATGGAGAAGGCCCGCCACCACCGGGGCCACCATCACCGGGGCCACCATCACCTGGACCTCCGCCACCGGGGCCGCCATCACCTGGACCTCCACCACCGGGGCCACCATCACCTGGACCTCCACCACCGGGGCCGCCACCACCTGGACCGCCACCGGCTGGCCCTCCGCCACCAGGGCCACCGCCGCCAGAATCTCCGTTGCTGGAATCGCCGTCGCTTTGATCGCATGGTCTGGCTTCAGACAGGCGATTCTCAAGATCGACAATCTGCTCATCAGCGGTTGGCACAACGTTGAAACCAAGCCGCATGTTCGAGCCAGTAATCCAGCGGGATTGTGAAATATGCCAAGCCGCACGAGCATCAGCCACTACGGCAGAACCGAACGCCGCATTTCCCCAATCCCAGGCGTCGAGCGTAGGGTCTACACCCTCGACATCGCGCGCAGCAGCCTCGCCCACAGCACCCCCAAAACCTACTCCGCCTCCCGCGCCTCTTAGAAACTGAGCTAAATCTTCTCTGAAATTCTGTACGAAATCTCCACTATTTCCACCATTACATGACATAATACAATAATCCCTTGAGATTTATGGCCGTAGGCCAAATGATAGGAGAAGCTCGAACTTTATTCGTGATCTCGCATAGATAGTTTGCATAATTTTAACTGCTGTTTGGCATTCACCAGTCACATTCTCTAAGGAAATGAACAGTGGACCACGCGATTACGAAACTAGGACTCTTGGCTGCTATTTCTGCAAGCGCATTGGCGTGCGCCAAAGCGAATGCAACACTCGACGCAGATAACGATTCGCACTGTGCCGCCGTTGGATATGTGTTCTCCATCACTGGCGAAGAGCTCGGCGATCGCGGGATGACAAAACGCGCCAAGACCCTCTATCAATGGTACATTGATCGAATGAGAAACGCGTCGGGAACAAAGATGAGTGAGACCGAAAAGCGGAACGAACTTCTGCCCATCGTGAAGTCGATAACGGGCGAGCCAAACGAATACATCGGGATCGCGGACGCTTGTGCAAAAAAAGCAGCTGAGGATCCGGCGTTCGAGCGCTTCGCAGCGAGGATTGATCAGTATCTGTAGCTGCCGCCAATGACCGGCGACTTCCAAGCCGCATTTGGAACCCACCCCAATCGGTTCGCGTGAACAAAGAAGCAATCGCGTTTATCCTCGCTGATGCGACCGTATAGGGCCCAACGTAATAACCCCAGAAGTCCGGCACCAGCTGTGCATCAAGCATGTCCTCAACCAGCGGATTGGCCACTGCCCCCACCCCTCCAAAAGCACCAAGGACAGCCTTATTCAGGCAAATCTGGTGACTGATCCCGGCGCGAAACCGATGCTACAAAGCATACATCCGACCGCTAGAAATAGAGCGTCATCCCAGTCCAATTTCAAGCCAAAAAAATTGCCAAATTCAGCAACAATAGTGACGCAAAGACTAGTGCCGCGCGAAGGCTATAGTTTTTCTGAAGGGCCTCTTTAGATCAATTGTGCAGTAAAAGCGACGAATCGATCTGCCAAACACCGACCCTATCTCTCTCGCCTCGCGTCGCTAAGAGCTTTGCTGATAGGAGAGAGTGGATATTGAATAATCCGTCTCCACCCCGTCTTGATCTGTGCCCATACCGACATGCCTGGTCGGAAGCGGTAGCACAGCGCGTGGCGCGCAGGGTCTTTGGGTTCACATGCGAGTTCGATCCGCGCGGAATAAACCAGTCCGGGCGACCACGTGGCCTTTCATGCGTTCTTTGATCTTTTGGAATGCAGTTTTTTGCTCATCAGCCTTTCGCGCCACCCATCGCGCAATGACACTCCGAGCTTCCTCGAGACCGGTAGTGCCAAATTGGGTTTGCCGGTGGTAGATCGGGTTAGCGCATCTTAGGAGAGACCTCTGGGGGTATCGCTTAATCAAGCGGCAATTCGCTGGAGGTCCGCATTCACCCCCACCAACGGTCATTCAGTGACCTCCAAGACGCCCCCAAAAGCGGGACTACAACTTTATGTGCGTGCCAGCCGAAAGCTGCTGGTCAGCGATCGGCGCAGTGACAGCCACGCTGGCAAGGCTGAACCCATCTTACGAGCAGTTGCCGACCCTATACCTTTGCCCCTGTCACTCTCCTTTTGTATCTCGCCTAAGTGCCCACACCAGCGTCGCTATTGCCGAGATGAGAGCTGCAATGGCCGTGATTATGGTTGCGTCAATTTCCGGCATCTTTGCCTCCTTTAGGGATGATGTAACCAAATAGGTTTCCTGTAGGAAAGCTGATTTTTGCAGAGCAGCGACGGATCCGCGCTTCGCGCTGCCGCACTAGGCCTCGCATCCAGCGCAAGCGCCTTCTCGGCAGAACGCAAAGGCGAGAAGGTCCTCGAAACTGCTGGAGAGTGCCCATGAATATAGAGACTATCGCACCGCTTAAGAGGTGCGCAATCTACACGCGCAAAAGCACCAACCAGCGCCTCGAGCACGACGTCAACTCGCTCATTACACAGCGTGAAATCAGCAGCGCCTACATCAAAAGCCAGCAATATAAGGGCTGGGTCGAGCTGCCTAACCGATACGATGACGGCGGGCATTCGGGTAGCGGTATGGATCGACCTGCCTTGTCTCAGCTGATGCAGGATATCGAAGCGGGCGACATTGATGTGCTTGTGGTCTACAAGATCGATCGGCTGACACGCAGTCTCGCCGACTTCGTGCGGATGATCGAGATCTTTGATCGGCGCAACATAGCGCTTGTATCCATATCACAAGCTTTCGACACGTCCGACAGTATGGGGCGGATGATCCTTAATGTGCTCCTGACTTTTTCCCAATTCGAGCGCGAGCTTATAGCGGAAAGGGTGCGCGACAGCATCCGTACACGCAAGCGGCATGGCAAGATGCACGGTGGCTTGCCACCGTTCGGCTACATTGCCACTTCTGACGGCCTAAAAATCGACGAACCAGAAGCTAAAATCGTGCAGTTCATCTTCGACGAGTTTCTGAAGACCAGGCGCTATACGAAGGTCATGACTGCGGTGCGCGAGCATGGATATTGTAGCTCTGTTAAATACTCACCGCGCGGCAAGCCGCGTGGAGGCAATCCGATCAACCCCAGCACGGTATACGCTATCGTCCAAAACCCGATGTATATCGGAGAGATCCGGGGCCACGATAGAACTTATCCGGGAGAACACGAGCCGCTCATTTCGCGCGAAACTTGGGACGAAGCGCAGATAATCTGCCAGCAACGTAAGAAGCGAAAGCCGAACAATCGAGACACCGACCACTTCCTTGCGGGACTGCTTTGGGACGATCTCGGACGCCATATGCGCCTCGACCTGAAGTGGAAGCATGGCAAATTTTACAAGACCTACGTTTCGAGCAACGCCATCTGGTCGCAGAAGCTGTTCCTTCGACAGTATCGTTCAAGCGCCGACCAGCTTGATCAGGTTGTTCTAGCGGCAGTCGCAGCATTTCTGTCTGATCGCATTAAGCTTAGAAAGTCCCTCAAAGGGTTAGGACTATTCGGCGAAGAACTAGACACATTGGCAGCAAAAGGACCTGCGGCTTCCGACCGGCTGATGGCGACCCCAAAGCCGCATCTGCATGAGCTTTTCAAGGCGATCGCCCATCGCGTGGAACTTGGCGAGGACCAGGTCTCAATCGAGTTTCGCATGCTTGAGGTCCGTCGGTATCTCGAATGGAGGAGCGAGATGAGTTTCCGCGGGCGTCCATCGAATTGGTCGTGCAGCGATGCCCGGTACGAGCACAGCGCTGCCGTGCGGGCAGTGACCGCGGAGCGCTGGCCGTCCCTGCACATCAATCCACGAGAGGCATCCTGCAAAGGCAAGCCGGACAAGAAGCTCGTAGATCTCGTTCGCAGCGCGCGAAAAGCCCAGCGGCTCGTAGAAGAGAACCGCGAGCTTGCTCTTGATGCACTAGCAAAGATGCATGGTTGCCGCACCGCGCAGTTCGCACGCTTGATCCGATTGAATTATCTAGCTCCCGATATCGTCACCGCGGTCTTTGATGGGACACAGCCGCCCGGCCTCAACAGGAAGGTCTTGCTAAACTCCAATGTGCCGACTGATTGGGCAGTACAACGAAAGCTCTACGGTTTCCCGGAACCAGAGCGCGCTATTGATCCGCGCAACCTATACGGTCGTGGAATGTGGCCGAGTAAATCTGCATAGCTTGGGCCGTTTCCGGAATGACTGCATGAAAATGGCTTGTACCAGCAAACCGACGTTCAGTTCACGACACAGAATTCGCCGACGGGCCAGTTGCGCGTCCAAGACTCGAAGGCTGCCTCCTGCTCTTTGAGTAAAGGCAGCTTGAACGGATCACCTTCAAGAACCTGGTCTCGCCAACCTTTTTTGCGTGGTCTCGGTCTCATGGCGATCATCCATTTCTCGGTCGTATCGAAATCACTTGCCTTTGCGATCCTCAGGCAATGCGCGCGAACGTGATCTTTAGCGGCGACGCATTCTACCCGCCAATCGATCGTCGACAGTGGTAGGGGTGCGGAAAGGCGAGATTGGGTCGTCGTCCCGTGCGCGGAACTGAATTCTTGGTCGGAATCCTTAGGCTCCCACGGAGCACTTCTCCCACAGCGTTTCCGCATGGGATCCAATCGATACGGTCAGTGGCGCGGAACCGCTCATGGTCCTCGATGTGGGCCCACGCTTCAGCAAGCGTCATACCCGTCGACAATTTCCCATTATCCGTCGTCCGTGCCGAGCTCTACTGACTAGGATTGAAGCCATGTTCTCTGTCCGCATCTCTGGCAGGAAGGTTTCGTCGCCCAAGTAGAGCACCCCATGGGTGGCGTCGAACGGGGTCTATAGCTCGAGCCAGTGTGTCTCGCTTAAGAGGACACCATCAGGTGTCTTGATTGTTTCGGACATCATCGCTTTAGAGCTCCAGCTCGTAGGGGTTGATAGGCTGAAGCAGGAAGTTCATGCCCGGTTCCAAAAGCTGGCCGGCGCGCATGTTCTTCGCGTCCTCGATCGCCTCATCGCGCGGAACGGCTTGGCCATTTGTCCTGATCTCACCCATCGGGTTTTTACGCAGTAGAAAGTAGAGTTGATCGGTCATTTAATGCCTCGCTTGTGTAGAACGCACCTATGCTGCGTCGACGACTTCGATATGTGCACCTTGAAAGAATTAAGTCGGGTGAGCTAAAGAAATTAAGGGCAGAAATCGCCGAATTGTGCGGTTGCCGGAGAATGATTGGATGATCCCATCCCCCCAGGAAGCCCTGACCGAGCGTCAAAGGGAAGTCCTAAACTTGCTGGACATGGGCGAATCACGTCAGTCGATCGCCAATCACATCGGGGTGAGTCCTAGCCGTGTGAGCCAGATCGTACGCGGCCTAAAGGATCACTTCCATATGCCCGGCGCGACTGATGTTAAGCTGATCCAATTCTATCGCGAAGCCATCGGCGACGTTCCAGACGCCAACGACCCGATCGAAGGCGAGGTGATTGCCAACGATGTACTCGATCAGATCACAATACCGCCTGAAATCGACGCGGACATAGCCACCGGCGGCAGTCTGGTGCCCGACGCCTTGAACGGTCCGAACGGCACGCTATTGCGCGTCGCTATTATTGTGGCGATCCCCTTGGCCTTTGGCCTTGTTCTCGCCCTGCTCTCCGATGCGGCCAGCCCGGCGAAGCTCGGTCCTGAGCAAAACGTTACAGACTTCGGCCTGATCCCAACTTGACAGTCGAGTTCTATGAATTCCTGAATTGGACTAACCTGTGGCGCCCACACCTGCAAAGCGCTCTGGTGCTCATCTAGCTTGTCGCCAGCATTGCGCGAAGCGGAATGCCAGAACGGATGATCTCGATAGGATGGGTTGTCGCCTACTACCTCTTTGACCGCATCTATGCGCTGCCTCCCGCGACTGCCGGTTTTGCCGACCACAACCCGCTGATGATGGTGAGCGATGTGCTCTTCTGGGTACTGCTCGTCGCAATCTCTCTTGCCGCCAATCGACGGTATCTTTTAGTCGCCGCCGGGCTCCAGGCGTTTGTAGTGATGGTTCATCTAGGGACTCAAACGTCGATCGAGTTGGCGCCCCTGGCTTATGCGATCATGGATATAGCGGGCACACGGATGGTTTTGATCGCTATTTGGGCGGGGTGTCTTGCCCATCTTCGCCGCCGTCGTTCTGATTGGCAGGTGCCGGATTGGCGCTGGCAGCTTCGCCGGCCGTCAAGTCCATCCGCATCACTCCCAAATCCGGCATGAAATCGATAACGGGGCGCCAGCGCTCTTCGTGAGCCTCAACGCGCTTCTTCAGCAAGTCGATTTCTCTCTTGCGATACCCGATGCCGAAGGCGATCGCGAAGACACCTAGGACCATCATGAAAAGCGTAGCGCCAAAGACTGACGGTTTTGCGTCTGGCTGGAGCATCGTAATCACAGCGAAGAACGCGACCAAAGCTCCAGACAGCATAGCTGCCCAGCCGAAATAGGTTCGTTGATACGCCGCTTGCCGTTCGCGTGCGAATTGCATAATGATTGGCCAGGCACGACGATTGGCTTCAGTTTGAGCGCGTCGTTCACCTTCCTGCACGCCAGCGGAATAGGCCGATTTCATCGACGCTTTGTCTACCATCCCGCTCATGCGACGACGCCTTTGATCGCCTCGCTCGACTCAATTTTGGGTTGGCGGGAAGTCGGTCTAGCGAGCTCTCTCCAAAAATCGGGGTCGCGCCAATAATTGTATGGGCCGCTATTCCAGATCCGCGCCTGATGCTGGAATATGCCGACAAGAACGCAGAGGATTGCGCCCTGTGTGGCCCCGCTCTTCATGAGCGCATAGGCGAACTCGCCAAAGAGTTCGGTTGGCATTGGAAGCCGGGGGAAATGGCTTAGAACAGCGATGAGCTGGAATGACGCTGGCAAGAGCGTCCACCATCGCGTCGAGTTAATGGCAAGCGTGCCAAAGCAAGTCAGGCCGATCACGTCCACAAGAAGCGAGGAAGCATCGACCTCGGCAAACTTAGGCAGGCTGATGTAGGTCGCCCCAACCTGTACCATTGCCATGTAGACCAGAACCAGAGCGGCGAGACGCTCCGGACCGAGACCTGGATCAAAAGGAAGGGCGCGACGTAAACGAGACCGGGAGGCATGAGTCTCCTCGCTGGGCATCCCACCCCAGACTAGCGCTGCCAGAACCGTCATCATCAACGTGATGAAGAAGAACTGGATAAGCGCGATCTGGAGATCGGGAAGCATAGTGTTAGGCCACCTTCAGTTCGGTGACATTTGCGTCCTCTGCGACCGCAAACTCCGGGCAAGTGATTGGAATGTCCATCTTTGTCTGCTCAGCCAAGGCTCCAAGATCCTTCTCAGCACGCATATGCGTTTCGCCGATCTTCGACAATCCGTCTGTCTGCGCAGAAAGGGCGGCTTGGACGCGGTGCAGGCTGGGCCGTGCCTCATGAGCCGACATACCGGTGTCGCGAGCAAAGAGAGCGAGCTGCTGTGCAAGCTCAGCGGTGCGAGCAAAAGCGGTTAACGCTGCGTCTTCTGCGGCGTGGCAGAGATCGCCGATGGCTTGAGCGGACTGAACGATATCGGTGTGTGTCTTATGCATGATGCGAGCCTCCATGAGCGCTGAGCGCTTATTGTTAAGAAGGCCCACCATTAAGCAGCGTGCTCAACAGTATCGCCACGGCGGTCACCAGTGTTCCAGCAATCGCAATGCCAACCGCTCCGAGGATGATAGCTGCAACGCGCAGCCCCACCCCGTGTTGAGCGTCCAAGGCCTCCAGGCGTGACGCGAAAAGCTCCTGTTCGATAGCCCGGCGCACGTCCGGTTTATCGAACGCGGCGAGCGGAATCTCGATCACGTCCTGCGACCGGTCATCTCCCGGTTTGCCGACTTTTTCGAGAGGGGCAAACCCGACGTCGGGTTTTCCGACACGCCCCCCAAACTCGCGATAAGCCCTGAGCGTGGGTTGCTTGCCCTGCCCTTTGGGAACGCCAAGCTTACTCCCGGCTGCGCGGATCGCGCGCTCGACCGTGCGTTCGCTGACATCAAGCCTCGCCGCCACCGCCTTGTTCGACATAGGCGCCGCCGCGAGCGAAAGCATCTGATGCTCTTGATCGGTTAGTGAATTCCAGCGCTCGAGGTCGCTTGGCTCTTCGCCTGTGAGAGAAGGAAGCGCAGAGGTCATAGGCGTTAGATAACCGATAGGTGGAACCACGGCAAAGGGGGTTCAGTAACCATTTGGTCTGCGCCTTTGGGAAGCGCGTTCCTCGCCGTCCCGTACCTGATGAACTTCGCCTCTCGCGCGAAATCGATCAGTTTGCGTTTGCCCTCCACAGCGCCTCTTCGAGCGATGCGGTCCCCCAGCTTGATTTGTTTGCTCATTTCCAAGTTTTAATTTGGCTGGGCCGCTTTAGGAAACCGACTCGTCCACTTGTTCACTCTCCAAAGAGATCGGGGCCATTGTAGTGCTGAGGTATGTCGGCTGCATAACGTTGAATACGGCCAATCCCCGCAGTTGATTGCGCAAGATGCCTCGGTTCTGGTTCCAATTGCTCTTTGAGAAGGCAGAGGACTCATGGATTGTCCACGATCATAAGATCGACCGGAATAAGCATTGCTCCTGATTTCTATCTCATCATTATCTATCTCAGAAAGTGCGGCTCCGGGCTCTACAGTCGGAATTCTATCGGCGCCCGATGCTCAGGGGGCATACAGCTTCTCGATAGTGTCTGACCCTGACGGCAAGTTTGCGATAAGCGGGGCTTCGCTCATCACAAAAGCCTCACTCGACTACGAAAACGCAACCTCTCACCTAGTCACAATCAACGCCAGCAATGGCAGCGATCGCCCGTTAACCAGAACGTTCGTCGTGGCCGTCACGAACGAGTTTGAGGATGAAGACCTGAAGGAGCTTTCCCTCCCGTGCACGGTTACTCCAGGCACAGCCATAGGGATATCCGGCACAACGCTCGGCTCGACGATCGAGGCGCTGGTACTACCAAGTGGCTGGACCTTCGACGCGGACAGCCAGCAGATCATTATCTCATCTGACGCAGAGATTGGCCTTCAAAACTGGGTATTGCTCGAAGCACGTGATGACAGCAGGAACAGTCCTAGGATAACGGAGGGTTCAACAACGGTGGAAGCGCAAGGAAACCTAGCTCCCACACCAAGTGCCGATTGGAATGGCATTCCAGGAAGCGGCTTTAGCTCAGCCCCGACCGATCCCGCGCGATCAACCGCCAAGCCGGTTCTGCATCTTATCGAACCTCCCAGACAGCGTTTCACAACCACGCTGACTGTCGGCGCGATGGCGATGGCCAACAACAATGGCTCGCTGATCGGCGGTGTATCCTCCGTTCGTTTCTACTTCGAGAATGAGGTACCGGTCGAAGTCGCAACACCAACATTCCGGACCCTCACGCGTGAGGATGGTTCGACCTATAGCTGTCTCGGCTATTGGGTGGATCTTCAAAGACCCATCGGCATTGAAGGTGAGGCGCTGCTCTACATCGAGGCACTGCCTGCTGACGCCACAATGCAGAGACGGGTAATAGGCCCATTTTCGTTCTTTCCAGCGCTGTCAGCCTATGATTTTCAAGCAACGATTGGCGCCAACGGCAAAAACTACACCACGATTACGGACGCCATCGCGGGGGCACGTTCGGCAGGAGCCAATCACCCTCGCTTCGTCCTCACGGACAACGGTGATTACACTGTCGCCAGCGGCGGTCCCGCCTATGTCCCGGACGGCTATATCAAGTTTGAGTCCGAGGATGGCGTGACAGCGCGCCTAACCCTTGCCCGAGGCAAAGAAGGCGCTTGGGACCCAAATGTCGGCCGATTTTGGTTTGAGGGTCTCAGTATCGATCTAGACACCATCGCATCAATAAAGACACAGGGAGATGCCGGACATGTACTCAGGCGCTGCCGAGCAGAAAGAGCCGGTGGCCGTCAGCTTTGGTTCAAAAACACACCTCCCGATAGCCACTTTGTTGAAGGACCCACCTACCTGCTCGAGTGCTACACCGATGGAGTCTATGAGGTTGGTGACGCAAACGCGCTAATGCGTGGGAACGTCAATCAACGAGGCTTTGGAGATATTACAGACGGTTGCCCAGCCACTCTTTACAACACCTTTCACGACTGGGATTGGCTCGACATCGCCCCGACCGACATCCCACGGATGACCATTCGATACCACGGCGACGGTTCAAGCGTCACACTAGCTCGGTCTTTTCAGAGGTCGGGACCTCAAACCAATAGGTATCGAGTTTTCGACCTGAAAGTTGACGGTCAAACGGTTCTGATCTTTGAGGCTTGGCAATTCTGGGATCGCTTCGCCGAACCTGTCACATTCTCCGGTGGATCGCCCCTAAGGGTACGCGGATACGAAGTTCAGCACTTCGTTGATGCGGTCAACTCATTGCCGGACTTTGCAGCATCTTTGGAAAACAACGAGGTCGCTGCTCGTGCTTTAAACTTGCAAGGCTCGACAGATAACGCCGATTTCGCTGACACTCAGATCATCTCCGGCAAGGGTTCGTATGATCTTATTGCCGATATCGATCTTCATGGGGGTGGTATCTCAGGAAAGTCGGGCGAGAACCGGTTTCACCTCTTTGACCGGTTTACCGACTTCAATGTGGATCTGCTTTGGAACTACAGTCAGAACCCCGGATACAACGATGTGATCATTGCGGGTTGTATCCTGGACCAAGGCGGCGATGAATTGGTCGGTACAAACAACCTCATAGCCAACAGCTATAGTCACGTCGTGTTCGTTCATAACTCTGTACGGGGTCAGCGCGTTTTTCTTGGTGAAACAGACGGCTCCACAACCTGGGATGGCTACTGCCTCTTCTCGAATAACGCAGCTCCTACCTTAGGAGATAACTCCTCGAACAACCATTTAGTGGGAGCCAACAATCACGTTGAACTTGGAACCATCCTAAGTCCGAGCTTTACCGGAACGATCGTTTCGGGTTCTACGGCTACCTGGTACCCGGACGCGAACACACGGAATTTTGCTCCATCTGGCGAACTGGCGGCCAATCCTAAACCTCCAACTATGACCTACGACAGCGAGGGGCGGATCCGATCTAACCCAAGCGTCGTCGGCGCATAGGTCATGCAGTATCGTATCAGTGCGCAAGGGAGACTAACGCTTCAGCCAGATCCCGCCCTTTCTCGGTCAGTTTGATCAAGGTGTAGCGCCCGTCAGAATCCGAAGTGTCGCGCCAGATTAGACAATTCTTTTCAAGGATCTTGAGGTAGCGCATTACCGTCGTTTGAGGCCGTTCAATCGCGTAACCAATGCTCGTCAGCGGGACTTCCTTTCCTTCCAACACTTCTATCAAAACCACGATCAAAATTCTCACATATTCATCGCTCTCTAGACCCGGCGGCATATTTGCACGTTGCAGATTACGTTCTCTGAGGATCGCCTCAGCCTTCTGTGCTAGAAGGGAACCGTCCGGGTTCACCGAGGGCTTGTAGCTTCGTTTTTCCACCGGTTTAGATGCTGGAATAACCACAGGTTCGACCGTCGTTCTCGTCTCGACGAAACTATCAGTGTAGAATGGGCGGCCTGTAATTTCCTCCCAATTATCAATCATTTCGAACAGATCATCGATTGCATCATCATTCGCATTCATCAACAACGATATTCTGGCCACCGCCTTTCCAATTGAAGTTCGAGACCCAGTTACTACGCAGCGCTTTAACTGCTTTCTGGTATCGCCTTGAAGACCCCTGATCCGCGATTTTGAATCGTCACTTTCCAAGCCTTTTGAAAAGTCAAAAACACTTCCTTCCTTCGCCATTCGCCCACCCCTGTTGGTCACCTTCGATTTGATGGATATGTAAGTTAACTTAGGCACTTTTGCTTGTTAACCGCTTTGGACGCTTTGCATCATCCAATCTGGATGCAAATCTGACCAGACTAGGACTTGCGAGAGTTTTCGTGTTTGGTTGAGTGCGCGTGCGCTGCAGGAGCTATGAATAAGTCACTGGCATAATTGGATAATTTTCCAGAAAGCTCTGGGCTTGCACTTAGAATATGAAAAGGACGTATGGCTCCAGTCTGGTCGGTTAAAAAATCGCAACCGCGACTACTGGGGCGCCTCCAAGAGCAAAATCACATCAGATCTATACTTTTAGAGTGTCCTGAAGGAGCCTGGTTTACTGGCCCAAAGCACGTTGCCTTCATTGTCACCAACCTCAAACTGATAGAGGTACTCGGTGTTCGGGATCAGATCAGGTATTGGAAGCTGCAACATGTTTTGACGGCGATCCTCTAGCCGCTTCCAGCATGAGCCGTAGCCACTTGCAGGCTCCGAAGTCTTCCTATGGCGCACTCGAACCAATGCTTGGTCTGCTATCATGCCGTCTGGCATAAAGAGGGCGGGGGTCGCACGTGTCCGATCGATGCCATGCAATCGCGATCCCAGAGCGTAGAAGTCTTGATCAATATCGTCGAACGACGTTCTGCTGAATGCCGTAGAGCTAAATCGTACATCGCTTGCTTTCGTGGCAGCCATGCAGCCTCGACAAAGGCTCGCGGTCGGTCTGAGAGCCCCGTTATTGATGGACAACTCTTCCTGCCATCCTGGCCCAGCGTTGGATTGCAGGGATAGATTGCCAGTCTCATCCCATGCGATACGCGCCTTGAGCATCAGACCATAAGGATGGCTCAATTCGGACGTAGTCGAGTTAAGAGCGAGCTGGAAGTTGCCGCCACCGGCGTCCACTATCCATGCACGGAACTGTTCGTCTCGCCCATCTGACGCGGCATGCGCGGATAAGAACGTGAATTCGCCAGCTACAGGGACGAACTCAGTTTGCCAAAAACCTGCTGGCAGCGATGCGTCACGAATCTTAGTGGTGTCGTTCCAGATCTCATCAACCATTGACCGTATGTTCGAGCTGCCCGCTTCCACTTGAAACGCTGGCGTAGGCAAACGAACACTCTCGACATGATAAGCCTCGCCTGCTCCATTTCTTGTTGAGCATTCAAGGAGCTGTCCCCTTGGACTGTTTATAGCCAGATTGGGCGCGAGCCGAGCAACGCCGTCACCAATTGTTCTAAGCCCGCTGCTCAATCCAAGCATTTCCAGCGAAGCCACATCGGAAAACACTCTGACTCGAGCGATAAGGCCTGCGACTGAGACCAATGCCGGTTTTCCAGCCCCATTCGCAGCAGGATCTCGAAGCAACCCTGGCGTGCAAGCGGCGAGTAAACCTGTCGCGGCAAGACTTCCGAACTCACGTCGAGAGAAGCCTACTCGCGTAGGTGGTAGTTTGCGAGTCTGACTATCATTTCTGCTCAAAATGCTCGCCTGTCTTTGGTGCGCTCGTGAAACACGAGAATGTCTTAGGGCTGTCCTTAGAGAATAAGGCAAACTGTCACGCCGTACTGGACATAGCGTGTCCGTTTCGGATCAAACCAGAAATCTGTAGAGCGACATTAGTCGCGACAAAGAAACCAAACTTCTCGGGCCTTGGTCATACCGACCCTTTACAAAGCGCCCTTTTCAATACCGCAGAATTTTCGTGACATGTCCTACGCTCAAGGGTCGAGCAGTATGATAGCGACCGAATGCAAGGTTACTCGATCTACGAGCAATAAGGCTACAAGCACCCGCATACACAGGGAGTAAATTCCCGCCGCAGATAGTCCGGAAACGGAAACGACTCTTCCCGCACGGTGTCAAGTTGGGCTCAACATCGGTCACGATGGTGCTACAAAAGACAAAGGCGTATGATGAACAGTGATAGAGAGATCTGGGCCATGGCTCTCTGGGTCGAAAAACATCACGGCGAAAATGGCTGGTTCTACATAACTCAGCAGCAAGATCGCTTACTGGCAGACGGCCAGGACGAAGGCGTGAAACTCTGGCGCGAAGTCGGCGAACGTTTCAAACAAATCTCAGCCGATACGGGTTCTGAGGTGAAGTTGAATTAGTATGAGCTTGAACATCAAAGCGTGCCCAAGATAGTATCGAACAGTGATAAGGCTGTTCTGGGCATGGATAACCAAGATGACTGGGCTATTGGCTCTGACAGTCTTCTGGATCGCACTTGCTATTTCCGCGTTTTTGGCGGTTGCGGCTCCAGCACAGGCTGAACCTAATCCGCCAGTCAAAATGTCTAAGTCCAGGATCTGCCATCCTAAAGGCGGGACCTATTACTCGCGGAAAACTAACTTTAAGCCTTATCCCAGCATGAAGGCTTATCTCAATGCTGGAGGTAGACCTTCGAAGCGCTAAGCAGCCCGGCCATGCCGGGACGGCACCAAAATAGCGCCGCCCCGAAATGTCCTTGTTACCGTGCCATCACTGTTTGAAGTTCGCGGCGGCATACTCGGCGATCTTTTCAACTGCCTGGTCGATCCCAGTCTTGTTAGAGCCGCCAAAGAAGCCGCCGCTCACTGATCCCTCGCCTCGCACCTGCGAAAGAAGCTTTCCATCTGGACCGATGAAATCAGCTTCAAGGAGGATTTTTGACCCACCAGCGATTGGCCCCAGAAGGTAGCGGGCAGCCTGACTGCCCTCATCAAATCCGATGTAGCGGTACTTGACCGTTATTCCCTCGCCTTCCGTGAACAGAGGAGTGTCTCCCCCGAAGAACTCCTTCTCCATCCTTTCCTGCGTGTAGCTCACATTGTCATCATCAACCGGGACATTCGAACCATCATAACTCACCATGGCCGTTGATGTCCGGTAGGAGCTTGAGTTAGGCTTTTCGACCAACAGCGCGCTACTCGCGCAACCCGATACCGCAAAAGCTAGCGTTGCGGCAAAAAGTACAGTTTTCATTCGCCCCCCTTAGTCATTGTCAAAATTGACAAAAATGCCAATCTAACAATCGGCTAACTAAGTCAACGAAAGGGAACCGGTTCGTTTGGGGTCGCGCTTGGGATTACGCATGATTGCGCTTCGCCACCCTTCAGTTACCGTTTCGACCTACAGTGTAGATCGCGACCAAAAACGAAACGAGACTGAATTGACACCAATATCCTTCCTTGCCCCGCTTCTTGCTGTAGCCGCGTCCGCTTCGTATGGCCTGTGTTCCCACCCTATTTCTGCCCAAGTCCCTATTATTCCGAAAGGCGAGGCCTTCAGTTGCACGCCAAAGGCAGTCTGGGATGGGGATGGCCCGATTTGGTGCGCAGAAGGTCCTCGCATCCGGCTTGCGGGTATAGCAGCACGAGAGATGGATGGATCTTGTAGCCCCGGTCACCCTTGCCCCGCGGCGTCAGGTGAGGCGGCGAGAGATCAACTCGTTGAGTTCTTGGGCGGGGCCGATGGTCGCCTGCGACATGGTCACATCAAGGTATCAGCTCCAACTATGTCATGCATCAGTGACGGATCTGGGGGCGGGAATCGAACCGCGGCCTGGTGCGTCACTTCCTATGGCGTCGATCTGAATTGCGCGATGGTGGGGTCCGGGAAGGCCTTGATTTGGGAGCGCTACTGGCGCGATCATCAGTGCTGATGCCAACACAACTTATCTCGTTATCAAAGCGGAGAACCAGTTAAGCCGCGCATTAGGGTGATGGTGGGCTAGTTGCGCAAGAGCGTGCGCGGCAAAGTCAATCGCATCAGAGCAATGTCTGCAACAGGAACTTCGTGATCTGGCTTTGTTGATGAACGCAGAGCCTAAGGGCTGAATTCGGCTAAGGGCGGCTTTGCCAAATGCGCTTAACCCGCAGTTTCCGCTCGACTCAAAGAAACATTCGAGCATGGTGATGTCAGCCAAGCGACACGACAAAGTTGGCTTAAGCCCCAATGATCTTGGATCATTGAGGCATCAGGCGGTGCGAGCGGTGACACACACCGCTTTCCAAAGGAGCACCGCCATGGATCAAACGAGCCATCTTCTCATCCCAATCGAGCTATCCGGAAAGCAGGAGCTGTCAAAGCACTGGAGCGCGCAAGTCGGCGGCCCTGTCCCGAATGTAAGTTCGACGCTGCTTCGCTTGGGTCTCGAATGGGAGTCGCAGGCCAAAAAGCATGGCGGCCTCAGGCCAAAAACCAATCGACAATTGCGCCTGCTCGCTACCGGCACATCAAGCTCCAACCAGCTCCGTCCAGGCACTCGCCTCGTCCGTGAATGGAACGGCAAGATCGAGGTTGTAACGATTGGCGACGATGGCGAGATCCTCTGGAACGACAGGGAGTGGCGCTCGCTAAGCGAGGTCGCTCGCGCGATAACCGGCACACGATGGTCAGGCCCAGCTTTCTTCGGCTTGAAGAAGAAAGCGGGCCCTCAATGAGCGGCGGTCGCACTAAGGATATCCGCTGCGCCATCTACACCCGCAAGTCTTCTGAAGAGGGTCTGGAGCAAGACTTCAACTCATTGGATGCGCAGCGCGAGGCCTGTGCTGCTTATATCCTGAGCCAAGCAGGTGAAGGCTGGATCCTGGTCCCAGAGCACTATGATGATGGCGGTAAGTCAGGCGGGACCATGGAGCGCCCTGCTCTGCGGCGGTTGCTTGCTGATATCGAGATTGGATTGATCGACATTGTGGTGGTCTACAAGGTCGATCGGCTGACCCGTTCGCTGCTCGACTTTGCCAAGCTGGTTGAAGCCATGGACAAAGCCAAGGTCAGCTTTGTCTCGGTCACCCAGTCGTTCAACACCACAAACAGCATGGGCCGGTTGACGCTCAACATGCTGCTCTCCTTCGCTCAGTTCGAACGCGAGGTCACAGCTGAACGTATTCGGGACAAGATCGCAGCTTCCAAGGCCAAAGGCATGTGGATGGGCGGTGTCCCGCCGCTTGGCTATGAACCCGATGGTCGCAGCCTCAAGATCGTGGAAGAGCATGCCGAGATCGTTCGGCTGATCTTTGAGCGCTACCTTGAGCTCAAGAACGTGACATTGCTCTGCCAATGGCTTGAAGAGCAAGGGATGCTCTCACCGCTCCGATACACTCAAACTGGCAAGACCTATGGTGGCGGGCCCTTCTTCCGCGGCCAGCTCTACACGATCCTCAAAAATCCGATCTACATCGGCCTGATCCCCAACCATGGCGAGACCTTCGAGGGGCTTCATGAGGCGATCGTTGATCATGACATCTGGGACAGGGTTCAGAAGCAGCTCGCTGACAATCGCCAAGGCCCCAAGAAGCAAGCGCCAGCGCATCCCAGCCTGCTCGCCGGGAAAGTGTTCGACCATGAAGGGAGAGCCTTCCAGTGCTTGCACACCAACAAGGGCACGAGGCGATATCGCTACTACGTGCTGCCGGCCAAGGACGAGCAAGCAGGGTCGCGCATAAGGATCCCGGCCACCGAGCTTGAGCGTGTGGTTCGTTCGAAGCTCGCTGACATCCTCAGCGATCCCCTGACCCTACTCGACAAGGCCAACGGCGACGTGTCGCCTGCACTCATCTCAACCCTGCTAGATCGCAGCACTGAGGTGACCGAGCAGGCTAGCAGGCTGAACGACAAGACTTTCCAACGCCTGCTCGACCAAGTCGTCATCCATCCATCCCATGTTGACCTCCAGCTTGATGCAGCCGGTGTTGGCGAGACGCTGGGGCTAGTAGAGATCGCCGGGTTGGAAGACGCTCTGGCGCTGAGCTTCTCGGTCGATGCCAAGGTCAAGCGAACTGGCACGGTGCTCAAGCTCATCGAGCAATCCGGCCAATCCGCCATCACCCACAAACCCGATCTCAGCCTGATCAAGCTGATCCATCAGGCACATCTGTGGTGGGACGAGCTTAAGAGAGGTTCGATCAACATTGCTGACCTCGCCCGCCGGGAGGAGGTGACCGCCTCTTGGGTGACACGCGTGGTGCGCCTTGCGTTCCTGTCGCCTGAGGTCGTTGAAGCGGTTCTAGCCGGTCGAGCCCGAGCTGATCTTGATGCCAAGGCACTGCTTGCCGCAGGAGCTATTCCCGCATGCTGGGATGAGCAGCGAGCCAAGTTCTTGCCGAAGCCACCTGGAACCTTGCCGCCAACCCGGCGCAGGTCCCGCAGCGCGCAGAAGGTCCTTGAACATGCATAAGGACCAGCGTGATCTAATCATCCAGCTCTGCACTCAGGCTGGCATGGAAATGGAAGACGCCGTGACAAGCGCGCTCACCATGGGCAGCCTTGACGCCGAGGACTTCGTTCAAGGCATCAATCGGCTGGAAGGGCGTGCTGCGACGGTCGCGGCGCTTATCTCGGCCGCCAAGGCCCTCGCCACTCCAAGAAACTAATACCAGCTAGCCCGGTGTCACTAGATCGACATGGCTCACTTCAAGCGCCTGCGCGATCTCATAAAGCGTTACTATCGTCGGATTGCGCTTCCCGCGCTCCAGATCGCTCAGATATTGCTGTGAGAGACCGCAGAGCTCTGACAGCCGCTCCTGCGTCAGCCCGCGTTCTTTGCGGATCCGCGCGCAGTTGTCGCCAACAAGTTTCCGCATATCCATCGCCAGAAACCATTGGCGATCTCACATGATCCTGTTTATCAACTATAGTATGTTGAAAGGATGAAAGAATGGCTGATGCACCAGATGAAGTGACCGAACCAGGCGAAGCAATTGAAGCTGATCCAACTGCGCTATTGAGACTGGTCGCCTTTGGAGTGCTAGCTGTGGTGCTCATATTTGCAGTCATCTCCAACCTTGGCTCAGGTTCGAGCCAACGCAGCTATGAAGCTGACAAGCTGGTCATTGAGTGGGCAGCCAAAGACAAGGTCAGATCCGTGCTTCGCGATCCTGACTCAGCGCAGTTCTCTGGCATCATCGCAAAGCCATTTTCCGAAGAAGGCAAAGGGATCGTCTGCGGTAGAGTGCAATCACACAATGGATTTGGTGGGATGTCTTTGCCTCAGCGTTTCATTGTAACTGACACCATATTCATGATTGAAGAACAGGCTCCGCTTGAGCAGTTTAGTCTGAATTGGGGGATGCTCTGCAAGCCGAGCTAATGGCTAGACTAGTTTGAAGTTCAGCTTTGCGCCCCAGTTTTGGTCATTCCTACGTTTATTGAGCTGGCCCAAAAGCAGTCATCATATCGATAAAATAGCGACCGGATGAGCATTCGATTTGTAGCGTGCATCCTCAGCATTGAACCTCTTAGCTGAGGAACAGGTTTCCCAGCATACTCTGATCTTAGTAGTCACCTAAGATCGCAACCACCTTCCTGCATTGCGCGCGGAGTTGGTTTGGGTTCACTTGCCCGCTTCCTCTGTGATGCTCAGGCCGACTGTATTCGTTCAATTCGCGCAAAGCGGTTGCGTGCTTAAACAATGGATCAGCCATACCGGCGTCTTGAATGGAGCGGGCCATAGCTCCGAGATTATCGCCACGCACAAACCGACCGGGGAACCGAAGGTCTAGGAACTCTTCAAGGAACACCCTTAGATCGCTTGCGAGAGCATCTACTGTCGTGTCGCTAAGGCAGGCTCCGGTCGCAGCGTAAGAGCGAATACGTTGTGCTTTTCGGACGTATGCCTGTTGGACCTCTGTTTCGGCGCTCCAAGCCGAAACTGTACCGTGCCAATCGGATGGAAATACAATCTGGTGTTCACTACACTCGGTCGCATCTCTTTGGATCATATTCAGGAACCGCGCGTCGTGAGAGAAGACCACGACCTGACAAGCCAACTCTGAAAGCTCACGAATTCGCGCTGAAGTTTCAAACTGCCTTCCCGCGTCTTGACTGCTGAACGGATCATCAAAGACTATGATCGTCTCAGCCAAGTCAGCGCGTTTTTTAGCTTGATTGATAAATAGAGCGAGCGCCAGACTAGCCTTGTCTCCTGCGCTCAAGACAGTCCGGAAACTTGGTTCGGGTCCACCCTTTGATTCCCCGGCAGCAAGTACGTATCCGTCAACATCAATACAATACTCCGTGTTGGGAATGCCGCCACCCTTGAAAGTCGGTTCCGTTTGGCAGAGACGGAAGTTTGTACCGAATTGCTCCAGTAGTGCATTTACGCCCTCCTGGTACTCGACTGCCATTGCCTTGGTGTGTTCTCGCAGCGCATCTTGCACCGCTCTCCTTTCTCGTGCGATCTCCTCCCGGCGCTGCATGCAGTTCGTGAAGTCCTCGCACAGAGATTTCAGCGGTTCGACTTCACGTTTGCCGAGCGCTTCAAACTTCGAGAGCCGGGTCTTTGCTTCGGCTATCTCTTGTTCAGATGGTCTTCCCTCGTCTGCCTTGATCTTGCCAATCTGTTCATTGGCTGACTGCACGGCCTCATTATACGCAGCAATCCTTAATTGCACCGTATCCCAAACGCTGAGCTGATCATCACCAATATCAACGACCGCTGCTGGGTTTCCGGCTTTGGTTCTGAAGGCTGCGTGTATCTGCGCAATGATCCTGCGCATTTCCGATATCGCTTCTTCATCGAAATCAGGCAGCTCTTCCGTCGAACAGAAACTGGACCAAAAGCGCAACAAATCAGCGTTGGCTGCAAGGACGGCTTCGACAGAGGAAGGACCAGCTTCAGCTATTAGCCCTGAGAGGCCTTCGGCTTCCTTTTCGCACCTATCGATAATCGCTTTGAATTCATCACTGAAAATTGAGCGCATCGGTGCAATAACGCGCGAGCCTTCGAGCGATTGGTCGCAAAATGGGCAGTCTTCATCCACGATATGCGTAAGGCCGAAGCGCAGCCAACCACTCCCCTGATCACCCATCATGTGCTTCTCAAGATGAGCCTGGATTATGGCCTGATTGTCATCAGCTTCCTGCTCTCCTGCTTGCTGCAAAATGGCAGATGTTTCGGAGGGGCTGCAGCCGAGGTCTATTGTAGCGAGAAGCGGCCTACGTGAAACTTCAACTGCCCGATCAACGCGACGGACTATGCCAGCTGCGGACTGAGTCCGTTCGACTAGGTTGTCTGGAAGTTTTGCGGCAATGAATGTTGTGACGTCGGTCGCGGCCGGAGCGGCCCTTTTGATCGCTCGTTCAAGGTCTCTAAGTTTTCCATTTAGAGTTGCATTTTCCTCAGCCAGTTCCTCGATTTTTTGGGCTAGGGTTACGCCGCTAGCTCCCAAAATGATTTGGAACAGTCCCCGCTTGTTGTCGCGCGTCACTTCTTCGGCAGCGTGAACGTTTCGCCGAACGAACTCGCTGTCGAATACCAATATGGCTGGTGGAGCCTTGTTCCAACTCCCGCCCGTAAAGGCCACCGTGCCGCATTCGTCTGTCTGCAGAGTTGCGGAGGCGTTTCCGCCCCCAAGATGCAGCCGTTCGGCGATCGGCGTGGGATCTTGTGCGTTTGCCGAGCGAAGGACCGCACAGGCTGTTGATTTGCCGTATCCATTCCCCGCGAAAATCAGTGCGAGCTGCCCATAGGGCTCCGCTCGATGCTGCAGACGAACAAAGCGTCCGATATTCTCAAGTAGGTCGATTTTCTTCAGCAATGCTTTTGTCTCCAAGAGAAACGACTCAGTAAAGTTAGCTTCAATTGGTAACACACCCCGTACAAAGGGTCTCGGCGTTCTGAAGACGATCAGGTTTCGTCTACTTTCGGCTTGCATTTTGCAAGTGCGCTCATTCCGCTAACGGCCCATCAACCTTTTGTCCGGTCTGGTTGCGACACGCCGCTACGCCGTGCTGCATTCTCAGTGGTCGTGTTATCACTCCGTTCGCGTGAGGCTTGCCCTACGATAGGGTCAGCCAAAATGCAGTTAAGGCACGAGAGGGCGGGTAGAGGCTTGATGGCGATGCTCGGCGACTTAAAACGGCGTAATGACAAAAGTGTTCTACTCATGGCAGAGCGATGTGGCGCAGAACGCGACCACGCGTGGGCTTCGGAAAGCTATTGCGGTGGCTGCCGGTGATCTAACCGCAAAGACCAATGAGAATGTCGAAGCTGACGAAGCCACAAGAGATGTGCCGGGCTCTCCCTACATTCCTGGTAAACTCGCTGAGAAGATCAGGACTTGCGACATATTCATTGCGGACATCACCACAATCTCAATGACCGAGGATGGAAAGAGTATACCGAACCCGAATGTGACTTTCGAACTGGGGCTAGCGGCGGCGCACCTCGGATGGGATAGGATCATAATGATGTTCAATGAGAGCATCGCGAAGTTCGAAAACCTCCCATTCGACTTTGATCGTCACCGCATTTCGAAATACAAGATGTCCGAGGCTAGTAAGCTAGATGCTGGCGAACAGAAGCGTCTTTCAAATCTCGTCACCGTCGCGATCAAAACCATCATCGATAAGCAACCTCTTCGCCCCAAGGACATCGAGGGCAAGACCAATGCGGAGGTTAAGCATGATCGAGATGTTGTGAACTTGCGCTGGTATTTGAACCAGATCAGCATCGATCTCATCGGTATGCACATCCGCGACATGCCCAGCATGCTACACTACTTCGCGGTGGTGATGGTGGACGGTCTGGACGGCATCGTCAGCAGTCCGAGCTTCCAGCTTTATGACGGAGAGTTAGAGAGTCTGCTCCGAGATCTTTATCACGATCTACGAGAAACGCTTGCTTACGAGGCAATCTATCGTGATTTGCCGAACCCCTGGGCACAGGGTTTAGGCCTCAGGGGTTTGCAGTATGACGCCAAGAAGGAGGCGACCGCGGCCAAAGCAATCAGGAAATCGCTCTCCTCTCTGCAGACCAGCCTCGAAAAGGTTATTAAAGAGGTTCGCGAAAACTATCTTGAGATAGATCTTGATGAAACAAGTCGCGTTTTTTCGAAACACTACAAATCAATAGTCGACGAAGTTGAAGCAGCGACAACAGACTAGTCACAGCCGACGTTAAGTTCACCAATTTACGGAAACGACTGCGAGATTCGATCGACAGGCAGTCATTTCGCTATCGGCTGAGACATTGCCTAAGTCATACGCCCAATTTCAAACGAGTAGTATCGGTGCTGTTCCTGAAAATTGTGAACGGTGACCGGCTTTGTCTCGCGCGAGCGAGTGAAGCCCTGGCCACGCAAAAATAGATCCAGGCCCGACCACTTCTCGTCTGCTTGCACCGAGACGCGAGTATAAGTCATCTCGGTTGCTGCGCTGATAGCCTGCTGCACTAGCATTGTTGCAATCCCCATCCGGCGGACCGAGGGTTTCACATAGAGAAGTTCAATCCTCGCGCGGACATCGTCGCCATCGTGACGCATGAGGCAGACACCAAGACGCGTGGGCCCATTGTGTGCCACACCAAGCAATGGGTGGCGCTCATACCAGGGTTGCTTCATGTAGCTTGCAACCAGATCAAGGATGTCGAGGGGGAGTTGCTCCTTGTAGGGACGCTGCCACGCCGCATCTTCCATCTCATTTAGAAGCCAGCTTAGATCATCCAACTCGAATGGCCTAAGCTTCACAGTCGACTTGGTATCGAGCCAATCGGCATCAGCGGTCGACACGTCCCAATTCAAGAACAAGTTCGTGTGCTCCACTTCGTCCAGGCGCTTGAACTCGTCATTGACCGCGAGATCAATCAGCTCGTCGATCTCCTTGGCGACCAGCACGCCACTTTCGGTAAGCGAGAGAAGCTTCTGATTGCGCTTCTTTGCAGGCTCCGACTTGATGAGACCATCGATCTCCAAAGGTTTCGCTACGCGACTGACTTGGCTGGTTGGCCAGCCAAGTGCTTTGCCAAGATCACTGTGCGTTTGACGAGGAAATGCCAAAAGCTCTGATAGCAGCCTCGATCCAGTTGCCTTATACTTAGAGCCGGCAAACGATCGCTCGGCAGCAGCCTGCAATCTAGCGTGTTGACGCATCGACAGACGCAAAGCAGCCAAGCCAGTTACGTTTTTGGTATCAGATCCAGTAGTCATGAATTCAGCCCTCAAACGCACCGATCATCACATCGATGATATCATGAGTATCAAAAGTGCAAAATTCGATTATCGATTATATCGAATATTAAGACTCAGAATATCAACGATATCGAGATTCAGGGGCAGTTGATATGCTTGGCATCAAAAATTTGTGGTGATTTTTGGTCTACTGCCTTCAATGATTTTGGGCACCGAATTAAGTAATTGAAATAGCATCATTTTGATTCTGATGCAAACCGAAAAGTCCAACGAATTATTGGTCTACGCGACGTTTTGCAAAATGAATTGAATGCCCTAGCGCGATTTGAGGTGTCGGTCATTTCGATCCCGTACTGCGAAGTCTCGAAGCAGAGAATTTGGGATGAATTCAGCCAATCGGATCAGCCTGTTCGGCTCTCTCGCGTACGGGATCGAGGCACGCGGTGGCGCTTTGTCGCTACATTCTTGAGATTGCTGCTCATCCCGTAATGCGGAGAGCAGACTGGGTGGCGGAGCAGGAGGGATTCGAACCCTCGATACGGGGTTACCGTATACACACTTTCCAGGCGTGCGCCTTCGACCACTCGGCCACTGCTCCGCACTCATTTCCACGCCGCCGCTTCGCTGCTTGAGCGTGCTCTCGCCTAAAGAGCAAGTCTGCCCTTTCGGTAGCCAAGGCTTGGCCTGATCGCACCCTTAAAGGGCTGGATCAATCAGCAAGAAGCGCGCGGATAGACGCAAGCTTGCTCTTTCGCAAGCGCTCTGGTGATGGCACACAGCCTAGTTATGAAGAACAAGACGATGATGGCTCTGGCCGCGCTCGCACTTCCCGCCGCCGCTCTTGGGCAAATCGGGACCGAACCGCCGCCGCTGGTGGAAGCGCCAGGTCCCTCTGATATTATCAGCGCCGCCGCGCAGAAGGAATGGACCGTTATTGCCCCCGAGGACCTAATGGTCATGACGCTTTCTCCGGATAGCAAAGGCGCCAAGCGCGAAGTCATCATGCAACTGATGCCCTCGCCATTCTCGCAAGGATGGACGGACAACATCCGTACGCTGGCGCGGGCGCGTTGGTATGACAACACCAGCGTCAACCGCGTTCAGGACAACTACGTCGTTCAATGGGGTGATCCCAACTACGATAACCCTGAAAGCGGCGGAAAAGCCAAGCCGCTCCCAGATGGTCTCAAGACAATGCGAGAAGGCGAGTATGTCAACGTCCAGCTCGGCTGGGAGGGGATCAGCGAAGTCAGCGATCTCGTCTCACGTGGCTCGATCCTATTGGGCGCGGCTTCCAGCGCATCAAGCGGGGCCAAAAGATGGGCTATGTACGCCGACTACGCTGGTTTCTATGATGGCTGGCCCGTCGGGTTCGGCAACGCTTACACCTCCGTTACCGGTGAGCTGATGGTGCGCGAAGATGTTGCGAAGAAGTTGATCCAAAGCATTGGCGAAAGCGGAACAGATTTGTCCGTGTTTCAGGGCGACGAGCAGATGGCGGCGCGCCGGATCGCCTCCTCTTCGCTCACCGCCGTATGGCCGGTCCACTGCTATGGTATGGTCGGTGTGGGGCGCAATTACTCCCCGGACACCGGAAGCGGAGCTGAGCTATACACGGTGATCGGCCACGCGCCGCGCCATCTTGATCGAAACATAGCGCTTGTAGGCCGTATCATCGAAGGCATGGAGCATTTGTCGTCGCTGCCGCGCGGAACCGGCGCGCTGGGCTTTTACGGCGCTGATGAGGCGGATTTGCGCACGGCGATTCAATCGATCCGGGTGGCCAGCGATATGCCAAAGGGACAGCGCCCCCAATTCGAATACCTTTCGACTGATAGCTCAAGTTTCGCGCGCTACGCTCACGCCCGCGCCAATCGCCGCGATCCGTTCTTCATCACACCCGCCGGCGGAGCGGACCTTTGCAATATCACAGTCCCGATCAGGCGCTTTGAGCCCGCTGACAAGTAATCGTTAGCATGAGTGAGACTGTAACCGCCCGGTTATCGCTTCAACGTTGGCAAGGCGATCGAGGCACGTATCATCTGGTCACGTTCACGGGCGAAGAGGCGGAAACGCTCACCACTCATGCGGTTTTGCAAAAGCTGGAGTTTGGACGCGCACGCGGATTTGGTTCGATCAAGCTAAGCGCGCGGATTGGGGACACGCAATGGCACACCAGCGTTTTCCCTCAAAACAAGTCGAGCGAATGGATCTTGCTTGTGTCCAAAAGGGTAATGCGCGCAGAAGAGATCGGCCCCGGCGATGAGGTCGAAGTTTCGCTGGTTCTCTAGGCTGGCACGGTTGGGGAGAGCTCGGATGAATTCAACTTGATCGCGGTGAGAGACGCTGCATGAATTCGAGCCGGTTTCCAAATGGATCGGCGGTGAAGAAGCGCTCGTACCCCTCCACAGGTGCCTCGTCCTTAATGGTGATGCCCGCAGCCTCAAGACGCTCGCGAAGACGCGCCAGATCGTCAACCAGAAAGGCAGGATGCGCCTTTCGCGCCGGGGTGAAATCGGGATCAACACCGATATGCAGGCTTATGCCTTCGCCTTCGAACCAGCATCCGTTGCGGGAAAGCTGCGGGGGTTTGGGCACTTCGTGCAGGCCTAGAAGATCGGCATAAAACGCCCGCGCTTCGTCTTCGCCCCCTTCGGCAATGGCAAGTTGAACATGGTCGAGCCCGATCAGCGCCATTGTCCCGACCCAGCGATCAAATCCGCTCGGCCTGCGCCACCGCGTCGCTCGCTCGCAGAGCGCTCAGGATGCGGCTTAGGTGCGCCAGGTCCTGCACATCGGCGGTGATTTCATAGGTTGTAAACGGATGTTCCAGCTGCGTTTGATCAAGGCTGATAACATTGCATTTCGCTTTGGCGAATATCCCCGCCATTTCCGCTAGTGTGCCCATACGATCATACAGTGTCACGCGTAGCATGCCGATAGCCCCTTGCGATCGTTTGCCCCATGACAAATCCAACCAATCCGTGTCCACTCCGCTCGCCAATTCTAGGCAGGTAATCGAATGGACCAGCACCGGTTCGCCCTTGCGCCGAAGGCCCACGATCCGGTCACCCGGCACCGGGTGGCAGCAGGTCGCAAGTTCGAAAGCGACGCCCGGCGTCAATCCCTTGATCGAGATCGCGTGGTCGCGGCGGGCCCAGTCGTCGTCTTCATCGAAGTCGGCCGTGCAGCCCGGGACCAGCGCTTCCATCACTTCGCGGTCGGTCAGCTTGGCCGAACCGATGGCGTACATCAGGTCCTCTGCCCCCTCCATGCCGAGCCGTTCAAGCGCACCCCGGATGGCCTTCTTGCCAATATTGGCGGGCACGCGTTCAGCGATGGCATCGAACAGTTTGGAGCCGATCGTCGCCACTTCTGCGCGCTCTTTCAGACGGACCGCCCGGCGGATCGAAGCGCGCGCCTTGCCGGTCACCACGAAGTTGAGCCACGACAATTGCGGTTCGGCGTAAGGGCCCTTGATAATCTCCACCACGTCGCCGTTATCGAGCGCCGTGCGCAGCGGCATATGCCGCCCATTGATCTTGGCACCCACCGTCGCAAGTCCCAAGTCCGTGTGCACCGCAAAGGCAAAATCGACCGCGGTCGCCCCCTTGGGAAGCTGGAACAGCGCGCCTTTGGGCGTGAAGGCAAAGATGCGATCCTGATAGATCGCCATGCGCGTGTGTTCGAGCAGCTCTTCGGCGTCGTGGCTTGCATCGACAATTTCGATCAAATCGCGCAGCCAGCCCACCGCGCCATCAGGTTTGCCATCCTGTTTGTAAGCCCAGTGCGCCGCGAGGCCGAACTCGTTGCGTTGGTGCATCTCACGCGTGCGGATCTGCACTTCCACACGCATCGAATTGTCCCACATCAGCGATGTGTGGAGCGAGCGGTAACCGTTGGTCTTGGGCGTCGAGATATAGTCTTTGAATTTGCCCGGCAGGAACTGCCAGGTTGTATGCAGCACTCCCAACGCGCGGTAACAATCGGCCTCGTTATCGGTGATGACGCGAAAAGCCATGATGTCGGTCACTTGCTCAAAGCTGACATGGCGTTCCGACATTTTTTGCCAGATTGAGAACGGATGCTTCTCGCGGCCCATCACTTCAACCCGCACCCCCGCTTCGGCCAGCGCCTGTTTTATGGTGAGCGCGATGGCATCGACTTCGGCCGTGCCCTTGCCCTTCAGCTCTTCGAGCTTCTTCGTAATCGTCGCGTGCGCTTCGGGCTCGAGTTGCTCAAACGCGAGCAACTGCATCTCGCGCATATATTCGTACATGCCCACGCGCTCAGCCAGCGGGGCGTAAATCTCCATGGTTTCACGCGCGATGCGCTGGCGCTTTTCCGGCTTCTTGATGAAGTGAAGCGTGCGCATGTTGTGCAGCCGGTCGGCCAGCTTCACCAGCAGCACGCGGATGTCTTCGGACATCGCCAACAAGAACTTGCGCAGGTTCTCCGCCGCGCGCTCATCCTCTGGCATGGTCTCGATCTTCGAGAGCTTGGTCACGCCATCGACCAGCCGCGCGACTTCAGGGCCAAAATTGGACTCTATATCCTCAATCGTCGCTAGCGTGTCCTCAACTGTGTCGTGGAGCAGCGCGGTCATGATCGTTTCCTGATCGAGCTGCAGATCGGTCATCAGACCCGCCACTTCGACCGGATGCGAGAAGTACGGATCGCCCGACGCGCGCTTCTGCGTGCCGTGTTTCTGCACAGTGTAGACATAGGCGCGGTTCAGCATCGCCTCATCGGCGGCCGGGTCGTAGTCTTTGACCTTTTCTACAAGTTCGTATTGGCGCAGCATTGACGCGAATATCCGCTGCACCGCAGCAATAGGCAAGCGCAAATCGCGGACATGGAATGGAGATGGGTTTGAAGACGGAGTGCATCCAGGCTCGCTCAGCTCTAGCGGCCGCAATGCTGGCGCTTGGCGGATGCGCTGGCGCGGTAGAGGAACCGGTCATCCCCAGCGCCGAAAATGACCGGCAAGCCGTCTCTGAAATTTTAGGCAAGCTGGATCAGACCACGCTGCCGGCTGAGACATTGGCCGACCTATATCTGGACGACGCCGTGATTTTACGTCCCGGCCTTCCCGAAGTGCGCGGGCGCGAGGCTATTGTTGAGCTGATGAAAGAGCAAGCTGCGGGGCCGGCTCTTGAGATGACGCATCGAATGGATGAGCTGACGCGTTTCGATGATGCGCTTGTTGTTCAAGGCGGCGTGACGGGATCAGCGAAACCCGACGACGTATCCGGCCCTTTCCCCTTTGCCACGCAAAACGTCTTGATATTCAAGCGCGACCCGCAAGGGATCCCGAAGATCTGGAAAGTGATCTACAACGCGGCGCCGCATGAAGCGCAAGACGAGGCTACGACAGAGTAATCAGCTCCACGTGGCGCGGGGCGGCAAGCTCATCAGGATAGCGTCGATATTGCCACCGGTTTTCAGACCGAAAATCGTGCCCCGGTCGTAGACCAGATTGAACTCAGCGTAGCGACCACGATATTCGAGTTGCTGAACCACATCCGCGTCATCGAACGCGTTGTTCATACGCTTGCGCACCAGCTTGGGATAGATGTCGAGGAAGGCTTTGCCTACGTCCTGCGTGAATGCGAAATTCCGGTCGAAGCTGGGATCGTCTTCGCACTCCAGGTGATCGTAGAAAATTCCTCCCACGCCCCGGTGCGCCTCACGGTGGGGGATATAGAAATAGTCATCCGCCCATTTCTTGTAGCGTTCATAATAGGTCGGATTATGCGCCATGCAGGCGGCTCGCATGCTGGCGTGGAACTCCTCGGTGTCTTCCTCATAAGGTATCGGCGGGTTCAAGTCCGCGCCGCCGCCAAACCAGGCGGCCTGCGTCGTCAGGAACCGTGTGTTCATATGCACAGCGGGCACTTGCGGGTTGTGCATGTGCGCGACGAGAGAAATGCCGGTGGCGGTAAATTCGGGATGCTCGACGCTGGCACCGTTGACCTGATCGGCGAACTGTTCGGAGAAGGCGCCGCGCACGGTCGACACGTTTACGCCGACTTTTTCGAACACTTTGCCTTTCATCAAGCCTTGCACGCCGCCGCCGGGATCCTCGTTGCCCTCTTCTTCGCGGTTCCAGGGCGTGTATTGAAACGACGCATCTGAGCCCGCTTCACGCTCAATCGCCTCGAAAGTGGCGCAGATCTGGTCGCGTAGGCTTTCAAACCATGTCTTTGCTCGTGCGGTGTGGCCTTGCCAATCGCCCATTGTGTCGATCCCGTCCCAATTGTTCGAGCTGTTCTCCCGTTGGACAGCTGATGTGTCCATCCGCTTTGACAACCGTGAAGTCAATGGGGCTCTGACGGCGCAAGCCTCTTGCCAAAGGTCTGAGAGCGCGTCATTTGAGGGCCATGGTTCATGGTTCGTTCTCCTCCGATATAGGCGCCCCTCTAGGGTTTGCAGGTGAGGAGCTTGTCTTGCTCAAAAGCAACGCGCTCTACTGGCCGCGCGAGGAGGCGCTGCTGGTGGCAGACCTGCATCTGGAAAAGGGCAGTTGGTACGCGCAAACCGGCCAGATGCTGCCGCCTTACGACAGCCGCGAGACGCTCGAGCGCATTGCCGACGCGGTGAAAGCGACCGGCGCACGCCGCGTGATCACTTTGGGCGACAATTTTCACGATGAAGCGGGCACGCATCGGCTTGATCCATACGCTGCTGGCATGCTCGAATCGCTTATCCGAGCGCTTGACTGGGTGTGGATCACCGGCAACCACGACGAGACCATGCCGCGCGCGTTTGGGGCGACGGTGATGGAGGAGATGGTCTTAAACGGGATCACCTTGCGTCACGAGGCCAAACCGGGCGAAACCGAACCCGAGCTGTCCGGCCACTACCACCCAAAAATGCGCCTGCGCGTACGCAACCGCCACATCGCGCGGCCGTGCGGCGTGGTGAGCCGCTCCAAGTCCGGGGGCGATCGGCTGATTGCGCCCGCTTTCGGCGCCTACACCGGCGGGATGGACGCAGGATCTCCAGAGATTTTGCAGGCCCTCAGCCCGGCGAAAAGCATTGACGCGATTTTACCCGCAAAGGGCAAATTGGTCACATTTCCGCTATATCGCGACGCCGCGTAGAGACTCATCTGGCAATTCCGGCCCGAAATCCCTATATTATGAATACTTATTCAGGCTGATTCAGGAGAAAACACATAGCCCGTCCACCTCGGCGTTCGATGGCCCCGCCCGTTAAAAGCGGCCCTCGCTACGATCAATTTATTCAAGTCCCCAAGGTCCGCGTTATCGATGACGAAGGCGAAAACCTTGGTGTGATGTTTACACGTGAAGCGGCCGAACAGGCGAATGAGAAAGGCCTTAACCTGGTCGAAGTCTCGCCCAACGCGGACCCGCCTGTGTGCAAATTCCTTGATGTCGGCAAATATCGCTATGAGGCCCAGAAAAAGGCCAACGCCGCGCGCAAGACGCAAAAGACGCAGGACATTAAGGAAGTCAAAATGCGTCCCAACATCGACACACACGATTACGACGTGAAGATGCGCAACGTGAACAAGTTCATCGACCAGGGCGACAAGGTGAAAGTCACTTTACGTTTCCGAGGCCGTGAGATGGCGCACCAGCATCTTGGAATGGACCTGCTCAAACGCGTCCAGACCGATGTCGAAGAAATCGCGAAGGTCGAAGCCTTCCCGCGCCTTGAAGGACGTCAGATGCTGATGGTCCTCGCGCCTAAGTAGACGCTTTACGTTCACCCAGATATTGGACGCGAACACAAGACAGGGCGGGTTTCGCAGTGGCGATACCCGCCTTTTCCATTTGCACTCTTTAGGCTTGCGGCTTGTCCGGTCCATGCCGTTCGTCGAGACCAATCGGTCGTTTACCTTTTTCGACCAAAGGCTTGAGGAAACCGATCACCGCGCCCACGCGTTGCGCAACCATGTTATAAAAGAACCGTACCTTGTGGCTGGAAACACAAGGTTGTTTGTCACCAAATGCCCCGGCCGCTCACCCCGCAAGAGCGCGAACAGAAGGGCTTCTCTCACCCCGCTAAAGGAAACCCCAATGCGCTTCCTGTTCGCCACGTCAGCAAGCTTTGCCGCGATCGCCGCGGCGGCCGTTACCATCGCCGTCCCGGCTTCGGCTGAAACCGCCCAAGCCCGGCCCGACGCTCGCTATTCAACCTTCGCCCCCACAAGCAACACCAATCCGAACACCATTGATTACGATGTGTGGAACGAAGCGGTTCAGAACATCGTCGTCTCAATGGGGCCGTCGCTCCGCGAGACCGCTGGCCGTCCCCCGGCCAGCTATGGCACGCGCCGCCAATACGGCCACACGTCTCGCTATCGCCTGGAAGGCACGCGTGTTGCATTCAGTTTCCTCGATGACACGATCCGCAGCAACATCGCGGATTACCGTCAGAACCTCCAGGCTATTCCCGGCAAGGTTGACCTCCAGTCGCTGAGCCGCAACGAACAGCTCGCCTTCTGGATCAACCTGCACAACGTCGCGATGGTCGAAAAGATCGCCCAGGAATGGCCGGTTCGCCAACCGCGCGAGATGAAGGTGGATGGCGTCGCGCTCGATGATGCCAAGTTCATCATGGTCGAAGGCATGGCGCTGTCTCCTCGCGATATCCGCGAAAACATTGTCTATGCGAACTGGAGGAACCCGATGGTTCTCTACGGTTTCTGGCGCGGCGATATTGGTGGACCATCGATCCAGCGCCGCGCGTACACCGGTGAAAATGTCAGTGACCTGCTGAGCCGGAACGCGCGCGAATTCGTGAACTCACTGCGCGGCACCGAACGCCGGGGCAGCACTCTGCAGGTATCGACCTTTTACGAGGAAGCCGCACCGTTCTTCTTCCCCAATTTTGAGGCCGATGTACGATCGCATATCGCACAGTACGCTCAAGAAGACGTGACCAAAATCCTCGCAGAAACCTCGAAAACTGAGGCGGTAATCAAGGAGCTAGATATCGCTGACCTCGCAGGTGGATCGCGAGAGCCCAGCTTTGGCTATATCGAAACCGCCGAAGGCCGGGCTCAAAGCTTCCGCATTCCGCGCGCCATGGGTGCCCTGTTGGCACAGCGTGAAGAGAAATTCCGCCGGGCGATCAAGGAAGGCCGCACCGGCACGGTGACCTTCAGCGAACTCAAGCTGCCCGGCGATGAAGAGCAGACCGACCAGATCGAATGATCGGTTTACAAGCGCGCGCCGCCAGCGCCGCTTTGGCTTAGAAGGGTCGCCAAGTCATTGAGACTGGCGACCCTTTTTCGTAGGTTCAGCCTTGTGTAAGCCAAGGTCAAACAGCATGCACGCCCACGCGGAGAAGAGCACTAAACGACAGGTTCTGCATTCAGGTTACAGCGCTCAGCAGGGGACAAAGACGATGGCCGTTTGCGCAGCCGATATAGCTCTCTCACCTATAGGCGTACTCTTTGCTGGGGCGGTCTCTCTCGTGGCCCAGCCGCTATCAGCCGCAGCCGCCATGCCCATAACGGCCGCGCAGATTGAGCCGTCCGTCAGTGTTAAAGCCACCGAGAAAAGAGCCGTCGAAAAGCCTTGCGCCTTCGCAATATTTACGCCCTCCAGCGACCCTGTCCGGCATCAGATCACTTACGACATCTGGGAATTCGCGCTTAAACAGATGGTCGTGTGGATGGGACCCTCTTTGAGGAAACGGCCTTACACCACACAGCAAAACGCAGCACCGGGCCGCCTTCGGCAAGGCGACAATTCCCGATTCCGTAACGAAGGCTCGCTTGTTGCCTTCTTGCGCATTGGGCGGGACGCGATCACAAGCTTCACCGAATAACCCCAAGAACTCGAGCAGGTGGCCGATACGCTCGACATCACCTTATTGCCGCGCAACGAACAGCTCGCGTTCTGGTTTAACCTTCACAATGTCGCGATGGTCGAGCAAATCGCATCAAACTGGCCCGTGCGCCAACCGCGCGAGTTGCTGGTGGGCGGCCTTCCACTCAACGACGCGCGCTTCATCACGATTCGCGGAGTGGCCATGAGCCTGCGCGATATTCATGAGAACATTGTCGACGCAAACTGGCGCGACCCGAAAGTCATCTACGGCTTCTGGCTTGGTGAGATTGGCAGCCCATCGTTGGAGCGAGTGGCCTTCACAGGGGGCAATGTCAGCAGCCTGCTTGAAGTCAAGGCGGAGGAGTACATCAATTCGCTTCGCGCGAGCGAAAAGCGCGGCGACACTCTCCATGTTTCAACGTTCTACCAAGATGTCGCGCCTTATTATTTCTCGGATTTCGAAGCCGAGCTGAGGGCCCACCTGAACGAGTTCGCTAACGAGGACGTGGCCAGATTGATTGGGCGAACCAGCCAGGTCAAAGCCACAATCCGAGAAAGGGAATCGCCGATATGTAGGGCGGTCGACGCGATTCAATAGCGGTTCAGGGCGCCCGTCCGGGAGTGTCCGCCGGCATGGCCGAAGTCCTCTATCAGCGTCAGCGCAAATTCCGCCAACTCAAGAAGGAAAAGCTGCCCACCGGCCGCGTCTATTTCACCGAGATCATCTTGCCGGGCCAAGACCCCAGCGCTGGCCAGATCGATTAGGCGCACAAGGCCTACGGCCTCCAAAAAGAGAAAAGCCGGACCTGTTTGAGCAGGCCCGGCTTTCGTGTGCCTGAAGCGAAGTCCTACTCGACCTCTTTAGTCTCAAGCCCCTCTTCGCCTACGATAACTGTACCAGTACGAATGCCTTTGCGGATCGCGCGGCGCAGTTTCTCGCTGCGCTCTTCCATCAGGCGTTGGATCGCCAGATTGGGGCGGAAACGCACCGGATTGGTACGAGCTCCCGTGCCGAAATTGTCCGTAACGAGGAGGTTTTGTAGCAACGGATCACGCTCGCCGCGCGCCAGGTCAGCCAAGTCTTCTTCATACTGGTTTGTGACTATGCTGTCTGTCTTGCTGAGAACCTTCTTCGTATCATCGCGGGCAAATTCGCTTAGGTGAGCACGCAAAGCCTCATCGTCATCGAAATAGAAACGGGCCGCTTCATCGTAGATACGGCTAACGCGAAGGGTCTTGCCGGTGTTTTCGACACCGCGCAGCGAGTTGACGAATTCTTCGGCGGAGAATGCCAAGAGTTGATTCACATTTGCTGCTGAGAAAGCCGCGCGCTGCAAGCTGGGCCCGCCAATTTCGCCGCGCCAGAAGCCGTAAATGACCTTGGGATCCTCCCAATTGGGATAAACGATCCGCTCGCGAATATCGCGTGGGGACAGCGCCACCCCGGCGACCTTTACCAGCTTCGCGTCATCGAGCGGCGCCTCATTGCTGCCAAAGGTGCGCATGCCCGGCTGCATCAGCGGATATTCATACGAGAGCGCTTCGATCACCGCGACATTGTGCAGGTTCAGCCAGAAAGCGAGCTGTTCGTTCCTTGGGATACGCGTGAGATCAAGCTCACTACCTACCCGTTCAAGATCTTGGCGATATTCGGTCAGCGAAGCGCGCACATCATCAGTGAAATACGAAAAAGCAACGCGGTTGCCCTCGAGCCGGTAGCGTGATTCATGTCCATAAAGCCGCCGCGTGCCGATACGCTGATCAACGCGCGGCGCACCTTGGCGGATGGAGGGGCCCATTGGCACCACGAACCATTCGAGCGCTTCATCGAAATAGGAATAGTCGATCGTGTGGTCTTCGCGGTCCTGCGCAGGACGGAATTGCGAAAGCTCCACCGCAGGAACATAGACCGTGTTCTTTGACGTCAGCGCAGAGCTCGGCGCAACTGCGGCGCTTTCTGCGCTCAACGGCGCGGCAGCCATACCAATGGTGGCCAGTGCCAATGCGGACGTGCGGGTCAGAAAACCAAGCGGCGAGTATTTTGGATTAGGGCGATGCATAAAACTCTCCAAATCAGCCTGAATTTGTCCCTCCGTTTGTTACATTGTGTCACGCTACTCTAACACCAGATGAACAAGCCGAACGCGTTGCCCCGAAATTGCAGCCACAAACGTTTCCGGGTGGCGCAAGGCGCGCTAGGGTCCTCTCAACAAGCTTTCGCAAAGACTTCACAGGACCCACTTCATGACCGCGCGCCAGATCGGCCTTCTTTTCGGGCCGCTGTTCTTTGCTATCACCGCTATCACCGCACCGCCCGAAGGTATGAGCGGCGAAGCATGGTTGGTCGCGGGGCTGGTCGTATGGATGGCGTCCTGGTGGATAACCGAAGCGGTGCCGCTGACGGTGACTGGGCTGTTGCCCTTCATCTGGCTGCCTTTGGGCGGGGTGATGAACGCGCGCGAAACCGCGAGCGCCTATTACGCGCCAATCCTGTTTCTGCTCTTGGGAGGGGCTTTCATTGCGCTGACGATTGAGCGCACCGGCCTTCACCGAAGGCTGAGCCTTGCGATCCTCCGTCTGGTCGGCACGGGTGGGGGGCAGACGCGGCTTCTGCTCGCGTTCATGGTGTCGGCGGCGGTGCTTTCCATGCTGATCTCGAACACTTCAACGACGCTTATCATGATGCCCATGGCGCTGGCGGTGTTGGCTGGCGGTGAGGGATTGAGTTCCAGAGTGAACGATCTTGAAGAAAGCGAAAGCGAGCCCGAGAAGGACGGCCTCAGCGGCGCGCTGCCTATGGGCATCGCCTTCGCCGCCAGCATCGGCGGATTGGGCACGATTGTCGGATCACCCACAAACGGGATCGCCGTGCAATTGCTCGACGACATGATCGGGCTGGAGATCAGCTTTGCGCAGTGGATGTTGTTTGGCCTGCCCGTGGTAGTGCTTGGCGTGCCTCTCGCCGCTGTCATCATTGCATGGGTGCAGAAGGTTCAGACTCACCCTTTTGACGTCGCCGGCGCGCGCGCAGCTATCGATGATAACGCGCCATGGTCGAGCGCCGAGAAACGTCTCGTCCCGATCGTCGCGATAGCCTTCACGCTGTGGATGAGCCGGTTATGGGTCGCTCCTTATCTTCCCGACAAAAGCTGGACCGATGGCACGATTGCGATACTGGCGACCTTTGCTCTGTTCCTGGTCCCCGACGGCACGGGGAGACCGCTGCTCAAATGGGACGAAGCCAACCGCGCGCCTTGGGGCATTATCCTGATGTTTGGTGGAGGCCTGGCGCTGGCAGCAGGAATGCAAGCCTCGGGTCTGGCGCAATGGCTAGGCGAAGCGCTCCTGCCGCTGGAAACCGTGCCGCTGATCCTCATGACGCTGGCCGTGGTGGCGATGATCATACTGGTGACCGAGTTCGCCAGCAATGTGGCGACCGCCTCGGGCATTATCCCGGTTGTCGCAAGCCTCGCCGCCGCGCTGGGCATGGGCGAAAACACGATCCTTCTTGCCATGCCCGCGGCGCTCGCGGCGAGCTGGGGCTTTATCCTGCCTGCCGGGACCGGTCCCAACGCCATCGCCTGGGCGACGGGTCGCCTAAAGATCCAACGGTTGGCGAGCGCGGGGCTACTGCTCGACGTGTTCGGCGCGTTGATGATCGTGGGCGTGGTCTGGGGCATCGCCGCGATCACCTGACCCGAGGCCAAGCGCGGGCTGTACTTTTCTCGCTTTTCGAGTCACTTTGTCTCCGACATTTCAGGAGGCTGTATGACCAAGACCCCGCTGGCTCTCGCTTCGCTATTCGCCGCGCTCGCGCTTCCCGCCCATGCGGAAAGCTACGCAGTGCAACCCCACAGCGCGCCCTCTGCTGCGAAAGCGCCAGCCGATCGACTAGCGGCCTTCACCCCGCGCACGCGCAACACCGAACGCAAGATCGACTATTCGCTATGGGGCGTTGCGCTCAAAAGCATGGTCGTAGGTCTTGGTCCCTCACTTCGCTCCGCCTTGGGTCGCCCCGAAGGCTTCACCGGCACACACTTTAACCGCGGCCACAAATCGCGCCTGCGCATGGAAGGCTCGCGCATAGCGTTCAGCTTTTTCAACGATGAATTGACCGCTTCGCTGACCGATTATCGCAAGGACTTGGAGCGGGTCGGCAGCGAGATCGACATCGCCAGTCTCTCGCGCAACGAACAGCTCGCCTATTGGCTCAACCTGCACAACGTCGCGGTGATTGAGCAGATTGCCGTCAACTATCCAACGATCCAACCTTCGCGTCTTAAGGTCGATGGCGTCCCGATGGACGATGCGCGCTTTATCGAAGTGGCGGGCGTAAAGCTAAGCCCTAGCGATATTCGAACAGGTATCGTCTATCCCAACTGGTCTGATCCGCGCGTCATCTATGGCTTTTTCCGCGGTGATATCGGCAGCCCTCTGATCCAGCCCGAAGAATTTAACGCGAGCAATCTGGACTTCCTTTTGGGCGACAACACGGAGGAATTCGTCAACTCGCTGCGCGGTGTGGAACGCCGGGGCAAGACCTTGCATGTTTCAAAGATCTACGAAGAGGCGGCGCCTTTCTTTTTTGGAGACTTCCAAAACGATCTTTACCGTCACCTTGGCACCCATGCCAATTGGGATGTGGTCGACGAACTGGCACGTACTGAACGAATAAAGCCGAGCCTGTACGAGCGGGACATTGCGGATCTCGCGCGAGGGCAGCGGCAGCCCTATATTGCCAATGTCTCCTCATCCAATCGCTTTGGAGAATCGGTCTTTGCCAGCTTTCGCATCCCACTGAACATTCAGCGCACGATTGTTGAGCGACGCGAAAAAATCGACCAGTTGCATCGCAAGGGTCAGCGTGTCTGGACCATCCGCGTGATCCCGCTCGAATTGCCAGGGGCACCGGCAGAATTCGAAGAGATCGAATGAGCGGGGAACAGCTGAAAACGCGGCGTCCAAACCGGTTGCAAGTGTAACAATCGCTCGATAATTCTCCTGGCCAATGGCGGTCTGAGGGAGAAGCGCTTCTGCGGAGGTTAGAAGCGGGTGCCCTTGGCGCGTCTCATAGGATCGTGCTCCTGCCTTCCTGGGAGCGTTTTCAGGGAGGACGCGCCAGAACCATGGCCGACGCAATTGATTCGACAAACACCCCAACCCCGCGCCGCAAACCCAAGCCGGAGAAAACCTCGATTGGCGGTCGCGAGCTAAGGCCCTCGACCTTGATGATGGGGCACGGCTTTGACCCGGTCCTGTCAGAAGGTTCGCTGAAAGCGCCGATCTTCCTCACCTCCACCTTCGCCTTCGAAAACGCGGCGGCTGGCAAACGCCACTTTGAAGGCATCACTGGCAAACGTGAAGGCGGCGCGGAAGGCCTTGTGTATTCGCGCTTTAACGGGCCGAACCAGGAGATCCTCGAAGATCGCCTCGCGATTTGGGACGGGGCGGAAGACGCGCTCACCTTCTCCAGTGGCATGACCGCGATCTGCATCCTGATGATGGCTTACGCCAGTGCCGGCGATGTCATCGTGCATTCCGGCCCGCTTTACGCGGCGTCAGAAGGTTTTGTCTCCAAAGTGATGTCCAAATTTGGCGTAACTTATGTCGATTTTGCTGCCGGGGCTAGCCGCGAGGAGTTGGACGAAGTCCTCGAGCGCGCCAAGTGCCAGGCGGGCGAAAATGGCGGCAAGGTCGCGATGATCTATCTTGAAAGCCCCGCCAACCCGACCAACGCCTTGGTCGATATCGAGGCGGTTAAGGAAGCGCGCGACGCAAACCTCAAATGGTCGTGCCCAATTGCGATCGACAACACATTCTTGGGGCCTTTGTGGCAACGCCCGCTCGATCACGGGGCGGACATCGTCGCTTATTCGCTGACCAAGTATGTTGGCGGGCATTCGGATCTGGTCGCGGGCTCGATCGCGGGTGCGAAAAAGTGGATGGATCCTGTGCGCGCGCTGCGCAACACGATGGGCGGGATCGTTGATCCGAACACCGCGTGGATGCTGCTCCGCTCGCTTGAGACGGTGGAGCTGCGCATGGAGCGCGCCGGTCGCAACGCTGAAAAGGTCTGCGCTTTCCTTCGCGATCACCCCAAGGTGACGGGTCTGGGCTATCTTGGCCATATCGAGGACGCGCGCCAACAGGATATTTATGATCGCCACTGCAAGGGCGCCGGATCGACCTTTAGCGTGTTTATCGATGGCGGCGAAGCGGAGTGCTTCCGTTTCCTCGACAACCTGCAAATCGCCAAACTCGCGGTTAGCCTCGGCGGCACGGAAACACTGGCAAGCCATCCAGCTTCGATGACGCACCTCTCGGTCCCCAATGAGCGCAAGGCTGCGCTCGGCATCACCGACAGCCTCGTGCGCATCAGCATCGGTATCGAGGATCCGGACGACCTGATCGCGGACTTCGAACAGGCGCTTGAACACGTCTGATCGTTCCGCTCAAGCGGCGGGTTGTAAAACGTCTAGGTTTCAGACTATCCTCCTTCATGAAGAGAGGAGAGATAGTTGTGATCCACTGCACCTGCATGGTTCAGGAAGAGCAAATCGCGCCTGAACAAGAAGCGACCTTGCGCTGCGATACGGCGAATTTCGCTGCGCGCCATTTTGGCGGGGGGCCGGAATTCAACTGGGTGACCGTGGGCAAGGGCAACGGTTTTACCGAGGCCCAGCCCTCCAATTCGGTGATCGTCTCCCTGAACGCCGACCGCAGCCTCGCGCCATCCGCACGCGTGCCGCTGTTGCGGGAACTGTGCGAGATCTGGGAGCGCGGCACTGGCCTTAGCCCCAACGAAGTCGTCATCGTCATCCGCGATCCGCAATAGGTCAATTAGCGCTAGGGAGCCTGAAGCCATGCCGCTCTATATCTGCAACTCCAAACCCGGCACCGTAAGCGAAGAAGCCAAGGCCAAGATCGCCGACGACGTCACCCGTATCCATTGCGAGGTGACTGACGCCCCGCCGACCTTTGTGCATGTGTTCTTCTTTGAAGACGGGCCCCAAAAACAAACGATGCCGCCGCTCGGCGACAAGCAGGCTATGATCTACGGCCAAATCCGCGCCGGACGCACCGACGCGCAGAAAGCCGATATCGCGGCTCGGATGGGCGCGGCGCTTGCGCATCATACCGGCGTCGCGGCGGATGATTTGCTGGTGTTCACAACCGACACCCCGGCCAGCTGGGTCATGGAGGGCGGCGATGTGCTGCCCGAACCGGGAGAGGAGGAGGCATGGCTCGCCCGGCACAACGTAAAAATGGCCGCTTTGAAAGAGGCCGCGCAATGAGCGACGATGCACGCAAACCTGTCTGCTTGATCCTTGGCGCGGGCGCAGGGATCGGGGGCAACACGGGTATCCGCTTTGCCAAGGGTGGCTATCACACCGTGCTTGCCCGGCGTTCGGACGAAAAAGGCCTCGCAAAACTGGTGAACGAGATCGAAGACGCTGGAGGATCGGCCACGGGCGTCCTGATCAACGCAGTCGAAGACTGCACCATTGAGGAGTTGGTCCAGCGCATCGAACGCGATATCGGCCCCATTGAAGTGTGCCTGTTCAACCTGGGCGCGCAGATCGGCAACCGCAAATTCTTCGACACCCCGCACAAGGCCTTTGAGCTCGGTTGGCGTATGACCAGCTTTGCGCTGTTCCGCTTGGCCCAAGCCATGCTGCCCGCGATGGTGGAGCGCGGCCACGGGACGCTGCTTGTCACATCAGCCACCTCCGCGATGCGCGGCAACGCCGGACAACACAGCCACGCGGCAGCTATCGGTGGGCGCCGTATGTTGTGCCAGACGCTCAACGCCGAATTCGCGCCCCAAGGCATTCATGTGGCGCATGTCGTGGTCGATGGCCCAGTCGATGCGCCCGACACGCTCGGCAAGCTCTTGGGCGACAAGTTCGAAGGATACAAAGCCATGAAGGGCGAGGATGGCATCCTCGATCCCTCAGCGCTGGCTGAAACCTATTGGCACCTGGCGCATCAACCGCGCAGCTGTTGGAGCTTTGAAGTCGATGTGCGCCCGTGGACTGACACGCCCTGGTGGAATGACAATCCCGCTCCAGCGATCAACACAAGCTCGGCAAATCCGGGGTTTCGGAAGACATGAGCCCTCACAGTCGCGCGCGGGCGATTGGCAAAAACCAACCGAAGGCAACCGCTGAGAACGCGCGCTGGGTAAGCCCGCGATATTCGGGCGGGTCGATCCCAACCACCAACATCGCCCACATGTAAATAAGCGCCAGAAACGCCGTGGCGAGCGAAAGCTGGCGCAGCGCCGGAGTAACGGGAAACTCGGCCGCAACGAAGGCCGGCACGAGGATCGAGAAAACCGCCATGCCGTAAAGCCCATGCCAGGGCGTGCCGGTGGGGATGAGGCCGTTGGACACCATAGCGGCCCCAAACAAGAGCGCCGCCAGCCCGCTCCAAATCGCGCGTTGTCCCAGACACCCCAACCCGAAAAGAACGATGCTGGCTCCGGTGATTGTCGGTAGCACCCGAATGGCGATGGCGGACCACCAGGAACCCGCAACCAGCTCGCTCATATGCTGAGTCATCGGATCGTGTAGCGGATCAAACAGCGATATTGCGATCATGACCGCCATAGCGGCGGCGGCGATCCAGCACTGCCCGATCAACCGGGCGCTCAAAGGGGGGCGTCTTGTCATCGACGTGACAATAGGCAGGAAAACCCACGGTACAAAACCGACCAAACCGCGGGCCGCACAATTCCCCCGAAGCTTTCCGACAGTCCGAGCGCGACGCGCGCCAGAGCGTGCGTCTATAGAGTCGAGTGTCAGGCGGGTGGAAGCTTATCCACTAAGGCCCGTAACTCTGCATCGAGCTCGGCGTCGAGCAGTTTTCCCGCGCCGCTGTCAAAATTCTGGCCAAAGCTTGGCACGCTAAGCGTTCCGATCACTTCGCCGCCAAAGCGCGGTGCAGAGTCACTGGCGACATCCATAACTCCCTTCCCACCGCGCCCGCCGGGCGAAGTGGAGAGCAGGATCATCGGTTTACCCTGCCAAACTTCACGGCCCACCCGGCTGCACCAATCGAACAGGTTTTTGAAGGCGGCGGTGTAGAGCCCGTTATGCTCGGCAAAGGAGACAATGATTGCGTCCGCTTTTCCTATCCGCTCGAGAAAGTCATGCGCCAGCTGGGGAATGCCGCTCTCTTCTTCGCGATCCATGCGGTAAATTGGCATCTCGAATTTGTGAATGTCGAGATCGTCGATCTGCGCGCCTTTCACCAAGCTAGCGGCGTAGCGCGCCAATTGCCGGTTGATCGACTTGGATGAATTGCTGGCGGCGAAAACGAGAAGACGCATGGAAGAACTCCTTAGATTTTCCTGGGTCTACAAGGCCGACACGCATGTGTTCCGAAACAGGGTCCGTTCAGCCTTTCCACTCGCGGCGTTCTTCGGCCGCGCGGAGCACGTCATAGGCAACTTGAAGCTTCTGGAACTCGGCCGCCGCCTCTTCATCACCCGGCTTTACATCCGGGTGCACTTCTTTCGCTTTTGCGCGGTACGCTTTCTTGATGGCTGCAAAATCGACATCCGCCTCAAGCTCCAGCACTTCGAGCGCGCGCATCTCATCGGCGCTGCGAGATCCATCACCCGATCCGGTCCAACCGTAATGCGCGCTCTCTGCATAGCCTGCGCTTTCAGAGCGTTCAGCTTTGGCGCGCTCCTCTTTCTCAGCTTTGTCGAGGCCTTCAAAGTAATCCCATTTTGAATTGTACTCGGCCGCATGCTTTTGACAGAAATACCAGCGATCCGGACTGTTGGGCGCTTTGGGGGCAGGACACGTGCCTGGCTCATCGCAACCGTGACGATCGCAAAGGCGTACATTTACCGCTTCGCGCGTCTCTTCATAGCCGCGCCAGCGGGGAAAGCCCCAATCGTTTGATCGACGCGCACGGCTCATGCGCAAGTGTTCACGGCGGAAGACAAGTCGAGGCGCTGACAAAACATCATTTCAATGTACGATTAGCGAATGCGAAAGGGAACCCGCGCTTAAACGGATTTTTCTGATGGAACTCTTCGCTGCAAAGACCGTTATGATGTCGGACGCGGCAACCTCCCTCTCCATCGCCGCGTCCACACTCAACCTAACACAGTAGCGGCGATCCGGGATCATGAGCACTCAGTTGACTGTCTCCAGCCTTGTCTGCGCGCTGGCCCTTATGTGGCTGTGCCTTGCCGTACGCCTAAGCGAGTTGGCACTTCTCTCGGCATAGATACAAGAGAGGCAACGCAAGCTCACCGCTCGCGCCGCCCCATTTTAATCAAACTGCGGGTTCTAATTGATGACGACGCTTGCAGCGCGGCGGTTCAACGCCCATGCGGCCTGATTGGATTCAAGCGCCGCCGGACGCTCCTTGCCAAAACTGACCGTAGTGATGCGATTCGCATCGATGCCGAGACTGACCAGATAGTTCTTCGCGGCGTTGGCGCGGCGTTCGCCCAGAGCAAGGTTGTATTCGCGCGTACCGCGCTCGTCGCAGTGGCCTTGAATGGTGAAGGTCACGCCTGGATATTGCGCAAAATACTGCGCTTGCGATTGCAGGGCAGCGGCGTCCGCGCTGTCGATATTGAACCGGTCGGTGTCAAAGTAGACCGTGCTGGAATTGCCGACGGCGTTTTCAAAGTGGCCCTGACTGCCCACTTGCGGTCCCGTTGGGCCGGCGTTGGTCGGCCCGCTAGGTGGCGGAGCGGTCGGCGCCGGTGTGCTTGTGTCAACCGGCAGCGGCGGCAGCTGCTCTGGCGCTTTCTTCGAGCAAGCGGCCGCGGCGCTAACCCCAGCCAGCAACAGGGCGATCTTGAGTGGCTTGTACATGGCGTTTCCTTTCAAGAGACTCGGCAAGAGCTAAGGCTGGTGTTGGTGCGTTTCGTCGCAGACTTGCGGCAATCGTGTTTGTTTTCAAGGCTAATCCTTGCCCATCATGGTCGGATCGGTCCCCAAGCGGGGTCTGAGGCATCCACCGGGGTGGGCAAGCGGCGCTCGTTGCGCCCGGTCAGATCCACTTGCCACAGGCCCGAGCGGCCCGAATTGCGCGCGGTGCGGAAGAACTGGATGATGCGGCCATTGGGTGCCCAGGTCGGTGCTTCATCCTGCCAGCCGTTGGTCAGCACTTTCACATTGCGCCCACCCGGCGTCATGACAGCGACATTAAAGTCACCGGCGATACGCGTGAAGGCGATCTGATCGCCACGTGGGCTCCATTCGGGAGTCGCGCAGCGTCCACCGATGAAGCTGATGCGGCGCTGCCTGGTCCCATCCGCGTTCATGATGTAGCATTGCTGTGTGCCCGAACGGTCGCTTTCAAACACAATCTGACGGCCATCGGGCGAATAGCTTCCGCCGATATCGATACCGGGCGTATCGGTCAGGCGGGTGCTGGCCCCGCCATTGACCGAGACACGATAGATATCCGTGTTGCCTGCGACCGACATCGAATAGAGGATCGTCTTCCCATCAGGCGACCAGCGTGGCGCAAGCGTGGGGTTCGTGTTCGCCGTCACCAGAGTCTGTTTCCCGCTGCCAATGTCGTAAACGTAGATGCGCGGGTTCCCATCGACATAGGACAGATACAGGATCTGCGAATAATCAGGCGAATAGCGCGGCGTAAGTGCGGTCGCGCTGCCCAGCGTCAGGAAGCGGTGATTGGCCCCGTCGCTGTCCATCACCGCCAAACGCTTAACCCGGTTATCCTTGGGGCCCGTCTCCGCGATATAGGCGATGCGGCTGTCAAAGAACGGATCTTCGCCCGTCAGCCGGGCGTAGATCAGGTCTGAGCATTTGTGCGCCGCGCGGCGCCAATCGGCGGGCCGAACTACGTAACCCTCGCGGATCAGCTCATCCTGAAGCGCGACATCGTAGAGATAACATCCCACCACAAGGCGGTTATCAGAGCGCGCACGGACATAGCCGTGAACCAACATCTCCGCCCCGCGTCCGCTCCAGCTCGACCAACTGGGGCTGGTGATCTGCTCAAAGGCCGGGCGCGGCAAAGAGTTGGGGCCAGTCGGCTTGAACAGGCCGTTATTGCGCAGGTTTGCGGTGATGACGTTGGCGACCTCGCGACCAAGCGCGGCGGTGCCTTGCGCGTTGGCGGGCGTGGGCTGATCGCGATCCGTCGCAAAAGCTGGGATCGCAATTCCCAGATCGCGCCAATCGCTTTCATCTGTGACGGTGCCACGCAATGGACCGAGCTCTTCTTCCTCGTCCCCTTCGATTGCGAGCGCCTCGACTTGACCGCCTTCAGCCAAAGGTTCGCCCAGATCCTGGTCCTGTGCCCAAGCGGCGCTCGTGAAGGTCAGCGCAAGGGCTGACAGAAAATACAACGGTGTCTTCATCAAAGCCTTCTGTTGAATTCCCACTCAAGCTCTTTCCAGCGATTGTAGAAAGGCTCGGGCAAATTGAAAGGAGCCGCCAGTTGAACCGCGCGGATCGCGCGTTCGCAGTGCAGGCCGGCTTGTGGACGATTGCTGGCGGTAACGGAGGACGCGACGTTGCGGCAGCGTGGCCGACCCGACAGCGAGCCGTCAGGGTTGAGCTTCCACGTCACGATAGATTCAAGCTTTTCGGCGTCCGCGCCGCTCGGTGCGGTCCAATGCGGGCGCAACTGCCGGGTTATCGCTGAGGCCAGCGCCGCGCGTTCGCGTCGCCCGAATGTCGCTGCGGGCGCGGTGGTAACATCGCTATCGGTTGAGCTGCCCTTCCCGCTCAGGAAATCGTCGCCGATGCGTGACCCTTCGGCCTTTTTGGGCGGGCTTGCCGGAGCGGGTGTTGGCGTCGGCGTGCGATCGGGACGGCTGCGTGCGCGGTCGGGTGCGGGACTCTGTGTGGCGGCGGTGCGGAGCGTCGTTTCTGGCGGAGGCGGTATCGGAGCGGTTGTCTGCGCGGACTCTGCCACGTTCGGCGTCTCCTCAACCGGCGCGACCGACTGATCCGACAAAGTCGGCGCTATCGCCGCGCGCGCTTCGGGCGAGGGGGCCGGGCTGGTCGCTTCAAGGCTCACCTCGGTCGCGAGGCTTACCGTCATGCGCTCTTCAAAACTGGGCACAGGCCGCAAAGGCGGCTGGTACAACAGCAGCGCCACGACGCCCACGTGCAAGGCCGCCGCGACAATCAGTCCGGCGCTATCCTCTTTGTGCAGAGCTCTTGCCTCTCCCATACGCCTGTGATCGCTATGGGGCGTTAACTGAACCGCTGGTGACCAGCGAGATCGAGGTGAAGCCCGCGCGGTTCAGTTCACCGAGAACAGCCATCGTTCGACCGTAATCAAGGCCACGATCTCCGCGGAACACCACTATGGGTAAATCACCGGAGGCCTGACGATCAATCGCAGCCAACGCTGCGGGGAATTCGCCGTCAGCGACGCTCTCGTTATTGATGAAGATCACGCCCTCTTCGTCGACCGAAATGGTGATCTGTTCGGGCGTTTGGTCGACCGGGTTAGCGCGGCTTTCGGGCAGCTCGATCGGCACACCGACCGCCAGAAGCGGCGCGGTCACCATAAAGATGATCAGCAGCACCAGCATCACGTCGACGAACGGCGTAACGTTGATTTCCGCCATCGGCGCGCGAAGGGACCGGCGCCCAGCGGAGCGGGAGGAGGAAACCCCCATGCCCATTACGCTTTATCCAATTCGCGGCTGAGCCCGGCGTGAACCTTGTCCGCAAACCTTTGCAGCTTGGCTTCGTACCGGTTCACCCGCGCGGAAAAGCGGTTGTAGGCGATGACCGCGGGGATAGCGGCGAACAGGCCGATGGCGGTCGCAAACAACGCCTCGGAAATACCGGGCGCCACCACGGCGAGGCTCGAGCTTTCCTGTGCCCCTATCTGAAAGAAGCTGTTCATGATGCCCCAAACGGTACCGAACAGGCCCACAAAGGGCGCAACCGACCCCGTGGTGGCGAGGAATGTGAGCTTGCTCGCCAGATCATCGGCTTCTTCGGCGATCTGGCTTTCCATTGCCGCTCCAATCCGGTCTCGAGCGGCGGCCTTGTCGACCTGGCGGCCATTAGCAGTGGAGCGCTTCCATTCATCAAGCCCCACACTGGCGACGCGCGCGGAGGGGACCTCTTTGCGCATATCGCGTGTGAGCAGGGTCTCGCGTTCTTTGGTTTCCCAGAAGTCGGTCTCATAGCCGCGCGATTTCTTCTCCAGCCCGCCAGCTCGCAAAGAGAAGGAGACGATGATCGTCCACACCCACAAACTTGCAAGGATCAGGCCGACCATCACCACCTGCACGACAATGTCCGCGTCGAGAAAGAGCGTCAGCGGATCCAGCTTGGTCGATGCGGCGGCGAGAAGGGGCAAAAGTGGAGATGTCATTGCGTCTCTTGGTCCATGAAAGTCTTGAAAGCGGCGCGCCATTCAGCCGGTTGGCGGCGCGGGCGCCCATCAAGCGAAATGAAGCCGACGCGCAATGTCGCTTCACAAAGCTTATCGGCACGACGGCGGGCAATCTGATGCATCCGGCAGCTGGCCGCGCCCAGTTCGGTGCAGCGGGTTTCGATCACCACATCGTCATCCAGTCGCGCCGGGCTGAGATATCTCAGGTTCATTTCGGCGACCGCGTAAGCGCCGCCTCCGCTTTCGATCGCGGAGCGCTGATCGATTTCCAGTAATCGCAAAAGGTCCGAACGCGCGCGCTCAAACCACCGCAAATAGTTGGCGTGATAGGTGATACCGGAAAGGTCGGTGTCTTCGTAATAGACCCGCACCGCATAGAGGTGCGTGGAGCCATTGAGTACACCACCGGGGGGATTGGGCTGAACCATCGGAAGGGGGCTTAACGCAGCGGGACTCGCCATGGAACCCGGTTTCGCGGCTTATGCCTGAATGAGAGGCGAACAGTTGGTCGAGCGCCGATCAAACGAGATCGTGTCCGCGCCCTATGGGTCAGAGCCGGAACGCCCCAAAACCGGGCCGAGTGCGTCTTGTTCGCGCATACGCTCGGCCATCATGGCGGCTCCGGCAAGCGTTAGGTGCCCGTAATCATAAACCACTTTCTTGCCTTCCGGCGTGGCGATGTCGCAGCGCTGACGTTCATCCGAACAGATCAGATTGCGCCGAGACAGATAGGGAATTCCAGCTTCTTCCGTGATTGCGCGCACTCGCGCGTTGATGGGTTCGAATTCCGATCGCCTTTCATACCGATAGGCCATGGACGCGATCTCGTCGTGTGCTTTACCGGGGCCTTTAACCTGCACCAAATAATCGAAGAGCGGCACCGATCCTGGCGAGTCAAATTCCGCGGTGTTCCCAACCACAAGAACGGTTTTACCAGCCGCGCCCAGTACGTTGAGCAGATTGTCCAAACGTCGAACCGTTTTCTCTCGGTAGCGCGTCGCGACCACCACGATATCCGCCGCCGCAAAATTGGGAGCCGCTTTAAGCATCTCGATCTTCTCATCGGTCAGCGAAGATGACATACCGAACCGAGCGACTTCGAAATCGCCCGTTTCTTCAGCCATGATATGGAGCGCGTTGAAGAAATCGATCCCGTGCGAATTTCCAAGTACGAGTATCTTGCTCCCGGGCTCTTGCGAGAACAGCAATTTCGCTCGTTGCGCCCGGGATGGCTGCGAGGCATCTCGAAACACTTCGCCATTGATCGCGTCCATCACTTCGTAAGTCCTGAACCGTTCGCGGCGATTGTCATAATCCTCGCTTTGATACTGCTTCGCTAGATAGTCACCGCGCAGGCGAGAGAAGGTTTGCGTCTTCAGCTCCAGCGCCACACCGCTCAAAACCGCGACCAACCCAATCGTCAAAGGCACCCCAAAGCCGCGCGCGCTCTTGGCGTAGCGGAGCGGGCGCTCGGCAAAGAAATACCCCGCCAGCGAAAGCGTCGCGGTCACCCCCAACCAAACCACCATATCCAACGCCGTTGGGTTTTCCGGATTGGACAAACGTCCCAGAGCGAACACCGGAAAGTGCCAGAGATAGATAGAGTAAGACAGCTTTCCGATGAAGGTGAACGGCCCGCTTGAGAGGACGTTGGTCACCATTTCGCCGGGCCGCGCCCACCAGATCAACGCTGCCGTCGCCAGGACCGTTGGTACGGTAGCAAGGCCCGGATGGCTCCAGTCTGCAAGGTTCACGACAAACATAGAGCCCACCAGCACGCCGATGGCGAGCTTGGGCATCCACAGCATCCAGCCCACTGGGGTGTTCTCGCCCTTTGCGAAATAAACCGTCCCCATCGCCAGAGCGCTGCCGACAAGCAATTCCCATGCGCGGCTTGCTGGCGAATAGAACGAAAACGGTTTGTCGTTCACGCTCGTCCATTGTGAGACCGCAAGACTGATGACCAACAGAGCGAGGATTACAGTCAACACACGGCGTGGTCTTGCAGCGGGCTTCAGGAACAGCAGCAACAAGGGAAAGACGACGTAGAATTGCTCTTCAATCGCGAGACTCCACGTGTGCAGCATGGGTTGGAACATCGCATCCGCCGCGCCGTATTCGCTCATCGCGCTATTCCAAAAAAAGTTCGCGAAAAAGCCCAACGCGGCGAGGATTGAGTACACTAATCGCTCGATCGCAGAGGGCACCATGACCGCGTAAGACGCCACCAAGGTGAACAATGAGACAAGGATTAGAGCAGGCAAAATGCGCCGCGCGCGTCTGACGTAGAAACCAGAAACACTGAAGCCACCGGTTTGGTTGATCTCTTCCAGAATAATACGAGTGATCAGATACCCAGAAATGACGAAGAATATGTCGACGCCAAGAAAGCCGCCCTGCAGGAACACACTGTCCCCAAATGGAATTTTCAAATGGTAGATCACCACCGGCAAGACCGCCACGGTGCGCAGGCCGTCTATCTCAGGTCTGTATTGCATGGGGGAGGCCTTAGCCCTCGCTCTCAGCCGATCAAGCCGATTTCGCGTTTTCCTCAGGGCCGCTGAGTTCACCGCGCGATCGGCGCTTACATCAAGCTGGTCTGCTCGATCGCAGTTCCGCCGACTGGCATAGAAAACAGCATACCATCTTCGCCCACCACAATGGCCCCATCGAAACGGTTAGGCGCGTCGCCCAGGAAAGCGGTGTAGAGATAATCAGTCGGTAGCGGCGGCACGAGGTGCGAATACACCAGCATGCCAACACCAGCGGTCTGTGCGCTTTCCGCCCCTTGTTCGGGCGAGGAGTGATAGTCGAGGATATCGCCAAATATCTTGGCCGCGATGGTGTTGCCGCGTGCCTCCATTGTGGTCTGCATCTCCTGGACCAGCTTGGGCTGCAACGCGTCGTGAACCAGGACGTCGACGCCTTGGCACACCTTCTCCAGATTGGACGATTGAGCTGTGTCGCCGCTGATGCACAGCGAACGGTCCTTGTAATCAAACCGATAGCCGACCGCGGGGAAAACCGGCGCGTGGACCACGTTGAAGGCGGTGATCGTAAGGTCGCCTTCCTTGAGAACCGTCACCTCGTCTTCTTCGGTCGGGAATTCGAGCGCCACCGCCCCGCCCCCATTCGGTGGTGCGACATCTTCGCCGTGATGCGCAGTGCGGTAGGTGTCATCGGTCGCGTAAGCCGTGTTAAAGCCATCAATCACACGTTGAAGGCCTGTGGGACCATGCACATTGAGCGGGCGAGTGTTCGCTTCGCGCACCCAATGCATCAACATGAGAGGTCCCAAGCCATCAATATGGTCGGAATGAAAATGCGTGATCAATAGGCCGTCAATTGCCGAGGTGTTGACGCCCATCAACGCGAGATTGCGCGCGCCGCCCTCGCCGATATCGACGACAAAGATCGTGTCGCCCGCAACAACGACATTGCAAGGTCCGGCGCGGTTGACATTTGGCATGGGGGAGCCTGTTCCGCATAGGCCTAGGTGCAAGCCGTCCTCTAACCCCGGAACCGTGACCCGGCCTAGCCGATCCGCCGCCACGCTCCGAAACAGCCAGTTGCCGATCGTGCCTTGAAAAAGAAACAGGCTGGCGATGCCGACAAGCGCCAGAGCGCACAGGCCCCATCCAATCTTCTTGATCACCGTCTTCCTCCCCCTGGCTCTTCGTCGCTAAGGTAACATCAAGCGGCCGATCATCAATTGGGAAGCGTCGCGGTCTGAAAGAGAGGAGGCATAGCGTTACTAACCAGCAAAGGAAGCCAAGCGCCGCCTAGGCCCTCATCACCATTGGGCCGATGAATTGGCCGCCCAGAATATGAACGTGCAGATGCGGGACCTCTTGACCGCCATGCGCGCCGATATTGGCAAGCAGGCGATAGCCGGGCTCCACCAGCCCTTTCTCGCGTGCGACGAAGCCCACCGCGCGGATGAACCCGACAATCTCCTCCGCGCTGGCTTTGGCTGAGAAGTCGTCCCAGCTAACGTATTTACCCTTCGGAATCACGAGCGTGTGCACCGGCGCCTGAGGGTTGATGTCTTCAAAGGCGTAGGACCATTCGTCCTCATGGACTTTGTTCGACGGGATCTCCCCGCGCAGGATCTTTGCGAAGATGTTGTTGTCGTCATAGGGCTGGGTGGCGTCGATCGGCATTATTCGCTCCCAAAGGTATTGCGCGCGGCTTTCTCATCGAGGCCCGAAAGCCCCTCGCGCCGGTCCAATTCAGCGAGCACGTGGTCAAGGCTCACGCCCTTGGCATTGAGCAACACAAGCAGGTGGAACAGCAAGTCAGCGCTTTCGCCCACCAGTTCCTCGTTGCTGCCCGAAACCGCCGCGATCACCACTTCGGTCGCCTCTTCGCCGACCTTTTGCGCTATTTTCGGGAGGCCCTTGGCGTTTAGCTTGGCGACATAGCTTTCGTCGGGCGAGGCGGCGCGGCGCGCTGCGATGGTCTGTTCAAGGCGTTCCAGAGTGCTCATGGCGCTCGCGTCTCGCTCAGATACCGCGCGCGGGCAAGAGTCAAATCCCTCTGGCCGGGAGGCCGGCATCACGCAGCGCCTTGTGCGCATCCGAAATCGAATAGGTGCCAAAGTGAAAGATCGAGGCGGCGAGAACCGCGCTCGCTCCGCCGTCTTTGACGCCATCAACGAGGTGATCGAGCGTGCCCACGCCGCCGCTCGCGACCACAGGAATATCAACCGCGTCGGCAATGGTGCGGGTGAGTTCGAGGTCATAGCCCGCCTGTGTGCCGTCGCCGTCCATGCTGGTGACGAGCAGTTCGCCCGCGCCTAACTCAGCGACTTTGACCGCGTATTCGACAGCGTCGATCCCGGTGGGCTTGCGCCCGCCATGGGTGAAGATCTCCCACTTGGCATCACCGACCCGCCGCGCATCAACGCTCGCGACCACGCATTGCGCGCCAAAGCGGGCCGCAATCTCGCTCACCAGCTTGGGCCGAGCCACAGCCGCGGAATTGATCGCCACCTTATCCGCCCCCGCCAACAGCAACGCACGCGCGTCCTCAACGCTGCGCACCCCGCCGCCCACGGTCAGCGGCATAAAGCACACTTCCGCGGTGCGTTTGACGATATCGAGCAGCGTCCCGCGCCCTTCGTGGCTGGCCGAGATGTCGAGGAAACACAGCTCATCCGCACCCGCCGCATCATAGGCGCGCGCCTGCTCGACCGGATCGCCAGCGTCTTTGAGATCGACAAAATTGACGCCTTTCACGACGCGGCCATCGGCGACGTCAAGGCAGGGAATCACGCGGACACGGACAGTCATACGGGCACCTCGGTGAGTATCTGGAAGAGCACAAAGGCGCCTCGGGCGGTTAGCGTAGCGAAAGACACAAGGCATACCCAGAAAAGCCACGGCCTCTTCATCCGCCCATATTCAGGCGAGTCCCGATTGATCCACACCTGCGCCATGGCCAACGGCCCAGCTAGCAACCAGGACAGTTCCACCAAACCGAACACAAGCACGAGTGCAATAAGCGCGGGAAGAGCAGCCAAAAGGATCAGCTCGGCCCAATGAGGGAAGCCCGGAAACAAGCTACGGTATTCCTGCATTATCGAGTCTCTTCTGTTTCCATTCTGGTGCCCGGTGTCGTGAAAATCCACGCCATGCACCGTTCGCCTTGGCACCCTTCTTCGCCCAGAAACGGCGCAAGCGCAAAGGGCCAGGCGAAGCTGGCGAAAAAGGTGCCGAGCATAGCGAAGGCCAGCCCCTGCTTGCCCAACCGATTTCCGAAAAAGCGAACCACGCCGAGCGACAGAGCGAAGAACACCACTACGTTGATCAGCGCCACCGGCACCGTGGACACAGTGATCCCAGCGAGGAAAGTGAGCACCATAAACATGCAGCCCATTTCGCGCATCAGACGTTGCGATTGCCCATCGCAATCGCTGCGGCGAGGTCGAGCTTCCCTTCATAAAGCGCGCGGCCGGTGATGACGCCTTCGACCCCTTCGTTCGCGTGAAGCGAGAGGACGTGGATGTCGTCGATCCCCTTCACCCCGCCGCTGGCGATGACGGGGATGTTGACCTGGCGCGCTAGGTCCACCGTCGCGTCGATATTTACGCCCTTGAGCAGGCCATCGCGGCCAATGTCGGTGAAGAGAAGCGCGGCAACACCCGCGTCCTCGAACCGGCGGGCAAGATCGACCACGGGCACATCGGAGACTTCCGCCCAGCCTTCGGTGGCGACCATGCCATCGCGCGCGTCGACGGCGACGACGATGCCGTTCTCCCATTCGCGGGCCATCTCTTTGACGAACTCCGGGTTCTTGAGAGCGGCTGAGCCCATGACCACGCGGCTGACACCAAGATTGAACCAGCCTTCGACCCCCGCTGCATCGCGAATGCCGCCGCCCAACTGTACGTGGCCGGGAAACTCTTTGAGGATTGCTTCGACCGCCTCACGGTTTTCGGTGCGGCCCGCAAAGCTTCCATCGAGATCAACCACATGTAGAAACTCGGCGCCTTGATCCGCAAACATCGTCGCCTGCGCTGCCGGATTGTCGCCATAGACCGTCGCGCGATCCATATCGCCTTCGGATAGACGGACTACGTCTCCGCCTTTGAGGTCGATGGCTGGGAAAATGATCATCGTTGTTAGTTCCTTGGGGGCCGGGCCACCCCGCGCCCTCCACCCTTCCACCCGGATTTTCACACCGGGTTAAGATCTGGGTGGAAGGGTGGAGGGCGCGGGGTGGCCCGGCTTCGCGATACTAAGGTTTCCAATCAAGGAACCGGGTCAGCAGTTCCAATCCGTATTTCTGGCTTTTCTCAGGGTGAAACTGCACGCCAAGCACATTTTCGCGGGCTACCGCCGCAACCAGACCTTCGCCATGGTCGGTCATCGCGGCCACATCAGCAGGATTCTCCGCGGCGAAGTGGTAGGAGTGCAGGAAATACGCCTCGCCCGGTTCAACAACCCAATGGTCCCGCGCGTGCGGCAGCAAGGCAACATCGTTCCAGCCCATATGCGGCACCTTGATCGCCGGATCGCTCGGCTCGATAAGCCGCACTTCGCCGGGGATCCAGCCCAGCCCGCGATGCGTCCCAAACTCGAGGCCCCGATCCGCGAGCAGTTGCATGCCGACGCAAATGCCCATGAACGGCGCACCGCCAACCTGCACCCGCTCGCTCATTGCCTCTATCATGCCAGGGACGGCTTTGAGCCCATCGCGGCACGCCTTGAACGCGCCGACACCGGGCAGGACGATCCGATCCGCTGCGCGTACTACGTTGGCGTCGGCTGTCACTTTGACGTTGGCGCCCGCCGCTTTCAGCGCGTTGTGCACCGAATGCAGGTTGCCCGCGCCGTAATCGACGAGGGCCACTACTTCACCCATTCTCGTTTTCCGCACGCCCATCCGGGCGCGCGTCCTCGCTAGATTTCCTCCGCTTCGCTGCGGACCCGCTGCGGGCGGGCAGTCGCCTGTGAGGCTGCGACGCAGCCATCTGGTTCCATTTAACCACCGAGCTGCCCTTTCGTGCTCGGGATCGCGCTGCCTTTGCGCGGGTCGCGCTCAACCGCGATACGCATGGCGCGGGCGAAGCCTTTATAAAGGCACTCGCAAATGTGATGATTGTTCACGCCGTAGAGCAGTTCCATATGGAGCGTCAGCCCCGCGCTTTGTGAGACCGAGTGGAACCAGTGTTCAATCAGCTCGGTGTCCCACTCGCCCAGCTTTTCCTGAGTGAATTTGGCGTTCCACACGAAATAGGGCCGCCCGGAAATATCAAGCGCCACGCGCGTCAGCGTTTCGTCCATCGGGGAATAGGCGTGGCCATAGCGGCCAATGCCCGCCTTATCGCCCAACGCTTGCGCGATCGCCTGACCGAGGGCGATCGCGGAGTCCTCAGTTGTGTGATGCTGATCAACATGCAGATCGCCTTCGACCTTCATCACCACATCGATCAGCGAATGCTTCGAAAATTGCTCAACCATATGGTCAAGAAAGCCAATGCCGGTCGAAACGTCATAGGCGCCGGTTCCATCAAGATTGACTTCGATAGCGATCTTCGTTTCGGCGGTGCCGCGATGGACCGATCCAGTGCGAACGGGGGAAAGGGAAGTCTCAGCCATGGGCCGCGCTATAAGCGCCCCGGGCGTCGGCGCAAGAGGGCGAAAGCAGCCTGCAAAAGACGCAAGTCAGAGCGCGTCCGATCAAAGCGATCAAGCATCGCGGTGAAAAATCAACAGATGCGTCCATTCTAATTGACAATTGCTCGCATGAAAGCCTTGACCCTGCCCGCGCCTAGCGCCACCACTGCCAGCGTTATGACGGATGAAACCCCCGACAGCCTCATCCCCTATGATGAGATCGTTCAGGAAGCGCTGCGCGCCGTGGTGGGCCGCGTGCTCGGCGCTATAGAGCAAGGTGGCGGCGAATTGCCGGGCAACCACCATTTCTACATCACGTTCAAAACTGGTGCGCCAGGCGTCAACATCCCGGACCATTTGAAAGAACGTTTCCCGGACGAGATGACGATCGTCCTTCAGAATAAGTTTTGGGAACTTGAAGTCATCGACGACATGTTCTGCGTGGGCCTGTCCTTCAACCAGATCCCCGCCAAGCTGGAAATCCCCTTCGCGGCGATCACGGCCTTTGTTGATCCGGCGGTGGATTTCGGCCTGCAATTCCAAGCGACCGTCGCCGATATGGAACCCGAAGCGCATGACGATGCGGAAAACGATGGTGGGTCGGACAACGATGGCGACGATGATGGTGGCGGCTCCAACGTTGTCACGGTCGATTTCGGCCGCAAGAAGTGACGCCGGGGCGCGCCGCCCTTTCGCATGCACCACCTGCAAACTGGAACCTTAACCCCTCGCTCGCTATATTGGTGTAATGGGAAAGGCGGACACCAATTCATCGCGCAAGGACCGCGTCTCGCGCGAACTTGATAACGATGTCGCAGCGCATGAATCTCCTCGCCCCAATCTGCTGCCCAGCCCAGAGGCCAGCACCAATCTGCTGATCGCCGATATCATCGTTCGCAGCGCCTCCAGCCTGTTCCGCAAGGACGTTGAACGCCGCGTCGCCAAGGCCAGCGCCGAGGACGCCGAACAGGCAGAGGATTTGTTGGATGGCAGCACTTTGATCAAATCGCTTGCCCTTTATGGGGCGAGCAAGCTGGCGACTAGATCGCCAGTGGGTCTTGGCCTTGTAGCGGGTGGGCTGGCGCTCAAAACACTCTACGATCGCGGCAAGGCGCGCCAGAAGCGCCAGGCGCTCATGGATCAGCGCCCTCCGCTTGGTTAGCCCCACGAAAGCCAGCCTAACCAAAGGCCAAAAGGCCTTGCTTTCTGGCCCGCAACTGCGCCATCGGGCCCTATGACCGATCCAACCCCTGCCGTCCCTGATAAGCTCCACCGCCGGGGCCTGCTGTTTATCCTCTCCTCGCCCAGCGGCGCGGGTAAAACGACCTTGTCGCGCAAGCTCCTCGACGCGGACCCTGAGATAAAACTCTCGGTCAGCGCCACGACACGCGCGCCGCGCCCCGGGGAAATCGACGGCATTCACTACCACTTCGTCTCCGAAGCGCGTTTTGACGTGATGATCGAAGAAGACGAATTCTACGAATGGGCCGAGGTGTTTGGATACCGTTACGGGACCCCAAAAGGCATCATTCGCGAAGGGTTGAAGACCGGGCAGGATTACCTGTTCGACATCGATTGGCAGGGCACTCAACAGTTGAAGCAAAAGGACGATCAGGACGTCGTCACCGTCTTCGTCCTGCCGCCCAGCCTGACCGAGCTACGCCGCCGTCTGGAATCGCGCAATCAGGACACCGCCGAAGTCATCGACGCTCGGATGGAGCGCGCCCGTGCCGAAATAAGCCATTGGGCCGAATACGATTACGTCGTGATCAACGATAATATCGAGGACTGTTTTGCCCGCGTGCGCGAAGTGCTGGACGCTGAACGCATGCGTCGCACCCGCCAGACCGGCCTGATCCCGTTTGTGCGCGAACTGATGGCGTAACACTTCAAGACCGAACCTCAACACTATGCAAACAACCATTACCCTTGAAGCGCTCGAACTCGCGCTGGATCTGGGCACCTACGGCCCGAATGATGTCAAACCGGACGCGCACCTGCTCGACATGGTGCTCACAATCGATCCGGCGCTGGTTTTAGTTCCGCGCGACGCGATGTCCTACGTTTTTGATTACGACCCGCTCATCATGGAGATCGACCGGCTGGCGCGCGATCGCCACTACGAGACACAGGAATTTCTCCTCACCCGCATTGCTCGGGCCTGCGCGGGGTATCGCGTGATCGAGGAGATCAAGCTGAAGCTCTACAAAACCACCGTTCTGCGCGGGCCCGACGGGCGTGGCTCAGGCACGCTCGGCGTTACGTTGGCGATGGACCGGGCCGAATTGGACGCCATCGCGACCGCTTGATGCTTCCCGACCGTTAGACAGTCCGCTTTTTTTCCAACTTCTCGAGCAATTCCTCGATCTGGTTTTCCAAGATCGCGCTGCTGTCACCGCCGCCAAAGTTCAGCGCGCCGCTGGAAAAAGTCGTGCCAAACGTATCGGCCAGCGATTTGGTTTGCAGCACGCCGCTAGCGAAATCGCGCGTGGTCAGGCTGTCCAGAGGGTGGATGAACGTGCCCCACACAAGGCCATTGGCGATCGCGTATCGCGCGTCGAGAGCGGTGTCGAAATTGGCCTGAAGCAGGCGCTCCATCGCGCCCTCCGGAAGCGAGGACGCTTCGGCGATGGGCGTCATGATCCGCATCCGCCCAGCGCTGGTGTCCGTTACGGTGAGGATCGTGCGGTCATCGAGCGAAAAACGCCAGTTGTTGCCGTTGCGTTCGGCCTTGCCATCGAGCGCATCAATCACTTCGGCCATACGCTCCAAGGCCTCTTCCATTTCCGGAGCGACCCCAGCGGGCGCCTCAATCGGCGGTTCGTCGCTGAAATCAGGCGGCGGGAGGTCTTGGGCCAAAGCCGGCGCCACAGCCGCGCCAACCAACCCCGCGCCAAGAACACTGGAGCCCCCTACAAGAAACGCGCGGCCGAACCGAGTGGTCGATGGGTGGGGCATGCTAATTTCTCCTGTGGCGAAAGGCCTTACACCAGCCATTCGCGTGCCATGCCCTGACCGTTACAGACGGCACACACAAAAAGGGCCGCCGGATCGCTCCGACGGCCACTCGTTTTTGGATGGTTGTTTAATCAGCCCGCCGGATCGTTGAACATGCCCGGCAGCGCGGCGTTCACGATGCCGCCATCGACGGGGATCGTGGTGCCGACCACGTAATCGCCCGCGCGGCTGCAAAGGTAGATCGCGGCCGCCGCCATGTCTTCCGGCGTGCCGATGCGGCCCGACGGGATCAGCGAAGCGCTGGCATCCGGCGCGTTTTTGGCGGCCTTGTTCATCTCGCTCGCAAAGGCGCCGGGCGCGATCGAGGTGCAAATGATGTTGTCCTTGATCAGGCGCGCCGCCATCCGCTTGGTCAGTTGAATAACGGCGGCTTTGGACGCCTGATAGGGATAGGTTTCCCACGGATTGATACGCAGGCCGTCGATGGATGAGACGTGCACCACTTTGGCGGCGTTCTCACCCTTGGCGGCTTCGGCCAGCAGATCGTGCAGCTTTTGCGTAAGGAAGAATGGCGTTTTGACGTTCAAGTCCATGGTGCGGTGCCAGCCCGCTTCGGTGAACTCCAGATAGTCCTGACCCCAGGCCGCGCCCGCGTTGTTGATCAGGATGTCGAGCTTGCTTTCGTTTTCTTTGATCGCGTTAGCCAGCGTTTCGATGCCATCCATTTGGGAAAGGTCAGCTTGAACCGCGATCACCTTGTCGGCGCCGAATTCCTCGACCGTTTCGGCCATCTGATCCATCTTGCGCGCCGAGATGTAGACTTTCGAACAACCCGCGGCGAGCAGGCCTTCGACAAACATTTTGCCAATCCCGCGACTACCGCCCGTGACCACAGCCACGCGGCCTTCAAGGCTGAAGAGTTTTTGTACGTCCATCATTGTTCTGTTCTCTCCCAAAGGGGGTCTTTAGTATCCGCTCATCTCGGCCACGCGGTTGGCGTGGAAATAGGCATCGCCCAGAAACTCAGACAGAGCCCGGTCGCGCTTCATGTACAGGCCGATGTCGTATTCGTCGGTCATGCCGATGCCGCCGTGCATCTGCACACCTTCGCGCACCGCAAGGCTGGCCGCCTTGGCCACCTTAGCCTTGGCCACCGAGGTCATCAGGTCGGCGCTTTCCGCGCCCGCATCGGCGAGTTGCTGCGCTTTGATGACAGCCGCACGCGCGATCTCAACCTCGGAATAGAGGTGGCTGGCGCGGTGTTGCAGGCCCTGGAATTCACCGATCAGCTTGCCGAACTGTTTGCGCTGTTTGAGGTAATCGATGGTCATATCCATCGCCCCGCGCGCAACGCCCACGCCTTCGGCGGCGGCGCCAAGACGCCCCGCACTGAGTACGGCGTTGAGGACATCGCGACCGCCATCAACCTCGCCGATGACCGCATCACCGTCGAGCTCTACGCCGTCAAAGGTGATATGGCTCGCCACTGAACTATCCACCAGGCGCACTGGGTTCTGCTCCATGCCAGCGGCATCCTTGGGTACGGCGAACAGGGTGATGCCCTCATCATCATCATCCGCACCGCTGGTTCGCGCGGCGACCACGATCATGTCCGAGCTTGCACCCTGGATCACAAAGCTTTTCGAGCCTGACAGCTTGAAACCGTTGCCCGATTTTTCGGCCTTGGTGGTGATGCGGCTGGGCTTGTGCTTGGCGGTTTCGTCGATGGCGACGGCGAAGACGCTTTCGCCTTCGATCAGGCCCGGCAGATAGCGGCCCTTCATGTCGGATGAACCGTGCTTCAAAGCTGTGGCGGCCAGAACCGACGAGGTTAGGAAGGGCGATGGCGTCAGATTGCGACCGATCTCTTCGAGCACGATGCCCGCTTCGACATGGCCCATGCCAAGTCCACCATCCTCTTCATCCAGAAGCATTCCGGTGAAGCCCATTTCGGCCATTTGCTTCCAAAGCGCGTGGCCAAAACCATCGGGGCAATCGCGGTCGCGCCAATGGCGCAATTGTTTGGCTATATTGCCTTCGTCGGCCATGAAGCCGCTGGCGGTTTCGGCCAGCATGGCCTGATCTTCGGTGTGAAACAGGGGCATGAGGTCCCGTCCTCTCTCAGGGTTTTGTTCTTTTGTTGTTGTGAAGCGGGCCGCCCCTGATCCCGTGTGGAGCGGCCCGCTTGAAGTCTTCCGATTAGGCTCCGGGCAGATCGAGGATGCGCTTCGAAATCACGTTGAGCATGATCTCGCTGGTGCCGCCTTCGATCGAGTTGGCCTTGGTGCGAAGCCAGTTGCGTGAAGGCTTGCCGCCGCTTGTCTCTTCGCTTTCCCACTCAAGGCTGCGCGATCCACCTACGCTCATCATGAGCTCGTGGCGGCGCTTGTTCAGCTCGGTTCCGGTGTATTTCATCATGTTGGGCTGTGCGGGATGGCCCTTGCCCGCTTTCATTTCGTCCATGAATTTCTCGCCCATGGCGGTGAAGGCCAGCGCGTCGACATCGAACATGGCGAGTTCGGCGCGCAGAACCGGGTCGATATCGTCGCCAGTCTTTCCGGTCAGACGCTTCATCGAAGCGCCGATGGCCGCTGTGCGCTCGCTGCCGCCCATGCCGGAGATCATCTCACGCTCATGGCCGAGCAGATATTTCGCCACGTCCCAGCCGCGATTGATCTCACCCACCTGCGCGGGGATGTCTTCGCCATAGCTCTTGGGCACTTTTACGTTGTCGAGGAAGGTCTCGCAGAAGGGCGAGTTGCCGCTGATCAGTTTGATCGGCTTGGTCGAGCAACCTTCGGTCGACATATCGATCAGGGTGAAGGTGATGCCCTGGTACTTGTTGTCCTTGTCGGTGCGCACCAGGCAGAAGATCCAGTCGGCCTTGTCGGCGTAGGAGGTCCATACTTTCTGGCCGTTGACGACCCAGTGATCGCCTTTGTCTTCGCCATGCGTTTGCAAGCTGACGAGGTCCGAACCGCTGCCCGGCTCCGAATAGCCTTGGCACCAGCGCACTTGCCCGCGCGCGATTTCATTGAGGAATTTCTGTTTCTGGCCTTCGGTGCCAAACTTCAGCAGCGCGGGCCCAAGCATCCAGATGCCGAAGGAATCGAGCGGCGAACGCGCGCCCATCCGGCTCATCTCCTGGCGCAGGACTTTGGCTTCGGCGGCGTTGAGGCCAGCGCCGCCATACTCTTTCGGCCAGGATGGAACCGTGTAGCCCTTCGCCACGCACGCCTCGAACCAGGCCTTTTGCGCGTCGTTCTTGAAGGTGGCGTTCTTGCCGCCCCAATACACATCGCTGTCGTCGCGAATGGGCTGGCGCATTTCCGGCGGGCAGTTGGCTTCGAGCCAGGCTTTTGTCTCAGCGCGGAAGGTTTCGATATCGGACATCATCCGACTCCTCTCTCAATTGGATCCCACTTGACGCTTACGTAACGTGTTTTGAGAGCCCCTCGCAAGCGATGTTTGCGCAGAAATCAGCAAGGGGCCTGTGCCGTAGCGTCATTGGGTGCTTCGGCTTGATCAGCCACCTGAGGTGGTCGTCGAACAACGTTGACCTTGGCCCGAAGCCCCCTAGGCTTGGGCAAGACATATGGAGAGGGAGTTCGAGGATGCGATTCTCGGGAAAGACGGTCGTCGTAACCGGAGCGGCGTCAGGCATTGGCGCGGCGGCGGCCAAACTGTTTGCGAGCGAAGGCGCCATCGTTTTTGCTTCCGACATCAACGAAGAGATGGGCAAGGCGGTCTGCGCCGAAGGGGAAGGCGATTTGCGCTTCGTCCATTGCGACGTCTCCGACACCGCTTCGATCAAGGCGCTGATGGATCACGCAGCGGCGGAAACCGGTGGGATCGACACGGTGTTCAACAACGCAGCCGCCGGCGGCGCGCGCCCGGGTATCGACGAGATCGAACCCGACGAATGGGACGGCACAATGGACCTCGTTCTGCGCTCAGTCGCGTTCGGCATCCGTTACGCCGTGCCGCATATGAAAGGCCGGAAGGGCGCGAGTGTCATCAACGTCTCCAGCGTTGCCGCCGTGGGGCCGGGCTATTCGCCCACCGCCTACGCTGTGGCGAAGTGCGGAGTGCTGCACCTCACCAAATGCGCCGCGACCGATCTGGCGCAGTTCGGCATCCGCGTGAACGCGGTGCAGCCCGGCTTCATCAACACCAACATCTTCACATCCTCGCTGGAAATCCCGGACGAGATGAAGACCATGGCCAACGCCGCCATCGCGCAGATGTCCGCCAACGCACAGCCCGTGGCGCGCGGCGGTCAGCCACTCGATATCGCCAACGCGGTCGCCTATCTCGCGAGCGACGCGGCGAGCTTCGTCACCGGCACGTCGATACTGGTCGATGGCGGCATCACGCTGGGCCCGCGCCATTCGTGGGATCCGGAGGAACCGCGCATGTTTGCCGCCCTCGAAGCGATGGAAGAACAAGCAAAAGCGGCGGCTGCGGGGACGCAATAGGTGGCCTTCGTCAAGGGCAAGCTGCCCCTGTGGCTCAAACTGACCAACGGATCGGGATCGGTCGCGTTTGGAGTGAAGGATGGCGGCTTTTCCTTCTTCCTTCTGCCGTTCTACAATCTGGTTCTAGGGGTTGAGGCGTGGGTCGTTTCGGCTGCGCTCGCCACCGCGCTAGTGGTTGACGCCTTTGTCGATCCGTTGCTCGGCCATCTTTCCGACCGCACCTACACGCGCTGGGGACGGCGTTTGCCTTGGCTGTACCTTGCGCCCTTCCCGCTGGCGCTGGCCTGGATTCTTCTGTGGTCCCCGCCCTTTACTGGTACGCCCAGCTATATCGAGATTGTCGCGCTGGCCGTCGGGGTGCGGCTTCTTTTGTCCGCGTGCGAAGTCCCTTCCATTTCCATCGTGCCCGAAATCACCGACGATTATGTCGAGCGCACCACGCTCTTTCGCTTTCGCTTCCTGTCGGGATGGCTCGGCGGATTGCTGATGATGGTCATGACCTTCTTCGTCTTCCTGCCCACGCCTGAAGCGCAATTGCAGCCCGACGGATACGCCGCCTATGGGATGTTTGGCGCGGTCTTGATGCTGGTCGCGGTGGTCGGATCGGCCGCCGGGCAACACCGCATCATCGCGCATCGGCCCGCGCAGAAACCCCCGCCCTTTTCGCTCACTGGAGCCTTTGCGGAAATTTTCGACGCCTTCCGTGAAAAGGCGTTTGTCATCTTCGCGCTGGGCGGGCTCGCGGCGTATATTGGCCAGGGGATGACGTTTTCGATCACTCAATACGTCAATCTCTACATCTGGCAGTTCAACGAAACCGCCTTCCAGCTTTATCCGCTGGTCCTGTTTCTATCGGTCGTCTTGATGTTCTTCATCGTCGGCCCCTTGCACGAACGATACGGCAAGCCGGCCAGCGCAGCGGTTTCCGCCTTGGTAAGCGCGGGCATCTATTTCACGCCCTATGCCCTGTTTTTGCTGGGCGCGTGGCCCGAAACGGGGTCCACGCTTTCCACCGGACTGGTGCTGTGCATTCTGATCTTTGGCAACACAGCAGGGATTGTCGCGATCATCTCGGCCACATCGATGGTCGCCGAAATTGTCGAAGCCTTTGAAGAACGCACCGGCAAACGCGCCGAAGGCACCTTCTATTCGGGCAATTGGCTGGTCCAGAAATGCGCGACCGGCGGCGGCATCCTGATTACCGGCCTGCTCATCTCGATCGTCGGTCTGGAGCCGGGTACGCCGCAGTCGGAGGTGAGCGAGGATGTCGTGCGCAATCTGGCGATCCTTTACATGATCACTGCGGTCACTTTTGCGAGCTTTTCGGCCTTCTGGCTGTGGCGGTTCCCAATCACCCGCGAACAGCACGAAGCCCGCATCGCCGCGCGCGAAGCCAAAGCGGCCACGCACCCGGCACACGATGACCCCATCGACGACGCCGCGCACGCGGATACAGACGCGCATTCGCTTGCGCCATAATCACTCAAGCACGCAAAATGAGTAGTTGGCCTTCGCCCGCCGCTCTGCCATTTAAGACCAGTATTGAAACGAAACGGACGAGAGAGGACCACCCCCATGGATTTTGAACCGACAGAACGCCAAGCCTATTGGGCCGGCCGCGTGCGCGATTTCATCGAAAAAGAAATCCGCCCCAACATGGATGTCTACAAACAGCAGGACGCCGAAGGCGACCGCTGGAAAGTCATACAGATCATCGAAGACAAGAAGAAGCTCGCGAAAGAAGCGGGAATCTGGAACCTCTTCATGCCGCCGCGCAATGACAGCCATCACCATGTCGATGAAACCTATGAATTCGACGGTCCTGGCCTTACCAACCTCGAATACGCTTTGTGCGCCGAAGAAATGGGCCGCATCGGTTGGGCATCGGAAGTGTTTAACTGCTCGGCACCCGACACCGGCAACATGGAAGTGTTCTTCCGCTATGGCACGCGCGCCCAGAAGGACGAATGGCTGACCCCGATCATGAACGGCGAGATCCGCTCCGCCTTCCTAATGACTGAGCCTTACACCGCCTCTTCCGACGCGACCAACATCGAAACCCGGATCGAACGCGATGGCGACGAATACGTTATCAACGGCCGTAAATGGTGGTCTTCGGGTCTGGGCGATCCGCGTTGCAAGATCGCGATTGTGATGGGCAAGACCGACTTCGAAGCCAAACGCCACGCGCAACAATCGATGGTGCTCATGCCGATCGACACGCCCGGCGTGAACGTCATCCGTCATCTGCCGGTCTTTGGCTATGACGACGCGCCGCACGGCCACATGGAAGTGGAAATGAAGGATGTCCGCATCCCTGCTTCGAACATGCTGCTGGGCGAAGGACGTGGTTTCGAGATTGCGCAAGGGCGCCTTGGGCCGGGCCGTATCCACCACTGCATGCGCACCATCGGCGTCGCTGAAGAGGCGCTGTCGAAAATGTGCAGCCGCCTGCAAGAACGCGAAGCCTTCGGCAAGCCGGTCTACAAGCACTCGGTCTGGGAGGAGCGTATCGCGCGCGCCCGCATCGATATCGACATGACACGCCTGCTGTGCCTCAAAGCCGCCGATATGATGGACAAGGTCGGCAACAAGGGCGCCAAGCAGGAAATCGCGATGATCAAGGTTCAGGCGCCCAACATGGCTCTGAAAATCATCGACGACGCGATCCAGGCCCATGGCGGCGGCGGCGTGTCGGAAGATTACGGTCTCGCCAGCGCCTACGCGCATCAACGCACCCTGCGTCTGGCCGATGGTCCGGACGAAGTGCACGCGCGCTCGATCGCTCGCATGGAAATCTCCAAGCATCCGCCGAAAGAAGGCCCGACCGCCAACGCGCTGCGTGGTGGCATGGGTTCGCCGGCCAACGATGGCGGCATGAGCTCGGGCGATATCGGCGTCGCGCGGTAAATTGGATGAGTGTGTCCCCGGTTTGCCGGGGGCCGCTTGCCAACCGTGCATCGGCTTAAGGGCGCTGTCCTACACGGCGTCCAATCAGTAAGTGTCGGGTTTCGCGTTCATAGGAACACCCGCTCGATGACACATTCTGGAAGGTTACACATTCAGCCCCCTTTTTCGGTCAAGAACGGCGGAAAACCGGGGCTGATGCGGTGGGCTGAACTTTTGCAAAATAGTGGTTTGTGTGGTCCACGCTTAGGCCACGCACAGTGGGAGAGGCTGGTATGAGCGAGATCGATTTCGACAAGGAAATGGTCGGCACGGTCGAAGTGGAAGAGCGCGACAAGCTCGACCTGGACGCGCTGAACGCATGGTTTGAAGCCAACGTCGAAGGCTTCGCTGGCCCGATCAGCTACACCAAGTTCAAGGGCGGCCAATCAAACCCGACCTACAAGATCGAAACGCCTTCAACCAATTACGTCCTGCGCCGTCAGCCGTTCGGCAAACTGCTGCCCAGCGCGCACGCGGTGGATCGTGAATACGCCGCGATGACGGGCCTGCACCCGACCGGCTTCCCCGTGCCCAAGACCTATGGCCTGTGCGAAGACCCGGAGGTGATCGGCTCCAAGTTCTTCGTCATGAGCATGGCCGATGGCCGCTCGCTATGGAACGGATCGCTGCCAGGCCTGGAGCCCGAGGAACGCCGCGCGCTGTACAACGCGCTGATAGACACGATCGCCGACATGCACTTGAACAAGCCGGAGGACATCGGCCTTGGCGACTTCGGCAAGCCAACCGACTACTGCGCGCGCCAGATCTCGCGCTGGTCAAAGCAGTACAAGCTCTCAGAAACCGAGCACATGCCCAAGATGGAGCGGCTGATCGAATGGCTGCCTGAAACCATCCCGACGCAGCATGAAAGCAGCGTGGTGCACGGCGACTATCGCCTCGACAACGTCATCTTCCACAAGACTGAGCCGCGCATCATCGCGGTGCTCGATTGGGAGCTCTCGACGCTGGGCGATCCGATTGCAGACTTCAGCTATCTGATGCTCAACTGGTACCAGCCGGGCGACGGGCGCGCTGGGTTGGCCGATGTCGATATCGAAGCTCTGGGCATCCCTTCGGTGCAGGAAGCGGTGGATCGCTACGTCGCGCGCACCGGCTACCCTGTGCCGCCGATGGACTGGTACTTCGCCTACAACCTGTTCCGCCTTGCTGGTATCATCCAAGGCATCAAGAAGCGCGTCATCGACGGCACCGCCTCATCCGCGCACGCCAAGCAGATGAGCGAACGCGTCGCCCCACTGGTGGACCGCGCCTACGAGTTCGCACTTGCGGCGGGGATGCCGGAATAGTCGCTAGAAAGAGGCGCTGAAACTCACCAATCCGCCCACATCATCGGGCGAGGTGGCAAAGTGTCCAGGTTGACGGCGATGGAACGCGCTGGCTCGGGCGTATCCACCAAAGACCGGCGCGGCCCAGGCAAGCTCGCTCATTATCTCGCGACCCTCGGGCGAGAGCGAGAGGCTCTGACGACCAAGGATGGGCGTCTCGGTCGCGTAGTCGAAGGCCACAGGCAGGTTGAGCGCAAACTCACTGCCGCTGACGCGTAAAGGCTGGCTGACCCGCACGCCCAAAGTGTGGCCGTAACCGAACACATTGCCGCGTGAGATATCGAAGGACCAAGCTTCGCTGGTGAGGCGCGAACCATCGGCGATCTGCGCAGACCCACGCGGGCGGGTGATACCGTACCGCACCGCGCCGCCGACGCGCCAAGCGCCAAAGCGCCGCGACAGATCGCCATCTAGGAACATTGTATCTGCCCCGCGAAAGCCGAGCGAGGGGTTGAAGTGCCCACCCAGCATCGTCTCACGCTCGCTGAGCCACGATACGCCCACGCTGGCGTTAAGCGCGCCAAACTGGCGATCCGCGGCCACGCTGAAGGTTGCGGTGGGGCGCTGTTCCTGGCGATTGATCTGGCTGCCATCAACCACACTATCAAAGGGCCGATCCCCCGCCAGCCACGCCTGCCCCCGCTCCGCCGCGACGGTCAGGCCCCACTCGCCAACCCGCTGACGAACGGCCAGAGCCACTTCACTGCTGTCGGTGAAGCCGGTGTCGCCGCCCGCGTTCGGAGCGATAGAGAAGGCCGCGCCGCCCTGACCCTGAAGCTCGCGCACTAAACCCTTACCGCCTTGAAGGATGGCGAGGCCCACTTGCGTATCGGGCGCAATTTGCGCCGCAACACGAGCCGCGAGAACACGAGCGCCCAGCGCTTCGTCTGAGGTGAGTTGCAGCTCGCTTTCCCAGTTGAGCCCACCCGCGCGGGTTCCTTCCCCGATAGTGACGCTGGCCGAAAAGCCCGGCACACGGGCGCTGCGGGTGATAACCCCGCGCTCAACGGCGCCGCGCAGTCGCTGCACCTGCGCCGCATTCTGGGTGGCCTCCGCCCCCAGCTCGACATTGTAGGCGCGATCAAAGCGGTCGAGAACAATGGTCGAAATCTGAGCGGAATTGAGCGCATCGCCCATGGCCGCCGATCCCAGCGCAAAATCGCTCGCAAAGCCCAGCGCGAAATCGGTGCCCGCCAGCGTCGTCGTGCCATTGGGTTGGAACGCGGCGCCGATGTCGAGGATGCCCGTGCCAAACGTCGTATCCGTCCCCGCCTCACCCGCATCGCGCGCGCTGTCGAGAAGTATCTCGACGATCTCGGTCGCTTCGAGGTTTGGGAACGCCTCAGCCAGCAACGCCACCGCACCCGCAACTTGCGGAGTGGCGAAGCTGGTGCCCGAAAACAGCGTCACAAACTCCTGCCCGCCGACATTCTCGACGAAGATTTCGCCGTTCTCGTAGACGCAGCAGATCCTCTCTCCGCGCGCGGTGAGGAAGGAATTCGCGAAATCGCCGGCGCGATTGCTGAAGTCTGAAAAGTTGCTCTCATCATCGACCGATCCGACGATGATTACATTGCCATTGCCCGCGTTGACGGCGTCCACCGCGAAAGGATCAGGTTGGTCTGGCGGGATGTCTGGGTCCGATCCATCGCCCGCGTTTCCAGCTGCTATCACCACGACAACACCCGCATCCGCGGCACGGGATAGAGCCGCGCGCAGACTGTCGTTCGCGGCGCCTCCACCAAGGCTGAGATTGATCACCGTCGCGCCCGCCGCGATGGCCAGGTCGACGCCTGTGGCGATATCGTTGTCGGCGAAACGGCACCCCAGCGAAGGATCTTGCGGCGTATCAACACCGCATGTTCCCGGTAAATCCGCGCGGATGGCGAGCACATCGGCGCCAAATGCCTGGCCGATCACCCCTTCATCGTTGCGGCCTGCAGCGGCGACGAGCGCGACATTAGTGCCGTGATCGTTCTCTGGGTCGATGCCGCGATTGCCCGCAACGTCGGCTGAATCCGGATGCACCCGCCCAGCGAATTCCGGACTGTCGCTGTCGAGGCCACTGTCGATGACCGCAATGATCTCGCCTGCGCCAGTGAACCCGTCTTCCCAAACGGTGGGTGCGCCGTGGAATTCCGGCCCGTCCGAGCGCCGCACTTCCGCCGTGTCAAAGCCAGAAGGCGGTGGGGGTGGAGGCGGTGGGGGAGGCGACGGCGGCGGAGGTGGCGGAGGTGGCGGAGGCGGTGTTGGCACCGGGCCCGAATTGATTGGTGGCGCCCCAGGCGATCCTCCACACGCGGTCAGAGCTGCGCAAGCGATCGCGGCGACCACCGGTTTCCACGCAATCGGAGCGGCAGGATCAGGTGCAGGCGGGTTTCCAGCGTTCCCAGCTGGCGGTGCACCTCGGGGGTGATCGGGCATACAGTGAATCCTCGTCTATCCCCCTATAAGAGCAAGTTAAGCGCGATTGGGTTCAAGGTTCAAGCCATTGTGACCATCCAACCGCATCCAGAACGGCGGCGTTGCTTTAAAGCCCGGCATTGCCAGACTCGCCTGAGAGCCTTCCCATCTTCGGGATCACAACCGCGCTTGCCGTGTACCCCTCTCAGCGCTAGCAGCGCCCCAAGACTTTACGCATTCCCTTTCCCATGCCCAAGCCGGAGCCGCTATGACCGACACCCTCATCACCCAGATCGAAGCCGCTTGGGAAGACCGCACGAATATAACGCCGGGCAATGAGGATGTTCGCGCCGCCGTCACCGAAGCGCTCAGCATGCTCGACAGCGGCGCAGCGCGGGTGGCTGAGCCTGATGGATCGGGCGGCTGGAGCGTAAACCAATGGCTCAAGAAGGCGGTGCTGCTCTCGTTCCGCCTGCACGATAACGCGGTGATGGATGCGGGCTCTGGTGGAGAGCCCGCCTTTGACAAAGTGCCGCTTAAATTTGCCGGCTGGGGCGAGAACCGTTTTCGCGATGCCGGCTTTCGCGTGGTCCCTGGCGCTGTGGTCCGCCGCGGCAGCTTTATTGGCAAGGGCGCGGTGCTGATGCCCAGCTTTGTCAATATCGGAGCCTATGTCGGCGAAGGCACCATGGTCGACACTTGGGCGACCGTTGGCTCTTGCGCTCAAATCGGCAAGAACGTGCACCTGTCGGGCGGCGCGGGAATTGGCGGCGTGCTCGAACCGCTTCAAGCGGAACCTGTGATCATCGGCGATGGCGCGTTTATTGGCGCACGCGCTGAAGTTGCCGAAGGCGTGCGCGTGGGCGAAGGCGCGGTGCTTTCGATGGGCGTCTATCTTGGCGCATCGACCAAGATCGTCGATCGCGCCACGGGCGAGATCCATATGGGCAATGTTCCGCCTTATGCGGTGGTCGTTCCCGGCAGCTTGCCCGGCAAGCCGCTGCCCGACGGCACGCCCGGTCCGTCGCTCTATTGCGCGGTGATTGTCAAAACGGTCGACGCGCAGACGCGCTCTAAGACGGGCATCAACGAATTGCTGCGCGAGTAAGGAACGATTGTGCGCCTTGTCCCGTTGGTGAGGTACGAAAACGTAAGGGAGCGCAATCATGACCGAAGACGACAAAGCCATCCATATCGAAGATGATGACGCACGCGGAGCCGTAACCACTGGGGCTATGCGCTATGTGCTCGGAATTGGTTTGGCCATCGCGCTGATCGCGATGAGCGCAGTTTGGATCATACCCGCGATTTGGGGATAGGGCATTCACGCCATGGTTCGTAACCAGTTCGGCCTTTGACGCGAACTCAAAGCGTACAAAGGAGACAGAACAATGCGTACTAGGAACAAAGCTATCGCCATTTCAACTCGCGCGGCGCGCGGTGCGGATATCACCCCGACCATGCCTTATGTCTTGGCATCCAGCCTTGCGCTTGCCGCGTCTACGATGAGCCTCGCCTGGATTATCCCAACCCTCGCGGGCTGAAGAACACCGGATCACTCGGCCTTGGATATTCGCGTTTCAATCGGCGGCGCTCCGCGCTGGCTCGCCGCGTAGGCTTCCGCGTCGCGCAAGACGCGGAGGGCGTTGCGGCTTGCGATCATCTCCAGCTCAGCTTGCGAATAGCCACGCCGTACCAATTCGGCGAAGAGCGCGGGGTACCCGCTGACATCCTCAAAGCCTACCGGCCCCGTGGGCATACCGTCGAAATCCGCGCCAATCCCAATCGCTTCGACCCCAGCGATGTTGCGAATATGGTCGATATGGTCGGCCATATCGCTGACAAAGGTGGAAGGTTCGGGAGTGGCTGCTGACCATTCCTCCATGCCCGCTTCGACCAGATCCGGCCGGCCTTGGTTGAGCGCTTCGAGCCGGGCGTTCTCCGCCTGCCAACGCGACTGCCATTGACGGCGCGTTTCGCTCAAAAAGCCCGGCAGCGCCACAACCATCACGATCCCGCCATTGGCCGGAAGCAGCGAAAGCACGCTGTCAGGCACGTTGCGCGCGTGGCCGGTGATGCCTTTTGCGCCGGAATGGCTGAAGATAACCGGAGCACGCGCAACCTGCAGCGCATCGATCATGGTCTCTTCGCTGACATGGCTCAGATCAACCAGCATCCCCAAGCGGTTCATCTCGCGCACCACATCCCGGCCAAAATCGGAGAGCCCACCATGGACCGGCGCGTCCGTCGCACTGTCCGCCCATGGAGTGTTCTTTGAGTGCGTAAGCGTCATATAACGCGCGCCGAGCGCGTACATCTGCCGCAGGACGCCCAGGTCCGACCCAATCGAATGGCCGCCTTCCATGCCGAGCAATCCGGCGATACGGCCTTCCGCCATAGCGTTTTCAACGTCGTCTGCGGTCTCGGCAAAGGAGAGATCATCCGAAAAACGATCGATCAGACGCTTGGTCACGTCGATCTGTTCCATCGTCATCTGCACCGCTTCGGCCTCAGGAAGGTTGGCGGGCACATAGACCGACCAGTATTGCGCGCCCACGCGGCCCTTTCGAAGGCGCTTTAAGTCCGTGTGCATCGCGCGGCCGAACGGATCGGCTTTGGCGCTTCCCAGAGTGTCGTTAAAGTCGAAGCGATTGATCTGGTTCTCAAGCCGGCGGCGCAGCTGAAACGGCACATCATTATGACCATCAAAGACAGGCGCGGCGTCTAACGCGGCGAGCGCAGCCTCCATCGCCGGATCGATTGGCTCGAGCTCAGGGATAACAGGCGTTTGGGCGTCCGCGTAATCCAAGACTGGAACGGTGTCTTGCGCGAGTGCCGAAGCGGCTAAGGCCATCACCGCGCACGCGGTGAGCGCGGGTTTGTAGAGTAAACGAGCAGCTTGCTTCATCGGGTTCCCTCAACGATACATCCGCGTGTCCAAAGGAGAGACGCGATATGGCTGGGACCGATACCGCAGCGGCTTTGATCGAGCAATTGAACTTGTCGCCGCACCCCGAAGGCGGGTGGTATCGGGAGACATGGGCGGCGCCGGATCTCGAAAGTGGACGGGCCGGTGGGACGGCCATCCTCTTTTTGCTCAAGGCCGGCGAACACTCGCATTGGCACACAGTCGACGCCGAAGAGATGTGGATCTGGCAGGCGGGCGATCCGCTGACCTTACGGTTGGCGGCGCATGATGCGGGTCCGGTTGAAGACGTGCGCTTGGGCGGCGATGTAGCCGCTGGTGAGGCGCTTCAAGGCCTGGTCCCCACGGGACACTGGCAGGCGGCCGAAGCGCTCGCCCCCGGCGAAGGTTGGCACGGATACTCGCTTGTGTCCTGTGTAGTGGTGCCGGGCTTTGAGTTCGCAGGTTTCCGTCTGGCTCAACCAGGATGGGCGCCGGGCGCGGAAAGCGCCGCGTGAAAGCGGTCAGACTTACCCTCAGATGGTTGCTCGCGGCGCTGTACGCTTTCGCCGGGTATATGCATTTCGTGAAGCCTGACCCCTTCATCTCAATCACGCCCGATTGGGTGCCCTTCCCGCACGCGGTCGTGTTCTGGACAGGAGTCGCTGAGGTTCTGGGGGCCATCGCGTTGGTCCAACCGATCTCAAAACCATTGCGGCAGGCGGCGGGGATCGGCCTCGCGCTCTACGCACTGTGTGTATGGCCGGCGAATATCAACCAATTTGCCATGGACATGGCGCGCGAGGATGGCGGGCTGGGTCTCGCCTATCACGTGCCGCGCATGGTCGCGCAGCCGCTGGTTATCTGGCTGTCCCTGTGGGTGGCCGAGGTGCCGATGCCGTGGTCACGCAAGCAAAACACCGCGACGTGAGCCGAGACGTCACTTCCGAAAAGGCGATCCTTGCCCTGCTAACTCAGCGCGGCCCAGGAAAGACTATCTGCCCCAGCGAAGCCGCCCGACTGATCGCCGGCCCAGATGGCGATTGGCGCGGGGAAATGGAAAGGGTTCATGCGGCAAGCGATGCCCTGCTAAACGCGGGCGATATCCGGCTATCTTGGCAGGGAAAACCAATAGAAAAGCGGCGCGGACCCTATCGGATCACGCGCCGCTGATCAGTTTGGTCGTAAAGACGCGAAGGCGCTTACTTGATGTGCTTCGAGATCTTGCCCGTCATCTTCATCATGTTGATTTCATCGTTGCCGATGACAGCGCCCAGCTTGGCGTCGGGCACGATCGTGCGCTTGTCGCTTTCTTTCTGGAGGTTGTTAGCCTTGATGTAGGCCCAAACTTTCGAAGTCACTTCGGTACGGGGCATCGGGCCCTTGCCGACGATCGCTTCGAGTTCGCTCGTAAGCTCCTTAGGTGCCTGGAGTGCGTTTGCCATGATAATTCTCCCTTATGGTTATGGCAGTTTAGTCGATGTCTTCATCATCAAAGTCGAATTCTTCCTCTTCCGTGCCGGTGAACGGCGCGTATAGCACCGCGCTGGCGGTGACGAAGCCTTTGATCGAAGCGAGAAGGTCTTCGCGCGTGGCCCCGGGCATAAGCGTCAGGGGCAGCTCGGTCGCGAAGAGTTGAAATATATAGTGGCGCGTTTCGCCGACGGCGGGATCAGGCAAAAGCCATTCGGAATTGCCCAGCGCGTTTTTGCCGGCGCGCGGCGGCACTTCGCCTTCGAGCAGTTTGCCGCGCTGCCCGGCCAGCCCCCAGACCAACCATTGCGCGCGCGGAGCCGATGCAAGGTCGGTCACCTCTTCAACGACGACGATCAATTCCTGGCTGCCCGGAGGCGGAGCGGTCCATTCCAGCGGCGGCGCCACCGCGTCCTCTTCCTGAGCCGAGAAACACGGATCAAGCTCTTCGCCCGTTTTGAAGGCGGGGCTGCTGAGCGCAAAGCCACCCCGGCCAAAATTGCGTTTGTCGCCAAGCGACGCAATCGCCAAGCCAGCATGGCGAGCGGAAGGAGGCAAAGACGAGGCCAGCCAGTCGGGAAAATCAGTCATGATGTGAATCGGTCCATTTGAACCGGAAACTAGTACCTAGCCGGGGCAAGCACGAGGTGCTCAGCCCCGAATTTCGTCGTTTTCCTGAGGAAAACCCACCAAAAGCACACCCAAATTGAACCTTGTACGCGATTTGCGCCTCTTACCGACGCCTCAGATTGCGAATTTGCTTCAGTCCATTGCAAGCTTGCCCGCTTTATTGCAGGTCGGAAAACGATGAAATTCTGGAGATTGGATCACATGTCATTCGGCCGCACCGCTTTGTCCGCCACGCTTGCTCTTGCTCTGGTGGGCTGCGGCGGAGGGGGAAGTTCGACAACGCCCACAGGCTCCATCGCCGGCGGCCCAACCCCCACGCCAACTCCAACGACAAGCGCCATCGAAGAGCAGCTGGCTTTCGCCGAAGCCGTTCTGAACGAATGGTATCTGTTCCCGGATTTGCTCGACAACACTGTGAGCACGGCCGATTTCAACGATGTTCAGGATTATCTGGACGCCCGCGTTGCTCCGGCCCGGGCGCAGGGCATTGATCGCGGCTTCACCTTTGCAACCTCGATCGAAGAGGAAAACGCGCTCATCAATTCCGGTTCAAGCGCCGGATTTGGCATCCGCCTCGTCTACGACACGACTAATGACCGTGTCTTCCTTTTGGAGGCGTTCGAGAACGCTCGCGGCTTTCAGGCCGGAATGGATCGCGGAACCGAGCTGCTGGGCATAGCAACACCTGGAGAAGCCGAACAGTTGGTCTCGGAGCTTATGGCTTCAGGCGGACCGCAGGCTGTGATCGACGCGCTTGGTCCGTCCGATGCGGGCCTTACGCGTACGCTTCGTTTTGCTCAGGTCGATGGAACCGTCATTACAGCGGACGTGGTGAAAACCGACTTTTCGCTCGATCCGGTGTCTGATCGATACGGCGCTCTGATCCTCAATGATGGCGGCAGGCAAGTCGGCTATATCAATCTGCGCACATTCATTGTCGCAGACGCGGCGGATCAGCTGCGCGAGGCGTTTGGAACCTTCCAGGATGCCGGGATCACCGAACTTATCATCGACTTCCGTTACAATGGCGGTGGACTTGTCAGCGTGGCGGATACGTTTGGCGATCTGATGGGCGCTGGCCGCGTCGGCCAGGTTTGGAGCGAGACCGTCCTGCGCGAATCCAAGTCGGACGAAAACTCGACCGAGTTCTTCGAGAACGAAACCAACGCCATCCAGCCCACCAAGATCGCCTTTATCGGTCGCGGCGGGACAGCGTCGGCGAGCGAGCTGGTGATCAATTCGATGATCCCTTATGTAGACGCGGCGAACATCGCGCTGATCGGAGCCAACACCTTTGGCAAACCGGTGGGCCAGTTCGGTTTTGACCTTGAGGATTTTGACCTGCGCGTTCGCGCCACCACCTTCCAAACCAACAACGCGGATGGCAGCGGCGAATACTACACCGGCCTCGCCAGCGTGATCCCCAACACGTGCAGCGCCCAGGACGACATCTTCGATGCGCTGGGCGATCCGGAGGAAGCTTCAATTCAGACCGCGCTCGATTTTCTGGCTGGCCGGCCTTGCAACGCGATCACAGGCACCGGGCGGACAACGCAAAGCGTTCGTGGCCGAGAGATCCTCCAACCGCAGCGCCCTAACGCGGTGCAATACCAGATCCCCGGCCTGTTCTAAGGCCTCCGTGCATCCACTTCTAAGGCCTCTGTGCATCCACGCCTTGCGGTGCGCTATTCGGCCGCGTGCTTTTCCGCCCCGTCGCTTTGGCTCGATACGGCCGACAGGGCGGCTTCGATCACCCGCTTGGCACAGGCCGGCTTGGCGATAAGCGCGGCGTCCAGTTCGCGAATGGTTTCATCGTGGCGATCAAGATCGCCGGAATGCAGAATATAAGGCACCCCCAGCCGGTCGAGTTCGCGCGCCACGGGCAGACATGTGTGGCCGCCACCTAGAGACACATCAAGTACCGCAACCGATATGTCGGCCTCGCGCTTCGCCACAAAAGCCAGCGCGTCTTCTTTACATAGGGCAGTGAGCGGTTCGCATCCGTGATCCTGCGCTGCAAATTCCAGATCCATCAGGATCAAAGGTTCATCTTCCAGAATCAGGATGGTGTTTGACATCGCTACCTCACTCCGCCTTGCGAACCGGAAGTGTGATCGTAGCGATCAGCCCCTGTTCGGACCAATCGCGATCGATTGTCCCTCGTCCGCTGACCAGCAACCGATCAACGATGGCCGTACCGGTTCCGGCTTCGACACTGTCCGCCTGAACTAGCGGACCGCCGGTCTCCTCCCAAACAATCACCAGAGCGGAATCGTCTGCGCTGGGGCGCCAATCCACGCTTACTCGCCCGGCATCAACCGACCAGGCGCCGTGCTTCGTCGCGTTGGCCGCCAATTCGTGGAGGATCAGCCCCACCATCGAGATGACGGTAAAAGGCATACACACGCCTTGGCCGGTCAGAACCAGACGCTCGGCATCGCGATCGTAAGGCGATAGGACCGCCCGGATCGCTTCGCCGATATCAATGCTGCCCGATGATGCATCGTCGAGCGTGGTCTCGTAGGCACGGCCCAGGGCCTGAATGCGCGCGTTGATCTCCGCCGCTTCCCCCTGAATTCCGCGCACGCGCCCCGTGACATTCACGATGCCGGAAATCACCGCGAACATATTCTTCATCCGGTGTGATAGCTCGCGGGCCATTTCCTTGGCGTGACGTTCTTCGGCGCGGGCCGCGCGGACGTCGGACACGTCCCACTGGCTGCCAAAGAAATACACCAGTTCGCCCTGATCGTTGTAGATCGGACCCAAATGCAGAGCGTTCCAGAATGACGTTCCGTTCTTGCGATAATTGAGCAGCTCGACCACGACCACATCTTCGTTCGCAATCGCTTCCCGGATCCGAACAATCGGTTCAGGGTCAGTCTTTGGCCCTTGGAGAAATCGACAATTTCTACCGAGGATCTCGTCTTCTGCGTAACCCGTCAGACGTCGAAACGCTCGGTTGGCAAACACAATTGGAAGATCAGCCTTGTTCGGATCACACAGGCAGATCGCCATCCGGGTCTGCGCCATGGCCTGTTCGAACAAGACGCCTGATGCACCGGAAAAATGGTCTTCGTCGCGCCCGGATCGGAATCGCTCAGGCGCGTCGTCAAACCGCATATTGGCCTGGCTATGGCGATCGCCAGGACGTTCATCGTCAGTGTTCATCCAAGCCGCCAGACGCGCTGGCGATGGGCCTTGTGAGAAATGTCAGAGATTGGCTGGTTGTGCGAACCAAGCCTTCGTGCCTTGAAGGTGTTCGCCCTCAGGGTCAAAAACAGCGCCATGGTGATCCCTCCCATTATTGGCGCGTCACGGATTGTGAGGTGACACTATCACCTCTTGGCCCACATTAAGCAAGCAAATGGCTGCGAGATTCATGTCCATTTAGGGCGCATTGGGCCCGGAAAAGGGCTTTGTCTTCGTGAAAGCGCAGCCCAGCAGTGTCGTATCGCCGAGCGCCACGGTGGCTGCGAAGGGGTACGTCCGATCGCTCATTCCATCGCTGCACTCACCCGGAGTAATGGCAATCTGCACCGGTTTGCTGTCCAATTCGCCCGAAAACCCCAGGCCATTATTACCAGCAAAGCGCCGAGCTTCGAACTCGCTGCCATCGATGTCCGTCGGGCTTGTAAAGCGCGCGCTAGAGGCGCCGTCCTCAGTGGGGCCAATTTCAAGACCCCAGAACGGTTCCGTTCCAGTGAGCGTAATCGTCTCTTCCACAGCGATCCCATCATAGACCGCGCCGGCGGTGTCGATGCCGTCGCTTTGCGAGCAACCCGTCACAACGGCGCAGGCAAAGGGAAGTACAAAAAGAGCGGGTCGGTTCATACGCCGTTCTCTCAAACAAAAGGCGGACCCGATCAAGGGCCCGCCTTTCATCAAATCAGTCGCACCGAGGCTTACTTCGGCATAAGAACCGTATCGATAACGTGGACCAGACCGTTCGACGCTTCGACATCGGTGCTCGTCACGGTCGAGGTGTTGCCCGCCGCATCGGTCAGCACGACCGCGCCGTCCACAACAGCCGCCGTGAAAGTGCCGCCGCCAACGGTCGTCACGGTGTAGCCGTCTTCGCCCGCAGCCGTGATCGCATCGGTCAGCGCGGCCGCGTCTACCGCGCCTTCGACAACGTGGTACTGAAGGATCGCACCCAGAGTGTCGGTGTCTTCGGTGGTCAGTTTTTCAACCGTGCCCTCGGGCAGCTTCCCGAACGCGTCATTGGTCGGCGCGAACACCGTAAAGGGGCCTTCGCCGCTCAGAACACCGCCGAGATCAGCCGCGGTCACAGCCGCGACCAAAGTAGAGAACGTCACATCGCCCTGCGCGACTTCGACGATGTTACCGGCGGCAGTGGCCTCTGCGGCAACCGCGGTTTCGTCAGCGGTCGTGTCTTCGGCGGCTTCGCCAGCGCAAGCGGCGAGCGAAAGAGCGATGGCCGAAGCCAGCGTGAACTTGAGAGTTTTCATAGGGGGATCCTTGATTTTCTTCGATCTAATCAAAACAACGAAGGCACCTCATTTGTGCGCTTCGCATACAGTTACGAATGGATCGCAGAAATGGTTGTTCCGAAAAAGTAAGAAACACGCGAAAGTGCGGCGGACCACGCTGGCGAAGCGCATATCGGGGAACCCGCGCGGTCTCTTGCCATTGATAGGCCATGCTTTTTACGCCAACACGCACCGCTGGCCTTGAACGCCTTTCCGACTTCCTGCCGCGCGCCGGACGCGCCTACGCTAACAACCGCAATCACGACGATGGTACTCCCGGTGATGGCGGCGCTCGTGGCAATGTCTCGCAAATGTCTCCGTGGCTTCATGCCGGGCTTTTGAGCGAAGCCGAAGTCGTCGACGCGGTGCTGGGCCAACACAGTCCAAGCGCGGCGGAAAAGTTCATCGCCGAAGTCTTCTGGCGCGTCTATTTCAAAGGCTATCTCGAACAGCGCCCCACTGTTTGGCGAAGCTACTGCGAAAAGCGCGACGCAGCGCTCGACCGGTTGAACGAAAATTCGGGCCTCCAAAAGGCCTATGCCGAGGCGACCGAGGGCCGAACCGGGATCGAAGCGTTCGACCACTGGGCCCGCGAGCTGGTGGAGACCGGCTACTTGCACAACCACGCACGCATGTGGTTCGCCAGCATCTGGATTTTCACCCTCCGCCTCGACTGGGAGCTGGGCGCGGACTTCTTCCTGCGTCACCTTATTGATGGCGATGCAGCGTCGAACACGCTGAGCTGGCGCTGGGTCGGCGGCCTGCACACCAAGGGGAAGACCTATCTCGCTCGGCCCGACAACATCGCGCGCTACACCGCCAACCATCCCGATGGCCCGTTGAGCGCAGAGGGTCTGGCCGCAGACGCTCCCACGTTGGAAGAGACCGTGGAGCATACCCGCCGCAAGTTGGACCTGCCTGACACGATTGATCCGAGCGCGTTGAACCAACCCTACGCCCTCCTTCTGCACGAAGAAGCGGCAAGCGCTATTCCTCTGGACCTGCCTCACCCCCCCGCTTTGATCCTCTACGCCGCGCGGCCCGACGCTCGCTCGCCCGGCGCAAACGGCAAGAAAGTGCGCGGTTTTGCCCTCGAATCTGTTGCATCCGGCGCCAAGGACGCCAGCGAGCGCTTTGGCGTGGAGGCGATCGAATGGACGCCCGAGGGCGAACTCGGCAGCCTCCTTTCTAACTCGGGATTGGACCATATCGCCGTGCCCTACCTTCCCATCGGTTGGACCCGCGACGCGCTGATGCCTGCACTTGCACCCATGATCGACAACCATCGAGCGACCCTCTTGCTTGACGACCTCAACCGCGAAACCTGGCCGCATGCGAAAGCGGGGTTCTTCGGCGTGAAAAAGCAGATCGACAAAATCCTCGCCCTGTTGAGCATTTCAGGCGCGCAATTGAACGCAGCCGAATAGCGGACAAGACGTCCCACCCGCTTCATTTGCGTTACTCCGGCGGTTAACTTCATACTTACTCGCTTTCCCTAACCTCCTGATCCAGACCAGACCGGGACCAGGACCTATGAAGTATCCCAACCGCATGCAGGCGGCGTTGCTGTTTGACCAAAGCACCGACCGCCTCGACACCATCGCGCAAGGGGTTGCGCGCGTGTTCGAGATGAAATCGGGCGCCCCCTTCAACACCGTCGAACACACCGGCAGCTTTGTCCGCCTGTTCGGCGGTGGCGATGAGCTGATGCTCACCTTCGAATATGTCGACGGCCCGCCCAAGCACGAAGTGTTCGCGCAAGCCGTTGGCTCACCGATCACCGCCATCCTGTGCCCCGATATGGCCAACCGTCTGGTCCGCGCGCAGGCTATGATCCTGCTCGAAGTGTCGCACGGCGCGATGGGCGGGGTCGAAGAGAACCCCGAAATCGCCTCCATGCTCGACACGCTCGGCATGAAGCAAGGCGCTACGCCGGAGCAATTCAACCGCCGCCTCGAAACCCTCGCGCTGATGACGCGGGTCGCGATCGACAATTCAAACCCCAGCGCGATCCACTGGACTCAGTCGAACCAGCTGCTCGAACCCAAGGTCTTTGACGGTTTCGCCGACATGGGCTTTCCCGGCCCACTTGCGATCCATCCCTATCTGTTCGGCCCTGACGACCAAGACGCTAGCAACGTCCCCGAAAGCGAGGCCAAGGCCGGCATCCGCACCTTTGGCGCGCGCCAATGGCTGGGCCGCGAGATCTACGTTGCGCCCACCACCCTGCCGTGGGGCGCCGCGTTTCAGACCATCCTCGCCTTTTGCCGCCTCGCCACGATGGAGGGCGGTTACATCATCCCCGACGGCGACACGTTCGGCCCCGAAGGCGGCGGCGAGAAATGGCGCGTCCACCACCGCGAGATCGGCGAGGTTCCCGGCGACGTCACCGCCGAAGAAGGCGGAGCTCCGCTCTACGAACTCGTGCCGCTGCGCCATGACGAATGCGGCTTTCTCGACCCGGATTTCGCCAAAGAGCAACGCGTCGTCTGCGAGGCCGGCGGGGCGATCATCGGTGATATGTCCGCCGAGGAACTGTATGGCGAAGACGCCAAGGAAATCGCCGCGGCCCGATCCATGGTCGAAGGCGTCGGCGGCACTCTGACCGTCACCACTTTGGACGAACGGCCCTCAGGTGGCGATGGAGGCCGCGAGCCGCCCGCGCCTGAGTCACCCCCGTCTGAGCCTCCCGCACCGGCGCCCGCCGTTCAAGCGAGCCAACCGGGAGAGCCGGTAATTTCAGGCCGAGGCCTGCGCGCCCGCGTCTTCGGGCGCAAGGGGCTCTAAAACGGCCCTTAGGTCTCGCCCGTAACCGGTCACATCACCTTGTCGGGGCGCGGTTCGTGTTTGTGCTTGTCGCCCTTGCCAAAGTGGCGATCCAGCCGCTCGGCCAGCACATTGGCCGCCTTGCGCGCGGCGTCATCGACCTTGCCAGCGTGCGCGGTCACCCCGAGGGGTTTGCCTCCGCGAGGCCGCGCTTCGATCATGCAGGTCTTGTCATCCGAGCCGCCTTTGGCCGAATTCTCGTCCGACACATGCACTTCCAGCCGCGTCAGCCGATCCTCAAACCGCGCGAGCTTCTGCCGGCACATCTCTTCAATCCGCTCCGCCACGTTTTCGGTGCCCATAACAGAGCTGTCGGAATTGAATTGAAACTGCATGCTCATGGCGCGCTCTCCTTTATCGCGGGTTTTCCTCTTCTTAGCAGCCCCAATGTGGGCATGACATTGACGCAGCGCAATGCTTTTTCGGTGATCTGAGAGCTTGAACGGAGCCCGAGCCAGCTTGACACTGTCAAGCAAGTGTCACCCGCGATTTTCGCCCCTAAACCTCTGAGTGTAAACGAGATGGTGGGCAACCACCCCGCTTGACACTTTTCCAACTCGCTTTCGCTCCGGGTCAGGCATCAAAGGCCTCGTCCCCGCCCTCATCCAGCGCATCGTCCTCATCGCCCTCGCCTTCCAGCTTCATGCCCCAGCGCTCGCTCATCTCGGCGTATTCGTCCTCCCGCGCTTCGGCCTCAGCGGCGTAGAAGTCGTCCCAGCTTTGCGCGCCGCTTTCGATGACGCCCATGAGCCCTTCGAAATCGGGCGTCACGTCGCGCCGAGCGGCCGCGGGCAGTCGCGGCGGCGGGGCCAGCCGATCGCGCAGGGAGAGCAGCGCCACGGTCAGCCTCTCGTCAAACTTGCGCGAAGTGGCGATCATCTCGCCCTTGTAGAAATGCGGGACCTCAACCCCGTGCATCGCGCGTTCCAGCGCGCATTCGGCGAGCGCGTCAAACCGGCAATTGAGCGCCGCCGCCCAGGCGAGATCGAACGGCTCCCCCTTCATCCGCGCGCGCAGTTGATAGGCCGACTGCCGCGAAAGCCCCGCCGCGCGAGCGGCCCGCGCCACCGACTGCGTCGAGGCCAGCGCGCGCAAAAACAAAACCTGCCGAGCGGGCGTCCACCCTACCTCTCCCGGCAAAGGGTCGGCAGGCGCGGGCGTTGCGGCGGAGGAGGTGAGAACAAGAGGCGAGCGGTTGGGTGCGTGATCCATCCGTCAGGGTAAGGCATATTTTGGGCGCTGTAGGAAAGAAGCAGCCATCTAATACGAATACAAACCGTACTGCAGGAAGCTATGACTTAATCTTCCGGTAGACGAGAGCCATGTAAGGGTCGCCTTCAGGTATATCTTCCTCCGAAAATGATTGCGAAGGTTTATCGGGTATTGCTCGATTTAGAATGAAGTCCATTCCCAACTTTTCTTGAACTATTCGGTTTATCGACCCTATCGACCAGTAATGGTCCTTATCAGGTTTGTATAATTCTCGACCATCGAAGCTATAAATCGTAGTATCGATCGGCGCACCTAGTTTTTTCTCGTTGGCGCGAACCTCCATACAAGACCAACGCTTGCCATACTGCCTTGGATCCGCCCCTACTACAACAAGGACCCCGTCGTCTCTAAGGACGCTGGAAGCTTCTACGAACATTCTCTCGAGTTTTTCGGAATCTGGCGCGTACTGATGAACAAATGATAAGAATACTAGATCAAATTGACCTCTTGAAAAGGTGGTGAAATCTCGAGTCAGCGGCAGCCTTTTATGTCTATAGAATAACTTAGCTTCGCGGAGCATTGCATTATCAATGTCATAGCCAACTATTCCTTCGTACCCTGCCTCACGCAAAGGCTGCGATAGCCGGAATGTACCGCATCCGTAGTCAAGCATTGCTGAGCCCGTCTCAATTCCATCAAGGTCGGAAAACAATTTCTTGAGGGCCGGCGCAAGTATGTTGTCCTTTTCGTGGTCTACTGTCTCGTTGAAAGCCTTCGCATCTTGCATCAGGGCTTCATTTTCAGGCGGCAACAGCTTTTGCCCAATATCAAACCAAGCAATACCGTCATCCGGTTGCTTCGCGTCTTGCATCTTTTCCCTGTATCCCGAAATCTCTTCAGAGTTGTAGGTTTCAACAATAATTTGCCAGATGAACTGCATATCGGACTCGGCATTCTCAACGGTTGGCACGCAAGCTCGCTCGTAGAGTTCACCGATCAATCGCGTGAAAGGCAGGTTATATTGATAGGATGGGTGACCAAAACGGTCCCATGCATCTGAAGCGTTCCACCCCTCAAATGTTTTCTCTTGGCGAAAGTGGTAAAGAAGCCTCCGCAGCCAAAGAGAATAGGTATAGTGATCAAGAAGACCCATCGAAAATAGGTGGAACTCATCCGCGTGAAGTTGAAAATATTGCTGATAGTATGCCCTTATTCTAAAAAATATTGAGTGATTCACCCCAGACTCGGACATCTGTATAGAGGATAGTATGGAGTTTCGATCCTCTATAAGTCGACCATACCTCCCATTTAGTTCAACCAGCACGTCAATTCTTTTTTGAAACGTCGGTGTAGCGTAGGACCTGTCTACTGTCTTTTTCGCATGGTCTACGCTATCCTCGGCAACCTTAATGGCGCGCTCGGAATGGCCACTGGTCTTGTAAGCTAGGTATGCGGTAAATGCCAAAATCGAAATATTTAATATTGGTACGAATTCTAATAGATATTTCATCTCACCCCCAAATGCACGTACTTCGACCGTCCATCCTTTGAGATAATTGCATGCCCCTGAAATTGTGCAACCAAGAAATATAGAAAGCTGTTTTTAGCAACAACTATCCTATGTCGACTGAACGAACCTATCAGTCTAAGATAGACCGATGCGCCCTAGCCCGCACGCTCGCCGCCTCGTCCTTGCTCGCCCGCTGCAGCGCTTTTTCAAAGTCCGCTTGATACGCCTTATGCTCGCGCGCCAGATGCGCCAGCGCGTCGAGGGACCAGGCTCTTAGAAACGGTCTTTTGTGGGTCAGCAACGGCTCCACCCACAGCCACAGGCTGGATGACCTTAGGCTGCTTGCCCCAACTCCACTCAAATCCAGATAGCGCATGGACTGGCACAGATGCAGTTGGGTGGACCAGTGCGCATCATCCCCTGAAGGCAGCGCCGCGATCAGTGTTTGGGTTTGCTCCGCCGACAGCGCGCCTCCATGCTCGAGAAAGCTCTTGAGAAGCCATGTCGCGCCGCTGCCCACGTAAGGCCCTGCATCGCCGATCAGCGTGATCAACGCCTCGATATAGGCCACCTGCCTGCCAAACGCCGCCTCGGCCTCGCCCAGCAGGCTCGTCGCCTTTCCGTCAAAGGGGGTGAGCGCCGCGCGCAGGTCTTGGGATAGGGCCATCAGACTGATGGCTATCATGGCCGTGGGTGGTGCGCCAAGCGCGCCACCATAACCGCCCGCTTAAGCGGCGTTTTGCGCTTCTTCTTCGCGCTTGGCGGCGCGGACGGCTTCGGCTTTCGCGCGTTCATCGGCGACTTTGCGCGATTGTTCGGCCAGGCCCCGCCATGTCGCTTCGGAACGCAATTCGCGCTCGCGCACATTGTCCAGGACGGCTTCCTTCGCCGCTTTAGCCGCCGCTTTGGCGCGCTCCATATAGAATTCATAGGACTGGGACATGGGGGATGGACTCGCTGTGTGGGGAGTGTCGACAAATGGCGGGAAAGGCGCCGCGCGCGCGGGCGCGGCGCCTTCCGGTGTTCACGCGGGGTTTAGTCCGCGGCCGACAGGTTGACGGCGCTTTCCTTGCCGTTGCGGCCCATTTCCACGTCGTAGTTAAGGCGCTGGTCCTTATCGAGCGTGGTCATGCCGCCGGCTTGCACAGCGGAGATGTGTACGAAGCTGTCGTTCGAACCATCATCGGGCTGGATAAAGCCATAGCCTTTGTCGGTGTTGAAGAATTTAACAGTGCCAGTCTTGGACATAAGGTGTTCCTTTCAAAGAACATATGGTTGCCCCACCACAACACGCGGTGAGGTGTGCGTAGATCGTTCAAATGAAAGGAAGTCGTCGTCCGGTTTACGCCGGGGCCGATTGGCGGCCTTTTGCAAGGGGCCAGATGGCAAGCGGCGGAGCGCAAAGTTCAAGTTCCGTCGCAGATTACCGACGTCAGCGCTGTGGCACTATCACAGTATTGCGAGAAACCCTAATTATCGTTCACAGGGTCCGCCTTGTCGTCCTCTTCAGACGGGCCGAGCAGGGATTCCCACTGCGCGATACGCTGTTCGAAATCGATCTCTTCCAGACCAGCGGGGGCCACTTTTCTAAGCGGGTCGAACGAAGGAGTGAGCGAGAGCGAAACGCCCTTATATTCCTGATCTTTGGGGGCATTTCCCAGCCAACCGAACCAATTCATTGGCAAAGCGCCTTTGTCTTCGCGAAGGCGGAACCCAGAATAGGGGGCCTCTCGCGGCTATAAGGCGAAACAGATTCCGCGTGCTCAAGACCCCATGCAAACGTCCACGATCACGACCGGTAGCTCGTCGGCAATACCACACTCGCCGCGCGATGGCCATGGATTGTAGCGATCATCGCTGGTGATTGTGGCTGGCCATCATGGCCTGTGTGCCAAGCACTCCACCTCAATCGCCGCGCCGATGGCGAGGCCCTTGACCGCTACGGTGGAGCGCGCGGGGTAGCGGCCCTCTTTAAAGAACGTGCGGTAGACCGCATTGAACTTTGAAAAGTCCTCCATGTCGGCCAAGAACACCGTGCATTTGAACACCGCGTCGTGGGTGAGGTCGTATTTGGCGAGCGTTTCGCCGATGCGCTCCATCGCGCGGCGGGTTTCCGCTTCGATGCCGCCGGGGACTAGGCCGCTGCCATCCCCCGCCGTACCTAGCTTGCCCGCGAGGTAGAGCGTTTCGCCCACCTGCACCGCTTCTGAAAACGGCGTGGAGCTGCCTTGGAGCGGGAGGAATTGCGGCTCGGCTTTGGACACAGAAGTTTTTGGGGGCGTCAGGCGGGCGGTGATCTTGATCTCCAGCTCGCCCTCATCGGTGTAGAGCCCGTTGGTGCCGATCACGGTCCAGGTGGGGTACGGCGCTTTGATATACCGGCCCTTCACCTCAGCCAGAGCGGGCAGCGACGTGGGGATGTCGCGGTGGAAGGAGATGATATCGATCACATCGTCCCAGCTCGACCCGGCGCGTTCCAGGATGGTGCCGAGATATTGGAACGAGCGGTCGTAGGCCTCCTCGCGCGTTTCGCCCTCTTGCGGGGGGCCAAGGATAAGGCCGGAGAGATAGACCGTATCGCCGTGGATGACGGCTTGCGAATAGCCAAAGCGTTCCTGAAACGCGCGCGCGCCTTCGTCTTCGGGCATGAGCGTTTGCAGCGGGGTTGATGGGCTCTCGGCGTGGCCATCCGCGCTCACCGGCGCGGCGAACAGCGCGGCGGCAAGGGCAAGCGGGGCGGCGAATAGGGCGACGCGGTTCATGGGGCAGGCTCCTCTTTCGGGTCGGATGACTTTGCGCCACTCTATCCCGCATCACGCCTGTGCCAAGCGCGCTGTTGCGCAATGTTGTCCGCTGGGCGCGGTCCATAGGCCTTAACCTCGCCCGCTTCTGCCGAGCCCAGAAAGGTGATATTCCTCAACAATTCCAACAAAGGGGGGAGTGTTATGGCGGGCGGACTGGCGGTGGTGCTGAGCGGCGGCGGGGCCAAGGGGGCGTTTCAAGTGGGCGCGCTTGATGCGTTGATCCGGGAAAAAGGCGTCGATTTTGAAACCGCTGTTGGCACGTCGACAGGCGCGATCCAGGCGGCGGCGGTGGCGCAGGATGATGTTGAACGATTGCTCGGCTTTTGGCGGGGTATCAAAGGCAATTCCTCCATCTACACATCGTGCGGCGGCCCGGTTTGGGCGGTGCTGCGCGGCAAGCAATCGATCCATTCGACCAAGCCGCTGCGCGCCCTTTTCGACGAAATGTACGACGATCAAAGGATCCGCGCGACCGGCAAGAACCTGCGCCTTGCCGTGGTCAGCCTGACCAGCGGCGATCTCGAAATCATCGATGAAAGCTATGATCGGATCGCCGAATGGGTCTACGCCAGCTCCGCGATGCCGGTGTTCTTTGAGCCGCTGGAGACCCGCTACATCAACAATCGAACCGAGCAATGGGTCGATGGCGGCGTGCGCGATGTGACGCCTTTAAGCGCCGGGATGGCGGCGCGCCCACGGGCGGTGCTGGTGATCCGGGCGGGCGCGCGGACGGACCTGGATCAGAACAAGTCCTATGATAATCTGTTCAAGATCGTGATGCGGTCGGTCGACCTGCTGTCGCGCGAAGTGTCGGAGAACGACCTCAAGAATGTCGACCTGATCAACGCGCTGATCGAAGGGCGCAACAAGCAACGCGCGGAGCTGGAGCAAACGAGCCTTGATATGGCCACGATCGACAAGGTGATGGGCCATTTCGATGCGCTAGTCGCCCGCTATAAGCTGGTCCCGATCAAGGTGATCGAGCCGGAAACCGATCTTTACGACACGCTCGCCTTTGTGCCCGAACTGCTGGAGCAAAACATGCAGCGCGGGCGCGAGGCGGTGCTGTCGCGGTGGGACGAGCTGTCGGCGTTCTTGGGAGTCTGAAAATTAGAGGCTCAGCGCCAGCAGCACCATCGACACGGTGCAGGCGAGCGTGCGCACATGGTTCAGCGGGGTCCAGCGAGCAAGATATTCACGCCACATCGCTGCACCTTCCGCTGAAGCGGGATCCACCGCGTCGAGCCGATTGTTGAGCGGCACGTTACCGACAAGAGTAACGCCGAACATGCCGATCACATAGACCGCGCCGCCCGCGATGACCCAAGCGCCCTGCGGCCCGGCCAGCCCCATGACACCCAGCACCACCAACGCCGCGCAGGCGAGCGTGCTGGCGAAGAACAGCGGCAGGAAGGCGCTGCGCTGGATCACCACGTTGATCCTCTGCATCGCCCGCGCGCCCGCTTCATCACCCAGTTCCGCAAAGGCTCGCATCGCGAAGAAGGAAAAGGTGAAATAAACGCCCGCCATGATCCCGGCGCTGACCGCGGCGAACCATAGCAATGATGTGATCAGAATATCCAAAGACCCCTCCCCGTTCGGCAGGAAACTGGCACGGCGCGGGCGGCGCGTCGACCCCATGATAGGGCATTTAGGGGGTTAGCGCGCGCCGCCTGCCCTGTGCTACCCCCCCTTAGATGCCCCCTGCACCAAATACACCGGCCACCATCCTGATCGACGCCGACGCCTGCCCGGTCAAGGAAGAGATTTACCGCGTCGCCGCCCGCTTCAAAGCGGAGGTGCGCGTGGTCAGCAACTCGCCCTTCCGCATCCCCGACAGCCCGCGCGTAAAGCGCGTGGTGGTGGATGATAGCTTCGACGCGGCTGATGACTGGATAGCCGAGAACGCGGATGCGCGCAGCGTGGTCATCACCGGCGACATCCTGCTGGCCGAGCGCGCTCTGAAGGCCGGCGCGCGCGTGCTCAAACACAACGGCGACGAATTCGACGCCGCCAGCATAGGGAGCGCCATCGCGACCCGCGCGATCATGGAAGACCTGCGCGCCGGAATGGATGGCCCGCTGGGGGCAAGCGGCGGCGGCCCACCGCCCTTTAGCAGAACGGATCGCTCGCGGTTCTTGCAGGCGCTCGACCGGGTGCTGGTGGCGATGGGGCGGGTTTAGAGAGCCCCCTGTGCCGGCAATTGTTCATCGCGTGACGAGGGACGCCCACCATTCGCTCAAAGCCAGCGGCGCAATCACCGCTTGAAACGCGATAAACATCGCTAACGACACCCAGCTTGCCTTGTGTACGCGGCCGTGGCGCAGCTTATCGGAAACCGGCAGAACCAGAACAAAGACTAAGTTGGCTGGGCCCACCATGGCGCCGATAAGGTTGGGGTCCATCGGCGTGAAATAAGCGAAAAGGCGCGCGATTATCGTGCCCACTGCGGCGTAGGCAGCCATATACATAAAGCGCCAATGCCAGTCGGCTCTTTTGCGCAAGAACACCGCAGCCGTGAAGAAACCGACCATCATCGGCAAACTTTGAAACAGACGAAACGCACCGCCAACCACGTTGACGTCATTGGCCGATGCGGCTGGGAAGGTGCCCAGTTGCACCCCCACACCGCTCACGACGCTTAGCGCTACCAAGCCCGCGCCAGCCCATCCGAACGCGCGATGGAGCTTAAAATCACTTCGTGCAATGAGCGTGGGCTGGAGGATAAACAGGATCGAAAACCCAAAGCCAGCCATCGCGTGCGGGTGCATCCACAGGTTCCACGAAGCGGGCGGATTATAGCTGCCTTGCGCGATCGGCACCAGGTAGCGCGGTGCAAAGGCCGCCAGCGTCATGACGAGCAGGATAACCGCCATCACACGCAGAAAACGCGCGTCGCGCGCTAAGTCATGGTCCTGCATTATTCCCCCAACCCGCCCGAAGTTGCACCGCGCGGCCACAAATTAAAGCGCAATCAAAGAGGAGACGCAAGTCGCGACCAAGATGCGGCCCAGGCGGCTAAAGCTCGATCCGCTCGCCCTCCACCACGGTCGCGAAATGGCCACTTGCCAGCGTGTGATTGTGATGCGCGATAATCCTTTCGGCTGAAAGAGCGGGCGTATCGAAGGTCGTGTGCCCGTCGGCGATCAGGGTCACTTTCAAACCGCGTTCGAAAGCCCCGCGCACCGCCGTGTCGACGCAGAATTCGGTCTGCATTCCGCCGACGACGATCTCTTCGACTCCCGCATCGGTCAGTTTGGCGAGCAAGTCAGTGTCCTGAAACGCGTTGCAGAAGCGCTTTACGGTCACGTCTTCCCCAGCGCGCGGTGTCAGAGCCTCGTGAAACGCAAACCCGTCCTTATCTGGGTCCAGCGGGCTTCCCTTGCCGCCATCGTGTTGCACGAAGAAAACCGGCGTCGCCGCCGAGCGCGCCTGGTCCAAGACATTCGCGAGCGTCTCAACCACCCGGTCGCCATTATGCGGATCGCCGGCAATGAACATGCCTTTTTGGACGTCAATTATGACCAGGGCTTTGGTCATGGCGATTGAGCAGCGCCCTTATCCGCCTTCAGCGACAAAGCGGTCAGCTCAGCAAAGGTGGGGGCGACCAGTGTCAAGATTGGCTCCCTTGCTCTTGGCCCGGCTGATCAAGGTCGCCGCCGTCCTGAGCCACCGGGCCATCGCTTTGTACATTGCTCGACGTCAAATACATTAACAACAGGACGTTCAGGACCAACGCGGTCACACCCAGCGTTAAGCCCGCTTTGGCGGGAATAGACGGTGACTGGCGACGGGCGAAAAACCCGGTCACCACGCTGACGAGCGCGGAGACAAAGGATAGGCCCAGCGCCCACTGTCCGCTCTCCGGCAGAAGCGCGAGGAGGAGGACCAAAGCGACAAGGGCCAAGACACCAGACACCAGCGACACCCAACCCATCCACACACTCCCTGCTTCACACTAAACAAGCGCAGCCTATCAGGGCTTAGTCTTCGGGCAAGTACAGCTTCTGCCCCTTCTCCTCGTACAGCTTGCTCATCTCTTCCATGCCTTTCAGCGCCGCCTGCTTGCTAGCCTCGGCGGTTTCCGCGCCCAGTTTTTCGGAGGCTAGGAAACTTTCGGGGCTTTCGTTCTGCTTGGCGGCGAAGTCGCGGACCTCCTGGCTGATCTGCATCGAGCAGAATTTGGGCCCGCACATCGAGCAGAAATGCGCCGTCTTCGCGCCTTCGGCGGGGAGGGTCTGGTCGTGGAACTCCTCGGCCGTTTCGGGGTCGAGCGAGAGGTTGAACTGATCGCGCCAACGGAATTCGAAGCGCGCCTTTGACAGCGCGTCGTCGCGCACCTTCGCCGCCGGGTGGCCCTTGGCGAGGTCAGCGGCGTGGGCGGCCAGCTTATACGTCACCACGCCCACTTTCACATCGTCGCGGTCGGGCAAGCCCAAGTGCTCCTTGGGCGTCACGTAGCAGAGCATCGCGGTGCCGTACCAACCGATCTGCGCAGCGCCGATGCCGGACGTGATGTGGTCGTATCCCGGCGCGATATCGGTGACAAGCGGCCCGAGCGTGTAGAACGGTGCCTCTCCGCAGACCTGCAGCTGCTTTTCCATGTTCTCCTTGATCTTGTGCATGGGCACGTGGCCCGGCCCTTCGATCATGACCTGGACGTCCTGCTCCCACGCGCGGTGAGTGAGCTCGCCCAGAGTGTAGAGTTCGGAGAACTGCGCTTCGTCGTTGGCGTCCGCGATGGAACCGGGGCGCAGGCCATCGCCGAGTGAATAGGCGATGTCATACGCTTTCATGATCTCGGTGATGTCGTCGAAGTGTTCGTAGAGGAAGCTCTCCTTGTGGTGCGCGAGGCACCATTTCGCCATGATCGAACCGCCGCGTGAAACGATGCCGGTCACGCGCTTGGCCGCCATCGGCACATAAGCGAGGCGAACGCCAGCGTGGATCGTGAAGTAGTCGACGCCCTGTTCGGCCTGTTCGATTAGAGTGTCGCGGAAGATGTCCCAGGTGAGGTCTTCGGCCACGCCGCCGACCTTCTCGAGCGCCTGATAGATCGGCACGGTGCCGACCGGCACGGCGGAGTTGCGGATGATCCATTCGCGCGTGTCGTGGATGTTGCGCCCGGTGGAAAGATCCATGATCGTGTCCGCGCCCCAGCGGGTCGCCCAGACCATCTTGTCGACCTCTTGCGCGACGTCTGAGGCGACGGCGGAGTTGCCGATATTGGCGTTGATCTTGACCAGGAAATTGCGCCCGATCGCCATCGGTTCGGTTTCGGGGTGATTGATGTTGTTCGGGATGATCGCGCGGCCACGGGCGACCTCGTCGCGGACAAATTCGGGCGTGATCACATCGGGGATCGCCGCGCCCCAGGCCTCACCATCGCGGGTGAAATCCTTGGCCAATTCGCGGCCCAGATTTTCACGCTCGGCGACATATTCCATTTCGGGCGTGATGATGCCTTTGCGCGCGTAGTGCATCTGGCTGACGTTCCCGCCTCCGCCAACGCCGCCTTTGGCGCGCAAGGGACGCTTCACCGTGTTCGGGAATTGCGGGACGCCGCCCGAGCGGTCCGGACCAAGCTGGCCGTTATCTTCGGGCTTTACCTCGCGCGCGTCGTAATCCTCGACATCGCCGCGCGCCATGATCCAATCGCGGCGCTTTTGTTCAAGGCCGGCGTTGATATCGATGCTGACTTCGGTGTCGGTGTAGGGGCCGGACGTGTCGTAGACGCGGACCGGGGCCTCATCGCCCTCCAAATCAATCTCGCGCATGGCGACGCGGATGCCGCTGCCGGTGCGCGCGCCGACATGGATCTTGCGGCTGCCTCGAATGGGTCCGGTGGTGACGCCGATTTCGACGGGGGAATTGATGTCGGCCATGCGTTTGCTCTCCTCAGATGCGAAGAGAAGCGGACCGATGGCGCTAGTGGAGCTCCCGTCCAAGCGCTGCCCACTCCCTCCGCCGATGCTAATCGGTTCAGGTTCAACGGGTCGAGCAGCGCTACCTGCCCCTCTCAGCGAAAAGCTCGCTCCCCGGGGATGGCACAGGGATTAGGGCCCAAGACACGGCGAGTCCAGCGCCTTGGTCAAAGTCTTACTGAGGGTTACCCCTCTTCGCGCGACGCGCCGAACAAACACACCGCCAAAAGGATCGTCGCCAGCACACCCGATCCGCCCGCGACCGGGATCTCGGTGAATCCACGACCCAGCGCCATCGACAGCGTGTTGCTGATGAACGCAATCGCTCCGATGGCTACGGTCAATCCGCCCAGCGCTTTTCCACCCGCGTTCATCTTGGCGAGGCCGAAGACGATGGCCGCCAGCGCCAGCAGCACTTTGGCCGCGTTGTAGACCATAAACGAAAACGCCACGATCGATCCGGCCAAAGGCGCGGTTTCAGGCGCGGCTTCGGCGACTTCGCGGAACGGGCCGAACATGGTCAGGCCCACACCGACCTGCACCACGTTGAGGATCGCGGCGCCCACAATGGCCGACCAACCGACATGAAGGCTCTTGGCCTGCGCCAGGGCTGCGCCAGCGAAGGCGGCCATCATCGCAAATAGGAGCCCTTCCGCGCCCCACAACAGCTGACGCGGTGGCGTGATCTCGGCGACATACATCGCCGTGTAAGCGGCCTGGGTCACCGCCGCGATCAGAAGAATGGTCGCCGTGATCGACGCGTTGCGAGAGAAGGTGAAGTCCATTGTGAAGAGCCCCTGCTGATATCTTGCGGCTAACGACGTGTGTGGCCCGTTATACGCCAGGCGCAGCGGCATGGTTACTCCCCCATGAACGAAAAGTGCGCAAGAGCCTTGGCGCTGGACCGTTTGCCAGAGCCGACCTAATCGCATCCCCGCATGACACGCCTTTACCGTCTCGACGCTCCTGCTGCGCATGTTGCCGACGCGTTCGAGGCGCGCGTGCGCGATGATCCTTGGGCCGGCGGCTATGTCGCGCCTGAGAAATTCGCGCCGGTGATAACGGCGGGGCGTGACTTTATCGCGGGGCCTCGTCCAGCGGGCCGCGCGCTTGCGCCGCGGATGGTTCCGCGCTTGTGGGGCGTGCTACCCCCACCAAACGCCGATGATCCAACGCGCCGCATCGGGACCTTGCGCAATCCGGAAAGCCCTTTTTGGATCGGAAACCTGCGCAACAGCGAATTTCGTTGTCTGATCCCGGCCACCGCCGTGATGATCTGGGGCAGTGGCACCGATTACGAAGGGCGAAGGCTGAAACACTGGATCGGTCTGGAGGGGGCGCCCATCTTCGCGATGCTGGGCGTCTGGAAAGATGAAGACGTGCCCGCCTTCGCGCTGGTCACACAGAAGGCCGCTGGCCTGCCTCTTTCGCTTGGCGCGCCGGCCATGCCGGTGATCGTTCCGCCATCAGGAAAGCGCGCACAAGGGTGGCTGCATGGTGGCTGGGACCGCGCGCGCGAGCTCCTTGAGGCGCCAACGCCGCCCGCCTTGGTCGAGATCGCGCCGCCCGCGCTTTGAACGCTCTTCTTAAAACCCCTTCCCAAGACCCCGTTACTTCCCTTAGGTAAACAGGTGTGCAGGGCGTGGTGCCGCCTTGGGGGAAATAGCGAATGTCACAGGAATTTTTGGCCGTAGAGGCCTTTGCTAAATTGAGTCCGGAAGCTTTGGAGGCGCTCAGCAACGCCGCGGAGACCCACAGGATCAAGGGCGGCGATGTGCTGGTGCGGTACGGTGAAGAGGCCGACGCGCTTTATCTGGTGCGCGCCGGGCGCTTCAACGTGCAACTGCCCGATGGCCGGATCGTCGCCGAAGTCGAAGCGGGCGAACCGGTGGGCGAACTCGCCTTCTTTTCCGGCGGCACCCGCACCGCCGATGTGCGCGCGACGCGTGACAGCGAGGTCTACTCGCTTGCCCGCGAGGATTATGAGCGGGTGGCGAAAAAATACCCTGAATTGATCACCACGATCCTTTCCACCGTTGCCAAGCGTCTGGCGGCCACCACCGGCGCGTCAAAATCGCTGGAGGCCAAACCGGGCCGTGTGCTCGCGCTGTTGCCTTGCGGTGAAGCGCAATTGCCCGATGGTTTCGCCGAAAAGCTGACCCGCAGCCTTGAGAAGTACGACGAACCGCGTCTGGTCCGCCGCGCCGACATGCCCGACGGGCTCAAGCCCGAAGACGCGAGTTTTGGCAGTTGGATCGCGGAACTTGAACGAAGCGCGGGCCGCATCATCTTGCGCGCCAGCCGCGAAGATGATGGCTGGAACCGGGCGATTGCGCGCAATTCGGACGATGTTCTGCTGGTCGCGCCGCTTTACGACCGCCGTCCTGAACTCTCCGAACTAGAGACCTACGCGCTGCCTCTGTTCCAGAAGGGCAATCGCCAGCTGATGCTGTGGCGTCCGCATGAAGCGAAGGGGATCGAAGGCGCGACCCGCTGGCTCGCCAATCGCGATGTGAAACTTCACCACCACGTCCCGCTCGACAGCGTGGCCGCGTTTGACCGGATCGCGCGCTTCCTCGCCGGGAAGGCGAACGGTGTGGTGCTGGCCGGTGGCGGCGCGCTGGGCTGCGCGCATCTGGGCGTGATGCAGGCGCTGCTCGATAACGGGGTGCCGATCGATTATTACGGCGGCACATCGGTCGGCGCAGCGGCGGCGGGCGCGATGGCCAAAGGCCTCACCGCGCAGGAAACGCTGACGCAAATGGAGGAGATGTTCGTCAAGAACAAGGCGATGCGGCGGATGACCATTCCGGTGCACTCGCTGCTCGACCCGCGCGTGTTCGATAGCGAGCTGAAAGAGCGATATGGTTCGCAGGATATCGCCGATCTGCCGTACAATTTCTTTGGCGTGTCCACGAACTTGTCGACCCACGGGATACAGGTCCACACGCGCGGCCCCCTATGGGAAGCGGTGCGCGCTTCGGGCTCTTTGCCCACCATCTTGCCCCCTTTGATCACGCGTCAGGGGGATATTCTGGTCGATGGCGGCGTGCTCGATAACATTCCCGTGGGCATCATGCGCGAGTTGAAAGCGGGACCGAACGTGGTCGTCGCTTTGCGCACCGATGTCGGCGCGCGGTGGGAGGTTGAGGCGACCTATGACGACGTGCGCACGCCGGGCAAGATCGCGCGCGACATTCTGCTGCGGCGCAAGCAAGAGCGCCCCTTCCCGAGCCTTGTCGAGATCATGTCACGATCCATGGTCGTCGCCAGCGAAGGATCGGTCGAACAGAACCTCGCGCAAGCCGATGCGATGGTGGTCCCGCCAATCCCCGCGGACATGCAGATCCTGGACTGGCATCTGGGCAAAAAAGTCGCCGATGAGGCTGCCGAGTTCACCACGCAGGAAATTGCGATACGCGCCGACCTGCAAGCGATGCGGGCGGTTTAGTGTCACGGCTCTCAAAGCTTTCTGCATCCAGTTTGGCGCGGATAGGCCATAGCTAAGACCAAAGCGGCGGCGTCTAAGGGCGCGCGGGCGACGCACGCGCGCTAGCTTCTTTCCCTGTTTCACTCGGGGAAAAGCCATGACGAGAACCGCCCTTGCGCTGCCGTTGATTGTTTGCGCGGTTAGCGCCGTTCTGATCACGCCCCGGGAAGCCCGCGCCGACGATTGCCTGCTGGACCGCGACGATGATGGGCGGGTGGATGCGGGAAACACCGACAACGATGGCGGCGCCAGCTCCTCAGACGACGACGCGCGATTGGCCTGCGGCGTGGGCGCGTTCGCAACCGGAGAGCGTGGCACAGCGGTGGGCGCCAATTCCTTCGCCACCGGCGCAAGAGCCACCGCGCTCGGAAGCTTTGCAAGAGCGTCCGGCGCGAACGGCGTGGCTGTAGGAGAACAGGCGTTGGCTGAGCAGGACAACGCCACCGCGTTGGGCGGGCAGAGCGAAGCGGACGGGACCTTCTCCTCAGCCTTTGGCGCGCAATCGGAGGCACTCGGAGCAAACTCCACCGCACTGGGCGGAGGTGCAAGCGCACTGGATCAGGGAACGGCTCTGGGCGCGTTTGCCGAAGCGGACCCCGACGCGGTCGCGGTGGGCGCGGGCGCAAGCGCGTTCAACATCGGCACCATCGCCATCGGACAGGTCTCCAGCGCCACGGGTGCGGGCGCGGTAGCGGTTGGCCGCTCGGCCAACGTTGAAGCAGCCGACGGTCTCGCTTTAGGCGACGGCGCCAACGTTAACGCCGCCGGCACCAATTCGGTCGCTTTGGGCGCGGGCTCCTTAGCGGATCAGGCGAACACCGTGTCCGTCGGCTCTGGCGCGGCGCAGCGCCGGATTGTAAACCTCGCAGCGGGCACTCAGGACAGCGATGCAGTCAACCTCGCTCAGCTCAACGCGGCCATCAGCGGTGTCTCAGGCGGAGAAGGCAGCCACTTTGTCGACATCAATTCCCTCTTCAGCCCCGCTAACGCGTCGGGCACCGAAGCCATCGCCATTGGCGGAGATGCGGTGTCCACCGGATCGCGCGCGGTGGCGGTCGGCCTAGGCGCACAGGCCTCGGCAACCAACGCTGTGGCTCTTGGCAGAGACGCACAGGCATCGGGCGGCTCGTCAATCGCGATTGGCCGCGACACCAACGCCACGACCTTCCGCGCGACAGCCTTAGGAGCGGTCAGCGAAGCGGACGCGCAATCGGCGACCGCGCTCGGCGCTTTTGCTGAGGCCACCGCCGACTTCGCCACCGCCACCGGCGACGCGGCGCGTGCGACGCAGGACATGGCCAGCGCCTTTGGTTCCTCCGCAACGGCCATCGGTGTCGCATCGGTCGCGATTGGCGGCGATGGCAACGACGCGGACACAGGGGGCGAACGGATCGGCGCGCAGGCGCACGGCACGCAAACCACCAGCGTGGGCGCGGACGCGTTTACCTCTGGCCTCAACACGACCGCCTTGGGCGCAGGCGCGACCGCCACGGGCGTCCAATCGACCGCCGTGGGATCGGGGGCCAATGGCGATGGCGTGGGCGCGTTGGCCTTTGGCGCTTTCGCCACGGCGCGCGGGCAGTTTTCGACCGCTCTCGGCTATTCCAGCTTTGCGCCGGTCAATTTTGCCACCGCCATCGGCAACGGCGCGCAAGCGCAGAACCTGCGCTCCACCGCCATTGGTTTTAAAACTCGCGCTCTTGGAGCCGACTCCGCCGCTATCGGAGCGCGCGCGCAAGCCAACAACGCGGGCTCTACCGCCGTGGGCGCGGACGCCGCTACCAACGCCACCAACCAGGTCGCGCTGGGCGGCGATGGCAGTTCGGTGCGGATCGGCGACATCGCCGCCTCAACGCTGGCGCAGCAAGGGCCCGTCGATGTGGTGACGGTGGACGCCAACGGAACCTTGGGACGGCAGCAAGTCGCCAGCGCGGCCTCGGTCGCTTCGGTTGGTTTGTCCGTCAGCGCGCTCTCACAAGTGAGCGAAGCGCAGTTCTATGCCCTCACAACGCAAGTCAGCGCGCTCGACAATCGCCTTTCTGGCGTGGAATTTCGATTGGACGAAGTGGACGAACGCGCGCGCGGCGGCATCGCGGCGGCGGCGGCCCTTGGCAGCGCGATCGCCATGCCGGACCAACGCTTCGTAATCGCCGGTAACGTCGCCACTTACGGCGGAGAGCAAGGCTACGCGCTCAACCTTGTGGGACGGGCGAGCGACCGCGTCGCGCTTACCGCCGGTGTGGCGGGCAACACCGGTGAAGGCGATGTGATCGCGCAGGCGGGGTTTGCCTTAGGTTTCTAGCCTCGGCGGATGATCCGCCTCATCGGATGATCCGGCCGCGCACCATGACGAATTTGACGTCTTCTAGCTCGGTCACATCCTCCAGAGGGTTGCCGTCTACCGCGATCACATCCGCCGAATAGCCAGGCGCGAGACGACCAATCTGATCCTCCATTCCCAGGATCGCGGCCGCGCCCGTGGTCGCGCTGGCCAAAGCGGCGCGCTGCGACATCCCGCCTGCCACCATCAGCGCGAACTCGCCCGCGTTTTCGCCATGCGGGAAAACGCCCGCATCGGTGCCGAAGGCGATGGGCACATCGTATTCGACGGCGCGCTGAATGATCGTGTCGGCAATCTTGGAAACCGCGAGGATCTTGGCCTCGACCACCGGCGTGTAAAACTGTTTTCCCAGGTTCTTCTTGATGCCCTGAAACGCCATCAGTGTCGGGATAAGAGTGGTGCCCGCCTCCTTCATCGCTTGCGCCGCGGCTTCGTCGATATAGGTGCCGTGCTCTATTGTGTGCACTCCCGCTTTGGCCGCTGCCTCAATCCCGCGCGCGCCGTGCGCGTGAGCGGCGACTTTCAGGCCGAGCAGTTCAGCCGTTTCGACAATCGCTTTCATTTCCTCGGCGGTGAAGTGTTCTTCAAGCCCGCGCCCCTGTTGGCTCAACACGCCGCCGGTGGCGGTAATCTTGATCAGGTCCGCGCCGTATTTAGAGGCCTTGCGCACCTTCTCCGCGCATTCGACCGGGCCAGTGCAGGTATAGCCCGCATTGATCGCCCTATCGACCGATTGGCGAAAGCCGCTGATATCGCCATGACCACCCACGATGGCGATGGTGTTGCCCGCCGTGACCACGCGCGGTCCGGGGACAAGCCCTTCGGCGGTTGCGCGGCGTAGCGATTGCATCGCCTGTTCCGAGCGCGCGCCCAGATCGCGAATAGTGGTGAAACCCGCGAGCGCCGTTATGCGCGCGTTCTTGGCCGCGATCAGGGTGAAGTATTCCGGCGGCGTGGTGGCCGCGCGCCAAAACTCACCCGAAGGATCGCCCGATAGGTGCGTGTGCAGATCGATAAGGCCAGGCAGAACGGTCTTGTCAGAAAGGTCGGTGTAACGCGCCATCGCGTTGTCCACGACGAGGCCTGCCACAGTGGCTTGCGCTTCGGCGCTGTCTACCGGGAGAAGATCGGTGATCTTGCCGTCCTCGATCACGATCAGCGTCGGCCCAAGCGGCGCTTTATCCGGATCGGTGATGACCCGGCCCGCTTTCACATAGACGACCTCCGCCGCCACAGGCGTGGCCACAGCCACCGCGCACACTGCCGCGAGCGCAGCGATCCCTTTTGTGAGCCAGTTCATTCGCTTTCCCCTCTTCCCTGCATAGATGCCCTTCGATCTCGCGCCGGGACCCTGCACCCAATGGGAAGAGGTTACAAGCTCTTCTAAGCCTCTGATACGGCGAGGTAATGTTGTATCATAAGCGCTATTTGAGCCGCGCGATCAGAACGTGTACGCGATCCCTGCGCCGACGATAAAGTTGTCGGCATCGCCCCGGATTGAGGTGAACGGCGTGTCCGCCGCGTCGCCGACAAAACGCGTATAGCCCAGGACCGTAAAGACACTCAGCCCACCGTTGAGGCCATTGCCGTCGAGATCAAACGCCAGGGTTGTAGTGCTTGAGATGTTGTTCAATCCGCCATCGGCGGTGAACAACGGCAGACCGGTCGCGGCGCTCTGCGCCGGAGTGACGGTGTAATAGTAATCGGCAAAGCTATCGTCGGCGAATTGCAGGCCGAGATTGGTCTGAAACCGAACGCCGGGTCCGAAGGGGCGCGTGTAGCCGACGCTAGGTTCGATCAGCATCCCATCATGCGCGCCGGCAATATCCCAGCGCACCTGCGTCGTCAGTGTGACGGTGTCGAGCGGGTTAAAGACGCCAGGGAATGACACACCGGCCTGCGCGCCAACTTCGACCGCCCAGTCCAGGTCCTCGGCCAACTCAACCACATCGTCCTGGATCTGCTGCGCGCGATCGTTGCGGACACGGAAGGCGGGGCCGCCGAAGAACCGCGTTTTTTGCGCACCGAAGGCGGGTGCGGGCGAGGCGAGGTCAAGCGCAAAGCCGGGACCGTTAGGTGAGATTCCGATGCCGCCCACACGCCCCGCCACGAGCGGAAGCGGGAAGAAGATGTAGTCGTCAGACCCGCCATAACTGGGGACCAGCCCTGCGCCGATCCCAATGGTAGCCCAGGTGTCATCGAACACGATCTTGGGCGCAGGAAAGCGGCTGCCCGCCGGGGCGCGCGTGCCTTGCGCCTGAGGACCAGGGCGGGTCTGCGCTCTTTCGGCGCTCGTGGTCGCGCCCTCCGTGGCGGCGACCGATGCCGCCACGATAGTGCGCGTATCAGCATCCGCGTCAATCTGTGACGCCGCCAGAGTAAACGTCGACGCGTCAGGCGTATCAAGCGCGGCGGCATCTTGCGCCGCCGCTTGCGTGGAACCGGCAAGAGCGAAAAGCGCCAGCGCGGCGCGATAGAGGGACAGTTCGGGGGTGGTCATCGGGGGTCCTTCGCAAGGGGTCAAACTCACCGCGCCGGACAAGGTTAGGGGGCTTGTCCGGCCGGCTTGGCGAATAAATGAACGCAACCGTTTAGAGTTCCCAACAGATGGGGCCAAAAGAGGGGATTGCGTGGTGGGATATGCGTCTAATGCGCCTGACACGCGCGGCAACCAAACTTTTGTACCGTTTTTTGTCTGACCAACCGGTGAGCGTTGCCGCGCGCGCGTGGTTCGCCTAGGGCCAAGCCCGCATGAGCGAGTCGATCTTTGATGTGGTTATCGTGGGTGGCGGCCTTTCGGGCGGCCTAACCGCTCTCGCCTTGAATAGGGCACGGCCCAATTTTCGCATCGCCGTGATCGAAGCGGGAAAGACCATCGGTGGCAACCACCGTTGGAGCTGGTTTGACAGCGATCTCGACGATCGCGGACGCGAGCTGCTCGAACCGATCCGCAAGACCGAATGGCAAAAGGGCTACGATGTCAGCTTTCCCAAGCTGAAACGCACGCTGCACACCGGCTACACTTCAATGTCGTCGCATGACTTCCACGAAGGCATCGTGCGGACCCTTCCGCCCGAGGCGCTCTATTTGCGGCGTAAGGCGACGGAAATCGATGCGGACGGCGTGACGCTGGACGATGGCACACGGCTCGACGCGCGCCTGGTGGTGGATTGCCGCAATTTCCTCCCGTCTCAGCATCTTCGTGGTGGGTGGCAGGTGTTCATGGGACGCCAGATGCGGCTCGAACACGCGCATGGCGAAGAACGCCCGATGATCATGGACGCCGATGTCGATCAACTGGCGCCCTACGGCAACGGATCGGCCTATCGCTTTGTCTATGTGCTGCCGCTGAGCTCGCACGATCTGTTTATCGAAGACACCTATTACGCCGATGATCCGGGCCTCGATCGCGCGGCGCTGTCTGGCCGGATCGATCAATATGCGCGCGACAAAGGCTGGATGAACGGCACGCCAGTGGGCCACGAAACCGGCGTGCTGCCCGTGCTGACAGGCGGCGATTTCGACGCTTATCAGAACGAAGTGCGCGTGCCCGGCGTGGTCGCCATCGGCGCGCGCGGGGGATTTATCCACCCGCTCACCAGCTACACGATGCCGATTGCCATGAGTAACGCGCTGGCGCTGGCGGATGAAGCTGACCTGCCCGCAAGCCAGATGGTCGCCCTGTTCGAAGCGCGCGCGCGCCGCCATTGGCAAAGCACCGGATACTACCGGCTTCTCACGCGTTTCCTCTTTTTCGCCGCCGACCCTGAACGTCGGTATGTCATTCTTCAGCGCTTTTATGGCCTCTCTCAGGGCTTGATAGAGCGCTTTTACGCCGCGCGGTCGCCATTGAGGGATCGGGCCCGCGTCCTTTGGGGCAAGCCCCCCGTAACTATCCCACGCGCGATCAAAGCGATGTTCGTGCGCGGAAAGCCGCTGAAAGAGCGGCAAAATCCTGATACGAGACCCTCTTCCAACACGGAGCCAGCCGCATGAACGCCCCAGTCAATATCGACGCAAAACTCACCATCGCCGAAACGCCGGGCGGCAAAGGCATCGATCCGCGCATGGCTGAACGTTACGCGGGCAAGACCGCGTGCGTCATCGGCGCAGGCTTTGGCGGCATGGCGTTGGCGATCCGGTTGCAATCCGCTGGCATCGCGACCACCGTGATTGAAGCGCGCGACAAACCCGGCGGCCGCGCCTATTACTGGGAACAGGACGGCTTCACCTTTGACGCGGGCCCCACCGTCGTCACCGACCCGCCCTGCCTCGAAGAGCTGTGGCAGCTGACCGGCCACGACATTTCCGAAGACGTTGAGCTGATGAAGGTCATGCCCTTCTACCGCCTCAACTGGCCCGACGGCACCAACTTCGATTATTCGAACGACGAAGAAGAGCTCTTCGCGGAGATCGCCAAGCTCAACCCAGAGGACGTGGTTGGCTATCAACGCTTCCTCGAATACTCAGCGGGCGTGTTTGAAGAAGGGTATGTGAAGCTGGGTCACAAGCCGTTCCTCGACTTCAAGACCATGCTCAAGGCCGCGCCCGCTCTGGTGAAAGAGCAAGCCTGGCGGTCGGTCTATTCGATGGTGTCCAGCTACATTAAGAACGAGAAACTGCGCGAGGCGTTCAGCTTCCACTCGCTGCTCGTGGGCGGAAACCCGATGAAGACATCGAGCATTTACGCCCTGATCCACAAGTTGGAAAAAGACGGCGGCGTGTGGTGGGCGCGCGGCGGCACCAACCGCCTGATCGCTGGCATGGTGCGCCACTTTGAGCGGCTCGGCGGGCAAACGCGCATCGGCGATCCGGTCGTGCAGGTTCACACGTTAGGCACCCACGCGACCGAGGTTGAGACGAAGAGCGGTTTCAAGCAGCGCTTCGACGCAGTCGCTTCGAACGGCGACATCATGCATTCCTACAAAGATCTGCTGTCGCAATCGCCACGCGGCAAACAGATGACCAAGTCGCTGAACCGTAAGAGCTTTAGCCCCTCTCTGTTTGTGGTGCATTTTGGCCTTGAAGGCACCTGGCCAGGCATCGCGCACCACTCAATCCTGTTCGCCAACCGGTATAAGGGTCTGCTCGACGATATCTTCAAGAACGGCGTGCTGCCCGAAGATTTTGCAATCTATCTCCACCATCCTACTGTCACCGATCCGTCGATGGCGCCTCCGGGCAAGAGCACATTCTACGCGCTCGTGCCGGTCGCTCACATGGGCAAGATGCCGATTGATTGGGACGTCGAAGGCCCGCGTCTGGAAAAAATGATCCTCGACGAGATCGGCCGCCGCCTGATCCCCGATATTCACGACCGGATCGTGACCAAATTCAGCTACGCGCCCAAGGATTTCCAGCAGGACCTCTCCGCCCATATGGGCAGCGCGTTCAGCCTTGAACCTCTGCTGTGGCAAAGCGCTTATCTGCGCGGCCACAACCGCGACGATGTGATCGACAATTATTACCTCGTCGGCGCGGGCACCCATCCCGGCGCAGGCATTCCAGGCGTGGTCGGCAGCGGCAAGGCAACCGCAGGTCTTATGCTGGAGGACATGGCAATCAAGGAGGCGGTGTGATTGAAGCGCTTCTTCTTGCTGCATCCTCTCCCGAGCAATTTGGAACCTCTCCTCTGGTAGATCCTCCGCATGAGCACGAATGGCAAGTGTTAGTGGATGAAAATGGCGGCAAAGTATGGTGGGATAAGAAGCCAACGGGTAAGGCCCTCGTGAATGGCGTTGAGTACCCAAAGATCATAGTACGGCAGGTGCCCGAAAAAGGCGATTGGTTGAGCGAAGTGTTTACCTATGTTGACGCGGCTTGGGCTGTCGATTGCAGCACCGGTCAGTTGGCACCGTTTGGCGAAGCTGCCGATGGAAAGCAGCTTGAACCATGGGTAGGACACGCGCCGACGCCACGTTTCCGATCAATGCCGGAGATGGAAATGGTTTCGGTCCAAGAGGTGATGCGAGCGGTTTGCGGAGAGGGCTGGAACAAATGAAACGCCTCGCCATCTATTGCGGCTCCGCCAGCCCGGCCGATCCGCGCTATATCGAACTCGCCGAAGATGTCGGCACCGCCCTGGCTCAGCGCGGAATTGGTGTCGTCTATGGCGGGGGCCGGCTGGGCCTGATGGGCGCGGTCGCCAAAGGCGCGAAGAACGCCGGCGGCGAGGTCATCGGCGTCATCCCCGAAGCGCTAATCAAATCCGAAGTCGCCAATAACGATTGCGATGAGCTGATCGCGGTCTCCGGCATGCACGAGCGCAAGCAGAAGTTCACCGACCTGTCCGACGGCTTCGTCACCCTGCCGGGCGGCGTCGGGACGATGGACGAATTGTGGGAGGCGATGAGCTGGGCGCAACTTGGCTATCACTCGGACCCAGTCGGCCTGCTCAACGCCTTTGGCTTCTACGATGACCTGATCAAATTCAATATTCGCATGGCCGAGGTCGGCTTTGTCCGAGAGGCGCATCAGAACATCCTGATCCATGCCGAGACCATGCCCACTCTGCTCGACAAGATGACGAGCTACGTGCCGCACACACCGATCTTTCGGATGAAGGCCGAGGAATTGTGATGTGCCCCCTCTCCGTCACCCCCGCCACGGCGGGGGCCCAGGGCGGAGCCACCTCTGTCGCGAACGGGATTCCCGCCTGCGCGGGAATGACGCGATAGATGAAAATCGACAAGGAACGCAGAGCCGCCCTCGTCCAACACGCGCATCAGGCCATCAAAGTCGGCTCGCAAAGCTTTTCCGCGGCCTCGCGGCTGTTCGACGAGGAAACGCGCGAGCGCGCCTGGCTTCTCTACGCCTGGTGCCGCCGATGCGACGACATCGCCGACAATCAGGTAATGGGCGGCGAATTAGGCGACCAGTCGGACCTCAACGAGCGCCTCGCCTTGATCCGCAAGCTGACCGCGAAAGCCTTCGCGGGTGAGCCCACGGGCGACTCTTCGTTTGACGCGCTGGGCGTGGTGGCGAAGGAAGTCGGGCTAACACCCGCCATGGCCGAAGACGTGATTGCGGGCTTTGCGCTCGATGCCGAAGACTGGCGCCCGCGCAGCGAAGGCGACATGATGCGCTATTGCTACCACGTGGCGGGCGCGGTCGGCGTTATGATGGCGGTGGTGATGGGCGTCGATCCGGAGGACGCCGACACACTCGACCGGGCGAACGATCTCGGCCTTGCCTTCCAGCTGTCCAACATCGCGCGCGATATCGTCGAGGATGACGCCGCCGGGCGTTGCTATCTCCCGGTCGAATGGCTGGTGGAGCAGGACATTGAACCGGGCCAGCACACCAAACCGCACCACCGCGAAGAGCTTGCCGAAATGGCCGCGCGGCTGGTGGCGCTGGTCGAAAAGCACGAGGCCGCCGCGCGCGTGGGCGCCGCGCGCCTCCCCTTCCGCAGCCGCTGGGCCGTGCTCTCCGCCGCGCGCATTTACGGCGCGATCGGTCGCAAGGTTCGCAAGCGCGGCGTGGATGCGTGGAACAGCCGCACCTTTGTGCCGCGCTGGGAAAAGGCGCTCTACGGCGCGCGCGCCTTCCTTTCGGCGGCGATCAACCGCGAGAAAGCGCCCGAAGGCGGCATCCATTGGGGCATCGCGGATTATCGTCCTTCGCCAGCAGACGCGTCTCCTCAAACCTGATCCGGGGCCTGGCCACTTCTGGCGAAAATCAAGGATACGCAAGTCCGGGATGACGGTTTGCTTTTGTGGGAGGGGGGGCTAATCCAACTCCCATGATCCGAACCATCATTCCCGCCGCGCTTGTCGCGCTGATGCCCGCCGCCGCCATCACGGGCGCACATGCCGAGACACACGCCGAGGCGAGCGATCCGACAGACGCTGTCGACGCTTTCATGCAGGCCTTTGACGCGCAAGACGCGGAGGCGATGCGCGCGCTGGTCGTTGATGACGTGAGCGTTTCGGTTATCGAAGAGCGCGACGGGCCTGATCGTGTGAGCGCGGTTCCACTTTCCAGGCTGATTGATACTATCGCCTCTTCAACCAGCGATCTCGCAGAACCCATTGGCCATCTGCAATATTACGAACGCGGACCCGTGGCCACGGTGCTGACCGACTATGAATTTCTGATCGATGGGGAACGCTCGCATTGCGGGACCAATATGTTCAACCTCTTGCGCGTTGATGGGCACTGGAAGATCGCAGGGATCGCCTACAGCCATGTTGAGGGCGGTTGCGACGCGGGGCTGGAAGAATGATCACCAAACTCCTGATTGCCAATCGCGGCGAGATTGCGTGCCGCATCATGCGCACGGCCAAGTCCATGGGCATCGCCACAGTCGCGGTCTATTCGGACGCCGACGCCAAGGCGCTGCACACGCGCTCCGCCGACGAGGCCATCCATATCGGCCCCTCCCCCGCCGCCGAGAGTTATCTCGTGGGCGAGAAGATCATCGCCGCGGCCAAGGAAACCGGCGCTGAGGCGATCCATCCGGGCTATGGCTTTCTCTCGGAAAACGCCGGGTTCGCGCAGGCGGTGATCGACGCCGGCCTTATCTGGGTTGGACCCAAGCCCGCCAGTATCGAGGCGATGGGCCTTAAAGACGCCGCCAAAGAACGCATGATCGCCGCTGGTGTCCCCGTGACGCCGGGCTATCTGGGCGCGGACCAGTCGCTCGAAACCCTCACCGCCGAAGCCGATAAGATCGGCTATCCCGTGCTGATCAAAGCCGTGGCCGGTGGCGGCGGCAAGGGGATGCGCAAGGTCGACCGCGCGGCGGATTTTGAGGCCTCTCTCGAAAGCTGCAAACGTGAGGCGAAGGCGTCATTCGCTAACGATGAAGTCATCCTAGAAAAATGGATCACATCACCGCGCCATATCGAAGTGCAGGTCTTCGGAGACAGCCACGGCAACGTCGTCCACCTGTTCGAACGCGATTGCTCGCTGCAACGCCGCCACCAGAAGGTGATCGAAGAAGCCCCCGCCCCCGGCATGGACGAGGCGACCCGCGAAGACATCTGCGCCGCCGCCGTGCGCGCCGCGAAGGCGGTAGATTACGAAGGCGCGGGCACCATCGAATTCATCGCTGATGCCAGCGAAGGCCTGCGCGCCGACCGCATCTTCTTTATGGAGATGAACACAAGGCTTCAGGTTGAACATCCGGTGACCGAAGAGATCACCGGCGTGGACTTGGTGGAGTGGCAACTCAGGGTGGCAAGCGGAGAGCCAATTCCGCTGAAGCAAGACGAGCTAAGCATCAACGGCCATGCGATTGAGGCAAGGCTGTATGCAGAGGACCCGGCAAAGGGGTTTTTGCCGAGTACGGGGCGGTTGGAACATCTGATTATGCCGACACCGGATGGTCTAAATGTTCGGATTGAAACCGGAGTCACACGTGGATCTGAAATCAGTCCCTTTTATGACCCTATGATCGCCAAGCTCATTGCTCACGCAAGTAATCGAGATGATGCGATTGAGGACCTATCGGAGGTTTGCTCGGGCACCGAAGTTTGGCCTGTCAAGACGAACGCAGGCTTTCTCAAGCGGGCTCTCGATGCCGAACCATTCGCCAAAGGTGACGTAACGACGGGCTTCATCGCCGAAAATGAGACTACGCTACTCGACAACGGGGAGACGCTGGCGATGCTCAAATCGAATGGAGCCGTCGCTCTTGTCGCAGCGGAACTTGCTGGTATGCGACGTCTATATGGGACCATTCGCGATGAGCAGGAATATGTTCACGATGCGCGTGAAGGCGTGCCCGGCTTTCGGCTAAACGCGCCGCCCCGAAATAGTGTGGCCTTTTCCTTCAATGGTGGACCGCATGAACTAGTCGAACAGCCTAGTGATTGGATGGACATTTACGTCTCCTCCGAAGCTGCCGAAGGCGGAATGGCGGTCTTCGCTGACGGTGAGGCTGCGTTGATCACAATGAGAGTGGACGGCTCGGGCTCCGCCTCCGCCGCCGATGGCGCGATCCTCGCGCCGATGCCGGGCAAGGTCATCGCGGTGGATGTCTCCGAGGGTGACGCGGTCACCGCTGGGCAGCGCCTGATGGTGCTCGAAGCCATGAAGATGGAGCACGCGCTCACCGCGCCGTTTGATGGGACTGTGACCGGCCTTGAGGCTAATGAAGGCGGGCAAGTGCAGGTCGAGGCGGTGCTGTGTGTGGTGGAGCCTACGGGCGAATAACCGTCATCCCAGCGAAAGCTGGGATCGGTTTCGACCGGGCGCGACATCGATAGCGATCCCAGCTTCCGCTGGGATGACGGTTTGCTTATGGGATGGGTATGAGCTGGGCCAAAGAACTCGAAGAACTGCGCGCACGCGAGGCGCTTGCCGAGGAGATGGGCGGGCCGGACAAGGTTGCGCGCCAGCATGTTCGGGGCAAGATGGATGCACGCGCTCGGCTAGATGCGTTGTGCGATCCCGGAAGCTTTCGCGAAATCGGCAAGATCGCGGGCAAGGGCCATTACGACGAAAACGGTGACCTCCAAGGCGTCACCCCAGCCCCGTTCCTATTTGGCAAGGCCACCGTGCATGGCCGTCCGATTGTCGCCACGGCTGACGATTTCACCATCCGGGGCGGCGCGGCGGACGCTGGGATCAAGCGCAAGATGGTCCAGGCCGAGCAGATGGCGCATGAGCTCAAACTGCCCATCGTCAAGATGATCGACGGCACTGGTGGCGGCGGCAGCGTGCGTACTTTGGAGCAGATCGGCGCGACCTATATTCCCGCCGTGCCCGGTTGGGGCGATACGGTGCAGAACCTCGACACCGTGCCAGTCGTGGCGCTCGCGCTTGGCCCGACAGCTGGCCTTGGCGCGGCACGCATTGCGGCGAGCCATTATTCGATCATGGTGCGCGGGCTCTCACAGCTTTTCGCCGCCGGACCCGCCGTGGTCGATGGACTGGGCGAAGCGTACAAGAGCGCCGCCGACCACCAGCAGGCCAAGGAAGAGCTGGGCGGCGTCGACATCCACACACGCAACGGCGTGGTCGATGACGAGGTCGCGACCGAAGAGGAAGCCTTTGCGCGAGCGCGCCATTTCCTCAGCTTCATGCCCGAACATGTCGGCCAGCATGCGCGGCGAGCCGAATGCAACGACCCAGTGGATCGGCGTGACGAAGCCTTACTCAGCCTCGTCCCACGCGATGACAAGCAGGTCTATTCGATGCGCCGCGCGATGGGCATGATCCTCGACGAAGGCACCGTGTTTGAGATTGGCAAGAATTGGGGCCGCGCTTCGATCACCGCCTTGGCGCGGCTGAATGGCTGGCCCGTTGCCGTGGTGGCAAGCGATCCCAGCTTCCTAGGCGGATCGTGGGACGCCAAGACCAGCGAGAAAGTCGAACGCTTCGTCAAACTCGCCGACCAGTTCCGCCTGCCCATCGTCCATCTGGTCGACAATCCCGGCTTCATGATCGGGCGCGAAGCGGAGATGGCAGGGACGATCCGCTACGGTGTGCAGGCGATGAACGCGATCTACCGGGCGAGAGTACCGCTCGCCAGCATCGTTATGCGCCGCGCCTATGGCATCGCCGGCAGCGCGATGAGCAACGCGGATCGGTATCAATATCGATATTGCTGGCCCTCGGGCGACTGGGGCAGCCTGCCGATCGCGGGTGGTTTGGAAGTCGCGTACAAGTCTGATCTGGAGGCGGTCGCCAAAGCGGGCGGCGATCCAGAGACGGAGCTTGAGAAAATCAAAGAACGGCTGAACAAGGTCACCAGCCCCTTCCGGTCCGCCGAACTCTTTAATGTCGAGGACATCATCGACCCGCGCGACACGCGGCCCTTGCTGTGCGAATTTGCGGATCTCGCTTGGAGAAAATTATCTTCTGAGGCGGGGCCTCAGAGGCCGTAGCCGCCCGCGAGCCCCAAAAAGAACGCCTCAGCTGCGCATTCCGGAAGGATAGCGCTGCTGCGCTTGTGGTGGCGCAAACAAGCGCCCCTTCTCGCTGAACAGCACCAGTAGCAGGCACGCGATACCGCTCGCCAGCAAGGCCAGCGCCAGCGGGCGCGCCGTGCCGTCAAAGGCGTAGCCGATCATCGCTCCGATCAGCGCTGCCGACGTCATTCGCACGAAGGCGTGGACCGAACTCGCCGCGCCAGCGATATGGAAGAACGGGTTCATCGCGATCGAGCCAAAGTTGCTGCCTATAAAGCCGAGCAGCGCCATGTTGACCGCCATCAAGGGCACGAATTGCCAAAGGCTTTCTTCAGCCTGAAAGGCGAAGAAGACTTGCAGCGCGGCCACGCCGATAAAGGCGAACAGGGCCGTGTGGCTCACCCTGCGCGCTCCGAAACGCTCGACGATGCGCGAATTGGACCAGCTCGCAATCGCCATCGACCCGGCGCAAATCCCGAACACAATCGGGAACACATCTGGTCGTCCAAAGCCATCGCTGATCAATTGCTGCGAGGAATTGATGAAGCCGAACAGCGCGCCGAAAACCAAGGTACTGCCCATCACATAGCCAATCACCGACCGATTGCTGAGCGCTTGGCCCATGTTGCGGGCGATCACGCTTGGAATGATAGGCTGCCGATTCTTCGGGGAGAGGCTTTCGGGCAGACGGAAATAGACCCAGCTGCCGATTAAGATGCCCTGCACCGCCATCGCCACAAAGATCAGACGCCAGTCTCCCACAAGCAAAATGAGTTCGCCGATGCTCGGCGCCACAGCAGGCACCATCAGGAAGATAACGAAGATCAGGCTCATCAGCTTGGCCATCTTGTCGCCGCCTACACGGTCGCGGATGATCGCCGGGGGAAGCGCCACAATTCCGGCGGCAAAGAAACCCGCTGCGGCGCGCACAGCGATAAGCTGTTCAAACGTCGCCACCATCGAACACGCCAAGGCCAGTCCGATGTAAATGCCAATCGAGGTCAACAGGATCGGACGGCGACCAAAGCGGTCAGCCAAGGCCCCGGGCACCAACGCGCCGATCCCGGCGGTCAGCAGGTAAACGCCGATCACGAATTGCCGATCGTTGCCAACCACGCCCAGGTCCAGCGCCATATCGTCCAACGCGGGCAGCATCGCGTCGATGCCAAACGCCTGCAACGCCATCAGCAGCGCCATTAGCCAAATCAGCTCGCGCTCGCTGATCGGTTTGGCCGGGCTCGCTTCGGGCGTGTTGGTGGGAAGAGGAGCGCTCACGCCCCGTCCCATGCCCGCAGGCTCGCCCGATGACCACTGATCTTTTCGCATGTGCACAATATCGTTGAGATAGACGAAAGTTCCATTGAGACCGCTGATAAGGTTTCTTCGTCACCGACAAGCGACTATTTCAGGCCGCGATGGCCGAGTCATTCGACAGCGATGAGAACGAGGCGGAGGCGAGCGGCCTGCGCAAGATCATCCATATCGATATGGACGCCTTCTTTGCGAGCGTGGAACAGCGGGACAACCCGGAATTGCGCGGTAAACCCGTGGCGGTAGGCGGGGCCAGCGGGCGCGGCGTGGTGGCTGCGGCGAGCTATGAGGCGCGCAAATTCGGCGTCAAAAGCGCCATGCCCTCTATCACCGCGAAACGGCGCTGCCCTGATTTGATCTTTGTGAAGCACCGCTTTGACGCTTACAAAGAAGCCAGCCGCCAGATCCGCGCGATCTTTGAACACCACACGCCACATGTGGAGCCTTTGAGCCTCGACGAAGCCTATCTTGATGTGACGGCGGATCGGCTGGGCATCGGTTCGGCCACGCGCATCGCCGAACTGATCCGGCAGGAGATCAGGGCCAAAACCCAGCTGACCGCCAGTGCAGGGGTGTCGTACAACAAGTTCCTCGCCAAACTCGCAAGCGACCAGAACAAGCCCGACGGCATCTGCGTGATCAAGCCGGGCCAGGGCGCAGAATTTGTCGCGGGGCTGCCCATCCGGCGCTTTCATGGTGTTGGCCCTAAGGCCGAAGAGAAGATGAAGCGATTGGGGATCGAAACCGGCGCCGATTTGGCGGCCAAGGATATACACTTTCTGCGCCAGCATTTCCGCTCAATGGGCGACTACCTCTACCGTGCGGCGCGCGGTATCGATCTGCGGCCCGTGCGCGCGCATCGCGTGCGCAAATCAGTCGGCGGAGAGCGGACCTTTTTCGACGATCGCTCTGCGCCCGAGGATCTGCGCGAAACACTAGAGAATATCATCGACATTGTGTGGGAGCGGATCGTTAACGCGGGCCAAGGCGGTGAGCCGGTGCGCGGGCGCACAGTCACGTTGAAGATGAAGTACACCGACTTTCAGATCATGACCCGCGCCAAGTCGGTCACGCATTGGGTCGCAGACAAAGATGAGTTTGCGCAATTGGGGCGGGATTTGCTGGAAGAGGCCATGCCACTGCCCATGCCGATACGGCTGATGGGGCTGACCTTATCCAACCTCGACCAAGGCGAGGACTCTGCCATAACCGCCAAGGACGATCCGCAGCTTTCGCTGCTCTAAGGACCTTACCCTAGTCGGCGGTGTCGCTGCGCTGGCGCCACAAGTCGATGCGCGCGCGTGTCACCCTGCCCAACGGTTCAGGCAAGGAATGCGATGGGAAAAAGCGCGCCTCGATCACTTCGCGGTCGTCAGGCCTCGGATGTTGGTCGCACACGCTGGCGAACACGTGACCGGTATGCGGTGAACGAGCAACCACCTCTTCCAGCGTTCCCAGCGCTTCGACCAGCCCTAAGGTCAAACCCAATTCTTCCTTGATTTCGCGGCGGATAGCGACTTCAGGCTCCTCACCCGGTTCCACGCCGCCGCCAGGAAGTGACCAGACGTCAGGCCCATAGGAATGGCGCAGAAGCAGCACATCTCCGGATAGATTGGTGATCACCACAGCGCAGCCGACCAAGGGCGTCTTGCGCCAGCGCCGCCATAGTTGCCGCACCCGATAGGCTATCGGCAACAGCGCGCGGTGCAGCGGGGCGGGTATCCAATCCAGCATTGTGAGGGCTCTGGCGTGTAAACCCTCAGTAGAAACAAGTGACCGGCATGGTGACGCCCTTTTCACGCTCAGCTAGCAAGATGCGCACCGGCAATTGATGCTTAGCGTTGATGGCGCCTTCAAACACCTCGCGCTTTGGCTGCCCGCGCGCCACGAACACCATCTCATCGCAAGCTAGAAGGCTCGGAATGGTCAACGAAAAGCGATTGTAGGGCGAATCTTTCGGCAGTGATTTTGCCGTCATAACGCGGACAGGCTTGGTGTCCTTGGGATCAGGTTTGCCCGCAGGGAACAACGAAGCCACATGACCATCTTCACCCATGCCCAGCCAAACCATCGCGAAATGCGGCACGTCCATCCCTTCGGATAGCGGTTTGATCGTCGCGCCATGCGGTTCCAGGATAGCGCGCAGCTTGCCCACGTTGGACGCTTCGTGATCTTCGTCGACATCGCGTTCGTCGGTGGGGTAGACAGTGACTCGGTTCCAACCCAGCGAACGCTCCACCAAAAGCTCCAGAATCGGCCACGGCGTGGAGCCCCCCGGAAACGCCACGGCGATATCGCCTTTGGCCTTTGCGAGAGCACGCTCAAGGCGCGAATGAAAGAAATCGGCAATCTGCTGATCGCTCGCGTAATTGAGCGTGGAGATCTTCGATAGTGTCGTATCTTGGGTTCCCATGCTCGCTACATAGCAAAAGGGCCGCTCTCGCCTAGCGGAAACGGCCCTTTTGTTAGAAATTGAGTCAGCAATTAGCCGAGCAGCGAATTCAGGAACCAAACGCGTTCCTCGGCCATGTCGGTCCAATCGTCGAGCAGACCGTCGGTCGCGTTGTCGCCAGCCTGTTCGGCGGTGTCCTTCATCGCCTTGAGCTTTGCGACCATCGCCGCGTTGTCGTCGCGCAATTCGGCGATCATTTCCTCTGCCGAAACGGAAGCGCTTTTCTGATCCTTCACCTGTGTGAGCTCAGCGATCATGTTGAGGCCCGTGACGGTGTCGCCGCCCAGTTTACGGGCGCGCTCCCCAATGGCGTCGATCTGCCCCTGGATCTCCGCCGCCTGTTCGTCAAACAGCAAGTGCAGGTCGCGAAAACGCGGACCCTTCACGTGCCAGTGAAAGTTCTTCGTTTTCAAATACAGGGCAAAGTGATCGGCCAGCAGACCGTTGATCTCAGCGATCATCTGCGCGGTGGCGTTCGTCGGGGTTTGTGTGTTGGGGTCAAGCATGCTTGTCCTCCTGAATTGTCATCGCGGGCCGAAAGGCTCAGTATAGAGCAAGGAACCGGCGCGCCGTGTCTGTTCAATCTACTAACGGATTGAAAGACACGTGGTTTCGAGAAAAATCTAATCGCAGTGATCGAACAGAACGATCACGGTCCGCCGAAACGAGCGTTCAATCCGATGAAGATCGCCGCAACAATCATGCCCCCGCCCAAGCCGGTACGGATCCAGCGCAGCGGCCATTTTGACAAGGCTTGCGCCCCCATTCCCCATCCCATTGTCACAGCCACTCCGCCTCCCAAGGCGCCTCCGATAAAGGCGGCCAGCGGAAGCGCGGCCTCAACAGCGAAAGCAAAGATGACAAAGCGCGCCGCATCACCAAACTGGCGCCACAAGAGAACAAGGCCGGTAGCGCCCAAAGAGCGTGTGGGTTCCTCCGCTGGCATCACCTTGACCGGCCAAAACAACTCGAGCGCCGCCAGAGCGAGCGCGAAGGCAACCAACATCCACGCGGCGCGCGATGGCATGATGGAAGCCAGATACAGCGCCGCGTAGGTCATCGCGCCCGCTGTCAAAACCGTGCAGACAAGCCCGACGGCCAAAAGTGGGATTGGCCGCCGAATGCGCGTCCCTTCGCGCCCACCTTCGCGCCGTGTCAGCGCGTCCGACAGCTGAGCCACCTGCAATTGCTCGCGCCCGCCCAGTGCTATCATGGCAACAAGGATCAAACAGAATAGAAAGCTGTCCATCCGACGGCTCTCTATGGGGCGCGCCCAGCAAAGGCTAGCGGGAAGGTGCGCTCCTCCGTATGGCTCGCTGTTGAGAAGCAAATCGTGAGGAAGAGAGACGCGATGAAACTGGAAAAAGGCATGGCCGCGATCGTTACCGGGGGCGCTTCGGGTTTGGGCCGGGCGAGCGCGCAGGCATTGGCTGATGCGGGGCTGAAAGTAGCGATCTTCGACATCAACGATGAAGCGGGCGAGGATCACGCGGCGGCGATTGGCGGTACTTTCCATCATGTCGACATTATGGACGAGACTTCCGCCGAGGTCGGTTTCGCGGCCGCGCGCGCCGCGAACGGGCAAGAGCGCGTGCTGGTCCACTGCGCGATGGCATCCAAGCGCGGCAAGACCATCGGATTCGACAAGGCGACCGGCGGCTACAAACGTTTGCCAACAGAAGACTACGCTTTCGGTGCCGAAGGCATTCTAGTCGCAAGCTATCGCATGGCCAGCTTAGCCGCGCTCGGCATGGCGAACGCCGACCCGGTCAACGAGGATGGCGAGCGCGGGTCGATTATCCTCACCGCCAGCGTCGCCGCGCAAGACGGACAAATCGGTCAGGTTATCTATGGCAGCTGCAAATCGGGCGTGAACGGCCTCGTGCTTCCCATGGCGCGCGATCTGATGGATCTGGGCATCCGCGTGAATTCGGTGATGCCTGGTATCTTCGCAACCCCGCTGATGCTGGGCATGAAGGACCGCAACCCGCAAATGTGGGACCAGTTGAACGCGTCAGTCCCCTTCCCCAAACGTCTGGGAGAGCCCGAAGAGTTCGCCTCATTGATTGTCGAGATCGCTCGTAATTCTTACATCAATGGGCACCAGTTCCGATTGGATGGGGCAATTAGAATGCCACCGAAGTAGGTTTGGCTACATGCTGTCAGCGAAGCATGATCCGCTAACGTGAATTATTACTCACAATTTGCGCAGAGCAGGCTGTGTGGCGGCTCAGGCGCTCTTACGCGACTTCGTCTTTGGGGGGCTCTCTCGCCTTCAAGCACCGCCAAGAGCCAGACTTAAGGCGAACTAGGCCTCATCATCGGTCGCTTCTCGCCTCACCGAT